>NZ_JAPFGB010000019.1 GCF_026241095.1 Saccharopolyspora sp. NFXS83 | reverse complement strand
ACCCGACGATGCCCAGCGCGGTGGTCAGCCCGAGCACCAGCAGGCCGGAGACGGAGGGGCCCTCTTCGGCGACGGTGGGTGTGGTGGTGGTCGCGGTGGTGGTGACGTTCGCGGGCACGGTGGTGCTCGGGCGTGTGCTGGGGGTGTCGCGTGGGTTGTCGGTGCTGGTGGCGACGGGTTTCTCGATCTGCGGGGCGTCGGCGATCGCGGCGGTGGAGGGCGTCGTGGACCGCGAGGACGAGGAGGTGGCCACGGGGGTCGCGCTGGTGACGGTGTTCGGGTCGCTGTCGATGGTGCTGCTGCCGCTGCTGGGCGGGGTGTGGGGCGTGGGCCCGGAGCTGCTCGGCCGCATCGCCGGGGGCAGCGTGCACGAGGTGGCGCAGGTGGTGGCGGCGGCGTCCCCGGCGGGTGCGGCGGCGGTGTCGGTGGCCGTGGTGGTCAAGCTCGGCCGGGTGGTGCTGCTGGCGCCGTTGGTCGCGGGCATCGGCCTGGTGCGCCGCCGCAGCGGTGGTGGTGGGCGGCGGGCGCCGTTGTTGCCGTTGTTCGTGGTGGGGTTCCTGGCCGCGATGGCGGTGCGCGGCACCGGGCTCGTGCCGGAGCCGGTGCTGGGTGCGGCGCGGGAGGCCACGACGGTGTTGCTGGCGGCGGCGTTGTTCGCGTTGGGCACTTCGGTCCGGGTGGGCGGGTTGCGTCGTACCGGCCCGCGGGCGTTGGTGCTCGGTGCCTGTTCCACCGCGTTGATCACGTCGGTGACCGTGGCGGGCATGCTGGCGCTGACCTGAGATCTCGCTCGGTGCGCGGCTGCGCGCGCACTGAGCGAGATGGGCCGGTTCACCGCTGGGGGCGGCTCCAGGGGCGGGCTTGTTCGTAGGCGCGGGAGGCGCGCAGCACGCGGGCGTCGCTGTGGCGGGGTCCGACGATCTGCAGCCCGATGGGCAGTCCGTCGGTGGTGAATCCGCAGGGGACGCTGGCGGCGGGCTGTTGGGTCATGTTGAACGGGTAGGTGAACGGGGTCCAGCCGGTCCAGCGGGGGGAGGTGGATCCGGCGGGTGCTTCGACGCCGGCTTCGAACGGGGGGATGCCGACGGTGGGGGTCAGCAGCAGGTCGTAGGTGTCGTGGAAGGCGCCCATGCGCTGGCCCAGCGCCATGCGGGTGTTGGTGGCTTCGAGGTAGTCCTGCGCGCTGTAGGTGAGGCCTTCGTCGACGATGTCGCGCAGGCCGGGGTCGAGCAGTTCCCGTTGGGCTGGGGTGAGGTGGGCGACGGATTTGGCGGCGCCGGAGAACCAGAGGACGTGGAAGTCGGCGACGGGGTCGGTGAAGCCGGGGTCGGCGTGTTCGACGGTGGCGCCGAGTTCGGTGAAGACCTGGGCGGCTCGGGCGACGGCGTCGGCGATCTCGGGGTCGACGGTGGCGAAGCCGAGGTCGGGGCTCAGGGCGATGCGCAGTCCGCGCACACCGTCGTCGAGTCCGTCGAGGAAGGAGTGCGCGGGTGGTTCGAGCGCGGACCAGTCGCGGCTGTCGGGGCCGCTGAGCACGTCGAGCATGAGCGCGGTCTCGGTGACGGTGGTGGTCATCGGTCCGGCGTGGGCCATGGTGCCGAAGGGGCTGGCGGGGAAGTGCGGGACGCGGCCGTAGGTGGGTTTGATGGTGTAGATGCCGCAGAAGGCGGCGGGGATGCGCACGGATCCGCCGCCGTCGGTGCCGATGGCCAGGGGTGCCATGCCGAGTGCGACGGCGGCACCGGCGCCGCCGCTGGAGCCGCCGGGGGTGCGGTCGGGGTTCCAGGGGTTGCGGGTGATGCCGGTGAGGGTGTTGTCGGTGACGCCTTTCCAGGCGAGTTCGGGGGTGGTGGTCTTGCCGATGAACACGGCGTTGTGCTCGCGCAGCCGGGCCACGGCGGGGGCGTCGGCCGTCCAGGGTTGTGCGGGGTCGACGGTGCGGGAGCCGCGCAGGGTGGGCCAGTCGCGGGTGAGGAAGATGTCCTTGATGGAGGTGGGGACGCCGTCGAGCTTGCCGTCGGGTTCGCCGCGGGCCCAGCGGGCTTCGGAGGCGCGGGCTTGGTCGAGTGCGCGGTCGGCGTCGACGAGGCAGTAGGCGTTGACGGCGCCGTCGGCTTGGTCGATGCGGCGCAGGGTGGCTTCGGTGGCGTCGACGGGGGAGAGGTCGCCGCGGGCGAAGCCGTCGAGCATTTCGGTGGCGGTGAGGTCTGCCGCCGTGGTGTCGGCGGGCGCGGTCCGGGGGGTGTCGGCATGGGGGGTCGAGGTCATCGCTTGCGCTCCGTTCCGCTGACGTAGCCGCGTTGTTTGTCCACCACGTTGCGCAGTGGGCCGCCTTGGGCGTAGCCGCGCAGGTTGTCCAGGAACAGTTCGACCAGTTCGGTGGTCCAGCCGATGGTGTCGCCGGACATGTGCGCGGAGATCAGGACGTTCGGCATCTCCCACAGGGGGGAGGTTTCGGGGAGGGGTTCGGTGTCGAACACGTCGAGGGCGGCGCCGGCGAGGCGTCCGGCTTCGAGTGCTTCGACGAGGTCGGGTTGGACGACGAGTTCGCCGCGGCCGACGTTGATCAGGCGTGCGGTGGGGGCGAACTCGGCGAGGGCTTTGGCGTCGATGAGTCCGTGGGTCTGTTCGGTCAGGGGTGCGGCGAGCACGACGTAGTCGTGGTCGCCGAGGACGCCGTGCAGTTCGTCGGAGGCGTGCACGGTGCCGAAGTCGGGGTCGTGGTCGCGGGCGACGCGTCCGGCGCCTTCGACGTGGAGTCCGGCGGCGCCCAGCTGGCCTGCGATGGCGCGTCCGATGGGGCCGGTGCCGACGACGAGGGCGCGTTTGCCCGCGATGCGTTCGGTTTCGCGGTGGCGCCATTGCCGTTGGTCTTGCAGCCGGACGCTGGTGTGGAGGTCTTTGGCGAAGGCGAGCACGGTGGCCAGGACGTATTCGGCCATGGGCCCGTCGAAGACGCCGCGGGAGTTGGTGAGGGCGACGTCGGAGTCGAGCAGGGCGGGGAACAGCAGCCGGTCGACTCCGGCGCTGGCGGCGTGGACCCAGCGCAGGTCTTCGGCGTGGTGCCAGGCTTCGTCGACGGCGTCGGAGCGGAAGTCCCACACGAACAGCACGTCGGCGCCGGGCAGTGCGGCGGCGAGGCCGTCTTCGGTGGTGGGGCGGAGTTCGGCGACGCGTGCGATGCGGTCCATGGCGGGTGGCGGGTCGCCACCGTGGAGGACGACGACGGTGGGGGTGTTGTCGGTCATGACCTGGCCTTCGGAGGTGGGCGGGTAGCGGTTCGCGCGTCGTCGCGGTGGATCTCCGGGCTGTCGGCGGCCGGGGATTGACACGCTAGGAAGCGCTCGTAGGATTGTCAACAATCCGCAGGTATCTCGCGGTGGGGTCGGCGCCTGTCGGTGCGCCGGTCCGCGAGGCGGGTCTTCGGCCCTGGGCAGGGCACGGCGTGGCCACTGGTGGCCGCGAGCCGAGACCGCGGAGACCGATCCACATCTGCTCGCCCTCTCATGGAACGGATTTCACGATGCCCAGGTACCTGTCGATCACGCTGGAGAAGCGTGGCGTGTCCTGCGTGGCGGAGTTGCTGGACAAGGACGCCCCCCGCACCTGCGAGGCCGTGTGGCAGTCGTTGCCGCAGGCCGGGCCGGTGCATCACGCGAAGTACGCGCGCAACGAGATCTACACCATGGTCCCCCGGTTCGCCGAGCGGGAACCGGGCCAGGAGAACCCGACGGTGACGCCGATCCCCGGTGACCTCGTGTACTTCTCCTTCGACAGCGGGATGCTCGACCGCGGGTTCAAGGAGGAGAAGGACATCGAGGCCCTGCCGGGCGTGATCGACCTGGCGATCTTCTACGGGCGCAACAACCTGCTGCTCAACGGCGATGTGGGCTGGGTGCCGGGCAACGTGTACGGGTCGATCGTGGACAACCTCGGCGCGTTCGCGGAGGCCTGCAACGACGTGTGGCGTTCGGGCAGCGTCGGTGAGCGGTTGCGCTACGAACGCCACTCCGGTTGACCGGGGGTCGCGGCATGGCGCCGGAGGACTTCATGGGGTCGGTGTCCGGTCCCGCCCCGCAGCGCGGAGTGGGTGTGGTCGCGCCGTTCGACCTGGCGATGGATCGCGAGTTGTGGCGCTGGACGCCGGAGAACGTGACGTTGTACGTGACGCGCACGGCGTTCGTGCCGGTCCCGATGACCGTGGAGATGGCGTCGCTGATCTCGGACGAGGCCGCGGTGCACAGCGCCACGCGCGACCTGCTCTCGCCGGAGCCGGAGGTGGTGGCCTACGCGTGCGCGTCGGGCAGTTTCGTCGACGGCGCGGCCGGGGAGCGCAACCTGACCACGGTGATGCGGGAGGCCGGTGCCCCGGCGGCGGTGACGACCTCGGGTGCGCTGGTCGAGGCGCTGGAGGTGCTCGGGGTGCGGCGGGTGGCGATCGCGACGCCGTACGTGGAGAACGTGACCGAGCGGCTGGTGGGTTTCCTCGGTGAGCACGACGTCGAGGTGGTCACCAGCGTGGGGTTGGGCCTGCTGGGCCGGATTTGGAAGGTCGATTACCGTCAGGTCGTCGACATCGTGCGTTCGGCGGACCGCCCGGACGCGGAGGCGATGTTCATCAGCTGCACGAATCTGCCGACCTACGACATCATCGGCCCGCTGGAGCAGGAATTGGGCAAGCCGGTGCTCACGGCGAATCAGGTCACGATGTGGGCGGCGCTGCGCACGATGGGGTTACCG
Source organism: Saccharopolyspora sp. NFXS83 (assembly GCF_026241095.1). GTDB lineage: Bacteria > Actinomycetota > Actinomycetes > Mycobacteriales > Pseudonocardiaceae > Saccharopolyspora_C. The sequence continues at coordinate 123,672 of NZ_JAPFGB010000019.1, read as the reverse complement.
GCGGTGGCCCCGCAGCAGCGGCTGGTGCGAGCGTTCGACGTTCCGGCCGCCTGAACTGGGCCGTTCGCACGCCGTGAGCGTGTCGATCGAATTACGAAAGCATGTCCGCCACTGCGGGCGGCACCGAACCGTGCGGTAACATTGTCGACAATTGACCGCCGGTCCGGTGTCGTTCGCCCCCCGCAACCCCGATTCGCACGGCGGGTCGCGGGAACGAATCAAGGAGGGAGCTGCCGGTGTCGATCACCGCAGGGATTCTCTACCCCGGATACAGCGCCGAAGACGATTACCCGGCCCTGGAACGCCTGCTCGGCGGGGGGATCGCGTTGCCGCTGGTGCACACCTTGATGCGGGAGGACGCGCATCGGGTGGACGCGCTGCTCGACGTCGGTTCCGCCGAGGTCCTCGCCGAAGGGGCCCGTGAACTGCTGACCCGCGGCGTGCAGGCCGTGATCTGGGCGTGCACCAGCGGCAGCTTCGTCTTCGGCTGGGAAGGCGCCCGCGACCAGGTCGAGAAGTTGCAAGCCGTCACCGGTCTGGCGACGTCGAGCACGTCGTTCGCGTTCGTGCACGCCGCGGCGCGCCTCGGGCTGGACCGGGTGGCGGTCGCGGCGACCTATCCGGCCGACGTGGCCGACCGGTTCGCCGATTTCCTGGCCCACGGCGGTATCGAGGTGACCAGGTTGTCCAGCCGCGGCATCGTCACCGCCGCGGAGGTCGGCACGTTGACCCGCGAACAGGTGCTGGATTTCGCCGCGGCCAACGACGATCCGACCGCGCAGGCACTGCTGATGCCCGACACCGCGCTGCACACCGCGGCGTGGCTCGACGAGCTGGAGCAGCGCCTGGGCAAACCGGTGCTGACCGCCAACCAGGTCAGCGCGTGGGAAGTGCTTCGGCTGGCCGGTGACCCGGGACCGCACGAGGGCCTGGGCGCGCTGTTCCGGCAGGCCGGCCCGGACAGGGGTGAGCTCGGGGGAGCCGCCCCGCGCTGAGAACTCGATGAGGAGATGGTGTCGGTGCTCGGAGTCGACGAGCAGAACCAGCACGGCGAGTTAGAGCCGGTGCAGCGGAAATCGACCGCCGCGATCGTGGCCGACCAGCTGCGGTCGGCGATCATGTACGGGTCGCTGCCGCCGGGCAGCCAGATGGGTGAGGCCGAACTGGCGTCGCGGCTCGGGGTGAGCCGCGGGCCGCTGCGGGAGGCGATGCAGCGGCTCGTGCAGGAAGGGCTGCTGCACAGCGAACCACACCGCGGATTGTTCGTGACGACGCTCGACGCCGACGACGTCACCGACATCTACCTGGCGCGACTGGCGGTGGAACGCGCCGCGTGCGAACGCATCATCCGCCACCACCGGGTGGAGGCGGTCGCGGAACTGACCGCGGCCCAGGCCCGCATCGTCTCGGCAGCGGGCCGCGGCGACGCGATCGAGCTCAGCGACGCCGACCAGGAGTTCCACGAAACCCTGGTGCGCGTGTCCGGCAGCCCCCGCCTGCAGCGGATGGCGCAGACGCTGCTGGTGGAGAAGCGGATGTGCCTGACCGCGCTGCAGGACAAGTACACCGCCGACCCGCAGACCCTCGTCGACGAGCACAGCGGCCTGGTCGACGCCATCGAGTCCGGTGACGAGGCGCTGCTGCTGTCGCGGCTGGAAGCGCACATGAACGATGCGCTGGAACGCCTCAACGCGTTCACGCCGCTGCTGTCGGAGGCCGACCCCGTCACCTGACCCGAACCCGAACCGGCACCAAGGCCTGGTGCGCTGTGATCATCGCGGACCGAGATCGGCCGCGGTGTTCTCCGCGCACCAGGCCTTCGGTGATCAGTGAGCGGGTGCGACCGGCTCGGGCAGCCCCGCCTCGGCGCGCACCGCGCGGCCGGTGACCTCCACGGCCTTGAGGGCGTCGACGACGGCGTCCACGGTCACCGGGAACGGCAGGTTGTGGATGGTCTCGGCCGGGGCCGTCGCGGCCTCGGCGACGGTGCGCAGCACCGAGTCCTCGACGTCGCCCAAACCGGCTTCGGTCAACGTGGTGGGCAGGCCCACGCGGGTCGTGAACTCGATGAAGTCGTGGATCTCGCGCGCCGGGCGGCCCTCCAGGATCAGCTGCGTGATCGAACCGATGTTGACCTTCTGGCCGTGGGCGAGACCGTGGGTGTGGTCCACAGCGGTGAGCCCGTCGTGCACGGCGTGCGCCGCGGCGAGCCCCCCGGATTCGAAACCCAGCCCCGACAGCAGCGTGTTGGCCTCCACCACCGCCTCCACCGCCGGGGTCACGATGCCGTGCTCGACCGCGCGCACCGCGGGAATCGCCGATTCCCACAGGATGTCCCAGGACAGCTTCGCCAACGCCCGCCCCGCGCGGGTCGCGGCGCCACCGGCCATCGTGGCGGCGTTGGACTGCTCCACGGCGCGGGCCTCGATCCAGGTGGCCAGCGCGTCCCCGACCCCGGCGACGAGGAAACGCGCCGGGGCACCCGCCGCCAGCAGCGTGTCGACCAGCACCAGCTGCGGGTTGCTGCTGTAGAACCGGTACGACTCGAACGCGCCCTGCTCGGTGTAGACCACCGACAGCGCCGAGCAGGGCGCATCGGTGGAGGCCACCGTCGGCACGCTGGCCACCGGCAGCCCGGTGTCGTCGGCGGCGGCCTTCGCGGTGTCGATGGGCGCGCCGCCACCGACACCGACGATGACGTCGCAGCCCTGCTCGCGCAGCACCCCGGCGACCCGGCGGCTCTCGGCGGCCGTGGGCACCCCGTTGAACCGCTCGAACACCACCGGCAGCCCCGCGTCCCCGAAGGACCGGGTGATCGTGGACTCGGTCAGTCCGCGCACCACGTCATCGGCCAGCACCAACGGCCGCTCACCCAGCTTCGCCACGTACGAGCCCAGCGAGTCGAGCGCGCCGCGGCCCTGCACGTAGCGGCCGGGGGAGATCATCGTGCGCAGCGCTGTGGATGTCTCGGTCATCAAACGTCCCTCCTGGCGTGCCCTCGCCGCACGAGGACGGCGACGTGGCGGGGTGCGGATCAGGCGCACCGCGTCGTGCGCCCCTGCGCCGATTCGATCGCGTGCGACCGTCTGGAGCAATCGGCGCTCCACATGGTGATAACGCGCGCCCGAACCGCCGGTGGACTACCCACCCCCACCACCCGACAACCACGACCCGCCACCGGAAGCGGTGCTCGTGCGATGTGGTGGAACCACGTCAGGAGGCCGATCACGCGGCGAAGGATTCCTCCAGGGCCCGGCCGGTCTGGAAGGCCGATGTGGAGATCTGGCCGCTGCCGATCGTCGTGGCGCCTGATCACCGCCTCGGGGTGTCGGTGCGCGGCCAGGACCACACCCACCAGCTGCCGCCCGGCCCGAGGGGAGTGCGGGGCAGCGGACCGTTCTGGCACGAACTGCCCGGTGACCGCGACGTGCGGCGTTGCCCTGCACGGCCGCGGCGACCAGCGCCCGCACATGCTGCTGCCCCTGATCCCGGCGGCCGACGAGCAGGGCGCCGGGCGCGTAAGCGCGCACCGGTGGCGGGGTCAGGTGGTGCTCTCCAACGCGGGCATGTGCTGCAGGGCCGTGCGCGCTTGGTGGGCGACCGCGTCGTGTCCGGTGGCCAGCTCGGTGAGCCTGCCGTGCCAGAACACCCACCGTTGCGGGGTGAACCCTCCTGCGCCCAGGTCGCCGGCCCTGCCCAGCGGCCCCACGCGTGCCGGGCCCCGGTCCTGCTCCTGCCGGCCTGGCCGCAGGCACAGCCGGGCCGGCGTCGGCCCGCAGTGCCGCATCCACGGCAGCACCGCGCCCAGGTCTTCTGCGGCGGTGGTGTCCTCGAGGTGTTCGCGCAGCGTCCAGATCGCGAAGCGGGAGAAGTCGATGCCGGCCGCGGTCAGCCGCGCGGCGAAGGCGTTGAGGTTCACCTGCTCCGAGGAGCCCGGCTCGTCGAGGTCCCAGGCCTCGCGCAGTTGCGCGCCGAAGCACGGCAGGTCGGTGAACACCACCTGCTCACCCCAGATGACGCACCGGTCCCCGTCGTCGCGGGTGAGGGCCCGGCTGTCTCGGATCTCGTCCAGCAGGTCCACCAGGTCGCGCTGCGCGGCGCGTGAGCAGCGGGCCGCCTGCACCACCGGCCGCCACGTGGCCCACAACATCCCTTCGATCGTGGACAGCTCGGCGCGCTCGGTGGCGAAGGCCGTGCGGACGGGCTCGGTGAACAGCGACGCGGCGCGGGCGGCGGACCGCGGTGCGGGCGCGCGCAGGTGGTCGTCGAGGAGCGCCCGGTAGTGGCGCGACGCGGTCCGGTGGTCCATGGCTGCCTCCACCGTAGCCGCGCCCGCACGCGCCGAGACCGGTCGCCGCGACGAGGCGCTGGACAGCGCAGTGCCCCGCGCTCGCAGGGACGCGCGGGGCACTGCCCGGGGGTTTCAGGCGATCACAGGCCGCCGATGGCGATGTACTTGGTCTCCAGGAACTCGTTGATGCCGACCTTGCCGCCCTCCCGGCCCAGGCCGGAGGCCTTCACCCCGCCGAACGGGGCCGCCGGGTTGCTCACCACGCCCTGGTTGAGGCCGATCATGCCGCTCTCCAGCGCTTCGGACACGCGCAGCGCCCGGTGCAGGTCCTGGGTGTAGACGTAGGCCACCAGCCCGTACTCGGTGTTGTTGGCCTCGTCGATGGCGGTCTGCTCGGCGGTGAAGGTGCTGATCGGCGCGACGGGCCCGAAGATCTCCTCGCGGGTCATCCGGGCCTCGGCCGGCACGTTCTTGAGGACCGTCGGCGGGTAGAAGTAGCCCTCGCCGCCGTGGACCGCGCCGCCGACGACGACCTCCGCGCCGCGGCCCACGGCGTCGGTGACGAGCTCGTCGACCTTGCCCAGCTGGGTGGAGTCGATCAGCGGCCCGACCTCCACGTCGTCGCGGACGCCGCGGCCGATGCGCAGCGCCCCCATCCGGTCGGCGAGCTTGCGGGAGAACTCCTCGGCGACGTCTTCGTGCACGTAGAACCGGTTGGCGGCGGTGCAGGCCTCACCGATGTTGCGCATCTTGGCCTGCATCGCGCCGTCCACGGCCACGTCGAGGTCGGCGTCGGCGAACACCAGGAACGGGGCGTTGCCGCCGAGTTCCATGGACACGTTGAGGACCTGCTCGGCGGACTGCTCGATGAGCTTGCGGCCCACCGACGTCGAGCCGGTGAACGACAGCTTGCGGGCGCGCCCGTCGCGGATCATCGGTTCCATCACCGAGCCCGCGCCGACCGCGGTGACCACGTTGAGGACCCCGTCGGGCAGGCCCGCCTCCTGGAGGATCTCCGCCAGCGCCAGCATCGACAGCGGCGTCTGGTGGGCGGGTTTGATCACCGACGTGCAGCCCGCGGCGATGGCCGGGCCGATCTTGCGGGTTCCCATCGCCATCGGGAAGTTCCACGGCGTGATCAGCAGCGTGGGGCCCACCGGCTGCTGGGTGACCAGGAAGCGGCCGGAGCCGCTGGGGGCCACGGCGTAGTCGCCGCCGATGCGCACGGCCTCTTCGGCGAACCAGCGGAAGAACTCCGAGGCGTAGGTGACCTCGCCGCGCGCCTCCGGCAGCGGCTTGCCCATCTCCAGGGTCATCAGCAGCGCCAGGTCCTCGTGGCGCTGCTGGATCAGCTCGTAGGCGCGGCGCAGGATCTCGCCGCGTTCGCGCGGCGGGTGCTTGGCCCAGGACGCCTGGGCTTCGTGGGCGGCGGCGAGGGCGGCGAGCCCGTCCTCGGGGGTGGCGTCGGCGACCGAGCACAACGCGCGACCGGTGGAGGGGTCTTCGACCTCGTAGGTGCGGTCACCGGTGGCCGCTCGCCACTTGCCGCCGATGAGCAGCTGCTTGGGGGCTGCGTCGACGACGCGGGCCTCTTCGGACTCGGTGCCTGCGGGGGAGCTGCTCGTGATGCTCATCGGTTCAGCGGGCCTTCCGTGTCGGCGGGTGGACAGGACGCAGCCGTGATGGTTGCATGTCACACGCGATTGTCAACAATCCTACATTCGGGACACGACAGCTTGGAGTCGAACATGGCTGAGCTCTCGCCGGTGTTGCAGCAGGCGACACCTGTGCTGGCCGCCCGCGGACAGGGCGTCTACCTCTACGACGAGGACGAACGCCGCTACCTCGACTTCACCGCCGGTATCGGGGTGACCAGCACCGGACACTGCCACCCGCGCGTGGTGGAAGCCGCGCAGCGCCAGGTGGGGACCCTGATCCACGGCCAGTACACGACAGTCATGCACCGGCCGCTACTCCAGCTCACCGAACGGCTCGGCGACGTCCTGCCCGCGGGCCTGGACCGCATGTTCTACGTCAACTCCGGCAGCGAAGCGGTGGAGGCGTCGGTGCGGCTGGCGCGCCACGCCACCGGGCGGCAGACCATCGTCGCCTTCCAAGGCGGCTTCCACGGCCGCACCATGGGCGCCGGGGCCCTGACGACCTCGGGTGTGAAGGTGCGCGCCGGGATCGGGCCGATGATGCCGGGCGTGGCGTTCACCCCGTTCCCCGAGACCTACCGCCACGGCTGGTCGGAAGCCGAAGCGGTGCGCTTCGCGCTGGCCGAACTGGACCAGCTGCTGCTGACGGTCACCTCCCCGAAGGACACCGCCGCGGTCATCGTCGAACCGGTCCTCGGCGAGGGCGGCTACATCCCAGCGCCCGCGTCGTTCCTGGAAGGGCTGCGCGAACGCGCCGACCGCCACGGCATCCTGCTCATCGCCGACGAGGTGCAGACCGGGGTGGGGCGCACCGGGAAGTTCTGGGGACACCAGCACTCCGCCATCACACCCGACATCCTCATCACCGCCAAGGGGCTCGCCAGTGGTTTCCCGATCTCCGGCATCGCCGCCTCCAGCGCGCTGATGAGCAAGGCCTGGCCCGGTTCGCAGGGCGGCACCTACGGGGGCAACGCCGTGGCCGCCGCCGCGGCACTGGCCACCCTCGACGTGGTGCGCGACGAGAACCTCGTCGACAACGCCGCCGAGCAGGGCGCACGGCTGCAGGAAGGGCTGCGCAAGGTCGCCGCCGAACACCCCGTGATCGGTGAGGTCCGCGGCCGGGGCCTCATGGTCGGCAACGAGTTCACCACCCCCGAAGGGACCCCGGACGGCGCGACCGCCGCCCGCGCGCACGCCGCCGCCGCCGAACGCGGCCTGCTGCTGCTGACCTGCGGGCCCGCGGGCAACGTGGTGCGGATGATCCCGCCGCTGATCGTCGACTCCCAGCAGGTCGACGACGCCGTGGGCCTGTGGTCGGAGGCGGTGGCCGCCGCCGTCGCGGGCTGAGGTCCTGGCGCGGGAGGAGTTCGGCGAACGGGGTGTGGCGCACGCGCCGCACCCCGTTCGCGCTGCCTGGTTCCGCCACGTGCGGGATCTCCCCGACGATGCGCCCCGGGCAGGGTGGGTGAGGGCGCCGGACGGGTGGTTTTCATACCGTTGCGGTAGCGGTGTGCCACCAGCGGGAGACCTTCTGGGATGCTGCACCGCACAGGTCGGCACGGAGCGTGCCGGTGAGTCGACTCCGCAGGTGTGAAGGTCATGAGTGATTGGTCGGCGAATCCGCCGAGGGGCCGACGGCCGCAGCAGGGCGGTTACGACTACTACGCCCGCGGTCGTCAGGGTGGCGGCGCCCCGCCGCAGCCACCGCAGCCCCCACCGACGCGGCGGGCCGGGCCGCCTCCTCCTCCGCCGCGGCGCAAACGGCCGAACTGGGCGAAACGCATCGGCATCACCCTGCTGGTGCTGCTGCTGGTGGTCGTCGGGTTCGGCCTCTACGTCGACAGCCTCCTGCAACGCACACCCGCGCTGGACTACGAGGGCCGCATGCAGGACACGCCCGGCACGAACTGGCTGCTGGTGGGTTCCGACAGCCGCGAAGGCCTCGACGAATCCCAGCGCGAGGAACTGTCGGCGGGCGACGCCGCCGGGCGGCGCACCGACTCGATGATGCTGGTGCACATCCCCACCGGCGGCGGGAAACCGGCGCTGATCAGCCTGCCCCGGGACTCCTACGTGCCGATTCCCGGCCACGGCCGCAACAAGCTCAACGCGGCGTTCTCCTTCGGCGGCCCGCAGCTGCTGGCCCAGACCGTGGAAACGGTCACCGACGTGCACATCGACCACTACGCCGAGATCGGCCTCGGGGGCTTCTCCTCCCTGGTCGACGCCGTCGGCGGCGTCGACATCTGCCTCGACGAGCCGATGGACGACGACATGGCCAACGCGCACCTGCCCGCGGGCTGCCAAGAACTCGACGGGCCGCAGGCACTGGGCTTCGCGCGGGCCCGCTACTCGGTCAGCGGCGACGACCTGGGGCGCGCCGAGAACCAGCGCAAACTGCTCGGGGCGTTGATGGACCGGGCGATGAGCCCCATGACGCTGTTCAACCCGTTCCGGCTGATGCCGCTGGCCAACGCGGCGGGTACCACATTCCTGCTCAACGACTCCGATCACGTGTGGCACCTGTTCTGGCTGGCCAAGGCGCTCGGCGACGTCAGCGGCGGCAACGGCGTCACCACCAGCGTGCCCTTCGGTGACTTCGCCGACACCGACGCCGGGTCGGTCATCGTGTGGGACAAGCAGGACGCGTCGCGGATGTTCGAGGCCATCGCCAACAGCGAACCCATCCCCGAAGACCTCGTCGGCCCCTGACCTTCCGGGGGACGCCGAGCACACGCGGAGAAGGGGCGCGACGAGTACTCGTCGCGCCCCTTTCGCGTTGCCCGTACCGGTTACAGGGCGAAGCGGTCCAGCTGGGCGGGGTCGCCGTTGAAGGTGTTCTGATCACCGGGGAACACCCCGGCGTTGGAGAACTGCCAGATCGCCTGGTACGCCCAGCCCGCGGGCAGCGGGCCCATGTCCGGGGCGAACCGAGCCAGCCACAGCGGGTTGTTCACCGCGAAGTCCGGGTTGGCGCCGGTGCACTGGTCCCACCAGCGGGTCGTGGTGTAGATCGCGGGGAACCGGCCGGTGCGGGACAGGTAGGTGTTGCTGAAATCGGCGATCCACGCGGAGATCTGCTCCGGGGGCTGGCCGTAGCACATCTCTCCGTAGGGGTTGGATTCGATGTCCAGGGCCCCCGGCAACGTCCGTCCGTCCGGGATCCAGCCGCCGCCGTGGTCGACGAAGTAGTGGGCCTGCTCAGCGCCGGTGGAACTGTCGGGCAACCCGAAGTGGTAGGCGCCGCGGGTCATGCCCACCGCGTGCGAACCCTCGTACTGCTGCAGGAAGCTGTCGCTGGTGAACCCGATGCCCTCGGTGGCCTTGACGTAGGTGAACCGGGCCCCGTCGGCGTAGGCGCGCGGCCAGTCCACCGCCCCCTGATGTCCGCTGACGTCCATCCCGGCCACCCCCGCGCCCCGCGTCGCGCCGCGCTCGGTGTCGGCGGTGGCCGAGCGCCCGACGCTGTAGCCCGCCCACGCCCCGTCGGGGTCGGCGCGGTCGAGCGAGGGTGCCGCGCCGGGCGCCGCGGCACCCGGCAGCGGTATCCCGGCCAGCAGCGCGCCGCCCAGCGCGGTCGCCACCGCGCAGGAGAGCAGGGACCGGCGCCGGGATCGGAGCGGGGTGCGGGGAACGGTCACGGCGGTTCGCCTCCTAGGTGGGGGACGTCCGGGCGGTAGACGCCCACGCCGATCGATCACCAAGATCACGGAGCGTCGAAGATCGTGCGGGCAGCGACGATAACCGCTTGATCGCGTTCTCGCCGGGTCGTAGTGGCCGAACCGTGATCTGGCTCCCCCGATTGGATAATCACCGGCGCGTCCGGTAGGTCTCGGTGCCATGGCACAACGACCCAGCGGCCCCGGCGGCCCCCGGCGCGACGGGCGCCGCCGCCACGAACACCGCACCACCACCGGCCGCGGCGACCCCGGCGGGCACGCCGGCGCCCGCGACGCCGACGGGCTGCGCGGCGCCCTGCGCGACCTGCACGGCGCCGGCTACGGCCGCTACAAATCCCTCACCGGCACTTGGTCGTTCGACGGGTTCGACCTGGAGGTCCAGCGCGTCCAGCCCGACCCCTACGCGCCCGCCAGCCGCTGCGAAGTGCGGGTTCATCCCGACACCGCCGCACTACCACCACAGCTGTGGTCCACGTCGGTGCGGGCACGCGGCCTGGCCGGGTTCCTGGTGCGCGCCGCCGAGCACCGGCTGCGCGGCAGCGACCTGCGCGTCGACGCCGGCCGCCAGCAGGTGCTCGACCGCAGCTCGTGCCAGCTGCTGCCCGGTGGCGGGGTGCGGTTGCGGCTGGGCATCGATCTGCCCGGCCGGGGCCGCAGCATCGACGGCCGCGCCGCCGAACGCGCCCTGTGCGACCGGTTGCCCGACATGGTCGCCGCGGCCCTGCGCCACGACACCGCCGACCAGCAGCGGATGCGGGAGTTCGTGGAATCGGTGGAGGACACCGACGCGCTGCGGGAGGAACTGGCCGCCCGCGACCTGGTGGCGTTCGTCGCCGACGGGGCCGTGCTGCCTCGGCGCAGCGGAGTCGACGAACGCCCCTTGACCGACGCGGTGCCGTTCTCGTCGCCGGAGTCGATGCGGGTGCGCGTGACCCTGCCCAACCGGGGCGAGATCACCGGCATGGGCATCGGGGAGGGCATCACCCTCATCGTCGGCGGCGGCTTCCACGGCAAGTCCACGCTGCTGCGGGCCCTGGAGAACGGCGTCTACGACCACGTGCCCGGTGACGGCCGCGAACTGGTCGTGGCCCGCGAGGACACCGTGAAGGTCCGCGCCGAGGACGGGCGCCGCGTGCACCGGGTCGACGTGAGCCCGTTCGTGAGCCACCTGCCCACCGGCGCCGACACCGCGGACTTCTCCACCGACAACGCCTCCGGCTCCACCTCGCAGGCCGCGTCCATCGTCGAGTCCGTCGAAGCCGGAGCGGGGGTGCTGCTGGTCGACGAGGACACCGCCGCCACGAACCTGATGATCCGCGACGCCCGCATGCAGGCGCTGGTGGCGAAGGAATCCGAACCGCTGACCCCGTTCCTCGACCTGATCCGCCCCCTGTCGCGGTCCCGCGGTGTCTCCACGGTGCTGGTGATGGGCGGGTCCGGGGACTACGTGGACGTCGCCGACCGGGTGCTGATGATGGACTCCTACCAGGCCAAGGAGGTCACCGGGCGGGCGCGGGAACTGGCCGCGACCCCCACCGGCCGCAACCGGGAGGCCGACGAGTTCCCCCCGGTGCGCCGGCGGGTGCCGGATCCGCGGTCGATCCCCACCGAACGCCCGAAGGTGCGGGCGCGGGGCACCGACGCGCTGACGCTGGGGGAGTCGACCGTGGAGCTGCGGGCCGTCGAGCAGATCGTCGACCCGTCCCAGGTCACCGGGATCGGGCTGGCGCTGGTGACGTGCGCGCGTTCCGGCCTGCTCGACGGGACCCGCACAGTCGCCGAGGTCCTCGACGGTTACGGCGCCGAGGTCGCCGAACGCGGGGTCGATGCCGTCGACGCCCGCTACGTGGGCGACTTCGCGGTGCCGCGACGGTTCGAGCTGGCCGCGGCGCTCAACCGGCTGCGGCTGCTGCGGGTGGTGTCCTTCCGCGACTGAGCGAGCCACGTTTCCCGGTACCGGCGCGGCGGGCACCTTCGGTGGTGGGAGCAGGGCGCCTCTAGGTGGGACGGAGGCTCGTGATGGCGGGCATCGGCGCGGCCGGTCGCTACCGGGACCGCCGCCACGCGGGTCAGGTGCTGGCCCGCCACCTCACCGGCCGCGATTGGCACCGCCCGCTGGTGCTGGGGCTGGCGCGCGGGGGCGTGCCGGTCGCCGCCGAGGTCGCCGCCGCGCTGGGCGCGCCGCTGCGGGTCGCGGTGGCCCGCAAGATCGGCGCCCCCGGGCGGGCGGAACTCGCGCTGGGCGCGGTCACCGCCCACGGCCCGCCCACCTACGACCAGCGGCTGCTGCGGGCGTTCCACCTCGATCCGGCCGCGCTGGAGCAGGAGTGCGAACGGGAACGCGCCGAGGCCCGCAGCAGGGAGGCCCGGTTCGGCCAGCACGACGGCCCACGGCCCGCGGGGCGCGACGTGCTGCTGGTCGACGACGGCTTGGCCACCGGTGCCACCGCGCGCGCGGCGATCCGGATGCTGCGCGAGTCCGAGCCGCGTTCGATCGTGCTGGCCGTGCCGGTCGGGGCCCCGGACGCGGTGGCGGCGCTCGAGCAGGAAGCCGACGAAGTGCTGTGCGTGCTGCGGCCGGTGGACTTCAGCGCGGTGGGGCAGTGGTACGGCAGTTTCCGGGAGACCACCGACGACGAGATCCTGCGGCTGCTGGCGGACCCCGACACGGGCGGGCGGGACTGACCCCGCCCGCGGTTCGCTCCGCGCTCGTCGGCCGTGGTCTCAGGAAGGCTCGCACCACCCACCCCGAGTGTTTCCCGATGCGCAACATGCTGAGGAGGTTGTGCGGGAAACGGGTGGATTCGGGATCTTTCGTCCCGAAGGTGTGGTCTCGACCGCTCAAGTGGGGTTGGCTGAGCCCTTATGACCCTCCCCGGACATTCCCAACACCCGCCGGCCCCGACGCAGCGGTCCGCCGCTCGCTCCGGCGCCACGCGCACCGGGGACGACGACGGCCGCTACACCGCCGAGGTCGCCGCCCAGATCGGCGAAGCCGCCCAGGTCCTCGGCGAACGCCTCCAAGACCCCGCGATGCCGCACAGCGTCGAGGACCTCGAACACGTCACCCGCGGCTTCGCCACCACCGTCGAGGGCATGTCCGCCGGAGTCGCGGGCATCACCGAATGGCTGCGCGCCGCCGGGCACGCCGGGGCGCTGTCCGGGCACGCCAGCGTCATGTCCGAACGGCTCAGCCACATCAGCCGCGAACTCGCGCGGCTGGCCGATGCCGTCGACGCCGCCGAACACCCGGCCTGAACCAGGGCGCTCAGGCGTTCTCGTCGTCCTCCGGAGCGGGGGAGTCCAGCACCGCGGGATCGTCGTCGGCGGGCGGTTCGGCGTCGAGCTCCTCCCGCGCCCGCGTGGGGTGGTTGTCCTGGAGCATGCCGCGCACGTCGCTTTCCATCGCGTCGTCCTGCAGCGAGCCGTGCTTGTCGCTGCCGCGTTGCATCGTGCTCACGTCCTCACGTCGGTTTCCGCGCCCCGCGTGCTGCGGGCGCGCAACAACCACCCGGCGCCGCGGTGATCCGCACCCCGAACCTTTGAAGTTAGGCAAACTAAAGAACTAGGCTGGCGTGACGTGACCGCCCCACCCGCAGACACCCGCGAAGGCGGACGGCACCTGCCCCGGGGTTTCGTGCTGACCATCGCCGCCGGCTCCGTGCTCCAGGCCCTCAACGCCTCCACCATGACCGTCGCGATGATCGACATCCGGGACGCGTTCGACGCGGGCGCCGCCGCGTCCTGGGTGATCTCCGGGCTGTACCTGGCCACCGCCGTCGGCTCACCCACCGCGGGCAGGCTCGCCGACCGCGTCGGCGCGCGCCGCGTGTTCCTCGTGGCGCTGGCGCTGACCGTGCTCAGCTCGCTGCTCGCGCCGCTGGCACCGGACCTGGGCTGGCTGATCGCGCTGCGCATCCTGCTCGGACTGGGCACCTGCGCGGCGTTCCCGGCCGGCGTCGCGATGCTGCGTGCCGAATCGGACCGGCGCGGCATGGCGCTGCCCGCAGGGGCGCTGAGCCTGCTGGCCATCGCCGGGCAGGTGATGGTCGCGTTCGGCCCCGTCCTCGGCGGAGTGCTGGTGACCTGGCAGGGCTGGCAGTCGATCTTCCTGATCAACGTGCCGCTGGGCGTCGGAGTCGCCGTGCTCGCCTGGAGGTACCTGCCCGCCGACGAACCCCGCGAACGCGCCTCGATCACCGAGGTGCTGCGCGGCCTCGACCTGCCGGGCGCGGCGCTGTTCACCGGGGCCGCGGCGGTGCTGATGCTGTTCCTGCTGTCGCTGACCGCCACCCCGAACTGGTGGCTCGCCGCGGCGCTGGTCGTGCTCGTGGCCGCGTTCGTCGCGTTCGAAGCGCGGGTGCCCGACCCGTTCGCCGACGTGCGGATGCTCGCCCGCAACCGGGCGCTGAGCGCCACCTACCTGCGCACCGCGCTGACCTACGTGGCGTTCTACACCGTGTTCTACGGCTACCCCATGTGGTTGCAGAACGCCCGGGGGCTCAGCCCGGACGGCGCGGGCCTGGTCGTGCTGCCGATCGCGGTGCTGGCGATGGTGTCGGTCGCGGCGGCGGGCCCGGTGATGCGCCGTCGCGGCCACCACCCGGTGCTGGTCGCCGGATCGGTGGCGCTGCTGGCCGGTGGCCTCGGACTCACCTGGCTGCACTCGGCCAGCCCCCTGGTGTGGCTGCTGCTGGTGGCTGCGGTGCTGGGCGTGCCCAACGGGTTCAACAACATCGGCAACCAGGCCGCGATGTACCGCCAGGCCGATGCCTCCGACGCCGGGATGGCCTCCGGGCTGTACCGGACCTCGCAGTATGTTGGTGCCAACATCGCGGCGGCCGTGATCGAACTCGGCTTCGCCGGGCCCGCCGCCGATGACGGGCTGCACCGGCTCGGTACCGTCGTCGCCGTGATCAGCGCGGCACTGCTGGCCGGTGCGCTGCTGGAACAGGTGCTCGGTCACCGCCGCGGCGGGCGGCGGTCCCCGACCGCGCACAGTTGATCACTAGGGTGGCGTGCGGCGGGCGCGGACGGCGCCCGCCGATGTGGAGGTGTACCGGTGGATCGGGGCAGTGCAGGCGATGCGTCGGCCGCATTCGATTCGCTGCTCAACAGCCTCGTCGAAGGCGGCGGTGAGCAGCGGCGCGCCGAGGCGGGCCCGGGTGGGCTCGGCTTGGCGAACCTGCTCGACCCCGAAGCCCACGACGTGGTGTCCAAAGCGATCCGAGCCACCGTCGACTGGGGCAGCCGCGAACTCGACAGCACCCACCTGCTGTGGGCCGTGACCCAGGTCGAGTCGACCTCCCAAATGCTGTCGGACTCCGGGGTGCGCGTCACCGACCTCGCCGCCGGAGTGCGCACCGTGGCAGGCACCGTCGACGCCGTGTCCGGAGGCGCCCGCCGCGCCCCGATCCTGTCGTCCTCGGCGCGCCGCGCCCTGCTCGGCGCCCACCAGCAGGCGCTGGGGGAGGGCGCCGAAGTCGTCGGGGCCCGCCACGTGCTGCTGGGCCTGGCCACCGACCCCGAATCCGTCGCAGGCCGCGCCCTGGCGCGCGCGATGGAAGGCGGCGGCGACCGGGCACGCGGATCCCGCACGTCGAACTCGGCGCTCAGCGCCACGCCGCGCCTCGACGAGTTCGGCCTGGACATGACCGAACTGGCCCGCGCGGGCCGCCTGGACCCGGTGATCGGCCGCGGCGAGGAGATCGACCAGGCCGTGGAAGTGCTGGGGCGGCGCTCCAAGAACAACCCGGTGTTCATCGGCGACCCCGGGGTGGGCAAGACCGCGCTCGTGGAGGGCTTGGCGCAGCGCATCGTGGACCGCGAAGTGCCGTGGCCCCTGGCCGGCAAACGCCTCGTGTCGCTGGACCTGGCGGGCATGGTCGCGGGCGCGAAGTTCCGCGGCGAGTTCGAACAGCGGTTCCGCGATGTGCTCACCGAACTGCGCTCGCACCGCGACGAGGTCGTCGTGTTCATCGACGAGATGCACTCCATCGTCGGAGCGGGCGCCGGTGAAGGCTCCATGGACGCGGGCACCATGCTCAAACCGGCCCTGGCCCGCGGCGAACTGCACCTGATCGGCGCCACCACCGTCGAGGAGTACCGCAAGCACGTCGAGAAGGACCCGGCGCTGGAACGCCGGTTCCAGCCGATCCTCGTGCCCGAACCGTCCGTGCCCGACACGGTGCGGGTCCTCGAAGGCGTCGCCGAGAAGTACCGCACCCACCACCGAGTGCGGATCGCCCCGGAAGCCCTCGACGCCGCCGCGCACCTCTCCGACCGCTACCTCACCGACCGGTTCCTGCCCGACAAGGCCGTCGACCTGCTCGACCAGGCCTGCTCGCGGGTGCGGATGCGCCGCGGCGGATCCTCGTGGGGACCGGAACCGCTCGTGGGCGCCTCCGACGTCGCCGACGTGGTGGCCCGCCGCACCGGCATCCCCGTCGACGAAGTGTCCGCCCAAGACCGGCGGCGACTGCTGGACCTGGAGAAACGACTCACCGAACGGGTCGTGGGCCAAGACGTCGCGGTGCGCTCGGTCGCCGAGGCGGTGCGCCGCGCCCGAGCGGGCCTGGCCGACCCGGAACGCCCCATCGGCAGCTTCCTGTTCCTCGGCCCCACCGGCGTCGGCAAGACCGAACTGGCCCGCGCCCTGTCGCGGGTGCTGTTCGGCGACGCCGAACGCATGACCCGGTTCGACATGGGCGAATTCCAGGACAAGCACACCGTTTCCCGCCTCATCGGCGCCCCACCGGGCTACGTCGGCTACGGCGAAGCGGGGCAGCTGACCGAACGGGTGCGCAGGCAGCCGTACTCGGTGGTGCTGCTCGACGAAGTCGAAAAAGCACACCCCGACGTGTTCAACACGTTGCTGCAGGTCCTCGACGCCGGACGGCTGACCGACTCCCAAGGCCGCGCGGTCGACTTCCGCAACACCGTGATCATCATGACCTCCAACATCGGCTCCGACCGGATCCTCGACTCCGCCGCGCCCGCCGACGAACTCGCCACCCTGCTGCTGGAGGACCTGCGCGGCTTCTTCCGCCCCGAATTCCTCAACCGCATCGACGAGGTCACCGTCTTCCGCGCCCTCGGCGAACGAGAACTCGGCGAGATCACCGCGCTGCTGCTGGAACGCACCGCCGCGCAACTGCACGACAAGGGGGTGCGCCTGGAGGTGTCGACGGCCGCGGTGGCGTGGTTGACCGAACGCGGCGCCGGCGGCGAGTACGGCGCCAGACCGCTGCGGCGGGTGATCCAGCGGGAACTCGACACCCGCCTGGCGTCGCTGCTGCTCGACGGATCCCTGACCGAAGGCAGCGAAGTCCTCGTCGAAGTTCTCGGCGGCGAACTGTCCCTGCACGTCTCCGCCGCCCGCCACGGCGCGGCAGGCGGACGCCACGCCGCGCCCGCCCACCGCCGCACCGGCGCCCCCGCTTGACCGCACCACCCCGGTAGATCGTTTCGCCACGCCGCCGAGCGGGTAGTCCGCCGGAGACCGACGGTGATCGGCCACGACAGGGCAGGGGAGGCGCGATGCCGCGGACGCTGGCGCACAAACTCATCGACGCGCACCTCGTCGACGGCGAAACCACGCCCGACGCGGAGATCGCGCTGCGCGTCGACCAGACCCTCACCCAGGACGCCACCGGCACCCTGGTCATGCAGGAACTGGAGGCGTTCGGCCTGGACCGGGCCCGCACCGAGCTCAGCGCCCAATACGTCGACCACAACCTGCTGCAGGCCGACGAGAAGAACGCCGAAGACCACACCTACCTGCGCACCGCCTGCGCCCGCTACGGGCTGTGGTTCTCCCGCCCCGGCAACGGCGTCTCCCACCCCACCCACATGCAGCGGTTCGGGGCACCGGGCAAGACCCTCGCCGGATCCGACTCCCACACCTGCGCCGCCGGCTCCCTGGGGATGCTCGCGATCGGCGTCGGCGGATTGGAAGTGGCACTGGCCATCACCGGCCAGCCGCTGCGGCTGCGGATGCCGCGGGTGTGGGGCGTGCGGCTCACCGGCGCACCACCACCGTGGGTGTCGGCCAAGGACGTGGTGCTGGAGATGCTGCGCCGCCACGGCGTGTCCGGCGGCGCGGGCCGCATCATCGAATACCACGGGCCGGGCCTGGCGTCGCTCTCGGCGATGGACCGCCACGTCATCGCGAACATGGGCGCCGAACTGGGCGCCACGACCAGCGTGTTCCCCGCCGACGACGCCGTGCGGGACTTCCTACGCGCCGAGGACCGCGACACCGACTTCACCGAGTGGGCCGCCGACGACGACGCCACCTACGACCTCACCGAGGACATCGACCTGTCCCGGCTCGAACCGCTGATCGCACGCCCCTCGTCGCCGGGTGACGTGGTGGCCGTGCGGGAGGTCGCGGGCACCGACGTCGGCCAGGTCGTCATCGGGTCCTCGGCGAACCCGGGGCTGCGGGACTTCGCGGTGGCCGCGGCCATGGTCCGCGGCCACCACACCGCCCCGCAGGTCAGCTTCGACGTGAACCCCACCTCGCGGGAGATCCTCACCGACCTCGCCCGCATCGGCGCCCTCAGCGACCTGATCACGGCGGGCGCCCGCCTGCACCAAACGGGCTGCCTGGGCTGCATCGGCATGGGCCAAGCCCCCGCGTCCGGGCAGAACTCGCTGCGCACCTTCCCCCGCAACTTCCCCGGACGCTCCGGCACCCCGCAGGACTCGGTGTGGCTGTGCTCCCCGGAGACCGCCACCGCCGCCGCGCTGACCGGCCGGATCACCGACCCCCGCGACCTCGCCGACCGGCTCGGACTGACCCACGAGGTCGCGCTGCCCGACCGGGCCTCGGTCAACACCGCCATGCTCGTGGCCCCACCACCGCCCGGCGAAGCCGCGCAGGTCCAGCCGGTGAAAGGCCCCAACATCTCCGCGCTGCCGGAGTTCACCGCGCTGCCCGAGAGCATCGAGGCACCGGTGCTGCTGATCACCGGCGACGACGTGTCCACCGACGAGATCTCCCCGGCGGGCGCCCGTGCGCTGCCGCTGCGCTCCAACATCCCCGAACTGGCCCGGTTCACCTTCACCCGCATCGACCCCGACTACCCGGACCGCGCCGAACGCACCGGCGAGCACATCATCGTCGGCGGCGACAACTACGGGCAGGGCTCGTCGCGCGAGCACGCCGCGATCACACCCCGCTACCTGGGGGCGCAGGTCGTGCTGGCGAAGTCGTTCGCCCGCATCCACTGGCAGAACCTGGTCAACTTCGGCATCCTGCCGCTGCGCTTCACCGACCCGGCCGATCACGACCGGATCGGCACCGGCGACGTGCTGCGCATCGACGCCGCGCGCTCCGCCGTCGCCGACGGCGGCCACATCACCGTCCGCAACACCACGCGCGGTGACATTTTCACCGCCTTCCATCACCTGTCCGAGCGACAGGTGCAGGCGGTCCTCGCGGGCGGACTCATCCCTCTGTTGGCGGCCTCCCCGTAAGTCTTCACACGATGGTGGCCACCCTTGTTTCGGTTGGACTAGCGCTCCTACGGTGGGAAAACGCGGTTGAGCACCAGGCCACGACAGCACTGGCCGCCCTCGATCCGCGGCGTCGCGGGAGGCCCCGCACCACCCGGTGTACTCGGCGTGATCGCCGATGCCCTCGCTGCGCGCCGCGGCCCCGTCGGCGACCGGCAGCGGCCCGCGACCGCGGCACCACGTCGACCAAGGGGAGGCAGTGTGATTCTCGCGAACACCGGCAACAGCGACCGCACGGCGCAACACCGGCGCCCCCCGGTCGGCACGCCACGGCACGGCACGATCGCACCGCCTCGGGACGCGGGAGAACCGATCACCGGCACCCCCGCCCACACCAGGTCGCTGCGCCTGTCGGTGCAGCGACCCGACCCGGGCGTCGTCGTGGTCCGCGTCGGCGGCGAAATCGACCTGTCCTCAGCACCCCGCCTGGCCGAACTGGTGCGGCAACGCCTCACCGCCGCCACGCTGCGCGCCGTCGTGCTCGACCTCTCCGAAGTGACGTTCTTCGGCTCGGCCGGACTGGAACTGCTGCTGCACGCCCAACGCCGCGCAGAAGGCCGCCGAACACCCCTCTACGTCGTGTTCGGCACCGGAGCGGTGCGCCGGCTGATCCTGCTGACCGGGCTCACCGACCGCTTCACCAGCCGCGACACCGCCACCGAAGCCGTCGCCGCCATCCGCCGCCACCACGGCTGACGCCCCACCTCAGAGGTCGCGGCGCATCGCGACCCGCGCATCACCCGGCAACAACTCGGCCTCGGCAGCCAGCCGCGCCACCAGCCCCGGCGTGAGCTCACCGGTCTCGATCGCGCGGAAACCCAGCCGCGCGTAGTACGGGGCGTTCCAGGCCACGTCGCGAAACGTCGTCAACGTCAACGCCCCCACGCCGCGCCCGGCCGCGCGCCGGGCGGCGTGGGCGAGCAGCGCGGCCCCGATGCGGCGGCGAGCCCACACCGGATGCACGCTCAGCTGCGCCACGTGCACCGCGCCGTCGAGGTCCTCGGCGGCCAGGAACGCCACCGGGCCCACCGCCTCCACCGCCACCCACAGGCCCCCGGAGTCGCGGTAGCCGTTCAACATCGGCACCGGCATCGGCGGATCGTCGGCGACGTGGCCCATCCCGACATCCCGGAACCACCTGCCGGATTCGCGCTCGACCTCGGGCAGCAACGCCACCTCACCGCCACGAGCGTCCCGGATCCGCACGAGCACGCAGCCTTCCCGACACGGGCAACCGCGGCAACCGAATTCGCCCCCGAGGTGTGGCCTTCGTCGGTATGACGATGGAACCCGCACCGCCGGCCCCCTGCGCAGGGCAGACTGGCCCGGTGACCGGATCAGTGGAAGATCGGCCCGTCGCGTCCCGAGCCCCCAGCATCACCGACCCGCCGAGCCTGGTGGAGCTCGCGGCGAGCACCGTGCGCCGCATGATCGTCCGCGGCGCGCTGCGCTGCGGGGAACGGATCATCGAAAACCGCCTCACCCAGGAACTCGGCATCAGCCGCCCACCGCTGCGGGAAGCGCTGCGCATGCTGGAACGAGAAGGCCTGGTGCGCCAACTGCCTCGCAAAGGCGTGATCGTCACCCCGCTGACGCTGCACGACGTCTACGAGATCGTCACGCTGCGCCGCGAACTGGAACGCCTCGCCGTGCGCCTGGGGGTGCCGGTGCGCGACCCAGCGCGCTTGCGGCGCTGCCGCTCGGCGCTGGCACTGCTGACCGAGGCCGCCGAGGACGGCGACGCCGCCCTGTTCGCCGAACGCACCCTGCGGCTGCGGCTGGCCGTGGTCGGCCTGGCAGGCAACCGGCGCCTCGAAGACGGCTGCCGCTCCCTGGGACTGCAGCTGATGCTGGCGATGACCCTCAACCACCGCGCACCCGACCGGGCGCTGCTGGAGACCGACCTCAGCAGGCAACGACGCCTGGTGGCGGTGATCGAAGACGGCGATGCGGATACGGTGCTGGCGGAACTGGCCCGCTGCACCGATCCGAGCATGTTCGACGGCATCGAATCGACCGTCGGCGGCCATTCCGAAGAGGCGGTGCAATGGCTGCGCCGGGAACGCGCGAATCGGGAGGATCAGTGAACGCCCCAGACAACACCGCAGGTGAGGTTCGCACCATCGTCATCGACGACCACCGGCCGAACCTGGACGAGGGAGCATGGGCCGCTCCGGGCGCCACGCTGATCGGCAGAGTGCACCTGGAGCCCGACGCGAACGTCTGGTACGGGTCGGTGCTGCGCGGCGACACCGAGCACATCACCGTCGGGCAGGGCAGCAACGTCCAGGACGGCTGCGTCATCCACGCCGACCCCGGATTCCCCGCGACGGTCGGGGCAGGGGTCACGGTGGGGCACCGGGCGGTGCTGCACGGCTGCACCGTCGGCGACGACAGCCTGATCGGCATGGGCGCGGTCGTGCTCAACGGTGCCGTGATCGGCGCGGGCTCGCTGGTCGCCGCGGGCGCGGTCGTGCTGGAGGGCACCGAGGTGCCACCAGGATCCATGGTCGCCGGCACTCCCGGCAAGGTCCGCCGTGAACTGACCGAGGACGAGCAGGCCGCGCTGCGGATCTCCGCGCAGACCTACGTCGCCAACGCCGCCCGCCACCGCGAGGCCCTCAGCGACTGACCCGCGGCAGCCGCCGGGGGAGACCCGCCCGGCGGGGCCGGGGAAATGCGAAGTGCCGTGGTCCCTCCCCTGCTCGGGGTGGGACCACGGCACGATTCAGCAAGCCTGCATGGGTCGCCAGGTCTCACTTGATGTGGCGTTGACCGTGCTCGCCGGTGAGACACCGCCGAAGCGGTGGTGACCCGGTCCGCGACCCGGTGTGGGCGCCACGTTCAGCCGTTGTCCCCTAGGGCTGACGAACAGAACCGACGAGTCAGCTCTGACCGCGACGGGCGGCTGAGCTCAAGGCTTGCGAGTGGGGGTGTCGCATCACGGTGCGAGCCCGGCCCATCTCTCGTGCCATGTCACCCAGCCAACGAACCAGACCTGCCATTTCGGCGTCCCTTCACACGTAGTGGTCCAGCCGCCACCGCTCGTCCAGGGTTCGCGGACTGGTGTGCCCCCGGGTGAACGTGCGGTGCCATCCCCGTAGTCGTCACTGGTGAGCGCCGTGTTTCACCCATGAGGTCACGAAAACATAACGAAGGAACCGGAAGGCGGGTTTGGCCGCTCAACGACCGGATGAAACGTTTCAACCGCCGCGCGCAGCACCCACCCGATCACACCGGGTGACTCCCCACCGCATCGCGGATCTCGGACACCATCGACATCCCCGACTCCCGCGCGCAATGCGCGCAACAGAAGAACCGGCCGCTGACCTCCACACCATGACCCAGAATGCGGCAACCGCAGTGCTCGCACTGCGGAGCCAGCCGCTGCGCCGCGCACTCGAACGAATCGAAGGTGTGCACGTTCCCGCCGGTCGTGTGGACCTCGAAGCTCATCCAGTACTCGTTGCCGCAGACTTCACAGGTCGCCATGACACGCCTCCGCATACACAGGAAATGACTTTCAACGAAGGCCCCAGCATGCGGCGACCCGCACCCCTCGGCAACCGCACCAGCCAGCCGTGACCTGCAGCGATACCCGCCCTGCTCAGTTGGGGGCTGCCCGCCGCCACACCGCTGTGCCACGATGATCGACGCTCTGAAGTGGTCTGCACCAACCGGTCGGCTTCAAGGGGAGAACACATGCACGACGATCGCGCCGTAGTGGAAAAACGACTGGACCGAGTCCTCGCCGAACGCCTGCGCCCCGCCGTGCACGCACGAACGCACCCCCTCGACATCGCCACCTGGCAAGTACCCGGAGAACCCGTCCCCGCCACCCAAGCCCTCCACGCCCGCTACAGCCCCGCCCAAACCGGCCACGAATGGGGACCACCCTGGGGCACCACCTGGTTCCGCATCACCGGAACCATCCCCCAAGACTGGGCAGGACACCCCATCGAAGCCGTCATCGACCTCGGCTTCGACCTCGACCGCCCCGGATTCCACTGCGAAGGCCTCGTCCACACCGCCGACGGCACCCCGATCAAAGGACTCAACCCCCGCAACACCCACATCCCCATCACCACCCCACCCGGCCAAGAACTGCTCTTCTACGTCGAAGCCGCCGCCAACCCCCTCATCCTCGGCGACGACGGCTACAAACCCACCGCCCTCGGCGACCCACCACCCTGGCTCCACGGACACCCCACCACCGGAAAACCCCTCTACCGCCTCACCCGCGCCGACCTCGCCATCCGCGACCTCGACGTGTGGAACCTCGTGCACGACACCGAAGTACTCACCCAACTCATGCGAGAACTGCCCACCAACTCCCCACGCCGCCACGACATCCTCCGCGCCCTCGAACGCATGCTCGACCGACTAGACCTCCACGACGTCCACACCACCGCACCCGCCGCCCGCGCCGAACTCACCACCACCCTCGCCGCCCCCGCCCACACCAGCGCACACCGCCTCAGCGCCATCGGCCACGCCCACATCGACTCCGCATGGCTGTGGCCACTGCGCGAAACCGTCCGCAAAGTCGCCCGCACCGTCGCCAACGTCACCGACCTCATGACCGACCACCCCGACTTCCGCTTCGCCATGAGCCAAGCCCAACAACTCGCCTGGCTCAAAGAACACCAACCCGCCCTGTTCGACCGAGTCCGCCACCACGTCCGCACCGGCCAATTCGTCCCCGTCGGCGGCATGTGGGTCGAATCCGACACCAACATGCCCGGCGCCGAAGCCATGGCCCGCCAATTCCTGCACGGCAAACGCTTCTACCTCGACGAATTCGGCATCGACACCCCAGAAGTGTGGCTACCCGACTCCTTCGGCTACAGCGGCGCACTCCCACAACTCGTACGACTGTCCGGATCGCGCTGGTTCCTCACCCAGAAGATCTCCTGGAACCAGACCAACCGATTCCCGCACCACACCTTCCACTGGGAAGGCATCGACGGCACCCGCGTGTTCACCCACTTCCCACCCATCGACACCTACAACTCCGAACTGTCCGGAGCCGAACTCGCCCACGCCTCCCGCAACTTCGCCGAACACGGACACGCCACCCGATCCCTCGTCCCCTTCGGCTACGGCGACGGCGGCGGCGGACCCACCCGCGACATGCTCGCCCGCGCCCAACGCCTCACCGACCTCGAAGGATCACCCACCGTCCAACTCGACTCACCCGCCGAGTTCTTCGCCGCCGCCGAAGCCGACCACCACGACCCCGCCGTGTGGTCCGGCGAGCTCTACCTCGAATTCCACCGCGGCACCTACACCTCCCAAGCCCGCACCAAACAAGGCAACCGCCGCAGCGAACACCTCCTGCGCGAAGCCGAACTCTGGAGCACCACCGCCACCGTCGCCCTCGGCCGCGACTACCCCCACGACCAACTCGATGCGCTGTGGAAAACCGTCCTGCTCCACCAATTCCACGACATCCTGCCCGGATCCTCCATCGCCTGGGTCCACCGCGAAGCCGAACAGACCTACCAACGCGTCGCCGCCGAACTCCACGAACTCATCGACCAAGCCCAACGCGCCCTCGCCGGACCCGGCACCGGCCGCACCACCTTCAACGCCACACCCCACACCCGCGACGACATCCCCGCCCTCGGCGCCGGCACCCCCACCCGCACCGCGGCCACCACCGCCACCGAACACCCCGACAACACCCTCGTGCTCGACAACGGACTCATCCGCGCCACCCTCGACCAACGAGGACTCCTGAGCTCCATCACCGACCTCACCACCGGACGCGAAGCACTCCCACCCGGCCGACCCGCGAACCTCCTGCAACTGCACCCCGACCACCCCAACGCCTGGGACGCCTGGGACCTCGACGAGTTCTACCGCCACCAAGGCCACGACCTCACCACCACCGACCACCTCACCCTCGACGGCACCACCGCCGTCGTACACCGCACCTTCGGCGACTCCACCATCGAACAACGCATCAGCCTCCACGGCCGCAACATCGAAGTGCACGCCGACATCGACTGGCACGAAACCGAAAAAATCCTCAAAGTCGCCTTCCCGCTCGACGTCCACGCCGACCGCTCCGCCGCCGAAACCCAATTCGGCCACGTCCACCGCGCCACCCACACCAACACCTCGTGGGACGCCGCCAAATTCGAGATCTGCGCACACCGCTGGCTGCACGTCGGCGAACACGGCTACGGCCACGCCTTGGTCAACGACTCCACCTACGGCCACGACGTCACCCGCGACACCCGCGACGACGGCGGCACCACCACCACCGTCCGGCTCTCCCTGCTGCGCGCACCCCGATTCCCCGACCCCGACACCGACCACGGCCGACACCGCCTGCGCTACGCCCTGGTCGTCGGCGCCGACATCGGCGACGCCGTGCGCGAGGGCTACCGGATCAACCTGCCCCCACGCGACATCCCCGGCTCCGCGCACATCACACCCCTGGTCACCGTCGACTCCGACGCCGTGATCGTGGAATCGGTGAAACTCGCCGAAGACCGATCCGGCGACGTCGTCGTACGCCTCTACGAATCCCGCGGCGGCCGAGCCACCGCCACCCTCACCCCCACGTTCGACACCTCCGCAGCAGTGCGCACCGACCTGCTCGAACGGCCGACGGGGGAGACGTGGCACGAACCCAGCCCACTGCGGCTGCGCCCCTTCGAAATCGTCACCGTCCGCTTCACCCGAACCTGACCCGAACCAGGGGAGTCCGCATTCACCGATACCGCGCGAACGCGGACTCCCGCATTCCCAGGAACGGCCCGCAACGCACCACTCGCACCCACCCGGCCGAGGGTTGCCCCGCAACGACGAAATCAATCGAACGCCACCCGGAAAAGACCAACCACACCATTCCCTCGATCGAACGGACTATTGCCGAGACCGACCCGGCGATGAAAAATTCCCCCAGCACTGGGGAACCGAACACCACGAGGGACACCCACATCCCCACCGCCGCGCACTCACCACCGACCACCGGCCCAGGACGCAACACCGTCCCCCGACCCGGTAACCCCCCAGGGCACACCCTCGGCACAGCCGGGTGACACACCGCCCGCTCCGGTGATCGCCGCCGCGCCCCGCAACACCGAAGTGCGCATGATTGCCGGTGCGCCAGTGAGACCCGCCCAGGCGGGCCGACACCAGCGCACCGGTGCCGCCGGTCCCGCACCGACGGCGCGAAAGAAAAAAGGGGATCGTCCGAGCCGCCACATCGGCTCGGACGATCCCCTCCCCACATCACCCCAACAACCGCAACCACGTCTCGTGATCGCACACCCCGCTCACCCGCAACCCCCGCGCCGCCTGGAACTCCCGCACCGACCCGGCCGTGCGCACCCCGAACCGATCCTGCTCACCGGAACGCACACCCCGCGCCGTCAACAACACCTGCACGGCCTGCACCGCATCACCCGAAGCATCCACCCCCAGCACCGGCGCCAACCGCGCCCAATCCGACCCGCCGAACACATCCGGCTCGGCCACCCTCGACGCGTAGCACGACGCCCCCGGCGCACCCCGCTTTCGCCGGAACCGCCCCACCGCATCCCCGGTCACCGCATCGAACACCCCGTTGACCACCACACCACCCGCACCCCACGCGCGCAGCAACAACTGCAACGCCGAAACCACCGGACCCGTCGCCCCCGGACGCACCAACGGCCACACCACGGGCTGCACCACCACGCTGCCCGTCGCCGACCCCACCGCCGACCGCAGATCCGGCAACCGCGCGTAGAGCACATCACCAGGGCACGCCGTGGCCATGAAGTCCCGATGCCCGTAGATCGCCCCGGCCTCGATGCCGTACTGCGAAACCATGTAGGAGCACAACTCCACCAACGACTCCCACAACGCGTCCGGCACCGACGCATCGGTGTAGGTGCCCTCGTTCTCGATCCCCAGCGCCACGTCGTTCTGCTCACCCGCATGCGCACCCAGCACGTGCTGCGACCCGCCCTGCAACGCCGCGAGGCTCTTGTGCCGGCCCTCGGTGAGATGCCCGCCCCGGCTGTTGGTGAAGTTCTGCCCCGTGTCGATCCAGCCGTTGGAGTCCATGTGGTAGTCCTGGATCTGCCGGGACAACGCGAACGCGTGCGACTGCGACGTGTCGGAACTGTTCGCCGTAGCCGTGTGATGCACGATGATCTTGCTGGGCTTCGAATCGAGAACATCGATGCTCCCGTTGGCACTGCGGGCGTCCCACGCCCCCGTACCCGAGATCGACGGCGCCGCCAACCCGCCGCGCGCGGAACGCGAACCCGCCGCGAACGCGGGCGCCCCCAGCGCCCCGGCGGCGGTCACGGCGAGCCCGGCGCTCAACAGCGCGCGGCGGGCGAGTTCAGGATGACGCGACATGAATTCCTCCCAGTGCGGTTCTTGATCGTGCTGGTGAACCTAAGAACCGCAGCGTGCCTGCTGCACCCACCGGATGTGAATTCCTGGCTAAAACCCGCCATCAATCGTTGCTCGCCCACCGTGATGTTGTGGGGTGATCTTCACACCCGCCGATGGGTACCGTCGGACGGTCAACCGAGAACCCGCGGAGGTAACCCGTGTTCGTGGCAGTCACCGGCGCGCAAGGCCTCGTCGGACGCGCGGTCATCGCAGCCCTGGCCCACGCCGGGCACCGGACCCGCCCCATCGACCGCAACGCCACGACCGACCCCGACGTGGTCATCGCCGACGCCTGCGACTACCCGCGACTACGCGACGCCCTCGACGGCACCGACGCCCTCATCCACCTCGCCGGCATCCCCAACCCGCACGCCGCCGACGCGCCCACCGTGCACAACACCAACGTCGTGGCCTGCTACAACGCTCTGCACGCCGCCGTCGAATGCGGCATCACCACGATCGCGCTCGCCTCCAGCATCAACGCCCTCGGCGGCGCCTTCAGCCGACGCGCCCACTACGACCGATTCCCCGTCGACGAACGGCACCCGACCTACAACGAAGACCCCTACAGCCTCTCGAAGTGGATCGCCGAAGCCCAAGCCGACAGCATCGCCCGCCGCCACCCGCGCATGACCATCGCCAGCCTGCGCCTGCACGGCGTCACCGACTCCCGCGACATCGCCCGCACCCGGCTCGGCCCCACCGACTCCACCATGGCCATCAACCACCTGTGGGGGTACGTGCGCGCCGACGACGTCGGCCGCGCCTTCGAAGCCGTCCTGCACGCCACCTGGCACGGCCACGAAACGTTCAACATCGTCGCCCCCGACACCATCAGCGACCGGCCGTCGCTCGACCTCGCCCGAGTCCACTGGCCCGACGTCGAACTGCGCGGCGACCTCACCGGCAACCGCGGCTTCTACGACTGCACCAAAGCCCACCGGCTGCTCGGATGGGCCCACACCGCAACATGAACGCCCCACCTCACGTCACACCCCACCGCCCACCGCGTCCCCTTCGAAGCGGGCCGAGAACCGGCCCCGCGCGGCGGGCGACGCCGCGCACCAGCGGTGGGGGACAGTGATGAACCGCTTCGCCGAGTTCCTGCGGCGCCAGATCGACATCGACCTGGAACTGCTGCGCTGGGCACGCGAGGACTTGGAAGCGGGCACCACGACCACCCGCTGCGGCGGCAGCGTGTTCCGCGGATTCCGCGAGTGCGAGCTCAAAACCCGCCTGCTGCGGCTGCACCAGCACTGCGGCGTCGGCGGCGGCCCGTGCGACGAGCTCGGCCAGACCTATCCGCCCGAAGACGAACGCGGCTGCACCACCCGCGCCCTGCTCGGCCTGCCTTACTCCGACCGGCCCGGCTACCGCGCGCGCTGGCGTCCCTGAACGGCCGGGTCAGGAGGTCAGCAACCGCCAGCCGCCGCACGCCAGCAGCAACGTCGCCAACAGCCCCGCCAGCAGGAACCCGGCCACCTCTCCGAGCAGCATGCACAGCACCGCTACCACCACCGCCACGATGCCCAGCACCACCCGCACGCCCGGCCGGGACCTCTCCGGCAGCTCCGCCTCCCGCAGGCGATGGGCGAAATCAGGGTCCTGCAAGCTCAGGCCCTTCTCGATCTCCGCGATACGGCGACGTTCGTGCCTGGGCAGCATCCCTCGACCTCCCTGCAGTGGACTGGTGAGGGAGTACCCGGCCCCAGGAGATCGCTACACCCGCGCGCGGCGAACGGAAACCCCCGAACAGGGGGTACCTTCGCGGGTCGGGTGGGTGCCGGGAGAGGGGAGTGGAGGCGGCAGCGAGCTGCCAGGGAGCCGCCAGGCCCCGGAGGGGCGGCTCGGGTCGAGCGAGGAGCGCGGGCGAGAGCGGCTTCGCGGGATAGCGGAGACCGGGGAGCGGGACGTCAGGTGACCCGGTCGGCGAGCACGGACGCATCTCGAAGTTGATCAACGTGATTTGATGGATAACGTTGATTATCCATCAAATGGAGAAGGGGATGAGGGCTCTCGGCCCAGGGGACCTGCTCGCCGCTGCCGGGCCTCCGTCGGCACGACGTCCGCTCCACGCGTCGGCATCCGCGTCTCCGAACCTGCGTCATCGTGATGATGCCGGAGCGCCGAGGGCTCGTCCCGGCGACCTGCTGGGCCGATCGTTCCTTGATCCACGACGGCCTCATGGATCTTGAGCGGCGTTGGATCCACCTTGCTCGTCGACGATCGACAGCCCTCCGCAAACCCTGAAAACGTCACTGTGACGGAATGAGGGCGGGTAAGGGGAAGCGCAGTTCAGGTGGGGTACTCGGCTCGGATCGACATGGCACCGCGCTTGGGCGCGTGGATCGCCGCCCGTCATCCGCCGCCGCGCCGATCCGGCCCGCGCAGCGCCCGCGACGACGTTCGCCGTCGCGACCCGAACGGCGCGCCTCGGCCGAGTCGGCGCCTGCACACCGAAGGCCGCCCGGGTTCGGCGGACGGCCATCGTCGGCGGTGTGGCGCCGAGTCGGTCGGCAGCGGGATTTCGGCCCCTCTCGTACCGATGACCCCAGGTCGACGAAGTGCCGATAATCTACATTATGTTAAGTAACGGGGATCGGGCCGCACTTCCCCCTCCTGTCGCCTACACCTGGAAGTACGACTTCACCGGGGCCAGCAGCTGCTCGCGGTGCTCGGCGAGGAACGCCTCGATCGAGCGCGGCGGGTTCCCGGTGAGGTCGGTGACCGCCGTGGTGACCTGAGCGAGCGCGCCATCGGTGACGAGACCGGCGAGCTCGACGAAGTGCCGCACGTACGACTCCGGCATCCCCCGCTCGACCATGATCGGCGCGAGCTCGTCGAGCCCGGGCTGCACGAGCTCGATCTCGCGGCCCAGGGCCGTCGAGAGCGCTGCGGTCAGTTCCGCCGCGGTCAGCGCGGCGGGCCCAGTGAGGTCGTGCGCCCCTCCCCTGGGCGCCGCGCCGGTGAGCACCGCGAAGGCGCTGTCGGCGACGTCGCGGGCGTCGACGTGGGCGATCTTCCCTCCGAAGGGCTCGAAGAACCGGCCCTCGGGCGTGATGCCCGAGATCCCGCGGACGAGGTTCTGCATGACGGTGTTGGGCCGCAGCACGGTCGCGGCGAAGCCGGAGTCGGCGAGGTGGGCCTCGATCGCGGCGTGGGTGCCGAACGGCATGGGCC
Source organism: Saccharopolyspora sp. NFXS83 (assembly GCF_026241095.1). GTDB lineage: Bacteria > Actinomycetota > Actinomycetes > Mycobacteriales > Pseudonocardiaceae > Saccharopolyspora_C. The sequence goes on along the minus strand of NZ_JAPFGB010000019.1, from coordinate 92,935 downwards.
CACCGGTCCGCGTGCCCACCGCGGAGATCTTGACGACGTGCTCGACCCCGGCGGCTGCGGCGGCGTCGATCGCGGCGCGCTGCTGAGCGATGACCGGCTCCTCCGCCGGGTAGGGCCCGGCGGTGTTGAGGAAGAGCTGGTCGATCCCGTCGAACGCCGCGGGAAGGGTCGCGGGGTCGTCGAGGTCGCCGAGGACGACTTCGGCTCCGGGGAGGGTGATGCCGTCGCGGCGCACCAGGGCGCGGAAGGGCACCTCGTGGGCGGCGAGGAGGCGGGCGAGGGCACCGCCGATGGTTCCGGTGGCTCCCGTGAGCAAGAGCATGAACGGCCTGCTTTCATCGATGAACGTCGAACATAGATGAACGCTACACTTCTCGGCGTGCGCCGCCTCGACCACCCGAACCTCGACGACGTCCCGCTGGCCAAGGCCCTGTCCGCGCTGGGCGATCCCGTCCGGCTCGCGATCGTGCGCGGGCTCAGCGACGGCGAGGAGCACCAGGGAGCGCAGTTCGAGGTGCGGGTCTCCCAGTCGACGTTGAGCCACCACTTCACGACGCTGCGCGGCGCCGGCGTGGTGTTCATCCGGCCGGAAGGCACCCGCTGCTGGCATTCGCTGCGCCCGGAGTTCGAGCAGCGCTTCCCCGGCCTGCTCGCCGCCGTTCTCGCCCAGGACTGAGCCGGGCTTCTTCGAGTTCCGGACAAGTCCCTTCCGGTGCGGCCCGCGTGGCGGATCATGGTCCTGCTCCCCCGCCGGCGTTGCTCCGCGCGGCGGTGCCGGCGCGGATCGGTGGGACGGACTTCGCACCGCGTGTTCCGCTCCGGCCGCGGAATGCGTAAATTGATCCACTCTGCATACGTAGTCAGTTGATGATGACGGGAGTGGGTCACATGGTGGTGTCCAGGCGATCGTTCATGCTCGGGACGGGTGCGGCGTTGACAGGGGTGGCGTTCGCTCCGTCCGTGCTCGCCGCGCCGGGGGCGTCCGCGGCCGGGGGCACGCCCTCGTGGCTGGCCGACTCGGTCCTCTACCAGCTCTACCCGCAGAGCTTCGCCGACACCGACGGCAACGGCATCGGCGACCTGCGCGGCATCATCGAGCACTTGGACCACCTGCAGTGGCTCGGTGTCGGCGCGATCTGGGTGAACCCGGTGTTCCCGTCGCCGCTGACCGATGCCGGCTACGACATCGCCGACTACACGGGCGTGCACCCGCGCTACGGCGACGAGCAGGACGTGGCCGAGCTGGTGGAGCAGGCGCGCAAGCGCGGCATGCGGGTGCTGTTCGACCTGGTCGCGGGCCACACCTCCGACCAGCACCCGTGGTTCCTGGACTCGTTGCAGGACGACCAGGACCACAACTACATCTGGGCGACGCCGGAGCAGCTGCCCGAGGACGGTTCGCTGCCGGAGGAGTTCGTGGCCTCCCCCGGTCCGCGCCAGGGGGCGTTCCGCAAGAACTACTACGAGACCCAGCCCGCGATCAACTACGGCTACGCGCGGATGGATCCGGCGGAGCCGTGGCGCCAGGGCGTCGACGACGAGGGGCCGCGGCGCAACCGCGAGGCGATCTTCCAGGTCATGGACCACTGGCTGCGACTGGGCATCTCGGGGTTCCGGTGCGATCTGGCGGCCACCCTGGTCAAGGACGACCCGGGCTGGGTGGAGACGAGCAGGTTGTGGGGTGAGCTGCGCGAGCGGGTCGCTCAGAGCCACCCGGAGGCGGTGCTCATCTCCGAGTGGGGCGACCCGGAGACGTCGGTGCCCGCTGGTTTCGACGCGGACTTCTACCTGCCGGTCAACGGTCCTGGTGACGGGGCGCCGTGGAAGTCGTTGTGGCACGAGAACCCGTTCTTCGGCGCTGAGGGCACCGGGACGGCGAAGATCTTCGTGGACGCCTGGACGACGGCGACGGAGAAGATCGGGCCGGGCCGCATCATGCTGCCGACGGCCAACCACGACAGCGCCAACCGGCTCAACGACGGGGTGCGCACGCCGGAGGAGCTGCCCGTCGCGTTCGCGTTCCTGCTGACCTGGCCGACCGTGCCTTCGCTGTACTACGGCGAGGAGATCGGGATGCGCATGATCGAGGACCTCCCGGAGGTCGAGGGAAGCGCCGGGCGTCAGCGCAACCGCACGCCGATGCAGTGGAACGACGGCCCGAACGCCGGGTTCTCCAGCGCTCCCGCCGATGACCTCTACATCCCGATCGATCCGTCCTCGGATCGGCCGAACGTGCAGGCGCAGCGGGAGGATCCTGGTTCGTTGCTGCACTTCGTGCGGCGGCTGCTGGCGTTGCGCAAGCAGCATCCGGAGCTCGGCACGCGGGCCGACGTGCAGGTGTTCTCCGATGGTTATCCGCTGACCTACCTGCGCGGTGGTCGTTTCCTGGTCACCGCCAACCCGCGGCGGGAGGAGGCCGCGGTGACCGTGGCCGATGAGCGGCTCGCCGGGGCGCGGCCGGTCGAGGACAGCGGTGTGCGGGTGGAGGGCGAGGTGATCACGGTGCCGGGATTCGGTTACGCGATCTTGGACTTGCAGGGCTGAGCGGCGCGTGGGCGGCCCGCGTCGCGGGTCGCCCACGTCCTCGTGGGAATCGGGTCTTGCGCTCGTGCGCACGGCGGACGCAGGCTGCCCTCCTCCGCGTGCTCGGCGTCGCCGCGCGGTTCGCCCGGTGGCGGCCGGTGGCGGCCGGTGCTTCTTGACGCCCCTGCAGCCGGAAGCTAGCCTCCGACAACCTTCATACGTATGCATAAGCGTGCACTGGGGCCGCGACCACTGGAGATGCCCATGTCCATCGGAGTACCGGGATCACCCGCTCCCACCGCTGCGGCGGAACCGGAGCAGACGACGCCGAAGAAGAAGATCCGCAGAGCGGTTTACGCCGGCGGTGTCGGGAACTTCGTCGAGCAGTTCGACTACGGCCTCTACGGCTACATGGCGCCGATGCTGGCCTCGTCGTTCTTCCCGGGCGGCAACAGCGCCGCGGCGGTGATGAGCACGTACGCGGTTCTGGCCGTGGCCTGCGTGTTCCGGCCCTTGGGCGGCACGCTCGTCGGTCGCTGGGGTGACCGGGTCGGGCGCAAGAAGGCCCTGCTGTGGACCATCATCATGATGGGCGTGTCCACGGCCTTGATCGGCGTGCTGCCGACGTACCAGCAGGTCGGGTTCTTGGCGCCGCTGCTGCTCGTGGTGATCCGGACGTTCCAGGGGATGATCTCCGGTGGCGAGTACGTGGGCGCCGTCGCGTTCATCGTGGAGTGGGCGAAGCCGAACCAGCGGGCCTACTACACCTCCTACGCGTCGAACAGCTGCTTCCTCGGCATCCTCTGCGGTGCGGGTGTCGCGGCTCTGGTGAGCGCTGTTTTCGAGCAGCCGCAGCTGGAGTCGTGGGGTTGGCGGATTCCGTTCTTGGCGGTGTTGCCGCTGTCGCTGGTGGGGTTGTGGCTGCGCAGCCGCATCGAGGAGACCCCGGAGTTCATGCGTGAGACCGAGGGCGGCACGAAGATCGTCAAGGCTCCCGTCCGGGAGGCGCTGCGCGAGCAGTGGCGGCCGATCCTGGTCTTCTGCGGTGCTTCGATCATGTTGGCGATCTTGTCCTACACCTGGGTGACCTACTACCCGGAGTACCTGGTCAGCGAGCTCGGTCTGACGAGGTCGGAGGCGTTGCTGTCGAACTTGATCTCGGTGGCGGTGCTGATGCCGCTGCTGCCGCTGGCGGGCAAGCTCTCGGACCGGATCGGTCGCAAGCCGATGCTGATCAGCGGTGCGGTCGCGTGCATCGTGCTGGTGCCGGTGGCGTTCGCGATCGGTGAGCAGGGCAGTTTCGAGTCGGCGGTGTGGAGCCAGCTGGTCTACATCATCCCGGAGTTCTTCCTGACCGGGATCGTGACGACGTGTTCGGCGGAGTTGTTCGCGACGCGCACCCGGTTCAGCGCGAGCGCCATCGCGTACAACAGCTCGTTCTCGGTGTTCATGGGCATCACGCCGTTCGTCGCGGCGGTGCTGGTGAGCACTTTCGGCACGATCTACGCGGTGTGGGCGTACTTGGCCGTGGCGGCGGTGCTGGCCCTGGTCGTGATCACGGTGTTCATGAAGGAGACCTACCGCAGCGATCTCGGTGCGGACAAGTTCGCCAAGGAGGAACCGGTCGGGTCCGGCCGGTAGGCCGGGTGGGCTTCGGCGGTTTCCTCGCCGTTTTCGGTTGTGGCTGCGCCGCAGGCGGACGGTCCCGGCGAGGGGGCCGCCGAGTGCCGTCCGGGGTCTGTCGGCTGGTCGCTCGGGTCGGTGGTGCCGCGGGTGTGGCGAGGTCACACCCGCCACGCTCGGCGCAGGGTGGGCGGCGCGTGGGTGCCGCGGCGCACGAGTTCCGGGGCGAAGGCGACCTGGCGGGCGGATCGGTTCGCTTCGCCGGAGAGCCGTTCGACGAGCAGGCGGGCGGCGGCTCTGGCCATTTCGGGGAGGTCGTAGCGGATCGTGGTGAGCGAGAACGCTTCCCACGAGGCCATCGGCAGGTCGTCGAAGCCGATCAGGGTGAGGTCGTCGGGGATGCGGAGTCCTTCGCGCAGCGCGGCGTTGTAGGCGCCGATGGCGACGACGTCGTTGCCGCAGAACACGGCGGTGAGGTCGGGGTCGGCGTCGAGGAGTTCGGTGAGTCCTCGGTAGCCGGTGTCGAAGTCGTAGGGTCCGCGCCGGATGCGGGTGGCGGGCAGGGTGATGCCGGCGTCGGCGAGTCCGCCGACGAACCCGTGTTCGCGGTCGCGTCCGGAGCTGGTGTCGGTCGATCCGCCGAGCAGGGCGACTTTGCGGTGGCCCAGTTCGGCGAGTTCGCCGGCGACGATCTGGCCGCCGCGTTCGTTGTCGACGACGGCCGAGTCGGCGCCGTCGCGTCCGTCGACGCGGTTGAGGAACACGAACGGGACTTGCTTGCGCCGCAGCGCGTCGGGCAGTCCTGATCCGCTGGTGGCGGTCGTGAGCACCGCGCCGTCGATGGAGTGGTCGAGCAGCCGTTCGGTGGCGAGGGCGTCGTCGGAGCGTTCGGTCAGCAGCATCATGCGGTAGCCGCGCTGTTCGAGTTCGTCGTGCAGCGGGCCGACGAGGTACGGGTAGAACGGGTTGGCCAGGTCGCTGACCAGCACTCCGATTCGGCGCGTGGAGCGCGTGGAGAGGCTGCGGCCCGCTTCGCTGGGGACGTAGTTGAGCGCCTCGGCGGCGTTGCGGACGCGTTGTTGCGTCGCCTCGGACACCCGCGGGTCTCCGCGCAGGGCGCGCGAGACCGTCGCTTGCGACACCCCGGCGAACCTGGCGACATCATGACTCGTGATCGACATTCGACCTCCCGGTATACGGATTCTAGTCGGGTGCGCGCGGGGTGATCTGGACGGATCGGCGGCGGCTTTCACCTGCGGGACTCATTGACCGGCATCCGCGCCGGTGCTGTAATGCATACGTAGTCATCAATTGCGGAGGTGCACGGATGCAGCAGGGATCGGTACGGGTCAACGAGGAGGAGATCGCGCGCAGGACGATCCGCCGCAGCGACTTCGTGTCCTGCGACCAGGCGTTCATCGACTGCCGCACTCCGGGTTCGGAGCGCAAGGAGAACTACGCGATGATCGGGCCGGGGGTGTCGCAGAACTCCAAGCAGGTCATCAACCTCCGCGAGCCGCACGGCTACAACATCGGTGCGGCGGCGATGCCCAACGGCGTCGTCAACAACCTGCACCTGCACTTCACCGCCGAGGTGTTCCTGTGCTTCCGCGGCGAGTTCCTGCTGCGCTGGGGCTCCGACGGCAACGAGGGCGAGCTGGTGCTGCGGGAGGGCGACATCGCCTCGATCCCGACGTGGATCTTCCGCGGGTTCACCAACATCGGCCCGGACGACGGCTGGTTGTTCACCTCGCTCGGCCACGACGACACCGGCGGCATCATCTGGGGCCCCACGGTGCTGCGCGACGCCGCCGGGTACGGGCTGCACCTGACGGAGGACGGGCAGCTCATCGACACGGTCGCCGGTGACGAACCGCCGGAGGACGTGGAGCTGGTGCGGCCGATGGCCGAGCAGGACCTGGCGCGGCTGCGGTCGTTCTCCGCGGAGAAGATGCGTCGGCGCGTGGTGACCCAGGACGACCTGGAGTGGTGCTCGCAGCCGTTCCTGGACTCGGTGGTCACCGGTGGCGGTGCGGAGCTGGCGCTGGTCGTCGGGTTCGGCATGACCGAGGACCTCGACCAGGAGCCGCGGATCTTCAACCCGCACGGGCACAACATCGCGTGGCTGCGCGCCGAGCCGGGTGCGGGGATGCTCGGGCACCGCGTGGAGCAGACGCAGGTGCTCATGGTCAAGGACGGTCGCTGGGAGGTCACGCTCAACGACCACGAGCCGGTCACGGTGGAGCTCGGTGAGTGGGACATGCTCTCGGTGCCGCCGGGCGCGTGGCGCAGCATCCGCAACGTCGGTGAGGACACCGGCAAGCTCGTGGTGATCAACTCCGGGGACGGGCGGGTGCGCGTCGACTGGGACGAGGAGGTCGTCAAGGCAGCCGCGGACGCCGGGTACTCGATCGACCACAACGGTTACGTGGCGCCGTACGCGCTGGTGCCGCGCGCTCGTGGCTGATCCGACGGTGCTGCTGGTGCCCGGCATGCTCTGCGATGCGGCGCTGTGGGCGCGGGTCGAGGGCGCGCTGGAGCTGCCGGTGGTGCACGCGCGGGTCGACGCCCCGAGCATCACCGGCATGGCCGAGCAGGTGCTGGCGGCCGTGGACGGTCCGCTGCTGGTGGTCGGGCTGAGCTTGGGTGCGATCGTCGGGTTCGAGGTCGCGCGGCTGGTTCCGGAGCGGGTGGCGGGTTTCGCGGCGTTGGCCACCAACGCCGCCGCTCCCCGCCCGGAGCAGCACCAGGGGTGGTCGTGGATGGCTCGGCGGACGCGGGCGGGTGATTTCGCCGGTGTCGTCGAGGAGGTCCTGCCGACCATGTACTCGCGGCCGTCGGCGGGGTTGGAGCAGGAGTTCCGCGGGATGGCCGAGCGGATCGGCCCGCGGCGTTTCCTGGGCCAGCTGGCCGCGCAGGGCACGCGGGTCGACGCGCGCGAGGCGCTGGGCTCGATCCGGGTGCCGTCGTTGGTGGTGGGCGGTGTCGAGGACGCGTTGTGCCCGCCGGAGTTCCACCGCGAGATCGCGGCGGGGTTGCCCGGTTCGGAGCTGCACCTGGTGGCGGGCGCGGGGCATTTGTTGCCGTTGGAAGTTCCCGAGGTCATCGCTGGACTGCTCGCCGGGTTGGTGCGCCGGTGCGCTCCCCCGGCTGCGAATCAGAGCTCATCTGCGAATTGAGGAGGACGACGTTGTCCGAAGTGTTGAAGCGAGCGGTGCCGAAGCCGACCGCCACCGATGATTCCGCGTTGCGCGATCGGGTTCGCGGGATCATCGATGACGTCCGGGCCCGCGGTGACGTGGCGGTGCGGGAGTGCTCGGAGCGGTTCGACGGGTGGAGCCCGGAGTCGTTCCGGCTGTCGCCGGAGGAGATCGAGCGGATCGTGGCGTCGGTGCCGCAGCAGGTGCTCGACGACATCCGGTTCGTGCAGGAGCAGGTGCGGGGTTTCGCCGAGCACCAGCGGGAATCGTTGCGCGATGTCGAGGTGGAGACGTTGCCGGGGGTGCGTTTGGGGCACCGGCACGTTCCGATCGACGCGGTGGGCGCGTACGTGCCGGGTGGGCGGTATCCGCTGACGGCGTCGGCGCACATGACGATCGTGACGGCGAAGGTCGCGGGTGTGCCGCGGGTGGTGGCGGCGACGCCGCCGATCCGTGGTGAGGTGCCGGCGGCGACGGTGGCGGCGATGCACTTGGCGGGGGCGGACGAGATCCAGCTGCTCGGTGGTGTGCAGGCGGTGGCGGCGATGGCGGTGGGCACGGAGTCGGTGGGTTCGGTGGATCTGCTGGCGGGGCCGGGCAACGCGTACGTGGCGGAGGCGAAGCGGCAGCTGTTCGGTGAGGTCGGGATCGACTTGTTCGCGGGTCCGACGGAGATCTTGGTGATCGCCGATGAGCACGCGGATCCGTTCGTGGTGGCGGTGGATCTGCTGTCGCAGGCCGAGCACGGCCCCGACTCCCCTGCCGTGCTGGTCACGACGTCGCGGACGGTGGCGGCGCAGGTGGTCGAGCACGTGGAGAAGTTGCTGCCGGGGATGCCGACGGTCGATTTCGCGGGTCCGGCGTGGCGTGATCACGGCGAGGTGGTGCTGGTGGAGTCGATCGACGAGGCGTTCGAGGTGGCCGATTCGTATGCGAGCGAGCACGTGCAGGTGCTCACGGAGCAGCCGCGGCTGGCGTTGGAGCGGATGCGCAACTACGGCGCGTTGTTCCTGGGTGAGGGCACGTGCGTGTCCTACGGGGACAAGGTGATCGGGACGAATCACGTGCTGCCGACGAAGGGCGCCGCGCGGTACACGGGCGGGTTGTGGGTCGGGAAGTACTTGAAGACGGTGACCTACCAGGAGGTGACGGATCCGGTGGCGAGCGCGGAGCTCGGTGCGGTGTGCGGTCGGGCGGCTCGGGTGGAGTTGTTCGAGGGGCATGCGCGGTCCGGTGATGTGCGGGCGGCGAAGTTCGGCGACGCGGCGTTGGAGTGGGCCGATCATGTCCGCGCCTGAGCTGGCTGGGCGCACGGCGCTGGTGACCGGGGGCGGCAACGGGCTCGGCCGGGCGATGTGCCGGGCGTTGTCGGCCGAGGGTGTTCGGGTGATCGCCGTGGGTCGCACGCGTGGGTCGTTGGAGGGGACGGTCGCCGGGTTGGCGGGTGATGGGTTGGCGGTGACCTGCGATGTCGCTGATCCGGATTCGGTGGCCGAGCTGGCCGGGCGGCTCGGGGACGAGGAGGTGTCGGTGTTGGTGAACAACGCCGGGATCGCCGGTCCGGTGGCTGCGTTGACGGAGGTCGAGCCGGATGAGTGGGATGAGGTGTTCGCGGCGAACGTGCGCGGCACTTTCCTGATGTGCCGGGCTTTTCTGCCTGCGATGACGGCGCGTGGTGTGGGTGATGTGGTCAACGTGGCGTCGGTGTCGGGCAAGCGGCCGTTGGCGCGTCGCACGCCGTACTGCGCGTCGAAGATGGCGGTGCTCGGGTTGACCACGACGTTGGCGGCGGAGGTCGGGCCGCTGGGTGTTGCGGTGAACTCGTTGTCGCCCGGTCCGGTGGAGGGGCCGCGGATGGAGCGGAACTTCCGGTTGGAGGCCGAGCGGACCGGGACGACGGTCGAGCGGGCGGAGGCGGAGTTCGTGTCGCGTGCCGCGTTGGGCCGGATGGTCACCGAGGACGAGGTGGGTGCGGCGTTGGTGGCGATGCTGCGGATGCCGGGGTTGTGCGCGGCCGATGTCGATCTGTCGGCGGGGATGGTGGGTCGATGAAGTTGAAGTCGAAGCTGCGCTCGGGGGTCCGGTTGCGCGGTGGGATTCTGCGGTTGCCCGCTGAGATGCTGGTGGAGTTGTCGGGGATCGCCGAGTTGGATTACGTGTTGGTGGATTGCGAGCACGGTCCGGACGATCTGGTGGTGTTGCAGCAGCACATCGCGTTGGCGCAGGCGCATGGCGTGCCGGTGTTGGTGCGGGTGGGGCGTGCGGATGCGAACCAGGTGTTGCGGGTGCTCGATCTGGGTGCCGAGGGCATTGTGGTGCCGCACGTGGAGTCGGCGTCCGAGGCGCGGGAGGTGGTGCGTTCGGCGCATTATCCGCCGCGTGGGGAGCGGGGTTTCGCGACTTACAGCAGGGCCGGTCGTTTTGGTGCGGTCACGGCGGCGGAGCATCTGCGTGCCGCGCAGGACGTGCTGGTGATCGCGATGGTGGAGACCGCGTTGGGTGTGGAGAACGCGGCGGAGATCGTGGCGGTGGACGGGGTGGATGCGGTGTGGGTCGGTCCGGCCGATCTCGCGGTGTCGCTCGGGGTGCCGCCGGGTGATGCCGCTGTGGGGCGGGCGAAGGAGCAGGTGCATCGGCGGGCGCGGGAGGCGGGTGCGGCGGTGATGAGCATCGTGTCCAGCGCGCGGGCGGGTGCGGGTGAGGATGCGGATTTCGTGGTGTACAACCTCGCGCACATCTTGTTGGACGCGTTCCGGTCGTTGCGGCCGGGTTCGGAGTCGGGCTGAGGTGGGCGTGGAAACGGCCCATCGGATCGCTCGGTGCGTTCCGGTGGGCCGTTTTCGTCGTGCGGGGTCAGTAGAGTTCGGGGCGGCGGTCGGCGAACAGGTCGGCGTGCGGGGTGAGCCGTTTGTCCCGGGAGGCGGGCAGGTCCAGGTCGGTGTGGGCGGCGTCGGTGGTGTCGGCTTCGGCGCGGACCCAGCCTTGCTGGTCGATGATGGCGGTGCCTTCGGTCCAGTGGGTGCCGCGTTCGGTTCCGGTGCGGTCGCAGCAGGCGATGGCGAGGTGGTTGACGCGGGCGGCGGCCATGGCGATGACGACTTCGGGGGCGCGTTCGGCGGTGGGGCGTGGCAGCAGTGGCCAGTTGGTCGGTACTGCGAGCAGTTCGGCGCCGTCGAGGGCGAGTTTCCGGGTGAGTTCGGGGAATTCGAGGTCGTAGCAGATGAGCACGCCGATGCGGCCGTGGCCGGTGTCGAGCACGGGTGGTGGGGTCGTTCCTGGGGTGAACAGGAGTTTTTCCTCGTCCCACAGGTGGGTTTTGCGGTAGACGGCGACGAGCGTGCCGTGGTCGAGGACGGCGGCGCTGTTGTGCAGCGTCCCGTCGGGGCCGCGTTCGCAGAATCCGCCCACGACCACGGAGTTCGGGGCGGCTCGGCCCCATTCGGTGAACAGCGGGTCGTCGGCGTCGATTGCGACGGATTCGGCTTCGGTGACGGAGTTGAGCCGGTATCCGGAGGTGACGAGTTCGGGCAGGACGATGACGTCGGCGCCGCGCGCGGCGGCCCCGCGCACGGCCGCTGCCGACAACTCGCGGTTGTGCGGCAGGTCGGCCACGCGCGGGGCCAGCTGGGCGCAGTGCACCCGGGTCATGGTCGCCTCGGGTGTCGTGGGGTCATCCGAGTTGCGCCGGTGGTTCGTCGGCGAGCAGTTGGGCGAGGACGTCGAATTCGTTGAACAGCGACCACTCCTCGACGATGCGCCCGCCGGAGAAGTACAGCTGGGACATGCCCCACAGGTGGGCGCGGCGCCCGGTGGGGGTGCCGTAGAGGCCGTAGCCGCGGTGGGTGCCGGTGCCCGACCAGCGGACCGAGACGCTGAAGCCGTCGGCTTCGTTGCCCATCCAGTACACCTCGTCGACGGCGACGCCGAGGTCGGGGAACGTGGCCAGCAGGGAACGGGCCATGCCGCGCACGTCGGAGCGGTTGCGGCCGGTGCGGTTGGTGGTGCCGTGCCAGCGCACCGCGTCGGCGTAGACGCGGTCGAACATGCTCAGGTCGCGGCGGTTGTAGACGTTGTGGAACAGGGCGCGCACGGTCTGCTCCACGTCGAACGCGCCGGTGGGCAGTGGTAGCGGTTCGGGTTTGCGGCCTCCGGTCAGGCGCAGCGGTTCGCTGAACTGGCGGGCGGTCAGCGGGGCGATGCCGCCTTCGCTGCCGTAGGTGCGGGCGGCGTCGACGACGTTGATGCCGAGTTGCTGGAGTTTGGCGGCGGTGTTGTAGAGGACCCACTCCTCGTAGATCTCGTTGTCGCGCACCACGCAGTTGGCCATGACCCAGGTGTCGAGTTTGCGGCCGGTCGGGGGTCCCCAGCGCCACGGGCCGGTGTGGTGGCCGATGTTGATGGCGCGGTGGGAGGTGACGAATCCTTGGTCCTGGTCGCCTGCCCAGATGACGTCGTCGGCGTAGTGGCGGCAGTCGGGGAACGCGTTGATGGACTGCATGGTGCCGTCGACGAGCTGTTCGACGCCGTAGGAGTAGCCGTTGTCGCCGTGCAGGCGGCAGCCGGGGCTGTAGGTGTCGTAGATGTAGCCGACGTCCTGGTCTTCCCAGATGCGGTGGGTGATCCGGACGATGTAGTCGACGATGTCGGTGTAGGTGTCTTCGAACCCGCGCATCGGTTGCCTGCGCTCCCCTGCCACGCGCTGGGGTTCGTCGGCGCCGTGGCCGGAGTCGACGCGGATGCTGTGGTCGGTGGGCATGGTGCGTGCGGGCGGGTGCATGGTGCCTTCGGGTGCGCCGCGCCCGGTGGTGCGCGGCGCGGAGGCCACCAGGGCGGCGGTCTCGGTGTTGTGCTCGTCGGACTTGCCGCTCATTTCTGGTCTTTTCCCTTCTGGTGGCGTTCGGTGCGGATGGTGGCGGTGGCGCGGTGGGCGCTCATCTGCTCGTAGTCGGAGATGACGTCGACGGCGTCGGCCAGCAGTGGTGTGGCGTGTTCGGCGATGCGCTGGTAGGTCAGCGGTTTGAGGAATCGGGAGACCGACAGGCCTGCGCTGTGCTTGGCGCCGCCGGCGGTGGGCAGCACGTGGTTGGTGCCTGCCATGCCTTTGTCGGAGTAGGCGACGGTGCTCCACGGGCCGAGGAAGATCGAGCCGTAGTTGCGCAGTGCCCGGTGGTAGTGGGCGTCGTCGGCGGTGATGACTTCGAGGTGTTCGGGGGCGAGGTCGTCCATGAGGGCGACGGCGGTGTCGGCGTCGGCGGCCCAGGTGACCGAGCCGTGGTCGCGCCAGGCGGGCCCGGCGATTTCGGCGGTGGTCAGGGTGGTGAGCTGGCGTTCGACTTCGGTGATCACGGCGTGGCCGAGGGTTTCGGAGGTGGTGATCAGCGCTGCCGGGGAGTTGATGCCGTGTTCGGCTTGGCCGAGCAGGTCGGCGGCGACGAGTTCGGGGTCGGCGGTGTCGTCGGCGAGCACGGCCACTTCGGAGGGGCCGGCGAGCAGGTCGATGCCGACGGTGCCGAACAGTTGGCGTTTGGCTTCGGCGACGTAGGCGTTGCCCGCGCCGACGAGGATGTCGACGGGGCGTTCGCCGAGGAGTCCGAAGGCCATCGCGGCGAGTGCTTGCACGCCGCCGAGGACGTAGACGTGGTCGGCGCCGGAGAGGTGCGCGGAGTAGAGCACGGCGGGGTCGGGGGTGCCGTCGCGGCCGGGTGGCAGGCAGGCCAGGACGGTGTCGACTCCGGCGACCTTGGGCACGCCGACGGTCATGAACGCGCCTGCGGTCAGGGGGAATCGTCCGGCGGGCAGGTAGGCGCCGACGCGCTGCACGGGCACGTAGCGGTGGCCGGTGATCAGGCCGGGGGCGAGTTCGGTTTCGAAGTCTTGGAGGTGGTCGCGTTGGGCTTGGGCGAAGGCGCGGGTGCGTTGGGCGCCGAGTTCGAGCGCTTCGCGGTGGGCCGGGGTGAGGTGGTCGCCGCTGCGCTTGATGGTGGCGGCGTCGAGCTCCACCTGGGTGTCGGTCCAGCCGTCGAGTTCGCGGGCGTAGCGCAGCACGGCGTCCATGCCGTCGCGTTCGATGGTGGTGAGCATGTCGGAGACGCGTTGCACCACGGCCGGTTCGCGTTGGGCGGCGGGGCCGTCGTGGGCGGGTGCTTTGAGGATGCGGTGGGAGCCGCCGAGTTCGCTGAGCAGGGAGGGGGCGAAGCGCATGGCGCGAACACTACGAACCGTCCTGGCACAGGACAAGATGAGAAGTTCCTGCGCGTGCCATAGGGTTTTCCTGTGACGTTGAAGCAGTTGCGGGCGTTCGTGCTCGCCGCGCGGACCGGTTCGTTCACCACGGCTGCGGCCACGATGGGCATCGCGCAGGCGTCGGTGTCGGAGTTGATCCGCAAGCTTGAGGACGAGCACGCGACCCGGTTGTTCACCAGGGGTGCGCGGCGGCTGGTGCTGACCGCGGCGGGTGAGGCGCTGCTGGGGCATGCGGAGCAGGCGGTGGCCGCCGCTGATGAGGGGGCGCAGGCGCTGCGTTCGGTGCGGTCGTTGCACGGTGGTGTCGCGACGTTCGGGTTGCTGCGCAACGCCGGGTACTACTTGCTGTCGGATCTGGCGCAGCGGTTCCACGACCGCTACCCCGACGTGCGGATCCGGTTGATCGGGTTGAACTCGGTGGAGGTCGCCGCGGCGGTCGCGGCGGGCACGGTGGAGGCGGGGCTGGTGGTGCTGCCCATCGATGACGAAGGTCTCGAGGTCACTCCGCTGCTGCGCGACGAGGTGTACTTCGCCACCGCCGATGCCGCCCGCGCTCGGGAACCGCTGGGGATCGCGGATCTCGCGGAGAGCCGGTTGATCCTCTACGACGCGCACTACGGCTGGTCGGATCCGACGCGGCGGCAGCTGGCCGACCGGGCCCAGCTGGCCGGGCTCAAGCTCGAACCGTGGATCGAGGTCGAGCACGTCGAGTCGGCGTTGTCGCTGGCGCAGCGCGGCGTCGGTGACACCGTGGTGGCGGGCGCGGTCGCGGAGAGCCCGGCGTGCCCGGCGAACCTGCACATCGTGGGGTTCCGCGAACCGGTGCACGACACGATCGCGCTGGTGCGCAAGCAGTCGACGGCGCTGTCGCCCGCGACGCGCGAACTGGCCCGCCTCGCTCAGCGCATGATCCTGCACCGCGGAGACGGCGACCGGTGAGTCCGGCGTGGTCCGGGTTCCGCGGCGGGTGCGCGGCGCGGAACCCGGACCGGGGTCAGGCGGTGCCGGTGCGTTCCGGGGCCACGGCGGCCGGTGCCGGGGTGGTCGGTTGCCCGCGTCGTTGCAGCACGACGCCCCACACGACCAGCACCACTGCCAGGCCGATGGACAGCCACAGCTCCAGGCGCTTGCCCGGCAGGATCGCCATCGCCAGCAGGATCCCCGAGATGCCGGCGATCGTGAGCACCGTGAGGTACGGGAACGCCCACATCGGTGATTCGAGCCGCGATTCGGTGCCTCGCGCCCGCATCGCCCGCCGGGTGGCGAGCTGGGTGACGGCGATGACGAGGTACATCATCAGCACGATGGCGCCGCTGGAGGCCAGCAGGTAGCCGAACAGCTCGGGCACGACGTAGTTGACGACGACCGCGACCGCGCCGATCACCGTGGAGGCCAGCACCGCCGCCCGCGGAGTGCCGTTGGGTCCGGTGGTGCCTGCGAACCGCGGCGCGTCTCCCCTGCGGGCGAGGGAGAACAGCATGCGCGACCCGGTGTAGACGGCGGAGTTCAGGCAGCTGCACACGGCGACGAGCACGACCACGTCCATGATCACCGCGGCGCCGGGGATGTTCATGGTCTCCAGCGCGGCCTGGTAGGAGCCGCCCGCTTCCAGGCCGGGCGCGTTCCACGGCACGAGCAGGACCACGACGAGCACCGAACCGATGTAGAACAGCGCCAGGCGCCACACGACGGCGTTGATGGCCTTGCGGATGTTGCGCTTGGGTTCGGCGGATTCGGCGGCGGCGATGGTGACGATCTCGCTGCCCTGGAACGCGAACATCGCGGTCAGCAGCCCGGCGAGCACCGCGATGCTCCCGTTGGGCAGGAACCCGCCGTGGGCCCACAGGTTCGCCGGGCCGGAGACCTCCGAACTCGGCAGCAAGCCGAGGATCGCGGTCAGTCCCAGCACGATGAACCCGATGATCGCCACCACTTTCAGCAGCGCGAACCAGTACTCGATCTCGCCGTAGTTGCGCACCGACAGCAGGTTCGTGCCCGCGAGCACGGCGATGACGACGAACGCCGGGATCCACGTCGGCACTGACAGCGACGCCCCGATGATGTTGCCCGCCGCGATCGCCTCGATCGGGATCACCAGCACGTAGAACCACCAGTACAGCCAGCCGATGGAGAACCCCGCCCACCGGCCCAGCGCCCGGTCCGCGTAGGTGGAGAACGAACCGGTGTCGGGGTTGGCCACCGCCATCTCCCCCAGCATCTTCATCACCAGCACCACCAGGGTCGCGGCGATGAGGAAGGACACCAGCACTCCGGGGCCGGCTTCGGCGATCGCGGCCGAGGAGCCCACGAACAGGCCGGCGCCGATCACGCCTCCGATCGAGAGCATCGTGATCTGGCGGCCCTTGAGGCCGGTGGTGAGCGCGCCGCCGGAGGCGGGCTCAGGTGCGGGTGGGGTGTCGTGGGACATGCGGGCTCCTGCCGGGAACGCCAGGGTGGGCGTGGGACGTGGTGGCGATCAGGTGCGGGCCGGTGGTGGCGCGTGGGCTGCGGGCAGCCGGTTCGCCGGGGCCCACCGGCGCGGCGAGGCGATGCGCATGACGGGGCACGGTAGGCGCATCACCGCCGCGGAACCAGAGGTGATTCCCGGACTTTTCTCCGGGAGTGCGTCGGTGCTGCTCACCGCTGGACCCGATGCGCGATTTCCTCGGCCCCGCAGGCGTCCGGGGGCCCGGTGGTGCCGATCGGTGCAACGCCCGGCGCGGACCGCGTCCTACGCTCACGGGATGTGGGTAGCGATGACGACGCTCTGCTGGCCGAGCGGCTCGCCTACTACCGGGCGGCGGCCACCGAGTACGACCGGCCCTACGCCGAACGCGCCGACCTGCGCGCGTTGCTGGGCGTGCTCGACGAGTTCCCCGTCTCCGGTGACGTGCTCGAAGCGGCGTGCGGAACGGGCCAGTGGACCGCGCGGCTGGCGGCTCGGGCGCGATCGGTGACCGGGGTCGACGCGGCGGCCGAACCGCTGGCCGTGGCGCGCGCCCGGTGCGCCGCCGACGGGGTGCGGTTCGTCCAGGCCGATCTGTTCGAGTGGTCGCCGCCGCGGCGCTATGACGTGGTTTTCTTCGCGTTCTGGCTCTCCCACGTGCCTCCGGCGCTGCTGGCGCGGTGGTGGGAGCGGGTCGCGTCGATGCTCGTGCCGGGCGGCGCGGCGATCTTCGTCGACGACGGACCTCCGGAGGCCGCGTTCGAGGACGTCCTCGACGGGGACGTGCCGCTGGTGCGGCGGCGGCTCGCCGACGGCGGTGAGCACCGCGTGGTGAAGGTGTTCCACGACGCTGACGCCCTCACCGACGTCCTCACCGGCTGGGGCTGGTCGGCGCGGGTGCGGCCGGTGTGCGGGAACTTCGTGGCGGGCGTGGCACGACCCCCGGCGTGAGCCTCGCGTTGTCGGGGCGTGGTGCTAGGACGGTCGCATGGTGTGGACCTTGAGCGACCTCGAACGGGCGGTGCGGGCGGGTTGGGGCGCGGACACGTGCGCGCCGGAGGACCTGCCGAAGTGGTCGACGCGCAACCCCGCTCGCGGCCAGTGCGGGGTGACGGCGCTGGTGCTGCACGACCTGCTCGGCGGCGACCTGCTGCGCGGCGAGGTGCGGGTGGGTGGCGAGTGGGTGGACTACCACTGGTGGAACCTGCTCGGCGGTGGCGTCGAAGTGGACCTGACCCGCGAGCAGTTCGCCGCCGACGAGATCGTCGGCGCGGGCGTGGTGATCGTGCGGGGACCGTTGACGCGGATGCACGAGCAGTACGCGTTGCTGCGCGGCAGGGTGCTCGATGCCCTGGTCGCACCGCGTACCGGAGCTTGAGCGCGCACGGTTCCGGTGAACCCGATGCGCGGGTGCGGTGGGGCGGCGGTTCAGCGCTGGCCGATGAGCGCCAGTGCCGCCGTGACCAGCGCCGCGTTGTCCGGGGCGATGTCGCCGTCGGGCAGCTGCAGCGTGTCCTCCAGGCCGATGCGCACCTCGTGGTTCTCGCGCACCGCCAGCGCCAGCACCGGCCACGCCCCCGCGGACGCGCCGTGGAGCAGGACCGGGGTGCGGGTGGGGCCGATCTGGTCGAGGTGCGCCCGCGCGGTCGTGGCCGCGCCGCGCGCGGTGGGGTCGGTGATCTCGGCGAGGATCCGCAGCACCTCCCCGCGTGCCGGGGAGTCCTGGAAGTGCGCGGGACCGTCGGTGCCCGAGCGCAGGCCCGCTTCCACGGCGACACCGCGTTCGAGCAGGGCGCGGGCGATGTCGTCGGCGCCGGGTTCGTGCCAGTTCACCGAGGCGTGATCGGGCAGCACGGTCCAGCCTCGGATGGCGGCGATGCGATCGTGCGGGTCCGGTGCGGTCCAGGCCCCCGTGGTGACGCCGACGGGAACTCCGGGCGCTGCCGCACGAACCGCGAGCAGCGCGGCGGCCAGGATCTGCGGATCGACGCTGTCGGTGCCGTCGGGGTACTTCGGGTGCAGGTGCAGCTCGGTGGCTCCGGCCGCCGTGCAGGCCGCCGCGGCGGCGGCGAGCTGTTCGGGGTGCACGGGCAGGTGGTGGTGCTCGCGCGGGGATCGGGCGCCGTTGAGGCAGGCCTGCAGCATGCGTCGATTGTGTCGGTTTTCGGCGGGGTGGGGTATTCGGTGCGCTGGGTCGTTGCCGTGCTGGTGGCGTGTCGTGATCAGTTCCCGGAGGCGACCGGTCCCGGCCGAACCGGCGACCTCGGTCTGACAGCGGTGGGTGGCGGCGGCGCAACATCGGCGGTGCCGGTTCCGCCGGTCACCGGCCTGGCGGCACCTCGACTGGCGATCCCGGACGCGAGATCGGGAACGTGCGCCGATGTACCACCACCCCGCCGCGCAACCTGCCGCGCGCGCACTCGTTAGCGTGGTGGTGTGGTGATGTTGGGTCCGCGCGAGCGGATTGCGATCGACCGGCAGCTGGCGAGCTGGGACGTGTCCTCGGCGCGCGGCCCGTGGACCCGGTGGTTCTTGGAATCGGTGCGCGACCGCCCCGGCGTGCGGGCCGCCGAACTGGCCGCGCAGCTCGACCGCCCGGTGTCCCGGCTGAAATCGCAGGCGTGGTCGCTGGCGGAGCTGGACCTGCTGGTGCGTTCCGGGCAGGCCTACTGGTTGTCCGAGCGCGGCGCCGCCTACTTGGCGGGCCGCGACAAATGAGTTGCGCCGCCACGCCGCGGCGCGTTTGAGTACCGGGCATGACGAGCTGAACGGATCTTCAAGCCTCCGCTATCGCGAGCCCGGAGGGGAAGGGGCGTCCGGCAGGAACCCGGCCCCCGCCGATTCGCGGCCCCGCGCCACCTGCGGAGGATTCCGCGCTTTCGCGAGGAATCGCGAGCGCGTCCCGAGCGCCGTCGACCAGCACGAGCACCGGTTCACCTGCACTGATGTGCTCCTCGCGGGGTGGCCCGGCGCCGCGATCTCTCGTGAGATCGCACGGGGGCGAGCAAGGTTCGAGCAGGTTTTTCGGGTGGTTGTTCGCGGTGGGCCGCCGTGCGCGTGCGCGGCGGCGGGAAGCTGGTGGGGATGAGTTCGACGGGTGCTCGTTTCGCGTGGGAGTCGCTGGATCCGGCGGCGCCGCTCGACGACCTCGCGCCGTTGCTGGACATCGTCGGGGACGCGCGCGTCGTCGCGGTCGGCGAGAGCAACCACGACGTGCGCGAGTTCGGGCTGCTGCGCCACCGCGTGGCGCGGCTGCTGGTGGAGCGCGCCGGGTTCGACGTGGTCGCGATCGAATCGGGATTCGCCGATGCCCGCGCGCTCGACCCGTGGGTGCGTGGCGGCCCCGGCGTCGTGGCCGACGTCGCCACCCGAGGCCTCGGGTACCGGTTCGGTGAGGCCCGCGAAGTCCAAGACCTGCTGAGCTGGGTGCGGTCCCGGGGCGACGTCACCTTCGCCGGGCTCGACGTCCCCGGATCGGCGGGCAACGCCGAACAGGCGTGGTCACTGGCCGAGGACGTGCTGCGGGACCTCGACCAGGACGCGCTGCCGCTGCTGGCGGAGGCGCGGCAGGCCATGGCGCGCTACGCGGCCGTGCACAGCGGCTTGGCGATGGGGCGCTACGCCGGGCTCGACCGCGCCGGCCGTGACGCGGCCACCGCCGCCGTCACCGAACTGCTCACCCGCCTCGACGGTCTCGCCCCGACCGTGCCCGCACCGGCCCGGGACCGGTACGCGGTGGCCGCGCACGCGGTGCGCGGCGCCTGGCGGCTCGACCAGTTCATGCGCGAACTGCTCGCCGTCGGCGCCGGTCACGGGCGGTTGGCCTCGCGCGACGCGCACATGGCCGAAACGGTGCGGTGGCTGCTGGAGCGGCACGGCCCGGACGCGCGGATCGTGGTGCTCGTCCACAACGGGCACCTGCAGCGCACACCCGTGGCGTTCGAAGGGATGCCGCATCCGATGGTGCCGATGGGCATGCACCTGGCCGCGGAGCTCGGTACGCGCTACCGGCCGGTGGCGGTGACCTGCGGTGCGGGCACCACCACGGGGCTGTCGGTGGACGCCGCGGCGCCCGGCGGGTTGTGGCTGCACGAGTCGCCGCTGCCCTCCCCGGCCGTGGGCAGCGCGGAGGCGTGGCTGGCGGATGCGGGCGCGGCAGGGGCGGACTTGCGGGGCTTGTCCGAGGGCCCGCAGTCGATCCGGCACGCGGATTCGTTCGTGCCCACACCGGTTGTCGACGCTTTCGACGCGGTGTTGCAGGTGCCGCGAGTGCGCCCCAGCGATTTCGTGCTGGCCGAGGGCGGTCTCGAACGCTAGCGGCCGGTCGCGCGGCGCGCGGTCTCCGGCCGGGTGAGGCGGGGCGGTGCGAAGTGCGGTGTTCGCCGGTTGGGCGCGGCGTGAACGACGGGCGACGCCCCCGGTAGCCGCCGCGACCGGAGTGATCCCGGTCCGCGCGGGGTTGCTCCCCGCCTCGGTGAGCGCGACCTGCCCCCGACGACGGGTGTGATCATCCCGGTCGGATGTCGCGGTGAGCGGCCGGCCGTGCCGCTTCGGCGCGTTGCCGGGACGGCTGTGCGACGGGGTCGAGCAGGGCGGTGGCGTGGATGTCGCCTGCGGCGACGCCGTAGGCGAGTTCGGAGAGCCGCTGATCGTGCTCACGTGCGTACCGGCGCAGCAGGACGTGCGCTTCGGCCAGGCTGATGCCGCCGCGTTCGGCGAGCACCCCGCGGGCTTGGGCGAGGGCGACGTTGTGGTTGAGGGTGGCTTGGAGCTGTTCGGAGAGGATTTCGGTTCGATCGACGGCGCGTTGCTGCAGGATGCTGATCGTGGCGACGTCGGCGAGGGCTTGACCGAGCCGGGTGCTCGTGTCGTCAACGCCCTGGGCTTCGGCGTTGAGCAAGGTCAGGGCGCCGATGACCTGGTCGCGCAGCCGCATCGGCATGGCTGCGGCTGCCCGGCAGCCGTGCTGTTCGGCGGCGGCGGCGAACCGGGGCCACCGGTCGGTTTCGGCGCTTGAGTCGGAACTGGTCACCTTGGTGCCGGTGCGCAGGCAATCCCGGCAGGGCCCGTCGTCGGTTTGGACGGCGACGAGTTCGAGCACGCGCGCCTGCTCGGAGGAGGCGGCCGTGGTGGCCATGCCGCCGCGTTGGTCGGAGAGCACGACCCCGGCTGCTGAGACGCTGAGCAGTTCGGCGGCCTGTTCGGCGAGGGTGCCGAGGAAATCGAGGGTGTCGAAGTCGTCGACGAGGGTGTCGGCCAAGGTGACGAAGGCTTCCGCCAAGCGTTGTTCGTGCTCCGCGTTCATCACGGGTCTTCCTTTCCACGTCATGCGTGACGGGGCGGCCTCATCCGGTCCTGTCCGAGCCGAAGCGCAGCGTCCGATCGGTGACCTGCTTGGCGACGTCGGTGACCAGCAGCTCGTGGGTGTAGGCGTGGGCGCGCAGGCGCAGCAGGGCCACGTCCATCGTGACGGCGAGTTGTGCGGCGGCCATGCCGGTGGCTTCGTGGACGGCGGTGTGGGTGTCGGTCAGCCACATCGCGTCTTCGGTGCCGCGTCCCCCGATCTGTTCCAGCAGCGCCTGGGTGGCGGCTTCGGCCAGCAGCAGCGCGTCGGTGAGTTCTTGTTCACCGAGGGCGCCTGCCGTGCCGCGGTACACGTTGAACGAGCCCAGCCGCACGGCGCCGACGAGCAGGGGGAAGGAGAACACCGCAGCCGCACCGAGTTCGCGGGCCGCCGGGGTGAATCCGGGCCAGCGCGCCCCGTCGGCGGCGAGGTCGGCGACCAGGACGGGAGCGTGGGAGCTGAACGCGTCGAGGCAAGGACCTTCACCGACGGTGAGTTGAAGGCTGTCGAGCTGGTGGCTGATCGTGTTCGTCGCGTGCACCAGGCCGCGTTGGGGCAGCGTTCGGTCGGCCAAGTGGGACAGCGCGGTGATTCCGGCTCCGGACACCGCGAGCGTGGACACCGCGTGCGTGCAGATCAGCTCCAGCATGGAGCTGGAGTGGTCGTCGTCGCCCAGCGCGAGCAGTGCTTGCAGCCGGGTGCGTCCCTGTCTGGTCATCCCTTCACGCTCCTGCTTTCGACGGTACGTCCGTTCCCGGTATCGGGTCAGGTGCTGGGTGGAGGCACGTACAGGGGTGTGTGGCCGAGCAGGGTGGCGAACTCGGATTCGGGGAGCGCGTGGGCGAACAGCCACCCTTGGTAGGCGTCGGCGCCGAGGTCGCGCAGCACGTGGAACTGCCCGGCGGTTTCCACGCCTTCGGCGATGCACCGGCGGTCCAGCGCGTGGCCCATGTCGATGATGGCGCGGGTCATGGACCGGTCCGCGGCGTCGTGTTCGATTCCGGCGACGAACTGGCGGTCGATTTTGATCAGCTGGGCGGGCAGGTGCTTGAGGCGTGCCAGCGAGGAGTGGCCGGTGCCGAAGTCGTCGATGGCGAAGTGGGCTCCGCGCCGGACCATGCGCAGCATTCCTTGACGGGTGTTCGTGCGCGGGTCGGCCAGTTCGGTCTCGACCAGTTCGAAGATGACGCGGTGCCAGTCGATGCCGGCTTCGGCGACGGCTTCGGCGACGACATCGCCGAACGCGGGGTCACCGGGCACGAGACCGGTGAGGTTGACGGCGATGTTCACGGGCGTGCCGTGCGGACGCGGCCAGCGGGCGGCGTCGCGCAGCGCCGTGCGCAGCACCCACTGGTCGAGTTCGCGCAGCAGGCCGCCTCGTTCGGCGACCGGCAGGAACGCGCCCGGGGTGAGCAGGCCGCGTTCGGGGTGCGGCCATCGGACCAGCGCTTCCGCGGCGATGATCGATCCGTCGGCGGCCAGCACCGGCTGGTAGTGCAGTCGCAGCCCGTCGTGGTGGACCGCTTCGCGCAGTTGTCCTTCGACGCGGACCTGTTGGTCCGCTGAGGCCATCAGCGCGGGCTCGGCCCGGCGGACCTGGTCGATGCCGTGCTGGGTCGCTTGGCTCATCGCGGCGGTGGCGAATCGCAGCAGCCCCTCGACGTCGCCTCGGGGGTCGTCGCGGATGGCGGCGCCGATCGCGGCCGAGACGTGCAGGAGGTGGCCGCGCACCGGCACGGGGGTGCGCACGAGTCCGGATACGCGGCCGGTCAAGGCCTCCAGCCCGCCTGCTGCGGCCAGGTCCGAGCAGATGATGAGGAATTCGTCTTCGCCGGTGATGCGGGCGACGGTGCATTCCGCGCCGAGCCCGTCGATGAGGCGCCGGGACAGCAGGACCAGCAGCTCGTCTCCAGCGTCGTGGCCCAGTGAGGTGATGATGCGTTTGAAGTTGTCGATGCGGCAGGCGAGCACTGCGAGGCTTTCGGCGTCGGACCGGCCGAGCAGGGTGGTGAGCAGTTCGTGCACGGCGGCGCGGTTGGGCAGTCCGGTCACGACGTCGTGGGTGGCCCGGTATCGCAGCGCCGGGACGGACTCCCGTTGTTCGGTGATGTCCTGCGTGGTCCCGGTCAGGATCACGTTGCCGTCGGAGTCCCTGGTGGCCGAGCCGTGCGACCGGAAGATCCGCGTCGTGCCGTCGGGCCGCACGTACCGGTGTTCGACCTCGACCGGGTGGTGGTGGGCGACGAACGAGTACCAGGTGTCGCGCACCCACGCTCGATCGTCGGGGTGCACGGCGTCCAGGTAGTCGTCGAACGACATGCGCGTGCCCGCGGTGTGGCCGGTGAGTTCGCGCAACGTCGGGGACAGGAGCACGACGTTGGTGTCCGGCTCCCACTGCCACGTTCCGATGCGGGCCAGTCGCTGCACGTCTTGCAGCGACAGGTCTTCCGGCCCGGCGTTGCGCTGCGCCCCGGTCAGCAAGACCCGCTGGTCCGAGGACGGTCGGGCTGGTGCGCTCGCCAGGTCGGACACGTCCAGCAGGACGGTCACCAGCAGCCGTTCGTCTTCCGCGTGCGGCCACACGGCTGTGCGGACCAGGCTGACGCTCGGGCCGCGCGAACGCAGCCGCCACGCCGCGCCGTCGGGCACCAGCAGTTCGGTCAGCCGCCGCCCGACCAGCTCCTCGGGGAAGGCTTCGCCGGCGAGTTCCGCGGCCTGCTCGCTGGCGCGCAGCACCGTGCCGTCCGGCCCGCTGACGAGCGCGGCCACGTCCGGCAGCCACAGGTCGTTCGCGACCTCCACCAGGGCCGCGCGCGCTTCAGCGGCAGAGTCACACACCGGCGCCCTCCCCTTCCTCGCCGCTCGGGTCGCCGAGCCGTACTGATGATGCTGCCAGCTCGTGCCGTTCTCCACGCGTGGTGGAACCGGCGTTCGACCGTGGACGGCGGCGAGCGCACGCCCTCGGCGCAGCGCACGCGTGCGGCGCAGCGATGCGCCACTCGCCTGGCTCGTCGGCCGCGTCGCGGCTTCGCCACGGCGGGCGCGTGGTCGTGAGCACCGCGGCGGCCGGTGCGGTCAGCGCAGCCTGAATCGGTTCGGGGACACGCGGGTTGTGATCCGTTGCGGGCGCGCGTGCGGGCGCGTCGGTGCGGGATAGCATCGCGGTCGGTAACCGTCCGGCGAGCAGGAAAGACACTCCTATGACCAAAGCGCCCGTCACCGTCACCGTCACCGGTGCCGCTGGCCAGATCGGCTACGCGCTGCTGTTCCGGATCGCTTCCGGGCAGCTCATCGGGGCTGACACCCCGATCAAGCTCCGCTTGCTGGAGATCCCGCAGGCCGTCAAGGCCGCGCAGGGCACCGCGATGGAGCTCGACGACTGCGCGTTCCCCCTGCTGAGCAGTGTGGACGTGTTCGACGACGCGCGTGCCGCGTTCGAGGGCACCAACGTGGCGCTGCTGGTCGGTGCGCGGCCCCGCACGAAGGGCATGGAGCGCGGCGACCTGCTCGAGGCCAACGGCGGCATCTTCAAGCCCCAGGGCGAGGCGATCAACGCCGGTGCCGCCGACGACGTGAAGGTGCTGGTGGTGGGCAACCCCGCCAACACCAACGCGCTGATCGCCCAGTCCCACGCCCCGGACGTCCCCGCGGAGCGCTTCACCGCGATGACCCGCCTGGACCACAACCGGGCGCTGTCGCAGCTGGCGCAGAAGCTGGACACCACGGTCACCGACATCAAGAAGCTCACGATCTGGGGCAACCACTCGGCGACGCAGTACCCGGACCTGTTCCACGCCGAGGTCGGCGGGAAGATCGCCGCCGAGCAGGTCGAGCGGTCCTGGCTGGCCGACGAGTTCATCCCGACCGTCGCCAAGCGCGGCGCGGCGATCATCGAGGCCCGCGGCGCGTCCTCGGCGGCGTCCGCGGCGAACGCGGCGATCGACCACGTCCACACCTGGGTCAACGGCACCCCTGAAGGGGACTGGACCTCGGCGGGCGTCGTGTCCGACGGCTCCTACGGCGTGCCCGAAGGCATCATCTCGTCGTTCCCGGTCACCGCCAAGGACGGCCGCTTCGAGATCGTCCAGGGCCTCGACATCGACGAGTTCTCCCGGCAGCGCATCGACGCTTCCGTCAACGAGCTCGTCGAAGAGCGCGACGCGGTGCGCGGCCTCGGCCTCGTCTGAGCAGTGCGTTGACGGAGGGGCCCTACCGGATTCCGGTAGGGCCCCTCCGTCGTCCCAGGACCGGGGCCCGCCGCCGGAGCCCGTGTTCGGTCCCCTCCCGCACACGGGCTGGGGCGCGGCTCAGAAGTCCGGCAGCGCCGAGGTCTTCGCGGTGTGCAGGTTCGGGATGACGTTGCGGGTGCAGGGGTCGGGGGCGCCGCCGCTGCAGGCGGTGTCGGCGTACTCGTCTGCACCGGACTCGAACAGCAGGTACGTGGTGCCGTCGTGGTCGGTGATGCCTTCGGTGAGGCTCGGCGCGCGGAAGCACTTCGTCGACGCCACGTCGATGTCGGTGGCGCCTTCGTCGACGACGTAGATGTTGCTGCGGTTCGGGCGCCCGTAGGAGGTGCTGTAGAAGAAGTGCCCGGCCGCGACCGAAAGCCCCTGCGTCTTGGTCGGCACCTCGTACTTCGTGCCGGTGGTCAGCGTGCCGTCGGCGGCCACCGCGTAGGCGTGCATGCTGTCGCGGCCGGAGTCGTTGAACTTCCCGGCGTAGAGGGTGTCGCCGTCGGCGGCGAGGAACGACGCGCCGTAGACCTCGCGGGCCTCGCCGGTCTGGGCGAGCACGGTCCCGTCGTCGGCCTTGAGCGCCTGTGCGACCTCGCTGGTCTTGTACTTGCGGATGGTGTGCCCGCCGTCGCCGGTCTGGCGCCCCGACACGAACACCCAGCCCCGTGCCACGGCGATACCGCCCACGTGGGATTCGGCGATGTTGACCGTGCCGGCGCGCTCGCCGGTGGCGGGATCGACACCGTAGATGCGCGCGTGCTGCCCGTCCGGGCCGTACTCGGTGATCAGCAGCAGGTCCTCGTCACCGTCCCAGCCGTGCCACGTCGTGAGCCCTTGGGGCACGTACGAACCGAGCCCGGGAATGCCGGGGCCTCGGCTGAACTTGCCGTTGTAGACCTCGCCCGCCGAGGCGCCGTCGTAGAACCCGGAATCACCACCCGCATCGGTGTTGCAGCTGATCGCCGCGGGCGCGGCGACCGCGGCGGACACCGGCACGAACGTGACGGTGCTCAACGCCAGGGCGGTGCCCACCGCGGCGGTGGCGGTGGTGCGGAGTGCGGACTTCATGACGTCTCCCCTTGACGGATGTCCTGCTCGTGCACCACTACGACGCAGCAGCGGCACGCGCGGTTCCGATCTACGCGCCAACTCCGAATTTGCGGGTTCGGCAAGAACCTTTGTCAAATTCGGGTCAGGTGTGGAGTATTCGCCGGTAGAGGAGGAACCCCACATGAGCGAGCAGACAACCAGATCCGGCCGCTACGACGCGGTGATCATCGGAGGCGGTGCCGCAGGCGCGAGCGCGGCCCTCACCCTCGCGCGGGCACGCCGCCGAGTGCTGGTCATCGACTCCGGCGCACCCCGCAACGCCCCCGCCGGGCACGTGCACAACTACCTCGGACGCGAAGGCACCCCGCCCCGCGAACTCGTCGCCGACGGCCGCGCCGAAGCCACCGGCTACGGCGCCGAGTTCACCGACGCCACCGCGACCACCACCACCCGCACCCCCGGCGGCACCATCCAGGTCGCACTCGACGATGCCACCACGATCACCACCGCACGGCTGCTGATCACCACCGGTCTCGCCGACGACCTGCCCGACATCGACGGCCTCGCCCCGCGGTGGGGGCGCGACGTGCTGCACTGCCCGTACTGCCACGGCTGGGAAGCCCGCGACCAGCACATCGTCGTGCTCGGCACCGGCCCGCTCGCCGCCCACCAAGCCCTGCTGTGGCGGCAGTGGAGCCCCCGGATCACGCTGCTGCACACCGCCGAACTCACCACCGACGACCACGCCCGCCTGCACGCGCGCGGCATCACCACGCGCCCCGGAACGGCCGAACGCGTCGTCACCACCGACGACCACCTCAGGGGCATCGTCGTCGACGGCGAGATCCTCACCTGCGACGCGGTGGTCACCGCGCCGCGCTTCACCGTCCGAGCCGACCCGTTCACCGGCCTCGGCCTCCACACCGAACCCGTCGAACGCGACGGCGTCGTGCTCGGCGACCGGATCCCCACCGACGCCACCGGCGCGACCCGCGTGCCCGGCGTGTGGGCGGCGGGCAACGTCACCGATCCCATGGACACCGTCATCGGCTCCGCCGCCGCCGGAGTGCGCGCCGCCATGGCCATCAACGCCGACCTCGTCGACACCGACACCCGAACTGCCCTGACCACCGAACCCTTCGGCGCCCGGCAGGAACGCGACGTCAGTCGCCGCGTCCTCGCCGACCGCCGCCACGGCCTCTGACCACCACCCCGAACAGGAGACGACCATGAACGACCGCACCGCCGAAGTGCAGCGCTGGAACGAGATGTACGAAGGCAACGAGCACCGCTGGAGCGGGCAGGCCAACACCGCCCTCGTCAGCGAAACAGCCGACCTGTCCCCGGGCCGAGTGCTCGACCTCGGCAGCGGCGAAGGTGGCGACGCCCTCTGGTTCGCCGCCCGCGGCTGGCAGGTCACCGCCGTCGACCTCTCTGCCGTCGCCCTCGAACGCGCCCGGACCCGCAGCGCCGAAGCAGGCCTCGACGACCGCATCCAGTGGCGCGAACTCGACCTCGCCACCGACTTCCCCGACGGCGAGTACGACCTCGTCTCCGCGCAGTTCCTGCACTCCTGGGGAGACCTGCCCCGCGAGGAAGTCCTGCGCAAAGCCGCCGACGCCGTCGCCCCCGGCGGCACGCTGCTCGTCGAAAGCCACTGCGGCGTGCCCGCATGGGAGACCGACCCGCACCCCGACGTGCACTTCCCCACCCCGCAGGAAGTCCTCGACGCCCTGCACCTGCCCGAAGGCCAGTGGGACGTGCAGGTGTGCGCCGAACACGAACGCACCCAAACCGGCCCCGACGGCACCGACACCACCCGCATCGACAGCACCGTGAAGATCCGCCGCCTGCCCTGAGACGGCACCGTGTCGGCCGCGCACCCCATGCCCGGCCGACACGATCGGCTCCCCCAACACCGCAGCGAACCGTCCCTGGCCGGAATCCGGTGGTTCCTGGCGATCACGCCACTGCCGAAGCACTCCCGCGACTGGCTAGGTTTCTTTCCGTCCCCACCGGAAGAAAGAGCCCCCGTGACGAAGTTCCTGCTCAGCGTGCACGTGATCGCCGCGATCGTGGCCGTCGGCCCCGTCGCCGTCGCCGGCAGCGCGTTCCCCCGCTACCTGCGCCAAGCCGCCACCGACCCCGGCGCGATCACCGTGCTGCGCGCCCTGCACCGCCTGTGCCGCGCGTACTCGCTGCTGGGCATCGCCGTACCCGTGTTCGGCCTGGCGACCGCCCTGCAACTCGGCGTGCTCGGCGACGCGTGGCTGATCACCTCGATCGCCCTGACCGCCGCCGCTGCCGCCGTGCTCGCCGCCTCGATCCTGCCCGCGCAGCGCCGCGCCCTCGACCTCACCGCCGACACCGAAGCGCTCACCGCGTCCCGGCTGCCCGCGAAACTCGGCACGAGCACCGGAATCTTCAACCTGCTGTGGGCCACCGTGACCGTACTCATGATCATCCGCCCCGGTTCGACGACGGGAGCGTGACCACCATGCGCGGAGATCTCCGCCTGCTGCGCACCGCCGCCTACGCCGAAGCCGCGTCGCTGCTGGTGCTGCTGGCCAACCTCGCCACCGTGCACTGGCCCGCGGTGTCCTCGGCGACCGGACCCATCCACGGCTGCGCCTACCTGATCACCATCGCCGCCACCTTCACCACCGGCGCCCCCACCCGAGCGAAGCTCGCCGCGTTCCTGCCCGCCATCGGCGGCCTGCTCGCCCTGCGCCTGCAGCACACCGCGACCGAGCGCTGATCCGCCCAGGCGAGCCCGGCGGCGGCCGGCAGGTGTGAGGATTCCGTGCGACACGTCCTGTCCGCGCTGGTCGCAGCGCCCCTGCTTCTCGCCGCCACCGGAGCACCCGCCGACGCCGAACCCGAACCCAACGCGATTTCCGGTGTCGCCTCCAGCTCGACCGAGCCGGACACGACAGCACCACCCCGAGCCGTCGGCGATTCCCTCACCGGAAAAGGCGGCGAAAGAACCGTGCACTCCAGCATCCAGTAGCACTCCGGCACGCCGAGCTCCGCCGGAGCGAGTGAACGGACCGTTCGCCCAACGAGACTGGACGAACGGCCCGTTCACTTCATCCGATGCCCGTGATCGGGAGCGGCCTTCACGCCGCGGCCGGTGATCAGGTGCGGGTGTCCTCGTCGCGGGTCTGGAGGTCTTGGAGGAACACCGCGAACGAGTGCGGGGCGAACCGCAATGCCGTTCCGTTGGGGTCCTTCGAATCGCGCACGGCCGCGAAGCTCGGCGTGCGGGCCACTTCGACGCAGTTCTCCTGCGTCCCGCTGTGGCTGCTCTTGTGCCAGGTCAGGTGCGTTAAATCGGTGGGCTCCACGTGCTGTCGGCCTCCGCGTCCATCGCTGTTGCCAGGCTGGCAATCACCTCACTCGATTGTGTCTGAGTGAGGGCCTGGGTCAACAGTTCCCGGACGGCCGTCTCGTACGTCGCGATCTCCACCGGATCCTCGACGAACAAGCTGCACGTCAAGTTCTCCAAGAACACCACGTCCGGCCCTTCCGGCTGTCGCAGCAACGAGAACGACCCGTTCACCCCCGCGTGCGCGCCCGAGTTCGTGACGACGTGGATCCGGATGCGCGGCCACTGCGCCAACTCCAGCAGATGTTCGAGCTGGCGGCGCTGCACGTCGACCCCGCCGACCACCCGCCGCAGCGCCAACTCGTCGATGATCGCGACCAGCGTCGGCGCATCGTCGCGGCGCAGCACCCGGTGCCGGTGCAGGCGCGTCACCATCCGCCGCTCCACCTCATCCGGCGCCACCAGGCCCGACTGCGACATCAACGCACGGGTGTACTCGCCGGTCTGCAACAGGCCCGGCACGAGCATCCCCTCGAAACCAACGATGCTCGCGGCCCGCGACTCCAACGAGATCAGCGTGCGCTGACGTTCCGGGAAGTCCGGCCGGTCCCGGTGCCACCAGCCGTCCCCGCCGTCCTCCCGCGCCAACGCCACCGTGCTCCTGCGCCGCGCACCGGTGATCCCGTAGATCGCCAGCAGCGCGGTGACCGTCTCCACTCGAGGGTGACGACGCCCGTGCTCGACCCTGCTGAGCTGACCGGCCGTGACGTCGATGCGAGCGGCCACCTCGGCCAGCGGCATTCCCGATTCGACGCGGAATTCCCGCAACCACATGCCCAGTTCCTGCCCCTGCACGGTGATCTCCTGCGATGACATGGCGTCTACCTCCCGATATCGGAAAACGGTCATGATCAATGCGCAGGAGCAGTCACGTCCGGACCCCGCGCGGCGTTTTCTGCTCAACCACACCAAAGCCGGAACGCGTGCCGGGCCCGCAAAACCGGGATCCTCGTAGCGCTCAGGAAATCGCGGACGGGCCGTTGGGGCGTTGAGGTGAATCGGACTTCGGCAAAGCGCATCCGTGCCACACTTCCGGTGTGACCGCAGATGAGATGTACACGGCTGGACGCCAACTGGAAGCGTCCGGGAACGTGGGTGACTCACCTGAGGTAGAGCGGTCGTACCGCAAGGCGGCTGCCGCCGGATCGGTCGAGGCGATGTCGCGGTTGGGGCTTCTGCTGGAGGGGCGCGTCCAGGCCCAACTGGAAGGCCGCTCGGAGTACAGCGGCGACTTCGTCGAAGCCGACTCCTGGTATCGGAAGGCCGCGGACCGAGGGGACACGTGGGCGGCATTCGCCCTGGGCCGCTTGTACGCGGACAAGTTCAACGACTGGAACGCCGCGGTGCCGTGGTTCAGCAAGGCGGCGGCTCAACAGCAGCCCGGCCACTGGCAAGCAAAAGAGCGGCTGCAACAAGGGCCGGCCGGCGTCGAACGACGGCGTGCCGACGCTCGCTATCTGGACGAATTGGGAGATCGTGCTTCTTCGCGATCCGGCACCGGTGGCGGGAGTGGCGGATGCATGGTCGCCGCGATCCTGCTGGTCCTTCCGGAAATGCTCGCTCTGCTCTCCTTGCCGGGCTACTTCGCCTGAACTTCCGCCTGAGTGCTGCGCGAACCGAATTGGCAAGACCCGCGTAGCGCGGCGTCACGCCCGCACAGGGCGACGGAGGCAGTGCGCAACGCGAGTCGATCATTGCGACGAAGCTTCCTCCGCCGAACGGCGCAATTTCGGTGGAAACCCGGCACTTCCTCGTGCGCTGCGCCGAATCCGGGCAACCGCTCCGCGTCACGGGCGTCCTACTGATGAAACCCGGCCGCAGCGCGGCGGCCACTGGAATGACGGCGGTATCGCCGTCCCAATCAGGAGGACATCGTGCGAAGTGTTCTGGCCGCTGCCATCGCGGCGCCGCTGCTGCTCGCCGTCACCGGAGTTCCCGCCTACGCCGAGGAGCCGGCCAGCACCATGTCCGGGTACGTCTTCTTCGACGCCAACGGTGACGGCGTGCGCCAGGCGGACGAGACCGGTGCCGCCGGGTTCGAGGTGAGCTTCGCCCCGGTCAGCTTCCCCGACGACGCCGCGAGGGTCGTCACCGACGACAACGGGTACTACCGGTTCGCCGACATCACCGCGAAGGGCAAGTACTCGCTCCAGCTCTACGGCGAAGGCCACACCCACACCACACCGTGGGCCGTCGGGGGCTCGCTGGGCAACGGTGGCGTGGACCTCGGCCACGACTTCGGCGTCCAGTAGAGCGCGGAAACCGCGCCGCGCGTTCGGTCCTCGCCGGGCGCGCGGCACCGGTGCTCGCGACGTTCCCCGGGATCACCCGCTCGCCCCGCTCGGCGCCATCGGCTACACACCGCTGCGGCGGCTAGGTCCGACACGGGGAAACGGCCGTGAACGATTTGGCGACGCGAATGACCCGGCGACGGTGGGAGCACTTTTCCCTCACGCGCTCAAAGCCCGAGCGGACGCGAGCCCGCAACACGGCGAACCGCCCTCCCGGTACCGGTCGAGGCGGCGCGAAACACCGGAACATGGGACGAGAAACGACAAACCGGACCCCGCGCCGGGTTGCGGAATTCCGGGCTGTGGCTCGTGATTGCATTCTCCGGTGATTTCTGATGCCACGATGCCCCCAGGTATGTACATCGAGCGGATCCTCTCCCGGTGGGAGCAGGACGAGGAGCAGGACGCGCTGGTGTGCGGGCCGATGCGGCTCACGCGCGGGCAGGCCCGGCGGCGGCTGTTCCAACTCGGGCACGCGCTGCGCGGGCAAGGGCTCGCGCCGGGCGACGGCGTCGGACTGTTCCTCACCAACCGCGCGGAATCGGCGCTGCTCGTGCTGGCCGTGCACATGATCGGCTGCCGGGCGGTGATGCTGCCGCCGGAACCCGGTCCGGGTGAACTCGCCGCGCTCATCGACCAGTCCGGTGCGCGCATCGTCGTCGCCGACCCCGCCTACGCGCAGCAGGCCCTGCACGCTGCCGAGCGCTGCACCCGTGCTCCCACGCTGCTGAGCCTGGGCGCGTCCGACGAGCCGTTCGCCGACACCGACGTCTTGGCGCTCGCGGCGCAGTGCCCCGCGGAGCGGCCTGAGCCCGCGCCGGAACCCGGCCCGAGCGATGCGGTCACCGTGTTCTACACCGGTGGCACGTTGGGCCGGCCGAAGCTCGCGGCCCACGGTCGGCTGCCCTACGACGTGATCGCCGCCGTGACGGAAGCGGCCCGCGAACCGCAACCCGCGGGCGGAGACCGGGTCCTCGTCGTGACCCTGCTGACCCACACCAGCGGTCATCTGACCATGCTCGCCGCCTTGATGACGGGGTCGCCGCTGGTGGTCCTCCCCGAGTGGGACGCGGACGCCGCCTTCACCGCGCTGCGGGAGGAAGAGATCACCACCGTGTTCACGGTGCCGCCCATGCTGTACCAGCTCCTGGACCACCCGGACTGCGAGCGGGGCGCACTGCCCGCGTTGCGGCAGATCAGCCTCGGTGCGGCGCCGATCGCGCCGCACCGGCTGCGGCAGGCGGTCGAGACGTTCGGACCGGTCATCGCCCAGGGCTACGGGCAGACCGAGTGCGCGGGCATCACCTTCCTGCCCGCAGAGGAACTGCCCGAACCCGGTGACATCGACTCCGCGCGGTGGCGCAGCTGCGGACGTCCCTTTCCCGGCACCCAGCTGGAGATCCGCGCGCAGGACGGCGAGGTGCTGCCGCAGGGACAGGCCGGAGAGGTCTGCGTGCTCAGCCCGGCGAGGATGCTGGGCTACTGGCAAGACCCGGAACGCACCGCGGAAGCGGTCGACGCCGCCGGGTGGCTGCGCACCGGCGACATCGGCTACCTGGACGCGGACGGATACCTGTACCTGGTGGACCGGGCGAAGGACGTCATCGTGACCGGCGAGGCCAGCGGCAACGTCTACAGCAAGGTGCTGGAGGACTTCCTGCACACGCTGCCCGGTGTGCGGCACGCGGCGGCCGTCGGCGTCCCGGACGAGGCCCTCGGCGAACGAGTGCGGATCTACCTCGCCGGTGAGGGCATCGACATCGACGCGGTAGCCGACCTGGTCACCGCGGAACTCGGGCCGAACTACACGCCGCACGACACGGTGCTGCTGCCCGCCCTGCCCACGACCCGCGTCGGGAAGGTCGACAAGAAAGCGCTGCGCGCGAGCGAGGAACCCGCGCTCCAGCGCTGACACCTGCGCTCAGTTCCCAGTGCCCCACCGGCCCGGCGGGGCACTGGGCGGTGCAGGCCTCAGCCGAGGCCGGACACGAAACGGCGGAACGCGGCGCGGGAAACGACGAGCGCCGGGCCCTGCGGATCTTTCGAGTCCCGCATCGCGGTCATCGTCCCCGCTACCGCAACCTCCACGCAGTTGTCCTCAACGCTGTGGCTGCTCTTCTTCCACCGCAACGACGCCAAGCTGCTCAAGTCCATGCGCAATCCGCCTCCGCGTCCATCTCCATCGCCAAAGTGGCGATCAGCTTGGTCGATTCTGGCGTATCCAGGGCGCGGGTCAACAGCTTGCGGGCCGCGAGCTCGTACCTGACCACGTCGTCCGGGTCTTCGACGAACAGGCTGCACGTGAGGTTCTCCAGCATCACCACCGCCTGTCCTGAACGTTGGCGCACCATGCAGAACGGGCCTCGCAATCCGGCGTGAGCACCGGAGTTCACCAGCACCCTGATCTCGACGTTCGGGCGACATGCGGCTTCGAGTAGGTACTCCAGCTGGCGCCGCAACACGTCTTGCCCCCCGACGAACCGTCGCAATGCGAACTCGTCGATGATCGCGACGAAGTCAGGCGAGTTGCGGCGCAACAACACCGATTGCCGTCGTAGTCGAGTCAGCATGCACTGTTCGAGGCTGCTTCGAGGTTCCATTCCCGGCTCGGTGAGCAAGGCGCGCGTGTACTCCCCGGTCTGCAACAAGCCGGGAATGACGACGCCCTCGTAGTTCACGATGCGGTCGGCTCGGGACTCCAACGCTGCCAACGTGTCCTGCCTGCTAGGAAGATCCGGCCGGTCACGTTGCCACCAGCCGTGCTCGTCGTGTTCGCGGGCGAGCGCGAGAGCGGTCCTGCGCCGCTGCCCGGTGACCCCGTAGGTCGCCAGTAGGGCCGTGACGACTTCCACCGGTGCTCTGCGCTGACCGTTCTCCAAGCGGCTGAGCTGGCTCGGGGACATGTCGATGCGGCGGGCCGCGGATTGCAGGTTCATCCCGGATTCCGCGCGCAGCACGCGCAGTTGCTCGCCGAGTTCCTGGCCTCGGACGGTGAGAGCGTTCGCCGGCACGGGTGCACCTCCTCATTGGGGAAGCGGCCATGATCGACGTGCGCACTCGCCGAGATCCAGCATCGGAGACGGCGTTTCCGGCTCAACCACACCAAGTACTGACGGCGTGCCCCCTTCGCAACGGCCGCCGGACGAGCCGTTGCGAACCACGCTGCGGTCAACCTCATCGGCCAGAACACCGGAACTCGCCCCGGTGCGACGGATCGTGGGCTAGCTTCGATCGGACCGCAGGCGCGAGTTCGGGGGTCACGCGAGATGAACGGGTTAGCGGTCGATCCGTTGGACGCCGCGCTCGTCCGGCTGCGCGACGGGCGGCGCGTGCTCGGCGCGGGGTTCCTCATCGCACCCGGTGTGGTCGCGACCTGCGCGCACGTCATCGGTGACGCGGAGCCGATCGCGGACTTCCCCCTGCTCGGCAGCCACGGCCACGCCGTCGAAGTGCTGGAGCGCGACGACGAACTCGACGTGGCGATCCTGCGGCTGGCCGAACCGCCGACCGGTGCGCTGCCGGTTCCGGCGCGGATCAACGGCGACGTCCGCGATCACCGGTTCCGCACCTTCGGGTTCCCCGCCGCCGAGTCGGACGGCGTCTGGGTCACCGGCAGGCTCGTCGGCGCCCAAAGCAGGGGCCGCATCCAGATGGCGCAGGACACCGGGCACTGGCAGATCGAACCCGGCTTCAGCGGGGCGCCGGTGTGGGACGAAGAGCTCGCCGGGGTCGTCGGCATGGTCGTGACCACCGCCCGCAACGCCGCGACCGCGCACCTGGTGCCGACCACGGCGCTCGGCGACGCCTGGACCGCGCCGACCCGCAACCCGTACCGGGGACTGCGCTCGTTCCGGCAGGAAGACTCCGAGCTGTTCCGCGGGCGCGACGCCGATATCGAGCGGCTGCGGCAGCTGGTGGACCGCCGGGACCTGGTCGCGGTCGCGGGCCCGTCCGGCAGCGGGAAGTCGTCGCTGGTGCACGCGGGACTGGTGCCCCTGCTCCAACGGGACGGGACGCGGATCGTCGAACTCGGCGCCCACGACGAGATCCCCGAGGCCACCACCGACACGCTGCTGGTCCTCGACCAGTTCGAAGAGGCCGTCGTCGACGACCCCGTGGCGGCGCGGGAGAGGATCACCGAGCTCACCAGGGCGCTGGCCCGGACGGAACCGCTGCGGGCCGTGCTGACGCTGCGGTCCCGCTCCCTCGACGACCTGATCACGCGGGACACCGTCGACGAGCTCAACCGGGCCGTGTGGTTCCTCGAACCGATGTCGCGGCAGCAGCTGGCCGCCGCCATCGAAGAACCCGCCGCGCACGTCGGCGGACTGGCCTTCGAAGCCGGGCTGGCGCAACGCATCCTCGACGACACCAGCGACGAACCCGGGACCCTGCCGCTGGTGTCGCTCGTGCTCGAACAGCTGTGGGAGAACCGCCACGGCGCCTGGCTCACCCACCAGGCCTACGAACACCTCGGCCGCGTCCCCGGCGCGCTCAGCCGCCACGCCGATCGCGCCCTGCCCGAACCCGGCGAACTCGACGGCCCGCAGCAGGCCCGGCAGAAGGACGAACGTCGCCGCAGCGCCCGGCAACTCCTGGTCCACCTCACCCGCCCCGACGGTGAAGGCGGCTACGCCCGCCGCAGCGCGCACCTCGCGGAACTGGGAGCGGACCTGCGGGAGATCGCCGGATACCTCGCGGCCGAGCGGCTTCTGGTCATCGAGGACCAGCGCGTCAACCTCGCCCACCAAGCCCTCATCGACCACTGGCCGCAACTGCGCACTTGGCTGGCCGAGGACGCCGATTTCGTGGCGTGGCAAGCGAAAGTCGACGACCTGGAACGATCCGGGGTGCTGCTGCGCGGGGCGGCGCTGGACGAAGCGTCCAGATGGCTCGGTCAACGCGAGCAGGACGTCCCGGCGCGGTCGGCCTCGTTCATCCGGCGCAGCACCGCCGCCCAGAGCCGGAGCCGACGCCGGTGGATCACCATCACCGCGATCTCGACCACGCTTGCGCTGGTGTCGGCGGCCCTGACCGCCGTGGCGATCAGCAACTCCGCCGAACTCGACCGCACCCTGCGCGCGACGAACTCGACCCTCATCGCCCAGGAGGCGAACCTCGCCACCGACCCCGATCCGGTCACGGCGCTGCAACTCGCCCTCGCCGCCTGGCGGGAAAGTCCCCACAGCCCCGACGCCTACGGAGCGCTGCTGCAACAGCAGGTCGCTTGGAGCGGCGTGGACCGTGTGCTGCCGCCGCAACTGGTCGGCGAAGTGGACGACATCGCGTCCAACGCGGACGGGCACGTCCTCGTCCTCAGCCCCGTGGACCCCGCCGAGCCGACCGTGGTGTGGTGGGATCTGCTCGGTCCGAACCCGACGCGCCGGGAGATCACGAACGTTTCGGAAGGCGAGTTCGAGCTGAGCCCGGATGGACGCTTCTTGGTACTGCCAGGCGACGATGGACTCCAGGTTTGGGATCTCTCCGATCCCGATGGGGAACCGACCCTGCTCGAATCAGATCCATATGGACCGCCCAGGTTCAGCGCGAACAGCCGCTACCTGACGGCCGTGACCCCCCATGAAGGAAATCGAGCCACCACGCCCGTGAAGATGTGGGATCTCGGCACCATGCGCGAACTGCCCATCCCGGTGGAGGCCGACTGGTTCGATATCGACGCGGCGTACCCGTCCGCCGACGGCCGCGCGCTGATCACCCGCGAACGTCGCGGTCTGGAATCGGGGTTCATCACCACGGTCGTGCGTGATCGCGCAACCGGCGCCGACATCAAAACATTCCCACCGTCCGGAACGCTCACCAGCGAGCTGCTCGGCAACGGCACCCACCTCAGCGTGTGCACCGACGACACCGTGACCGTGCACGAATCCTTCACCGGCACGATCACAGGTCGTTTCCCAGCACCGGAATGCAATCTCACACTCGACGAGACCGGGCAGTACCTGACGGACATCAACGGACAGGTGCCCGCCGCGATTCAATGGCGCACCGGACGAGTCCTCGACGTAGCCGAGCTGGATGACGACCTGTTTCGCGGAGGGTTCCCTGTGATCATCGCCGGTCGCGAGGGAACGGGCACCTTCCTCGACGTCGATCACGGTGCCGTGCGGATAGCGACCGCGAAGGCTGCCAGGCACATCGCCCCGCCCGATTCGACGGCGCTGAAAGCTCGCAGCGCCGACGGTCAGCGGTGGATCGCCTACGACAACGGTCACAGCATCCGCTACGACGAACCCGACGAACCCAGCAGTCTCGTTCTGCTCGATGGTGACGCCACGACACTGGGCCGCGTTCCCTTCCCCTTTTCAGAGCCGGAGGCGCTCGCCTTCGACGCTTCGGGCGAACGCGTTCTCGCCGCGACCGGCACCACGATGCGCATCTTCCGCACCGACGGACTCGTCCTGGAGCGGGAAGTGCGGCTTCCGGGGCCCGACGCCCGTAACGACGACCTGAGAACCGGGTACTCCGGTCCGCCGCACCTCCTGATCGATCCGAGCGGTGAGGTGCTGGTGAGCCAGTCCGGCTTGCTGTCGTTCTGGGACGTCCGCCGGGGGGAGCAAACTGCACCGCCGATGATGTTGGAAGAGCCTCCCCCGCCTCCCGATAACCTGCCGGCCGGGCCGAGCATGGTCTTCCGGCCACGGCACCCGGGCCAGGTCGTGGTGGGAACGGAGAATTCGGTGTCGGTGTGGAACTACCGCACCCGCGCCCTGCTGAACGAGTTCCTCTTCCCCGATTCCCAGGTCGGCGCGGAAGCGCCGGTGGTGTCACCGGACGGTGCGACCGTCGCGATCCTCAACGCGTTCGACGGCACGGTCACTCTCATGGACTTGCGCTCGCAACGGGTTCTTCCGCAGGTGAACGGTGATTTTGCGACACTGCTCGGCGTTTCCGCGCAGCATCTGTTCATCCAGAGCAGAACTGAGAGCGGCACTGAGGTGTGGGACTGGCATGCTCGTCGTCGGCTGGCCGCGATCGACTTCGGCGAGGCGATGAGCCCCGCGCTGGTGGACGACGAGCTGGTCGTCGAACAGCCTGGCTACCGCCGCGTGATCCCGCTCGACCCGGCGATGTGGTTCCGGGATCTGTGCCGGGTTTCGGACCGCGACTTCACTGAGCAGGAAGCGGTACTGCTGCCCGCCGGGGCGAGCCGCGACCGCCCCTGCGCTTGACCTCGCAGAGCTCCGGCCCCGCCTTCAGCGCACCCCGACAGCGGCAGGGGCGATCGGCTCACCGCGGGCGACGACCAGGCGCTGCCGGTGCAGGGCGTGGATGTCGGCGCTGGGATCGCCGTCGACGACGAGGAGGTCGGCGTCGAATCCCGCGGCGACCTGCCCGACCTGGTCGAGTCCGAGCGCCGCCGCCGCACCGGCGGTGGCCATGTCGACGACTCGGCCCGGCGTCCAGCCCACCGCCTCCACGTAGTACGACAGCGCCCCGGCGTAGTCGTCGAACACCGACGTCGGCAGGCCCCCGTCGGTGCCGGGCAGGAACTTCACACCGAACTGGTCCATCCATCGGACCCGTTCCAGCGCGGCCTGGAACCGCTGCTCGCCGACGAAGTCGGCGAAGCCGCGCCAGTCCGGCGGGTAGGCGTGGCAGACCGCGATGCCGCGGTCGCTGATCTCGCGGGCGACGTCCTCGCGCAGGTCCGGTCCCGAATTCTCGGCTCCCAGCCACGAGCAGTGCTCGATCGTGGAGACCCCGGCGGCGACGGCGTCCGCGATGGACCCGGTGCCGTGCGCGTGCGCGGCCACGGGCAGGCCCACGGCGGTGGCTTCGGCGACCACGACGCGCAGTTCCTCGGCGCTGAACTGCCCGGCCCACGTCGGAGGGGATTCCGGGGTCGTCTCCCCACCGGAGGCCATCACTTTGATGACGTCGGCTCCGAGCTCGGCGTTGTGGCGGATCTGAGCGCGGATCGCGTCCGCACCGGCGACCTCGCCGCCGAAGAACCAGCAGTGGCCCTTCGGCGGGGTCAGGGGCGCGGCGGAACCGAGGAGGCGGGGGCCGGTGAGCTCGCCGCGGTTGATCGCGTCCCGCACCCGCAGCACGAGGCCGCGACGATCACCCAGGTCGCGCAGCGTGGTGACACCGGCGCGCAGGGCCTGCTGGGACCGGCCGACGACCCCGAGCAGCAGCTCGTCGTCGTCGGCGTCGAAGTAGTTCTGCAGCATCTTGAAGCTGGCGTCCCACACCAG
The DNA here is from genome assembly GCF_026241095.1 of Saccharopolyspora sp. NFXS83. Classification (GTDB taxonomy): domain Bacteria; phylum Actinomycetota; class Actinomycetes; order Mycobacteriales; family Pseudonocardiaceae; genus Saccharopolyspora_C. Next base: position 52,373 of record NZ_JAPFGB010000019.1, on the reverse strand, counting down.
GTGGGCGTGACCGTTGATCAAGCCGGGCAGGATCGTCGCGCCGGGGAAGTCGCGGTGCTCGGCCCCGGCGGCGGCCGGGTGCCGGTCGATCTCGGCGCGGGGTCCGGCGGCGGTGATCGTGCGCCCGTCGACGAGCACGGCGCCTCCGGGGATCCGGTCGCCGTCAGGTCCCGTCAGGACGGTGTCGGCGGTCAGCAGCAGCACGGAAGGTCCTCCCGGTGATCGGAGCGCGAGCGGTGCGCCGCGCCGTCGACGCCCGCGCAACGGGGGCCTCCTCCGCGGCGCGTCGACGTTCGAGTGCTCGCCGCCCCAGCTGATCCGGTGGGCGCCGCCGAGGCTACTCGGCGCGCCCGGTGGTGCGGGCGCATTGCCGGAAACCGCCGCGCACCGCGGAAATCCGCGCGCACCGGGCCCTTCCCGTGCCGCGCCGCCGGACTGGCAAGATCACCGGGTGCGCTTTTACGCCGATCTGCACGTCCACTCGAAGTACTCCCGCGCGTGCAGCAAGGACTGCGACATCGAGCACCTCACCTGGTGGGCGCGGCGCAAGGGCATCTCCGTGGTGGGCACCGGGGACCTGACCCATCCCGCGTGGTTCGCGCATCTCACCGAAGTGCTGGAACCGGCCGAACCCGGGCTGCTGCGGCTGCGGCCGGAGCGGGACCGGGAGATCACCGAGGCGATGCCCGCGAACTGCGGCGGCGACGTGCGGTTCATGCTGTCCTCGGAGATCTCCACGATCTACAAGCGCGGCGACTACACGCGCAAGATCCACCACCTGTGCTACATGCCGGACTTCGCCTCCGCCGAGGAGTTCTCCCTGCGCCTCGGGAAGATCGGCAACCTCGCCTCCGACGGGCGGCCCATCCTCGGCTTGGACTCCCGCGACCTGCTGGAGATCACCTTGGAGTGCGGCGGCTACCTGGTGCCCGCGCACGTGTGGACGCCGTGGTTCGCGGTGCTCGGCTCGAAGGCCGGGTTCAACTCGATCGACGACGCCTACCGCGACCTCGCCGGACACGTCTTCGCGTTGGAAACGGGCCTGTCCAGCGACCCGGAGATGAACTGGCGGGTGTCCGGGCTCGACCGCTACACCCTGGTCAGCCACTCCGACGCGCACTCGCCTCCGATGCTGGGGCGCGAAGCGACGGTGTTCGACACCGACCTCGACTACCACGCGATGAAGCGCGCACTGGAAACCCGCGACGGGTTCGCGGGCACCGTGGAGTTCTTCCCCGAAGAGGGCAAGTACCACCTCGACGGGCACCGCAAGTGCGGTGTGCGGCTGGAACCCGGCGACACCAAGTCCCGAGGCGGGCGCTGCCCGGAGTGCGGGAAGCCGCTGACCGTCGGCGTGCAGCACCGCGTCGACGACCTCGCCGACCGGCCCGGTGGCATCCGGCCCGACGGGGCCACCGGGTTCCGCAACCTCATCCCGCTGCCGGAGATCGTCGGGGAGATCCACGGCGTCGGCCCCAAGAGCAAGAAGGTCTTCGGCGCCGTGTCCGATCTCGTCGCCGCCCACGGCCCGGAACTCGGCATCCTCGACGCTGTGCCGCTCGACGAGCTGCGGCGCAGCGACCCGCGCGTCGCCGAAGCCATCGGACGGCTGCGCGCCGGTGAGGTCGTGCGCGACGCGGGCTACGACGGGGAGTACGGCACCATCCGCGTGTTCCAACCCGCCGAACTCGCCCGGCTGCGCAACGGCGACTCCTACAGCCTGTTCGACGACTCCCTGTTCGCCCCGGCCGCGGAGGAGCCCCGGCACGCCGCCCCCGCCGAACCCGCACAGCACCCGGAACCGGCCGAAACCCCTGCGGCGCCACCGCAAACACCCGCGCGCGGAATTCTCGCCGGGCTCGACCCCGACCAGCGCGCCGCCGCCGAAGTGCCCGGCGGACCGCTGCTCATCGTCGCCGGGCCCGGCACCGGCAAGACCCGCACCGTCACCCACCGGCTCGCGCACCTCGTGCTCGAACGCGACGTGCCCGCCGCCGAATGCCTCGCGATCACCTTCACCCGCCGCGCCGCCGACGAGCTCACCGAACGCCTCCACGCGCTCATCGGCCCGGCCGCCGCCGACATCACCGTCGGCACCTTCCACTCCTTCGGGCTGCAACTGCTGCGCGAACACCACGGCGCCCTCGGGCTCAGCGCCCAGTTCACCGTCGCCGACACCACGCGCAGGCTCGCCGTGCTCACCGAGATCACCGGTGACGACAAGGCCGCCCGCCGGCTGCTGCCGAAGCTGCCCGACGCCGACCCCGACGCGGCCGACCGGTACCGGCGACGGCTGCGGGAACTCGACCTCGTCGACTTCGACGACCTGCTCACCGAACCGGTGCGGCTGCTGGAGAACGACCCCGGCCTCGCCGAGACCTACCGGCGGCGCTACCGGTGGATCACCGTCGACGAGTACCAGGACGTCGACGCCACCCAGTACCGGCTGCTGGGCGCCCTGGCACCGCGGGAGGCGAACCTGACCGCCATCGGCGACCCCGACCAGGCGATCTACTCGTTCCGCGGCGCCGACGTCGGGTTCTTCCTGCGCTTCGAACAGGACTACCCGAGCGCGCCCGTGCACGCGCTGACCCGCAACTACCGCAGCGGGCGCCACATCATCGACACCGCCGTGCGCGCCGTCGCCCCCAGCACCCTGGTGCCCGGCCGCGCCCTGCACGCCGCCTCCGGGCGCGACCCGCACCGCGTCATCCGCCACGAGGCCGCCGACGAACGAGCCGAAGCGGCCTTCGTCGCCCGCGAGATCGACCGGCTGCTCGGCGGGTCGTCGTTCCACTCCCTCGACAGCGGACGCGTCGACGGCGACGGCCCCGGCGGCGTCGGGTTCAACGACATCGCCGTGCTCTACCGCACCGACGCGCAATCCCGGCTGCTGCTCGACGAATTCGCCCGCGCGGGCCTGCCCGTGCAGAAGCGCTCCCACGACCCGCTGTCGGCGCGGCCCGGCGTGGACCTGCTGATCACCGAACTCGCCCACGTCGCCGACCGCTGCGGAACCGCCCTCGACAAGCTGCGCGCCGCCGCGACGACCGTCGTGTTCACCGTCCCCGACGATGCCCAACCCGACGTGCACAACGCTTTGGAACTGCTCACACCCCTGGCGTCGCGCTGCGGAGACGACCTGGAGCGGTTCCGCCGGGAAGTGCTGCTCGGCGCCGAGGTCGACACCCTCGACCCCCGAGCCGAGGCGATCTCGCTGCTGACGCTGCACGCGTCGAAGGGCCTCGAATTCCCCGTGGTGTTCCTCGTCGGCTGCGAAGACGGGCTGCTGCCGTTGACCTGGCCCGGTTCCGACGCCACCGCCGAGGAGATCGCGGAGGAGCGGCGGCTGTTCTTCGTCGGCGTCACCCGCGCCCAAGACCACCTGTGGCTCACCCACGCCACCCGCCGAACCCGCCACGGCCAAGCCCGCGACCGCGCCCCGTCGCCGTTCCTGACCGGCCTCGGCGACGCCGTCACCCGCGCCGACACCCCCAGCCCGCGCAAGGCGCGAGCGACCCAGCTCAGCCTGCTCTGAGGCGAACCTCAGCCGGGCAGCGCGCCGTGTTCGATGCGGTACTGCTCGACCAGCACCTCGAAGTCGTCCGGGGCGCCCCGGCGCAGCACCACTTCGTGCCCGGTCAGTGCCCGGACCTGCTCGGCGATCCGCTCGGCGGCGGGGGCGGGGGCGATGATCGCGGTGATCAGGCATTCCTCGCCGTCCACGGCGCGGACGTGAACGTCCACGGCACCGCGCACGGGCCCGGGTGCTCCGGTTCGGGGCACAGCAGCAGCACGATCGGTTCCCGCCACGCCAACGCCTCCCGCGTCGACGCGCACCCCCGCACCTGAACCTCGTACACGCCCGGCACCATCGGCCGCCCCCTCACGATCACGGTGCGCACCACGTTAAGGAACCGCACCGCCGGGACCATCGGGGTTCCCACCGACCCGTCCCCCGGAAGGCCCGCCGGGGAGCCGAACGTCCGCGTCCACCGCCGGACCTTGCGGGGCCAGGCGCCGCTATCCCTCGAACGCCGCGCCCGCGCCAGGCCGGGTTCGCCGGGCCGAGCGCACGAGCCGGTCGGCGAACGCCGCGACGAGGTCGCGCAGCTCATCCGGCCGGTCGATGACGAACGGCAGGTCCAGCGCCGCGAGCACGCCGGGCAGCCAGTCGAGCCGCTGCGCCCGCAGCTCCACGCGGGACCAGTGCTCGGCGTCCGCGCCGGTCGGCGGTTCCTCCACGAGGGCGATACCGGCGGGCAGCCGGGTGCGGATCTGCTCGGCGGTCCCCTGGACCCGCAGCGTCACCTCGTGCCGGTAGGGGGCGGTGGCGAGGCCCGTCAGGACCCGCTCCGCGGGATCGACACCGGCGGGCCGCTCGAACGAGCCCGGCAGGGCCCTCGCATCGGCGATCCGATCCAGCCGGAACGTCCGCTCTTCGCCGATAGCGGGGTCGGTTCCCGTCACGTACCACCGGCCGGAGTGGGCGACGAGCCCGTGAGGGTGCAGGGTGCGGTCGCTGCGGCGGCCGTCGGCGGCGGTGTAGCGGATCGCGACCGGGTGGTGGTGGCGCACCGCGTCGGCGATCGGCAGCAGCACCGCGGTCTCCGGGACGGGCTGCTCACCGGGAGCCGCGGTGAAGGCGAGGGAACCGAGCACGGCGTCGAGCCTGGACCGGAGGCGTTCGGGCAGCACCCGCCGGATCTTCGCCGCCGCCGTCTCGGAGGCCGCGCCCGCGGCCGTCATCAACCCGGCCCGGCGGCCCGCGACCAGGCCGAGTAGCACCGCGAGCGCCTCGTCCTCGCCGAGCATCAGCGGGGGCATGCGGTAACCGGCGGCGAGCCGGTATCCGCCGTAGCGACCGCGCACCGACTCGACGGGCACGTCGAGGTCGAGCAGGTGCTCGACGTAGCGCCGCACCGTGCGCTCGTCCACGTCGAGCCGGTCGGCGAGTTCGCCGACCGCGCGGGTCCCTCCCGATTGCAGGAGCTCCAGCAGGGCCAGCACGCGAGCGGCAGGTCGGGGCATGCCGGGAATTCTCCCGCGGATACCGGGCGGGTTCTGCCCGGTATCGGTCATAGCGTGCGGTCACCAGCACCGACCTGACAGGGAGCACCCCGTGGACTTCGTCTCGATCCGCATCATCACCGCCGACGTCGCCCGCCTCGTCGACTTCTACGAGCGCGCCACCGCCGTGCGGGCGGACTGGGCCACCGAGGACTTCGCCGAGCTGCGGACCGCCTCGGCCACCGTCGCGATCGGCAGCACCCGCACCGTCGGGTTGTTCGCGCCCGGTTCCGCTTCCCCGGCCGACAACCGCAGCGTCATCATCGAGTTCCGCGTCGACGACGTGGACGAGCTGCACCGGAACCTGACCGGTGCCGTGGCGGACTTCGTCACCGAACCCACCACGATGCCCTGGGGAAACCGCGCGCTGCTGCTGCGCGACCCCGACGGCAACCTCGTCAACTTCTTCACCCCCGTCACCCCGGCCGCCATCGCGAAGTTCGCCCGGTGACGCCCGGCTCGTCACGGTTCGACGAGGGACCTTGAGGCTCGTGCGCCGGTCCATGTCCCGGTACCCGTCGGGCACGCCGCCGAGGCCGGTGGTGGCGTCGAAGACCTTCCCCGGTTCGATCGCACCGTCGAGGATGGCGGGCATCAGCTCCTCGATGTAGGCGCGCACCGGGGCGGGGCCGCCGGCCAAGCGGATGTTGCGGCCGAACAGGCTGCCGAATCCGACGGGCGCGTCCTCGTACTGCGGGACGCCGACGCGGCTGATGACACCGCCGGGGCGCACGACGCCGAGGGCCTGCTCGTAGGCGGGCATGTGCCCGACCGCTTCGAGCACCACGTGCGAGCCGTGCCCGCCAGTGAGATCGCGGACCTTCTCCACGCCCTCGTCGCCACGCTCGGAGACGACGTCGGTGGCGCCGAACTCGCGCCCCAGGTCGGTGCGGTCCCGGTGGCGGCCCATGAGCACGATCTGCTCGGCGCCGAGGCGCTGCGCCGAGAGCACCGACAGGAGGCCGACGGCGCCGTCACCGATCACGGTCACCCGGCTGCCCGGGGCGACACCGCCCATCTTCGCGGCGTGATATCCGGTGCCGTACACGTCGGCGAGGGTCAGCAGCGAGGGCAGGAGCGCCGAGTCGGGCGCGACGGGCAGTTTCACCAGGGTGCCGTCGGCCAGCGGCACCCGCACCGCCTCGGCCTGGCCGCCTTCTTCGGGCATCCCGTCCCAGAAGTTCGCCTCGGGGTGCGAGCAGGACGTGTGCAGGTTCGCGCGGCAGAACTCGCAGGCGTTGTCGGAGATCGCGAACGGAGCAACGACCAGATCGCCCCGGGTGAGGGTGGAGACGTCCGAGCCGACGTCCTCCACGACGCCGATCAGTTCGTGACCCATCCGGACCGGACCGTCGGTCGCGGACATCGAGCGGTACGGGTGCAGGTCGCTGCCGCAGATGCAGGAAGCGGTGACGCGGACCAGGGCGTCGGTCGGGTGCTTGAGCACGGAGTCCGCGACGTTCTCGACCCGGACGTCACCGGCGCCGTACATGAGCGTTGCGCGCATCAGAAGTTCTCCACGGGTTGGTTCGGATGGCTCCGGGTGCGCGGGTTTTCCGACACCCGGGGCCGCCTCCGGCGTAGGTGGACCGGGGCCCGGCGGCGACGTCGGCCGCTCCGGCCCTCACTGTCCTAGGAGGTGGGGGCCGCCGCCCGGCGGTGCTGGACGACGGCGAGGGTGATCGCGGGCAGCAGGGTCAGCGCGGCGATGGCGGCACCGGCCGCGGCGGGCCCGGTGGCGCCGAGAGCGGAGTCCAGGGAGCGGCCCGCGATCCACGAACCGACCGCCGTGCCGAAGTTGAACGCCGACACGCTGAACGCCGACACGCTGAACGCGGACCCCAGCGTGGGCGCCTTGCCCGCGAAGCGGACGGCCAGGGAGATCAGCACCGGGTTGGCGCCGAGCCCGAAGAACCCCAGCAGGGTGATCAGCACGACCGCGGGCAGCGTGAAGCCCGCCAGCAGGCAGATCGCCAGCAGCAGGACCGAACTTCCCGCGGCGGCCACGATCGTCGTCGCGTGCGGCCGGGCCCCGCCGAGACGTCCACCGACCAAAGAGCCGGCCAGCGACCCGACGCCGAAACCGACGAGCACCAGCGGCACGAGCCCGGCGGGCAGACCGGCCCGCCCGGTCAGCAGCGGCGCGATGTAGGAGTACGCCGAGAGCACGCCGCCGGTCGTGGTCGCGCACGCCGCCAGCACCAGCCACAGCCGTCCCGAACGCAGCGCCGTCAGCTCGGAGCGGACCGACACCGCCTGCTGCTGCGCGCCGTCGCGCCCGACGGTGCGGGCGATGAGCCACACCGCCGCCGCGGCCAGCACCGCCAGCGCCCAGAACGGTCCGCGCCAGCCGGCGAGCTGCCCGGCGAACGCGCCCAGCGGGACCCCGATGACGTTGGCGAGCATGCCGCCGGCGCCCACGAGCCCGAGGGCGCGGGAACTCGCGGCGGGACCGGCGGCGCGTGCGGCGACCACGTTGGCGACCGCCCAGAACGCCCCGGTCGCCAACGCCGTCACGAACCGCGCCACCAGCAGCAGCGCGAAGCTGGAGCCGAAGGCGACCACGACGTGCCCGGCCGCGAACAGCCCCAGGGCCAGCATCAACGTCAACCGGGCGGGCATCCGCAGCGTCAGCATCGCCATCAGCGGAGCCCCGACGATCATCCCGACCGCGAACACCGTGATCAGCAGTCCCGCACGGGACACGCCGATCTGCAGCTCGTCCGCGATCTCGGGCAGCAGGCCCGCGACCACGAACTCGGTCGTGAGCATCAGGAACGTGCCCAACGCCAGCACGTGCACGACGAGCGGGAGCCGCTCGCGGCCTTCGACGTGCCCGTCGCCGGGGGCGTCGAGGACACCTCCTCGCATGGTCATGCTTCGCCCTCCACCAGGGTCGTGTTCACACCGTCGCCCCCTACGGAACCCGCTTCCCCACGAGCGGAGAAGGTCGCGCTTATCGGGGGTACGAGCTCAACCCCCTCCGCGCCCGCACACCCCCTAACCTGGATGGCGTGGAACGCCAGCCCGACAACCGCTCCGACATCCGCGACTTCCTCGCCAGCCGGCGCGCCAAGATCACCCCCGAACAGGTCGAGCTGCCCACCAGCGGCCGACGCCGGGTACCGGGCCTGCGCCGCGAAGAGGTCGCCGTGCTCGCCGGGGTGAGCACCGAGTGGTACACGCGGCTGGAGAAGGGCCACATCAGCGGAGTGTCCGAAGAGGTCCTCGGCGCCGTCGCCCACGCGCTGCGGCTCGACGAGGACGAACGCACCTACCTGTTCGACCTGGCCCGCACGGCGCGACCCCACCGCCGCACGCCGTCGCGCCGCAAGGAGGTCGCGGTCCCGCCCGAGGTCCAGTGGATGCTGGATTCCATGACCCTGTCCTCGGCGTTCGTGCGCAACGGCCGCCAGGACATCATCGCCGCCAACCCGCTGGCCCGGGCGCTGCACGCCCCGGTCTTCGACAGCACCACCACCGGCGAGAACGGCCGCGCCAACCTCGCCCGCTACATCTTCCTCGACCCCAGCGCCCACGACTTCTTCGTCGACTGGGAATCCGCCGCGACCGCCACCGCGGCGCTGCTGCGCGCCGAAGCCGGCCGCGAGCCCCACGACCGGGCCCTGCGCGAACTCATCGGCGAACTGTCCACGCTCAGCGCCGGGTTCCGCACCGAGTGGGCCTCCCACGACGTCCGCATCCGCCACGACGGCAGCAAACGCCTGCGGCACCCGGAGGTCGGCGAACTGGACTTGACCTACCGGTCCCTGGACCTACCGCTGCCGAACCGGGCGGTGCACGACCTGACGGTGTACACCGCCGAGCCGGGTACCACCGCCGAAGACCGGCTCAAACTCCTCACCAGCTGGGCGGCCACCCGCTCCCAGGAGCAGCGCGCCGAGGACTCCTCGCGAACGTGAGGAATTCTCTTGATCCGCCGGTGATAATCGGCTGATGGGAACCAGCTACGCGAGCCTCGACCAGCGATTACGGGCGTTCATCGACGAGCAGCCGGTGTTCTTCGTGGCCACCGCGCCGCTGTCCGGTGACGGACACGTCAACCTCTCCCCGAAGGGCCGGTCAGGCACGCTCGCGGTCCTCGACGAGCACACCGTGGCCTACCTCGACTTCGGCGGCAGCCACGCCGAAACCATCGCGCACCTGCGGGAGAACTCCCGCATCACGCTCATGTGGTGCGCCTTCACCGGACCGCCGAAGGTGCTGCGCGTGCACGGGCGCGGCACCCCGGTGTTCCGCGACGACCCCCGGTTCACCGACCTGATCGCACGGTTCGGCGACGCCGACGCACCGGCGCTGCGGGCGATCATCGTCGTGGCCGCCGAACGCATCAGCGACTCCTGCGGGTTCGCAGTGCCGTTCATGGACTACCGCGAGGAACGCGACCTGCACGCCCGGCACTTCGCCCGCAAGACCGACGAGGAATTCGCGGCCTACTGCGAGAAGAAGGAGCACATCGCCACCAGCATCGACGACCTGCCGGGGCTGCCGCTGCCGTTGCCGCCCCGCGGTTGACCCCACCGCTCGCCGGGCCGACGTGCCCGGCGAGCGGTGGCGCAACGGCGCTCAGGCGGCGCCGAACCACCGCGCGAGCTCGCGGCGCAGCGATCCCTGATCGGCACCGGTCCACGCCACGTGCCCGTCGGGGCGCAGCAGCACGGCGGGCACGTCGAGTTCTTCGCTGACGTCGACGACGTGGTCGACCCGATCGGCCCACCCCTGCGCGGAGAGCTCGCCGGTCTGGTCGAGCAGCACACCGCGCCCGGCGTGCATCAGCTCGTACAGGCGCCCCCGCTTGAGCCCCACGTCCCGCAGCCGCAGCCCGAGCATGTCGTGGCCCTCGCCGAAGTCGTAGCGGACACCGATCGCGGTGATCTTCTCGATCAGGTACCGGTTGACCTCCTCGAACGTCATCAGCTCCGCCAGCAGCGCCCGCACCGCACGCGGACCCGGCTCGGCCAACAGCAGCTCCGTCTGCGCTCGGGTGTTGTCCAGCACCGCCGCCGCCACCGGATGCCGCTCCGAGTGGTAGGTGTCGAGCAGGCCCGCCGGTGCCCAGCCCGCGATCTCGGCGGCCAGCTTCCAGCCGAGGTTGAACGCGTCCTGCAACCCGAGGTTCAGGCCCTGCCCACCGGTCGGCGGGTGCACGTGCGCCGCGTCGCCGGCCAGGAACACGCGGCCGGACCGGTAGCGCTCGGCCAGCCGGGTCGCGTCGCCGATGCGCGAGAGCGAACGAGGCGAGTGCGCGCCGAAGTCGGTTCCGGCGAACGCCCGCGTCCGCTGCTTGAGCTCGTCGAGCGTCACCGGCACCGTGCGGTCCTTCGACACTCCCTCGGCGGGCACGATGAACCGGTAGATGCCGTCCTCGAGCGGCATGACGCCGAACCGCACGTGGGTCTTGCGGACTTCGGCGATCACGGCCGCCAACTCCTGCTGGGGCGTGGTCACCTCCACTTCGCCGAGCAACGTCTCGGTCCTGGCGGGTTCGCCGGGGAAGGCGACGCCCAGCAGCTTGCGCACCGTGCTGCGCCCGCCGTCGCAGCCCACGAGGAAGCGCGAGCGCAGCACGGTGCCGTCGGCCAGCTCGGCGCTGACGCCGTGCTCGTCCTGGCTCAACCCGGCCAGTTCGCAGCCGCGCCGGATCGGCACGCCGCGCCCGGTGGCGTGCTCGGTCAGCAAGCGTTCGGTGCTGCGCTGCGGGATCGCCAGGACGTAGGAGTGCGCGGTGTCGAGGCGCTGCGGCCACTGCTCGGTGATCCCCGCGAAGAAGCCGCCCGCCACCACCTTGTTGCCGACTTCGAGGAACCGCTCCAGCAGACCGCGCTGGTCGAGCACCTCGATGCTGCGCACGTGCAGGCCCAGCGCCCGGACCTGCTCGACCGGCGCCGTCGCCCGCTCCAGCACGGCCACGTCCACACCGTGCAGCCGCAACTCACCAGCCAGCATCAAACCGGTGGGCCCGCCGCCCACCACGATCACGTCGTGCATGCATCCCCCATCGACACCGTTGCGCGCCGTGCACCCGATTTCCGCAGGTAACGGCTTCGGCGGGAGATTCTGCAGCGCGACCGGGGTCTTGCCGCAAGCCCCTGGGTGCGCTATACGTTGAGAGTGGCGGGGAGACGGTTGAGCTCCTTGCCTTTTCTCGTGCCCTCCGCCGTGACCTCCCGTCGCGGAGCGGATGCGCCCGCAGCCGCAGCAATCATCACCGGGACCGGTGAAGATCATGGCTCTGATCACGCTCGCATCGCTGGTCGCGCCGTGTCGGGTGGGCGGCGCGACCCCAGCGCGATCACGACCCGGTAGCGTGGCCCGGCGTTGTCCGAGCCGTACCGGACCGCTCCGGCTGAGGGGGAGAGAGCCGTGCCGTTGACCCGTGTCGGCGCCGCCGTCCGAATCGCGGCGGCGCGGTGACGGGCCTCGGCGTTCCCGTGCTGGTCCTGCTGGGACTGTTCGGGCTCATCGGAGGCATCGGCATCACCGCCGTCGGACCGGGCGGTGTGCTGCCCACGATCGGCCTGTTCGCGCTGACCGACCTGTCACCGGCGGAAGTGGCCGGGACCGCCATCGTCACCCACGTCGCGACCGGCGCCCTGGGCACGGTCGCCTACACGCGGTCCGGTCAGCTGCGCGAGCCCGAAACCCGCCGCACCGCGCTGATCCTGGCCGCCACCGCCGTCCTCGGAACGCCGATCGGGGTGCTGCTCAACACCCTCGTGTCCCAGCGCGCCTTCGGGATCGTGCTCGCCGTGCTCGTGACCTTGGTGGCCTGCCTGGTGTGGTACCGCGACCGCGGCGAGCACGAGCGGACGCGGGCGCATCCGCCGGCGGCGCGCGTGGTGGTGCTCGGGCTCGCCGTGGCCATCGCCTCCGGCATCGTCGGCATCGGCGGGCCGATGCTCACCGTGCCGCTGCTGGTGGCGCTGCGCGTGCCGGTGCTCGAAGCCCTGGCCTCCGCCCAAGCGCAATCGGTCGTCATCGCCGGGGTGGGCACGCTGGGCTACCTCGCGCACGGCGCCATCGACTGGCCGCTGGCGGCCCTGGTCGGCATCCCCGAACTGGCCGGTGTCCTGCTGGGCTGGAAGATCGCCCACGCGCTGCCCACCCGCAGCCTCAAGTTCGCGCTGATCATCACCCTGTTCGCGCTGGCGCCCTACCTCGCGCTGCACGGCTGACCGGCCAGGTCACCGGGCGGGCAGCCAGCCGCGGTGCAGCGCGGGCGACAGCTCGTGCGCCGCCGACTGCGCGAGACCGTCGGCGTCGTGCAGGTAGCCCTCGGTCGTCGACAGCGCGGCGTGGCCGAGGTCGTGCTGCACCTGGCGGGGTTCAGCGCCGCGGGTGATCGCGTGCGTGGCGTAGGAGTGCCGCGCCGAATGCGGGTGGATCGTGTCCCGCAACGGGCCCAGGTGGGTGGCGATGAGCGCGGCCTGCTCCCCCGCCAGCAGCTCCCGCAACCACCGGGAACGCGGCGCGGGCGCGTCGGGCGCGGGGGCGAACGTCGCGCACAGCCGCCGCAGCACCGCCTGCACGTGGGAGACGTGCACCCGCCGCCCGGTCCCGGTGATCAGCAGCGGCCGGGGAGGCCGGTGCCCGACCTGGCCCGGCAACGCCGGAACGGCGGTCTCCCCGCGCACCGCCAGGTACGCCTCGACGGCGTCGGCGACCGGCGCGGCCAGCGCCACGCGGCGGTCTTTGGCGCCCTTGCCGTGCACCCGCAACGCCGCCGAACCACCCGGCGTGGGCCGGAGGTAGTCGTCGAGGTTCACCCCGACCAGTTCCTCCGCGCGCACCCCGGTGCCGATCAGCACCTCGACCATGGCGCGGTCGCGCAGCCCGTTGCGGCTCTCCCCGGCCAGCAGGTGCGCGGCCAGCAGCAGCGCCCGGCACGCCTCGAACGACCACATCGCCGTCTGCGACGGCGTGCCGCCCGCCCGGTTGAGGTGCTGGGCGGAGCGGTCCACCAGCGCCGCCGGGTTGTGCGCGGCGAGGCCTTCGCGCAGCAGGTACTTCTGGTAGAACGCCGAGACCGCCGAGAGCATCCGGGCCCGCGTCGCGTCCCGGTACCCGGCGCGCGCGAGTTCCTCCAACCACCGCTCGACGTGCTCGACGCGCACGTCGGCGAACGAGGCGAAGTCGTTGCGCACGCACCAGTTGAGCCATTCCAGCCCGGTCGGCTCGGTGCGCCGCGCCCGGCCCCGGCGGCGCCCCGGTTCCGGCGCGCGGTAGCCGGGGACCCAGTCCAGCGGGATGCCCAGATCGGTGGCGTAGGCGACGCGGGTGTTCAACGACGCGTAGATCCGCAGGAACTCCGCGAAGCGCTCCCGGCCGGACTTGCCGGCCTGCTCGCGCACGGCCACCTCGGTCATGAATTCCCGCTCCTCGTCTGAACTGCTCTGCCCGCGACGGGCCCTGCCGCGCCACCGCGTCATCCGCCGGGGTGCCCGCGGATGCCGTCGAGGAGGTAGCGGGTGCGGCGGTCGTAGTCGTGGCGGTGCGGGCGGGTGCCGTGCTTGAGGGCGAGCGCGTTGTCGTGGATGAGCGCCTGCAGATCGTCGGCCGTGAACTCCGGCCGCAGCGCACCGGCGTTGCGGCCCGCCTTGATCAGTTCGTCGTTCATCTCACCGGCCGCTCGGCAGATCCCCATGAGCTGCCGCGAGTGCGGAAACACCTGCAGCATGACGTCGTTGGCGGCGGGCTGGCGGTACTGGAGGTCGCGGAGCGCGGTGACGTAGTGCGCGATCCGCTCCGCGATGTCGTCGATGCCGCGGGTGCGGTCGATGATCGCGTGCAGCTCGTTCGCGACGACCTCTTCGATGACGGCTTCGATGAGGCCGATCCGACCGCCGAACCGGTTGAAGATCGTCGCCTTGCTCACGCCCGCCGCCTCGGCGACCTCTTCCAGCCGCACGGTCAGCCCCCGGCCATGGAAGGCGTTGATCGCGGCGCGGCGGATCTGCTCCGCGTTGCGCTGGGCGTCGGCGCGAAGCCGGGGCGTCCCGCCGGTCATGTGCGCACCCCTCCTCCGCATCTCGTCCAGCAAGTTGACTTGCCCGGTCAGTTTACCTACCGTCGGCGACGCACTCAAAACTGACCCGTCAGGTCAACTTAATCCGCACCGCGACGGGTGCGGGCACAGGAGAAGCGAGGCCACGAGCATGATCGTCGTCACGGGAGCCACCGGCGCTCTCAACGGAGCGACCGTCGAGCACCTCCTCCAGCTGGTACCGGCCGATCGGGTCGCCGTCAGCGCGCGCGACGCCGCCAAGGCGCAGCACTTCGCCGACCGCGGCGTGCGGGTGCGGCAGGGCTCCTACGACGACCCGGTCGCGCTGCGCGACTCCTTCGCCGGTGCCGAGCAGGTGCTCCTGGTGAGCTCCAACGATCCGGCGGCGGACGTGGTCGGCCAGCACCGCACCGCGATCGACGCCGCGGTCGACGCCGGCGCCCGGCGGATCCTCTACACCAGCCAGCAAGGCGCCGTCGGCGGCCCGTATCCCCCGGCCGCCGCGCATGCCGCCACCGAGTCGCTCCTCGCCGACTCCGGAGTCGCCTGGACCGCGCTGCGCTACGGCTTCTTCGGCGACCTCGGACTGCTGCTCGGTCCCTGGCAGCGGACCGGGGTGATCGCCGAACCGGCGGACGGTCCCATCCCGTGGACCGATCGCGCCGACCTGGCCGAGGCCGCAGCGGTCATCCTCGCAGGCGAGCGCACTTTCGACGGCCCGGTCACGCTGTCCGCACCGGCCGCCACCCTCGACGACTTCGCGGGGATCGCCTCCGAACTCACCGGGCGCACCATCGAACGCGTCGTCGTCGGCGACGAAGACTGGGTCGCGCGGCGAATCGCGGACGGCACTCCGGAATTCCTCGCGCGGATGACGCTCAGCCTGTTCCGCGCCGCCCGCGGCGGACACTTCGCGGGGAGCGCTCCGATGCTGGCCGAGTTACTCGGCCGCGCACCGCGCACCGCCGCCGAACAACTCGCCGACCACATCACGATCTGACCGGAACATCATCTGGATCACCACTGACTGGTGCAGGCGGATTGTCTGTTATGTGTAATCTCGACGCCGTGTTGGACATCGCGGTGATCGGGGCCGGCTTCGCCGGACTGCACATGCTCGACCAGCTCCGCAGATACGAGTTCTCCTGCCATGCCTACGAATCGGCCATCGGAGTCGGCGGCACCTGGTTCTGGAACCGCTATCCCGGTGCCCGGTGCGACGTGGAGAGCGTGGACTACGCCTACCTGCACGACCCAGAGCTGCACGAGACCTGGCAGTGGTCCGAGCGGTTCGCCGCCCAGCCGGAAATCCTGCGCTACGCCGAGCATTTCGCCGACCGGCGCGGATTGTTGCCGCACATCACCTTCGGCACCACGGTCACCGGCGCGGCCTTCGAGGACGGCGCGTGGAACCTGACCACCGACACCGGTGAACGCGTCCGCGCGCGGTTCGTGGTCACGGCCGTGGGCTGCATGTCCGCGGCGCACACGCCGCCCATCCCGGGCTGGGAGCGCTTCGGTGGAACGGTGCTGCGCACCTCCCGGTGGCCTGCCGAGCCGGTCGAGCTGGCAGGGCGTCGCGTCGGGGTGATCGGCACCGGATCCTCCGGGATCCAGGTGGTGCCCGAGCTGGCCAAGGAAGCCGCAGAGCTGGTGGTGTTCCAGCGCACGGCCAACTTCAGCGTCCCCGCCCGCAACCGCCCGCTGACCCAGCAGGAGCGCAACGCCGCGGTCGCCCGCTACGAGCAGCAGGTGCACGACGCACGCACCACCCGGTTCGGTCACGCCGTGATCGGTACCGGCAAGGCCGCCCTCGAGACCGACCCGGCCGAGCGTGCCGTCGAACTCGACGCGAGGTGGGCTCGCGGTGGCACGCACATCGTCGCGACGTTCACCGACACCGGTCGTGACCTGAGGGCGAACGCCGTGCTGGCGGACTACTTCCGCGACCGAGTGCGCGAGCAGGTACACGACCCGGCCACCGCGCGGGCGCTCACCCCGACCGGCTATCCGATCGGCACCAAGCGACTGTGCGTCGATGACGGTTACTACGAGACGTTCAACCTCCCGCACGTCAGGCTCGTCGATCTGCGCGCCGATCCGATCCAGGAGTTGACCCGCACGGGGGTCCGCACCATCGGCGGCGATCACGAGCTGGACGTGCTCGTGCTGGCCACCGGATTCGACGCCTTCACCGGGGCGCTGACCCGCCTGGGCATCACCGGCCGCGACGGCCGGGCGCTCACCGAGGTCTGGCGGGACGGTCCGCGCAGCTATCTCGGTCTGGCGATGGCCGGGTTCCCGAACCTGTTCACCCTCACCGGCCCGGGAAGCACCATGGTCCTGTCCAACGTGCTGCGCGCGATCGAGCATCACGTCGAATGGGTGCGCGACCTGCTCGTGCACGCCCGGGAGCACGAGCTCACCGAGGTCGAGGCGCTGGAACCCTTCCAGGACGAGTGGGCGGCCCGGCTCGCCGAGCTGGCAAGCGGCACGCTCTATCCGCGCACCGATTCCTACTACCTGGGCGCCAACATCGAAGGCAAGGCGCGGGTGTTCGCGCCGTTCGCCGGCGGGCTGGACGCTTACCGGCGGATCTGCGACGCGGTCGCGGCCGAGGACTACCGGGGGTTCCGCACCGCATGATCACCGTGGAGCGGCCGAAGCTGGGCTCGACCGGGATCGCGGTGGTGCTACTGGCCGCGCTGCTGCCGATGATGGATTCCTTCATCGTCAACGTCGCGCTGCCCACCATCGCGGCGGACCTCGGCACCTCCGGCGCCGACCTGGAGCTGGTGGTGGCCGGGTACGGATCGGCGTTTACCGTCTTGCTGGTGCTGGGCGGGCGCCTCGGTGACTCCTACGGGCGCAAGCGCGTTCTCGTCGCCGGGCTGGTGGTGTTCACCTTCGCCTCGCTGCTGTGCGCGCTGGCCGGGTCGGGCGAATGGCTGGTGGCCGCGCGCGTCCTGCAGGGCGCGGCAGCGGCGCTGATCCCGCCGCAGGCACTGGGCACGATCCAGGCCGCCGTGGACGCCGAACGCCGGCCGCGGGCGATGAGCCACTACGCCGCGATCAGCGGATTGTCCGCGATCCTCGGGCTGCTGCTGGGCGGAGCGCTCGTGCAGGCCGATCTGTGGGGCACCTCGTGGCGGCTGATCTTCCTGGTGAACCTGCCGCTCGGGATCGCGGCGACGGTGCTCGCCCTGCTGCTGGTGCCCGACACCCGGGCGCCGCATCCGGTCGGCGTCGACCTGCGCGGCACCGCGTTGTTGACGACCACGATCGTCTTGCTGCTGCTCGCGCTCAACCGGGGGCCGTTGCTGGGCTGGCCGTGGTGGACCGTCGCACTCCTGGCCCTGGTACCGGTCGCGGCGGTCGCGTTGTGGCGCACGGAAAACCAGGTCGTCGCGCAGGGCCGGGTACCGCTGTTACCACCGTCGGTGCTGACCGAACGACGGGTGCGCGGCGGGCTGATGCTCGTGGCGCCGTTCTTGGCGGGCTGGGCCGGGTACCTGTTCGCACTACCGCTGACCCTGCAGAACGGGTTCGGGCTCGACCCGGCGCTGGCCGGGCTGGCCGTCGCACCGATGTCGGCGGCGTTCCTGGCCGGCTCGTTCGCCGTGCCGGGGCTGCGCACGAAACTCGGGGACGGCGTGCTGGGCGCCGGGGCGTGGGTGCAGGCCGCGGGTGTGGTGTGGCTGCTGGGCGTGCTGCTGCTCGGCGGCGCGGTGTGGTGGGTGCTGCCGGGAATGGTGCTGATCGGAGCGGGCCAGGCACTGGTGGTCGGGTCGTCGCAGATCTCCGTGCTGGGTGCGGTGCCCGCCAAGTACGCCGGGGTCGGCGGCGGAGTGCTGGTGACCGCGCAACAGGGCTCGATGGCGGTCGGCGTCGCCGCGCTCGGATCGGTCTACACCGGACTCGTCGGCACCGGTCACGCCGCCGCCTTCGCCGCCGTGCTGGCGGTGCAGCTCGCGGTCGGGATCGCGGTGGCGGTGACCGGGCGCCGTGCGGTGACCGGGCGCTACTGACCCCGCCCGAGGCTCGGGCTCAGATCGAGGCCATGTCCAGCTCGGCGATGGTAGCCATCGACATGTTCAACTCCTCGTGCAGGAAGCGGACCATCGTCCAGTGCGGCAGCGCGTCCTCGTCGTAAGGACCGAAAGCCGCCTGGTAGAGCGGAATCCACCGCAGCGCCTCCGCCGCGGTCCGCTCGCGCGGAGCCTCCTCGGCGTACTCGGTGTAGCTGATGCTGCGGTGCTCGATGAAGAACCCGCCGGGCAACCGGGCGCAGATTTCCCGGTACTCCCGAGTCTGCAGGATGAGGTAGTGCCACACCTCGTCGATCTCCTGCTCCACCGGCAAGAACGTGCCTGCCAGCTGGTCCTGGTGGGAGGAGACCAGGTACAGGTAGCGCAGGCATTCCAGGACTTGGCGCCGCACGTACTCGGTCGGATGGCCGGTCTTGGCGGCGAAGTGCGCGACTGCCTCGCTGTGCAGGTCCTCGCCCAGCAGGGACCGCAGTTCGGCGGGAGTGACGGGCACGGTGGGCTCCTGACGTGTGTGGTGCTCAGCGGACGCGGGATTCGGGATGCAGCCAGGCGTACTTGCCGGAGGTGCCGATCGGGATGTGCTCGCGGTGCACCGGCTGCACCGCCAGCTCCAGGTGCTCGGCGAGCGCCGCGACCAAAGCGGTGGTGTCGGTCGGCCGCCGATCGAAGGTCGTGTACTCGAGCTCGGCCGTCTGCCCTGCGCCGCGGCGCAGCCGGTAGACGAACACCTCCGGCGCCGTCCGTCCGATCCAGCGGTCGAGGTCGCCGTGGCACAGCAACGCGGAGCCGACACGGATCAGTTCCTTCTCCCTGCCGCAGAAGCGGGAGATCCGCGCCGGGTCGGCGGAACCGTCCGCGGTGCGGGCGAGGTCGCCGGAGCGGTAGCGGATCAGTGGCATCCACTCGTTGCGAACGCTGGAGACGATCAGCGCGTACAGCGTGCTTCCCGGCTCCACCGGAATCAGTTCCACCGACATCTGATCCAGGTACGGCCGATAGGTGTCCTCACCGGCGCTGTAGTACAGGTAGCCCAGCTCGGTGCTGCCGAACAGGTCGACGATCGGGCAGTCGAAATGGCCGCGCAGGAAGCGGACGACGTTGTCCGGTGTGTATTCGTAGGCGTGCACGATGCTCGACGGCGCCGGCAGCGTCAAGCCGAATTCCAGCACTTTGGTCACGAGGTGCGCGAGGTGGTAGCCGGAACAGTCGAGGTGGTACCGGCCTGCTGGGTGGTCGGCGCGGGTCTGCTCGATCTCTGCCACCATCCGCTCGACGTCGGCGCGGGTCCACAGCGCCGGATCCAGCTGCTGGTTGACGTAGACGGTGCGCTCGTCGAGCCGGCGATCCGACAGCGGCGGGTGCTCGGCGGGCGGCTCACCGCGCCTGGTGGCGTTGACCCGTGCGACGTGCTCGGTGGCCAGCACGGTGGTCAGCGATACGCGCGGGCAGCCGGCATGCCAGGTGTGCTTGATCGCCGGGTGCTCGGACCAGAGGCGGTAGTAGGACTTGAGCAGGAAGTAGGGCGGACGGATCAGCTGCATCCGCGCGTGGTTGGTACCGGTGGAGAGCACGAACTCGGCCTCGCCGGTCTCGAGCGCCTCGGCCAGGGCCGGCGTCATGAAGTTGTCCGGGAAATCCCGGGCGATGATGTCTTTCTCCAGCACGGGAAATTCCCCGGCGGCCAGCGATTCCCGGTAGAGCGGGACGTCACGGACGTGATCGAGCATCTCGTCGGTCGGCTGCACCCGGAGTCCAATCGGAAGTGGACGAACGAAGGTGGAGCGGCAGGCCGAGTCGCCTGCCGCTCCGGAGCGACGCGGGTCAGCTCGCCCTGGAAATGCAGCCTTCCTTGCGGGAGATGCATCCCTGCTTGGCCGATGGCTGCGAGTTCGCCGCGACCCACTTGGCCCACACGGTGTCACTGGCGATCTTCTCGGACAGCTTCTTCATGCCACACCTCCGGCTATCTGGGGGGAAGGCGCCGGTCCAGCGTCCATCACGATGGACATATCGGACAGGCTCGATCGCAAAGCTAGCAGATCTTGACCGAAATGTCCGCTTAAATGATCTTGGCCTCACTGGGGCCGGACGGCCGCGACGCCCGGTCGCCTCCACCGAACTCGCGCGCAGGACGTGGGTGCCGCTGAAAGGGCAACGTAGCCGGGCGTTCGGAGCACCGGGCGCCGCCGACCACATCACGATCTGACCGGCGCCCCGGTGAACCCGTGGCGGCGGGCGTGCCGCCGAGGAAGGATTTGGGGACGTCACCTCGTCCCACTCCGTTCCGTTGAGGACCACGCCATGCCCCGGCGCGCCGCCCTGGAATCCGCTCCGATCCACGTGCCCGACGAGGTCCTCGACGACCTGCGCGCCCGCCTCGGCGCGACCCGGTCGCCGCTGGACGACAACAACGAGGACTGGTCCTACGGCGTCCCGGCCGGCTACCTGCGCGACCTGGTCGCGTACTGGCGGGACCGCTACGACTGGCGCGCCGCCGAAGCCGCGATCAACGCCTACGAGCACCACGAAGTGACCGTCTCGGGTGTTGCCGTGCACTTCGTGCGCAAACCCGGGCGCGGCCCCCGCCCGATCCCGCTGATCCTCACCCACGGCTGGCCGTGGACGTTCTGGCACTGGTCGAAGGTGATCGACCCGCTCGCCGACCCGGCCGCGTTCGGCGGTGATCCCGCCGACGCGTTCGACGTCATCGTGCCCTCGCTTCCGGGGTTCGGATTCCCCGGCCCGCTGACCGGGTTCCCGGACGTCAACTTCTGGAAGGTCGCCGACCTCTGGCACGCGCTGATGACCGAGACCCTGGGGTACGAGAAGTACGCCGCCGGGGGCTGCGACATCGGCGGGATCATCTCCAGCCAGCTCGGCCACAAGTACGCCGACGAGCTCTACGGCATCCACATCGGCTCCGGGCTGCCGCTGGACTTCTTCACCGGCCCCCGGGCCTGGGACTTCGCCCGCAACCGGCCGCTGGCCGACGACCAGCCCGCCGACGTCCGCGCCCGCATCGTCGAACTGGACCACCGCTCGGCGTCGCACTTGGCCGTGCACGTGCTCGACGGCGCCACCCTCGCCCACGGGCTCAGCGACTCGCCCGCCGGACTGCTCGCCTGGCTGCTGGAGCGCTGGAACTCCTGGAGCGACAACGGCGGCGACGTCGAGTCCGTGTTCAGCAAGGACGACCTGCTCACCCACGCCACGATCTACTGGGTGACCAACTCCATCGCCACGTCGATGCGCTACTACGCCAACGCCAACCGCCACCCGTGGACCCCCGCGCACGACCGCAGCCCGGTCGTGCAGGCCCCGGTCGGCCTCACCTTCGTCACCTACGAGAACCCGCCCGGGATCCGCACCACCGCCGAGCGCGTCCAGGCGTTCGAGAACGGCCCGCAGGCCGCCTGGTTCAACCACGTGAACGTCACCGCCCACGACCACGGCGGTCACTTCATCCCGTGGGAGAACCCCGAGGCCTGGGTGGGCGACCTGCGCCGCACCTTCCGCACCCGCAGGCCCTGAACGACTCCGCGGAACGACCTGAATCTTTTCGTCACCGTGACTTAATTGGTCCGTGTGCTTGATCGTTCTACAGGGGCGCCCTTCCCCGCCTGATGGCGCTTCTCGGTGCTCGCGGTCTCAACCACTCGCCTTCCGGGTGCTGCCTCCGGCCCTTCACCCTGCCGCCCGCGAGACGACAGGGCAGTCGCGAGCGCCAGGCACCTCCCTCGCCCCTGCGCTCGATGTCCGTTTTGCCGCATTGCAAGGCCGCGATTCGGCTGCTCGACCCCGCGAGCACACCATATCCATAATCCTGCTTATCCATATGATATCACCATGTCCCCACAGGTGACCGGTTTTAGTTTTGAAACCCAAACCTGATGTTATGATTCGTTACCCGATATCTCGGGTTGTGGGGTTTTCGCAGAGAAATCGAAGGAGAGGGGCGCGGCGGGCGATGGAGCAGTCGGGAGACGTGGCGGTGGAGACGGGCGGAGGCGACCAGGAGCACCCGGAAGCGCCGGTGCGGCGAGGAACGAGGGCGCAGCGGCGGGAGCAGACGCTGCGCGCGCTGGCCGAAGGAATGGACGCTCACTGCGCCTACTGCGGGGAGCCGCTGGCCCCGGTGCCGTCCAAGGGCGGGCGGCCCACCCCGTACTGCCCCGCCGACTCCGACCGGTACGGCAGCTGGGGCGCGAAGACGATCACGTGCGCGATGCTCGACGAGCAGCGCGAGATCTGGATGCAGGTCTACGGGCCGGACCAGCCGATGACCAAGGTCGACCTCGGCGGACTCCGGGACCGGTTGGCCGACCTCAAGGGCGCGCTCGCGCCGGTCCACGAGGAGATCGCCGGTCTCGAACAACTCGCCACCGCGGAGCTGGCCCGAGCGCTCGACGCCCGCCACGACGCCGAGACCGCGCGCACCGAGGCGCAGGACACCGCTCGCACGGCCGTCGCCGACCGCGACGAGGCTCGCTCGACCGCCGAGGAAGCCCACGCGCGAGCCGAGGCGGCCACCGCCGAACGGTCCGAGGCCGTGGACCGCGCGGCGCAAGCCGACCAGGAACGCGATCAGGCGTTCACGGATCGCGACGCCGCGCGCGACGAGGCCGCCCGCGCCGGCGCGGACCGGCAAGCCGCGCTGGAGCAGGCCACCGCCGCCCAGCAGCACATCACCGAACTGCACAACACCCTCGCCGGCGAGCGCGCCACGGCGCTCGACCGCGTCGACGTCCTGCGCAGGGAGCACGAGCAGGCCCAGCAGGAGCTGCGCCGGGAACTCGACGAGCACCACCGGCAGCGGCTGCGCGCGCAGGCCGACGAGTTCTCCCAGCGCGTGCAGGCGGATCGGGCGGCGGCCGACCAGCGCATCGGCGAGCTCACCGACCGGCTCACCGAGGCCACCCGCTCCTACGCCGACGCCCTCGCGCCGCTGCACGAGCAGATCCAAGTGCTGACGCGCGACCTCGCCGACCAGCGCGCCACCGCGACCACGGCCCGCGAGCGGTGCGCGCGGCTGCACGGCGAACTGGCCGAGGTCCTCGTGCCCGACGCGGAGGACGCGGCCAACCGTGCGCGCTCCGTCCTGGAGCGTTATGCCCCGAAACCGCCCTCAGCGGAAAGCGGCCGTGCGCAGCAGGCCCCGGAGACGACTCCACCTGACGCCGAGCGGTGACCCGCTCGCCCCGGCCGGGTGGTGCGCCGCGAACTCTCAGAGCCGCGTGGCCGCCTGGCGCGGCGTGGCCGGTGCGGGCTCGGTGGTGAGCAGGCTGGCGAGTGCGCGGAGGCGTTCGTCGTCGGCGGAACCGGGGACCGCGGTGTAGGCGATCAAGGTGGGGCCGGGACGGCCGGGCAGCGGGTAGGCGTCCCAGTCGAGGGTCAGCACTCCCGCCTGGGGGTGGTGGAACACCTTGCGACCGCGGGTCTTCTCCCGCACGTCGTGCCGGGCCCACAACTTCGGGAACCGCGGGCCGCGCACGCTCAGCTCGCCGACCAGTTCCCGCAGGCGCGGGTGGTCGGGGTCGGTGGCCGCGGCGGCGCGCAACATGCCGATGTACTCGATGGCGCTGGCTTCCCAGTCGGGGCACACCTGCGGGGCGTCGGGGTTGAGGAAGATCGCGCGCAGCACGTTGCGTTCCCCGGCGGGGACCGCGTCCAGGCCGCCGAAGAGGCTTCCTGCCAGCGCGTTCCACGCCAGCACGTCGAGGTGGCTGCCCAGCACCAGGGCCGGTCCGGTCATGGTGTGCAGCAACCGGCGGGTCGTGTCCGGGACGTGTTCGCGCGTTCGGCGTCGTGACGCGGCCGGGCGTCGGAGGGCCCTGCCGAGCATGTGCAGGTGCCGGGTCTCGTCCTCGGTCAGGTTCAGGGCGCGGGCGAGCGCGTCGAGGACCTGATCGGACGGCCGGACGTCCCTGCCCTGCTCGATGCGCTGGTAGTAATCCGTGCTGACCCCGGCCAGCATCGCCATTTCCTCGCGCCGCAGTCCGGTGACCTTGCGTCCGCTGCCGGGTTCCAAGCCGAGATCCGCCGGGCGCACCCGGCCGCGGCGGGTGCGCAGGAACTCGGCGAGCTGCTGTGCGCGTGTGCTGGCCATGCCCTCATCCTGCCGCAGCCGCGCCGCGCAGGGTGGGACTGCGATTCCCAGGGAATCGCGCAACGCCCCGGGCCCGGCCGGTCGGGGTGAAGCTCGAACCGACCAGAGATCGCGTCCTCCGGGAGGTTCCCCTTGTCCATCGACACGTCCACCACCCGTCCCCGTCCCGCGCTGCTCGACGAGGACCCGCTCGGCTTCCTCATCGACGGGCGCCTGCAGCGGCCACGCTCCCCGGAGACGTTCTCGACCGTGGACCCGGCCACCGAACAGGTGCTCGCCCGGCTCGGCGTCGCCCGCCCCGACGAAGTCGACGAGGCGGTGCGGGCGGGGCGCCGGGCGTTCGGCTCCTGGGCCGCGGTGTCCCCGCAGCACCGGGCGAAGGTGCTGTCGCGGATCGCCGACGTGGTCGAGGCCCACCGGGAGGAACTCGCTGCGCTGGACTCCTTGGACATGGGCGCGCCGCTGGAGCTGTCGCGCGGCATGGTCGAGCACGCGGTGGAGGTCTACCGGCACTACGCTGGCTGGCCGACCAAGCTGACCGGGCACACCACCCCGGCCGGTCCCGGCCGGCTGCACTACACGCTGCGCCAGCCGATCGGAGTGGTCGCGGCGATCATCGCCTGGAACGGTCCGGCGCTGCAGACGTCGTGGAAGCTGGCTCCGGCGCTGGCGGCGGGCAACACCGTGGTGCTCAAGCCGTCCGAGCACGGTTCGCTCTCGGCGCTGCGGCTGGCGCAGCTGCTCACCGACATCGAACTGCCCGCCGGAGTGGTCAACGTGGTCACCGGCCTCGGCGAGGGCACCGGGCAGGCGTTGATCAGCCACCCCGGCGTGGACAAGGTCTCGTTCACCGGTTCCGGCCCGGTGGGCAAGCACGTGCTGCGCGCCTCGGCCGGGACGCTCAAGCGGGTCAGCCTGGAACTGGGTGGGAAGTCGCCGTTCATCGTGTTCCCGGACGCCGATCTGGACGCCGCCGCCACCGGCGCCGCCGCCGCGTTCTGCATGGGCACGGGCCAGGGCTGCGTGGCCGGTACCCGCATCCTCGTGCACCGGGACGTGCGCGAACGGTTCGGCGAGCTGCTGCGCGCGGCGATGGCCCGGTACGTGCCGGGAGACCCGTTCGACCCGGCCACGACGTTGGGGCCGCTGGCCTTCCGCGCGCACCTGGACCGGGTCACCGGTTACTTCGACATCGCCCGCGCCGAGGGCGCCACGATCAGCACCGGCGGGCACCGCCTGCAGCGGCCGGGCCTGTTCGTCGCGCCCACGCTGCTGGACGACGTGCGCACCGACATGCGCGTGGCGCAGGAGGAGATCTTCGGCCCGGTCGCGGCGCTGCTGGGCTTCACCGACACCGCGGAGGCCGTGCGGCTGGCCGACGACACCCGCTACGGCCTGGCCGCGTCGGTGTGGACCCGGGACGTGTCGCTCGCGCACCGGGTGAGCGCCGAGCTGCGCGCGGGCACGGTCTGGGTGAACACCTGGGGTGCGATGGCGCCCGGCACGGCCCCGTTCGGCGGTTTCAAGGAGTCCGGGATCGGCCGCGAGCACGGACCGGACGCGCTGCACGCCTACACGGAGACCAAAACCGTCATGTTCGACTTCTGAGGCCAGGATGGTCGTGGGTCTGCGTCCTGTCAGCGAGGGTGCCGGGCCGCTGCGCGGCCGGAACCTGGAAGCCACCAATCCTCTGCTCGAGAAGTTCGGCCAGCCGCAGCGGGGTGCGGTCCTCGAACATCGGGCCGATGAGCTGCACTCCCACCGGCAGGCCCTCGGAGGACAGGCCCGCGGGTATCGCGGTGGCGGGCAGGCCGGGCATGGTGGCCAGACCGGCCCAGACGAGCTGGTCGAAGTACGGGTGCTCGACGCCGTCGATGTCGATCCGGCGTTCCAGCAGATCGGGGGCGTGGTCGTGCGGGAACGCGGGAGTCGGCGTGATCGGGCACACCACGGCGTCGAACTCGGTGAAGAACCGCCGCCAGCCGTGGCGGTGCAGCTCGCGACGGTTGTTCGCCTCGATCCAGTCGCGGTGGCTCAGCACCATTCCGCGCAGCCGCGCCGCGTCGAGGCTCTGGTCGTCCGCGCTCAGCCCGGCGGCGCGGGTCCGCAGCTGCTCGTCCGCGTCGACGGGGAAATGCGCGACGGAGCCCGAGAACAGCAACTGCGCGTAGAGCGTCGCGGCTTCGGCCAGGTCGGGCAGCAGCGGGCTGTGCCGTTCGACGCGGGCGCCGCCGTCGGTGAGCGCGTCGGCCACCCGGTTCACGCCGGCCCGCACGGCGGACCCGGTCGGGATGAACGGATGCTCGTCGAGGACCAGGACCTGGAAGTCGCCGAGCCGCTGGTGGCGCGCGGGCGGCAGGGCCAGGTCGTGCGCCACGCCGTGCGTCAACGGGTCCGGTCCGGCCATGACGTCGAGCAGGAGCGTGAGGTCGCGGGCGGTGCGCGCCATCGGGCCGACGACGGCGAGGTCGAGGTCGACGGGCAATGCCGGTGCCTGCGGCGCGACCATGCCGCGGTTCGCCGCCAGCCCGAGCGTCGGCTTGTGCGCGTGGACACCGCAGAAATGCGCGGGGGTGCGCAGCGAACCGGCGATGTCGGAGCCGATGGACAACGCGCCGAATCCAGCCGCCAGGGCCGCCGCCGACCCGCCGGAGGAGCCGCCCGGCGTGCGGTCGTGATCCCACGGGTTGCGGGTGGTGCCGTAGATGTCGTTGAAGCTCTGCAGATCCTGCAGCCCCAAGGGCACGTTGGTCTTGCCGAGCACGACCGCGCCGGCGGCCCGGAGCCGCGACACCTGCACCGCGTCCTCGGCCGGCACGAAGTCCCGGTGCATCGGCATGCCCCAGGTCGTGGGCAGCCCGGCGATGTCGTAGCACTCCTTGACCGTCACGGGAAGGCCGAGCAGTGGCCGGTCCTCGCCGCGGGCGCGCGCCTGGTCGGCCTGGTGCGCGGTGGCCCGCGCACGGTCGAAGTCCGGCACGCAGATCGCGTTGATCGCCTCGTCGTCGCGTTCGATGCGAGTGATCGCCTCGTCGGTCAGCTCCACCGAGGTCACTTCACCGGCGCGCAAAGCGGACATGAGTTCTTCGGCCGTCGGCCAATTCCATTCCATGATTTCGACCGTATCGGCCTCTCGAAGAGGTCATGAAATGTCGATTCGCGCAAACGGGATGGACGTCTCGGCTCATCATGTCGCTTTCCGGCGGCAAGACGTTCGCCCGGCCGCCGGCCATGGCGACGCGCGGCGGCCCGGGCGTCTGCGGAGGAGGTGACGAGCTCTGATCGAGGGCGATTAGGACACGGCCCCACCCCACCGGCGATCGCCGCGCACGATGATTGCCGCGAGGGACGTTTCTGCGAGCTTTCCGATCCGTGCCGAATCGCCGAGTACTTCGCGGACGGGGGCGACTTCGGGAGTGCCGGGCCTGCGCGGACCGTTCTGCGGCGGCGTGAAAATGCGTCGCGGCGTGATCGTGCCGCGTGCCACCATCACCGGCATGCCCGTTTCGATGACCTCCGATCAGCTCGCCGAACGCACGGCACGGGCTCGTGCCGCCGCCGTGGGAGCGGGGCGCGACCTCGGGTTGGACGTGGGTGCGGCGACCGTGCTGCACGACGTGTTCTCCGTGGTCGTGCACCTCGCGCCGTCCCCGGTGGTCGTCCGGGTCCCCACCGTGTTGCCGCCCCACGCGGACGCCTGGGAGCAGGCCGAGCAGCAGCGGGTGGAGCTGGACGTGGTGGCGTGGCTGGCGGAGCAGGGCGTGCCGGTGATCCCGCCGAGTCCGCTGGTGGCGCGGGAACCCGTGCGCCGGGACGGATTCTCGATGACGTTCTGGGAGTTCGTCGACGTCGATCACGGCGCCGAGCCCGATTACGTGCGCCGGTGCGGCCTGATCGCCGAGCTGCACGCCGCGTTGCGCGACTATCCGGGTGAGCTGCCGTTCCTGTCGGCGGCCGACCCGCGGATGGTCACCGACGCGCTGGCCGGTCTCGACGGGTGCCCGGAGCTGATCACGGCGGTGGATCTCGACCGCGCTCGCCGCGAGTGGGACGTCCTGGAGCCCGTCGTGCGCTCGCGGGCGGAGTTCGAGGCGGTGTTCCCGGACGTGGAGTTGCAGGCGATCCACGGGGACGCTCCGGCGGTCAACGTCGTGTCCACTCCGGGTGGTGAGCTGTTCTCCGATTTCGAGCTGGCCACGCTCGGCCCGGTCGAGTGGGATCTGGCCTCGTTCGGCCCGGACGGCGAAGCCGTTTACGACGCGGCGGCGCGGCGCCTGGGGTTGCGCGGGTTGGACGAGCGGGTGCTGCGGTTCGTCAACGCGGTGGGCATGGTGCGGGCAGTGTCGTGCCTGGCGCTCGCACCGCGGTTGCCGATGCTGGTGGACGCGGTGCGACCGGCCGTCGAGCACTGGCGCTCAACGCCCTTCGCCGGTGGTCTCGACGAGCTCCCGACCGGTTCGCCCCGCGGCTGAGTGGTGCCCCGGCGTTGGTGGATCTCGCCGGGCGCGTCGCCGGTGATCGGCAGGGTCCGGTGATCGGCCTGACCGGCCGAGTTGCGTCACCGTGATGTTTCTCGTCGTGGGGTGCGGATGGATCTTCTAGGGGCCGGTGTGCCTCACGGGCCGGCCGCAACGGCGCTGGGAGGCGAAGTGTGCTGCGACTGATCACGGCGGATCGGGTGCTGCCCGGCCCCGAGGGCGAGTGCGTCGAGGGCGGCGCGGTGCTCGTCGACGACACCCGCATCGTGGCGGTCGGGCCGCGCCGCGAGGTGCTGGCGCTGGCTCCCGAAGGGGTGCGGCGACAGCACTTCGACGGTGCGACCGTGCTGCCGGGGTTGGTCAACGCGCACGTGCACCTCGCGTTCGACGAGGCCTCGGCCGATGCGGCGGCGTTGGTGGAGACCGTGCGTGCGGCTTCGGACGAGTCGCTGCGCCACGCGATGGGTCGACGCGCGCTGGCGGCCTTGCGTTCGGGGGTGACGACCCTGCGGGACTGCGGTGATCGCGGTGGGCTGGCGGCGCGGCTGCGCGACGACATCACCGCCGGCGCGGCGCTCGGCCCGCGCATCGTGGCGACCGGGCCGCCCCTGACCGTTCCCGGTGGTCATTGCTGGTTCCTCGGCGCGGCCGTCGGCTCCGACCGCGAGATCCGCGATCAGGTGCGGCGCAACGCGGAACTCGGCGTCGACATGATCAAGGTGATGGCCTCCGGTGGGCAGATCACGCCGCACTCCCCGCCGAGTTGGGTCTCCCAGTTCGACCGCGATCGGCTGCGGGTCCTGGTGTCCGAGGCGGATCGGCTGGGGTTGCCGGTCGCCGCGCACGCCCACGGCACCGAGGCGATCCGGGACGCCGTCGCCGCGGGTGTGCGCACCGTCGAGCACTGCTCCTGGATGACCGGTCAGCGCAGCGTGCAGCGTGATCCCGTGACCGCCGCCGAGATGGCCGCGCGCGGCGTCGTCGCGGAACTGGCGCACGATCATCGAGAAGTTGCCGCCGGAGGTGGCCGAACAGGTCTACGGGCGGCTTCCGTGGATGGCCGGTGTGGGCGTCGACCTCATCACCGGTACCGACGCGGGACTTCCCGGCAGCCCGTTCGACGATTCGGCGGGGGCGTTGGAGCTCTACGAGCACCTCGGGTTCGCGCCGGGGCGGGTCGTCGAGATGGCGACGGTCTGCAGTGCCGCCGCGCTCGGCCTTGGCGAGGTCACGGGTCGGTTGGCGGCGGGCCGGGACGCCGATGTGCTGGTCGTGGGCGGCGATCCGCGGTCCGGTCTCGGTGCGCTCGTCGACGTGCGCCTGGTGCTGGCCCGCGGCGCCGTCGTCGACTGACCCGGACGGTCAGGGGCGGGTGCGCGCCGGGTATCGGGTGGTGCCGCGCAGGTAGCGGGTGAACCGCCGCCACCGCCCGTCGCGCTCGACGTGCCGGTGCTCGGCGGGCTGGGCGGGGGCGTTGGGGGTCGTGGTGGCGCGGTCGTCTCGCCAGCGGGCGACGAGGTCGTCGACGCGCACGGTCGCGAGGGGCACTGGCGGCCCGGAGGGGGTGCGCAGCCAGGCGACGATGCGGCGGTTGAGGTCCCCGGCGAGGTCGCGGACGTCCTGTTCGGTGGGCAGTTCCCGCACGGTCTCCGGTAGCCGCTCGATCTCCTTGCGCAGTTGCAGCGGGGTCGGCAGCAGTGCTTCGCGGGAGAGGCCTTCGCGTTCGACGTAGCCCTTGACCCACCACAGTTCGTCGTGCGGTCGGCCGGCGCCGGGCAGGGGCCGGCCGGTGCCTTCGAGGTCGTCGAAGGCACCGCGTTCCTGCGCCACCCGGATCTGGCGGTCGATCCACGACTCGAAGGTCATGCCGAGCGGTTTGCGTTCGGTCATGGCTGGCTCCTGCCGACGCTGCGGGATTCCGTCGCGCTCGCCGCCCCTGCCGGGTTCGACGGCCGGGTCCAGGATACCGGCGGCGTGTCGCGAGACGCGCCGTTGCCGGACGGCGCGATCACCTGATCCACCACGGCCGCGGTGGATCAGGTGCGCAGGTAGGACGCTCCGTTGACGTCGAGCACGGTGCCCGAGGACCAGATGGCCTCCGGGGACGCGAGGTAGACGACGGCGGAGGCGATCTCCTCGGGCGCGGCGACCCGGCCGAACGGGCTCTGGGCGCGGATGTCCTCGCCCTGCTGCCCGGCGAGGCGGTCGGTGACGCGTTCGGTGGCGACGAACCCGGGCGCGACGGAGGCGACGCCGATCCCGTGCGGGGCCAGCGCCACTGCGAGGGACTGGCCGAGGGCGTGCAGCGCGGCTTTGCTCGCGGCGTAGGCGGGGTGGTCGGGTTCGCCGCGGAAGGCCCCGCGCGAGCCGACGTTGACGATGCGGCCTTCGGCGCCGCGGCCGATGAGGTGCGCGGCGACCTGGTGGCTCACGTTCGCCGCGCCCAGCAGGTTCACGTCGACGGTGGCGCGCCACGCGGCCTGCCACTCGGCGTAGGAGGTGGTGGCCGGTGGGTGCGGGGTCATCACGGCCGCGTTGTTGACCAGGACGTCGAGGTCGCCGAGCCCGGTGACGGCGTCGGTGACGAGCTGTTCGACCTGGCCGGGGTCGGCGATGTCGGCCTGCAGCAGCACGTGCCCGGTTCCCGGCAGTTCCCGCACGGTGCGGGCGGCGTCGTCGGGGCGGGAGGCGCAGTGCACGGCGACGCGGTCGCCCGCGGCGGCGAACGCGGTGGCGATGGCGCGGCCGATGCCGCGGGAGGCACCGGTGATCAGGACACCGCGGCTCATCGGGCGAACACCTGCGCTTCGTCGTGGAACGCCTTGAACTCCAGCGCGTTGCCCGCGGGGTCGAGCAGGAACATCGTCCACTGCTCGCCCGGTTGCCCGGCGAAGCGCAGGTAGGGCTCGATGACGAAGTCGGTGCCCGCGGCGCGCAGCCGTTCGGCGAGCACGTGGAAGTCGTCGGTGGCCAGCAGCAGCCCGAAGTGCGGCACCGGCACGTCGTGGCCGTCAACGGGGTTGTGCCCGGTGGCCACGCGGTCGCCGTCGACGACGTGGGTGACGAGCTGGTGCCCGTGGAAGTTCCAGTCCACCCACGCATCGGAGGAACGTCCTTGGTCGAGGCCGAGGACGTCGCCGTAGAAGGCGCGGGCGCGGTCGAGGTCGTCGACGGGGATGGCGAGGTGGAAACCGGGGCGGGTCGAGGTCATGGCGACTCCGTTCGCTGGACTACCGCCACCTTGACCCCGCCATGTCCTGATGTCAACATTCGAACATGGAGTCGTCGTTGGGTTCGATCCGCACCGCGCAGCGCCGCGGCCTGGCCGATGAGGCCGCCGACCGGGTCCGGGAGGCGATCTTCGCCGGGGTGGTCGCGCCGGGCGATCCGTTGCGCGAGGTGGAGTTGGCGTCGTCGCTGGACATCAGCCGGGGCGCGGTGCGCGAAGGGCTCGCGGTGCTGGCCCGGGAGGGGCTGGTGCGCAGCGGCTGGCATCGCGGCACCAAGGTCATCGAGGTCACCGCGGCCGACGCCGAGGAGGTGTACGCGTTGCGGGCCGCGCTGGAACGGCTCGCGGCGCGCTCGGCGGCGGCCAACGCCACCGCCGACGACTGCGCCGAACTCGACGCTCGGGTCGACGCCATCGCCGCCGAGCTGGCCGCGGGCGGCGAAGCGGGGCGGCTGCTGGCGCTGGACATCGACTTCCACGACCGGATCTACCGCTTGGCGGGCAACCGGCGGTTGCTGGAGGCGTGGCAGGCGATCCGGTCGCAGATCTACCTGTTCCAGCTTGCCCGCGTGCGGCTCGGCGACGAGCAGTACCGCGAGATCGTCGTCGCCGAGCACCGCGAGCTGGTGCGGTTGCTGCGCGCCGGGCACGAGTCGTTGGAGCAGGCCGCCGAGGACCACGTGCGCGACGCGGGCCGCAGCCTCATCGCCGCCCTCGCGCAGCAGTGATCTCCCTCCCCTGCCCGGCGCACTCCGGTGGCGTCCGGTCAGCGGGTGTCGGCGAGCACGTCGATGATCTCCGCGGCGGTGCCGCTCTCGCCGAGGCGCGGGAAGATCCGCTCGACGCTGTTGCGGTGGGCGTCGGCGTCGAGGTCGGTCATCGCGTCGGTGGCGAGGGTGACGTGGTAGCCGTGCTCGTGCGCGGCGCGAGCAGTGGATTCCACGCCGAGGCTGGTGGCGATGCCGCCGAGCACGACCTGGGTGATGCCCCGCCGCCGCAGCTGCACGTCGAGGTCGGTGCCGTGGAACGCGCCCCAGTTGCGCTTGGTCACGACGACGTCCTCGGGATGCCCGGCGAGTTCGTCGACGATGACGTCCCACCCTTCGGGCCGCGGCCCGGACCGACCGGGGGCGTCGGTGCGTCCCGGCGCGGCGTCGGCACCGTCGGCGGCGAAGCTGACCCGCACGAGCACGACCGGGAGATCGTGGCCGCGGAACGCCTCGGCCAGTTCCGCGCAGCCCGCCACGACGTCGGCGGTGGGCCGGGGCGCGCCGGGTGCGCCGGTGATGCCGTTCTGCAGGTCGACGAGCACCAGCGCGGCGCGCGGATCGATCGTGCTCACGGGCATGGAGTGCCTCCAAGGGTGTGATCTTCTGCTGCCGCACCACCGGCCGCGCTCCGCAGCGCTCGGTGCGGCGCGCGGTCGAGGCCGAGGTGCCGGTGGTTCATCGGCGACGGGACGCTGGCTGGGACCGCCAGCGGACCTCGCCACCCGAGACCGTATTCGTCGCGTTCAACCCCACCGCCCGCGCGATGGCGTTCGACGCTTCGTGCCGCGGATGAACGTGCGCGGTCAGCTCGGCGGGGCCGTGCGCGCGCAGCCACTCCACCATCGCCCGCGCACCCTCACGGCCGTAGCCGTTGCCCTGGTGATCGTGGCCGACGACCCAGGCGAGCTGCGCGCTGAGCCGTCGGTGCGGCCGGGGCAGGGTCGCCTGGACGGTTCCGGTGAGCCGCCCGTCCGATCGTCTCCGCAGGATCCAGTTCAACCAGCCCCGCGTGCCGTCCGGAGACGATCCGCCCGCTTGCCGCAGGTACCGGGCTTCCAGCTCAGCAGGCGTGCAGGGCGTGCCACCGGTCCACTCGTGCAGCCGCACGTCGCCGAAAACGGGAGCGGTTTCGGGCGCGTGCCCCACCCGCAACGGTTCGAGCCGGAGTCGCGCCGTCGAGATCGGCGAGGCGACGGGCCACGCGGCTGCTCCGGACACGAGCGGATCGTAGCCGCAGGCGCGCGGACCGAGATCGCTCTGCCACCCCCTCGCGGCGACGGAGCGCTCGGGGAGATCTCTCAGGTCCTCACCGCAAGCAGGAGCCGGGTGCGGCGGTGAGGATCTTCCAGTGCGGGTGGGGTGCTGGTAGAAGGGCGGTATGAGCGATCAGTCCGCAGTGCGGGTCACCGACCGGTCCGACCGCAGCCGCTTCGAGATCACCGTCGACGGCGTTCTCGCCGGGTTCGCCGAGTACCGGCGAACTCCGGGGCGGGTGGTGATCACCCACACCGAGATCGACGACGCCCACCAGGGCCGGGGGTTGGCGGGGCGGCTCACCGCCGGGGCGCTCGACGTGGTGCGCGACGAGGGGGCGCTGGTCACTCCGCTGTGCGAGTACACCGCCGCCTACATCGGCAAGCACCCGCAGTACCAGGACCTCGTCGACGACCGGCTCGTCCCGCCGGTGTCGTGACCCCGCGCCGTCACCGGTGCGGCGCGCGGATGGGTGCGTGGAGGCTGGTGAGCAGCGCCAACGCGTGCGCGCTGGGGGTGCCGGGTTCCGCGTGGTACAGGATCAGCTGCTGGCCTGGGGCGCTGCGCACGTCGAACGCCTGGTAGGTGAGCGTGAGCGGGCCGACGTCGGGGTGGTGCAGGTGCTTGGGGTCGCCGGTCTTGCCGCGCACCGAGTGGGACTGCCACAGGGTGCGGAACCGTTCGCTGGCGGCGCTGAGTTCGGCGACCAGCCCCGGTAGCGCCGGGTCCGCGTAGCCTTCCGCGATCCGCAGGTTGGCCACGACGGCCTGCGCCGTCCAGTCCCACCGCGCGTAGAAGTGGCGTGCGGCGGGGTCGAGGAAGGTCATGCGCGCGAGGTTGTCGACGCGGGCGAACGGGGCGAACAGGGCGTCGGCGAGCGCGTTGGTGGCCAGCACGCCCAGGGTCCGGTCGAGCACGAGCGCCGGGGTGTGCGGGGAGCCGTCCATGAGTTGCCGCAGCTGCGGACCGACGATCGCCGGTGCCGGGTCGGGAGTTCCCGCCGGGGCGGTGCCGGCGAGCCGGTGCAGGTGGTCGCGGGAGTCGGCGTCGAGGTCGAGCGCTCGGCACAGCGCGTCGAGGACTTGGGCGGACGGGTGGGTTTCGCGGCCCTGCTCCAGCCGCGTGTAGTAGTCGGCGTTGACCCCGGCGAGCACCGCGACCTCTTCGCGCCGCAGGCCGGTGACCTTGCGCCGCCCCGAGTAGACGACGCCCGCGTCGTCGGGAGACCGCTGCGCGCGGCGGGCGCGCAGGAACGCGCCCAGCTCACCACTGCTCATGCCCTCAGCCTAGGGCGATGCCGCGGCCACCGGGTGGGTGCGGCGCACCCCGCCACGGCGGGTCCTGCCGGGAGCGGCGCCGGTCGCCGAAGCTCGAACTCGAAGCACCACAGCGAGCGAGGATGAACGATGAGCACAGCGACAGACCGGCCGGACGCCGACGTGGTGGGCACCTGGGTCACCGCCGACGGCCACATCCGGCAGGAATTGCGCGCCGACGGGCGCTACGACGAAGCGCGCGGTGCGCGGCGCAGCGCCTACACCGGCCGCTACACCGTGACCGGTGACCACCTCGACTACGTCGACGACACCGGTTTCACCGCCACGGGAGACGTCCGCGACGGCGTGCTCCACCATGAGCACCTCGTGCTCCACCGGGAGGAGCGGGCATGACGGGCGCACCGAAAGTCGTCGCGGTCACCGGGGCGAGCAGCGGCATCGGCGAGGCCACCGCACGGCGCCTCGCCGCCGACGGGCACCACGTGTTCCTCGGAGCGCGGCGCACCGACCGCCTCGACGCGCTGAGCGGGGAGATCACCGCCGCCGGCGGCACGGCGGCGTTCCAGCGGCTCGACGTCACCGACGCCGCCGAGGTGCGGGCCTTCATGTCCGCGGCGCGGGACCACTACGGGCGGGTGGACGTGGTGGT
This sequence comes from Saccharopolyspora sp. NFXS83, assembly GCF_026241095.1. Lineage (GTDB taxonomy): Bacteria > Actinomycetota > Actinomycetes > Mycobacteriales > Pseudonocardiaceae > Saccharopolyspora_C. The sequence goes on along the minus strand of NZ_JAPFGB010000019.1, from coordinate 16,466 downwards.
CAACAACGCGGGAGTGATGCCGCTGTCGCCGTTGCACGAGCTCAAGTTCGACGAGTGGGATCGGATGATCGACGTCAACGTGCGCGGCGTGCTCCACGGCATCGCCGCCGCGCTGCCGATCATGCGCGAGCAGGGCGGCGGGCAGTTCGTGAACGTCGCGTCGGTCGGCGCCTACGAAGTGGTGCCGACCTCCGCGGTCTACAGCGCCACGAAGTTCGCCGTGCGCGCCGTTTCCGAGGGGCTGCGCCAGGAATCGCCCGGTGACATCAAGGTCACCGTCGTCTCCCCCGGCGTCACCGAATCCGAACTCGCCGACTCCCTCTCCGATCCGCGCGCCCGCGAGGCCATGAAGGCCTACCGGTCGGTGGCCCTACCGGCGGAGGCGATCGCGGACGCCATCGCGTTCGCCATCACCCGGCCAGCCGAGGTCGACGTCAACGAGATCGTGGTGCGCCCCGCGGCCAGCGCCCAGTAGCGGCGCAGCGCTGCCCTGGTGCCCGACCGAGCGGCGTCCGGCACCAGGAGGCCACCGTCTCGGCGTCCGCTCAGGCGGTCTCGGGTCCGGCGATGAACACGTGGTCGTCGTGGTGATCGGGCCAGCCGGGGTCGCCGGTGGCCGCGAACGACACCCACGCCCGGTGCAGCGCGTCGGCGAGCTCCACGTCGGGCGCTTCGCCGAGCAGGCCCCGCGGGCCGGTGGCGACGTCGAGGTTGTGGAACACGAACGGCAGCTCCAGACCGTGGCACGCGCCGAGCCGCCCGTCGAAGCGGGGCGAGGGCCAGGTGAACTCGGCGACGTGGGTGTGCCCGCCCGCGTCGCGGTGGCGCGCGGCGAAATCGCGGGCGGGAAGCCGGAACACCAGGTCCGTCAGCGCCTCGGTGAGCACGGTCCCCGCGGGCCGCTGCCCCAGCCCGTAGGGCTTGAGAGCCTCGGCCGGGTCCGGGTGGGACGCGGCGAGCGCGGCCACGGCCTGCTCGTCGGTGAGGGCGTCGGTGGCGCCCGTCGGAGCCAGGTACAGCGACATCTCGTCGCGGCAGGTGCTCACCAGCAGGTCCACTCCGGTGGCGCCGCCCGCGGCGATCGCCTCACCCGGCGGTACCGGCAGCACGTCGTCGCCGTGCACGGGCAGGAAAGCGCTGAGCCCGAAGCTCGGGTCGTGGCCGTGCTCATCGCGCAGGTCCGGGCCTTGACCGGGTGCCGACAGCGCGGTCTGGGCGGCCAGCAGCCGTTCCGGTTCGACGCCGCGGAACGCCTCGGCGGTGGCGGGGATCGACAGTCGTTGCGCGAGCGCGTCGGTCAGCAGCCTGCCCGCCGCGGGGCCGCGGGTCATGCCGGTGTGCCCGCTCTGCACGATCGCCCGGTCCACCGAACCCGCCAGCAGCGGGGACCCGAGCAGGTCGGCGATGCTCATCGCCCCGGAGGACTGGCCGAAGACGGTGACGTTGCCGGGGTCGCCGCCGAACGCGGCGGCGTTCTCCCGCACCCAGCGCAGCGCGGCGAGCTGGTCGCGCAGGCCCACGTTGGTCGCCCCGATCGGCGCGAACCCTTCCGCGCCGAGCCGGTAGTTGACGGTCACCAGCACCACCCCCGAACGCGCGAACGCGGTGCCGTCGTAGAGGGCCGCCGACCCGGTGCCGCCGACGAACGCGCCGCCGTGCACGAACACCAGCACCGGCAGCCCACCGGCGCCGGGATCGGGGGTGCTGACGTCGACGGTCAGGTAGTCGTGCCCGCCGTCCCAGGCCGGTCCGCGCAGCACGGCGGTGTCGAGCTCGGGGAGGTCGGCGCCGACCGCTTGCGGTGCGATCGGGCCCGGCCGCGCGGCGTCGCGCACCCCGTCCCAGGCCGGTGCCGGGCGCGGCGCGGCGAAGCGCAGTTCCCCGACGGGCGCGGCGGCGTAGGGCACGGCGTGGAACCGCGCGACCCCGCCGCGGTGGTGCCCGCGGACCCGTCCGGACGTGGTGGTGGCGAGCGGGTCGGTCACGATGTGGATCTCCTTCGCGGTGCGCGAGTTGCGCGATCGACTCTAGCCACGGCCGGGCACCGGGCCGCGCCGATCGTTCGCCGCCTGGCGCGGCGGGTGGACGCGTCGGTGGATCTCGATACGGTTCGATCATGACCAACTCCGCGTCGTCCTGGGCCGATGGGCCGCTGCTGGCCTTCGACTTGGAAACCACCGGCACCGACACCGACACCGACCGCATCGTCACCGGCACCTTGATCTCGATCCGGCCAGGTGCGGCGCCGCGGGTGCGCACGTGGCTGGCCGATCCCGGGGTGGAGATCCCCGCGGAAGCCGCCGAGGTCCACGGGATCAGCACCGAGCACGCCCGCGAGCACGGCCGCGACGCCGCGGAGGTGACCGCCGAGATCACCGAGGCGCTCACCGCGGCGTGGGACGCGTCGGTTCCGCTGTGCGTGTTCAACGCGCCGTTCGACCTGTCCCTGCTCACCAGCGAACTGCGGCGCCACCACCACCGCGAGCTGGCGTTGACCGGACCGGTGGTGGATCCGCGCTGCCTGGACAAGCGCCTGGACCGCTACCGCAAGGGCAAGCGGACATTGGGTGCGCTGTGCGAGCACTACCGGGTGCGGCTCGACGCCGCGCACGACTCGGCCGCCGACGCGCTGGCGTGCGCGCGGTTGGCGTGGCGGCTGGCCAAGACCTATCCCGCCGAGGTCGGCACCCGTCCGCTCGGGCTGCTGCACGAGGACCAGACGGGGTGGCACCGCGATCAGCAGCACGACTTCGCGGGGTTCCTGGAGCGCCAGGCCGGGCGCGCCGCCGACGACGCCGAGGCCGACGGGCTGCGGTCGAGGGCGGCGGACGTGCGTTCGCGCGCGGAGCACTGGCCGTTGGCGATGGGTGCCGACGTCGTGCACCACGTCCCGGCGTGACCGCGCCGCCGGGTAATCGCGGGCGGGTCGGCGGCACCTGCGGCGTGCGGCGGCGGGCCGTGCGGGTGCCGCTGCTGCACGCGGAGCCGCCCGGCCTGTCGTGATCTTGCCATCGGGGCTGCGCGGGGGCGTTCCGGTCCTACCGTGTGAGCGCTTTCAGGCTGGTGAGCGGTCTTCTCGCCGCCCGGCCCCCGCCCTGCCCGATGTGAAGGAAGTGCTGTGCGAAACCCCGACCTGCTCCCCCCCGCACGCGGTCCGTGGTGGTGCCGCTGCACCGCGGTGGCCGCGGCCACGATCGTCGTCGCCGGCGCCGTCGCGTTCACCGTTGCCCCAGCACCGTCCGCCGCGCCGCGGCCGGCGCCGACCGCTCCGGCCGCGGCGGCACCGCGCGCGGGCGCGCAGACCCCGTTCGTGTCGATGGAGGCCGAGGACGCCGCCACCAACGGCACCGCGATCGGCCCCGACCTCACCCAGGGCAGCCTCGCCTCGGAGGCCTCGGGGCGGCGCGCGGTGACCTTGGAGGGGCCCGGTCAGTACGTGGAGTTCACCGTCGGCGCCGACGCGAACGCGGTGACGGTGTCCGGCAACGTGCCCGACGGGACGAGCGGTTCGGTGGCGGTGTCGGTCAACGGGCAGCGGGTGGAGGACGCGCTGCAGGTCACCAGCGAGTACTCCTACCTCGACACCCCGGACATCGTCGGATCCGAGACCCACCACCTGTTCGACCACGCGCGGCTGCTGCTGGGCCGGGACGTGCACGCTGGGGACACGGTGCGGCTGGAGCCGGAATCGGTGTCGTCGTACACGGTCGACGTCGCCGACTTCGAGCAGGTCGCGCCCGCCCCGCCCGCGCCGGAGGGCTCGGTGTCGGTGCTCGGCGCCGGTGCCGACCCCACCGGCGCCGCGGATTCGGCGCAGGCGTTCACCTCCGCGATCGAGCAGGCCAGGTCCGCGGGCGGCGAGGTGTGGGTGCCGGAGGGCCGGTTCCGCATCGACACGCCGCTGGCGGTGGACCAGGTCGCGATCACCGGTGCCGGGCCGTGGCGGTCGGTGCTGCTGAGCTCGCACCTGATCGATCAGACCGAGGCGGTCGGCGGGGTCCGGCTGCGGGACTTCGCGGTGATCGGTGAGGTCACCGACCGGGTCGACGATTCGCCGGACAACTTCGTCAACGGCAGCCTCGGCGCCGGTTCGGAGGTCACCGGGTTGTGGTTGCAGCACTTGAAGGTCGGGTTGTGGCTGACCGGCGACAACGACGACCTGCTGGTCGAGGGCAACCGGATCCTGGACACCACCGCCGACGGGCTCAACCTCAACGGGTCGGCGAACCGGGTGCGGGTGCGCGGCAACTTCCTGCGCAACACCGGTGACGACGCGCTGGCGATGTGGTCGCTGAACGCGCCCAACAGCGGCAGCGAGTTCACCGGCAACACGGTGGTGGCGCCGAACCTGGCCAACGGCATCGCGCTCTACGGCGGCACCGATCTGGTGGTGCGCGACAACCTGGTGGCCGACACCAACGCGCTGGGCAGCGGGATCGCCGTCTCCAACCAGGCGTTCGGCGATCCGTTCTTCCCGTTGCAGGACACGATCACCGTCGAGGGCAACGAGCTGGTGCGCACGGGTGCGATGAACCCGAACTGGCAGCACCCGATGGGGGCGTTGCGCGTCGACGCGTTCGACTCGCCGGTCGACGCCGAGGTGCTGATCAGCGACACCACCGCCACCGACAGCCCGTACGGGGTGTTCGAGTTCGTCTCCGGCGGTGGGCAGGGCCACGAGGTCCGCGGTGTCACCGTTGACGGGGCGGCGCTGCGCGGAGTGGGCACCGTGGTCGTGCAGGCCGAGACCGTCGGTTCGGCGGAGCTGCGCAACGTCGTCGCGGAGTCGGTGGGCGCGGCGGGTGTGTACAACTGCCCGGAGGCGGGCGCGTTCGACGTTCGCCTCGGCGAGGGCAACAGCGGCTGGGACGGCACGTGGCCGTGCGGCACTTGGCCTTCGCCGCGCTGATCTCGCTTCGGGCCGATGTCGGGGTCGGCCGGGTGGTCGCTTCCCAGCGGGTTCGCCTCGTGCGAGCGGTTCGCCGTGCCGGGCACGCAGCGGTTGTGGTGGCTTGTGCGGACGGGCTGCGGGGCGAGGCTGGGGCCGTGCGTCGCCACTGACCGTGAGCACGAATTCGCCGGATCCGCGGCCTGAGGTCGGTGTTCGTGCTCACGGTCGGCGACGAGCGGGTGGGGTGTGGCGGGGAACGCATCCCGCCTTCGGCCCTAGCGGCCGGGCTGATCGTCGCAGTTGAGCGCGATGTCGCGCACTGGCGGTGACGGTGCGCGGTGGCTCACCCACATTTCGCGCCCACTCGGGTGGTGCTTTACCGGTCCGTTACCGGTAGGGTCTGATCCGCTGGTGGGTCACCCACTGGTGGTACTGGCCGTTTGCTCCCCGCAGAGTCGATACGGATGACTGTTCAAGACGATCTAGTTCGCCCCTGGTTCCAGCCGGCGGTCTCGCCCGAGCAGCAGGACCGTTCGCGGCCTGACTCCGGGCCCGTGACCACTCGCTTCGTCGGAGAATTGCCCGTCGATGCGGCGCCGGCCCCGCCCGCTACCCCGCAAGGCGCCACGGCACGGCCGGAGGACTTCCTGCCGCGTTCGGAGCCGGCGGTGCCGCGGCCGGATCGAGTCGAGGTGACCCAGCCCTACATCCCGGCGATCCGGGACGAGCGGCCGGAGTTCGCCAAGCGGCTCAACCCGGACCCGCCCACCGCGCGTGCCGCGACCGCCGAACCGGCGGCGCGGAGATCCCCGCAAGGCACGGTCGCCGACTTGACGCCGGTGGCCCCGACCGCTGCTCCGGCCGAGCCGGTGGTGCCGATCCCGGATGCCGCGCCGGCTCCGGTGGCGCCGCAGGCGCGGCCCGCCGCCGCTGCGCAGCAGCCGGTGCGGCGGCGCAGCATCGCCCGCCGCGTGGTGCGCCGCATCATCGGCCCGGATCTGCTGCGCAAGGATCCGCCGAAGAAGCGCCGCGTCGTCGTATGTCCGGCCCTGTTCCGGGGAGCCGCCGGTCCGCCTCGGCGTGGCCGTGTTCGGGTGCCGTCCGGCGACGGGTGCGGCAGGCCGCATCCGGTACGGTGTCGCCGCCCAGGTCGGGCCTGCTCGCGTGTGGTGTCCGCGGGCGGAGGCGGGGAAGGGTTCGGTGCCGTTGTCGCAGGTCGCCTCGTTCGAGCAGGTCGTGGCCCGGTTGCGGGCCGCCGGTTGCGTGTTCGCCGAAGACGAGGCGCGGCTGTTGCTGCGGGCCGCCGCCACGGCCGAACAGCTGGAGGAGTCGGTGGCGCGGCGGGCGTCGGGGCTGCCGTTGGAGCTGGTGCTGGGCTGGGCGGAGTTCTGGGGCCTGCGCATCGTGGTGGAGCCGGGGGTGTTCGTGCCGCGGCGGCGCACCGAGTTCCTGGCGCGGCGCGCGGTGATCGCGGCGCGCGCGGCGGGTTCGGCGCCGGTGGTGGTCGACCTGTGCTGCGGCAGTGGCGCGGTGGGTGCGGTGGTGGCCGCGGAAGTGCCCGGGGCCGTGGTGCACGCGGCCGACGTCGATGCGGCGGCGGTGCGGTGCGCGCGGCGGAACCTGCCGGTTGATCGGGTGCACGCGGGCGATCTGGGCTCGGCGTTGCCGGAGTCGGTGCGGGGCCGGGTCGACGTGCTGGCGGTCAACGCCCCGTACGTGCCGACGGAGCGGATCGCGATGATGCCGCCGGAGGCCCGCGACCACGAGCCGCGGGTGGCGCTCGACGGTGGCGCCGACGGGCTGGCCGTGCACCGCCGCGTCGCGGCTGCCGCGCCGGGCCTGCTGGCGGCCGGGGGCGTGGTGTTGATCGAGACGAGCACCGGGCAGGCGCCGCGGACGGCCGCGGCGGTCACCGAGCACGGGTTGGACGCGCGGATCGTCACCGACCCGGACGTGGCGGCGACCGTGGTGATCGGCACCGCCCGGTGACGTCGCCGCCTGATCGCGGGAACACATGCGCATGTCCGAGTCCCGGAATCTGGAAGGCGTTGCGCCGCAGCGGGATCGGCTCAGTATCCTAGTCCGTCGCCCGTCCCTGAAAATCCACAAAGGACACTGATGGTGTTGATCACCGAACCGGCCGGTTCGCCGGTGCTGGCCGACAGCGTGCGGCTCTGCGACGACGGGGTGCACCTGCTCGACCGCAGGGTGTTCCCGTTCGAGCGGACCTGGGTGCACGCGCGCACCGTCGACGAGGTCGCCCGCGCCATCGAGGACATGGTCACCCAGTCCAGCGGGCCGTACTTCGCCGCGCTGTGGGGGATGGCGCTGGCCGCGCGCCAGGCCGCCGCCGACGAACCCCGGCAGCTGCGGCTGCGGCTGGCCGAGGCCGCCGAACGGCTCATCGCCACCCGCCCCACCAACGACCACCAGCGGATCGCGGTGTCCTGGGTGCTCGACGCGGTCGAGGCCGAGCGGGACCGCGCCGAGGACTCCCCCGAGCAGCTGGCCGCCGCCGCACTGGCCGGGGCGCACGCCGGGGACGCCGACTACCGGGGCCGCAGCCGGGCGATGGGCGTGGCCGCCGCGGCGCTGCTGCCCGACGAGGGCCGCGTCCTGACCCACTGCTGGGGTGATCTGTACCTGACCGAGACGGTCGCCGCCGCGTTGCGCGCGGGCAAGCGGCTGTCGTTCTTCTGCACCGAGACACGCCCCTACCTGCAGGGCGCCCGGTTGACCGCGGAGACCCTCGCCGAGATGGGGGTGCCCACGACGCTGGTCACCGACGGCATGGGCGCCTCGCTGTTCAGCGGCGGCGAAGTGGACGCGCTGGTCACCGCCAGCGACCGGGTCACCCTCGACGGGCACGTGATCAACAAGGTGGGCACGTTGCAGCTGGCGGTGGCCGCGCACGCCTTCGGGGTGCCGTTCCACGCGTTGTGCCACGGCCCCGACCCGAAAGCGCCGACCGCGGCCGACGTGCCGATCGAGTACCGCGACGGCGACGACGTGCTGCACACGCTGGGGCGGCGCACCGCGAGCGAGCGGGTGCGCGGGCACTACCCGGCGTTCGACGTGACACCGCCGCGGTTCGTGACCACCGTGGTCACCGACCGCGGCCCGTTCGACCCGGACGAGCTGGCCGGATACGCCACGGCCCAGCAGTGGGAGGAGAGTTCGTGACCGCACCGACACCGGCCCGCTGGGTCGTGATCGACATCGAGGGGACGGTGACCCCGACCAGCCAGGTCCACCGCGTCCTCTACGACTACGCCCGGCCGCGCCTGGGCCCGTGGATCGACGCGCATCCGCACGACCCGCAGGTGCGAGCGGCCGTCGAAGCCGTGCGCGCGGAGGCCGGGCTCGGCGCCGAGGCGGGCACGGCCGCGATCGTCGAGGTGCTGCACGGGTGGATGGACGCCGACCGCAAGGCCACGCCCCTGAAGACCTTGCAGGGCCTGATCTGGCAGCAGGGCTACGCCGACCGGGAACTGCGCACCGACCTGTTCGCGGACGTGGTGGGCGCCCTGCTGCAGTTCCGGGAGCAGCGCGCGGGCCTGGCGGTGTTCTCCTCGGGATCGGTGGCCGCGCAGATCGCGTCGTTCTCGCACACCGCCGACGGGGACCTGCGCCACCTGTTCACCCACCACTTCGACACGGTCAACGCCGGGCCGAAGCGTGAGGCGGACTCCTACCGGGCGATGACCGAGGTCCTCGAGACCGCGCCGGGCGACGTGCTGTTCGCCTCCGACGTGCCCGCCGAACTCGACGCCGCCGCCGAAGCCGGGTGGCGCACCGTGGGCCTGGCGCGGCCCGGTGAACCGTTCGCCGACGCCGATTTCGGCGCGCACCGCACGGTGACCACCTTCGACGACATCAGCATCGAGGTACCCGCGTGACCGGGACGGTCACCGCGGCCGAGCTGGAGCGGGCCGGTGCGGCGCTGGCCACGGAGTCGGCACGGTTCGCGGGGCTGGGCTGGATGCGGGGCACCTCCGGCAACCTGTCGGTGACGCTGCGGTCGGACCCGCTGCGGCTGGCGGTGACCACCAGCGGACGCGACAAGGGCCTGCTGCGGGCCGAAGACGTGGTGGTCGTCGACGCCGACGGCGCCGCCGTGCCCGACCAGCCACGCCCGGGGCCACGCCCCTCGGCGGAGGCCGGGTTGCACGCCCGCATCGCCCGCGTGGCAGGGGCGGGCGCGGTGGTGCACGTGCACGTGCTGGCCCCGGTGCTGGCCGCCGAGCGCTGGCCCGGCGGGGTGGTGCTGCGCGACCTGGAGATGCTCAAGGGCCTCGGCCGCGGCGCCCACGACGACGTGGTGACGGTGCCGGTCGTGGCCAACTCGCAGGACATGACATGGCTGGGCGACCGCTTCGAGGACGGCTTCGACCCGGCGACACCGGCGTTGATCGTCGCCCGCCACGGCGTGTACGTGTGGGGCGACGACCTCGAACAGGCCCGGCACCGCGCGGAGTGCCTGGAGTGGCTGGTGTCGTTCACCCTCGCCGCGAACCAGGCCGGACACATCTGAACAGGAGAGCCACATGACGCTGCTGACCGTGTGGGACGACACCGATCCCGCCACCGCCACGGTGCGCACCGAGGACCCCGCCGAGATCGGCGACGTCCTCAGGGAGTTCGGGGTGCGCTTCGAACGCTGGGAGCTGCGGGACCTGCCCGCCGACCCGACCTCCGATCAGGTCCTCGACGCCTACCGGGCGGAGGTGGACCGGGTCATCGACAGCGAGGGCTACATCAAGGTCGACGCGATCGCGATGAGCCCGTCCGACGACCCGCAGTGGCCGGCGAAGGCGAAGGCGGCGCGGGAGAAGTTCCTCTCCGAGCACACCCACGACGACGACGAGGACCGGTTCTTCGCCCGCGGCGCCGGGGTGTTCTACCTGCACCTGCAGGGCAAGGTGTACGCGGTGCTGTGCGAGGCGGGTGACCTGCTGAGCGTGCCCGCGAACACCACGCACTGGTTCGACATGGGCACCAGCCCCGACTTCGTGTCGATCCGCTTCTTCCACGACGACGACGGCTGGATCGGCGAGTTCCTCAACACCGACACCGCCGAGCGCTTCCCCGGTTTCGACGAGCTGATCGCCTCCCGCGGCTGATCCGCGACCGGAGCCGCGCCCCGCACCGCCCGCCGGTGCCGGGCGTCGCCACATCCAGGGGCCACCCGCGTGCTCAGCGGCAGGCGCCTTCGATCGCGTCGGCCCCGGCGACCGCGCCGCCCGCGGCGGCCACTTCGACGCGCATCGCGGCGAGGTTCGCGCGGATCCGCTCGTCGGCGGCGACCTCGTCGACGGCCGCGCGCACACCGCTCGCGGTGAGCTCGTCGTCGCGCAGGCGGCGGCCGAGCCCGAGCGCGGTGACGTGATCGGCGTTGATGGCCTGTTCGAGCATCTGCGGCACCCCGACCATCGGCACCCCGTAGGCCAGGGCCTCCGTGGTGGAGCCCATGCCGTTGTGGGTGACGAACGCGGAGGCGCGCCGCAGCACACCGGGCTGCGGGAAGCTGGGGCGCACGTCGAAGTTCGCGGGGATCTCGCCCAGCTCGGCGACCTCGACGCTGCCGCCGATGGACATCGCGACCTGCCAGCGGCCGTCGCCGAACGCGTCGAGGAACGTGCGGTACAGGTCGGGGCGGTTGTTGAACGCGGTGCCCAGGGAGATGAACAGCAGCGGAGCCTGCCCGTCGGCGGGCGCGTAGTCCTGCTCGGCACGGCTTCCCAGGCAGGGGCCGATGAAGTGGAACCGGTCGTCGAAGGTCTCCGCGCCGATCTGGAAGGCCTTCGGCAGGAACACGACGCTGGTCGCGCGCTCCACCGGGCGCATCGGGAACTGGTCGCCGGGCAGCTCGAAGTCCTCGGCGATCTCCTGGAACAGGCCGACGGCCTTCACCAGCACGGGGTCCTGCGGGTCGAAGCCCTCCGGCATCATCCGCTGCTGCAACGACATGTCCTCGTTCGAGGCGAAGCTCGGCATCAGCGACACGAGGGGAACGTCGAGCTTGTCCGCGAGCATCCGCCCGACGGGGGTGAGCATGTCGAAGCACACCACGTCCGGCCGGTCCTGCTCGAAGTGCTCCAGCAGCACCGGCAGCGCGGTGCGGCATTCGCCGTGCAGGTATTCGAGCATCCCGGCCATCGTCTCGACGGTCATCTCCATGCCGGGGGTGACCGTCGGCATCGACATGGGCAGCTCGACCCCGCGGGCACCGGCTTGCTCGACGGTGCCGAGCATGCGCTCACCGGTGGCGTAGCTGACCCGGTGCCCACGCCGCGCCAGCTCCTCGACCAGCGGCAACGTCGGATTGATGTGGCCGTGGCCCGGCGCGGTGACCACGGCGATGTGCTTGTTCACGGTTCCCCTTGCGATCGGCACTGGCCTTGTCGGCCCCTACCGGTCGAGTCTGCCCGCGCCCACCTGGCCGTGGTGGCACGGGTCCGTGCGGTGATCCTCACACCGCGTGTTCTCACGGCGGCGCGGACGGCAATCGCCGGGGTGCCGCACAGGTGGGGGCGAAAGCCTCCGGTCGAGCCCCGCCCCGGCCGGGAACCTGGGAGTGGCCGGCGGACACCGCGAGGGGAAGGACGCACCGATGCCGACGTTGATCACCCACGATGGCACCGAGATCTTCTACAAGGACTGGGGCACGGGCACGCCGGTGGTGTTCAGCCACGGCTGGCCGTTGAACGCCGACGTGTGGGACGAGCAGCTGATGCTCGTCGCCTCGCACGGGTTCCGCGGCATCGCCCACGACCGCCGGGGCCACGGCCGTTCCGCCCAGACCTGGGACGGCAACGACATGAACACCTACGCCGAGGACCTCGCCGCCCTGCTCGACGCCCTGGACCTGCGCGACGCGATCCTGGTGGGGCACTCCACCGGTGGCGGCGAGGTCACCCGCTACATCGGCAGGCACGGCACGGGGCGGGTCGCCAAAGCCGTGCTGCTGAGCGCGGTGCCCCCGCTGATGCTGCGCACCCCGGCGAACCCGGACGGGCAGCCGATCGAGGTGTTCGACGAGATCCGCGCCGGGGTCGCCACCGACCGCTCCCAGTTCTACCGGGACCTCTCGGCGCCGTTCTACGGCGCGAACCGCGCGAGGTCGGCCGTCTCCGACGGGCTGCGCGACGCGTTCTGGCTGATGAGCATGCAGGCCGGGCTGAAAGCCGCGTTGGACTGCGTGGCGGCGTTCTCCGAAACCGACTTCACCGAGGACCTGCGCCGCTTCGACGTGCCGACGTTGATCGTGCACGGCGACGACGACCAGATCGTGCCGATCGGCGCCGCCGCGACGCGCTCGGCGCAGCTGGTCCCGGACGCGACGCTCACGGTGCACTCCGGTGCCCCGCACGGGCTCGTGGGCGCGCACCGCGACGAGTTCCACACCGACCTGCTGGGGTTCCTCACCTCCCCCGCCGCCGAACGCCTCGGCGCGCGGTAGGAACGGCGAAGACCGGCGGGGCGAGGCCTCAGCCGATCACAACGGCCTCGCCCCGCGCACGACCACCCCGATAACTATACCGGGATAGTTGTACCGGACGTATGATCCCGGGCATGGTGCGCGTACCGCTGAGCCCGGACGAACGAACCCGCGGCGAGAACCTCGGCCGACTCCTGCGCACCGCACGCGGCGACCGCAGCATCATCGACGTCGCCACCGGCGCCGGAATCTCCGCCGAAACCCTCCGCAAGATCGAAACCGGACGCATCCCCACCCCCGCGTTCTTCACCGTCGCCGCCGTCGCCGCCGAAGTCGGCCTCTCCCTCGACGTGCTGCACACCGAAACCACCCCGGCGGCCCGCACCGCGTGACACAGCCCGGCCACCACCCGATCAGCCCTTCACGCACACCACCTGCTTGAGGTGGGCGACGACCTCCACCAAATCCGCCTGCGCCCGCATCACCTCGTCGATGTCCTTGTACGCCGCCGGAATCTCATCCACCACACCCGCGTCCTTGCGGCACTCCACACCCTCGGTCTGCGCCACCAGATCCGCCGCCGTGAACTCCCGGCGCGCCCTCGTGCGCGACATCGCCCGCCCCGCACCGTGCGACGCCGACGCGAACGACTCCGCATTCCCCAAGCCGCGCACGATGAACGAACCCGTGCCCATGCTGCCCGGAATGATCCCCAGATCCCCGCTCCCCGCACGAATCGCGCCCTTGCGGGTCACCAGCAACTCCACCCCGTCGTAGGACTCCTCCGCGACGTAGTTGTGATGGCACGAAATCGGCTCGCCGAACCGCGTCCCCGGCACCGTCGCCACCAGCGCCCGCTGCACCAGCGACACCATCACCGCCCGATTCCGCCGCGCGTACTCCTGCGCCCAGAACAAATCCCGCCGGTACGACTCCATCTGCGGCGTGCCCGCCACGAACACCGCCAGATCCCGATCAGGCAGATCCGCGTTGTGCGGCAACGACCGCGCCACCTCCATGTGCCGCTGCGCCAACTCCTTGCCGATGTTGCGCGACCCCGAATGCAGCATCAACCACACCCGCCCCGCATCCGCACCACCCCGCTCCAGGCACACCTCGATGAAGTGGTTCCCACCACCGAGACTGCCCAGCTGCCGCAACGCCCGCCCCCGACGCCCGCGCACCCCCTCGTGCAACCCGCCGAACCGGCCCCAGAACCCGTCCCAACCGGACTCACCACCCACCGGCGACACGTCCACCGGCTCGTCGTGCATCGAAAACCCCACCGGCACCGCCGACTCGATCCGCCGCCGCAACCGCCCCAGATCATCCGGCAGATCCACCGCCCGCAACGACGTGCGCACCGCGCTCATCCCGCACCCGATGTCCACCCCCACCGCCGCCGGCGACACCGCATCGCGCATCGCGATCACGCTGCCCACCGTCGCGCCCTTGCCCAAGTGCACATCCGGCATCACCGCCAACCCGTGCACCCACGGCAGATTCGCGATGTTGCGCAACTGCTCCATCGCCGCGGCCTCCACCCGCTCCGGATCCGCCCACATCCGGATCGGCACCGAAGCGCCCCCCACCACACCGACCACGACGACCTCCCCAGAACCACCAGGAAGCCACGCCTCCCGGAACACGACGCAAAAAAAGCCCGAGCCACCCGGCCCGGACACCACCACCGCACCAGCAGCAGCGTCAGAACACGCCCCCGCGCACAGGCGACCCGGACCACGAGCACCACAACCGCCGCCACACGCCCACCAGACCACCTCCCACGACCCCGACCACACCGATCATGACGACCCGCGAAACCCACCAGCAAACGAATTTCCGCCCCACCGCACCACTACCCGGCGACCCGCGCGAAATCCGTCGTCAACGTGTGCGCCTTCGCAGGCCCCGCCACCCGCCACTGCTGCCACCACGAATCCGGCCCCGACACCACGAACTCACCCCGGTACACATCCGCCCGGCACGGATGCTCCACCCGCCAACGACCCGACCGCAGATCCAAATCGTGGAAGAAATCCCCGTAGTCGAAGAACACCGACGCCCGCCCAGGCCCCGTCACCCGGTAATGCAACGTGCGCTGCGCAGAACCCCGATGCGCCCCCAACACCAACTCACCGCGCTCCCGGTACACCAACAACCCGCCCGGCTCCGCAGCGAACACCGCCTCACCCTCGAAACCACCCAACCGCGCACCCGAGTCGTCCACGATCCCCCGCACCACACCCCACGTACCGGCGAAGAACCCCGCCACGTCCGCCACCGCGAACCCCTCGGTCACGACGCCGCCCCCGACGACCCCGTCGAACCACCCACCACCGCATCCGACGACGCCGCCTCCTTCGGCGGCAACAACGCCGACACGTCCGAACCCGTGTCGTTCACCTTCACCACGAACGGCCGCGTCTCCGTGTACCGCACCACGCTCAACGAACACGGATCCACCACGATCCGCTGAAAACCGTCCAGATGCACGCCCAACGCATCCGCCAACACCGACTTGATCACATCACCGTGCGAGCACGCCAACCACACCGCGTTCGGCCCGAACTCCGCCGACACCCGCGCATCGTGCTCCCGCACCGCGGCCACCGCCCGCGCCTGCACCTGCGCCAAACCCTCACCACCCGGGAACACCGCCGCCGACGGATGCTGCTGCACCACCGACCACAACGACTCCCCCGTCAACTCCGAAACCTTCCGCCCCGTCCACTCCCCGTAATCCACCTCGGACAACCGCTCGTCCACCACCGGCACCAGCCCGCGCGACGCCGCGAACTCCCGCACCGTCTCCGCGCACCGCTGCAACGGCGACACCACCACCGACGACACCGGGACCTCGCCCAACCGCGCCCCCAGCCCGGCCACCTGCGACGACCCCGTCGAATCCAGCCCCACCCCCGGACTGCGCCCGGCGAGCACGCCCGAACCGTTCGCCGCCGACCGTGCGTGCCTGAGCAAGATGAGAGTCGCCACGACCGCCGAGGGTAACGACAACGCCCCACCCGAGTCGCGCGGCGGGGTCCGATCCCGCACCCCCGAAGCGACACCACGCCCCACCCGGAAAGCACAACGGCCCGGCGCCGAACAGGCACCGGGCCGCCGCGCGGACGAACCACCGATCAGGGCTGCATCACACCGAAGCCCAACAACGCGAACACCAGCAGACCGAGCCCGATCCGATACCACACGAACAAGTACACGCTGTGGCGCTCCACGAACCGCAACAACCACGCGATGCACGCGAAACCGACCACACCCGCGACCACCGTCGCCACGATCATCTGCACCCCCGAAGGATGCAGACCCGGACCACCCTCGAAGACGTGCGGAATCTCCGACAACCCCGCCGCGAACACCGCCGGAATCGCCAACAAGAACGAGAACCGCACCGCCGTCGGACGCGTCAACCCCAACGACAGACCAGCCGTGATAGTGCCACCGGAACGCGACACACCCGGAATCAACGCCAACGACTGCGCCAACCCCATCAGCACACCATCGCGCATCGTCAACTCGTCCTGCGCCCGCACCTGCCTGCCGAACCGCTCAGCCAGACCCAGCAGCACACCGAACACGATCAACATCGCCCCGGTCACCCACAGGCTCCGCAACGCTCCCCGAATCATGTCCTGGAACAACAACCCCAGAACCGCGATCGGAATGCTGCCCACGATCACGAACCACGCCAACCGGTAATCCTGCGTCCGCCGCACCTCGGCATTCACCAGACCCCGGAACCACGTCCCGACCAACCGCACGATGTCCTTCGCGAAGAAGATCACCACGGCCAGTTCCGTCCCGATCTGCGTCACCGCGGTGAACGACGCACCCGCGTCCACACCGAAGAACAACTCCGAGACGATC
The DNA here is from genome assembly GCF_026241095.1 of Saccharopolyspora sp. NFXS83. Classification (GTDB taxonomy): domain Bacteria; phylum Actinomycetota; class Actinomycetes; order Mycobacteriales; family Pseudonocardiaceae; genus Saccharopolyspora_C. Next base: position 246 of record NZ_JAPFGB010000019.1, on the reverse strand, counting down.
CGCAAATGCCCTGACGACGAAATCGGCAGGAACTCGGTCAGACCCTGGACCACGGCGAGCACCATGGCCTGCAACCACGACAACTGAACCCACTCCAGCACATTTCGAGAGATGAACCAGGCACGCACCGGCCACGCACCCGGGGCGAACGCCTCCCCCTCGACCGCAAATCTTGCAACACCGCCCGCACCCGCCCGTGACCACCCCGGCCCCACCCACCACCAGCGACGACCACACCCCCACCAC
>NZ_JAPFGB010000018.1 GCF_026241095.1 Saccharopolyspora sp. NFXS83 | reverse complement strand
CGAGGGAAAAAGCTGTCCTCGCGAGAAGACAGCTGAGAACCCGCGGGTGAGCGGCTTTTCGACGTGGGCTATGCGCTGGCGCGCATCCAGACACGGCCTTCGGCCGCAAGGCAGGCGGGCTTCGCCGCCCACTGCACGGCTTCGCCGCCCAAGGCACGGCTTCGCCGCTCGGTGTGGCCTCGGCGTGACCAGGCGTGGAACTGGGAGCTGTTGAGGACCGTCCCTCTCGCGCGCAGGAGAACGGCCGGGGTCGCTCGCTGGGAGCTGACGTCCGGCCGTTCTTCGTCCCGGGGAGCCGGTCAGGACTCCGTCAGCTGGGCCTGCCACATCCAGTGGGACTTCTCCAGCTCCTGCGCGATGCTGATCAGCAGGTCCTGCGAGACCAAGTCGGTCTTGTCCGTTTCGTCGATCCGGGCGCGGACCCGGCCGATCAGCGTTCCCAGCGCCTCCACGATGGCGGCCACGATCTCGCGGTCGGTGTGCCAGCCCTGTTCGAGCGCCGGCAGTCCGGAGTTCTTCGACACCGTCGACGCCCGGCCGTCGGCCGAGACTCCCAGGGCGGCGGCGCGTTCCGCCACGTCGTCGGCGAAACCGCGGGCGGCGGTGACCAGCTCGTCGAGCTGCAGGTGCACGTCGCGGAAGAACCGGCCCACCACGTTCCAGTGCGCCTGCTTCGCCACGAGGTGCAGGTCGATCAGGTCGACCAAGGTGCCCTGCAGCGCCTTGCCGGTGATGTCCTTGTCGGAGTCGTTGAGCGGGCTGGTGATCGGAGATTGGGACGCGGTCATCACGTACCTCCTCGTACCGGGTGCGCAGTCGGTTCGGGTTCCCCCTGACGGGTACCCGCCGCGCCGCGGATCAATCACCGCCCGGCGAAACTGCAGGTCAGCAGCGGTGTTCGGCGAACTCCACGAGCTGGGTGCCGATCGTGCGCAGCGTCCCGGCGAGCTTCGGGTCCGAGCACTCCCCGTCCGGCCCGAACCGGACCTCCGTGGAGTTCACCGCCGCTCCCAGCGGCGTCGGCCAGCCGCGCAGCGAGTGCACCACCGAGCGCAGCGCCTGCAAGGTCGTCACCGCGGCCTGCCAGCCGTACGCGGCGCCCACGCAGCCGACGGCGCGGCCGTCGAAGTACGGCCGCTCGTCGTCGCGCAGGTCCTCGACGTAGTCGACGGCGTTCTTCATCAGCCCGGAGATGGTGCCGTGGTAGCCGGGCGAGGACAGCACCACGCCGTCCGCCGCGCGCAGCGCCGCCACGAGTTCCCGCGCCGCGTCGGTCCGTTCGGCGACGTGCGGGTCGTAGAACGGCAGGATCAGGCTCTCGCCACCGATGGCCCGCACCTTCGCGCCCGCCTCGCGCGCCCCGTCGAGGACGGCGTGCATCGCGCGCTCGGACTGCGAGTCCGGGCGCACCGAACCGCCGATTCCCACCACGGTCACGGTCATCGTTCGATCCTTTCATCAGACGGCGTCCGATCCCACCCGGACTTTGATCACGCTACGACCTCCAGTTAGCTTCAAGTCAAAGGTCCGCGCGGGTGTCCCGGGCCACAGCTACCTGCTAGTAGCCTCGCGGGAACGGTCCGTTCCCGGGAGGTCTTCACCCATGTCGAAAGTCGTCGAGCTCATCCCGCCCAAGCTGCGTCCCCGAGTTCTCGGCGCCGGGCTGCACGCGGCGTTCGCGCTCCCGCGCCCGCTGCGCCGGTTGATCGCGGGCGCTCCGCTGCGGATCGACGGCCAAGAGCTCTCCCTCGACGCCCAGCTGCTGCTCACGATGCAGAAGCTCACCGGCAACACCCGGCTGTCCGCCGAGACCGCCGCCCAGGCCCGCGCGCTGATGGCCCAGTCCGGCGGCATCGTCAACCGCGCCCCGCTGACCGGCGTCGCCGTCGGCGAACGCAGCATCCCCACGCCGAACGGGGAGCTCGCGGCCCGGCTGTACCGGCCGCAGGAGCTGACCGAGCACAGCCCGCTGCTGGTGTTCTTCCACGGCGGTGGCTGGGTCATCGGCGACCTCGACAGCCACGACGACCTGTGCCGCTACTTCGCCAAGACCGCCGGGGTGCGGGTGCTGTCGGTGGACTACCGGCTGGCCCCGGAATCCCCCTTCCCCGCCGCGTTCGACGACGCGTTGGCCGCGTTCCGCTACGCCGTGGAGAAGGCGGGCGAGCTGGGCACCCGGCCGGACCAGATCGCGGTCGGCGGCGACAGCGCGGGCGGCAACCTCGCCGCGTCCGTCTCGTACCACACCACGCGGCAGGGAGAGCGCACTCCGGCGTTCCAGCTCCTGATGTACCCGGCGGTGGACGCGTCGGTGCGGCGCCGCTCGCGGGAGCTGTTCGGCGACGGGCTGCTGCTGACCGACGGCGACATGACCTGGTTCCTCGACCAGTACGCGGGTCCCGCCCTCGACCGCACGGACCTGCGGCTGTCGGTGCTGCTGGCCGAAGACCTCAGCGGCCTGCCGCCCGCGCACGTGGTGACCGCGGGGTTCGACCCGCTGCGCGACGAAGGCGAGGCGTACGCGCAACGGCTCGCGGAAGCCGGTGTGCCCGTGGTGGCCCGCCGCTTCGACGACCTGATCCACGGATTCGGCAACCTCCGCCAAGCCGGAACGCGCTTCAACGAAGCCCTGAGCGAAATCGCGGGGACGCTGCGAGCGGGGCTCTCCCTGAACGTGCCCGCGAAGTGAGCCCGGCGGGCCGCTCAGGAATCCAGCATCGCGCGTAGCCGGGTGAGCAGGTCCTCTCTGGAGGTGGCACCTAGGCGCTGCTTGATCCGGCCGATGTGGTGCTCCACCGTTTTGGCCGAGATGAACAGCCGCTTTCCCACCTGCTTGTAGGTGAGACCGGAGAGGACCAGCTCGGCCACCTCCCGTTCGCGTTCGCTGAGGAGGTTGTGCTCGCCCTGCTCGCCGACCGCTCTCGGCCGGGCGGGTTTCCCCTGCAGGGAGCGGGCGCATTCGAGCAACGCCAGCATCGTCGGGCGGTCGGCGGTGCGCAGCGCGGCCTGGCCCGCGAGGCGGGCGCCGTCCCAGGTGAGCCCGGCCGCGTGCAGGCCGCGCGCGGCCTGCTCTGCCTGGCCCCGATCGACCTCCCCCGCGAGCACGCCCAGCCAGGTCTTCGCGGCGGCGGCCATCGCGGCCGACATCGGGTTGTGCGCGGCCATCGCCTCCAGCGCCGCCACGTGCGTGCGGGCGGTGTCGGCGTCCTCGCTCACCACCGCGGCCTGCAGGCACTTCCACCGCAGCAGGCCCGACCACAGCGGCGGGTCGCCCAGCTCCCCGAGCAGGGTGAACGCGGCGCGCAGGTGCGGTTCGACCCAGTCCTGGTCGTGCAGCCGCGCGCAGGACACGGCGAGTTCGCCGAGCGCGAGCAGCCCGAACAGGTCCGCCGGGTGTTCGGCGATGGCCTGGCGGGCCCGTCCGCGCACCGCGTTCAGCGCGGTGGTGTCGTTGTCGCGGTTGGCGATCCCGGCCTCGATCGCCGTGGCCAGCAGCCGGTCCCGCGCCTGCAGCGAATCCGGCGAGCACACCGCGGCGTCCAGCGCGGCGCGGGCCGCGGGGGTGTCCCCGCGGGCGAGCGGGATCCACGCCGCGAGCAGCCGGTGGCGCACCGCCAGCATCGGTCCGCCGCTGCCCGCTTCGATGGCGCGCCCCACCACGGAGGAGGCGACGTCGAGCTCACCGCAGTGCAGCGCCGCCAACGTCGCGATGGCCGCCGGCGTGTCCGGTACGAGGGTGGCGCCCCCGACCGGTTCGGCGAGCGACGCGGACCTGGTCAGCTGGGACAGGGCGGTCACCGCGCTGCCCGTGATCGACTCCCGGAGCCCGTCGACGAGCTGGTCCGTCGAGCCGGACAACGAGGTGGGCGGCCCCGGGTCGGTGACCGCACCCAGCAGCCCTTCCGCCTCGACCAGCCGTCCCGTGCCGATCAGCGACACGGCGGCGTAGGCGCGGTCGCCGGGCCAGCGCAGGTGCTCCGCCGACCAGCGGCACAGCTGCGCCGAGCGGGCGGGCAGCCCGCGGTGCGCGAGCACGCTCGCCGCGACCTGCACGCCCAACGCCCGGTCCGGCACCGTCTCGTCCACGATCACCGCGTCGGCCAGCCGCAACGCCTCGTCGAAGTGCCCGGCGATCGCGGCGGCCCTGGCTCGGCGGGCGGCCAGCCGCACGGGCGGTGTACCCGCGGAGACGGCGGCGTCGAAGAACCGCGAGGCGAGCTCGGGGGCCTGCTCGGCCGCTTCCACCCCGGCCTGCTCGAACGCCTCGGCCAGCGCGTCATCAGCGGTGGCGGCCGTTTCGGACTCCAGGAAGGGGCGCAGCAGACCCAGCACCGGCCGCCCCCGGTCGAGCTGCACCCGCACCAGCTTGCGCACGATCCGCAGCCGCTGGTCTACGGGGGTGAGCAGCTGCGCGGCCTTGCGGGCCAGCGGCAGCAGCTCGTCGGAGCCGTCGGTCAACCCGCTCGCCCGGATCGCCGACAGCGCGGGCACGACCACGGCCGGGTCGAGTTCGAGCAGCCAGGCCAGCACGTCGGGGTGCGCGGCGGCGCCGACGGCGATCGCGGCGGCGCACGCGCGGCCTTCCACCCCGAGGCCGTCGATCTCCTGCTGGACCTGCTCGACGACCCGCGACGGCACGCCGCGCCGGGTGAGGTCGTGCGGGGCGGTGTCGGCGAGCACGCCCTCCACGAAGCGCGGCACGCCACCGGTCTGCGCCAGCAGCCAGTCCAGCCATTCGGCGGGCGGTTCGGAACCGAGACCGCGTTCGACGCGGGCGGCGAGGTCGTCCGGGGTGTACCCGGACAGCACGACGGGTGGCCCGGTCCGGCCCAGGGTGTGCACGAGCTCGCTCAGCTGCGCGCCGCGCGGCCACGGCCGGTAGGCGACGACCAGCCGCGCCCGCGGGTGCCGGGTCAGCTCCCGCAGGGCGCGCAGCGCGGAGTCGTCGAGCCGGTGCGCGTCGTCGACGATCACCGCGGTGGTCTCCGGGTCGACTCCGACGGCGCTCGTCGAGACCGGAACTCCGGCGGCCCGGTAGGCGGCGGCGAGCTCGTCGAGCAGCGTGGTCTTGCCGCAACCGCCCGCCGCCTGCACACCGACCTGCACCGGCGCGGCGGGGGCTACCGCGATCGACTCCCACAGCCGGACGGCGCGGAGGCCGGTGACCAGGTCTGGGGCGGTGGCTGTCGGGTGGTTCACAGGAATCCTCGGTTCACGGAGACCTCGTCTCACGGGTCACTCGGCGGGGGCACTCGGGGATGCGGGCGCGGGTGGTGCGGCTAGCGCTGCTGGCTGGTGATCGGGCTGGCCGGTTGGTCTCCGCCGACCCCTTGCACGACGGTCAGCACCAGACCACCGATGATCAGCAGCGCCGCGGCGCTCAGCTTGAGGATCTTGAACAGTCGTTGCCGGTCTTCGTCCGGCGGTTCCAGGTACATCGGTTCGACCTCCACCGGAGGCCGTACCGGGGCTTCGCGCTCCGGTTCGCCGTCGATGACGTCCAGCCCGCCGGAGCCCGGGCCTTCTACGCGCATCAGCACGCTCGTCTCGGCGACCGAAGCGGCCTGATCGCTCACCGAGGACAGCACGCCCACCGCCGAGACCGCCGCGCCGCGGGCCGCGACGAGCTCGGGCGCGGCATCGACCTGCGGGGTCCGTTCGAGCCGCTCGGCGACGAGCTGCTTGGCCATCGGGGTCCGCATCGTGCCGCCGGCGAGCACCAGCGCCGAGAGGTCCTCCGGACTCACCGCCGCGGACTGCACGGCCTGCAGCAGCAGCTCCGGAACGCGTTCCAGGTGCGTGCGGACCAGCTGTTCGTAGCGGGAGCGGGACATCGCGAAGTCGGTGCGCAGGTTCGGCAGGTCCACGTGGACGGTCGTTCCCGGGTGGTGGGACAGCGCTTCCTTGGCCCGGACGCAGTCGGCGCGCAGCCCGGCGAGCGCCGCGCGGTGCTCGGGATCAGCCGGATCCATCGCGTCGAGCTGGGAGCCGAATTCCGCCCGCAGGTGGGCGAAAACCTCGTCGTCGAGGTCCTGCCCGCTCGGGTGCCCGGAGTCCAAGGTGGACCCGAGCACGTCGAAGCCGGGAGCGCGGCGGCGCAGCACCGTCGCGTCGAAACCGGTGCCGCCCACGTTGGCGACCGCGACCGCGTCCTGCTCGGCGACCTGCTGCTTGCTCGCGTAGTCGAGCGCCACGGCAAGCGGCTCGGGCACCAGCGTCAGGTCGCGCAGGCCGAGCCCCGCGAGCGCTTGGCGCACCAGGTGGCTGCGGAACGGTCCCCACGCCGCGCTGTGCGCGACGGTGATGTGCTCGGCCGGGTGGCCGAGTTGCTGGGCGACGTTGTCGGCGACCCACTCGACCACGGCCGCTACCAGTGCTTGCGCTGTGACGAACTCGCTGCCGACCAGCAGGGGGGCGTCGTCGCCGACCTGGCGGGTGAATCCGCGGACGACCCACTCGTGATGGGTCAGTTCCTGCCTGCTCGCCGATTCCCCGGCGACGAAGGAGCCGTCCTGGACTCGGCACAGCACCGTCGGAACGGTGTGCCCGGTGGAGCTCAGCGGCAGCGGGGTGGCCGCACCCCACCTGCCGCCCTGGCGCCGCGCGATGGCGGCGGAGGTGGCCGTGGCCCCGACATGGATCCCCAGGACGTAAGGCATGCAACCCCTTCCCGTGATCACCTTCCGGGTCATCGGACGGACTCGGACCGCACGGCCGGGGAAGTCCGGTCACGGGTCGAGCCGACCGCCCGATGACACTCAGGGCGGTGACAACTTAGCGCGTGCCCGATCACAAAGCGCTGACGGATCCCCCCATGCGTCCCCTAACCGAGTCATGGGCACATCCCCTAATAGTGTCTGCACTCACTAGGAGTCGTACCCGATGGCCACAGGCACAGCCCGCAGTAGCGTGCTCGCTGGGAGTGAGGGATCGGGCACGACCTTCACTCGGTCACACGTAACCGAGTTCCGCTGAGTCAGGAGAAAGCGTCATGATCCACTCTCAGCCGGATGATGCCCCGGATCGTGCCGAGACCCCCACTTCCACCCCGGGGGCGCAGGACGCGCCCGGCCAGCCGGACGGCCCGACGCTGTACGAGTTCCTGACGCGGCTCGTCACCAGCCCGGACGCACAGGCGGCCTTCGACGCTGATCCGCGCGCCACGCTGGATCACGCCGGACTCGGGGACATGAGCGCGACGGACGTGCTGCAAGCATCGTCGCTGGTGCTCGACTACGCGCCGGTCGAGATCGCGGATGAATACGGCCGCTCACTCCAGAGCAGCGTCGAGAAGTTCGCCGCGAGCACCCAGCATGTCGCGATCAACGAATTGCATCCCGCACAGCCACACGAGCAAGAGATGGAACTGAGCATGCTGCCTCCGCACAACACCCCGGCCCCCTCCCCCGAAGCTCCCGCCGGTGACACCAACATCGACATCGAGCAGAACGACTCGCACAACCTGATCAGCGTGCACGACGTGCTCAGCGGCAACGACATTGCCAACGGCACCGGCAACGTGGTGGGCAACACCACTACCGAGGCCACCAGCTCGGTCGACAACGCCGTCAACACCGTTGGCGACGTGACCAGCGACGTGACCGGCACGGTCGGGGACGTCACGGGCGCCGTGGGCGACGTGACCGGCGTTGCCGGCGACGTGACCGGCGTTGCCGGCGACGTGACCGGCGTTGCCGGCGACGTGACCGGCGTTGCCGGGGACCTGACCGGCGCTCTGCCCACCGGTGCCCCCGCCGGGATCGAGGCAGGCGCCCTGTCCGGCGTTGCCGGTGGCGCGCTGGACACCGTGGGCGACGTGGCCGGCGGCGTGCCGGTCGCCGGTGACATCGCGGGCCCGGCCGTCGACACCGTCGGTGGCGTGGCCGGTGGCGCCGTGGGCACCGTCGAGGGCGTCGCCGGTGGAGCCGTCGACACCGTCGGTGGCGTGGCCGGTGGCGTCGTGGGCGGCCCGGTCGCCGACGTGACCTCCGCGCTGCCCGCGCCGGCCGACCTCCCGGTCGTCGGTGACGTGGCCGAGCAGCTGCCCGTCGACGACGTGGTCTCCCACCTGCCGGCCCCGAGCGACCTGCCGGTCGTCGGCGACATCGCCGGCCCGGCCGTCGAGGACGTCGCGGGTGCGGCCACCTCGGCGCTGCCGCTGGACGGCCTGCTCTGATTCCAGGCCTCCGGGCTTGATCAAAGCGAATTGACCCGAAAGCCGGGTTCGCACTCTTCGTGCGAACCCGGCTTTCGCGTTACCACACCACAGTCCTGACACAAGTCACCCGCTCGGGTTTCTCTTCTGCCACCGAACGGTCCACAATCGCTCCTGTGATCGAGACGGCGATGGTGGAACTGATCGATCGCGCGACTGCCGAATGCGCCGAGCAGCAGCGCCCCGACCTGCACAACCGACTACGGCAGATCCGCACGCGCGTCCTGGACCCCGCCCAGCTGGTGCTGGTCGTGGGAGAACCGAAGCAGGGCAAAAGCGAACTGATCAACGCGTTGGTCAACGCCTCCGTGTGCGACTCGGGCGAAGACGCCACCACGCTCGTGCCCACTCTGGTGCGCCATTCCGAGCAACCCACCGCCCAGGTGATCGAACAGGAACCGACGAGCGGGCACGCCACCCTCGACCGGTTCCCGGTGCCCGTGGAACAGGTGCGGGAGCGCATCGACCAGGCCATCAGCAGCGGCAGGCCGGTCAGCCGCGGCGAAGTCGGCATCCCGCGCGCCGTGCTCAAGGACGGGCTGGTGCTGATGGACACGCCGGGGGTCGGCGCCACGTCCGCCACGCTCACCGCCCGCACGCTCGGTGTCGTCGCCGAGGCCGACGCGCTGCTCATCGTCTCCGACGCGACCCAGGAACTCACGCACAACGAGCTGAGCTTCCTGAAGAAGGTCACCAAGCTGTGCCCGAACGTGGCCGTCGTACAACCCAAAACAGACATAACGCCGCATTGGCGGAAAGTGGTGGAAGTCAATCAACGCCACCTCGCCGGTGCGGGCATCAACGCCAAGATCTTTCCGGTGTCTTCCACGATTCGGATGCAGGCGATGCACGCGAAAGACGCCACGCTCAACACCGAATCCGGATTCCCGCAGCTCGTCGAATACCTGCGCGGCGAAGCACTCGGACAGCACGATCAACTCACCCGGCGACTCGTCGCACAGAACGTCGCCGACGCGGTCGACGAACTCAGCGAAACCCTGAAAGCGGAACTCACCGGACAAAGTCCGCGAACCGCCGCGGAAACGCTGATCGAACTGGAGACCGCCCAACGGCGCTCCGAAGATCTGCGCCGGGTCACCGGGCGTTGGCAGAAGACCCTCAGCGACGGAGTCGGTGAACTGTTCGCCGACATCGAGTTCGACTTCCGGGAACGCAGCTGGGCCATCACCGGCCAGATCGCTGAAACGCTCGAAGAAGCCGACCCGGTGGCCGTGTGGGACGACTTCGTGGAGTGGCTGGACAACGCGCTCGTCACCGCCATCGAGGAGAACTTCGCCTGGCTCGAAGGCCGCCGGGAGCAGCTGCGCGACCGGGTCACCGACGAGTTCCTGCGCGAGCACCCCAGCATGCGCCCGCAGATCGAGCAGGTTCCCATCCCGGAACCGTTCGACCAGGTCACGCCGTTGAAGAAACCCAGCAACGGCACCTACAAGCGGCTCGACCAGGTGCTGACCGGGCTGCGCGGCTCCTACGGCGGCGTGCTCATGTTCGGCCTGATCACCACCCAGCTCGGGTTGCCGCTGATGAACGTCGTGTCCGTCTGCGCGGGCCTGCTGCTGGGCAGCCGCAGCTTGAACGAGGAGAAGGACGCCCGGCTGCGCCGCCGCCAGGCCGAGGCCAAGACGACCGCGCAGCGCTACGTGGAGCACATCGTGTTCCACGTGAACAAGGAGGCCAAGGACGCCATCCGGGCCACCCACCGCGCGCTGCACCAGCACTTCACCCAGCTCACCGAGGAAGCGCAGTTGGAGATCAGCAAGGACATCCAGACCATCAAGCGCACCGCCGAGCGCAGCGCCGTCGACCGCGAAGACCGGGCCCGCGAGATCCGCCGGAAGCTGGAAGAGCTCGCGCTGCTGCGCAGGCGCGCCGGGACGTTGGCCGCGAACCGCATCACCGCGGCATGAGCAGGCCCGACACTCCCCAGGACGGTCTGCTGCAGCGGTCCCGCGCGCTGCTGATCCGCACGATGACGTTCTACCGGGACGACCCGCGCACCTCGGCCTGGTTGCGCGGGCGGCTGGAACGGCTCGACCAGCCGCTGCGCATCGCGGTCAGCGGACGGGTGAAGTCCGGCAAGTCGACGCTGATCAACGCGCTGGTGGGCCAGCGGCTCGCGCCGACCGACGCCGAGGAGAGCACCCAGGTCAACACGTTCTACCAGTACGGGCCGGAACCCCGGATCACCGTGCACACCCCGCACGGGGCGGTGCAGAACGTGCCGGTGACGACGCTGGACACGAGCACGATCCGCGATCTGCAGCGGTGGCGGCCGGACGAGGTGTCGCGGCTGGTGATCGAGGCTCCCGCGCCGGGCCTGCAGGCCATCACGCTGCTGGAGACCCCCGGGGTGTCCTCCTCGGCGATGCAGGACACGGGTCGCTCGGCGCTCGCGCAGATCCTGTCCGAGGCGGACGCGCTGCTGTACCTGACCCGCTACCCGCAGCAGACCGATGTGCAGTTCCTGCAGTCGGTGCACGAGTTGCAGCTCGCGCGGCGCGCGCCGATCAACACGATCATCACGTTCTCCCGCGCCGACGAGATGGGCAACGGCGGCAGCGGCGCGGTGGCGGCGGCCGAGCGGATCGCGCTGCGGTTCCGCGATGAGCCGGCGGTGCGGTCGTTCACGCAGTACGCGATCCCGGTGATCGGGCTGCTGGGGCAGGCCGCGGCCACGTTCACCGGTGCGGACCTCACCGCGCTGGTGGCGCTGCGGCAGTTGCCGGAGAAGGCGTTGGAGACGTTGCTGCTGTCGTCCGACCGGTTCTCGAACAACCCCACGCCGGAATCGGTGCCGCCGAGCGTGCGCCAGGACCTGATGAACCGCTTCGGGCGGTTCGGCCTGGCCCAGGCGTTGACCGCGCTCGGCGAAGGCGTCACGGACCACAAGCGGTTGAGCGCGACGTTGCTGGAGGCGAGCAGGCTCAACGACCTGCAGGAAGCGGTGCACCAGCAGTTCATCGAACGTCAGGACGCGCTGCGGGCGCGGTCGGTGCTGCTGGCGGTGGACATGGTGCTGCGGGCGAATCCGCGGCCCGGCGTGCAGCAGCTGCGCGGGGAGTTCGAGCGGCTGCTGTCGAACGCGCCGGAGTGGGAGGAGATGCGGCTGCTGTCGGCGTTGCAATCAGGTCAGCTGAGCTTCCCGCGGCCGTTGCAGAACGACGCGCGGCGGTTGCTGGGCTCTCAAGGCCAGGACGCGGCGGCCCGGCTGGGCCAGGAACCGGACACCCTGGAGTCGATCTTGGCGGAGGAGGCCGGAGCGGCGCTCGCGCGGTGGCGCGACCAGGCGGTGAACCCGCTGCACGACCGAGCGCACCGCGACGCGGTCCGCGTCGTGCTGCGCAGCTGCGAACGCCTGATCGCTTCCCGCGTCCAGCCCTGAAGCCTCGACGCCCGCCGGAACCCCTCGGATCCAGGCCCGGACTCGTCGGTCCGGACCTGGATCCTTGTGGTGGGAGCCGCAGTCAGCGGCCAGGGGCGCGACCGGATCGGGCGCCCCGGTTCGGGTCGGCGAGCTGGTCGCCGGTCGGTCGCGCGGCGGAACGGCAGTCCGGGCACGCGCCCCAGTACACGACCTCGGCCTCGTCCACCGCGTATCCGGCGGACTCGGACGGGGTCAGGCAGGGCGCGGTGCCGTGCACGCAATCGATGTCCTCGGTCCGGCCGCAGTGGCGGCAGACCAGGTGGTGGTGGTTGTCGGCGGTCCGGGCCTCGAACCGGGCCGGGTGACCGGCGGGTTCGATCCGCCGCAGCAGTCCGGCCGCGGTGCACACGCGCAGCACGTCGTAGACGGCCTGCGTGGAGACCCCGCCGAGCTCGGGGCGCACCGCGCTCACCGCTTGATCCGCGGTCGAGTGCGGGTGCCCCGCCAGCCAGCGCAGCACCGCGACGCGGGGCTTGGTGACCCGCAGTCCGGCGTCGCGCAACCGGCCGCGGAGGGCGACCGCGTGGCCGTCCGCAGCGTCGGTGTGCCCGGTACCGGGATCGCTGTGCCGTGTCATCTCACCAGCAGTATGCCACGAACAAACTGGAATCAGTCAAAACAATGCCTGGCCGAGGCCGAACACGGGTGGTCAGAGCTCCAGGGTGCGCAACGTCCGGTGCAGTTGGTCGACCAGCGGGCGCCGGCGGGCGAGCAGCTCGGCCGCGTCGGCATCCGGGGCTACGACGCGTTCGGGCCGCACCAGAGCAGACGCCGATTCCAGCGAATCGAGCTCGCCCAGCGCCCGCCAGCCGAGCAGCACCGCGCCCAGCCCGGAGCCGCCGCTGCTCTCGGCGAGTTCCAACTCCATGCCCAGCGCCGCGGAGATCGCGGCGGCCCACACCTCGCTGCGGAACCCCCCTCCGGTCGCCCGCACGGCGCGGACGTTCGCGCCCGCGTCGTGCACGGCGTCCTTGACCAGCGCCAGCTGCTGCGCCACGCCTTCGACGACCGCGCGGGTCATCTCGGCCCGCCCGTGCGACCGGCGCAGTCCCACGAACGCCCCGGTCAGCCCCGGTTCCCACCAGGGCGCCCGCTCCCCCAGCAGGTAGGGCAGGGCGAGCAGCCCTTCGGCGCCCGGTTCGACGGCCAGCGCCTCGTCGAGCAGGTCGGCGACGTCGACGCCGAACGTGTCGGCCGCCCACTGCCCCACGACGGCACCGTTGCTCACCGCGCCGCCGATCACCCAGAGCCCGTCGGCGAGGGCGTAGCTGAAGGTGCGGCACGCGTCGTCGACACCAGGTCGTTCCCGCACCACCCGCAGCGCCCCGCTGGTCCCGAGCGACAGCGCCGCCACCCCCGGAGTCGTGGCGCCGACCCCGAGGTTCGCCAGCGGTCCGTCCCCGCCGCCGAGCACCACCGGCAACCCCTCGGGCAGTCTGGTGGCCGAGGCCATCCGAGCCGTCAGCGGCAGCGCATCGGTCGGAGCTTTGATCTCGGGCAGCTGCTCGGCGCGCACTCCCGCCACCACCAGCGCGGGCTCGTGCCAGTCCAGCGAACGCATGTCCTGCAGCCCGCTGCCGGAAGCCAGCGAGTAGTCGGTCACGAACTCGTCGACGAACGCCCCGAACACGAAGTCCTTCAGCGCGCACCAGCGCTCGACCCCGCCGATGAGGTCGGCGCGCTGCCCGGTCAACCAGGCGAGCTTCACCATCACCGACTGGGTGTGCACCGGCGTGCCGGTGGCCCGGTGCAGCTCGGCGGCGACCCCGGACTCGTCGGCCCGCAGCCGCTTCGCGACCTCGGCGGCGCGGGTGTCGGCCCAGTTGAACGAGGGCGTCACCGGCTTCCCGGCGGAGTCCAGGCCGACCAGGGTGTGCATCGCGGTGCTGAACGACAGCGCCCGCACCTCGTGCCCCTGCTCGCGCGCCCAGGTCGCGCATTCGGCGAGCGCCTCGACGGCGGCGTTCCGCACCTGCTCCGGGTCCTGCGTCGCCTCGCCCGTCTCGTCGGTCCGCAGCGGATAGCCGCGCTCGGTCTGGTGCAGCACCTCGGCGTCGCTGGTCGCGGCGACGACCTTCGTGGCGGTGGTGCCGAGATCAATGCCGAGAACGACCGGTGCGGAGCTCATGGCCCCAACCTAACCGGGCCCGAACCTGGCACCTACGCCCCGGCGGGGACGGTGAGCACGATCAACGTCCTGGTCCGCGCACCACGAGTGAAGACAGATCGGCGGCGAACTCGAACGGCATGTTGGTCTTGAACAGCCCCCCGCCTTCGAAGACCGACTCGTACCCACCTTCGCCGAGCCGAAGCGCGGTGAGCGTCACAGACGTGTCGATGTCGAAGACCCAGTAGTGCGGAATGCCGGCTTGCGCGTACTCCTGCACCTTCGTCAGCCGATCGATGCGTCTCGAACCAGGCGAGATGACCTCGACCGCGAGCGCAACATCAATGGCATTCAGTCGATTCGGATTCACGTCGAACGCCTGGGTGGATGCCAAGATCGCGTCCGGGATTCGGACGGTAGGAGGGAAGCTGGTGCCGACGACGACCTCCACGTCCTGCATCGCCTCCCACTCCGGTGGAAGCTGCGCGTCCAGAGCAGCCGTCAGCCGCTTGACAACGCGCTGGTGGACGGCCGCTGCTTTCGGGGACACCTGGAGGACGCCTTCCTGGAGTTCATAGCGCCGCGAGTTGTCCTCGGGGAGCCGGTCGAACTCCTCCAAAGTCAACAAGTGATCGGGCCAACTCATCACGGACATACCTCCACCATCGGCTCGGTCGAACAGCAGCTCGATCAAGTCGGTCTGAAGATCACCTGTTCGGGCTTGCGATCCCCACCTCTTCGTGACAATAGAAGGGCGCCTCCCTCCCGGCCAGGAGGAAGGCGCCCGTCAGCGAGGCCGCGAGGTCACTTCACCAGCGTCTCGGCGATCTCGTAGGTGTTCAGCGCCGCACCCTTGCGCAGGTTGTCCCCGCACACGAAGAAGTCCAGCGTGTTCGTGAAGTCCAGTGCCTGGCGCACCCGCCCGACGTAGGTCGGGTCGGCACCGACGACGGCCGCCGGCGTGGGGAACTCCAGCTCGTCCGGGTCGTCCTGCAGGACGATCGAGGACTGCGCCTCGAACACCCGGTGCGCCTCGGCCACGCTGACCTCGCGCTCGAAGACCGCGTGCACGGCCAGCGAGTGCGTCGTCACCACGGGGACCCGCACGCAGGTCGCGGAGACCTTCAGCTCCGGGATGCCCAGGATCTTGCGGGACTCGTTGCGGACCTTCAGCTCCTCCGAGGTCCACCCGTCGTCCTTGCGCGAACCGGCCCACGGCACCACGTTCAGCGCCAGCGGGGCCTTGAACGGCGTCTCCTCCGGCAGCCCGGCCGCGGCTAGCGCCTCGGCGACGTCGCCGCCGCGCGCGCCGACCTGCTTGCCCGCCAGCGCCTCGATCTCCGCGTGGAGCCGGTCGATGCCTTCCTGACCAGCGCCGGAAGCGGCCTGGTAGGAGGACACGACGAGTTCCTTGAGCCCGAACTCGCGGTGCAGCGCACCGAGCGAGGCCATCATGGACAGCGTCGTGCAGTTCGGGTTCGCGATGATGCCGCGCGGCCGTTCGTGCACCTTCTCCGGGTTGACCTCCGGCACCACCAGCGGCACCTCGGGATCCATCCGGAACGCGCCCGAGTTGTCCACGGCGATCGCGCCGCGCTCGACCGCGATCGGCGCCCACTCGGCGGAGATCTCGT
Organism: Saccharopolyspora sp. NFXS83; assembly: GCF_026241095.1. Lineage (GTDB taxonomy): Bacteria > Actinomycetota > Actinomycetes > Mycobacteriales > Pseudonocardiaceae > Saccharopolyspora_C. The sequence continues at coordinate 123,140 of NZ_JAPFGB010000018.1, read as the reverse complement.
CCGGCACGTCGAACAGCACGATGTCCACGCCGTCGAACGCCTCCGGGGCGAGCTCGACGACGGTGTTCTCCTGCCCGCGCACGGTGATCTTCTTGCCCGCCGAGCGCGCGGAGGCGATCAGCCGGATCTCACCCCACGGCACGGACTCGCGGTTGTTGATGATGTCGATCATGACGGTGCCGACGGCACCGGTGGCGCCGACGATCGCAACGGTGGGAGCCATCAGCGACCACTCCCCGCGTACACGACGGCCTCTTCGTCGCCACCGAGCTCGAAGGCGCCGTGCAGCGCGCGCACCGCGTCCTCCAGCTGGGTGTCCCGGATCAGCACCGAGATCCGGATCTCCGAGGTGTTGATGATCTCGATGTTCACGCCCGCGTTGGACAGCGCCTCGCAGAACGTCGCCGTCACGCCGGGGTGCGAGCGCATCCCCGCGCCGACCAGCGACACCTTGCCCACGTGGTCGTCGTAGACGACCTCTTCGAAGCCGACCTCGGACTTGATCTTCTCCAGCTCGGCGACCGCCTCGGCGCCGTTGTCGCGCGAGACGGTGAACGTGATGTCGGTGCGCCCGGAGCTGCTGCCCGAGACGTTCTGCAACACCATGTCGATGTCGACCTCGGCGTCGGCGACCACGCGGAAGATCTTCCCCGCGACGCCTCGGTTGTCCGGCACACCGCGCACGGTGACCTTGGCCTCCGACCGGTCGTGCGCGACGCCGGTGATCATCGCCTGTTCCACGGAAAGGTCCTCCACTGAGCCGGAAATGAGCGTTCCGGGCTTGGGTGAGTACGACGAGCGGACGTGCAGGGCGACGCCGTAGCGACGGGCGTACTCGACCGCGCGCAGGTGCAGCACCTTCGCGCCGGTCGCGGCCAGCTCCAGCATCTCCTCGTAGGTGACGTGCTCCAGATGCTTCGCGTCCGGCACGATCCGCGGGTCGGCGGTGTAGACACCGTCGACGTCGGTGTAGATCTCGCACACGTCGGCGTTCATGGCCGCCGCGACGGCGACCGCCGTCGTGTCCGACCCGCCGCGGCCGAGCGTGGTGATGTCCTTCGTGTCCTGCGCGACGCCTTGGAATCCGGCGACGAGCACCACCTGCCCCTCGGCGAGCGCTTCCTGCACTCGACCGGGGGTGACGTCGATGATCCGCGCGTTCTGGTGCGCCGAAGTGGTGATCACCCCGGCCTGCGAACCGGAGAACGAGCGGGCCTGCTCGCCGAGCGCCTCCACGGCCATCGCGACGAGCGCGTTCGAGATCCGTTCCCCCGCGGTGAGCAGCATGTCCAGCTCACGCTCCGGCGGGGCCGGGTTGACCCGCTGGGCCAGGTCGAGCATCTCGTCGGTGGTGTCACCCATCGCCGAGCACACGACGACCACGTCATTGCCCGCTTTGCGGGTCTCCACGATGCGTTCGGCGACCTTTTTGATCCGGTCGGCACTTTCCAGCGAGGAACCGCCGTACTTCTGGACGACGAGCGCCACGTGAAACTAACCTCCTCGCGCCGTTCCTCGGGTATGGGTGCCCGGAGGAAGCGGTCGTCCCGGGTGCGGGGGTTGTCCCACACTGACGCCGGTGGACGAAGAGCACCAGCGCGGTCACACCGAGTCGATCGGCGCACCGGGGAGCCCCGCGACCAGCGAGAAGCAGCTTCGACCTGGCTGGTCGAGCGGTCCCTGACTGGTCGCTCCGCTGCTGCGCCAGCCTACCGAACCGTTACCGCCCAGACCCATAGCCGTGACTGACGACTAACCTGTCAGGCCGGTTTGTCGACAAGGGCGGAGGAGCGGTTTGTCCACCACTCCGGAGGCGGTCGGGCCGCACCGTTCCCCAGGCGGGAACACGGCTGACGACCAGCAAGAACGTCCCGTCGAGCAGTGGTGGCGACGAGCCCGCGACGGGGTCGAGGACCTGGGTGTCCGGTGGGCCTTCCTGGCACCCGGTGTGGTTTACCTCGCAATCCGCCTGTTCGGTCTGCTGGTGCTCGCCTGGCTGTCGGCGGCCAACGACGAAGCGCTGTCGGACAACCTCAGCGCGTGGGACGGCGAGTGGTACCTGGAGATCGCTTCGCACGGCTACGGCGGCGTCGCGAACAGCATGGTCGACGGGCACGGGAACCGGAATCCGGAGACGCCGCTGGCGTTCTTCCCCGGCTATCCGGTGCTGGTGCGGCTGCTCGACTCGGTGCCGGGGATCAGCCTGGCCGGGTCCGCGGTCACGGTGAGCCTCATCGCGGGGATCATCGCCGCCTACGGCCTGTTCCGCATCGGGCGCGCGGTGGGCGGCACCGCGGGCGTGGGGCTGCTGCTGGTGGTGCTGTTCGCGGCCTCACCGATGGCGGTGACGTTGTCGATGGCGTACTCGGAGGCGCTGTTCTGCGCGCTGGCCGTGTGGGCGCTGGTCGGGGTGCTGGAGCGGAATTGGCTGCTCGCCGGGTTGTGCTGCGCGGCTTCCGGCCTGGTGCGGCCGACGGCGGCGGCGTTGATCGGCGTGGTGGGGCTCGCGGCGCTCGTGGCGCTGTACCAGCGCAAGGACGGCTGGTGGCCGCTGCTGGGCGCGGTGCTCGCCCCGTCGGGCATGGCGCTGTACGTGGGCTGGGTGGCGGTGCAGACCGGCTCGTTGGGCGGCTACTTCGCGCTGCAGCAGCGCGGCTGGTCCTCGGCGTTCGACGGCGGCTGGGCCACCGGCAAGTTCATGATCGAGTCCCTGACGCAGTACAAGTCGGTGCTGGAGACGTTCACCGTCTGGATCGTGCTGGCCGCGCTGGTGCTGCTGGTGCTGTGCGTGCGCTCCCGGATGCCGTGGCCGCTGGTGCTGTTCGCGTTCGCGGTGCTGGCGATGGATCTCGGCTCGGACGGGCTGATGTACTCGAAGGTGCGGTTGATGCTGCCCGCGTTCCCGCTGCTGATCCCGGTGGCGATCGGGCTGGCGCACCGGCGGCCCACGACGGCGGTGTGCTCGGCGGTGCTGCTGGTGTGCTTCGGCGCCTGGTTCGGGGCGTACTCGCTGACGGCGTGGGAGTACGCGATCTGATGTTCCGGCGGCGCGCCGCCCGATGCTCTGGAGGCTGCTGGTGACCGAGGATTTCCACGTTCCGGACGGGAAGGCGGCGGAGTCGTCCGTCCCGCTGCATCCGCTGCTGGCGTCCCGCTGGAGCCCGCGTGCGCTGGATCCGGGCGCGGAGCTCGACGATGCGGGCTTCCGGGCGCTGTTCGAGGCGGCGCGCTGGGCGCCGTCCTGGGGCAACACGCAGCCCGCGCGCTACCTCGCCGGGCGCCGGGGCGAGCCGATGTTCGACCGGATCCACGGCACGCTCTCGCGCGGCAACCGGGGCTGGACCGAATCGGCGTCGGCGCTGGCGATCGGCGTCGCCCGGACCCTCGACGACGAGGGCGAACCGCTGCCCTACGGCGAGTACGGGGTGGCGCTGGCGACGCAGAACCTGGTGCTGCAGGCGGTGGCGGAGGGCTGGGCGGCCCACCAGATGGCCGGATTCGGCCGGGAGGCGGTGCGCGCCGAGTTCGGCGTTCCGGCGGGCTACGAGCCGGTGGTGGCGATCGCGATCGGCAGGCTCGGCTCTGCCGACGGGTTGCCGGACCGGTTGCGGGAGAAGGAAAGCGCGCCGCGTTCTCGGAAGTCGCTGGCGGAGCTGGTGTTCACCGACCGGTGGGGCACTCCCCAGTTCTGACGGGCCGGTTCTGAGGTGCCGACAGGCCGACGTCCCCCGCGGGGTCGGTCCGTCCTCCGTTCGCCTGACATTTCCAACGGGAATCTGCGAACCCCATCACCCCTGTGACGTGGGAGGACGACCCGTCCGGCGGTGTTCATCGACGTTTCGCCAGGCGGACGGGGCAGTGACGCGGAGTCGATCAATGCGGTATGAATCTCACTCGTGTGGACGAGCACGAGGGTGGCCGCGGAGGCGCTGGACCGCGCCGACGAGCTCGCCACCTTGCGCGCCCGCTACGCCCTGCCCGGCGGGATGATCCGGGTCGACGGCACCAGCGGCGGCCTGCGCCCGCGGTCGACGTCCGCGCGGCTGCGGGAGTTCGTGGAGCACCGCTGGGACCACACCGGGTGGCCGCAGGTCGACGACGGCCTGCGCAGGCAGGCGCGGCTGGCCGCGTCCGCCGTGGCGCCGCTGATCGGGGCGCTGCCCGCGGAGGTCGCGGTCGCCGATTCGACGTCGATGAACCTGTTCAACGCGCTGCGCTCCGCCGCCGCGCTGCGCCCGGAGCGGCGGGTGCTGGCGATCGGGCGGAACTGCTTCGCCGCGGACCACTACCTGGCGCGTTCGGCCGCCGACTTCGCCGGCTGCACGCTGCGGATGGTCGACGACGTGGCCGAGTTGCCCGCCCAGCTCGACGAACAGGTCGCGGTCCTCGCGATGTCGCACGTCGACCCGCTCTCCGGCGCGGTGCGGGACGCGGCGGCGATCACCGCGGAAGCGCACCGCCACGGCGCGCTGTCGTTGTGGGACCTGAGCCATTCCGCCGGTGCGGTGCGGGTCGACCTGCGGGAGTGGGAGGCGGACTTCGCCGTCGGCTGCGGATACCGCTACCTCGGGGGCGGGTCCGGGGCGCCGGGCTATTCGTTCACCTCGCAGCAGCGGCGGGAGGAACTCGCGGCCGTGCAGCGGTGCGGCACGTCGTTCCCGGCGATGCCGCCGACGTTCGCGATCTCGGACCTGCGCGCCGGGCTGGCGGCGCTCAACGGCGCGACGCCCGCCGCGCTCGCCACGAAGTCGGCGGGCCTGGCCACGTACTTCCTGCGCTGCCTGCGGGAGCTGCCCGCGGGCGTCGCACCGGTCCCGGTGACGGAAGGCTCCCGCGGCGCCCACGTCTGCGTGACCCACCGCCACGCCCACTACGTGGCCCAGGAACTGCTGTCCCGCGGCGTGATCGTGGACCTCGCCGAGCCCACCACGATGCGGTTCAGCTTCGCGCCGACCTGGTTGCGCTACGCCGACGTGTGGGAGACCGCCGACCAGTTGCGGGCCGTCCTGCAGGACCTCGCGGAACGCGTGCGGCCGTGAGCTCGTTCCGCATCCGGTTCCGGTGGCGCCGCCTCGACTGCCAGGTGGGCCCGAGGGCGACGGCACGGGTCTTCGAACTGGCCGCGGTGGACTGCTTCGCGGATCGGACGCGGGATCGCGCGGGCGCGGAGACCCCGCTCAGGACACGACTTCGGTGTAGACGTCGGTGAGGCGGTTGCGGAGGGTGTGAGCCGGCGCGTCGGGCTGGATGCGCAGCTGGCGGGCGGCGGTGCGCATCGTCGAGACGATCCGCTGGGTGTGCTCCAGCCGCAGGTCGTCGCCGCCGCGCTCGATCAGCAGCGCGCGTTCGGTCGCGGCGTCCACCAGCCGTTCCAGCACGATGATCGACGGCCACCACACTTCGGCGGCGCGCCCCACCGAGGCGGGCTCCATCAGCTGCTGCTGCAGCGCGGTCCGCAGGTCCGACAGCTCCCGGTAGGTGCGGCGGCGCAGCGCGGACCGGCCCTGCACGCGCCCGGCCATGGACAGCGACACGTACTCGGAGACGGTGTCCACCGCGTCGGCGAGCCTGCCCGCCAGCGCCGGGGTTCGTCCCGGTGGCCACATCAGGTAGCCGACGACGAGCACGAGCACGCAGCCGAGCAGCGAATCCACCAGGCGCACGCGGGGCAACTGGTCCACGAACAGGTCGCTCTGGTGCATCTGCAGCAGCACGATCATCGTGACGACCATGGTGAACAGCCCGTAGTGCCTGCTGAGCGCCTCGGGGACGAACGCGGCGACCAGCACCGTCGCGATCGCGAGCCCCCACCCGGACGGCACCGCCAGCATCACGAGCCCGGCGATGAGCACACCGACCAGGGAGCCGATGCCGCGCAGCACGGTGCGGGCGAACACCGACCCGGAGTTCGGTTTGAGCACCAGCGCCACGGTCATCGCGATCCAGTACGAGTTCTGGAACTGCAGCGCGATCCCGATGCCCTCGGCGACCGACAGGCACAGCACCATGCGCAGCGTCAGCAGCCATCCGGTGCGGCCGATGCTGATGTTGCTGCGCCACAGGCGCAGGCGCTCCCACGGGCCGAGCCGTTCCCGGTAGTCCGGCAGGTCGGTCTCCTTGGCGCGCCGCCAGGATTCGATGAGGTCGGCGAGGCCCTGGTCCAGCGCGTGCACCATGATCGAACCGGAGGCGGCGGGCCGGTAGTGCGGCACGGTGGTGCCGTCCCGCACGCAGCGCGCGATGGTGCGCATCGCCTCCAGGGTGGGTTCGGCGGGCCGGATCCGGGCGTGCGCGAGCGCCACCGACGCCTCCACGACGGGGGTGGCGCGGGTGAGGATCACGTACAGCCGGTCGTGCACCCGGCTGCGGGAGATGGAGGCGCCGCCGACGAGGATGTCGTGCGCGTTGTCGAGCGCCTTCGTGAGGTCCTGCCGAGCGGTGATCGCGGCATCGGTCCCGGCGGCGTCGAACAGCCGCAGCAGCGCCTCGAAGACCCGCGCGACCGCGCCCCGCGCCGGGGCGGACCGGCGGAACGGCCAGGTCGCGGCGACCATCACCAGCAGCAGGACCTCACCGGCGACGAACCACACGATCTGCTCCCCGACGGGGATGCCCGCCGTGACGTGCCCGGTGGCCACAACGCAGAACGTGAGCATCTGCGCCCCCGCCGCCGCGCACAGGTCGTTGACCCGGCTGGAGAGCACGGACGGGATCGCGACCGCGACGACCACGACGGCCGCCCACAGCGGGGTCGGGGCCAGCGCTCCCGCGGCGAACCCGAACCCGCCGCTGAGCACGGTGAGCCCGACGCGGCGGATCCGGTACCGGTAGGAGCCGGTGAGGTCGGAGAAGCTGGCGCACAGCGCGCCGACGGAGACGAGCACCGCTTCGTCGAGCCGGTCGAACGCGATGCCTGCAAGGGTGGGTCCGCCGATGCCGAGGGCGGCGGCCACGATGCGGGTCCAGTCGAGCGGCAGCGGAGCGGGGCGCAACATCCGCAACAGCCATGCGGGCAGCAGTGCGCGCGAGTACCTGGTGGGTGCGGCGAGCGTTTCGGTCCGTGTCACGCACATCCCTCTCGCTGGTGGGGAATCCGCGCTCCACGCCGAGCGGCTGAGTGCGTGCATTGTCACGCCACTTCGCCACCGGTGGTTCAGCTCAGTGCAAGCATCACACGTTGCGGTGCATCACATCACCGGGTCGGGGTCAGCCGAAGGCCCTGATGATCCGGACCGCGATGGAGGTGATGATCAACCAGAACACCGCGGCGATGCCGAAGTTCACCAGCACGGCCAGTTGCGGGTTCTCCGGCGTGAACAGGTTCGAGAATCCGAGCGCGAGCGGCTGGGACCAGTCGGCCACGAAGCGGGTGATCCCGTTGTCCGGGTTGGCGCCGCCGACCGTGAGCACCACGTGCACCGTGAGCACCAGCGCGGCGAGCGTGCCGACCCAGCGGATCACCGAGGCGAGCACTCCGACGACCTGCGCGCGGGTCTTCGCCCAGTCGTACGACTTGCGCAGCCGCCGTCGCCCTCCGTTGGACCGGTCGCCGTCCTGCTCACCGGTGGTCGTGCCACCGACGTTCTCCGACATGCCCGGAAGTGTGACACGCGGCAACCCTCGAGAACTACCGCCGGGTAGCTCCCGTAGCTGGCTCGTGACCTGCGCTCACCGTGCGCATCCGGCTCGGCGCTCAGCCGAACACGCGGGCCAGGAGGCTGGCCACCAGGACCCAGAACGCGGCGGCCAGGCCGTAGTCGAACAGCAGCTGGAGCTGGGCGTTGGTCGTCTGGATCAGGCCGGGGAAGAACAGCGCCAACGGCTCGGCGGCGCCGCGCACCGAGTCGGCCAGCCCGTTCTCGCTGGGCAGGTGGAACAGCACCAGGACGATGTGCAGCACCAGGATGACGGCGAGCAGGAAGCCCGCGCCGTTGATCAGGGTGGCGATGCCGGAACGCCCCTTTTTCGCAGCCATGATCCCCAGTCTGCCCTCCCCGGCGACCAGGTCATTCCGCCGCATGGCGGTCGCTGCCGACCCAGCATGTGGGATAGCGGGTTGCGTCGCGGGCACCTCGTGCGGTTAACCTGGCGGACGTGGCACGCGTTCTCCTGCTTCGCCGCCGCGACGGGGTCAGTTAGACCGGCCCCTCGTCGCGGGGTAGCAACCTGTCGGTCGTCTGGTTCGCATTCAGACACCCACCAGCAGGAGACAACGCAGATGACTTCCGCGCAGGAACCGCAAGCACCGTTCGCGGGCAAGGTTCGCACCCCGTCCCGCCCGGCCCCTGCCGATCAAGCCCCGTGGAATCCGCAGCGCGGTTCCTCGATGCCCGTCCACCGCTACCGCCCGTTCCACGAGCTGGTCGAGGACGTATCGCTGCCGGACCGCACCTGGCCGGACCAGCGCATCACCCGCGCTCCGCTGTGGTGCGCGGTCGACCTGCGCGACGGCAACCAGGCGCTGATCGACCCGATGTCGCCCGCCCGCAAGCGCCGCATGTTCGACCTGCTGGTCAAGATGGGCTACAAGGAGATCGAGGTCGGCTTCCCGGCGGCGAGCCAGACGGACTACGACTTCGTCCGCGAGATCATCGAGGACGGCGCGATCCCGGAGGACGTGCGCATCCAGGTGCTGACGCAGTGCCGCCCGGAGCTGATCGAGCGCACCTTCGCCTCGCTGGAGGGCGCGCCGCGGGCCATCGTGCACGTCTACAACTCGACGTCGATCCTGCAGCGCCGCGTGGTGTTCCGCGAGGAGCGCGAGGGCATCAAGAAGATCGCCAAGATGGGCGCCGAGCTGGCGATGGAGTACGCGAGCAAGTACTCCGACACCGACTTCCGCTTCCAGTACTCCCCCGAGTCCTACACCGGCACCGAGCTGTCCTACGCCGCCGAGGTGTGCGACGCGGTCACCGAGATCTGGCAGGCCACCCCGGAGAACCCGGTGATCCTGAACCTGCCCGCGACGGTGGAGATGGCCACGCCGAACGTCTACGCCGACTCCATCGAGTGGATGCACCGGAACCTGGCGCGCCGCGACTCGGTGATCCTGTCGCTGCACCCGCACAACGACCGCGGCACCGGCATCGCCGCGGCCGAGCTGGGTTACCAGGCGGGTGCGGACCGCATCGAGGGCTGCCTGTTCGGCAACGGCGAGCGCACCGGCAACGTGGACCTGGTGGCGCTGGGCATGAACCTGTTCAGCCAGGGCGTCGACCCGCAGATCGACTTCTCGGACATCGACCACATCAAGCGCACCGTGGAGCACTGCAACCAGCTGCCGGTGCACGAGCGCCACCCGTGGGGCGGCGAGCTCGTCTACACCGCGTTCTCCGGCAGCCACCAGGACGCCATCAACAAGGGCCTGGAGGCGGTCCGGGTCGAGGCCGAGCGCGCGGGCGTCGACGTGGCGGACAACGAGTGGGAGGTCCCGTACCTGCCCATCGACCCGAAGGACGTAGGCCGCAGCTACGAGGCCGTGATCCGGGTGAACTCGCAGTCCGGCAAGGGCGGCGTCGCCTACGTGATGAAGAGCGAGCACCAGCTGGACCTGCCGCGCAAGCTGCAGATCGAGTTCTCGAAGCTGGTGCAGGCCCGCACGGACTCCGGCGGCGGCGAGGTCTCCCCCGACGCGATGTGGCAGGTGTTCTCCGAGGAGTACCTGGAGCCGCGCACCCCGCTGGAACTGGTCTCCCGCACCCTCAGCGGCGAAACGGGCCACGAGACGGTGACGGCGAAGGTCGTCGTGGACGGCACCGAGCAGGAGATCACCGGCTCCGGCAACGGCCCCATCGCCGCGTTCGTCGACGCCCTGAGCACCATCGGCCACGACGTGCGCGTCATGGACTACAACGAGCACGCCCTCACCGCCGGCGACGACGCGCGCGCCGCGTCGTACCTGGAGTGCGCCGTCGGCGACGAGATCTTCTGGGGCGCGGGCATCGACACCTCCACCGTCACGGCCTCGCTGCGCGCGGTCGTCTCGGCGGTGAACCGGGCCCACCGGTGACCGCCTCCCGCTGAACCGCCGCGAAGAGCCGCGCCCGCACCCGGAAACGGTGTGCTGGCGCGGCTTTTCGCGAGCACGACCTCCGAACCGGGCGCGGCACGGCGCATCCGAGGGACGTCGGGCGAGGTTCAGGAGTCCTGCCGCCGGTGGGCGCCCACTCCTCTGGGGTCGACGAGGCTTCGGAGGTCTCGGCCGCCGGGTTCGAAGGTGGGGAGGCTGCCGACCAGGATGGTCTCGCCCGGGGTGAACGGATCGCCCTTGCGGTGGCGGAACTTCGAGCGCGGCATCCTCGTGTCCATGATGGACAGACCGGTCAGCCAGGCGGAGAGGCCGCGGTGGTTCGCGGTGCACCACACCGCGATCGCGGTGCCCAGGATGAAACCGGCGGCCACCCGGTTCAGCTCGCCCGGACCGAGGTCGGCGAAGCCGATCAGCAGCACGTACTGACCGCTGCCGAAGAACAACCGGATCAGCAGCCGCGCCTTGCCGGGCAGCGCACCGTCCGGCAGCGCCGGGCGCAGCAGCACCGCCCGCTGCCCCAGCGTGCCGCCGCTGCCGATCAAAGTCGGCACCAGCAGCACCAGCGCGCCCGGCAGCCAGGCGTTCAACACCGCCCGCGCCGGCTCCGGCAGCGCCATCGACGGTGACGCCCCCGTGGTCAGGACCAGCACCGCCACGGCCGCGCTGTGCAGCGCGGCACCGGTCAGCGTCACCGCCGCCGCATCGCAGGCCATGCCCAGCAAGCGGCGCCCCGGCGTCACCCGGCGCGGCGTGAGCGGGCGCTCGGCGGGCTTCCCGCCGACCAGGTCCAGCACCGGCGTCAGCAGCAGGCCGAACGCGGCGCCCGCCGTGTTCGCCAGCAGGTCGTCCACGTCGAACAGCCGGTACGCGCACGGGTAGAGGAACCAGACCCCGGTGAACTGCGTCGATTCGATCAGCAGCGAGGCGCCGAGCCCGACCGCGATCGTCTTGAACCGGCCGAACCGGAACAGGTGGCGCACGAACATGCCCAGCGGCACGAACAACGCCACGTTCAGCAGCGCCTGCCCCACCATCGGATCCCGCACCAGCGCGCCCGCACCTCCGCTGGCGGCGCGGAAATCGTCGAGGAAGTGCAGCGGAACGAGCTGCGGCGCGTACTCGTCGGTGGCGCAGAAACCCGGCGACACCTCGGGCAGCGGCAGCAGGGTGTAGGTCATCAACGCCCAGCAGTGCACGACGAAGCCGAGCACGACCACGAGCCTGCCGACGCCGATGTCGCCGCGCCAGCGGTATTCGCGAGCCACGAACGGGACGAACAGCAGCACCGCCAGCACGACGCCGAACGCGATCGCCGTCACCGCGGGCGTCACCCGGTCGATCAACTCCACTCCTCGATCACTCGGCGCCTGGCGGAGGGCGCTCGCTCGGCCGGGCGCCCGGCGTTCCGCGCCGCCCCACCATTTCGCACCGTGCGCCGAGATCCCATCGGTCCGCGTCGAATGACGCAATCCCGCCTCCGACAGCGGTGCGTGCGCATTCGTTCACCCTCCGCAGGAATTCACGTCCTCGCTGGCAGGAGCGCCGGAATTCGCATTTTCGAGCGGACGCGGATGGCCGGATCACGCATAGCGCGACGAGAGGCCGAACAGCGCAACATTCGATTCGCGAAATCCGCCTTCCGGACTACCGGTACCGCCGGGCGGACCGCCGCGACCGGCTCATCCACTCAACTAAAGGAGGTAGTCGCAGGCGATCTTGAAGGGAGAAAATGCCACCGCGGCAAAAGGTTGCTGTGATCAGACTCACCCCTGGGGAAATTCGGGAGAGCGGCCGGTGGGCCTCCGGCCTGTCGGGGCCGGCCGCTTTCCCAGCGCGACGCTCCTCGCCGCCACCCGGGCCGGTCGCCACCACGCGAAGTTGATCACGATTGGCCACCCGATCGGTCGATGCCACTTGTCGCTTCCCCTCGCGCGCGGTTCAGTCGTCCTTTGCCGCACTGGCTCCCGGATCAAGCCCGAGGTGGACTGGACGACATGCTGCCGACCGACGACCACAGCGAAGACCTCCGATGGCGGATTCCCTGCCGCGACTCGGGCGGCGAGAATCGCACCGTGTCGGTCCTGGTCATGGGCGACCGGGTGGCCGTCGTGCTCCCACCCGGCGACACGCTGATCTTCGACGCGAACGAGGCGGACGATTTCGCGGCGCTGCTGGACAAGGTTTCGACTTTCACCGAACCGTCCGCCTGAACCCGCGGGAGCGCTCATGGCCCTGATCGACGCGGACCTGAGCTTCGACCCCCGAGACCCGTACTTCCCGCTGCCCGGCGAAACCGGTGACGTCCGGTGGGCCGTGCAGATCTTCACCACAGACAACGGTCACGGCCTCGACCCCGCGAGCACCCGGTTCCACGACGGGCACCTGCGCTGCGACCGGCTCGCGCTGCTCGGCCAGCAGCGCACCGCCGAAGGCGGTGCCGACGTCGACGTGCACCGGCGCGGCGACCGCGTCGAATGGTCCATCTCCGTCCGGCACCCGGAACCGGTGAAGGCGGTGAAGCTCCTGCTCACCGGACTTCCCGAGCGGACGTGGTGGGCGGCGAACACCGCGCGCGGGCAGGAGCACGGCATCGACGGCCGGCGCTTCCAGCTCGAATACCCCGGCCCGGACTGGGCGACCCCCTGGGCGGCGAGCGGCGACCTCACGCTCAGCGTGCGGGATCCGCTGGTGCGGCGGCAGATCCTGCACGTGCACCGGCCCGCCTACGCGCCCGGCCGGATCGTCGAGCTGGTGCACGTGCCCGCCGCCTCCGCGCGGACCTCCCAGTACCAGGTGCCGCCGATCCTGCTGCGCCGCAACGCGTCCGCACCCGACGGCGACCTCGACGAACACCTGTCCTTCGTGGAACGGGCGCACCGGGTGCAACCGTGGGAGCGGCGCCGCGACGTGCCGGACTGGCTGCGGGACGTCGCGCTGGTCGTCACGCTGCACGGCCAGCACTGGACGGGGCACGTGTTCAACACCTTCCCCGCCATGGCCGAAGCGCTGCGCTTCGTCACCGGGCACATCGAGCCGCACCGGGTGCTGGCGTACCTGCCCGGCTGGGAAGGCCGCTACTACCACGACTACCCGCGCTACCGGCCCGGCGCGGAACTCGGGGGGACGCAGGGGTTCCGCGAGCTCACCGACGCCGCCCGCGCGCTCGGGGTGCGGCTGATGCCGATGTTCGGCGGGCACGGGGCCAACGTCGCGCAGTACGCGGACTGGCGGAGCTCGGTGTTCCAGAACGACACCGGGCGCTACGTGGAACTGCTCAACCGGCCCGACTGGGACGGGGACCGCACCGGCGAGGGCGATCAGGTCTTCCTCAACCCCGGCGAGCCGGGATTCCGGGCGCACCTGGTCGATTCCGTGTCCGCGATCGTGCGGGAGTTCGGCGTGGACGCGGCGTTCTTCGACACCGTCGGCTACTGGTTCAACGATCCGCGGTACGAGCTCGTGGACGGCTACCGGCGGCTCGCCGAGGAGCTTCGGGAGCGGCACCCGGAGCTGCTGCTGGCGGCGGAAGGCTGGTGGGACGCGTTGTCCGGCATCTTCCCGCTGAGCCAGCAGTGGTTCGGCGTGGACCGGGACCTGCGGGCGCCGCAGGTGCTGACGCGGTACGCGCGCACCACCGGCCACCTCGCGGAGGGCACTCCGGGGCCGGGCAGCACCGGGGTGCACGAGAAGGGGTTCGTGCCACGGCGCGCGGACGTGGCGCGGCCCGGCCACATCCCCGTCGTGAGCATCGTCGGGGACACCCTCCCCGCGCACGCCGGCGACGTCGCCGCCATCGCCCGCTGGGCCCAGGACCACGGCGCGCCCTGACCGCCGCAAAACGCTCGGAGGGGCGGATCAGCGCCCGCGCTTTCGCGAACATGTCGAGTCCACGAAGGACCTCCACTGCTACCTCCGAGTCGCTGAACCGCGCGCACCACGAAATCCGCGACTCATGGCCGGGAAGGCGGCGAACGATCTCCCGCGAGTCGTCCCCAGCCGTTCAGGTGGTGATGGCCGTGGATTCGGCGCGGAGGGCGGCGAGGGCCGCGTGCACGGCGGGACGCCCGGAGGCACCTCGGCGGGTGAGGGCCTCGATGTTGCGACCGGCGCGGACCCCGGCGAGCGGGCGCATCACCAGGTTCGGGTTGTCCACCAGGTAGCGCGGCAGCAGGGCCACGCCGTGCCCGGCGGCCACCAGCGCCTCGGTGATGCGGAAGTCGTTGACCCGCTGCACCACTTCCGGCCGCGTCCCGGTGCGCACCGCGAGCGAACGCAGCACGTCGTCCACCGGGAACCCGACGTTGACGCCGATCCACGGCTCCCCCGCCAGCTCCGTGAGCTCCACCCGCGCGTTCCCGGACAACCGGTGTCCCGGCGGCAGCGCCACGTCCAGCGGTTCGCGGTAGAGCGAGGTGATCTCCGCGCGGGCCGCGTCGAACGGCGGCGCGTGATCGTCGCGGTGGGTCACGACCACGTCGAAGTCCGCGAGCAGCGCCGGCACCTCCGCCGAGGTCATGTCGACGTCGCGGAACTCCAGGCGCAGCTGCGGCTCGGCCGCCAGCCGCCGCAGCAGTCCGGGCAGCACCAGCAGCGCACCGGACGGGAACATCGCCAACCGCACCGTGCCGCGCGGCGCGGACCGGAAGCTGTTGAGCTCCGCGTCCATCCGGTCCATCGCGGCGAGCACCTCGTCGGCCCTGGTCACCAACGCCCAGCCCGCGTCGGTGAGCCGCAGCCCCCGCCCGGCGGGTTCGGTCAGCGGCACGCCCGCCTCCGCCTGCAACGCCCTGATCTGCTGGGAGACGGCGGACGGGGTGTAGTCCAATGCCTTCGCGACCGCGGTCACCGTCCCCCGGTCGGCCAGCTCGCGCAGCAACCGCAACCTCCGCACTTCCATGCAGCAAAGCTACATGGATGATGCAGACAATATTGCTTGTCCTTCACAGAAGGCCCGAGCACGCTCGCAAGCGTGAACGCCAGAGACCGCCTCCTCGCCGTGTTCGTAGCCGTGCTGTGGGGGATCAACTTCATCGCCATCGACTTCTCGCTCCGGCAGTTCCCGCCGATGTTCTTCGCCGGGCTGCGGTTCGCGGTGATCGCGGTGCCGACGCTGCTGCTCGTACCGCGTCCCGACGTGCGATGGCGGTGGCTGCTGGGCTACGGGTTCGGCTTCGGCACCTTGCAGTTCGCGTTCCTGTTCCTGGCGCTGGAATCCGGGATGCCGACCGGGCTCGCCTCGCTGGTGCTGCAGGCGTCGGCTCCGTTCACGGTGCTGCTGGGCGGGATCCTGCTGCGGGAGAGGATCCGCGCGGCGCAGGCCGTCGGCATCGTCGTGGCCGTGCTCGGCATGGCGGTCATCGGCTGGCACCGGGCGCAGGCGGCGGCGCTGCTACCGGTGGTGCTCACGCTGTGCGGAGCGCTCGGCTGGGCGTTCGGCAACCTGTGCAACCGCCAGGCGAAGGCGTCGGACCCGCTGCGCCTGACGCTGTGGATGTCGATCGTGCCGCCGCTGCCGATGTTCGCGCTCTCCGCGCTGGTCGAGGGACCGGGCCTCGGGTGGCGCGCGCTCGCCGGCTCGGTCACCTCCGCCACGGGCTGGGCCGCGCTGGGCGGGCTGGCGTTCACCGCGGTGCTGGCGACGGTGCTCGGCTCGGGCATCTGGACGACGTTGATGGCGCGGCACCCGGCGAGCACGGTCGCCCCGTTCTCGCTGCTGGTGCCGGTCGTGGGAGTCACCTCGGCGTGGCTCGTCCTGGGCGAGCGGCCACATCCGATCGAGCTCCTCGCGGGCGCGGTCGTCATCACCGGAGTCCTGCTGGGCAGCCTCCCGCCCCGATCGACACCACCACCCCTCCGGCCGACGGGGACCACCGCCCCGGAACCCGCACGCCCCGCATGACTGCACCCGCTCCGGGATGAACGGCGTCAGGTCGCCGGTTGTGCGGTGCCGAGGGGGCTCAGGTCGGGGGTTTCCTCGGTGGCGGGGTGGAGCAGGCCGTCCCGGATGGCTTCGGCGTGGTGGCAGGCGACGCGGTGGCCGCCGGTGATGGTGCGCAGCTCGGGGCGTTCCGTGCCGCAGCGGTCCGGACTGCTCCACGGGCAGCGGGTGTGGAACCGGCAGCCCGCCGGTGGCGCCGCGGGCGAGGGCAGGTCGCCGGAGAGCAGGATCTGCTCGCGGTGGTCCTCGACTTCCGGGTCCGGCACGGGCACCGCGGACAGCAGCGCGCGGGTGTACGGGTGCAGCGGCTCGGCGTACAGGTCGTCCGAAGTGGCCTCCTCCACGAGCCCGCCGAGGTACATCACGCCGACCCGGTCGGCGATGTGCCGCACGACGGCGAGGTCGTGCGCGATGACCAGGTAGGTGAGCCCGAACTCCCCCTGCAGGTCTTCGAGCAGGTTGACGACCTGCGCCTGCACGGACACGTCGAGCGCCGAGACCGGTTCGTCGGCGACGATCAGGTCCGGCCCCACCGCGAGCGCCCGCGCGATGCCGATGCGCTGGCGCTGGCCGCCGGAGAACTCGTGCGGGTACTTGCGCAGCGCGGAGACGGGCAGGCCGACGGCGGTGAGCAGCTCGCGGAGCCTGGTCGCGGTGGCCTCGCGACCGCGGTCGAGCCCGTGCGCGCGCATCCCCTCCACCAGCAGCGCCTCCACGGACTGCCGCGGATCCAGCGAGGACAGCGGGTCCTGGAAGACCATCTGCATCCGGCGGCGCATCGTGCGCAGCGGTTCGCCCTTCATCCCCGACAGGTCGGTTCCGTCGAACACGACGCTGCCCGCGGTGGGCCGCTCCAGGCGCAGCAGCGCTCTGCCCAAAGTGGACTTCCCGCAGCCGGATTCCCCGACCAGGCCGTAGGTCTCGCCGCGCCGGATGCTCAGCGACACCCCGTCGACGGCGTAGACGTGGCCCACGGTGCGGTCCAGCACGACGCCGCGCTTGATCGGGAAGTGCACGGCGAGGTCGGTGACCTCGACCAGCACCTCGGGATCCGCGTCGCTACCAGTGGGTTCGTTCGTCATGACAGCTCCGCAGTGCTCACGGCGTTCTCCCGGACCGGGTTGTGGCAGCGCAGCAACCGCGCCCCCACGTCGATGCTCACGTCCGGCGGTTCCTGTTCGCAGATCTCCAGCGCGTTCGGGCAGCGCGGGCAGAACGCGCAGCCCGTGTCCCACGGGATGTTGTCGCTCACCGAGCCGCGGATCGGCGAAAGCCGTTGGCCCCGCGGCGAATCCAGCCGGGGCACCGAAGCCAGCAGCCCGGAGGTGTAGGGGTGGCGCGGCCGGGAGAACAGCTCGTGGCGGGTGGCGCGTTCCACGACGCGCCCCGCGTAGAGCACGTTGACCTCGTCGCACAACCCGGCCACCACGCCCAGGTCGTGCGTGATCATGATCAGTGCCGTGCCGGTGTCGGCGACGAGCTTCGCCAGCAGGTTCAGGATCTGCGCCTGGATCGTCACGTCCAACGCGGTCGTCGGCTCGTCGGCGATGAGCAGCCGCGGCCGGCACGCCAGCGCCATCGCGATCAGCGCGCGCTGCCGCATGCCGCCGGAGAGCTGGTGCGGGTACTCCTTGAGCCGCCGGGTCGGGTCCGGGATGCCCACGCGGCGCAGCAGGTCCGACGCCTCCGGCATCGCCTGCTTGCGGCTGAGGCCCCGGTGGCGCTCGATCACCTCGGAGACCTGCAAACCGATGGGCACCACCGGGTTCAGCGAGCTCAGCGGGTCCTGGAACACCATGCTCAGGTCCCGCCCGCGCCGCTGGTCGAGCTCCTTCTTGCCGAGCGCCAGCAGGTCCGTCCCGTCGAACCGCACCGAGCCGGTCACCTCCGCGCCGCGCTGCGGCAGCAGGCCCATGATCGCCAGCGAGGTGACGGACTTTCCGCACCCGGACTCCCCGACCAGGCCGACGGTGCGGCCCGGTTCGACGTCGAAGGAGATGCCGTCGACCGCCGTCATCGGCGGCTCACCTCGGCGCGCGAACACCACCGACAGGTCGCGGACTTCCAGCAATGCCATATCCGAGGTCCTCACACGGGGAAGGTGACGGCGATCAGCGTCGCCGCTTCGGGTCCAGGGCGTCCCGCAACGACTCGCCGACCAGGGTGAACCCCAGGGCGACGAGGATGATGCAGCCCGCGGGCCAGAACGCCAGCTGCGGATGCGAGTCGATGACGTCCTGCGCACCGCCCAGCATCTGGCCCCACTCGGGAACCGAGTCGTCGGCCGCGCCGAGCCCCAGGAACGACAGCGCGGCGGCGTCGATGATCGCCACCGCCAGCACCAGCGTGGCCTGCACGACCACCGGTCCGAGCGCGTTGGGCAGCATGTGCCGGAACACGATGGCGCTCTCCCGCACGCCCAGCGCCCGCGCGGCGAGCACGTGATCGCTGGCGCGCTGCGCGAGCATCGTGCCGCGCAGCAACCTGCCGAAGATCGGCACCTGCACGATCGCCACGGCCAGGATCACCGTGAACTGGCTCTGCTGCGCGAACAACGCCCCGATGGACACCGCCAGCAGCAGCGACGGCACCGACAGCAGCACGTCCACGACGCGCATCACCAGCGAGTCCACCCAGCCGCCGAACGCGCCCGCCAGCAGACCGAGCACCAGCCCGCCGCCGAGCCCGATCACCGTGGCCAGCAGCGCCACCAGCAACGTCTGCTGCGAACCGAGCAGCAACCGGGAGAACAGGTCCCGGCCGTACTGGTCACCGCCGAGCGGATGTCCGGGCTGCGCGGGCGGAATCGTGTTGTCCGCGCGCGACACCTGGTTCTCCAGCAGGTGCAGTCCCGGGTCGTGCGGCGCCAGCAGCGGCGCCAGCAGGGCCAGCAGCACGAACAGGCCGATGATCGTGGCCCCGACGAGGAACACCGGGCTGCGCCGCACCCGCCGCCACGCGGAGGCGACCAGGCTCACCCCGACGTCGGGTGCCGATTCGGCGAGCTCGTCGATGCGCGTCTTGCGCGTGGTGGGGGTCGTCATGGTCACCTCGCCCGCAATCTGGGGTCGATCAGCGCGTACGAGAGGTCGACGAGCAGGTTGACCAGCACGTACACCATCGCCGCTGCGAGGATCACCACTTGCAGCACCGGGAAGTCCTTGCGTTCGAAGCCGACGGCGACGGCTTGGCCGATGCCCGCGATGTTGAACACCCGCTCGGTCAGCACCGCGCCCGCCAGCAGCGCACCGGTCTGCAGGCCGATGGTGGTGACCACCGGGAGCATCGCGTTGTGCAGCACGTGCCTGCCGCGGATCACCATGGCGCTGAGGCCCTTCGCGCGGGCGGTGCGCACGTAGTCCTCGTCGAGCACGTCGAGCACCGCCGCCCTGGTGATCCGGAAGATCACCGCGAACGGGATGGTGGACAGCGCGATCGCGGGCAGGACCAGGTGCACGAACGCGTTCCACGACGCGTCCCACTCGCGGGTCAGCAGCCCGTCGAGGATGTAGAAGCCGGTGACGTGGGTGGCTTGGATCCCGGTGTCCTGCCTGCCCGACGCGGGCAGCACGCCCAGCTGCACGGCGAACACGAACTTCAGCAGGAACGCCAGGAAGAACACCGGCACCGCGACACCGACCAGCGACCAGGTGATGCTGATGTTGTCCCACCAGCCGCCGCGGCGGCGCGCGGCGAGGTAGCCGAGCGGAATGCCCACGGCCACGGCCAGCAGCAGCGCGAACAGCGAGAGCTCGATGGTGGCGGGGAACCGGACCAGGAAGACCTCCAGCGCGGGCGCTCCCCGCTCCACCCCGGTGGAGGTGCCGAAGTCACCGGTGAGCGCGCGCAGCAGGAACTTCCCGTACTGCACCCAGATCGGCTGGTCCAGGCCCAGCTGCGATTCCAGCTGGGCGCGGGCTTCCGGGGTGGCCCGGTCGCCGAGCAGCGCCGAGACGGGCCCGCCGGGCAGCATGCGCAACCAGCCGAACAACAACATGGACAGGACGAAGACGACGAGCACCAGCTGCGCCAGTCGTCGAATCGTGTAGCGGAGCAAGCGTCCCCCGTTGAGCGGTCGTGAACTGCGGAGCGGGGGCCGGACGCGACCGCGGGACCTGCTCGGTCACCTGCGGGCGGGTGCGCGCCCGGCCCCACCTGGTCAACCGGTGACGCTGACCCCGGCGAACTCCTCAGCGGTCAGCGGCGACGGGACCAGGCCCTGCACCCGCTCGCTGACCACGATCGCCGGCGGCGAGTGGGACAGCGGCACGGCGGGCAGGTAATCGCTGAGCAGCTTGCGGTTGACCTCCTGGTAGAGCGCGTCGCGGCGCGCGTCGTCGGGTTCGGCGTCGGCGGTCCGCAGCTCCGTCGCGAGCTGCTCGCCCCACGGGGACGCCGCGGTGTAGAAGCGGTTGTCCGGGGTGCCGAAGAACGTGCCGATGAAGTTGTCCGGCGTGTTGTAGTCGCCGGTCCAGCCGAGCAGGAACACGTCGGCGCGGGCGTTGTCCACGTCGTCGATGTAGCCGCCGTTCCACGGCTTGCTCACCGCGTTCACCGTGATCCCGGCTTCGCGGAGGTCCTCGGCGAGCGCGTTGAAGATGCCCTGCGGGTCCGGCATGTACGGCCGGGTGACCTCGGCGGGCCAGTAGAAGTTCAGCGTCAGCCCCGTTGCCCCGGCCTCGGCCAGCAGCTGCTTGGCGCGCGCTGGGTCGTGCGGGTACTGCTGCACGTCGTCGGCGTAGCCGTCGACGGTGTCCGGGTAGAACGCCTTCGCGACCTCGGCGCCTTCCGGCAGGTTCGCCTTGACCAGGTTCTCCCGGTCCACCGCGTGCGCCAGCGCCTGGCGGACCCGCAGGTCCCGCAGCGCGGGGTTGTTCTTCTGCGTGATGCCCAGGTACATGATGTTGAACGGGTCGCGGACCTCGACCTTGTTGCCCGCCTCGCGCAACGCCTTCAGGTCGGCGGCGTTGGGGAAGTCGTAGGCGTCGATGCCGCCGGATTCGAGTTCCTGCTTGCGCGTCGTCTCGTCCGGGATGATCCGGAACGTGAGGTCGTTGAGCTTGGCCTTCTCGCCCCAGTACTCGTCGTTGCGCTCCAACCGGATCGCGGCGTTGCCCGAGTCGTAGGAGGCGAACTTGAACGGCCCGGTGCCCGTCGGGTGCGCACTGGCGTACTCGGGGTAGGCGAAGCTGTCGCCCACGGCCCGCACGTCGTTGGCCTTGTACTGCTCCATCGCGGCCGGGGACTGCATGCTGAACGACGGAAGTCCCAGCAGGTCGGGGAACTTCGAGGTCGCGCGCGTCAGGTGCACCGCGGCGGTGGCCGCGTCCGGGGAGTCGCACGACGCGTACAGCGAGGGCTTGGCGCCGTCGGCGAAGCCGCCGAAGTTCTCGATC
Organism: Saccharopolyspora sp. NFXS83; assembly: GCF_026241095.1. Classification (GTDB taxonomy): domain Bacteria; phylum Actinomycetota; class Actinomycetes; order Mycobacteriales; family Pseudonocardiaceae; genus Saccharopolyspora_C. The sequence continues at coordinate 101,776 of NZ_JAPFGB010000018.1, read as the reverse complement.
CAGTAGTACGACAGCGCGTTGTTCTGGCCCGCGCCGGTCTGGTCGTACCAGCGCTCGAAGTTCTTGCAGACGGCCTCGCCGTTGAAGTCGGTGCCGTCGTGGAACTTCACGCCTTGGCGCAGGTGGAACGTCCAGGTCTTGCCGTCGGGGCTGTGCTCCCAGCGCTCGGCGAGTTCGGGTTCGACGTCCGCGGTGCCTTCCTTGAACCCGACGAGTCCCTCCATGATCTGGCGGGTCACCCGGAACGTCTCCCCGTCGGACGCGTAGAACGGGTCGAAGAGGTCCGGGGCGCCGGCTGCGCCGAAGGTGAGGCTGCCGCCCTCACCACCGCCTTCGCCGCGCTGCGATTCGGCACATCCTGCCGCTGCGACCGCTAATGCGCAGGTGATCCCCACGACGGCGGCCCGACGCCGGACACCGGTCGAGCGGAGCGGCCTCGACGGAGCTCTCATCTAAAGCACCTCGATGTGTCTCAAGTCTCACATTGCCGAGAACAGTAGTCCGCTTCGCCGCCCCTTTGGAGTAGTTGAGGTTACGATCTCGCTACTCGAGCGGACTTTGCGCACTTCTTTTTCCCGCGACTTCCCGAAATACTGGGAATCCGGTCACCGCATTCGACGCGGGGCGCTCTTTCGGGCCGCGCACGTCCGCTGACCTCGAATGATCCGCGATGCTCCCGAAAGATGATCCGAGGACGATCAATTAACCCGGACGGCGCAACGAATGTGGACCGTTCACCTGAACCGCGCGGAACGACGAGAATCCGAGAACGATCACCGGCGAAGATCGAATTGCGCCCGGCGCGGAGATCAGTCGAGCGGCCCGTCCGGGCGAGCGCGGACGTCGGCGCGGGCTCGGGTGCGGTCCGCGGCGAACCACTCCCGCTCGAAGTGCTGCCAGCGGCGCAGTTCGCGACGGGAGCCTTCACCATCGCGGGCCACGGCGCGCTCCAACCGCAGCGACTCCGCCACCTCCACCCAGACCGCGGTGGACAGATCAGGCGCGGCTGCCGCGCGAGCGGCGGAAACCCCTTCCAGCACCAGGATCCGCGGCACCGCCACGTCGACGCGAGCCCCGAGCACCGGCCGCCCGCCCGGCCACTCCGTGCGCCGGTAGCTCCCGGCGCGACCCGCCCGCAGCGGTTCGAGCACGCCGTCGCGCAACCGGGGCCACCACTCGACGGGCTCGTCCCACGTGGCGAAGTCATCGGTGCGGATCAGCCGCACCGGACCGGGATCCGCATCACCGGGCGCCCTCGGGGCGGACAAGCGGGAGATCAGCAGATCGGCGAACGTGGACTTGCCGGAACCCGACGGCCCGTCCACGGCCACGAACCGCACCCCGCCGAGCCGAGCCGGAGCAGCGCGGACGTGCTCGGCCGCCGCAGCGACGGCCGACCGGAAATCGCTCATCACGCGCACCGCTCATCGCCAGGCGGCGAGCACCGCGTGGGCGGGCGCACGTCCCGCCCACGCGGGCTCACATCGAGCGACGCCCCGACAGGGCGCGACCCAGCGTCAGCTCGTCCGCGAACTCCAGGTCACCGCCCATCGGGAGCCCGGAAGCCAGTCGCGTCACGTTCAAACCGGGGAAGTCCCGCAGCATCCGCACCAGGTACGTCGCCGTGGCCTCCCCCTCGGTGTTCGGGTCCGTCGCGATGATCACCTCGGTGATCTCGTCGGTGCCGATGCGCGTCAGCAGCTGCCGCACCCGAAGCTGGTCCGGCCCGATTCCCGACAACGGATCCAGCGCCCCGCCGAGCACGTGGTAGCGGCCCTTGAACTCGCGGGTGCGCTCCACCGCGAGCACGTCCTTGGGCTCCTCCACCACGCACACCACCGACACGTCGCGGCGCGCGTCCTGGCAGATCCGGCACTTCTCGTGCTCGGAGACGTTGCCGCAGACCTCGCAGAACATCACGCCTTCCTTGACCTTCTGCAGCACCTCCTGCAGCCGGGTCACGTCCGCCGGTTCCGCCGCCAGCAGGTGGAAGGCGAGGCGCTGGGCGCTCTTCGGACCGATGCCGGGCAGCCTGCCCAGCTCGTCAATCAAGTCCTGGACCGGACCTTCGTACACTGTGGACGCTCCGTCACATGCCGGGCAGGCCGAGGCCGCCCAGTCCCTGACCGCCCAGCGCGCCGGTCACCGGGCCCATCTTCTCGGCTTGCAGCTCCTGCGCCGCGCGGTTCGCGTCGCGCACCGCGGCCACCACCAGGTCCGAGAGGGTCTCGGTGTCCTCGGGGTCGGCGGCCTTCGGGTCGATGTTGACCGACTTCAGCTCGCCCGTGCCGCTGACCACCGCCGTCACCAGGCCGCCGCCCGCGGTGCCGGTGGCCTCCGCGTCGGCGAGTTCCTGCTGCGCGGTCATCAGCTGCTGCTGCATCTGCTGCGCCTGTTCCATGATCTGCTGCATGTTCGGCTGGCCACCCGGTTGCACCGTGGTCCTCCCAGAGCTGTTCTTGGTCACCGCTGGAGTTCGCCGCGGGGCGTTCGCACCCGGCGTTCCGGTCGCGCGACCGGTCCGAACCCAGCGTGGGCACGTGCCCGAACCGGGCACACCACCAGGGTAGTCGTGCCCCGCCGCCACCCGGCGCAACCACCCAGCATGTCCCCCGCCGCCGCACACCGACCCCGACCGGAGTGAACGGACCGTTCGCCCAACGGGATCGGACGAACGGTCCGCTCGCTCAACGCACCACCGCCGCGCCGCGCCCCGGGATGGGGTGAACGGACCGTTCGACCAACCGGATCGGACGAACGGTCCGCTCACCCGGAACCGGCCGCGCGCTCCCGGCAAACGGCACCTCCCGCCCCGCTCGAAGCGGACGGGGCGAACGGACCGTTCGTCCCACGGGATCGGACGAACGGTCCGTTCACTCGCGGTGCCGTGCGCTGCCGGTTCCGCGGCGCGCCGGGATCGGCCATCGGAATGCCGGGACGCCCCCGACCACCGCGACGATCAAGGTGTTGATCATCACCTACCGGTCGATCACCGCGGCGGGCGTGCGTGACAAGGTGAGCGCATGGCGGTGGACATGGTGCGGTTGCTGGAACTGGCGAGCTGGCGGGCGTTCGACGTGGACGAGGCGGGACGAGTGCTCGCCGGATCCGACGAATCGGGCTCAACCCAGCTCGTGGAGCTGTCCCCGAACGGTCGCGTGACGGCGCTCACCGCCCTGTCCGGCGCCGTCACCGGCCGCTACCTGCCCGGTGAGCGAGCGGCGATCATCCAGCACGACACCGGCGGCAACGAACGCGGCCAGCTCTCCCTGATGCGCCTGGACCGCCGCCGCACCCGGCCCGCCGAACTCGGCGACCTCCAGCCGCTGGTCCGCGACCCGAGGTACGTGCACCGGCTGCTCGACGTGCTGCCCGGCAGGCTCGTGTACTCCACGAACCGGCGCAACGGAGTCGACTTCGACGTCGTCATCCGCAGCGCCGTCACCGGCGAGGAAATCGTCGTCTACGACGGCGGCGGCATGGTGCAGGAGGTCGTCGCCTCCCCCGACAGCCACTACCTGGCGCTGACGCTGCCCGGTGCGCAGCCGATGTCCGACCGGATCCTGCTGGTCGACACGATGCCCGCCACCGCCGACGAACGGTTCCGGGCGCTCACCGGCCTCGGTGAGCACACCCGCAGCACCCACATCCGCTGGCTGCCCGACGACTCCGGGCTGATCGTGAGCACCAACGCCGACCGGGACCGCACCGGTGTCGCCCGCCTCGACGCGCGCACCGGGGAGCGCACGTGGCTGGTGACCTCCGAGGAGCACGACCTGCTGGGCTGGTTGTCCCCGGACGGGCGCACGCTGCTGGTGCAGACCAACGACGACGGCGCCGCGCGCCTCGCGCTGCACGACGCGCGGACCGGGGCGCTGCGCCGCTCGGTTCCGCTGCCCGGAGACGGGTGGTGTTCGTTCCCGCTGCCGGCACCGGTGTGGTCGCCGGATTCGCGGCTCATCGCCCTCTCGTTCAGCTCGCCGGAGGTGCCCGGCGACGTGCTGGTCGTCGACGTCGAGCAGGAGGCGCCGATCACGATGACCGACTCGGCAGCCGCGCTCGCCGGTGAACGGCTCGCGACGCCGACCGCGCACCGGGTTCCCGGCACCGACGGCGCCGGGGTGCCCTGCTTCGTCTACGAACCAGCCGAGCCCACCGGCTCCTCCGTGCTGATGATCCACGGCGGGCCGGAAGGCCAATCGGTGCGCACGTTCAACCCCGTCGTGCAAGGACTCGCCGCGCAGGGGCACACCGTGCTGGTGCCGAACGTGCGCGGCTCCACCGGCTACGGCAAGAGCTGGTACAGCGCCGACGACGGGCGCAAGCGGCTGGACTCGGTGCAGGACTTGGCGGCGTTGCACGAGTGGCTCCCGCAGCTCGGCCTCGACCCGGCCCGGTCGGCGTTGTGGGGCGGGTCGTACGGCGGGTACATGGTGCTGGCGGGCTTGGCGTTCCAGCCGCAGCGGTGGGCCGCCGGGGTCGACATCGTGGGCATCTCGTCGCTGGTGACGTTCCTGGAGAACACCTCGCCGTACCGCCGGGCGCACCGGGAGCGGGAGTACGGGTCGCTGGCCGACGACGCCGAGTTCCTGCGGGAGGCGTCGCCGCTGACGCACGTGGACGAGATCTCCGCGCCGCTGTTCGTGATCCACGGGGCGAACGATCCGCGGGTCCCGCTGTCGGAGGCGGAGCAGCTCGCGGAGGCGGTGCGCCGCAACGGCGTCGAGTGCGAGCTGCTCGTGTTCGACGACGAGGGCCACGGCTTGGCGAAGCGCTCCAACCGCTTGGACGCCTACCCCCGCGCCCTGGCGTTCCTCACCCGCCACCTCCTCTGACCACCGCAGCCCCGGAGTGAACGGCCCGTCCGTCCAATCCCGTTGGACGAACGGGCCGTTCACCCTGCCCGGAGCACACGGCCGCACCTTCCCGAGCACACGCCGATGTGAGTGAACGGACCGTTCGCCCAAACCCGTTGGACGAACGGGCCGTTCACTCCGTCGGCTTTGGAGCCGTGCCGGAGCGCCGATCGCGGTGGAGGCACGTCGGTTCGGGAGTGAACGGCCCGTTCGCCCAAACCCGTTGGACGAACGGGCCGTTCACTCGGATCGCGGACCACGGCGGCGGTGTGCTCGGGAGCGGCGGCACCGCGCACGAGGAACGGCGCACGTCCCGGGCGGGGCGTGCGCCGTTCTTCTTGCTGCTGCGGGTGCGCCGGTTCAGTCTTCGATCTTGCGAGCGCCGAGTTCGGCGGCGAAGAGCTCGACGGCCTCTTCCTCGCGATCGCGGCGCGGGGCCGCGTCGGCCTCCGAGGCCGGGGAGGAGCCCGCGATCATGGCTTCCTCGTCCTCGTCGTCCGGCGGCGGCGCGGGCGGGAGGGCGTCTTCCGGCGGTGGCTCGTCGTCCGGCGGCGGCTCCGGAGGCGGCGGGATGTCGTCGGAGGACGACCGCGCCCGGCCGTTGGCACCGGACGGCCGCGCGGGCCGCTCCGGGGCGGGTTTGCGCTGGCCACCGTTGCCGGAGTCCGGCGCGGGCTGCTGCGCCTGCGCTTGCCGAGCAGCGCTCGGGCGGCTGTAGGTCGGCGGAGCGGCGGGCTGGGGCGGATCCTTCTTCGCACCGTTCCCGGCTGAGCCCGCCCCGGCGGCACCGGCGGGGCGCTGCGGGGCCGGTGCGGACCCGGCTTCGACGCACCGCACCTCGTAATCCGGCCCGGCGCCGAGCACGTCGCTCATCGCTTCGCGCACGAAGTCGATGCGGCGCTGCTGCGCGAACTGCTTCACCAATCCGGAGGTGGGCATCGTCAGCACCAGCGCGCCGTCGACGTAGTCGTGCACCGTGGCGTTGAGCAGCAGTGCCTGCGTCGGCCGGTTGCGCTGCGCCACGGCCCGCAGCAGGTCCGTCCACACCCGGCGCACGTCGGCGGCGCCGAAACCGGCGGAGTGCGCGGCGCCCGGTTCGGCGACGGCGGGCCCGGTCGGTTCGGCCTGCGGGGGCGCAGGAGCGGGAGCGGGACGAGCCGGTTCCTGCGACGCGGCGGGAGCACTCGGGCCCGGTCGCTCCGCAGGCACCTGAGCGGCGGGCTGCTCAGCGGTCGCGGCGGGCTGCTGCTGCGCGACCGGCTGCTCGTTCTCCGGGACGCGCTGCTCGTTCACGGACCGCTGCTCGGCGGCGGGCTGCTCGGTGGCGGGTTCGCTCGCGGCCTTCGGCGCGGCGGTCGGCGCCTGCCGGTCCGCGCCGTCGGAGCCGCCGGGCGCCTGCCGGTCGCTGGGCCGCTGGAACACCCGCCGACCGCCTGCCGGAGCCGCCTCCGCGACCGGAGCAGCGCCGGCGGGAGCTCCCGCGGCGGGAGCCGCGCCGGCTTCGGCGGGAGCGCTCGCCGGGGGCGCCAACGTCATCCGCCGCTCGACCTGCTCGATGCGTTGCAGCAGCGCGCTTTCCGACTCGGACACGGCGGGCAGCATCATCCGAGCGCACAGCAGTTCCAGCAGCAGCCGAGGCGCGGTCGCCCCGCGCATGTCCTGCAGCCCGGTGTGCACGATCTCCGCGTACCGGGACAGCGTGGCCGCGCCGAGCTGCTCGGTCTGGGTCTGCATCTTGGTGAGCTCGTCGCCCGCCGTGTCGATGAGCCCGCGGGTGCCCGCGTCGGGCACGGCGTGCAGCAGCACGAGGTCGCGGAGCCGGTCGAGCAGGTCGGCGGCGAAGCGGCGCGGGTCGTGCCCGGCTTCGACGAGCTTGTCCACGGTGCCGTACACCGAGCCGCCGTCCCCGGCGGCGAGCGCGTCGACCATGTCGTCGATCAGCGCCACGTCGGTGACGCCGAGCAGCGCCACGGCCCGCTCGTAGGTGACGCCGTCGTCCCCGGCCCCGGCGAGCAGCTGGTCGAGCACGCTGAGCGTGTCGCGCGCCGAGCCGCCGCCCGCGCGGATCACCAGCGGGTACACGGCCGGTTCGACCTGCACGCCTTCGTCGCCGCAGATGCGTTCGAGCAGATCGCGCATGACGCCGGGCGGCATCAGCCGGAACGGGTAGTGGTGCGTCCGGGACCGGATGGTGGTGAGCACCTTGTCCGGTTCGGTGGTGGCGAACACGAAGATGAGGTGTTCGGGAGGCTCTTCGACGATCTTCAGCAGGGCGTTGAAGCCCTGCGTGGTGACCATGTGGGCCTCGTCGATGATGAAGATCCGGTACCGCGACTGGGCGGGCGCGAAGAACGCCCGATCGCGCAGTTCGCGGGTGTCGTCCACGCCACCGTGGCTGGCTGCGTCGAGTTCGACGACGTCGACGCTGCCGGAACCTTCCGGGGCCAGCGCCACGCACGAGTCGCACTCGCCGCACGGGTCCGGGGTCGGGCCCTGGGCGCAGTTCAGCGACCGGGCGAGGATGCGCGCGGACGAGGTCTTGCCGCAGCCGCGCGGCCCGGAGAACAGGTACGCGTGGTTGATGCGCTGCGCCGACAGCGCGGTGCGCAGCGGTTCGGTGACGTGCTCTTGGCCGACGACCTCTGCGAAGGTCGCCGGACGGTACTTGCGGTAGAGGGCGAGCGCCACGGTCGAGACCCTACGCGGTGGCACCGACAGCCCGGATCGGGGCGGCCCCGGATCGGGCCGCGGGTGCGGCGGCCGGGGAAAAGTAAGCGGGACCCCGTGCACCCGCCAGAGCCCGCTTACCCTTGCTGCCTTCCGGCCCTGGGGGAGTTCACAGGATGGACGTCGCACGGAGTCCCACCAAGAGTCTAACGCGTCCGCTCCGGAGCCGGGAACACTCCCCCATCGGGGGTGTCGTCACGCTTACCACCTGGGCCGGTGATCGCCTGTTTCGCCTGTTTCCGGCATGATCTGCGACATGTCTCAGCGGATCACTTTTGCCGGTCGCCGGGTCCTCGTCCTCGGCAGCGCCGTCGCGGCCCTCGCGTTGACCGCGTGCACGCCCCCTGGCGAGCCGTCCTCCCAGCCGCCCGGCCCGGGCACGCCTCCGCCGCCGGCGGAGCAGACGCAAACCGGTGGCGGCGACGCGAAGACCGGTTCGTTCGAGGGCACGCTGGCCCAGCCCGGCGGCCAGGGTGCGGCCTTCACCTACAACCCGGCGCTCGCGCCGGCGGGGGCGAAGGTCAAGGCCACCGTCGAGGGCTCCGAGCAGTCCACGGTGGTGGACTTCGAGGTCACCGGCTTGCAGCCGAACCGCGGTTACGCGGTGCACGCGCACGTCAACGCCTGCGGCCCGACGGGCGACGCGGCGGGACCGCACTTCCAGAACAAGCAGGACCCGGCCGCCTCGCCGGAGAGCCCGTCCGCGGACCCGGCGTACGCCAACCCGCAGAACGAGATCTGGCTGGACCTGCGGACCGACGCGCAGGGCGCGGGCCAGGCTTCGGCGAACGTGCCGTTCGGCATCACCGGTGAGCGCGCGCCCAAGTCGATCGTGATCCACGAGGAGTCGAACACGAACACCGCCGAAGGTCAGGCCGGCAAGGCCGGTGGCCGCGCCGCCTGCTTGAACATCGAGTCCTGAGCCCGGAGGCCGGTCGGCACGGGGCACCCGCGCCGACCGGCCCGCAGGTCCGCAGCCCGGCGCTTCCAGCGGCGGCACCCGCGCCTTTCCGGAATGCGGCAGGACTTCTCGGGTATCCGATGAGTTCCACGTCCGCTCGGGGTCTACCCGGTGGAACGTGAGTCAGAGCTCTCCAGGAGGCCCGCCATGCGCATGATCTTCGTGAACCTGCCGGTCAAGGACGTGCAGCGCTCGAAGGCGTTCTTCGCCGAACTCGGATTCGGCTTCAACGACGAGTTCTCCGACGAGAAGACGATCTGCATGGTCGTCGAGGAGAACATCATGGTGATGATGCTGGAGCACGATCGCTTCGCCGAGTTCATCAACGGCGACATCAGCGACGCCACGACCACCACCGAGGTCCTCAACTGCCTCAGCGTCGACACCCGCGACCAGGTCGACGGCCTCATCGCGAAGGCCATCGAGGCGGGTGGCAAGCCGTGGAAGCCGACGGCCGAGATGGGGCCGATGTACGGCGGCAGCTTCCAGGACGTCGACGGCCACGTGTGGGAGCTGGTGCACGCCGAGAGCTGAGCCCCTGGTGACCAGGCCTTAGCCGTTCAGCGATCGCGCGACCGGCGGAGATCGTCGGTGGTGGCGCCTAGCCTCGCCCCCGACTCCGATCGGAAGCCGAGGACACCGTGCCGCTCGAACTGGACCCCGAACTGAAACCGGCGATGGACGCGTACTTCGCGAACCGCCCCGCGCCCGAGGCTCGCGGCGACGCGCTCGCGATCCGACGCCAGATCGAGACGGCCATGAGCGCGGTCGCCGCGCTGCCACCGGTGCCGGGCGTGTCCAGGACCGACTTCACCGCGATCAGCGCCGACGGCACCGAGATCGCACTGCGGTGGCTCGCCCCGGACGGCGAACGGCCCGGCTCGGCGGTGGTGTGGCTGCACGGCGGCGGGATGGTCTTCGGCGACGTCGAGCCGTGCCTGCCGCAGGCCGCCCGGCTCGCCGCCGCCTGCGGGGTTCCGCTGCTCGCCGTGGACTACCGGTGCGCACCCGAGCATCCGCACCCCGCGCCCGTCGAGGACGCATTCGCGGGCTTGGCCTGGTTGCACGAGCACGCCGCCGAACTGGACGTCGACCCCGCACGCACCGCGATCATGGGTGAGAGCGCGGGTGGCGGTCTGGCCGCGGGCGTCACGCTCCTCGCGCGGGAACGCGGGCTGCCCATCGCCCGGCAGGTCCTGATCTACCCGATGCTCGACGACCGCAACACCGAACCGGACCCCGAGTTGGAACCGCTGCTGACCTGGTCCTACGACCGCAACTTCACCGGCTGGCACGCGCTGCTCGGCGACCTCGCGGGAACCTCGGACGTCCCCGCCACCGCCGCGCCCGCCCGCGCCGACGACCTCAGCGGACTGCCCCCGGCCTACGTGGACGTCGGCGACCTCGACATCTTCCGGGACGAGGACATCGAGTACGCCCGCAGGCTCGCCGCCGCGGGCACGCCGGTGGAACTGCACGTGCGGCCGGGGTGCCCGCACGCGTTCGAGAGCGCCGTCCCGGAAGCCGCCGTCTCGCAACGCTCCCAGCAGGATCGGATCCGGGTGCTGCGCGCGCTCTGATCGGCACGCCGCTCGCACGGTCGATCTTCGCCGTCGCTGGTCAGCATGCGGGGGACCCCTGCACGGACTGATCATCGGCCTCACGTACACTTCCGCGTGGAGGATTGGCCGAGCGGCCTAAGGCGCACGATTGGAAATCGTGTTGGGTTAATAGCCCTCACGGGTTCGAATCCCGTATCCTCCGCAGATCGGAAGGCCCGGTGCTCAGCGAGCACCGGGCCTTCCGCGTTTTCGCGGGCTCGATCCGGGTCCGCACGACTCGGCGCCCACCGAACGCCCGGCCGCCGTGGCACGAGCTCGGCTCAGGCCGCCCCGACGTGGCCCGCACCGCTAGGCCGAATCGCCCAGCTCCTGCACTTCGCCTTTCGACACGTCCCGCTGCGGCTGCCCCATAACTCCCCCCTTCGTCACCCAGTGACCACAGCGTACTCACTTTGAGTGACACCCAGTAGGGCAGAAATGAAGTCGGCGACGCAAATAACCCTGGCCGACGAAAAGATTCACCAGATGACCCCCAGAACGGCGCACTGGAAAATTCCACATCCGAGCGCCAGACTCGACGAAGTACTCCACCTCGGTGAATCCCCTGAACGAGGCACGGCAACGACGCCACGCACCCAAGACGGTGCGCTACCCTGAGGATACGACTGGATACACTCAGTGACCGAGAGCGCAGGATGACCGCCGCACTGATTCGGGTCACATCCGCAGAACTCCACGCCCGACGTGCCCAGCTCTTGGCGCTCGTGCCGTTCAGCGAAGACGAACTCGTGCAACGAGCGGCAGAGGACCACACCGCATCACCTGACGAGCGCGAGATCTACAACGAACTCGTGGAGATCGATTTTCTGCTGGGGAACGTCCGTGCCGATGAACGTCCAAGCGAGGGCGACGGCCTTCGCTGAACAGGTCCAAGACCTGCTCCACGCCACTCTCCCCGTCGCGGCCGGAGCGAACCGCGAAGACCGCCGCGTCAACTGCCTGGTCTTGGGCGAGAACTACGCCGTCCACCCCGCACCACGACCAAAGGCGCGTTGGAGCCACTGCTGCACGCCGGTAGGCACGTCGCGAGCCTGCGCCTGTCGTACCTGTGCGCGGGAGATACGCACGGCCACTACCTCGCAGTGCAACGGTCGAGCTTCGAGCTGAAGGTCCACGGCCGGGGTGACAACAACGCCCCATCTTCCGGCTCGACTACCTGCGGGACGCCCATTCCGTACCGGCCGCGCATTGGAACGTGCACGCGGAACGCGGAGCGGTGAGCCACTTGCTGGCTCAGACGAACGAGAAGCACCAGGGCATGTTGTCGAAGGTCCACCTCTCGGTGGGTGGCGCACGCGGACGTCCTTGCCTCGAGGACTTCCTCCAGATGCTGCTCGACGAATTCCGCTTCGATCACGTGGACGGCGCGAAGGAGGCCGTTGAAGCGGGCCGCGAGGACTGGCGAAGGCGGCAGATCGCGACGCTGGTCCGTGACGCGCCCGAGGTCGCCGTCGGCGCGCTTCCCGAACTGGGATACACGATCACCGAGCCGTCCGCCGGCCCCCGCCCCGTGAACCGAGCGGCCTTGCGCCGCGGTTGACGCCCCCCGTCGCGATTTCGGACGCGGAGGCGGCGGATCACCGCACGCGGACGAGTTGGGGGTCGTGGTCGCTGGCCTGGTCGGCGAACTCGGCGTTGATGTGCACGACGTCGTAGTCGACCTCGCCGACGCCGGGCGTGGTCAGGACGTGGTCGAGGGCTTGGGCGTTGCCCTCGTAGACGTAGCTGTAGCGCTCGTTCGGCGGCAGCGCCGCAGCGGGCGACGACAGCAGCCCTCCTTCGGTCAGCGCGGACACCGCCGGGGAGAAGCCGAAGTCGTTGAGGTCGCCGGTGACCAGGACCTTCGCCTCCGGGTCGATCGTCACCAGGTCGGCGACGAGCCCGCGCACCAGCCGGGCCTGCGCGGTCCGCTGCTGCTCCGAACTCCGCACCGGCGGCTGGAAACGACCGTGCAGCGGCTGGTCGCCGCCCTTGGAGGTGAAGTGGTTCGCGACCACGAACACGGGCTCGCCGCGGAAGGTGAACTCGCCGACGAGCGGCTTGCGGCTCGCCCGCCACGCGTCGTCGCCTGGCGCGATCCGGCCGGGCGAGGCGCTCAGGCCCGCGCGCTCACCGGCTTCAACGGCCTCCACTGGAGTTCCCGCGTCCCCGCCGGGACGGTCCACGAAGGACACCCGCGCCGGGTTGAACAGGAACGCCACCCGGATGTTGCCGCCCGGTTCGCCACCATCGGCCCCGTCGACCGGGTCGATCTGCCGCCACTCGTAGCGCGGTCCGCCGGCCGCTTCGATCGCGTCGACGAACCGGCCCAGCGTTCGCTCCGCGGTGACCACGCCGTCGTCGGTGGCTCCGGTGTCGTCCTGCACCTCCTCCAGCGAGATCACGCCGGGGGCGGCGAGGTTCGTGGTCACGCCGTGGGCGAGCCGGTCGTACTTGCCCTGCTCGTCGGTCGCGGAGAGGTTCTCGACGTTGTAGGTCGCGACCGCCAGCTCGTCCTCGCCCGGCGGGCGGGTGACCTCCGGGCGCACCCCGACGGGCCGGTGCTCGCCCAGCGTCGTCGCCGCCAGCAGGTAGCCGCCGAAGCGGCTGTAGTCCAGCGGGCCTTCGGTGCTCCCGGCGAGCTGATCGCCGACGTTCGCCGCCGGAGCGGGCGCGCCGATCGGCTCCACCTTCAGCCGCCCCGAGTTCTGCTGGTCGTAGCCGGTGTAGGTGGTGGTGCCGCGCTCGCCCGCGTTCTGCCGGGGCTTCGAGGTGACGGTGAGCGCGCCGTAGGAGTCCGTGGGCCCGACCACGCGGGCGTCCTCGACGGCGATGTTCACGTGCTCGCGGGACTCGTAGAAGTCCAGCGCGAACCGGGCCGGGTCCAGCGGCAGCGCGTCCAGCTCGCCCTCCGGCGCGTACGCCTCCGGCACCGAAGCCGGGGTGATCGGCTCCGCGGCCGGAACCGGTGCGGTTCCCGTGACCTGCCACGTCGCGCCGGAGAGCTCGGTGACCGACTGGTTCGGCGTGGTCTCCGGCTGCTCGCCCTCACTGACCGCGTAGTACTCGGCGACGGTGCCGGACACCGACACCACGTCGCCCACCGCGACCCGCGGCGCCTCGTCGGGGGTGTAGACGAACAGGCCCTCGCTGGTGCGCGGGTCACCGTCCGGATTCGGGTCCTGGAACCAGAAACCCGGCGACGTCCCGTCCGGACGAACCGCCGTGACCACGCCCCGGACCCCGCCGACCGCCTGGCCCAGCAGCGGGGAGACCCGGCCTTGGCCTTGGACGTCGTGGATCCGGATCTCGGCCGCGACTGCGGAACCCGGCAACACCACCAGCACTCCGCACGCGGCCACCACCCCGGCCAGCGTCTTCGACGATCCGTGCACGCCCCACCCCCAGCAGTCGACGATCACAACGGAGCGACGCTACCGGCCGGGGATGACGCCCGTCCCCCTTTCCAGTGGCCGAACGGGAAACCCGCGCGCGGCCACGGGCGCCACCAGGCACGGGGGTGGATGCCGGTGGCGGATTCCCGCCACCGGCACCGTGCGGACTACGGCACCCGGATCTGCGGGCGGTACACGTCCATCCAGGTCGCGATGTCCAGGGCGCGGTCGAGCTTCTCGCGCTCGTGGTCGGGCAGCACCGCCGGCGGCGTGTTCACCGTGACCTCGAACCACTTGCGGTAGATGACCTGGAACATCCGATGGCCCTGGGCGAGCCGTTCGCGGCCCATCGCCTGCAGCTTGCCCGCGTAGCCGGGGTCCTGAGTGGACGGGTACTCTTCACCCGCTTCAGCACCGACTGCGGCAGCACGTCCCGCGCGGCGGCGCGCAGCAGGCTCTTCTCCCTGCCGTCGAAGCTCTTCATCGCCCACGGCGCGTTGTGCACGTACTCGACCAGGCAGTGGTCGCAGAACGGGACCCGCACCTCCAGGCCGACGGCCATGCTGATGCGGTCCTTGCGATCCAGCAGCGCCCGCAGGAACCGGGCGAGATGTACGTGGCTCATGACGCGCATCCGCGCCTTCCCCCGACAACGGCTCGACTTCGGCGACCGCGTCGCGGTAGCGGTCGCGTCCGGCCCGCGGCAGGCCATCGTCTCGGTCATCGCCTCGACGACATGCCGCTTCCGGTTCAAGTCGTCGCCGAACGACACCCCTCCCGCGATTCCACACATGTTCTGCGCTCCTCCGCCGCCGGCGCCTGCTGACCGGCCCCTGCTCGAAGGATTGCGCTTTCATCCTCGGCATTTCATCGAAGGTCGTCCGCGAGTTCGCGCGGGATTTCCCTGAGCCAGTCGCGATTCCTCGGAATCGGCAGCACGGACACGTCCGAACGGCGCATCAGGTGTTCCATTCGGAAACGCGAAATCGAACACGCGGAAGTCGCGGATGCGGATCCGCGCGCCCCGGTGCTCGCACTCGATGCCGAGGCGCTTCGACCGGACAGCGGTTCGCCCTCCGCTCAAACGCCCCGTCCAGGGCGCTCGCACGGAGGGCGATGTCCGCGGAGGATCAGCCGCGGATCACGCGACCCACAGCTGGACCGGCGGGTTCGGACCGGTCTCCGCGGGGCGGTAGGTGCAGCTCGTCCACCGGCCTTCCTTCTTCCCGACCTCGCACGCCTTGGCGGCCAAGTCGTGCGACGGGTAGGTGCGGTAGTACGACGGAGCGGCCGAGGCCGGCCCCGCGAGGGCGAGCATGCCGACCACCACCGACGCCACGAGCAGAGCACTGCGCTTCATCAAGAAGAGTCCTCTCAGTTCCGGAAGTGCTTCGCCGAAGAAGCTAGGGCACCGCGAACCCTCGCCATCCGGCGAGATCTTCTCCCGCCGAAAAACTAGAGAATTCCCCCACGAGACCACTCCCCCGCGGAGTTCAAGTGTGCCGCCAGGGCCGGGTTTCGCCTGCTGTTCGGCCACGAGATCGCCCGACTTTCCCGAACGCGCAAACCTGTCGCCCGTTCTCCTCCGTTCGATTTCACGACCTTCTCGTGAATCCGCGGAGTCGCGAATCCCGCTACGTCGACCGGCAATTCCGCGGAGCCCTGGATCGGCTGGCGCCGTGCCGTGTCGGGGGGCTGATCTAGTCTCGCGCGGCATGAGACCTGGATACGGATATTCGCTCGTGCTGCGGCCGGGCGAGCACCTGAGCCGACGCGCGGTGAGCTGCCCGACCGGCGAGTACAGCCTGGTGCACCAGCACGACGGCAACGTCGTCCTGTACCGAAACGCGGACTCGTTCGCGGTCTGGGCCACCGGCACGAACTACCAGCGCAGCGTGTGGCAGCACCACTCGCCGTACGCGTTCGACCACGACGCGGCGTTCGGGCTCCCCGGTCGCCTCGCGCTGGAGGAGGACGGCGACCTCGTCGTGTACTCGCACACCGGTGAGCGGCTCTGGTCCACCGGCCCCCAGCGCGAACCGATCGCGAGCCTGATGGTCCACGACTGGGGCAAGATCGTGCTGAAGAACGAGCAGGGCCACGTGCTGTGGGAGTCGCCGCGCGCGCCGAAGCGCTGGGACGGGTGGAACAGCCCCGCCGACGGCCACCGGATGCGGCGCGGGCAGTCGCTGCGCAACGGCTCGCTGACCTCGGCCAACGGCGAGTACCAGTTCGTCGTCGGTGAGCGCGACGCGTGCTTCCTGTGCCGAGTGGACGGTCCGGTCCTGTGGCACGAGCCGATCCGAGAAGGCGACGGGTTCGCGCTCACCGAGGACGGCGAACCGCGCACCGTCCGACCGGACGGCTACGCGCTGCCCGGCGTCTTCGGCCCCCTGGCGCGGGACGCGCGCGCCGAAGCGATGCTGGTGACCGATGACGGGCGCCTCGTCCTGGTCGACGAGCACGACGAGGTCCTGGGGGCGCACGAACCGAAGCAGCTGCCCCCCGAACCGCCCGCGAAGCGGTCGCGCCGCCGGAAGCCGAAGCGCCCCGCGGGCCTCCCCGAGCTGCCCGCCACCGAGGAAGTTCCCGTGGTGCGCACCGACTTCTCCGACGACGCGGCCTGGGCGGCGACCGCCGCCCGCACCACCGCCGAGTACTCCGAACCCGGATCGGACGACCTCGGGTCGGCGAACGTGGTCCCGCTCGACGACCGAGGTTACGCGGGCCTCACCCCGGAGCAGCTGGCCTCGCTGGTCCCGGAGGACTCGGACTGGCCGCTGCTCGTCATCGCCGACGCGCACACCATGACCGCCCCCGAGCACGACGTGCTGGTCGTCAGCCTCGACGAGGACAGCTTCGGTGAGACCCGGCGCGCCACCACCGGGGCGCTCGTCGAGATGGAGATCAACCTGTCCCTCGCCAACATGGACTGGGAGGACTTCGCGGGCGACGAGGACACCGGGCTCATCGAACCGATGAATCTCGAGAACCGCCCGCGCACCCCGGCCGCCTGACCCCGGAAACGCCGAAGAGCCGGCCCTCCCCGTGGGAGGACCGGCTCTTCGCTGGCGGTAGCGGTGGGATTCGAACCCACGGAGGCTCTCACCTCACGCGCTTTCGAGGCGCGCTCCTTCGGCCGCTCGGACACGCTACCGCCGACAAGGCTACTGGACGCCTGTTCGGCATCAGCAGACGGGGGTCAGCGATCGGCGGAGCCGCCGGTCTCGCCGCCACCGGAGCCCTTGAACTTGTCCTGGACGTCCTGCACGGCACCGGCCGCCTTGTCCTTCACGTCCTGGCCGGTTTCCTTCACCTTGCCCTCGGCCTGGTCGCGCTTGCCGGCGTCGCGGAGTTCATCGTTGCCGGTCGCGCTGCCCGTGGCCTCCTTGGCCCGGCCGGTCAGCTGCTGAGCTTGGTGCTTGACCTTGTCGAACACACCCATGGGTGACTCCTTCCGCAGGGTTCGTCACCGTGGGAGTACCCAACTTGATCCGCCATCACGCACGGGTGGGGCAGCTCACCGGCGGCCGTCGAAGAACTCTTCCAGCAGCGCGGCGCATTCCGCGGCGAGCACGCCGCCGACGACCTCCGGGCGGTGGTTGCTGCGCCGGTCCCGCACCACGTCCCACAACGAGCCGACGGCTCCCGTGCGCGGCTCCCACACGCCGAACACCACGCGGCTCACCCGCGACAGCACCAGCGCGCCCGCGCACATCGTGCACGGCTCCACAGTGACCGCCAGGGTGCACTCCGAGAGCCGCCAGCCGTCGCCCCACGCGCGGGCGGCGGCGCGCAGCGCCAAGATCTCCGCGTGCGCCGTCGGGTCGGCCGAGGCCTCCCGCCGGTTGTGCTCGCGGGCGAGGATCGAACCGTCCGGGGCCGCCACGACCGCGCCGATCGGCACGTCACCGGTGGTCAACGCACCGGGAGCGACCTCCAGCGCCGCGCGCACCAGCTCGGTGTCGCGGGCCGTCACTGGTCCAGCTTCTCCAGCACGCCCGCGAACTGCTCGCCGAAGCCGCAGCGCTGAGCGATCATCTCCAGCTGCTCGTCCGGGTACAGGTCGACCTCTTCGATGATCACCAGGAGTTCGCCCTCGGGCAGGCCGATGTCGGACAGGATCGACAGGTTGCCCTCGGGCCACACCTCGTCGTCGTCCTCATCCGGCGCGTCCGCGCGCAGCAGGTCCAGCACGTCGGCGGCGATGTCGTAGTCCAGCGCCGCCGCGGCGTCCGAGAGCAGCAGGTCCACCCCGCCCGGAATCGGGCGGATCAGCACGAAGAACTCGTCGTCCACGTTGCACATGCCGAACACCGCGCCGGTGGAGCGCAAGTCGCGCAACGCCGTGATCGTGGCGTCGAGCCCACCCAATACCGAACCGTCCAACGCGCTGCACCGCCACCGGCCGTCCTCACGAACAACGGCAACGGCGAAGCCCGCGACCGGCTCCTGCCCTGTCATGCGCCCAACCGTAGAGCGTGCCGGTGCCACCCGAAAGCACTATTGCGCGCTCGTGACCTTCAGCACCGCGATCGGGGGTGCACAACCGCACGACCGGGTGGCCCGCGCACTCACCGGAGTCGGGCAGGATGTGGTCATGCGTGCCGTGTGCGTGATCGGACTGGGATTGATCGGTGGCTCGGTGCTGCGGGCCGCCACCGCCGCCGGACGCCCTGGTTGGGGCGCCACCGCCGGGGCCGACGACGCCGTCAGAGCCGGCGACGACGGCTACGAGGTCACCGGCATCGAGGACGCGCTGCGCCGCGCGGCGGCCGAGGACGCCCTGATCGTCATCGCCACTCCGGTGACCGCCGCGCGCGACGTGCTGCGCAAGATCGCGTGGCACGCACCGGAAGCCCGGCTCACCGATGTGATCAGCGTGAAGGATGCCGTCGACGCCGAGGTGCGCAGCCTGCTGCCCGGGGCCCGCTACGCCGGTGGGCATCCGATGGCGGGCACCGCGTCGTCCGGGTGGGCCGCCGGATCCGCCGACCTGTTCCAGGGGGCGCCGTGGGCCGTCGCCGTCGAAGAGGGCACCACGCTCGGCGCGTGGCGCGACGCGGCCGAACTGGCGCTGGACTGCGGCGCCCACGTCGTCGCCGTCTCCGCCGCCGAGCACGACTCGGCGGTCGCCCGCATCTCGCACCTGCCGCACGTGTTCGCGAACATCCTCGCCGCCGTCGGCGCCGACGGGGGGCCGCTCGCGCTGTCGCTGGCGGCAGGTTCCTTCCGGGACGCCACCCGCGTCGCCGCGTCCGAACCGGAGCTGGTGCGGGCCATGACCGAGGGGAACCGGGTGGCGCTGCTCGACGCCGTCGACGACGCGCTCGGCAGGCTCGGCGCGGCGCGCGGCTCGCTCGCCTCCTCGGGGGCGTTGAAGACGACCGTCGACGGCGGTCATGCCGCCCGCGGCGAACTCGACCGGCTCAGCGACGGCGGGTGGACGCGCACCACGGTCCAGCTGCGCGGCGACCGCGATCTGCGCAAGCTGCGCGACCTCGGCGCACGCGGCGGGCGGGTCACCGCGCTCACCGAGAAGGCCGCCGCGGTGGAACTCCCGGCGACCGAATAGGCCCCGCGCGGACCTTTAACGACGCCACCCGTTCGGTCAGCATGGGGCCATGGCCCGCGCCTACGTCCTCGACGCCGCCCGCACCCCGTTCGGCCGATACCGGGGCGCGCTGTCCGGGATCCGCGTCGACGACCTCGCCGCGCTGCCCCTCACCGAACTGCTGCGCAGGCACGGGCCCGCGGGCAGCGGGCTGCTGGACCCGGCACGGGTCGAGGACGTGCTCTACGGCAACACCAACGGCGCGGGCGAGGAGAACCGCAACGTGGCGCGGATGGCCGCGCTGCTGGCGGGGCTGCCCACGACCGTCCCCGGCGTCACCGTGAACCGGCTGTGCGCCTCCGGCGGGGAGACCTTGGTGCAGGCCGCGCGGGCCGTCAAAGCGGACGAGGCCGAACTGCTCATCGCGGGCGGGGTGGAAGGCATGAGCCGCGCGCCGTTCGTGGTGCCGCGCGCCGACCGCGCCATGCCGGACCGGATGGAGACGGCGTCGACCGCCGCGGGCTGGCGGCTGGTGAACCCTCGGATGCCGTCGGCGTGGACGGTGCCGCTGGGGCACGCCGCGGAACGGACCGCGCTCGACCTGAGCATCACCCGCGACCAGCTGGACGGGTGCGCGCTGCGCTCGCACCGCCGGGCCGCCGCCGCCTGGGACGCCGGGCTGCACGACGGGTTCACGTTCCCCGTGACCACGCCGGACGGGACGGTGGTGCGCCGGGACGAATCGGTGCGCCCCGACACCGACCTGCGCAAGCTCGGCAGGCTCGGTCCCGCGTTCTCCCCCGACGGCCCGGTCACGGTGGGGAACTCGGCCCCGCTGTCGGACGGGGCGCTGGCCGCGCTGATCGGGACCGAACAGCAGGCGGAGCGGTTGGGCGTGCGGCCGTGGGGCGAGCTGGTGGGCTCGGTGAGCACCGGGACCGATCCGCACCACTTCGCGCTGTCCGCGGTCCCCGCGATCCGAGCGCTGCTGCGCAAGCTCGGCGTCACCGCGGCCGACGTGGACCTGTGGGAGATCAACGAGACGTTCGCCGCGGTCGTGCTGGCGGTCCTCGAATACCTGCCGGGCGTGGACCGGGAACGCGTCAACGTGCACGGCGGAGCCCTCGCCTACGGCCACCCGCTGGGGGCCTCGATGCCCCGCATCGTCCTCGACCTCTGCCGCCACCTGCGCCACCGAGGCGGCGGCCTCGGCATAGCCGCGGCGTCGGTCGGAGTAGGCCAAGGAATGGCCATCGCGATCAGGGCCTGACCCTCGTGGCGCTTGCAGGGTTGGCTCGCGCGGCGGAACCTCAACGGCTCCGCCGCCGACCAGGAGAAGACCCCGCCCATAGGGAAAGGGGCCGTCCTTACGGACGACCCCTTTCCAGGGAGCTGCCGGCCACCACCAGGTTCAGGACCACCCTCGCCAGGTCCCGCCGGTCGGCATCGGCCGAGCAGCGGAGCGGTGACTACTGCTGCGGCCCTGAGTCCTGATTGCGGAAGTAGTCCTTGCCCTTCTCGGCGGCCTGATCGACCTGCTGCTCGTGGCCGAACTTCTTCTTGGCTGCGTCACTTCCCTTGTCGATGCCTTGTTCGACCTTGTCGCTGTGCTGCTTGCCCATGTTCATCAGCTTGTCCTTGAGGCTGCCGAGTCCCATGACGGCTCCCTTCTCGCGACATCTCAGGTGACCCTCGAAGCTAGTCCTCCTGCCGGGCGAACGCGCGCCAGCCAAGAGCGTCCAGGCAGGTCAGACACTACGAAGCTGCACTTTCGGGTGACGAGGGACGGTGCTGGAACAGCAGCCGTGACGCACCGTCGCCGGTTCCGGTGAGCGCCCCGCGAGGTTCCACCACCCCACCGCGCGGCAGCACTCGGCGAAGGCTCCCAGCGAAATAACTCGACATCACGAGCGTGCGCTGGGGTCTTCCCGAATCGCAGTTCTGGTTGCGCGGTGAACGACAGGCGGCCCCGTCCAGCAGGAACGCGACCACCGCGGAGGTGGAGCCGGGCGGGCTGCGGAGCCCGGCGGACCGGCCGGTGACGGCGTGGCTCGGCGCTTGTCGACGGGCGGGGAAGGGGCTAGCGTGACCACGTGACCAGATGAGCAAATTCGGTCACGTGGACACGGCGGTCGGGCCGGAGGCCCGGCGCAGGAAAGGACACCAGGTGCCCCGCGACACCGAACGAGCAGACCGGATCCTCGACGCGGCAGGCGAACTGCTGCTGCGCCACGGCTACCGGAAGGTGACCATCGACGACGTCGCCCGCCAGGCGCACGTCGGCAAAGGCACCGTCTACCTGCACTGGAAGACCAAGGTCGCGCTGTTCCAGAGCCTGCTGGTGCGCGAGTCGATCGCGCTGGTCGAAGACCTCCGCGGCGGGCTGCGCGCGGACCCGAACGAAGTGCGCCCGCACCGGCTGCTGCGGCTGGCCTACCTCACGACCTTCCGCCGGCCGCTGGCGCTGGCGCTGGTCACCGGGGACGTCGAGATGCTGGGCGAACTCCGGCGGCGGTCCAGCGGCGACCAGGCCGACGACGAGTGGATGCAGGCGATCAACGAGCGCTTCTTCTCGGTGCTGGCCGAATCCGGACTGCTGCGCACCGACGTGCCCGACCTCGCCTACACGCTCAACGCCGCCGCGCTCGGCTTCTTCCTCGCCGATGACTACAAACCCGCGCTCTCCGGCATCGACCGGGAGCAGAAGGCCGACGCTCTCGCGCACACCATCCGCCACGCCTTCGAACCGCCGGGCGCGCCGGACGCGGCGGCGGTGCACGCGGTCGCCGACCGGGTCGACGCGTTGCTCACCGAACTGATCACCCGCTACCGGGAGCTGTTCACCGCGCTCGACGCGGCGAACGCTCCGGTGAAACCCACCGACCACTGATGGAGGGGACATCATGACCGCGATCGAGGAGTGGGGATTATCGGAGTCGCAGTTCTGGCTGCACGGGGAACAGCCCAGCAGCCCCGTGCAGCACGACGAATCGCTCGGGTTCTGGAACGTCTACGGCTACCCGGAGGCGATGCGGATCCTCAGCGACCCGGCGACCTGCTCCTCCGACACCACGCGGGTGTTCCCCCAGGGCAAGCAGTTCGCCGAGGGCAACCTGGTGCGGATGGACCCACCGGAGCACAACAAGCTGCGCAAGCTCGTCAGCCACGCCTTCACCCCGAAGGTCGTCGCCGGGCTCGAACCGCGCATCGCCGAACTCACCGGTGAACTGCTCGACGCCGTGGACGGAGCGGACCGGCTGGAACTGGTCGCCGACCTGGCCTACCCGCTGCCGGTGATCGTCATCGCGGAACTGCTCGGCGTGCCCGGCAGCGACCGCGACCTGTTCAAGAAGTGGGTGGACGGGATGTTCACCCGCGACGCGCGGATGTCGCTGAGCGACCCGACGCCGGAGCAGCAGCGCGAACTGCAGGAAGTGCTGGCCCAGGTCGGCCACCTCACCGACTACCTGGGCGAGCACGCCGCCGAACGCCGCAGGCACCCGCGCGAGGACCTGCTCAGCAAGCTCGTCGAAGCCGAGGTGGACGGCGAGAAGCTCACCCACGACGAGGTCGTCAACTTCGCGAACGTGCTGCTGATCGCCGGGCACATCACCACCACGATGCTGCTCGGCAACACCGTGCTCTGCCTCGACGCCCACCCCGAGCACCAGGCGCGCGCTCGCGCCGACCGCTCGACCCTGCCCGGCGTCATCGAGGAATCACTGCGGTTCCTCAGCCCGTTCGCCGCGGTCGGCCGGATCACCACCACCGAGGTCGAGCTCGGCGGGCGGCGCGTTCCCGCCGATCAGCTGGTGCTCACGTGGGTCGCCGCGGCGAACCGGGATCCGCGGCGGTTCCCGGACCCGAACGTCTTCGACCCGACCCGCGACCCGAACCCGCACCTCGGCTTCGGCCGCGGCATCCACTTCTGCCTCGGCGCCCCGCTCGCGCGGCTGGAGGGGAAGGTCGCGCTGAACCTGCTGCTGGACCGGTTCCCGAAGCTGGCCACCGACCCGGCCGACCCGCCGGACTTCCAGCCGAACCCGAACATGACCGGCGTCCGGAAGCTCCCGCTGCGCACCACCTGACGGCCTCCGGACGATTCCCGCGAACCGTCCGCTCCGCGGGAATCGCGGCGGTACCGTCCTCGACTCGGGGGTGGACCGGTACCGCCGCCCGACGGGCGCTCGGGGTGAAATCGGGTTGCCGGGCCGGACCGGACCGCGCCGGAGTTCGGAGATGACCGGCATCATCAACGCGTTCAGCGCACGACTCCGGGAACTCGAGGCCGGACGGCTGAGGGGCCGGACATGAGAAAGGGCCGCCGGTGCGCCCGGCGGCCCTCTCTCACGCGTTGAGGATCAGAACGACAGCTTGCGGAAGATCACCCGCGGCAGGTGCCGCAGCACGACCATCACCCAGCGCATCTGGCCCGGGACCCAGATGGACTCCTTGCCCTTGCGGACCGCGTCGATGATCGCGGCGCCGACCTGCTCGGGCGTCTGCGCCATCGGGGCGGGCTTCATGCCGGCGGTGAGCTTCGTCTTCACGAAGTTCGGGCGCACGACCGTGACCTTCACGCCCGAACCCTCCAGCGCGTAGGTCAGGCCGGAGTAGAACAGGTCGATGCCGCCCTTGGCGGAGCCGTAGACGAAGTTCGTCCGGCGGGCGCGCTCACCGGCGGGCGAAGCCATCATCACCAGGTGCCCGTGGCCCTGCTTGCGCAGCTTGTTCGACAGGTGCACGCCCAGCGACATCGGCGCCACGTAGTTGACCTCTGCGGTCAGCCGCGCCGCGGCCGGGTCGGTCCAGCACTTCTCGTTGTCGAGCTGCACGCCGAAGGCGACCAGGGTGACGTCGATGTCACCGTCGGCGAAGGCCTTCTCGACGACCTCGCCGTGCGTCTCCGGGTCGCGGGCCTCGAACTCGATCGTGCTGACCGTGCTGCCGGTCTTGCGCAGCCGCTCGGCCGCGGCCTCGACCAGGTCGGCCTCCTCCGGGCGCGCGGCCAGCACGATCCGCAGCGGGCGCTGGTTCGCGTACTGCTCCGCGGTCGCCAGGGCGATGTCGGAGGTACCACCGAGGATGAACAGGGACTGCGGGTTTCCAACGGCGTCGATCACAGGGCCAACCTTCGGGACAGATCGGAGTGGAAGATTCCTTGCGGGTCGACGGCGGCGCGCACCTTGCGCCACTCGTCGAGACGGGGGTACATCTGCTGGATCATCTCCGGCGTGGTGCGCGAATCCTTCGCGAAGTACAGGCGACCACCCGCACCCAGCACCAGGTCGTCGAGCTCCTGGCAGAACCGGCTGAGCCCGTCCTTGATCGGGAAGTCGACGGTGATCGTCCAGCCCGGCATCGCGAACGACAGCGGCGCGCGGCTGCTGTCGCCCATCCGCTTGAGCACGTTCAGGAACGACACGTGCCCGGACTCCGCGATGCGCTTCACCAGCGTGCGCAGGGCCTCGTGCTGCTCGAACGGCAGGATGAACTGGTACTGCAGGAACCCGTTGGAGCCGTAGGCCCGGTTCCACTCCCCGAACATGTCCAGCGGGTGGTAGAAGGCCGTCAGGTTCTGCACCTGACCACGGCCGGCCTTCGGCGTCTTGCGGTACCAGACCTCGCTGAGCGTGCTGAACGTCAGCTTGTTGGCCAGCCCGTTCGGGAAGACGTCCGGGAAGGTCAGCAGCTGCGGGGCGTCGAACTTCAACGGGTCCGCGCGCAGCTTCGGGGGCAGCTCGTCGAGCTTGGCCAGCGAGCCGCGGGAGAACGCCGAACGGCCCAGCTTCGGGCCGGTGGAGATCGCGTCGAACCACGCCATCGAGTAGTCGTAGTTCATGTCGGAGCCGTTGGAGAACAGCTCCAGCGTCTCGTCCAGGTCCTTCGTCCGGTCGGCGTCGACGATGAAGTACGCGCTCTCGGTGCGCTTCATCTTCACCTTGGCGCGCAGCACGATGCCGGTCAGACCGACACCGCCCACCGTCGCCCAGAACAGCTCCGCACCCTCCCCGTCCGGGGTCAGGGTGCGGACCTCGCCGTCGGCGGTGAGCAGGTCCATCGACACCACGTGGTTGCCGAAGCTCCCGTGCGAGTGGTGGTTCTTGCCGTGGATGTCGCAGCCGATGGCCCCGCCGATGGTGACCTGGCGGGTGCCCGGCAGCACCGGAACCCACAGGCCGTGCGGCAACGCCGCCTTCATCAGCTGGTCCAGGCTCACGCCCGCGTCCACGTCGACCACGGCGTTGTCCGGGTCGATGTCGTGGATGCGGTTCAGCGCGGTCATGTCGATGACGGTGCCGCCCGCGTTCTGCGACACGTCGCCGTAGCTGCGGCCCAAGCCGCGGGCGATCACGCCGCGCTCATCGGCCTCGCGAACGGCGCGGGCGATGGCGTCGACGTCAGGGGTGCTCAGCACCTGGGCGTGGGTCGGCGCGGTGCGCGCCCAGCCCATCAGCTTCCGGTTCTGCAACGCTGCGGTCACAGGCTCAACCTCCGGGACAGGTCGGAATGGAACACGCCCTCGGGGTCGACCGAGGCGCGGATCTTGCGCCACTCGTGGATGCGCGGGTACATCCGCTCGATCATCTCCGCCGACGTCCGCGACTCCTTGGCGAGGTAGAGCCTGCCGCCCGCGTCGAGAACCAGCTCGTCGAGCTCCTGGCACAACCGGTCGAGGCCGGGCGTGATCGGGATGTCGACGGTCAGCGTCCAGCCCTCGCTGGGGAAGGACATCGGGGCGTCGTTGCCCTTGCCGAAGGTCTTGAGCACGTTCAGGAACGACGCGTGCCCGCTGGCGCTGATCTTGTCGATGGACCGGCGGAACATCGCCTCCTGCCCGAACGGCACCATGAACTGGTACTGCAGGAAACCGTTCGGACCGTAGATCCGGTTCCACTCGCCGACCAGGTCGAGCGGGTGGAAGAACTGGGTGATGTTCTGCACGGCCCCGAACTTCGTCGGCGCCTTGCGGTACCAGACCTCGTTGAAGGCGGTGATCGTGTACTTGTTCACCAGCCCGTTCGGGAAGATCGGCGGCGCGGTCATCAGCTGCGGGGCGTTGAACTTCAACGGGTCCTTGCGCAGCTTCTTCGGCAGGTCCTCCAGCGTCGCGGAGTTCCCCCTGGTCAACAAGGCGCGACCCAGGTTCTCGCCACGCGCCAGCGAGTCGAACCAGGCCACGGAGTAGATGTAGTTGCCGTCGGAGCCGTCGGTGAAGTGCTCGATCAGCTCGTCGAGGTTCTTCGTCTGCACGTTGTCGACCAGGAAGTACGCCGTTTCGACGCGCTTGAGCCGGATCGTGGCCTTCAGGATGATGCCGGTCAGCCCCATGCCGCCGACCGTCGCCCAGAACAGCTCGGAGCCGGCGCCCTGCGGCGACAGGGTCCGCACCGAACCGTCGGCGGTGAGCAGGTCCAGCGACAGCACGTGGCTGCCGAACGAACCCTGCGAGTGGTGGTTCTTGCCGTGGATGTCGGAACCGATCGCGCCGCCGACGGTGACCTGGCGGGTACCCGGCAGCACCGGGATCCACAGGCCGTACGGCAGCAGGCGGCGCATCAGCGTGTCCAGCGAGACGCCCGCGTCGACCACGACCGTCGCCTCGTCCGCATCGACCTGGTGCACGCGGTCGAGCGCGGTCATGTCGATGACGGTGCCGCCCGCGTTCTGCGACGGGTCGCCGTAGCTGCGGCCGAGGCCGCGGGCGATGACGCCGCGCGGGCCGGCTTCGCGGACCGCTTTCGCGATCACGTCGACGTCCGGGGTGCTCACGACTCGAGCCGAGGTCGGCGCCGTGCGCCCCCACCCGGCCAGTCGCTGAACCCGTTCGCTGGTCGCATGGTCGTGCTGTCCCGATCCCACCCAGCCGAGTCTATCCGCGTCGCGTCCCCGAGTACGGGCGGGTAGCGCCCCGCTAGCACAGGTGCACCGGGGGGCGCAGAGGTTCACCGCTACACTTTTCGGGGCGACTTGTGGGTCGTCCGCCTCCGGGCTGCCGTACCGACGCTGTTGCCGACACTTGGGGTGAACCAGTGGCCGTGGCCGAATCCGGCGCAGACGCCGAGAGCAAGAAGCTCGGACTGTTCCAGCAACTCTTCCGCTTCGTGGCCATCGGCGGATTCTGCGCGCTGATCGACTTCGGTACGTACTCGCTGCTGCTGGGCGTGGCGGGCTGGCCCGTCTGGTTGTCCAAGTCGATCTCGTTCATCCTGGGCACCACCGCGTCGTACCTGATCAACCGGAAGTTCACCTTCAGCGGCGCCAGCTCTGGCAACTCCAAGGCGAAGGCCGGCGCGTTCGTGGTCGTCTACACGACCACGTTCTTCGTGAACATGGGCTCGAACCAGCTGCTCGTGCTGCTGTTCGACGCGCAGGAGGCCTGGCAGTTCACCCTGTTCTGGGTGATCGCCCAGGGCCTCGGCACGCTGATCAACTTCGTGATGCTGAAGTGGGTCGTCTTCCGCGACTGACGCCGTGGTCGCACGGCCCGAGCGGTGAACGGCCCAGTCCGCCCGGTCCTGCCGGGCGCACGGGCCGTTCACCCCACGCGGTGCCCGGCGCTCAGCTCGCGAAGCCGGTGGTGCGGTTGGGCGCTCCGTAGGCGTTGCTGTCGGAGCGGGTGCTCTCCACGTGCGCGGTGGCGACGTGGGCGAAGTTCACCGCGAACTTGCCGCCGTCCGCGGTGGTCAGCAACGTCGTACCGCCGGAGCCCATCAGCTCCGCCAGCCGCCCGTCGAGCGTTTCCGCTTCGGTGGCGTCCAACGCGATGTGCAGGGGTTGGGACACGCCTGCCAAGTGCAGGATCAATCCTGGTCGCTTCTCGCTCATGCCCCCAGCGCACCACCGCCCGCGCCGCGGCGGCAGGCGCTTTCACCCTCGGCGGACGCCCAGCACCCCGTTTTCACCCAGGGCGGACGCGAAGCGGCCCGCCCGACCTGATCCGGTCGAGCGGGCCGCTCCGCCGAAGGCGTTCGACGCCAGGCGCTACTGCTGCGGCTCGTCGCCGCCGAGCTGCTTGACGTCGTTGCGGTCGTCGGAGCTGGGCACGTCGCCCGGCAGCTCCACCGTCTTCGTCAGCGGCCCCGGCGTCCACAGACCCGAGTGGGTCTCGGAGCTCACGTGCATCGCGGCCTCCGCTGGCAACGCGTCCGGCTGGTACGGGTCCACCTCGTAGAGCGAACCCCAGTCCCGCGTCAGGTCCCCGCGCATGTACGTCGGCAGTTCCCGCACGCTGGAGCTGACGTTCATCCAGCCGAACGGACCGCCCGCGTCCGGCGAGGACCAGCCCGCGCCGATGTCGCGCACCTCGGCACCGGCCGACACCCGGAACCGCGGCATCTCGGCGACGCCGTTGTGGATCCCGGAGATCTGCAGGCACGGGTGCACCAGCGCCGCCGTCCACTCCACGAACGTGGGGGCGTCGCCGACGACGTCGGTCATGTTCTGCAGCTGCGGCGCGCGCGGCGCGCTCACCGCCAGCCAGCCGTTCGGCGAGACCGCCTGGTCGACACCGACGACGCGCATCTTCGTGGCGCCCTCGGCCTCGCCGCCGACGGTGAACCGGTAGTCCCGCCACTGCGGAGCCGGGCCCTGCGCGACGAACTGCCGGTGCATCATCTCGAAGCCCTGCGGGGTGTCCCGGCCGAACTCCAGCACCAGCGCGTTCGCGCCGCCCTCGGCGCCCGCGAGGCTCAGCACCACCGGCACCTCGCCCGTCGCCGCGCGCTCCGGCAGGTCGTACCACTGGGTGCGCAGCTCACCGGTGCCGGTGCCCGCCTCGTCGTAGCTGCCCCACACCGGGGCCTTGTCGTCGCCGAACTGGTGCGGCGGGCGCCAGTCCGGCTCCTCCGGGTCGGAACCGTCGCCGACCGGCAGGCCCGGCTTGCGGAAGCCCTCCATCTTCGGCGCCAAGTACTGCTCGCCGTTCTCCTTGTCGGCGTTGCGCTTGGGCACCTGGAAGTCCGGCACGGGCTTGGTCGGCTGCTGGCCGGCAACCGGCAGCATGCCCGCCTTCGGGTCGGGCTCCACGTACACGTAGTCCGACAG
The DNA here is from genome assembly GCF_026241095.1 of Saccharopolyspora sp. NFXS83. Taxonomy (GTDB): domain Bacteria; phylum Actinomycetota; class Actinomycetes; order Mycobacteriales; family Pseudonocardiaceae; genus Saccharopolyspora_C. The sequence goes on along the minus strand of NZ_JAPFGB010000018.1, from coordinate 72,635 downwards.
GCCGCAGCTGGAACCGGCGAGCTGCTTGATGTTGTCCATGCCCAGGCTGTAGGTGCCCGCCTGCTTCTGGATGACCTTGCCGAAGGTCGCGAGCTCGCCCAGCACCAGCAGCGCGCAGATGATCGCCAGCGGCGCCGTGCCGAGCCGGAGAGCGCGGCTGCGCTTCTCCATGCCGGTCCGGCCGGGTTCGACGCTCTCGACGACCTTCGGATTCTTCTCGTCCAGCCTCAAGTGCTCGACGAACGCCACGATGCCCGCGATGGCCGCGATGCCCAGCAGCAGCGTGCTCGCGTTGCGGCCGTCGATCGACGGGGCCTTGTCGAACCACGGCACGCCCCAGCCGGAGACGTACCACCACGCGTTCGGCCCGGTCGAAGCGAACGCGCAGATCACCATGAGACCGGAGAAGAACGCCGCCCGGTTGCGCCGCGAGCGCAGCACCGTGCTGCTCGTGGCCAGCGCCGTCAACGCGGCGAGCGCACCGCCGACGGCGGCGAAGATGCCGAAGTGGTGCGACCACTTGGTGGGGGTCAGGGCCAGCGCCACGAACGACAGCGCGGCCACGGCCAGCAGCCGGCGGCTCGGGCCGAGCGCCGCACCCCGGATGCGACCGCGGCGCAGCAGCATCACCGCGCACGTCGCGAGGCACAACATCACCAGCAGCACCGGGAACCGGCGCACCAGCGAACCGTCCGGGGTGGGGCTGAACAGCAGGTTGTAGCGGTTGAGCTCCTGGTACCAGTCCTCGCTCGGGCCGATCTCGGTGCGCAGGTCCGTGGCATCCATGATCGACTGCCAGGTCTGGTCCGCGAACACCGCGGCGAGGATGATGAAGCCGCACGCCGCGATCGGCGCCAGCACCGGTACCCAGCCGTAGTCCTTGGCCCGCTGCCGCACCAACCGCAGCAGCGGCTTGAGCGCCGCGATGTAGGGCAGCACCGCGACCAGGCCGTGCGGACCCGCGCCCAGCGCGAGCGCGGCCACGACGAGGCCCAGCGCGGCGGGCATCAGGCGACCGGTGGCGACCGCGCGCTCCACGGCGCACAGCGCCAGCAGCGAGAACAGCGCGATGACCGGCTCGGCGCGCAGGCCGTTGTTGTAGGGCAGCCAGAACGCGAGGAACACGGCGGCGGCGGCCCACCCGGCGGCGTTGCTGCGCCGGACCTGCTGGCCCAGCCTCGGCAGCACCTCGCGGCTGATCAGCAGCCAGCTGACCGAGCCCATCAGCAACGCGGGCAGCCGCACCCACGGCGTGGCCGTGGAGACCTGCACCCACATCGAGTACAGCTCGTAGAACCAGCCGAACGGCGCTTCCGGCACCGCGAACCAGCGGTAGTAGTTGCTGATGTAGCCGGCGCTCTCGCGCGCTCGCGCGATGGTGAGGATGTAGCCGTCATCGGAGGTCATCGCGCCCGCGATCCACCAGATGATCAGCGCACCGAACACCGAGACGTCCCGCAGCGTCGGCTTCCACCAGCCGCGGGGCACCAGCCGGGGCGGGCGGCGTCCCGCGCGCACGTCCAGGCGCCGCAGGCACACCACGGAGCCGATGAAGGCCAGCACCGCCAGACCGATCACGGTCAGCTTGATCGGCGTCGCGCTGCTCTCGTAGCGGTTGTCGACGCGTGCCTCGAAGGACAGGCCGTCGATGTCGTCGCGGGTCGAGTCGATGTCGGAGAAGATGCCGGTCAGCTGCGGGCGCTGGTCGCCGCGCAGGTTCGCCAGCGTCTCGTCACCGAGCTTGACCTTGGTGCCGACCACGTCGGACCGCACCGTGATGGCGCAGTCGCCCGCCGGGACCGGCACCGTGCCGACCTGCTGCCCCTTGGACAGCAAGGTGACCTGGCCGTTGTCGGCTTGCAGGGTCATGCCGGTGAGGTTGCCGTAGTCCGAGTTCGGCGGGTTCGTGCTCAGCAGGTTCGCCGGACCGTCGGTGCGCGCGTCGACGCTGCGCACCGACTCGCACGGCACGTTCGCGTTCATCCACAGCGGCGAGAAGCTCACCAGCGGCGCGGAGACCGACTTGGTGCCCTCGGCGGTGGGCCATCTCAAGGTGTTGATGTTGTGGTCGACCGGCAGGAAGGGCACCGCGATCGCCAGTGCGGCGCCCAGCAACCCCAGCACGGAGGCGAACCACCTCAGCTGCTTCGCGGACGGGTCGCGCCGGCTCGCCGCCGGGCGTGCCGGAGAGTCCGCCGCCTGATCCGAGGACGACTCCGATGGGTCGTCCTTGCGACTGCTGTCTTCCTGCCCCTTAAGCACGCCAGGAGAATAGTAGTCCCTGGTCCTGGGGCGTCCGGCGCGTTCGACGCGGCCTGAACCGAGATGTTTGCCGACGCTATGAGCAGCCCCGATCGAGTGATTCTCAGGTGTCTCTCAGCGTCCCGTGATCCCCCGTGACCGATCGGTGACCGTCGTACGGGAGGGTTCAGGATGCCTCCGCCATCAGTTGCGCGACCCGCTGGTGCGACGTTCCGATCACCTCGGCGATGGCCCGCTGGCTCAAGCCCGCCGAGCGCAACGTCGTGATGATCTCCCGTCGCGCCCGCTCGGCGTTCGCGGCCGCCTGCTTGGATTCGGCCGCCCAGTGCCGCAGTTCCTCGACCGGCCGGGTGTACTCCACGTCGCCTTGCAGGTAGCGCCAGTCGATGCGGAACGAATCCGGCTCGCGATCGGCGAGCCCCGCGATGAGGTCTCGAACTTCGAGATCGAGCTCTTCAAGGTGATCGACCTCGGTCGCACCGGCGGGGAGGCCTTGGACGTGCGCCACCCAGCTCCTGTCCTCCCGGCTCACGTGCACTCGGTAGCTGCTCAGCTGCTCAGCGCTCATCGGTCCTCCAGCCACTTCTCGCCGAAAATGGAAGCCAAACCGGTCTCGATGTGCGTGAGCACGTACCAAGAGATCTCTTTGTTGCGGCCGGTTAAACCGAACCGGGCCACTTCGACACCTTCCCGGTCGTAGACCGCGAAGATCCGATGCGGCCCCTTCCCCCTGCCTGGGATCTCTTGGATCGTCGTCTTCGCATTGCGAGCCGCACGGCGCGCCAGACTGAGCACCTTGGCCGACTTCAGCTTCTTGTTGACCACAGCGCACTTCTATCGCAATGGACACTCAAGTGGCAAACGAGCTAGACGCGTTCGTGGGGCACTGGACGGGTGAAAGGTGAACCGCCCCGTTCAGCGGCGGAAGAACTGCTCCCGGCGCCCCTGCCGGACCAGGCGGAGCCATTCGCGGAAGGCCTTCAGGTCGCGGCGCTGGCCGATGAAGTACAGCCCGAACCGCAGGAACTCCAGCGCCCCGATCTTGCGCATCCCCGGCTGCGAGAGCAGGTAACCGCGGTTGCGGTAGGTGTAGTAGCGCTTGTTCTCGTCCGACGGGTCCTGCGCGTGGAACCGGCCGCCGAGCATCGGCTTGAACTCGTCCGAACCGTCCGGGTGCACGAACCGCGTCTTGAGCGAGGTGCCGAACGGCAGCCCCGACCGCACGACGCGGCGGTGCAGCTCCACCTCGTCGCCGCGGACGAACAGCCGGTAGTCCGGCACGCCCACCACGTCCAGCGTGGCCGCGCGGAACAGCGCGCCGTTGAAGAACGACGCGATCCCCGGCAGGAAGTCGGCGTCCCCACCGGGAGCGCTGAGCTCCTCCGGGCGGCGCTTCCAGGTGAGGCCGCGGCGCAGCGGGAACGCCAGCTTGTCCGGCCGGTTGATGTTCACCACGACCGGCGAGACGGCGGCGAGCTTGCGGGTGCGCGCCACGTCCAGCAGCGTCGCCAGCGCCTGGTCGTCGGCGGGCCTGCCGTCGTCGTCGCCGAGCCACACCCACTCCGCGCCGAGCGCCAGCGCGTGCAGCATGCCCAGCGCGAAACCGCCCGCGCCGCCGAGGTTGTGCCGCGAGGGCAGGTACGTCGACGGGATCGGGCAGTCCTCGACGACCTGCCGCGCCGGTTGGTCCGGCCCGTTGTCGACGACCACCAGGTGATCCGGCACCCGCGTCTGGGTGGCGATCACCTTGAGCGACTCCGCGAGCAGCTCGCGGCGATGCCTGGTGACGATCACCGCGACGACGGAATCTGCGGGAAGTTGCGGCTGCTCGGCGGAGTCGGCGCTCATGGTGCTTTGTCGCTCCCGATCGTGGCGGTGGCCGTGTCACTGACCTGCGCCAGCATTTCCGGACTGAGGTTTTCGAACGGGTCTTTGCCCTTGTACGACGTCAGCACGCTGCGCAGCGAACCGTGCTCGCGGATCCCGCCCTTGTCCATCCACACGGCCGAGTTGCACAGCTCCATCAGGAACTCGTCCGAGTGCGAGGCGAAGATCAGGATGCCGGAGCGCTTCACGAGCTCCTTGAGCCGGTCGCGCACCTTCTCCAGGAAGTCCGCGTCGACCGCGCCGATGCCCTCGTCGAGCACCAGGATCTCGGGGTCGATGGAGGTGACCACGCCGATGGCCAGGCGCACCCGCATGCCCGTCGAGTAAGTGCGCAGCGGCATGTCCAGGTAGTCGCCGAGTTCGGTGAACTCGGCGATCTCGTCCATCCGCTTTTCCATCTGCTTGCGGTTCATGCCGAGGAACAGACCGCGGATGATGATGTTCTCGTACCCGGAGATCTCCGGGTCCATGCCGACGCCGAGGTCGAACACCGGCGCGACCTTGCCGACGACGCGGGCGCTGCCGCGGGTCGGCTCGTAGATGCCCGCCAGCAGCCGCAGCAGCGTGGACTTGCCCGCACCGTTGTGGCCGACCAGCGCGAGCCGGTCGCCGTGGCTGAGGTGCAGGTTGATGTCGTGCAGGGCTTCGATGATCGGCACCTTGCTGTCGGTGCCGATCTTGCCGCCGGCCTTGCCGAGCACGGCCTTCTTCAGCGAGCGGGACTTCGCGTCGAAGATCGGGAAGTCGACCGCCGCGTTCCAGACGTCGATGCTGACCATCGTTCGATCTCCCTCAGACCCAGTAGGGGACGCGGGCGCGGTAGTTGCGCAGGACCACGGCTGCCAGCAGGAAGCCGCCGACGGTGCAGCCCAGGACCCAGTACCAGTGGTACAGGTGCTGGTCGAACCCGATCAACGGGTCCCGGAAGATCGCGATGTAGTGCGACAGCGGGTTGCCGTCGACGAAGATCTGCCGCCACGCGTTCTGGTCGTTGTGCTCGAACTCGAACATGCCCCAGGTGATCGGGGACATGAACAGCGCCATCGTCATGATGCTCTGCACCACCGGCGGGATGTCCCGGAAGCGGGTGGCGATCACGCCGAACAGGGTGGTCACCCAGATGCCGTTGATCATGATCAGCAGCAGCGCCGGGATGGCCACGATGACCGTCCAGTTGATCGGGATCGGCGTCCCCACCAGCGCGAAGATGGCCAGCAGCAAGAAGTAGATGATCAGGTTGTGCAGGAAGAACAGCGTCTGGCGCCACACCAGCCGGTAGATGTGCACGCTCAGCGGAGCGGGCAACTGCTTCATCAGCCCCTCGTTCCTGATGAACACCTCGGTGCCCTCATTCACGCAGTTGCGGATGAACTCCCAGATGATGAAGCCGACCGCGAGGTGCGGCAGCTTCTCCCGCAGGTCCGTGCCGAACAGGCTTCCGTAGAGAATGCCCAGCCCGGTCACCATCACGCCCATGCTGATGGTGATCCACAGCGGTCCGATCACCGAACGGCGGTACCGCTGCTTGATGTCCTGCCAGCCGAGATGCGCCCACAGCTGACGCTGCTTGGCGCCCTCGACGAGGTCGTTGAACGCTTTGGACCAGGTCCGCGACGAAGTCTCGGGCGGAGCCGCTGGTCTCTCGATCGTGCTCGTGGCCTGCACGGTGCGTAAGAGTACCGACAGCGCCCTGGTCACCGGGGAGAGGGAGGCACCCATGCCGACCGGGACGCACATTCCGGACAGCTCGGGCGCACCCACGCGGTCGGACCGGCGCCGTCCCCGCTCGGGCACGCGTGCGCGCCCGCGCAGGTCGTCACCGTTCCGTGAACCCCCGGACGAGCGCAGCCGTCACAGGTACTGGCCGGTCCCCCTCGACTGCGGGGCCTGCTCCGCCTCACCGCCGCTGCCCGCGGGCAGTCCCCGGCGCATCTGCTCCAGCTGCGCCCGCGCCGCCATCTGCTGCGCGAACAACGCCGTCTGCAGCCCGTGGAACAAACCCTCCAGCCAGCCGACCAGCTGGGCCTGCGCGATGCGCAGCTCCGACTCCGAGGGCGTCGACTCCTGGGCGAACGGCAGCGACAGCCGCTCCAGCTCCTCGATGAGCTCCGGGGCCAGCCCCTCCTCCAGCTCCCGGATGGAGGACTGATGGATCTCCTTGAGCCTGCTGCGGCTCGCCTCGTCCAGCGGCGCGGCCCGCACCTCCTCCAGCAACTGCTTGATCATCGTGCCGATCCGCATCACCTTCGCGGGCTGCTCGACGAGCTCGCCGACGTTCTCCCGCTCGCCCATGCCCTCGGCGGAGGGGTCCACGCCCGAGCCGAGCGGCGTGCCCTCCCCCACCACGAAGATCTCGCGCTGCTGGTCCTGTTCGTTCTGGTTCATGCCCCCATCCTGACGCCTCCGCGCGCATCGGACGCACGAGGAGCCGGAATGGGCCACCCGGCGGTCATCAGGTCCGGCGCGCTCACTACGGTATGACCATGGCGTTCGACGTCGCTGCTGTTCGCGGGCTTTTCCCCGCGCTGGGCGACGGCTGGGTGCACCTGGACGCCCCGGCGGGCATGCAGGTTCCCGAGCAGGTCGCGACCGCGGTCTCCACCGCGTTGCGCGCGCCCGTCTCCGGGCCTGGCGGGATCTTCCCCGCCTCGCAGCGCGCCGAGGCCATCGTGGACGCAGCTCGTCGCGCACTGGCCGATCTCGTGGGTGCCGACCCCGCAGGGGTGGTGCTCGGGCCGAACTCCGCCGTGCTGCTGCAACGGCTCGCCGACGGGCTCGGCGACGGCTGGATGATCGGCGACGACGTCGTCGTGTCCCGGCTCGACCACCCGTCCAACGTGATGTGCTGGCAGCGCGCCGCGCAGCGCTCCGGCTGCCAGGTGCGCTGGGCCGAGGTGGACATCGAGACCTGCGAGCTGCCCGCGTGGCAGTACCGGGACCTGATCAACGAGCGCACCAAGGTCGTCGCCGTCACCGCCGCGTCCGGCGCGGTGGGCACCCGGCCGGACGTGCACCAGATCGCCGAGATCGCCGCCGAGCACGACGCGCTCGTGGTCGTCGACGCCTCCGCCGCCGCACCGTTCCTGCCGCTGGACATCACGGCGATGGGCGCCGACGTGCTCGCGCTCAACGCCTCCGCGTGGGGCGGGCCGCCGGTGGGCGCGCTGGTGTTCCGGGATCCGGCGATGATCGACCAGTTGCCGTCGGCAGCGCTGGAACCCGGCTGGCGCGGACCGGACCGCCTGGAACTCGGCCCGCACGCCTACCCGCTGCTGGCGGGGCTGGTGTCGTCCATCGACTACCTGGCGGGCCTGGACGACGCGGCGGTCGGACCGCGGCGGGAGCGGCTGCTCACCTCGCTGAGCTCGGCGAAGGCCTACCAAGCCGGGCTGCTGGCGAACCTCACCGGCGGACTGCGCAGGCTGCGGCACGTGATGGTCATCGGCGACGCGATGCGCCGGGTGCCGTCGATGGCGTTCACCGTCAACGGCGTGAAAGCCGTCGACGCCATCGAGCACCTCGCCGACCAGGGCGTGTGCGCGTTCGCCGACCCCGGCACGCACGGCGTGTTCGCGGTGCTCGGCGTCGGTGAGGTGGGCGGTGCCGTCCGCGTCGGCCTCACCCACTACACCAACACCTACGAGGTCGATCAACTCCTGCGGGCGGTCGCCGCGCTCGACTGATCCGCGACGGCCCCGCCCCGGTCAGGAGCGGGTGAGCAGGATCTTGCCGTGGACGCCGCCCGCTTCCAGCAGGGAGTGCGCGCGGGACGCCTCCGGCATGGGGATGCGGCTGTGCACGATCGGGCGGACCCGCCCGGCGGCGACGTGCGGCCACAGCTCCTTCCGCACGTCGGCGACGATGGCGGCCTTGCCCGTCGGCCCGTCCAGCGGACGTCCGCGCAGTCCCAGCACCGAGATCCGCAGCCGCTTCACCAGCATCCGCCCCAGGTCCAGCTCGGCTTTGCGACCGCCCTGCATGCCGATCACCGCGAGGTGGCCGTCCGGCGCCAGCGCCGAGAGGTTCCGGTCCAGGTAGGACGCGCCCATGTTGTCCAGGACCACGTCGGCCCCGCCTAGCCCCTTGACCACCTCGACGAAGTCCTCGTCGCGGTAGCCGATCACCGGGTCGGCGCCGAGCTCCCGGCAGAATTCGCGGCTCTCGGCCGCACCCGCGGTCGCGGCGACCCGAGCGCCCAGCGCCCGCCCGATCTGGATGGCGCTGGTGCCGATGCCGCCGGAGCCGCCGTGCACCAGCAGCAACTTCCCGGCGGTGAGCCCGCCTTCCATGACCACGTTCGACCACACCGTGCACGACACCTCGGCCAATCCCGCGGCGTCGACCAGGTCCACGCCGTCGGGCACCGGCAGCAGCTGGGCTGCGGGCACCACGACCCGCTCCGCGTACCCGCCACCGGCGAGCAGCGCGCACACCTCGTCGCCGACCCGCCAGTCCGCGACGCCCTCGCCCAGCTCGGCGACGGTGCCGGAACATTCGAGGCCGAGGATCTCGCTGGCGCCCTTCGGCGGCGGGTAGTTGCCCTGCCGCTGGGACAGGTCGGCCCGGTTCACGCCGGCCGCCGCGACGTCCACGAGCACTTCACCGGGACCGGGCCGCGGATCGGCCTGCTCGGTCCACTCCAGCACTTCCGGGTCACCCGGCTCACGGATCGCGATGGCGTACATGGTGACGACCGTAGTCCCTGCCGCCGATCCGGCAATACCGGGAAAAACCGTTCCGCTGTAACCATTATTCGGACAATCTTGACTTCCCCGGTGAGAGCTGTCGAAGCTGTCCACCACACACTCACCCTTGGGGAGCAGAACAGAATGACTGCTGTGAGATCAGGCCGCCGCTTCGCGGCCGTGTTCACCACCTTCGCCGCGGCTCTGCTCGTCGCCGCCCCCGCTTCCGCCGCGCCGGCCGACCTGGGGGCTCAGGTCGAGGTCGACGCCGTGCACCGGCACCTCGTCGCCCTGCAGCGCATCGCCGACAGCAACGACGGCAACCGCGCGTCCGGCCGCGAGGGGTACGAGGCCAGCGTGGACTACGTGGCGGCCAAGCTGCGCGGCGCCGGATTCGACGTCACCACCCCGGAATTCGACTACCAGGCCTACTTCCTCGACTCGTTCGCGCTGGCGGTGGCCGGTGCGCCGGTCGCCGGGGACGCGCTGGAGTACTCGCCCGCGACCCCGCAGGGCGGCTTGACCGCGCCGCTGTCGGTGGCCGCGGTCGACGACACCCCCGGCTGCGAGGCGGCCGACTTCCCCGCCGACGTCGCCGGATCGGTGGCGCTCGTGCAACGCGGATCCTGCACCTTCGCGGAGAAGCAGCAGATCGCCGCTGACCTCGGTGCCGTGGGCACGATCATCTACAACAACGTCGAAGGCCCGGTCAACGGCACCCTCGGCGACCCCGCCGACGCGCGGATCCCGAGCGCGGGCGTGGACCTGGCCACCGGGCAGCGGCTCGCCGAGCAGGCGGGCGCGGAAGTCCACCTGGACGTGCAGTCCCGGCTGCAGGACATCACCACCCGCAACGTCATCGCCCAGACCCGCACCGGGCGCACCGACAACGTGGTGACCGCCGGGGCGCACCTGGACAGCGTCGCCGAAGGCGCGGGCATCAACGACAACGGCAGCGGCACCGCGGGCCTGCTGGAGACCGCGCTCGCCCTCGGCGGCGCTCCGGACACGCCGAACGCGGTGCGCTTCGCGTTCTGGGGCGCGGAGGAATCCGGCCTCGTCGGGTCCACGAAGTACGTGCAGAGCCTCAGCTTCGAGCAGCAGCTCGACATCGCGCTGTACCTGAACTTCGACATGATCGGCTCGCCGAACGCCGGGTACTTCGCCTACGACGGGGACGACTCCGACGGTGTCGGCGCCGGCCCCGGCCCGCACGGCTCGGGCGCCATCGAACGCGACCTGGGAGCTGCGCTGCTGGCGCAGGGCGTGGAGGTCGAGGGCACCGACTTCGACGGGCGCTCGGACTACGGCGAGTTCATCGCCAACGGCATTCCCGCGGGCGGCCTGTTCACCGGCGGGGACGGCACCAAGACCGAGGCGCAGGCCGCGAAGTGGGGCGGCACGGCCGGGCAGAACTTCGACCCGAACTACCACACCCCGCAGGACAACCTGTCCAATGTGGACAAGGTGGCGCTGGAGCGGAACGCGAAGGCGCTGGCCACCACGATCGGCCAGTACGCGCAGAGCACCGAAGGCGTCAACGGCGCGCAGGCCCGCGCCGCCCGCGCCGGGTTCCGCACCGAGCAGGCGCCCCTGCCGGCCCTCGGCGACCACGACCGCATCTGAGCGGGACCGCACCGATCTGATCGAAGTGAACGGACCGTTCGTCCCATCCCGTTGGGCGAACGGTCCGTTCGCATCCCCGGATCGTCGTTCACCTGCGCGTCGCCGAGACCTGTGAGAGTGGCGCCGACACCGGGAGGACACCGTGAATCGACGCTTCACCGCGCTCGCCGCCATCGGCGCCGTCGTTGCGAGCACCGCGCTCACCACCCCCGCGACCGCCGCCGGAGGGGAGCCGACGGTCCGCTTCGCCACGTTCAACGCCTCGCTGAACCGGCCCGCCGCGGGCGAACTGCTCGCCGATCTGTCCACACCGGACGACCCGCAGGCCGCGAAGGTCGCCGAGGTCGTGCAGCGAGCCCGGCCGGACGTGCTGCTGCTCAACGAGTTCGACCACGTCGAAGGCGGCGCGGCCGTGGACGCGTTCCGGGACAACTACCTCGCCGTCGGCCACCACGGCGCCCGGCCGATCGACTACCCGCACAGCTACACGGCTCCCGTGAACACCGGCGTCCCCTCCGGCATGGACCTGGACCACGACGGCACCGTCGGCGGCCCCGGCGACGCCCACGGTTTCGGCGAATTCCCCGGCCAGTACGGCATGGTCGTGCTCTCGAAGCACCCCATCGACGAGGACGCGGTGCGCACCTTCCAGCGGTTCCGCTGGGCCGACATGCCCGGCGCGCTGCTGCCCGACGACCCCGCCACGCTCGAACCGGCCGACTGGTACTCGCCGGAGGAGCTGCGCGAGGTGCGGCTGTCGTCGAAGTCGCACTGGGACGTCCCCGTCGAAGTCGACGGCCGCAGGATCCACCTGCTCGCCGCCCACCCCACTCCCCCGAACTTCGACGGCACCGAGGACCGCAACGGCCTGCGCAACAACGACGAGATCCGCTTCTGGTCCGACTACGTGCACCCGGCACGCGGCGGCTACCTCTACGACGACGAGGGCCGCCGAGGCGGACTGGCCCCCGGAGCGCGGTTCGTCATCGCGGGCGACCACAACTCCGACCCCGCCGACGGCGACAGCGTCCCCGGCGCCGCGAACCGCCTGCTCAACGCGCACCGGGTGCGCGACCCGGAACCCGCCAGCGCGGGCGCGGTCCAGGCTGCGCACGACCAAGGCGGCGCCAACACCGGGCACCGCGGCCCCGCCCGGCTGGACACCGCCGACTTCAACGACGACGCCCCCGGCAACCTGCGCGTGGACTACGTGCTGCCGTCCTGGCCGTTGCGCACCACCGGAAGTGGCGTCTTCTGGCCAACCCCGCAAGACGCGACGGCACACCTCAACGACGCCTCCGACCACCACCTCGCCTGGGTCGACCTGCGGGTGTGACGGGAGGCGCGGCCCCGCCGGACGGCTCCCGCCCCGGCACGAACCCGACTAACCTGACGACGTGATCGATGGGAGCGAACGACAGGTCCGCTGGCTCGACGACGAGGAGATGGCGGCGTGGCGCTCCTACATCGAGGGCAGCGCCCTGCTGGAACACCGCCTCAACCGGGAACTGCAAGCGGCCCACGACCTCTCCATCGCCGACTACGAGATCCTGGTCCGGCTGTCCGAGCAGCCTGACCGGCAACTCCGGATGAGCGAACTCGCCAAGGACGTGGCGCACTCGAAAAGCCGCATCTCGCACCAGATCCGCAGGTTGGAGAACGCCGAACTGGTGCGCCGCAACGACTGCCCCGACGACGGCCGCGGCGTCCTGGCCGTGCTCACCGACCGCGGCGAGGAAGTCCTGCGCGCCGCCGCCCCCTCCCACGTCGCCGGCGTCCGCGAGCACCTGATCGACCTGCTGGAACCCGCGGAGAAGCAGGTCCTGGCCGCCGTGTTCGAACGAGTCAGGACCCGCCTGCGCGACCACGCCGAGCCCTGACCCGCCCCCTCCCCGATGCCCCGGCACCTGCCCAGAGCGCTAGGCTCCCGCCTTGGAAGCGTGGCAGAGCGGCCGAATGCACTCGCCTTGAAAGCGAGCGTCCCGAGAGGGACCGGGGGTTCGAATCCCCCCGCTTCCGCAACGGTGACCAGCAACGACAGAGCCCGGCAGGGATGACTCCCGCCGGGCTTTGTTGCGTCCGGTTGCAGTTCCGGTTGCAGTTGCGTCCTGTCAGCCGTCCTGTGGCGGCTCAGCCTCCTTCTCGGTGGAGCCTTCCGCGGTCTCCGACGGGTTCCACAGCAGTCCCCCAACCCGGTCGGCCACGTCTCGCCGAATGGTGGCGGTGATGTGCTGGTACCGGGCCGCCATCGCGGTATTGGACCAGCCCATGACTCCCATGACTGTCCGCTCGGGGACTCCGAGCAGCAGGAGAACCGTCGCGGCGGTGTGCCGGGCATCGTGCAGCCGCCGTTCCGACACTCCGGCTCGTTCGAGGAGCCGCCTCCACTCGGAGTGATCCGTACGCGGGTGCAGCGGCTCCCCCGTCGGCGCGGTGAAGACGTAGTCGCTGCTGTGCCACAGCTCGGCCGCTACCTCTCGTTCCCGCGTCTGCTGCTCGTGGTGCTGTTTGAGCAGGTGAACCAGTTCATCCGGTAGTCCCATCCCCCGCTTACCGGCGCGGGACTTCGTCGCGGCGGTCTCCTCTCGAAGTGCGATGCGCTGCGGGCAGTGCCCGCCGTGCTTGTGCCCACAGCCACCGTTGCACCCGTGCCGCCACTTCGGCCGCAGCCGACTGCGCCGGACCAGGAGCGTGCCCGCATCGAGATCCATATCCGACCACTGAAGGCCGAGCACTTCCCCTTGCCGCAGGCCGAGCGCTAGCGCAATCGCCCACCGCGCACTGTTCCGCTGCTCTTGCGCCGTTTCGAGGAGGCTCTTCACCTCTGCGACCGAGTAGGGCTCGACTTCCGTCTCATCCACCTTCGGAGCACGTGCGAGAGTCGCCGGATTTTCCACGATGTGCTTCCGGCGCATTGCCTCATTCAGTGCCGCTCGGACCGTTCGGTGTACCTGGTGGGCGTTTCCCGCAGAGGAACCCGATTTGGTCATCTTCCGGTAGAGCCGTTCCAAGTGTTCCGGTTCGAGCTTGTCGAGACGGTGCGCTCCCAACCCTGGGATCAGGTGGACGCGCACAGCATTCGAGTACGCGTCCCAGGCATTCTCTGTGATCGCGGGCGGAGCAACGATGTTGTCCAGCCAGTGCGAAAGCCACTGCTCAATGGTCCACGTCTGCCCAGCCTTGCGGACTTTCCCGTCCTCTCGCTGCTGTTCCAGCTTGCTGACTTTCTCGGTCACCACAGGCTTGGTCTTGCCTCGGACGTGACGACGGTCAGGATTCCCGTTGTCCTTCGTGCCGACGGTCACCCAGCCATGCCATACCCCATCGCTGCCCTTGTAGATGCTCGATCGGCCGTTGGCATTCCTGCTCTTCTTCGCCACGGGTTCCCTTTCAGGCTGCGTTCTGCTGGGGCTGCTGGACAAGGCGCGCGGCATAGGCGTTGATCGCTTCCTTCGGGATGCGGCGGAGTCGGCCGATGCGGACTGATTCGAGTTCGCCGGACCGCACCAGGGCGTAGGCGGTCGTGCGGCCGACGCCGAGTTGTTCGGCGGCCTCTTCGACGGTCAGCAGCACGCGGGATGGCATCACGCGCACGGTCCGATCGGGCTGGGGCGCGGGTTGCTCTTGCTCGGCGAGCAGCGCGGCGAGCTTGGCCAGGGTGGCGGCGATGTCGGTAGCGCGGTCGGTCATGCGGCGCCCCTTTCCGTGGTGGAGGGGGTAGCCGTCCCAGCCGTCCCAGGCGTCGCGATGCTGGTCAGGCTGGGACGGTTTGGTTCGGTGGGACGCTTTGATCCGTCCCGGGGGTGCAAGGCGTCCCGCGTTGAGCTGGGCGGCGACGCTTGGGACGGCTGGGACGGCTCACCCCCGGCGGGCGGGCAGTAGCGGGTCCAGGCGTCGAGGAAGTCCGCACGGCGGTAGCCCTTGGACTGGGAGCCGTCGGGGAAGCGGACGTTTCCCGAGCGGATGTCGAACTCCCCGAGCAGCCGGGCGAGCTTGGCCTGAGTGAGCCCTTGGGAGCCGTAGTCGCGCCAGGGTGCTTCGGGGTCGGCGTTGAGCTGACGGATGAGTTCACCGCTGGCGATCTCGTACTGATCACCGAACGCGGTCCGGCAGTCGATCAGCAGGCGGGTGCGCAGCGTTCCTTCGTTGTCGCCCTGGGACTCGGCGATCAGCGTCAGAGCGGCTTCCCTGGCCCGGTCGGGCCAGTCACCGCCCGCGTGATCGGCAACAGCGATCAACGGTTCCCAGGTATCGGCCGCGCGGTCCTCGATCGGCATCGGGGGTTCGGCGCGTTCGAGCTGGGCCAGGTCGGCGCGCAGCCATTCACCGACCCGCCCCGCGAGTTCCACGAGCGCGGGCCGGTCGCGCCGGTGCCGGTAGGGCGCGACCTTCTCGCCAGGTGCTCGGCGGCGCATCCGGATGATGACGGCCCGGTCTTCAATGGTGTCGGGCATGGTGCCGATCCCGGCGAGCGCGGCCATCGCGAACGTGGCAATCGACTCCACGCGGTTGGTGGCGGCGTCATAGCGCTTGGCCGGGCGGTTGCGCTGATGCCCGGCGTTGAGCAGACCCCGAAGATCTTCGTTGCCGTCGGCGTTCGGGCCGAAGATCGTGTCGGCCTCGTCGACGAGCATCGTGGGCGGGTCCTCAGTGATCGACCGGTACACGGCCGCCGGGCTGGCATTGACGGTCAGAAACGGGTCATGGCAGGTCGCCTCCACGACGTCGAGCAAGCGGGACTTGCCGCAGCGCTTCTCGGGTGCACGGATGACCAGGCGCGGGGCGTGTGCCCAAGCAAGCTGGGCATGGCTGGCAGCGGTCCAGAGGACAACGGCGTCCAGGGCGTGCGGGCTGGGCAGGATCACGTAGCGAGTCAGAGCCGCGTGCAGCTCGTCGAGCAGTGCGGCGCCGGTGCGGGCGGGTTCAGGCGTCATCGGGGTACCTCCGGGAAGCGGTGGAGTGGTCATGCGGTGTGGCCGAAGCCGTGCAGCGAGTCCGGGCCGTCGTGGCTGCCGCGCTGCCAGCCACGGGCGGCGTTGCGACGAGCAGTGGCTTCCTCGATCGGTTTGCCGGTGCGCTGGCGGCGGCGGATCGCCGCGTCCACCAGGGCGCTGATCGCGTCGTGTTCGGACCACGGGGCCGTGTCGTGGGCGGCGAGGTTCGCCAGACGGCGGGCGGAGGCGTAGACGAGGCGCCAGCGCTCCCCGTCGCGGGTTTCGACCTTGTGCAGCTCGGCGTCCCAGACCTGCCGCCAATAGCCGGGCGCGTGGTCACCGACAGGACCGGCCGGGAGGTTGGGAGCCGTGGTCGTCACGGCGGAGCGTGGTGCGACTCGGTGGGCCAGCCAGGCGGGCAGCTCGGCGATGTCGATCCGGTCGGAGGTGCGTTCGTAGGTGCCGGTGCAGTCCTCCGGCGGTGCGGTGATCCGGCAGGCCGGAGCCACCACGTAGCCGCCCTGGGCGCGGACGTCGATTTGGTGACCGACTCGGCCGGTGGCGTCGCTGGTCGCGTCGAGATCTGCCGGAGCACGGAAGTACAGGTGCCGCCCACCGCTCGGTGTCGAGACCTCCAACGTCTCCGGCACGTGCACACCCTCAGCCGTGGTGATGGTGTGCAGTGCTTCCAACCCGTCCGCGACGAGGTTGGGCACGTCGTGTGCGGCGGGTGCGGCTGGCTTGTTCTTGCGGTCCAGGTCGAGCACCACGAGCCCGGATGCACCGGTGCTGATGCCGACGTTGGCGCGCGGGGTGTAGGTCCACCACCGGCGAATCACGGCCGGGTCGGTGCTGGCCGAGAGGTAGCCGTGGCAGGGCCGAGCGGTCTTCAGGCAGTGGCATTCCGCGGGAGTGCACTTGTCGGCTTTGCAGGGCAGACAGTTTCCGAACGGGCGCTTGCTGTCCGGCCGCAGCGGAAAGACGTGCAGCCCGTGGTGTGCGAGCCAGATGGCGAGTTCGAGGTAGCTGGTCACGATGAGTTCCTCCTTCAGGCGGCGTGGTCGGGCTGCGGCGGCAGGTCGCGGACTCGGCGCGGTCGCCCGGCCAGCGACACGGCCGACCGGCGGGTGTGCTTGGCGGCGTACATCCGCCGGTCAGCGGCGCCGAGCAGATCGCTGAGGGAAGCGCCGGCATCGGCCACGGCGAGCCCGACGCTGCCCAGCACGGTCAGGCGGTAGCCCCCGACTTCCAGCGGCTCGGCGAGTACCTGGGCGATCTCGTCGGCCCGGCGCTGCGCGGCGGCACGGCTGGCGACGCGGCCCAGGTGGAGAGCGAATTCGTCGCCGTGCAGCCGCACGGCTCGTTCACCGGGCGCGGTGTGCTCGGCCAGACGGGCGGCGACGGCGGTCAGGACGTCGTTGCCGAAATGGTGGCCGTGGGTGTCGTTGATGGCCTTGAAGTGGTCCAGGTCGATCAGCAGCGCCCCGACGAGCCCGCACCGGCGGAAGCGCCGTGAGTGGCGTCGGAGTGCGGCGCGGTTGCCGATGCCGGTGAGTTCGTCGGTGTGCAGTCGGCGGTCCAGGAAGGCCACGGCGGCGGTGGCGGCCGTGGCCCATCCGGCGGTCATCAGGGGCAAGGTGAGTTCTGCGAACATGAGCGGTGCGCTCCTTCGGGAGTGAAGTGGTCCCGCCCGTCGACCTCCGGCCAGAGACAGCCGGGCGGGACCGCGGTTTCCTCAGCGGTTGCGACGGTTCGTGCGGTGCAGGCGCCGGTAGGCGTTCCAGGCCTTCAGCCCGGCACGGGGCTGTAGCCCGGTGCTGCGGCAGGCGGGGCAGAGTCGGATGGCGCGGATGAACGGGGAGCGGAACTTGCCCTCGCCGTTGCAGGTCCGGCACGCCTTGAACGGCCAGAGCACACAGCTCGCGACGTAACCGAGCGTGATGATGAGCAGGGCGGCGATGAGGATGGCGCTCGCGGAGTTTGCGGGGGTCACAGGTGGCCTCCAGGCGGTTTCGGGCATAGGTCGGCCCGCACGCCTCTAGGAACTAGGGCGCTGGTGGAAAAAGGGATGGGTGTCTAGCGGGGCCTCTAGACCTAGAGGCGGCACCGTCTAGGGCTAGAGACCTGCCGGGGGCTATCCGGCATCGCGATGGCTGTTACGTTCCGTGACTTCTTCGGCGATGTCGGCGCGTGTGATGCCGATGCGGCTGGCGCCCTTGCCTTCGTCGGTGGTGCCCCAGACCTGGGCGGTGCGGATGCCGTGGCGCTTGAGTGCGGCGGTGAGGTCGGCGGCTTCCCGATAGGTGCCGTAGGTGTCGGGTCGCAGTTCGTAGAGGCGTGCGATGACGCGTTCGTTCCAGACCTTCTTCTCCGTCTCCGGCACCACGGTGAGGACGTCTTCCAAGAGCGTGTCTCGGCGGGAGTCCTGTTCGGACTGGAGCTGCTCGCCGATGGCGTGGCCTGTCAGGGTTCCGGCCTGCTCGCGCAGGTGTCGGGCGTAGCTGACGACCTTCTCGGCGGCCGGGCCGTCGAGCCCAGCGACCGTGCGCACGATCTGCGCCTCGCTGCCTTCACCCACCAGGTAGCCGATGCCCTTGTCTTCCCATGCGAACGTCGTGGCCCGGACGCCTTGCTTGTACTTGGAGGTGCCCAAGACCATGTCGTTTTCGGTCTGTCCCTGGACTTTCAGGCAGAACCGGGTCGAGACGTTCGCGCTGATCCCGGTCGGCAGGGACTTCGCGTCGGGGCGTTGGGTGGCGAGCATCAAGATGATCCCCAGCGCCGGACCCCGCTTCACGAGGTCGGTGCAGATCGCTTCAAGTTCCTCGCCGAAGTCGGGGTGCTCGAACCACACCTGGCACTCATCGACCCCGATCACGATGGGGTGCAGCCGCAGGCTCTTATTGCTGGCCAGATCGGGGGTGACCTTGTTCTCCGGCGCCTTTCCGTTCTTCGCCAGGTCGCGGATCAGCTTCGCCCGGCGCCGCAGTTCGTCGCGCAGTGCTCGCAGGTCGGTCACGGCCTGGTCGATTTCCTCCGGCTCGTCGCCGACCCCGTGGACGTGGGTGACGGATTCGAGGGGGTCGAGGTCGCCGGTGCCTTTGAGGTCGTAGGTGTGCAGCTCCGCCCGTGGATCGAGGGCGGCGATGAGCAGCAGCTCGCGCAGCGCGAACGTCTTGCCCATACGGGGAATCGCCCCGATGACCACCGAGGTGAACATCAACCGCAGATCGACCCACCGGCCACGCTGATCGGTCCCGAACGGCTGGGACTGGAACAGGTCCACGTTGTTGCCCTTGCGCAGCGCCCACGCGGGCTGGGTGGCCTTGCGCATGTCCTGATCGCCGACCCAGAGCACGAGGCGTCCGGCGTGCTCGGCGTTGTCGGCCTCCGGCCACACGCACCCCAGCGGTCGGCGCAGGCCGGAGGCGAGCTTGGCGCGACGCTCCATGATGTCGCCCGGTGTCACCCCCGGCGGAAGGTCGATATCCGCCCGCCAGCCCTTCCCGTCCCGGGCGATCGGCCGGGGGAACCCGACTCCGGTTCCGCCCTTGCCCAATGCCTGGTTGATCAGGGAGATACCCAGGGATGCCAGTGCGGTTTCGACGGCGCCGGAGGTGAGCTTGGGGACCTTGGTGGACTCCACCGCCCGCGACGCGATCGGCTTGTCAGAAGGCGCTCCCAACCAGCCCAGGCCAGCGAGCGCGAGCACGGCCGCAGTCCACTGCACCGCAGCGGGAAGCACGGCGTGTCCGAGCAGGACCGCAGCCAGCGCGGCCACGCCGAGCCCAGTAGCGATGATCGCGCGAGCCCTGACCCGTCCGTCCCGCTGCTGGGACAGCTTCAGGTACTCGGCGGCGTCCTCCCGCCGTGCCGACGCGAGCCGCACCGGGAGACCTTCGGCGTCGCCGATCCACCGCAACAGGCCACCGACCAGCCGCAGTGTGCCTCCCGGAATCCGCATGACGACCCGAGCGACGTAGACCGGGCACCGCACCGCATGGAACCCGGCTGAGTGCCCGACATAGCCCAGCGCCCACCGAGCGGTAGCCCGGAACTCCTCGGCATCCTTGGCCCACGCCGGGAGGATTGGGAGCCGCTTCTCAGCCCGGACCAGCGCCGAACCGAGCTCGGGCTTCGTCGGCTGGTCCACCTGCGGCGGCTCGACGATCTCCCCGTCGATCACCTCCGCCTCAGCCTCGGCCGACTCCGGCGCGGGCTGATCGGTGGTGGGTGTGGTGACTCGTTCGGAGGGCAGGTGCAGGACTCGGGCGCTCTGCTGCTCGTCCTGGTCCTGGTGTTCCTCGTGGTTGGTCATGGGGTCACCTCCGGGTGGTCGGTGTGCAGCAGGTGAGTCAGAGCCGCGCCCATGCCGAGCACGGCAACGGGCAGGCAAGCGACCAAGGTGGTGATCCACCA
Source organism: Saccharopolyspora sp. NFXS83 (assembly GCF_026241095.1). Taxonomy (GTDB): domain Bacteria; phylum Actinomycetota; class Actinomycetes; order Mycobacteriales; family Pseudonocardiaceae; genus Saccharopolyspora_C. The sequence continues at coordinate 52,822 of NZ_JAPFGB010000018.1, read as the reverse complement.
CGGGGCGGCGGTCATGCCTGCGGCGGTCATCAGGTGGTAAGCGACCTGCCCGAGCGCTCCGAGCCCGAGGGAGCCCAGCGCGGAGACCTGGGCGAACCGGCGGGCTCGGCGGGGAACCTGGCCGGACAGCCACACCCGCAGTGCGTAGGCGGCGTAGGTCTCGACTCCGATGGGGAGCGTGATCGCGGTGTTGAGTTCTAGGCCGTCCCAGATGCCCGGAAGGGGGTGCACGATCCCGAACCCGGTGAGCCCGCCGAGCCCGACCCACCCGGACCAGATCGCTACGAACGCGGGCAGCGCCAGCAGCAGCACCGGCCAGCGCGGGACCGGCTTGCCGACGGTCGGCGGCTCCGGGTTCACGATCTTGCTGACCTGCTCGGACTCGACCGGACTCGGCTGCTCATGAGCGGTCGGTTCCTCCGGCTCACCCCGCTCGGCCGGGGCGGGATCGGCGGGTTCCGGCTCTGGACTCTCCGCTTCGTCGTGGCCCTCGTCGGGCGGCTCTGTTGCCTGCTCGTCGGGGGCCGTCGAGTCCGGTTCGGAGACCAGGTGCAGCCGAACCGGGTTCGTCTCCTCCAAGTCCTGGGCGGGCTCGGTGAGCAGGTCCAGGACCGTGTTGGCCTTCTTCGCGCCGATCTTCAGTTCCGACATGAGCCGGTTCCGCGACGGCAGTTCGCCGAGGTCCGCCGCGAGCTGCCGAGCCTGCGGCAGGAGATCTTCGATCGGAGTCGGGTAAGCGCTCTTCGCGGTGGTCACCGGGCCACCTCCGGCAGCAGCCGGGGCGCGGGGATGCGGTCGCCGAGGTACTCGACGGCGAGCATCACGCCCTTCAGCAGCACGATCACGGCGAACGCTCCGAGGGCGGTGGTGCGCACCAGCCCGGAAGCCAGCGACAGCGCTACCAGCAGCACGGCGGGCAGCACGGCCCACCGCAACGCCTGGAACGTCACCCGCACGGGCGGGGCCACGATCCGGAACAGGCGCACTAGCATCGGATTCCTCCTGGTTAATCAGGGATTGGTTGGGAGCCCCGGCCCAGCACGGTTCTTGGCGGGATTGGCTGGGCCGGGGGCACCCCTAGCGGGAGTGGTGGTGGAGCGCGTCGCGGACGATCAGGTCGTGGTCGAACGCCAGGCGACGGGACAGCGCGACGTCGACGGGCATCCAGCGGGCGTCTCGCGCGTCGTCTCCGGCGGTGGCGGGCGGCATCGTCGGCAGCAGCGCGGTGAAGGCCACGGAGATCACTCGGCCGCGCCGGTCGCGGTCGGGCTCGTCGTAGACGCCGACTTGCTCCAGGTGCCCGGTGGTCAGGCCGGTCTCTTCGGTCAGTTCGCGACGGGCAGCGGTGAGGAACCGCTCCCCGGTGTCGACATAGCCACCCGGAAGCGCCCAATGCCCCGCGAACGGCGCCCAACCCCGGCGGATGAGCAGCACGTGGCGGACTCCGCCGGACTCGGCGAACAGGACGATGTCGGTGGTCAGGCTGGCGTTGGTGATCTCAGACAAGACAATGCCCTTTCAGACGGTGGTGCGGGTTCAGTCGAAGGTGATGCCGCCGGTGATGACCCCGGCCTGGATGCCGACCACGCCACCGCGGTTGACGTTCACGACGGTGCCGCCCGGCTCGGTGATCGCCGGGTCCTCGGAGTGCTTGCCCTCGGCGAGGTCGTCGGCGGTGTAGCTCCGGCCGCCGATGTGGACGGTGACGTGCTTGGACATGGCTCCTCCTGGTGGTGTGGTGGTCAGAGAACGGCGGTGAGCAGGGCGGCGACGGCCAGCCACAGCCAGTGCCAGGACTGATCGAGCACGTAGGCGCCGGTGCCCAGGCTCGGGTTGTCGTCGCGTCCGGTGCGAGGTGCGCCGAAGCGGTAGAACTCGCCGTTTCCGACCCGGTCCGCCAGTGCGGCGAGGGTGTGGCGGCGGTCGGCCCAGTAGTGGGTGATCGCGCTGACTACCTGGCCGACGACGAACCCGGCCGGGCTGATCGGCAGGCCGAGCACCGCCCACAGCAGCGCGACGGTTCCGGCGGTCGCGGCGGTGTAGGACAGCACGTGCTTGGCGCAGCTGAACCGCCCGAGCCAGTCCGGGCGACCTTTGTTCGCCGCCTGGTGCGAGGTCTGCAACCAGTGATCAGCGACGTGATGCGCCACCAACAGCGCAGGCAGAACCGCAGCGAAGATCAGCGCAGGCTCCAGGTGACCGATCATCACGCGGCCTCCCCGTCCAGCTCGGCCGCCGGAACCTCGGCGGAGACCAGCCGGAGCACCGTGTTCCCGGCCCGCCGTTGGTAGCGGCGCAGACGAACCCGTTCGCCGGAACCCATCTCCGACCAGACGTACGGCGTGACGACGGGTTCCGGGGAACCCAGCTCCTCGGCGACGACCGCATCCCAGTGGTCCCGCACGTGCAGGCGGTCCCATTCCTCCAACGGCGCTTCGCAGTCGGCGAGCCCTTCCGGCAGGGCGTCGAAGTCCAGGTAGTGCATCTCAACTCCTTGGTAATGTCGCAAGACATCTCGGATGTTTGAAGACATTAGGTAAGACGAGGGGTCGTGTCAACCCCATGTCTCAAGACGTTTCGAGTAGGGTGATCGCGTGGCTGACAACGCTCCTGACGAGGACAAACGCCCTGCCAGTCGTCGCGTGGCCGACGCGCTCATGACCCGGATCGAGTCCGGCGACCTGCGACCAGGTGCGGCGCTGCCGACCTACCGGGCGCTCGCCGATGAGTTCGGCGTGGCCGTGAACACGGCGATGGCGGCGGCGCGGCTACTGCGCGATCGGGGCGCGGTCACGATCCGCCCGAACGCCGGGGCGCAGGTCCGCGACCACTCGGAAGACGTCGACCTCGCCGCCGAGCTGAAGAAGGTTCGGGCCGAGATCGGGGACCTCCGGGCCGAGGTCCGGCAGTTCGACGCCATGTTGGGAGACCTCGAATCACGGGTCGCGACGCTCGCCGAGCACGCGGACAAAGAGCGCAGCATCAGCTGACCTCGCCGAAGAAGGTCATCAGGGACTCGCCAACGTGACCGGCTCCCGCCATCGCCGTCGTCACCAAGTCGGCTGCCGCTACCGGGCTCTTGATGACCAGAGCCAGAAACGCCACTAGGGCGAGTGCGAACACGAATTTCGGCAAGGCGCCGCCGCTGGACTTCATTCCCGGAATCGTCTGCTTCGCCATGAGTTCGCTCCTTCTCGCCAGTTCCGCAAGGGCCGTTGTCGCTTGCACATCTAGATTGCGCCCTAAAGCGACGGAGCAGAACTGCCCTACCGCCCCCTCCGCGCTGAACTTTCGCTGAACCGGCACCCCTGAACTTTCACTGCACTTCGGTACGGCGCGGGTTCAGTGCCAGGCTGTGAAGTGCGATGCTGGCGCGCATGGAGCTGAACGGCGCACCCGCGACCCTCGACCAGATCAAGGCGCTGGCCTTGACGAACTACGGGCACTTCACCTCGATGCTGGTCGAGGAAAACCGGGTCCGCGGACTGTCGCTCCACCTGGAACGCCTGGTCAGGGACTGCCGGCACCTGTTCAACGTCGAGCTGGACACCGACCGCGTGCGCGAGTTCATCCGCAAGGCGTTGGCCGGCGCCGAGCAGCCGACCACGGCCCGCGTGACGATCTACGACCCGACGTTGGAAATGGGAGCCATCGGCGCTACCGCCAAACCACACGTGCTCGTCACCACCCGCCCGGCGTCAACCGAGCAGCCCGCACCTTGGCGAGTGCAAGCCGTCTCATACCGCCGTGAAGACCCGGCGATCAAACACGTCGGCCTATTCGGCGCAATGAAGCACCGGCGCGCGGCACAGCGCGACGGATTCGACGATGTTCTGTTCCTGAACCCGGACGGAACCATTTCGGAAATCGCCACCTCGAACATCGGTTTCGTTCGCGGGGATCAGATCGTGTGGCCGCGCTCGGAATGGCTCGCTGGCGTGACGATGGGCCTGCTGCGCCAAGGGCTCGATGAAGCCGTCACAGAGGAGCCGTTGACCCTTTCGGACTTGCCCGCGTTCGATGCCGCGTTCGCGACGAACGCCGCGTCCGGGGTCCGCGCGATCGTCGCCGTGGACGGCACCGAGTGGCCCGACGATCACCCCAAGCTCGGCGAGCTGCGCGAGCTGTACGCCGAGATCCCCGGCGAAGAGATCTAGCTCTTGCGCTCGCGGGTTAGGCTCCCCACCAGCAACATCGGGTTCAGGGGAGTGCAGCTCAAGTGGCGACGGTTCACCAGTGGTCAGGCGTTGAGGTCCGAGCGCTTCGCGACGCGAAGCGGATGAGCATCCGAGAGTTCGCCGCCCACCTGGGCATCAGCGAACGCATGATCTCGAAGTGGGAAGCGGGCGGGGAGAACATCCGCCCACGGCCGGTGAACCAAGCCGCGCTCGACACCTGCCTGAACCGCAGCGACGCCGACACCCAAGCCCGTTTCGCGCATCTGACCGGTGATGCGCTCGTGTCCGGCGCCGGTGACGACTCAGGGCCTGCTCCGATTGGGAGCAGCAAGGTTCGCCACCCGGCGGACGGCAGCGAGATGGTGGAAGTCGAGGGGAGCGTCTTCCTCTCCGGCCGCAGCAACGATCCCGTGTGGCTGGCCGGGTACTTCCTCGACGTGCATCCGGTGAGCAACGCCGACTACGCCCGTTTCGTCGCCGCGACCAGACACCCCGCGCCGAAGCACTGGCCGGACGGCGAGATGCCGGCGGAACTGGCCACGCATCCGGTGGTGTTCGTGACCTGGACCGACGCGGCGGCCTACGCCTCGTGGGCGGGCAAGGCGCTCCCAACCGCGCAACAGTGGGAGAAGGCCGCCCGAGGCACGCGCGGCAACGTCTACCCGTGGGGCGACCAGCCCACCCCGGCGAAGTGCAACGTCCGGGAGAACGGCATCGGCGCCACCACCCCGGTCGGCCGCTACCAGAGCGGCGTGAGCCCGTACGGAGTCTATGACCTGTGCGGCAACGTCTGGGAATGGTGCGTAACCGGGTCAACTCCTGGCCGCCGTGAGCTCAAGGGCGGTGCGTGGACGAGCCCGTTCGAGCGCTGCGCACCACCGTCGTTCAACGATGCCGCCGAGTCGATGTGCGACGACGACACCGGCTTCCGCTGCGCAGTGTCTGCCGAAGATATGCGGAAGCTCCTCGGAAGCTAGCCCGAGGCAACGGCCTTGCCGCCTCTCGCTGAGACCAAGGGGTTCAGGGCGCCCGTTTCGAGTCCTCTACGGCGATCTCAACGCCTTCTGAGGACGTCTCTAACACCACTCGGTGCTGACAGGTGCTGAGTGGCGCGCTTGTGAGGGGTTCGCCTGGCGCAGGCGCACCCAGAAGCTCGGCGAGAGCTGCCAGCGTCGAGGCCAACCGGACCCGCTGATCGTCTGTGACCTGACCGCCGGGAAGCGCGAACGCAACTTCGTCCAATTCCCACTGCGCAGTGCGGAGCACGACAGCCAACCGTGATTTGTCGCTCATGGACACACAGTAGACGACTATGTACGTCTCTAGACATCCTTGGTCGTAGAGGTTCATCCGTACAGGTCAACGGGTATCCAGACTGATGTCATGACTTGGCAGGACCGTTCCGGCCGCATCGACCACGACGGGCCGGTGACGGTGTGGCAGCAGGTTGCCGACGACATCACCGCCGACATCGAGTCGGGCGAGCTGCCGTCGAACTCCCGCCTGCCCAGCGAAGCCGAGCTCACCGAGCTGTACGGCGTCGCCCGAGGGACAGTGCGCCGAGCATTGGCAGCGCTGGCCGACGGCGGAACAGTGACCGTGGTGCACGGACGAGGCACCTTCGTAGCAGCACGTTAGGCGCAACTAAGCCGCAGCAGCGGACACGCCGCAGCCATACGTTCACCACGTGACCAAGCGGCTGCTGTCCCCCGGCGAGCTGGCGAAGGGGGCTAGGGTCTGCCGCCGCTCCATCAGCCGTTACGCCGACGAAGAGCTGATCTCCGTCGCGCTCGTCGCGCATCGCGGCCGACACAAGTTCGACCTCGACGTCGTCCGCGAAGAGCCACGAAAACTGCCCAGAACCGTCGGCGAACTAGTTTTGCCGTGCGCATCCTGACTCAGGCCAGCCGATAAAATGCTGTTATTCTGGCGTGCTGCGTTTTGGTCGCCCTGGGAACCAACCTGCGGGGAACCCAGGGCGCTCTACCAGAACCGATCGCTAGAGCCTACCTACCCCGCCGCAAGTGTTGCAGTCGTTGTTGTTGCCGCTCCCCTCGCAGTTCGGGCACTCGTCTCCTGGCTTCAAACCGACCACGTTGCTCATGTGAATCAGCTTCGCCAAATTAAGTTGATCAAGGGAGTAGCAGGATTTATCCACAGCTTTATCCACAGGCCCCCAGGTCGCGCCGAGTAGGCGCTCATGGCAATCTGAGGCGATGCATTCGAGACTCACGATGCGCGGTCGCATCACCGAATCGGGAGCGCTCCGCACACGCGTGTGCGGTTACGCGGATTGGGAAAACTGGGAGTTCGAGGTGGAGCTGTGGTGGCACGAGGGCAACCTCTGGGGACGGATCGATTCGACACCCCCAACAAATACAGAGGAAGCGATTAAGTATCCGCCGGAAAAGGTATGCGATCGGATCGTCCAGCTTGTTGCAAGCTCCTACGGATGGGGAGACCTTGATCCCCTCGTGGCGATCACAGCAGCAGGATTGCCAAACCCGAGATACAGCAGGGATGAGGACATTCGAGCTGGAGCCACTGCAGCTATCTACCGAGCAGAGCAGGAACGCAACGCGATCTACCGGGAACTAGGGAACGCTTTCAATGACCAACGAAAGCACGACCAGGCAGCTCCCCGTCACGCGATCAGCAAAGCTTTTGGCCTAAAATTCCAGAAGTCGCCAGAAACAGAACTACCAGACGAAACAAAACCAGGAGGGTCGGCAGATAAATACCTTAGCCACGCACGAAGACTTAACATCCCAGGGAGCACTGATACCTATCTTCCTCCCGCAACCAAAAATCCCCCCTCCTCTCTTTCATCCTCAGATGGCAACATTCACGAACCGCGCAAGATTACCCTTTTCTGCTGGAGAAAACCGGAAGATCCAGGAACGGAATCCGACTACCCTGCCGTTGCATCAGACATGACAGTTGAGGCACATTGGACTGACCTGAAAGCAGATTACGAAGACCGAGAGGAATTGCCTTCCGTCGAATCATTAAAAGAGGTCCCTTTTGCGCCACTCGAGACGACGAATCGAATCCGGCCAATTTTTCGACGATTCAAAAAGCAGTATCCGCAGGTGACAGTTACTGCCAAGATCACAAACTCTTGTACTCCACCAAGTGGCTACCCGGCTTGCTGAAGCGCTGGCGGACTCGCTCGACGGTATGTCAACCAGCCGACGGCGAGGCTGCCCACTCAGCCCGCAGCGCTGCGAGCGCGCCGACTTGGATCTCACGGTGGTTGCAGTTGTGGTTGCATTCGCAGACGTTCAACAGCGTTCGGCCGAGTCCGAGAACCAGTCCATTCCAGGAACAACCACATCCGCGGACACTGCCGAACATGCCTGCTCAGAGCTTGAAAGCGAGCGTCCCGAGAGGGACCGGGGGTTCGAATCCCCCCGCTTCCGCTCCTGTGACCAGCACGAACAGAGCCGGCGAGGATCAATCTCGCCGGGCTCTGTTGCTCCTAGTCTCAGTTTTAGTCTCAGTTGCCCCTTGCCGGAACGTTCCGGGGCGTTCTTCCCCAGTGCAGGAGCACAGCGCCAGCAGCGGGCTTGTCCGGGAGTACCTGTCGTGGGTGATCTGCTGCCGCGGGACGCGGCGTATCGGTGGTACCGGACCTGGACGGCCGCGGGCGTGTTCGACCGCATCCACACCGCATTACGGGACCAGGCCCGCGCCCAAGACGGGCGTGACCCGTGCCCATCAGCGGCGGTACTGGACGCGCAGTCGATCAGAACCAGTGAAGGCGGTCTCGAACGCGGCTATGGGCAAGAAAACCACCGGCCGTAACGGCGAGCGTGATGTGCCGGTGCCAGGAGGTCCAGTGCCTGACCTGCTTGGTCGATTCCAGACATCAGCGCGGGTCCTTGCGCATGCACCATGTGTGGGGGCCGCCGTCGGGGAGGGTGACAGCGGCCGTGACCCGGAAGCCGAGCCGCTCGTAGAACCGCACGTTCCTCTCGCTGGAGGTCTCCAGGAACGCCGGATACCCGGCGTTCCCTGCCTCCTCGATGCCGGGAACCAGCACCGCGCTGCCAAGGCCCTTCCCCTGCGCTTCGGGAGAGACGGCCACCGTGTTGAGGAACCACGCCGGCTCCTGCGGCCGGTATGGAGCAACAGCCTGCTCTGCGGATTCGTAGGCGGCCTGCCGGTCGCCGGTCAGCTCGCCGAGCACCGGGCCGACCTCGGCGAAAGCGGGCGAGGGATCCTCGTCGGGAGTGGCCCACACGGCGACAGCGCGCCCTTCGTCGGCGACCCACACGCGGCCGTACACCATGCCGATACGGGTGAGACAGATTTCCTGGAAGCGCCGGACCCGTTCCTCATGGCCTTCTGCGGCGATCACGTGCCGGGTGAAGGGGTAATCGGCGAAGGCTCGAGCAAGTGTGTCGACCGTGGTGGAGATGTCGGCGTCGGTGATGGGACGTACGACGGGGACGTTTTCATGGTCTGCCATGTTCACCGAATCACCTTTTCAGCAGGCGAACGTTTGAGCCGCCCGCCCTCGTTGTCAGCCTGAACACGCGGTCCGGGAGCCCACCCTGCCGCGCCGGCCGAAGGACTCGAACGGCTGCTGGATGACTCGGCCTAAGCGCCGGCACAACTAACCCCCGATCCTCAAGGCGTCGCCGCACGAACGGTCGTGGGGCCGTGCCGGCGGGTGGTTGCGAAGACCGCGGCCGTCGTGGCGATCGTGGGTACGGTGAGGAGCAGCAGCGCCGGTTCACCCGTGCCGCCGAGCAGATCGGTGTGCAGCACCAGTGCGAAGGTGAAGCTGACGGTGTTGTTCAGAGCGTGGAGGACCACAGCCGTCTCGAGCCCACCCGTGCGCCAGGTGATGAGCGCCGCGCCGATGCCGAGGGTCAGGTAGTTCAGGTTCAGCCACAGGTTGCCTTGGAAGTGGATCGCGCCGAACAACGCTGCCGAGACCACCACGCCGACGAGCAGCGCGGTGCGCGGGTTCCGGTTCCAGCTGCTCGCGACGCGCAGGACGAGACCGCGGAACCCGAACTCCTCCCCCGCTGCCTGCAGCGGGGTCAGCAGCAGGGTGACGGCGAGGAGACCGATCAGATCCGCGCTGTTGAACTGCGCGGGCTCGACCGGGGTCACGAGCGAGACGACGGCGATGCAGAGAACCGACAGCGGGCCGGCGAAGAGAAGCGCCCATCCGAACCGGTCGAACCGGAACCGGGAGACGACCGAGATCAGGGAGCGTCCCCGGACTCCGTAGAGCCAGCGCTGCACGAGCATGCTCCACGGGATGAGCAACGCGATCGAGGCCGCCCCAGCGGCCTGGAAGAGGACCGTGACGTCGTCACCGCCGAGCGTCGGGTTGACCCGCCCCATGGACAAGTCGACTTGGGCCGCCAGCCAAGTGATCACCGATCCGAACCCGAACAGCCCGACGACCACCAGCACGATCGCGGCGACGCCACGTCCCACCCGTCGCCGGTCGTGGACCAGGGCCCGGTGGTAGGGGACGCCACCCGCGCGGTCCGTGCCGGTCTCCGCGGGGTCGACCGCCCACGATGCAGCGGTGCTACCTGCCATGCTGTTCTCCACTCCTCGGTCGTCGGTGGCGCGTACGTGTTCGCCGCGACCAAGTGGACACGTTGACGTGACGTCACACTCAAGCCCTGGCTGCGAGGTGATCACCGGCGCGGCGGCCAGCGGAGGGACGGACACGAAAGGCGGGGAGGGCCGGGATGGCGTGGAGCACCAGGGAGCTCGCAGAGCTGGCGGGGACGACCGCGCGCACGGTTCGCCACTACCACCAGATCGGGCTGTTGCCCGAGCCGGAACGACGCAGCAACGGTTACAAGCAGTACGGCGTGACCCACCTGATCCGCCTACTGCGGATCAAGCGACTCGCCGAGCTCGGTGTCGGCCTGCACACCATCGCCCAGCTGGGCGATGACGAGCATCCGGTGGAGGCGTTGCGGGCCCTGGACTCCGAGCTCAGCGAACAGATGAGCCGGTTGAGCAAGGCCCGCGCCGAGGTCACGATGATGCTGGAGGAGCAGCTCGCCACGGACCTGCCTCCGGAGTTCGCGGTGACCGCGGCCGTGCCGATGTCCGACGCGGACAAGCGCCTCACCTCAGTCCTGGGCAGGCTGCTCGATCGCGACGACCGTCAGGTTTACGCGGACCTGGTCGCGTCGGATGCGCGCAGTCGGGTCGACGACGATTTCGAGGGCCTTCCGGCCGACGCCGGAGAAGCCGTCCGGCACGACCTCGCCGTGCGCATGGCGGCGCACCTGGAGACGCTGCGCGAGCAGCACCCCGGTGTCTTCGAGCTGGGCTCATCGGATCCCCGACGCTTCCAGGGCACCGTGGAGCAGGTCTCGCGGGAGATCTACAACCCGGCTCAACTCGACGTGCTGCGCCGGACGACGGCACTGTTCTGGCGGGGCGAGGATCACGCAACGACGTCCCGCGCCGCGCCGCATCCGGCACGACAGGCCGTCGACGAGTGATCCCGGTGGCCGGGCCGCATCGATGGGCGCAGCGGTGACGGTCGCCCTCGGCATCACGGCGGTAGGTCGGGCCGAGCTCGCCGGCGAGGAGGAGGCCGCGCCACCGCACACCGATCAACTCCGGCTCGCCCTGGCGATGCCCCGGATTTCGTCGGGTGACGGGACAGCGGGACGAGCCTGGTCGCAGACCTTTAAACGAGCGTCCCGGTAGGTCACCGGGGGGTTCGAATCCCCCGCTTCCACCCAGGTGACCAGTACGAACGGAGCCCGGCGAGGACGTCCTCCCGCCGGGCACCGTGGCTCAGCTCTGGTCGCGGTCGCAACCGCCCGCCAGAGCCGCAGAACCTGCTGGCGGTCGGCGGGGATGAGTACTTTCACGGATCCCCGTCGTGGGGTGTGGGTGCCACCATCGCTCAATGATCAACGAAAGGCACGTGCAGCGACCTGCCGAACGCTGGGGGCTCAGCGCGGTGCTGGCGGTTCTGACCGCGTCCTGCTGGTGGGCCTGGATGGCCTGGGACCAGGGCTATCAGACCGACCCGGCGGCGGGAGCGGCCAGCGGCCCCTACCAAGCGTGGCAAGTGGCCGGCTGCGTCGTCTGCCTCGTCGCGCTGGGTGTGGGCGCGAGCGTTCGGCTCCCCGCGTGGCTCGTCGTCCCGATCATGCCCGTCGCGTTCACCGCGGCTTGGGCCTGGACCGCCGCCGGGACGGACGACAGCGGTCTCTGGGCCGTCGGTGCGGTGCTGGTCTTCGTCGGCATGCTCGCCGGAACCGGGGTGGTCAGCGCAATCACCGCCTTCGCGCGCGGCGCGGCAGGACGACGAGGGCGAGCGGTTCCAGCAGGCTGATAGCCGCCACCCGCTGGAGCTACCCGGAGGCGAAGGGAGCCCTCCCCCGCACGTGACCTTGCGAGCGGACCGGAGCGTCGACTCCCCGCTTCCCGGTGAAAAGCACGAGAAGAGCCCGGCGAGGACGACCCCGCCGGGCTCTTCCGCGTCCCGCCTCAGTTCCGGCCTCGGCCCCGCAGCCCTCAGCGCGCGGTGGTCCGCTCGATCCAGTCGCGGTGGGCGGTGAGGTCCGTGTAGATGCCGGGGCCGGTGGCGCACGTCGGGTCGGCGTCGCCGTCGCGGCTGGTCGCGCCGATCAGCTGCCAGTCGCCGGGGCGGCCTGCGAGCTGCGGGCCGCCGGAGTCGAGGATGCACGCCTGCGCGTTCTCGGTGGGGCTGTCGGTGCACAGCTCGTTGCCCGGGGCGTAGTTCTCGGTGCACCGGTCGTCCGGGACGAGTTCGGTGTCCAGTTCCTGCAGCGTGATCGGCGGGTCCGGGCATTCGCTGCCGTCCTCGCAGGTCATCCCCCAGCCGAGGATGCGGGTGCCGGTGCCGGCCGGGCCGGGTTCCGCGGCGATCTCGACGGGCTGCGCGTCCACGGGGTGGTCCAGCTTCATCACGGCGACGTCGTCGTGGAACGGCTCGTAGGAGAAGTCCGGGTGCGCGATGACCTCGGTGACCTTGGCTTCGGCGCCCTTCGTGCGGTCGTGGTCGCCGATCCGCACGGAGAGCTGCTCGGGCTTGACGTCCACCGTGCAGTGCCCGGCGGTCACGATCCAGTCCGGCTCGATCAGCGTCGCTCCGCAGTAGTGGTGGCCGTCCTTCTGCACGCTCACCATGAACGGGTACTCCGCGGTGGCGTCGTGGCCACCGATGATCGCCGAAGCGGGTGGGGCCAACACCGCCGTGAGCGCGACCGCTCCCACCGCCCCGAACAGTGCCGCTTTGCCGGGCTTGCCCATCAGATCCTCCTGCGTGCTCCGCGATTCGGTCACACGCCAAGCTAAAGATCCGCCCCGTCGGCGAAATCACCTTCACAGCCAGCGTGATCTACTACTTTCGGCCAACGGCGACGAACGGCCCTGCCGCCGAGAGCGGAAGCCGACGCGGTTCGAAGTCGTTGATGCCTCGGGGAACTCCGCGCGGCCGAAGCGGTGATCAAGCGAACCGGCGGCGCCGTCGGCCTGGCGGATGCGGCCTCCCGTCCGATGCGAGGCGGGATCCGCGCCCCCTCCAGCAGCCCGCCGCGGCTAAACGACTCGCATTCGATTGTCACTCGAAACGGTGAAGTTATGCACCTGAAAGTGGGGCAACCGATTTCCGGCGAATTCGGCAAATCCGCCTGAATCGGCTATTTTCGCTGCTCAGGAACCGGCTTTCGCCGTCCGCGCCGACACGTACGCGCGTACTTTTCCGTTTGGACCGATCCTCTCGGTGGGTTAGCGTCCGCCAGGCACCTGATCGGCGGTACCGGCGATTCGGTGGCATCCCCGATCGCACTGCACTTCCCCGAATGCCGCTTTTCGGCATTCCCTCACCGCATCGCCGCAGCCCGGCATGGCCGGGTCAGGAACCGAGGAACGAGTCATGACAGCGCGAACCCGATCCGCACGAACCGCCCCGGCGCAGCGCCGGGTGCTCGGCTGCGCGCGATCGTCGCTGCTGGCCGGTGGCCTCGCGGCGTTGCTCGCCGGGTGCGGGGGCGGTGCGCTGCCACCTGCTCCGGCGGCGGAATCCGCCGCCCCCGCACCGGTTGGACAAGCCGACCGGGTCGACCTCACCGGGCTCCCCGCGGCGAGCACCTTCGGCGACATCGGCAGCGCCGTCGCCGACCCCGCGCCGGACGCCGCCACCGACGGCGTCGTGCTGCGCGTCGAGCGGGACGTGGCCGTGCACGGCACGCCCGGCGGCCCGGCGTTCGCCCGGCTGCCCGCGATGCAGCTCGGCAACCCGACCTGGGTTCCGGTGATCGCTCGGCACGCCGACTGGGCGCAGGTCCTGCTCCCCTCCCGTCCGAACAGCAGCAGCGGATGGATCCGCGTCGGCCCGGCGAACCCGATCACCCAGGCGCGCACGCCGTACCACGTCGACGTCGACGTCGACGCGAAGCGGCTCGTGGTGCGAGAGGGCGAGCGCGAGATCGGCGCCTGGACCGTCGGGGTGGGTTCGCCGGACTCCCCGACACCGCGCGGGCGCACTTACCTGATGGCCGCGATCGAAGAGACGGTCACGGACTTCAGCCCCATCATCCTTCCCCTCGGCACCCACTCCGAGACCTTCAACAGTTACGGAGGCGGACCGGGAACCGTCGCATTGCACGGCTGGCCGGATCCGGCCGTGTTCGGCGAAGAAGCCAGCGACGGCTGTGTGCGAGTACCGCCGGACGCATTACGGCTGCTGAGCACACTGCCGCTGGGAACACTCGTGTTGCTGCATTGACGACACGTCGTACGACCAGCGGAGACGGAACGCGGCGGGAAGGCGGCAGGGACCAGGCAACAACCCTGTCGCGACGATGAGCCCGGCCCAACCGGACGACGGAAAGCCGGCCCCACAGTAATCCCGGAAATCGAAACGAAGGAAGTGCGACAGTGCACAACAAAGCACGCTTCGCCGGTGTCATCACGGCGACCGCTGGATTGTTGCTGGCAGGCGCTCCGGCGTTCGCCGACAGCGCGGACAACGACGGGGTCAACGTCGGCAACGACAACAACGTGAGCTTGGTTCCGATCCAGCTGTGCGGCAACAACGTTGCAGTCGCCGGAGCCGTCGTCTCCGTACTCTCCCCGCAGACCAGTGAATGCGTCAACGCGCCGGTCGTCGACCACCCGTCGCACAAGCCGGAGAAGCCCGACCACGAAAAGCCGGAGAAGCCGCACAAGCCCCACAAGCCCCACAAGCCGCACAAGCCCGGTGGCCACGGCGGCGGTGGCCACGGCGGGGGCCCCGGCCCCGGCCCGGCGCCCGCTCCGGCGCCCGGCCCGGCGCCGAGCGCTCCTGCCCAGCAGGTGTCCCCGGCCGAGCTGCCCACCGCGCCCAGCCCGGTGGCGGTCGCCGGCCACGCGGCCGTGACCGGCTGACGGAGTTCGTCCCGATTCGCACCGTGCCCGTGCCCCGTTCCGACCCTCGCTGTGGTCGCCGGGGCACGGGCACGTGCACAGTGGTGACATGTTGATCCGCATCCCCACGCCCGGCGACGTACTCGGAATGGCCCGCTCCACGGTCGGCTGGGCGGTGGAATCCGCGACGACGGTCGCCGCGGCACCGGCGCGGGTGCTGGGCCTGGTGGACGGCGTGGAGGCCCTGCTGGCCAGGGTGAACACCGTCGTCGACGGGGCCGAGGAGATCCTCGCCCGCACCGGCCGGACCGTCGACGAGGTCGAAGAGGTGCTGCGGGAGGCCAAGACCGTGGCCGCCGCCGCGGGCGCCACCGTCGAAGCCGCGGGCGCCATCTCCGCCGAGGCTCGCACCATCGTCGAGAACGCCGGTTCGGTGAGCGACACCGCCTCGAACACCGTCGCCGACGTGCAGAAGACCGCGGCGATGGCCGACGAGCTGCTGGCGACCTACGAACCCATCGCCCGGAAAGCGGCGCCGATGGCGCAGCTGTTCGTCGACGAGCTCTCGCAGAAGGAGGTCGACGCGGCGATCCGCCTGGTCGACGAGCTGCCGGTGCTCACCGAGCACGTGCTCTCCGACGTGCTGCCGATCCTGCGCACCTTGGACAAGGTCGGGCCCGAGATCCACGAGCTGCTCGAAGTCACCCACGACGTGCGCCGCGCCATCGTCGGCATTCCCGGCTTCCAGTTCTTCCGCCGTCGCGGTGGGGAGAAGGTCGAGGAGGAGGCCGACGAGCGCTCCGAACCGCGCCCGTTCGAGGCGACGCGGACGGACAGCGGTGAGATCGGCTCAGGCTTGCGCTGAACCAGCTGGATCTGCCACTCGAAAGTGCGATCATGGCGCCTGCGCACGGCGGAATTTCCCGCTGCACGGCTAGATTCGCGTGCGGCGTAGTTCACTACGCAGTCGGCGTGGTCGCCCCGGTCCGACCGGCGGTCACTCCTCTCGGGATGTCCGGCGGAGTACTCCCCCTCTCTTCGCCGGACATCACCGTTTCCCGCTCGCGCCTCGCGAATCTCCCGCAGTGACGGCGTTTCTGACGCGCCGCCTGGACGCTCCGCTTCGGCGATCCCACCGGTTCTCGTTGCGCCGCAACGAAATCCTGGTCAGTCGAGCAGGCCGGCGGTGAGTTCGGTGAGCCGGTTCGCAGCGGTCTCCCAGTCGGTTCCGGCGGGCTGCACGGTGCAGAGCGCGACGATCAGCACCCCGCCGCCGCGGCGGACCAGGCCGGTCGTGTGCATCGCGGGGCGGTCCAGGTCGACCCGATCGTCCGGGACCTTGCGGCGAGCGCTCGCGGGCTCGGCCGGAGCGGGCTCGTTCGGGCCTGGGCCGAAACCGGACCAGCCCTGCTTCACCGCTTCCGGAACCCGCTCCACCGACGGGATGCCGAAGGACTGGTCGAACCCGTCGGCCGCGAAGGTCGTGAAGCGGCGCAGCTCGTCGAGCACGTACGCGCCGGGAGCTCCCGCCGCGCGCAGGTGGCGGTAGGTCAGGACCACGTCGGCGGCGGTGAACACCGCGTAGCCCCACATGTCCGGGTCGCGGGGCGGTTCGGTGTCGGCGAGGCCGATCTCGGCGACCATCCGGTGGATGATCGCCTCCCGGCCGCCGCGGTCCCAGAGCTCGCCGGCCGCGTCGTCGTCGCTGGCGCGCAGCATCGGCTCGAGCAGCGCGCGGTCGGCCTCGGTGGGCTCACCGCGGCGCAGCAGGTGGTCCAGCGCGATGAGCGGCTTCACCAGCGACGCGGAGCGGAAGCGGTGCCGCGAGTCGCGTCGCCGCAGCACCGCCGACGTCTCCGCGTCCACGACGAGGTAGCCGGTGCGCTCGCCGTCCGGTCCGTGCTCCGCCGTCATCGCCGGCCCCCGTTCCTCCGCTGCCGTCCAGGCACCGTAGCAACGCGGTCGACCCGTGATCGACGTTCTCAGCCCTCCGGGTAGAAGGTCTTGGCCGCGGCGAGCAGGGTGTCGTTCTCACCGGTGTCGCCGACGGTGATGCGCACGCCGGAACCGGCGAACGCGCGCACCACGACGCGCTCGGTGAGGCAGTGCTCGCTGAACTCGACGGCGCGGTCGCCCAGCGGCAGCCACACGAAGTTGGCTTGCGTCTCGGGAACCTCGAAGCCGAGGGCCAGCAGCTCGTCCCGGACCCGGACCCGCTCGGAGGCGATCGCGGCGCAGCGCGCCCGCAGCTCGTCCTGCGCGTCGAGCGAGGCCAGCGCGGCGGCCTGGCCGACGGCGTTGACGCTGAACGGGACGCACACCTTGCGCAGCGCCTCCGCCACGTGCGCCGGGCCGATGGCGTAGCCGATGCGCAGGCCCGCGAGGCCGTAGGCCTTGGAGAAGGTCCGCAGCACGAGCACGTTGTCGTAGCGGGCGGCCAGCTCGACGCCGTCCGGCACCTCCGGGTCGGTGACGAACTCGCGGTAGGCCTCGTCCAGCACGACGAGCACGTCGGAGCGGACCGAGTCGAGGAACCGCTCCAGCTCCGCGCGGCGCACGGCCGGGCCGGTCGGGTTGTTCGGGCTGCACACGAAGACGAGCCGGGTGTCCGGGGTGATCGCGGCTGCCATCGCGTCGAGGTCGAGCGCGTGCTCGGCGGTCAGCGGCACCTGGATCTGGGTGGCGCCGACGATGTGGCTCATGATCGGGTACGCCTCGAACGACCGCCACGGGTAGACGACGGAGTCCTCGGCGGTGCAGGTGATCTGCACGAGCTGCTCGCACAGGCCGACCGAGCCGCAGCCGACCGCGATCCGGGCCGGGTCGACGTCGAGGCGGGTGGCGAGCGCGTCGGTGAGGCGGGTGGCGCCCATGTCCGGGTAGCGGTGCACCTCACCGGCCGCTCGTGCGATGGCCTCGGTGACGCTGGGCAGCGGGCCCGCCGAGACTTCGTTGCTGGCCAGCTTCAGCGATCCGGCGACGGTGCGTCCGGCGACGTAGGCGGGCAGCTGGTCGAGGTCGGCGCGGATGCGGACGGTCATGCACGGCTCCTTGGTTCGGGCGGCACCACCGCTTCGCCGCTGGAAGTGCCGCCCGACCACTGTAGAACCGGCCGGGCGCCGCAACGCCGCTGGATCGGGGCGGGGAGGCGCAGAATCCGTGGGGCCGAGCCCGCGTTCCCCGGAGTGATCGGGGCGGGCGGTCCCGGTCGGCCGCCACTGCTTGTGGACAACTTCGCGAAGACTGTGGACAACTCGTTCCGCGCGGGATCGGAGCCGGTCTTGCCCGGTGTGGGAGCGGCTGCCGGGGCGCGATCCGATGACCTGCCGGACGTCCGGATCGGGCTTGCCCGCCGTCAGCATCCGGGCGGCGCCGATCGGGTGTAATACCGCGCACATCCACGGCGGTCCCGCGGCGCTGAACGCCCCCGCCCCGGCGCGGCGCGCGGGACGTCCCGATCCGCCGCTTCGAGCGCATCACCGCACGTGACGTGTCCGCCGCAGGGCGAATCGGTGATCACCTCGACGACCTCCGCGAGCTGCGGCGAGGGCTCCCGGGCGGTGGCGACGGTCTGTCAACCGCACTCCGCCATCCGGTTGATCACGTTGACTGCTGTTCACCCATCCCTGGTTACCTGAACGACATGACCGAAACCCGGACCGAGACGCTCGCGCTCACGGACGGCACCGAGCTCCGGCTGACCGTCGCCGAGCCGGAGAACGTCGTGCGCGGCGGGCTGGTGGTGCTGCACGAGGCGCGCGGCGTCACCGACCGGGTGCGCACCCTGGTCGGCGCCCTCGCCGACGAGGGCTGGCTGACCGTGGCGCCGCACCTCTACCACCGCGAGGGCACCGACGAGTTCTCCGACGACCACGCCGAGGAGCAGGTGCTCGACCAGGTGCAACGACTATCGGGCGAGTCGATCCTGGCCGATTCCGACGCCTCCTTCGTGTGGTTGACCGACCAGGGCGTGCCCGGAGACCGCCAGGGCGTGATCGGCTTCGACATCGGCGGGTCTGCGGCGCTGGTGGTGGCGGCGAGCCGGAGCCTGGGCGCCGCGGTGACCGTGGCCGGCGGCGGCATCCTGAGCCCGCTGTCGGACGGTCTGCCCCCGCTGGTGGAGATCGCCGGCGAGCTGGCGGGCCCGTGGCTGGGCATCTACGGCGCCACCGACTCCCGCATCCCGTCGGGCGAGGTGGACAAGCTGCGCGACGCCGCGGCGACGGCCCGCGTGGCGACCGACGTGGTGCACTTCAGCAGCAGCGAGCACCGCTTCGACACCGACCTGGACGCGGCGGTGGAGGCTTGGCAGCGGGCGCGCAACTGGTTCGACACGCACCTGCGCTGAGCCGCGGCGGGACCTGAGTTGCACACAGGCTGTGGATAAGTTGTCCACAGCCTGTGCGCAACCTGTTTGCGGTGCGCAGAGCGGGGTCGCTATGGCGTCGAAGCGGTGTCGTGAGTTAGGAAGCTAGTCATGACATCGAGCACCCACGCCGGCCAGACGCCCGAGCTCCTGTGGAGCCCCGCTCCGGACCACGTGGCGGGCACCCGCATCGCGGAGTTCAGCGAGTGGCTGCGCACCGAGCGCGGCCAGGACCTGCCCGACTACCAGGCGTTGTGGAACTGGTCGGTGTCGGACCTGACGGGCTTCTGGGGAGCCCTCGCGGACTTCTTCGACGTCGCCTTCCACGAACGGCCCGATCAGGTGCTCGAAGCCGAGATCATGCCCGGAGCGCGGTGGTTCCCCGGCGCGGCGCTGAACTACGCGGAGCACGCGCTGCGCGGCGGCCCCGGCAAAGCCGACGACGACGTCGCGGTGGTGTTCGCCAGGGAGGACGGGCACGGCTCGGAGCTCACCTTCGGCGACCTGCGGTCCCGGGTCGCCGCGATGCGCGCGGCGTTCGCGGAGCTGGGCGTGCGCCGCGGGGACCGGGTGGCGGCGCTGGCGCCGAACTGCCCGGAGACGCTGATCGCCTTCCTCGCCGCGGCCAGCCTCGGCGCCACCTGGTCGTCGTGCTCGCCGGACTTCGGCGTGCGCGCGGTGGCCGACCGCTTCGTGCAGATCGAGCCGACGGTGCTCGTGGCCGTCGACGGCTACGTCTACGGCGGACGCACCTTCGACATCAGGTCCACTGTGGACGAGCTGCGCGCAGAGCTGCCCGGCTTGGCGGGCACCGTGCTCGTCGACTACGTCGGAGCGGGCGAGCTCACCGGAACGCACGACTGGTCGGGGCTGCTGGAACGCCACCGCGGCGCCGAACTCGCCTTCGACCCGGTGCCGTTCGACCACCCGCTGTGGGTGCTGTACTCCTCCGGCACCACCGGCTTGCCGAAGGGCATCGTGCACGGCCACGGCGGCATGGTCCTCGAGCAGTTCAAGATGATCGGCCTGCACGCCGACCTCGGCCCCGGCGACACGTTCTTCTGGTTCACCACCACCGGCTGGATGATGTGGAACTTCCTGCTCGGCGGTCTGCTCACCGGCACCCGGCTGCTGCTGTTCGACGGCAGCCCCGGGCACCCCTCGCTGGACGCGCTGTGGGAGCTGGCCGCACGCCACCGGGTCACCTACTTCGGCACCTCCGCGCCGTTCATCCAGAGCTGCCTGAAGAAGGAGCTGCGTCCCGGCGACACCCACGACCTGGGCGCGCTGCGCACCGTCGGCTCGACCGGCTCCCCGCTGAGCACCGACGGCTTCCGCTGGATCGCCGACGCCGTGGGCGCCGACGTGCAGATCGC
This sequence comes from Saccharopolyspora sp. NFXS83, assembly GCF_026241095.1. Lineage (GTDB taxonomy): Bacteria > Actinomycetota > Actinomycetes > Mycobacteriales > Pseudonocardiaceae > Saccharopolyspora_C. The sequence continues at coordinate 32,522 of NZ_JAPFGB010000018.1, read as the reverse complement.
CAGCGTCTCCGGCGGCACCGACCTGTGCACCGCCATCGTGGGCGCCGCGCCGACCGTGCCGGTGTGGCTCGGCGAGATCTCCTGCTCGATGCTCGGCGCCTCGGTGCGCTCCTACTCGGAGGACGGCGCCGAACTGCGCGGCGAGGTCGGTGAGCTGGTCCTCACCAAGCCGATGCCGACGATGCCGGTGTTCTTCTGGAACGACCCCGACGGCTCTCGCCTGCACGAGGCGTACTTCGACACCTACCCCGGGATCTGGCGCCACGGCGACTGGATCGAGGTCACCGCGCGCAACACCCTGGTGATCCACGGCCGCAGCGACTCGACCCTCAACCGCGGCGGCATCCGGATGGGCACCGCCGAGTTCTACCGCGTGGTGGAGGCGTTCGACGAGGTCGCGGATTCGCTCGTCATCGACACCTCGGGCGCGACGGGCGAGGGGGAGGAACTGCTGTGCTTCCTGGTCCTCGCCGAAGGCGCCCGGCTCGAGGACGTGGAACCGGAGCTGAAGAAGCGGCTGCGCGAGCAGCTCTCGCCGCGGCACGTGCCGAACCGGTTCCTGCCGATCGACGAGATCCCGCAGACGCTCAACGGCAAGAAGCTGGAGGTCCCGGTGAAGAAGATCCTCGCCGGTGCCGACCCGGAGCGCGCCGTCAGCCGCGACGCCCTGCGCAATCCGGCGGCGCTGAACCCGTTCGTGCAGCTCGCGAGAGGTTCGCAGGGCTGACGGAGATCAAAACCCACCCCCTTCGTTGAGGCGCGGAAGGGCCGTGTAGTCTTTCCGCAGTGGCCAAGAGGACTACCGGGAGGCTTCGCCTAGTCTGGTCTATGGCGCCGCACTGCTAATGCGGTTGGGGGTCACGCCCCCTCCCGGGTTCAAATCCCGGAGCCTCCGCAGGGGTTCCCGCCCAGGCGGGGATCCACAACTGAACACGCGCCCGTAGCTCAACGGATAGAGCATCTGACTACGGATCAGAAGGTTAGGGGTTCGAATCCCTTCGGGCGCACGTCTGGTCGAGACAGCAGAAACCCCCTACTTAGTCGCAGGGGGTTTCTTGCTTTCCGGGTTCGGTGGAATCACGGCCCCACCGCCGCGAGAGCGCGGATTCCGCCGCTTCGCCTTGGCCGCTCGGCCCGATCGCGCGGCCGAGCCGCCCACCCCCATCACCTCGATGATCAACCGGCGTGCCGCCGCGGCGGCGTCGGATCGCAGGCGCGCCGGGGCACCGACGACGCGGGAATCGACCGCGGTCCAGCTGGTGAAGCTCCTGGTCCCGCAGGCCGATGCGGCGGGCCGCCAAGGCCAGCCGGGCCTGGCGCGGGAACCGCTGAGCCGCGCCAGGGCGGCGGGTGACGGCGGCCCGGGAACCGGCCGATGATCTGCGGCGGGCCGCGGAGCTCGAAGCCGGGCCGCGAGCAGGGATGGGCGAACCGTTGCCGGTGCTATCGGGCGAGTGCCCGGGTTCAGGCCGCGGAGGTCGACGGGGTGACGATGTCCTCGGAGAGCGGGGCGATGGCGGCCAGGATCGCGTCCACCGTGGCCGGTGGGACGCCCGCCTCGGCCAAGGAAGCGGTCAAGTGCTCGACGACCAGGTCGAAGTGCGCCTGCCGGATGCCGCGGCCCTGGTGGACCTGCTTCATCGCGGCGCCCCGGTACGGCTCGGGGCCGCCGAGCGCGGCGGCGAAGAACTCCACCTGCCTGCCCTGCAGCCGGGACATGTTGGTGCCGGTGAAGAAACCGGCGAGCTCCGGGTCGGCGAGGACCTTCTCGTAGAACGCGGCGACGACCCGTTCCAGCGCCGGGGTGCCACCGATCTCGTCGTAGATGCTCATCTCGCGGCGTCCTTCCAGTGGGGGATTCCAGCTCACCGCGGAGGAATTGCCGGGGCGTGTGGCGGCCGTGAACGAGTTGTTGCGTTCCGCTCATCGCGCGGGCGGGCGGCGGTGAGCGCGACGCGGCTTCCCGGTGGCGCGGCCCGCAATGAGCCTGAACACGGACTGTTGCAATGGAAAGTTGATTACTCTTCGTGCTTTTTTTCCTCGCCGACGAGCCGGAGAACCCGAGACGTTCGGCTTCTTCCAGCGGAGACACGTCACCGAATCCACCACTCCCGGTGACTTCAAGATCGTTACTGCTGAGCCGGAAAAGTCCGAAAGATATTGCGATAGGAAACTCGGACTCGAAACGGTAACAGAGTGCAACCTTTGGAACCCTGCCGGCGATCAAGGGGTGACGACTCGAAAGGGGTTAGGAGTGACCGTCACCAAATTCGCCGGAGCCGCCCTCAGCGCCGCGGCCCTGTGCTTCCTTGGCGTGCTGCCCGGCGCGGGGCACGCGCAGCCGATCAGCGAGCTCACCAGCGGGTCCGCCACGACGACCCGCGGCGCCGCGACGACCGGGGAAGGCACCGCGCAGGACGGCCTCCTCCACGACGTGGCGGAGGGGTTGAGCGAGCAGCCGGCCAGCGCCGCACCCGCCACCAGCGCCCCCGCCACCGACGAGCAGGACGCGCCCGGCGAAGGCGCCATCGACGAGCGCTACTCCGCACTGCCCCGCGAGGTGAAGGACGCCATCGGCAACCCGCTCGGCGACGAAGAGGTCGAGAGCGACTCGCTGCGGTGGCGGGAGTACGAGCACGCCCGCTTCTACTGGACGCCGGACACCGGCGCGCGGATCGTGTTCGGCGGCATCCTCGACCGGTTCGTCGCGCTCGGCGGCCACGACGTCATCGGCGTGCCCACCACCGACGAGACCGGCGACGACAACGGCGCCCGCTACAACGAGTTCATCAGCCTCGACGGGGCGGAGACCGCTTCGGCGATCTACTTCACCGGCGAGACCGGCGCGCACCACCTGAGCGGGCCGATCCTGGAGAAGTGGGCCGAGCTGGGCGCGGGCGACGCCCTCGGCTACCCCACCAGCGACACCGCGGCCACACCGGACGGGCTCGGCGCCTACAACCACTTCTCCCGCAGCGGCGGCGCCTCCATCTACCTGACCAGGGACAACGAGACGCACGTCGTGCAGGGCGCGATCCGCGACAAGTGGGCCGCGTCGGGCTGGGAGGCCGGGCCGCTGGGCTACCCGACCACCGACGAGCTCACCGCCGCCGACGGCCGCGGCAAGTACGCGCGGTTCGACGGTGACGGCGAGTTCGCCGCAGGAATCGTGTGGAGCCCGGAGGCCGGCGCGCACTCCGTGCGGGGCGCGATCGGCGACCGCTACATCGAGTTCAGCGGGCCGAACGGACTGCTCGGCCACCCGACCACCGATGAACTGTCCACTCCGGACGGACGTGGCCGGTACGCGCACTTCACCGGCACCGGCGGCGCTTCCGTCTACTGGTCGCCGCAGACCGGTGCCGTCGAGGTCTACGGCGGCATCCGCGCCCGCTGGGCCGAACTCGGCTGGGAACGGTCCTACCTCGGCTATCCGGTGCGCGGCGAGCACGACGTGACCTGGGGCCGCAGCACCGAGTTCGAACTCGGCTACATCGACTGGCACCGCGACACCGGAAAGGTCTTCGACTTCCCGAAGTGAGTCGAGTTTTCCGCTGTGCGGCCCGCAATCGGGCCGCGACGAGCTGAGGTGCGCCTGACGGAGTGGGGTCCGTCAGGCGCACCTCTTCCTTTCTGCCACCTCGTGCCCCGCCGCCGCCGGGAATTCGACGAACCCGCGGCTGCGACGTTCGAGTGGAGCGTCCCCCGGCGACTGCGGCCAAACCGGTGAACGCCTCGGAGCGGGGCAACCACCGGCACCCGTCGGGCGTGTCCATGTCGTACGGAATTCCTTGCTACGCAAGCGAAAAGGGGACGTGCCTTGAAGACCAAGCACTGGGGAATCGTGCTCGCGGCGGCAGCCGTACCGCTCGCGCTCGCCGGGCCGGCGGCCACCGCCGCCACCGCGCCGGAACCCGCCGCGCAGACCGCCCAGGCCGAGCAGCAGGCTTTCACCGCGATCGAAGACCGCTACTGGAACGACGCCGCATTGCGGGAACTGCTGGGCGAGCCCGTCGACTCCGAGCAGAACGCCGAGAAGTTCAACTACCAGCAGTACCAGCACGGCTGGATGTTCCAGAATCTCGGCGACGGCGCCGTCACCGCGATCCAAGGCGACATCGCCGCGCGGTACACCGAGCTCGGCGGCGCGCCCGAGCTCGGCGCCGCCACCACCGACGAACTGGTCGCACCGGACGGTGTGGGGCGCTACAACCACTTCACCGGCGGCAGCGTGCACCCGTCGATCTACTGGACCCCGGACACCGGGGCGCAAGCCGTGTGGGGCCCGGTGCGGGACTTCTGGGAGTCGAAGGGCTGGGAGGTCGGTTACCTCGGCTACCCGACGAAGAGCACCTCCACCACCGCCGACGGGGCAGGCGCGTACAACCACTTCGTCGGGCCGGACGGGGCGGGCGCCTCGGTGTACTGGTCCGATGAGTCCGGCGCGCACTCCGTGCAGGGCGACATCCGCGACGTCTGGGCCGGGCAGGGCTGGGAGACCGGAACGCTGGGCTATCCGACGACCGACGAGCTGGTCGTCGCCGACGGCGTCGGCCGGTACAACGAGTTCGCGGGCACCGGCGGGGAGCCCGGAGCCGCCTACTGGTCCCCGGATTCCGGCGCGCACTGGCTGGCCGGGCCGATCCTGGAGCGCTGGGACCAGCTGGACGGGCAGGCCGGCTACCTCGGCTACCCGACCTCCGACCCGCACGAGGTCGAAGGGGGCACGCAGGTCGACTTCCAGCGCGGCTACGTCGTGCTGGACGAGAGCACCGGCGAGGTCACCGACGCGCCGTGGTGAACCCGCCGCGGGTGAACCGCCACTGACGGGCCGGGCCTGCTTCGGCAGGCCCGGCTTCGCGCGCCCCTCGTCAACCGAGTTCACCGGCCAGCGATCCCAGCAGATCGGCGAATTCCGCCGGGCGGCAGAAGTACCCGACGTGGCTGGAATCGATCGACCGCACGTCGAACCGGGCGTCGGGCGCCAGCTCGTCGGCTTCCTCGATCATGCGGTCCTGCTCGGCGAGCAGGATCGACTCGTCCGCGGTGAACCGCACGAAGGTGCGCGGAACCCGGCCCCAGCGGGCGGCGGTGGCGAACCGGGGCTCCGCGGCGATGGCGACGTTCACGTCCGGCTCCATGACGTCGATCAGCGCCCGGAACTCGTCGTCGGTCCCCTCGGCCATGATCGCCGCCTTCGCCGCCCGCAACAGCTCCGGATCGGAACTGCGCAGGTTGACCCGGACCACGCCCAGCGCGGCCGGATCGCCGATCACGGGCCACGGGATCCGGTCGAACAGGTTCCCCGCACGTTCCGGCCGGCTCGCGTACTCGCCGACCGCGTCCGAACCGACGGCGCACCACGCGGACAGGTACACCAGCCGGTCGACGAGCTCCGGCACCCGCTCGGCGACCGCGGTGATCGGGACGCCGCCCGCGCTGGTCCCAGCGAGCAGCACCGGGCCGTGCTCGGCGACGCGGCGGACCAGCGCCTCCACGTGGTCGGCGTAGTCGTCGACGCCGACGCCCGCCAGCGCGGACGGGGCGGTGGCGAACTCGTCGAGGTCCTGCGGAGCCTGGTAGAAGCCGGGCGGGTGGTGCGCGTTCATCCCGTGGCCGGGCAGGTCCGGCGCCAGGCTGCGGTGACCGCGCAACGCCAGTTCGCGTTGCAGCGGACCCCAGATCGCGGCCGTGCTCGCCGCACCGTGGATCAGGACGATCGTGGCTGACATGGAAGCCTCGTTCTCCGCCGCGGAAACCGCCGCGCGGCGAGTGGTGGGGACACCGAAGGCACCGATCTCGGGCGGAGACCGGCGAGCGCTCGTGCCGAACGGCTAGCGCGGAATTCGCGCCGAGGGCGCCGGCAACTCCATCGGGAGCTCCGGGGTGCCGGGTTCCGGCGAGCGGGCTGCTTCGTCAGCGGATCACGTCGTTCAGATTACGGCGCCGTGCAAGCGAATATCGACGCGCGGCGGCGGGCCGCTCGGGACGACGGGGCGCCGCTCGTGGTGGGCGCGCAGCGCGAGCAGCGTCGCCAACCGGTGGCAGACCCACTCGTCGGTGCGCAGGCGGTGCTTTCCCACGTGCTCCGGCTCGTCGGTCGGCCAGACGATCTCCTCGTCCGGCACGGCGGCGATCGGCGCCGCGACCACGGCCGGGGGCGGCGGCGCGGCGCGGAGCCGGTCCACCGTGACCGTCCCCGGACCCGCGTGCGCGTGCTCGCCCGCCCCGCCGCGCAGCGGGAGCAGCAGCGCCAGCGCGATCAGCAGCGCCGCTGCGGCGGCGAGCGCCGCGAACTGGGCGATCATGCCTGCTCCCGCGCGTCGCGCAGGGCCTTGGCCCGGATCAGGCAGTCCGAGCAGGTTTCGGCGAACCAGTCGCAGTCGGTGGGTTCGGTGACCGTCAGCCGCAGCCCGCACAACGCCTCGCGCGCCTGCCCCGGATAGGGGCGCTGCTCCGGGGACAAGGCGTGCCGCTCGCCCTGCGCCGGGCGCCAGTACGCGACCGGGCCGGCTGACCTGATGAACACCGCGAACCTCCTCGTTCGTCGCCGCGGACAGCGGTGCGCCGCGCGGAACCACCGGTCGAAATCCGGGACATTCCGGTCCGCCGCGTCGTTCGCGCACCACGATCGACATCCGAAACGAAACCGTGTACCTGAACGATAAAGAGAGTTCATTCCACAAGGAACTACCCATTCGGATGATCTTGATTGCCTTCGGGTCCCGGCACTGGAAGAACTGGTAGTGATCACACAATTCGCTCGAAAGGCCGCCGATGAGCATCACCGGCCCGCCCGTCGCCCGGCTGCAGCTGGGACGACTCCTGCGGGACATGCGCGAGAACTGCGGAAAGACCCAGGAACAGGCCGCGATCGCACTGGAATGCACCAAACCGAAAATCAGCAAGATCGAGACGGGGAAGGCCACCATCGGACCGGGAGACGTCCGGCTGCTCATCGACTGCTACGGGGTGGCGGGCGACTCCGCGGACACCGTTGTGCAACTCGCCCGCCAAGCGCGGAAACGGAATCACATTCGCGTTCCCGATTGGGCGCAGCGATTCATCGCGATGGAAAGCATCGCCGCCACGATCTCGACGTACGAGTCGGAACTCGTGCCCGCGCTGTTCCGCACCCCGGAGTACGCGAAGGCCGTCGGGCTCGCCGCTGATCCGCGCCGGGACGCCGACGAGCTCGAACGGCTCGTCACCATCAACGCCGACCGCCAATCGGTGCTCAGCAGGGACGAACCGCCGGTGCTCACCGCGGTGCTCAACGAAGCCGTGCTGCGCCGCCAGGTCGGCGGTTGCGCCGTGATGCACAAGCAGCTCGCGCACCTGCGCGACCTCACCGAGCGGCCGAACATCACGGTGCAGGTGCTGCCGTTCGGCACCGGCGCGCACGCCGCGATGGGCACCACCTTCCACCTGCTGCGCTTCGAGCAGCCCACTCCCGGCTCGCTGGTCTACATCGAGAACCTGGTCAACGCCGACTACCTCGACGGCCCCGCCCAGACCGACTGGTACGACACCGCGTTCACCCGGCTCCGCGCGGCTGCGCTGAGCCCCGGCGACACGGCCACCTTCCTCGACGAATCGCTCTGAGCACCGGTGCGGCACCGACCGCGAAGACCGGCTCCCCCGGCGGTGACGGGAGCCGGGCCTGACGCGTGCGCAAGAATGACCCCGCGGCGACGGGGAAGATCTTCTTGAGGACGGTGTCGTGGAGCCCAGCAGCCCGATCCGCTCGGACGGAGCACCCGGGGAAAGACCGAAGGCGCCACCGAGCCGTCAGCTCGACGCGTTGCCCGCCCCCACGGCACGCCGCGCCCGGTGGATCGCGCACGTGGTGGCGCTGCTGCTCGGCGTGGCCGGTCTGAGCTGCGCGCTCGCGCTGCCCTTCGCGCCGGTGTGGGCCGACCGCACCGAGGTGAGCTGGCCCGCCGCCGACGAGCCCGCCGTGTCCACCACCGCCCTGCTCGCCCCGTACCGGCCCGCCCAGTTCACCGCGACGATCCCGTGCCCCGCGCTGCGGGCCGCGCTGGACCGGCCGGATCCGACGATGGTGCTCGCGACGGTGCCGCCGGGAAGCGACCGGGACGGTCTGCTGCTGAGCGCCGAAGGCGGCGCCCCGAAGCTGGTCATGGGTGAGCGCGCCGTGGCGCTGCCGCCGCTGCCCGCCGACTGCGACCTCACCGTCCGGGCCGACGCCCAGCACTCCACGATCACCGTGGGGACGCTGCCGCCGATCGCGCTGCCCGGAGTGCCCGCACCGGAGATCTTCACGTTCAGCACCGGGCTGCCACCGGAGCAGGCCGTGCAGCTGTCGGTCACGGCCCGCACCTACACCTGGTTCGAGACGGCCCCGACGTCGCTGAAGCTGTCCTTGACCGGGTTCGCGATCGTGCTGGCCGCCGCGTCGTTGCTGCTGCTCATCGCGCACACGCCACCGGCCTGGGCCGGAATCCGGCGAGCAGCCCTCGGTCGCATTCGCTTCGACCTCTCGCTATTACTGCCGGTTGATGCCCTGGTCGCCGCCGTGCTGGCGTTGTGGCTGGTCATCGGGCCGATCAGCGACGACGACGGTTTCGCGATGCTGACCATCCGCAACCACGCGGCGACCGGCGACATCGGCAACTTCTACCGCTGGTTCAACGCGTCCGAAGCACCGTTCACGCTGGTGCAGCACCTGATGCGCTGGGTCTCGGAGTACAGCCTGGCCCCGGCGTGGCTGCGGGTGCCGAGCGTCGTCGCCGGGCTGCTCACCTGGCTGGTGCTCAGCCACGGCATCGTCGCCCCGCTGTGCCGGGGCGTCCGGCGGGCGGGCGTGCACCTGCTGACCGCGGTGTTCTTCTTGGCGTGCTGGCTGCCGTTCGACCTCGGCATCCGGCCGGAGGCGTTCGTCGCGCTCGGCACCGCCGCCGTTCTCGCGCTGCTGCTGCGAGCCACCGCCCCCGGTGTGCGGGCTCCGTTCGGATACCTCGGCGGGGCCGCGCTGCTGACGGGGCTCACCGTCGCGGTCACGCCCACCGGGATCGCGGCCGTGCTCGTCGTGCTGATGTTCGCGCCGCGCATCCGGCGACTCCTGCTGCTGCCCGGTGAGCTGCCGCGCTGGATGGCGGTGCCGACGCGGGCCGCGCTGCTGTGCTGCCTCGGTTCGGTCGGCGTGGTCGCGATGTTCGCCGACTCCACCTGGACCGGCTTCACCCGGGCGACCGCGATCCACAACGAGTTCGGGCCGAACCTCGGCTGGTACGAGGAGATCGAGCGCTACTCCTCGTTGCTGGGGACCAGCACGTGGGGCACGGCGAGCAAGCGGCTCGCGGTGCTGCTCGTGCTCGCGGCGGTGCTGCTGGCCGCGGCCGGGGTGCTGCGAAGGCTGCACCGCGCGGTGCGGATGCCGGAGCTGCCGCTGCTGATCGGCGCGGTGCTGGCGGTGTTCGCGACGCTGTGGCTGACGCCGTCGAAGTGGACGCACCACTTCGGCGCGCTCGCCGGGGTCGCGCCGGCGCTGCTGGCGGCGACGGTGGTGCTGCTGGCCCGGGTCGGGTCGTTGCCCAACGCCCGCCGGGAGGCCCGGCAGCTCGGCGTCGCCGGTGCGGTGGCCGGTGCCGGGGCGGCGGCGTTGGCGTTCCAGGGACCGAACTCGTGGTGGCAGTACTCGGACTTCGGCGTGCCGTGGTCGGACACCGCGACCCGCCCGCTGGACCTGCCGCTGGACGGCCCGCTGCCGTGGCTGCTGGCCGCGGTGCTGATCGGCGTCGTCGCGTTCGGGCTGGTGCGGCTGCGGGTGCTGGCGGGGGCGTGGACGCTGCCCGCGACGGCGCTGTTCACGACGTCGGCGCTGGTGATGGTCGCGGTGCTGATCGGCTCGTTCCTGCAGGCTCCCGCGCAGGCAGGCGCGTTCTCGGTGGGCCGCTCCAGCTGGGACAGCGTGCGGGCGCGCAGCTGCGGCATCGAGAACGAGGTGGAGACGCTGCCGCTGGCCGAGGACGGCACGCTCGCCCTCACCGGAGGACCGCTGGACGACACCGAGCAGGACGCGGCGGACGAGCAGCGACGTGAACCCGCCGGTTTCGTCGCCAACCAGGGCCGTCCCGGCTGGCCCCCGCAGGAACCGCTGCTGCGCCGCCCGCCGGACGAGCTCGCGCTGCGCCCCACGGGCGCCGAGGCCGAGCCCACCGACGCGAGCCCGCTGATGTGGGACAGCCTCGCCGACGGCCCGCGCACCACCGGCGAGGTCACCACCGGCTGGTTCGAGCTGCCCGCGCTGCGCTCCGGCCAGGAGCTGTCGGTGTGGGTGGCCGGGCGTCCCGAGCAGGGCAACGACCTGCGCGTGGAGTTCGGCCAGAACACCGCGGGCCCTGAGACCGCCGACCAGGTGCGCGCGCTGGGCTCCCGCGAACTGCGCGATCCGCCGCCGCGCCAGCTCCCCTACGACGACCCGCGGATGGGCCGCGCCGCCGACTGGCGCGACTTCCGCTCCTGGCGGCTGATCACCGTCGATGCCGCGGACCTGCCCGCGGGCGCGGACCGGGTGCGGCTGCGCGCCACCGACGCCACCACCGACGAGCAGGGCTGGCTGGCGTTCGGCGGGCCCGCGGTGCGCGACGTGGTGCCGCTGCGCGACGTGCTCGACGGGGGTGTTCCGGCGCTGGTCGACTGGCCGATCAGCTTCCTGTTCCCCTGCTACGTCGACTACCCGCGCGTCTCGCACGGCACCGCCGACAGCCCGGGCCTGTTCATCACCCCGCCCGGCGGTGAGGGCTCGATGGCCTTCGACCCGTCCTACGGCGGCGTGTTCACCGGAGTGCCCGCCCAATCTCGCAGGTGGGAGACGCCGAGCAGGCTGCGCGGCGATCCCGGCTTCGTCTGGGGCCACGTGCTGTCGGTGAGCTACGACCTGGACCGCGACGTCTACGACCGGACGACCCGGCGGGTGCGCCAAGGCGGCGCGGGCGGCGACGGCGAGTACCCGTTCGAAGAGGGGAACCTGCATCCGTGACCGCGCGGCGACGCGCGTGCCGCACCAGCCGAACCGGTGATACGTCGAGCTCCGGCAAGCCCGTGATCACCGCGTTCTCCGGGCCGACGCATAACGATCACACGATCTCGGTGCGAAAGTGCCCGCGGATGCGGAAAACTGGCCGCGCCGGGCACCCGCGGCGTTCCTCGTTTGGAAGGCCCGCGCCGGATCCCCGGCTGCCGGGCAACCGATCAGCCGCGCTCGGCGTCCACGCAGGGCGAGCGGCGATGAGGGGGAGTCAGGTGGCCGAAACGATCAGCCCAGCGGTGCCGGTGCCGTCGCACCAGCGGACCGAGGAGGCGGCAACGGGTTCGCTCATCTCCTACGTGCTTCCGGTCTACAACGAGCAGGACGGCATCCGCCGCTTCCACCACGAGCTGATCGCCGCCACCGACACCCGGCCGGACTTCGACTACGAGTTCGTCTACGTCAACGACGGGTCCGCCGACGATTCCCTAGCCGTGCTGCGGAAACTCGCCGAGGCCGACCCGCGGGTGCGGGTGCTGGACTTCGCCCGCAACTTCGGCCACCAGATCGCCATCACCGCGGGGCTCGACCACGCCGAGGGCGACGCGGTGATCGTGATGGACACCGATCTGCAGGACCCGCCGAAGGTCAGCATCGAGATGATCGACGCGTGGGCGCGGGGTGCGGAGATCGTGTCCGCGCGGCGCCGCACCCGCCGCGACACCCGCTTCAAACGGCTCACCGCGCACTCCTACTACCGCTTGCTGCACAACCTGGCCGAAGTGGACATTCCCGTCGACACCGGGGATTTCCGGCTGCTGGACCGCCGGGCCGCCGAGGAGCTGCGCGGTTTCCGCGAACGCAGCAGGTTCATCCGCGGCATGGTCGCCTCGATGGGGTTCCAGCAGACCGAGGTGCTGTTCGACCGGGACGAGCGAGCCGCAGGCGAGACGAAGTACCCGCTGCGCAAGATGGTGCGGTTAGCCGCCGACGGGGTCACCGGGTTCTCCACCGCGCCGCTGAAGCTGATCACCCGCATCGGGTTCCTCAGCCTCGCGCTGGCCGTGCTGGGCATCCTCTACGCCGTGGCGATGCGGGTGTTCCTGCCGCAGGTCACCGTGTCCGGCTGGACCATGATCATGGTGGTGATGCTGTTCCTCGGCGGCGTGCAGATGCTCTCGCTCGGCGTGATCGGCAGCTACGTCGGGCGCATCTACGACGAGGTGCGCCAGCGCCCGCTCTACATCGTGCGCAAGGTGATCCGGCATGACCAGAGTTGAGCCGCGCCCGCCGAGGCTGCCGCGGCCCAGCCGGGCCCTGGTGCTCTACGGGATCATCGGCGTCAGCGGTGTCACCCTCGACTACCTGGTGTTCCTGCTGCTGTTCAACACCTTCGGCCTGCACGAGCAGCTCGCGAACGCGATCAGCACCAGCGTCGGCATCGCGAACAACTTCGCGCTCAACGCTTGGCTGAACTTCCGCACCTCCGACCGGCTGCTGATCCGCTTCGCCCGGTTCTACAGCGTCGGGCTCGCCGGGATGGCGCTGACGTTCCTGCTGCTGCACCTGGGTTCCGGGATGCTCGGGCTGACTCCGAACCTGGTGAAGGCCGCCGCGATCCCGCTGGTCGTGGTCCTGCAATACCTGATCAACAAGAGATGGAGTTTCGGATGAAGCTGGGTGTCGTGGGCGCCGGAGCCACCGGCCTGACGGCCGCGTTCGACGCGGTCAAGGCCGGCCACGACGTCACCGTGCTGGAGGCGTCGGCCGAGCTCGGCGGCCTCGCGGCCTCCATCGAGGTCGGCGGCACGCCGCTGGAGCGCTTCTACCACCACAGCTTCAAGTCGGACCGGGCGATCATCGACCTGATCACCGAGCTCGGGCTGGCCGACGAGCTGCGGTTCCACTCCCCCACCACCGGCGTGTACCTGGACGGCGAGCTGCACCCGTTCGGAACTCCGGTGGAGATGCTGAAGTTCCCGAAGTTCTCGATGCTCGACCGGCTGCGCTTCGGCGCGAGTTCCGCCGCGCTCAAGGTGGTCCGCGACGGCTCCCGCTTCGGTTCGGTGCGCGCGCTGGACTGGATGCGCCGCTGGGCCGGGCCGCGCGTCACCGGGACCATTTGGGAACCGCTGCTGACCGGCAAGTTCGGCGACCGCGCCGAAGAGGTGTCGATGGCGTGGCTGTGGGCGCGGATCCACTACCGCACCTTCGGACTCGGCTACGTGCACGGCGGCTTCGAGCAGGTGTACCGGGCGCTGCTGGACGCGGTGACCGAGCGCGGCGGAAGCGTCGAGTTCGGCAAGCCCGTCACCTCCATCCGCCAGCCCGCGTCGGTGGAGGTCAAGACCGCCGACGGCACCGCCTACGAGTTCGACCGGCTCATCGTCACCGTGCCGCAGCCGGTGTTCGCGAAGGCCGCCGAGATCGAGTCCGACGACGTGCTGTGGCGCAACCAGTACCTCGGGGCGACGTGCTTCGTGCTGGAGTGCGACCGCAGCGTCATCCCGTACTACTGGCTCAACATCAACGACACCGAGTTCCCGTTCCTCGCGGTCGTCGAGCACACCAACATGGTCGACCGCGCCGAGTACGGCGGGCGCCACGTCGTCTACGTCGGCAACTACGTGCCGCGCGACGACTGGCGGTTCACCACCGAGCCCTCGGAGCTGCTGGAGCGCTACATCCCGTGGCTGCGCAAGCTGAATCCAGACTTCGACGAGTCGTGGATCCAGGACTGGCACTTCTCGAAGGCCGGTTTCGCCCAGCCCGTCGTCACCCCCGAGTACCGGGCGCTGATCCCGGAGCACACCACCTCGATGCCCGGCGTCACGCTCGCCACGATGTCCCAGATCTACCCCCAGGACCGCGGCCAGAGCTACGCGATCCAGATGGCCCACGACGTGATCCGCGACCTCGGCCTCGACCGGAGCCCGTCAGCCTGAGCAGGTGAGGGCCCCCGGCCGAAGCCCGTCCAGTGGCCGACGAAGCGACTCCTCTCCGACCAAAAGCCCGTGCCTCACGACAAAGCCGTGCCTTGGGCTGCGAAGCAAGCCTGCCCTGCGGCCGAAAGCCGTGCCTGTAATCGCGCCGCGATTAGCCCACGTCCACAAGCCGACCACCGGCGGGTTCTCAGCGGCTTCCTCGCGAGGACAGCTTTTTCCCTCGTGGCGAAGCCACTCGGGAAAAAGATCCCGCAGCGAGGAAGCCGCTGAGGTTCCGCTAAATGGCCACCAACGCAACCAACGCAGAACGCCCCCGGCCAACGGGCCGGGGGCGTTCCAGTGAAACCGAGGTATTACAGGTAGTACGCCAGGAACAAGCACCCCGCCAGGATCGCTCCGAGGACCAGCAGCACCTTGTCCTTCAGCGCCACCTCCTCGGGCTCGCCTGCGACGCCCTTGTCCACGTCCACCGCGTACCGCAGGATCGCGATCACCATCGGGATGATCGAGATGATGCCCCAGCGGGACTGCTCGATCTCGCGGATGTCGTAGGCCCACAGGCAGTACGTCATGATCGTGATCGCGGCCGCGATGGCCCACACGAACCGCAGGTAGGACGGCGAGTACGCCTTCAGCGACTTGCGGATCTTCGCGCCGGTCTCGGCCGCCAGCTTCACCTCGGCGTAGCGCTTGCCCGCCACCATGAACAGCGAACCGAAGGCCACCACGATGTAGAACCACTGGGTGATCTCCAGCCCGGCCGCGGCACCACCGGCGACCGCGCGCAGCAGGAACCCGGAGGCCACGATGCACAGGTCGATCACCGGCTGGTGCTTCAGGCCGAAGCAGTAGCCCAGCTGCACCGCGATGTAGACGGCCATCACCGTCAAGAGCCCGAAGCTCACCCCGGCCGAGATGGCCAGCGAGCCGCCGAGCAGCAGCACCGACACGACCCAGGCGATCGGCAGCGGGATGAGGCCCGCCGCGATCGGCCGGTTGCGCTTGGTCGGGTGCTGGCGGTCGGACTCGACGTCGATGGCGTCGTTGATGAAGTAGATGCCCGAAGCGGCCATCGAGAACACCACGAACGCCAGCGCCGCGTCCAGCACCACGGACGGCTGCAGCAGCGCGCCAGCGGTGAACGGTGCGGCCAGCACCAGGACGTTCTTCACCCACTGCTTCGGGCGAAGCTCCTTGATCAGTCCGCTGACCAGGCCCGCGGGCGTGCCCGCCTTCGCGGTCACCTTCGCGTGGTAGGCGTCGGAGGACTTGTCCTTCTCGTCCCCGGCGCCCGCCGTCGTCTCCTCGGGTTCCTCCAGCGCGCCCGCGCTGCCGCCGCCCTCGGAGCCGATCGAGCCCTCCACGTCGGATTCGACCTCGTTGCGCACCTGGTCAGCGTCGGTCTCGGTCACGGCCTTGCCGTTGCCGGACGTGCCGTTGGTCCCGGCCGCGTCGAGCCCGCTTTCGGGATCGCTGACGGTCGCGCCCGTCTCGTTCTTGTCAGCCACGGTTCCTCCGCCGTCTCATGAACCGCCGGACGCCCAGCGCCACGGCACCGCCGAGCGCTGAACCGGCGAGAACGTCGCTCGGGTAATGCACCCCCAGAACCATCCGGCTGACCATCATCGGCGGCACCAGCGCCGGAGTCAGCCGCTTGCCCAGCAGTCCTCCGTAGAGGACCGCCGCCGTCGTCGTTGACGTGGCGTGCGAGGACGGGAAGCTGAGCTTGCTCGGCGTTCCGACCAGCACCTGGACCTGCGGGTCACCGGGGCGGCTGCGCCGCACGACCCGCTTCACGCCGATCGACGCCCCGTGCGCGAAGGCTACGCCCGCCGTCGCCGCGACCCACTCTCCGCGTCGCTTGCGGTCCACCAGCGCGCCCACGGCACCGATCGCCAGCCACCCGGCCGCGTGCTCGCCGAACAGCGACATCGCGCGGGCCGCTTTGACCACCGGCGGCTTCGCCAGCGCGCCCTGCACCTTGCGCAGGGCGAGCGTCTCGGTGGTGACTTCCGGCACCGGTTCCCAGGTGCCGGGGATGAACTCCCGCTCCTCGGCGCTCGCAGCGCCGGGAGTCGTCGTAGTCGGTTCAGCAGCCACTTCGTCTCCGGGGTCGGGGCACACAGATCAGGGGGTACTCACTTCTTGTCGAAGGCCTGTTTCCAGGACTCCGGGCTGGTCAGCTCCGGCAGCGCCGCGCGGTAGACCTCGCGCAGCCGCGGCCATTCGCGGGCCAGCTTGCGGTAGTTCGCCAGCGCGCGGAGCCCGAGCCTGCGGAACTCCTCGGGGTCGCGGCGGCGGAACGACACGCCGCTGCCGTCGGCGTTGGACACCGTCGCGCTGTCCAGCGCGCCGAGCAGGAACCAGCGGGCGCTGTCGGCCGGGATGTTCAGCTGCGGGCGCTCGCCCGCCGCCTGGTCCGGCTCCTTGAGGTTGTGCAGCAGCGCCTTCGACGCGCGGGCCGCGATGATCGCCGGGTTCACCGGTGGCTTCAGCAGGCCCTCGGCCATGATCGGGTCCGCCGAGGGCGGCGGGAACTCGCGGGCCGAGGGCAGCGTCTTCGCGTCGTCGTAGTGCTTGCGCAGCTCCACCACGTCCGGGCGGGCGGTGTGCAGCGAGTCGAACAGCTCGCCAGGCCCGGCCATGAAGTCCTCGATGGCCTTCTGCTGCACCGCCACCGTCGAGTACTCCATCGACAGCAGGTGCCGGAGCGTCAGCTTCAGGCCTTGCTTGACCAGGACCTGCCGCACCTCTTCCGGGCTGTGCAGCGCGGCCATGACCAGCCGGTTGCGGGTGTGGAAGTAGGCCGTCCAGTCCGTGGCGTCGTTCTTGTCCGTCCACGGCATGTGCCAGATCGCCGCACCCGGCAACGTGACCGTCGGGTACCCGTTCGCGCCGGCGCGCAGCGAGTACTCCGAGTCGTCGAACTTGATGAACAGCGGTAGCGGCAACCCGGAGTTCTCGATGACCTCACGCGGGAACAGGCACATCCACCAGCCGTTGTAGTTCGCGTCGATCCGCTTGTGCAGCTTCTTGCTCTTGCGCAGCGGGGTCTTCGCGAAGTCGTGGTCGGTGACCGCACCCGGCGCCGGACGCCAGATGCCGATGCCGACGTCGACGACCTCGCCCATGCTGTGCAGCCGCGAGCGGGCCTGCAGGTTCAGCATGTGCCCGCCGACGATCACCGGGTTGGTGGCCGCGCGGGCGAACGCGTTGGCGCGCAGCACGCTGTCCGGTTCCAGGGCGATGTCGTCGTCCATGAGCAGGACCTGCTCGGCGTCCGAGTTGTACACGCCCTCGTACATGACGCGGGTGAACCCGCCGGAGCCGCCGATGTTGGCCTGCTCGATCACCTGGAGCTTGTCGCCGAGCCGCTCGGCGGCCACGTCGAAGCCCTCGGTGTCGCGGATCTTCTGGCCGCCCTGGTCGGCCACGACGACCTTCTCCACCACGTCCATGACCTGGGGGTCCTCCCCCAGCGTCTGCAGCGCGGTGACGCAGTCGGCCGGGCGGATCGTGGTGGTGCCCACCACGACCCGCTGGCGCGGCAGCTCGACGTCGGTGGTCCAGGCCGCCTCGTCGATCTCCAGCGCGCTGTCGTTGGTGAACAGGTCGAACCAGATCCAGCCGCCGTCCTCGAACGGCTGCAGCGAAACCCGGAACTCCAGCCACGTCCACGACTTCGGGCTGGCGACCGGCGCACCTTCCAGGTGCACGCTGTCGCCGTTGGCCTTCGAGCGGTAGACGTCGAGCCGACCGGCCCCCTTGACCTTCAGCCGCAGCACCACTTCGCCGACCTTCGTCCACCGCTTCCAGTAGCTGGCGGGGAAGGCGTTGAAGTAGGACGCCAGCGAGATCTTGGAGTGCGCGGGCACCTTGATCGAGCGCCGGTTCACGACGGTCGTGGTGCCGGTCTGCGGCTCGTCGATGTAGAGCGCGCGCACGTCCAGCGGGTCCTCACCGCGCGGGAACACCACGCGTTGCAGGACCTGCTCGGCTGCGACCTTGCGGCGACCGCCGGAGCGGACCGAGGTCACGTCGCTGACTTTGCTCTCGCCCGCGGCTGCGGGTCCGGTCTCGGCGCGCTTCGCGGCGGCCGAGGACTCGTCGGGGGTCCGGTCGGTCACGTCAGTCCTCCAGCGAGCCGTCCAGCGAACGGCCCTCGGTGAAATAGGGGGTGAGCTTGTTGTCGAACATGCTCAACGCCGAGCCGATCGCCATGTGCATATCGAGGTACTTGTAGGTGCCCAGCCGACCACCGAAGAGCACCTTGCGCTCCTTGGCCTCGGCCTTCGCCCGCTCCCGGTACGCCTCGAGCTTCACCCGGTCATCGGAGGTGTTGATCGGGTAGTACGGCTCGTCGCCGCTCTCGGCGGCCCGCGAGTACTCCCGGACGATGACCGTCTTGTCCTTCGGGTGCTTGTGCTCCCGCTCGGGGTGGAAGTGCCGGAACTCGTGGATCCGGGTGTAGGGCACCTCTTCGTCCGCGTAGTTCATCACCGGCGTGCCCTGGTAATCACCAGTGGCCACGACCTCCGACTCGAAGTCGAGGGTGCGCCAGCCCAGCTCGCCCTCCGAGTAGTCGAAGTAGCGGTCCAGCGGGCCGGTGTACACCACGGGCACGTCGGCGGGCAGCTCACCGCGGACGTCGAAGTAGTCCGTGCTGAGCTTGACGTCGATGTTCGGGTGGTCCGCCATCTTCTCCAGCCAGGCCGTGTAGCCGTCGACCGGAAGACCCTCGTAGGTGTCGTTGAAGTAGCGGTTGTTGAAGTTGTAGCGAACCGGCAGCCGGGTGATGTTCGCCGCGGGCAGTTCCTTCGGGTCGGTCTGCCACTGCTTGGCCGTGTACCCGCGCACGAAGGCCTCGTACAGCGGGCGGCCGATCAGGGAGATCGCCTTCTCCTCGAGGTTCTGCGCATCGGCGGTCTCGATCTCCGCCGCCTGCTCGGCGACCAGCGCCTTGGCCTCGTCCGGGGAGAACGCGCGACCGAAGAACTGGGCCAGCAGTCCCAAGTTCATCGGGAACGAGTAAATCTGTCCCTCATGACGGGTGAACACCCGATGCTGGTAATCGGTGAAATCCGTGAACCGGTTGACGTAGTCCCACACCCGTTTGTTCGAGGTGTGGAACAGGTGCGCGCCATAGCGGTGCACCTCGATACCGGTTTCCGGTTCCGGTTCCGAATAGGCGTTGCCGCCGATGTGGTCACGTCTGTCCAGCACCAGCACCCGCTTGTCCAGCTGGGTGGCGGCGCGCTCTGCGATCGTCAGTCCGAAGAATCCGGAACCAACAACGATCAGGTCATAGCCTGCGAAGCTCACAGTCGTCGAGGGTAGCGGCCAGCCACCCGCGCCCGGAAACCGCGTTGAGGTTCCCGTCCCGATCCGACTACCACCCGTGTTTTCGCTGGCCATCCGGGTGGCGGCGAGTCCGATCAGGACGGATTGCGCACCACGAACAGTAACATTCCTGCACCCTCCGGAGTCATCGGGCCGATCAATGTCGCTCTGGTCGGCGACGGGCCCGGCGAGTCGGATTGGGTAGTATCGGCGCCCCCCACGACAGCCCCTCGAGCGAGAAGGTGATCCGAAGCGTGACTCGGGCCCGCGACGGCCGGTACCTGCTGGTCACGGCGATCATCCTGGAAGTGCTGGCGATCTGGTTCGTCCACTGGATCGACACTCGTGGCTATATGGACACCGAGATTTACCGGCTCGGTGCCCGAGCGTGGCTGAACGGTTACGAGGTCTACGGCAGCGACCTCACTCCGGAATCCCCGGAGAGCGGGACCCTGCCGTTCATCTACCCGCCATTCGCCGCAATCCTGTTCACCCCGCTGTGGTGGTTATCCGAGGACGGCGCCGTGGTCGCCATCGCGGTGATCTCACATCTGTCGATCCTGGTTACCGCATATTCACTGGCCCGTTCCTCGACATATCTGGCATCCCGGGCGGGTCTGGTGGCGGTGGCCACCGCGGCGCTGCTGCCGTTCATGACGATCATCGAGCCGACTCGGGACACGCTGAACTACGGGCAGATCAACCTGCTGCTGATGGCGCTGGTCGCCGCCGACTGCCTGCTGCCGCGCACCCGGTGGCCGCGCGGGCTGCTGGTGGGCATCGCCGCGGCCATCAAGCTCACCCCGCTCGGGTTCCTGCTGCTGTTCCTGCTGCGCAAGGACTTCCGGGCGATGTCCATCGCGGCCGTCACCTTCGCCGCGACCGTGCTGCTGGGCCTGCTGGCGGCACCGAACGACTCCGCGGACTGGTGGCTGGACAAGATGTGGTCCACCGGCGAGGAGACCGGCGCGGTGTACGCGGGGAACCAGACGCTGCGCAGCCTGCTGGCCAAGCAGGAGCTGACCGGCGCGCCGCTCGATTCGCTGTGGATCGCTGGCTCGGTGCTGCTGCTGGTCCTGGCCGTGCTGGGCATGCGCTACGCGCTGCACACCCGCAACGTGCCGCTGGCGCTGATCATCAACGCGGTGCTGGTGCTGATCGTGTCGCCGATCTCCTGGTCGCACCACTGGGTGTGGGCCGGGCCCGCGCTGGCGCTGATGTTCGCGATGGCCTGGTGGCACCGCTGGTACGGGGTGCTGCTGTACGCCGGTCTCTGCGCGCTCACCGTCCTGGTGGCGCCGCACTGGTACCTGCCCTACACCAACGACCGGGAGTTGGACTGGACGTTCTCGCAGCAGGTCGTGGGCAACTCCTACCCGCTGCTCGGGATCGGGTTCCTCATCGCCTGCGCCGTCGCCTACGCGCTGCACCGGCCGCGGCGGCCCGCCGAGCCGCGCACCGAGCAGGTGCCCGCCGGGGTGTAGCCCGGACGCCGTGTTCGCCTCTCCAGCCCGAACACGGCGCACCGTCGATGTTCATCCGAACTTCACCCGCGTCCGCCGAATCCGGCGGCCCTGCTCACCACCAGCGTTCCAGCACCTGGGCCACGCCGTCCTGGCTGTTGCAGGTGGTGACCTCGTCGGCGACCTCCAGCACGCCCGGATGCGCGTTGCGCATCGCGACGGCGTGGCCGACCCAGTCCAGCATCGGGATGTCGTTGGGCATGTCGCCGAACCCGATCACCTCGTGCCGGCCGACCCCGATGTCGTCGGCGACGGACGCGAGCCCGCTGGCCTTGTCCACCCCCTGTAAGGACAGCTCGACCGGGCCGCCCATCATCGAGCAGGTCAGGTGCAGGCCGGCGCCGAGCACCTCCTCCACCGCCGAGGCCAGGTCGATGTCGAGCCGGTCCTCGTGCAGCACCATCAGCTTCACCGCGGGCCGGCCGAACAACTCGCCGTCGTCGACCACCCGGATGTCCCGGTTCGGCCACACGCGGTGGAAGCCCGCCTCCGCCAGGAACTGCTCGGCCACGTCGTCGCGGGCCCGCCGGGTGGAGCGCTCGACCGCGAACGTGCAGCCGGGCAGCGCGTCGCGCAGTTCGCGCGCCGCGTCGCGCAGCCGCACCGGCTCCATCTCGGAGCTGCGCAGCACCTTGTCCGCGGCGGCGTCGTAGACGACGGCGCCGTTGGAGCACACGGCGAGCCCCGCCACTCCCAACCCGTCCACTATCTGCGGCACCCATCGTGGTGGTCGTCCCGTGACCAGCACGAACGGGGTGTCGTTCGCGACGGCGCGCACGGTGCGCGCCGTCCGTTCACTCACGCGGACCGAAGAGTCCAGCAATGTTCCGTCCACATCGGATGCGACCAGCGCAGGTTTGTTCACGCCGGACATGCTGGCGAGGCTGTGACCAGCACGGTGGCCGATCAATCCCGCTTCACCTGAGCGTGTGGATCTTCCCGGTGACCTGCAACACGGACGTGTCGCCGGTCCCGATGCGCGAGAACAGCCCGCACAGGGTCGAACCCTTCCGGGTGGTACCGATACGGTCAGCGGTGTGCGCGTTGGGATTGTGATACTGCCCGAACACCGGTGGTGGGCTGCGGAGCCGCTGTGGCGGATGGCCGAGGAGTACGGCTTCGCCCACGCCTGGACCTACGACCACCTCGGCTGGAGGTCGCTGGTCGACAAACCGTGGTTCGACGCGGTGCCCACGCTGACGGCGGCGGCCACCGCGACCTCCACGATCCGGCTCGGCACCCTCGTCGCCTCGCCCAACTTCCGGCATCCGGTGCACTTCGCGCGCGAGGTCACCGCCCTCGACGACATCTCGGACGGGCGCCTCACGCTGGGCATCGGCGCGGGCGGAGCGGGCTTCGACACCACCGCGCAGGGCGGGCAGCCCCTCCAGCCGGCCGTGCGGACCGAACGGTTCGAGGAGTTCGTCGAGCTGCTCGACAAGATCCTCACCCAGGACAACACCAGCTGGTACGGCGAGCACTACACCGCGGTCGAGGCCCGCCGCGCGCCCGGCTGCGTGCAGCTGCCCCGGTTGCCTTTCGTCATCGCCGCGAACGGCCCGCGCGCCATGCGGCTCGCCGCCCGCTACGGCCAGGGCTGGGTGACCACCGGGAAGAACGAGGGCGGCGACGATCTCGAAGCCTGGTGGCGCGGCGTGGCGGAACTGACCAAGAGGTTCGACGACACCCTGGCCGCCGACGGCCGCGCCCCGCACCGCGTGGCGCGCTACCTGCAGGCCGACGCCGCGCCGAAGTACTCGCTGAGCAGCGCCGAGTACTTCAAGGAAGTGGTCGGCCGCGCCGCCGAACTCGGCTTCACCGACGTCATCACGCACTGGCCCCGCACGGAGTCCCCGTACGAAGGCACCGAGTCCACCGTCGAGGAGATCGCCTCCGAGGTGCTCCCCGAGCTGTGATCGGCCGGCGTTCGCGGGTGTCCGGGCGGCGAGTCCTCAGTGATCGGCCGGAGTGGTCAGCAGGGTTGCTCCGACCGCGAGGAACTCGGCGGGCTCGTCGCCCGGCACCACGAGGCGGTGCCGGACCGTGGACCCGAAGCTGGCGCTGTCGCCTGCTCGCAGCGTCACCGAGTCCTGCTCGAACTCCACCCGCAGCTGCCCGCTGAGCACGTACAACCAGTCGTGCCCCTCGTGCTGCACCGGGCGCACCCCGAGACCGGTCGGCGACAACCGGTAGCGCGCCGCGTACAGGCCCGGCAGCACCGACCGGGGCGTGAGCACCTGCACCGCGAGATCACCCGACTCGACGGTGGGCACCTCGTCACCGCGCATCACGACCGCGGCCGGGCCGGGAACGGCGTCGGTGAACAGCTCCGCCAGCGGCACGTCCAGCACGGCCGCGACCGCCGTCAGCTCCGCCAGCGTCGGGGTGCCGCGCTCCTCCTCGACGTCCGCCAAGCGCTGCTCGCCGACGCGCGCGCTCCCGGCCAGCGCGGCCCGCGACATCTCCCGTTCTGCGCGCAGGCGGCCGATCCGCTCGCCGATCCCGGCGAGCACCCGGCCGACCCGGCCGTCGTCGCGCGAGCCGGGCACCTCAGCTGATCGATCCACGTCCTCCACCATAAGCGCAGGTACCATGCGTCGCCCCGCGCCGAGCCGCGGCGGGTCGCGCTCCGGTGTGCGTGCCGGAACCGGCGGGTAGGCCGAAGAGGAGGAGGTGCGACATGTCCGAGCGATCCACCGCCCGCGCGCTGCTGCGCGAAGCGGGCACGACCTATGCGGAGCAGGCGGGAGCGCCGCTCGCCGACAAGCCGTCGCCGCTGTACCGCCTGCTGGTGCTCTCGGTGCTGCTGTCCACTCGGATCAAGGCCGAGATCGCGGTCGCGGCGGCGCGCGAACTGGGCGAGTTCCCGACGGCCCAGCGGATGCGCGACGCCACCTGGCAGCAGCGGGTCGACGCCCTGGGCCGCGGGCACTACGTCCGCTACGACGAGAGCACCGCGACCGCGCTCGGCCGCGGCGCCGAACTCGTCCTCCACAAGTACCGCGGTGACCTGCGCAGGCTCCGCGCCGAAGCCGACGGGGACGTGCCGAGGATGCGGGAGCTGCTGTGCGAGGTGCCGAGCCTGGGTCCCGTCGGCGCGCACATCTTCTGCCGGGAGGCGCAAGCCGTGTGGCCGGAGCTGAGGCCCTACTTCGACAAGAAGGCGCTGTCCGGAGCCGAGCAGGCCGGGCTGCCGACGGACGTGGACCGGCTGGCCCGGCTGGTCGAGCCGGGCGACTACGCCCGGCTCTCCGCCGCGCTGGTCCGGATCACCTTGGAGAAGGGGCTCCTCGCGGAGATCACCGCCCCGGCCTGACCGGGCGGGGGAAGTCGGCGGGCGCCGGCTCCGGCGCCCCCGGATCACGCGACGGGTTCGAGGACTTCCCGACCGCCGAGGAACGGGCGCAGCGCCTCCGGCACCCGCACCGAACCGTCCGGCTGCTGGTGGTTCTCCAGGATCGCCACGATCCAGCGGGTCGTGGCCAGCGTCCCGTTCAGCGTGGAGGCGATGGCGTTGGGCCCGTCGGCCTCGCGGTAGCGGGTGTTGAGGCGGCGGGCCTGGAACGTCGTGCAGTTCGACGTGGAGGTCAGCTCGCGGTAGGCCTGCTGCGACGGCACCCACGCCTCGCAGTCGAACTTCCGCGCCGCGCTCGCCCCGAGGTCGCCCGCCGCGGTGTCGATCACCCGGTACGGCACCTCGATCTTCGCGAGCATCTCCTCTTCCCAGGCCAGCAGCCGCTCGTGCTCGGCGCGCGAGTCCTCCTCGCGGCAGTAGACGAACATCTCCAGCTTGTTGAACTGGTGCACGCGGATGATGCCGCGGGTGTCCTTGCCGTAGGAGCCGGCCTCGCGCCGGAAGCACGTCGACCAGCCCGCGTAGCGCAGCGGCTGCTCGGCCAGGTCGAGGATCTCGCCCGAGTGGTACCCGGCCAGCGGCACCTCGGAGGTGCCCACCAGGTACGCGTCGTCCTCTTCGAGCCGGTAGACCTCGGTGGAGTGCGAGCCGAGGAAACCGGTGCCCTCCATGATCTCCGGGCGGACCAGCACCGGCGGCACGACCAGGGTGAACCCGGCCGCGGTGGCCTGCGCGGCGGCCATGTTCAGCAGCGCCAGCTCCAGCTGCGCGCCGATGCCGGTGAGGAAGTAGAACCGGGCGCCCGCGACCTTCGCGCCGCGCTCCATGTCGAACGCGCGCAGCCCCAGGCCCAGGTCCAGGTGGTCGCGCACCTCGAAGTCGAACTCGCGCGGCGTGCCCACGTGCTTGAGCACGACGTAGTCGTCCTCGCCGCCGGGCGGGGTCTGCGGCTCGATGATGTTCGAGACCTTCTTCTGCGTGCTCAGCAGCTCCGCGTCGGCGTCGGTCTGCGCCGCCTCGGCCTGCTTGACCTGCGCGGAGAGGTCCTTCGCGCGGGCCAGGAGCTCGTCGCGCTCGTCGCCCTTGGCCTTGCCGACCTGCTTGCCCAGCTGCTTCTGCTCGGCGCGCAGCGTGTCGGCGCGGGACACCGCTGACCTGCGACGCTCGTCGGCGGAGAGCAGCGCGTCCACGAGGGACACGTCCTCACCTCGGGCGCGCTGCGAGGCGCGCACGGCCTCCGGATCTTCGCGAAGCGTCTTCAGGTCGATCACAGCTGGTGAGCCTAGCTGGCCCGGTTCTTCCCGAACCCCGCTGGGGTCGCACGCGGGTCGAACCGGGCCGGGTCAGGAACCGGGGATGCGGTGCGGGACGAAGGCGGCGCCGTCATCGGTGATCAGGCCCGCGGTCTCCCGGATGCCGAGGCCCGCCGCGGAGTCGCCGACGACCCACGCGCCCAGTGCGGGGCGCATGCCGTCGAACTCGGGCAGCGGGTCGAACGCCTGGTAGACGTAGCCCTCCTCGCCGTAGAAGCCGCCGGTCTCGGTCTCCCAGCCGGGGGCGACGACGGTGATGTTGTTGCCTTCGCGGCCCAGCCGCGGCTTGCGCACGTACTCAGTGAGCAGCCCGGGCTGGTCCAGGAACGTCGGCAGCAGGTTCGGGTGCCCGGGGTACATCTCCCACAGCACCGCCAGCAGCGCCTTGTTCGACAGCAGCATCTTCCACAGCGGCTCGATCCACTGCGTCGCGGGCAGCGCGTTCACCGCGTGGCGGCCGAAGTCGTCGTCGACCATCCACTCCCACGGGTAGATCTTGACGACCGAGTTCATCGGCGCCTCTTCGAGATCCACGAACCGCTCCAGCAGCGGATCCCAGCCGATCTCCTCGATCGACATGCCGACCGTGTCCATGCCGGCCTCGGCCGCGGTCTCCTGCAAGTAGGCGGAGGTGATGTTGTCCTCGCCGCTGGTGTCGGAGCTCGACCAGGTGAAGTGCACTTCGCGGGTGGCGAGCTGGTCGCTGATCTCGCTCCAGCGCTCCACCAGCTTCTCGTGGATCGAGTTCCACTGGTCGTCGCCCTCGTGGCACTCGGTCAGCCAGTTCCACTGCACGACCGCCGCCTCCAGCAGCGAGGTCGGCGTGTCCGCGTTGTACTCCAGCAGCTTCGCGGGGCCTGATCCGTCGTAGCGCAGGTCGAACCGGCCGTAGAGGTGCGGATCGTGCCGCTTCCACGACTCGGCGATCTTCGGCCACACCCATTCCGGGATGCCGAAGTCCTTGTAGCGCTCGGTCGTGACGACCTGGTCCACCGCGTCCAGGCACATCGACTGGAGCAGCTCGACGTCGGCCTCCAGCGAGAGCACCTCGTCCAAGCTGAACTCGTAGTGCACGCCCTCGTCCCAGTAGGGGCGCTGCGAGCCGTCCGCCGCGCGTGCCGGGGTGCCGAACACCAGTCCTAGTTCTTCGACCTTGCGCTGCCAGTCCGGCCGACGCTCGGTTGTCCTCCGACGCACTCGTTCAGCTCCCGCTGCTGCCGCTCTTGTTGCTGATCCCGAAACCGCCGCGCTGCACCGTCTGGCCCTTGGTGTTCTTGATGTTCGCGTCGGCGGGCTTGTTGAAGCTCGATCCGGACACCGTCTGTCCGGGCGTGGGCGCCGGCGAGCCGGGCGGGGTGTAGCCGTACCGGTAGGAGTTGTACCCGCCGATTCCGCCGCCGGGCAGGAAGATCGGCATGAAGAACATGCCGCCGGAGCTGTACCCGCCTTGTTCCCGGACGTAGTTCTCGTCGCAGAGGTCGGGGTTCTGGGCCACCTCGCCCTGCTTCTCGGCAGCGCAGTACTCGTGGACCGCGTTCTGCTCCGCGCTGTAGGCCGAACCCGAGTAGAACGCCGCGACCAGCGCCACCACGCCGACCGTGACGCCGCCACCGACCATCACGCGACGACGCTTCTGCGTCTTGCTCTCCTGCTCGGCGAGGGCGGCCTGGGCCTGCTCCTCCTGGCGCTTCTCCGCCGCGATGCGAGCCCGCTTCTCGGCGAGCGTCGGTTCTCGCGGCGCCGTCGACTCGTCCTGGTAGCGCATTCGGCCGCGGGCCTGGCCCGCGGCCTCGCCCTGCTGCTCGCCGCCTGCGTTCGCCTGCGTCACGTCGTCAGCGGACCCGCCCGTCGAGGGCTGGTCGCTGCGCTGCGGCCCGTCCTGGTCTGCCAATGGTCTGCCATCTTCCGTCATAGCCCACTCCCAGCAGCAACACTACCCACCGTGCCCCCGCCCGGGGTACGCCTTGATGTGACGCAGCCGGACACGAATCGGTTTCAAGTCGATGCGTGAGCGCTTGAGCACACCGCGGGGCCGACAGGCATGATGTGATCGATGGCCGAGCGCAGCGACACCCAGAAGCACCGCCGGAAGCCCAACACCCGGCTGGTGATGATCGCCGCCGCCATCGGTGGCGCACTCGTTCTGCTGATCAGCGCCTTGCTGAACACCCCGACCGGGGGTGGCGGCTCCGGCATCGGCGGCCCCGGCCGCGAGGGCGCCTCGCCCGCCACGCCGCCCGTGTTCGAGGCGAAGGCGGGCACCTGCCTGCACTGGACCGAACCGGACGCGGCGGACATCCGCCAGGTCAAATGCGGCGAACGCCACCTCTTCGAGGTCACCGGCAAGGCCGATCTGAGCGCCGATTTCGCGAACACCGCCCCGTACCCGAGCGCCGAGCAGTGGGAGCAGCTCAAGCAGGAGCGCTGCACCGCCGTCTCCCAGCAGTACCTCCGCGGGCGGTTCGACCCGAACGGGCGGTTCTCCGTCGGCGCCTTCACCCCAAGCCAGCAGGGCTGGGGATCCGGGGATCGGAAGCTGCACTGCGGGCTCCAGCAGCCCGGCCCGTCCGGGAAGCTCTACGCCAGCAAGGGCACCGTGGCGAGCCAGGACCAGTCGAGCACCTACGAGGTCGGGCGCTGCCTCGGCATCAACGGCACCGACGTGTGGGACTCGGTGGACTGCGCGCAGCCGCACTCGGTGGAGATCACCGGCGTCGTCGACCTCGGCACCGAGTTCCCCGCCGAATACCCGTCGGAAGGCGATCAGGACGGATTCCTCGCGACCCGGTGCGGCGAGCTCACCGCCGAGTACGCGGGCAGCCCGACGGCGGTGACGGACAAGAAGCTCGTGGCCTACTGGGACACGCTGCCGCAGGAGAGCTGGGACGCGGGCTCGCGGCAGGTCAACTGCAAGGCCAGCGCACAGCTGCCCGACGGCAGCGGGCTCGCGCCGATCACCGGCAGCGTCAAGGGCGACGTGCAGGTCGGCCAGGAACCCGCCCCGCAGGACACCGCGCCGATCGAGCCCGGCGTCCCCGCCGTCGGGGAGCGCTGATCCCGATGCCGGTGGAGATGACGCGGGTGCGCTTCGAGGAGCTCGTCGCCGACGCCCTGGACCTGGTGCCCGAGCAGTTCGCGACGGCGATGAACAACGTCGTGGTGCTCGTCGAGGACCACAACGCGGACGATCCGTCGCTGCTCGGCCTGTACTTCGGCATCGCGCTGACCGAACGAGAGGAGAGCAACTACGCGGGCGTGCTGCCGGACCGGATCTCGATCTACCGCGAGCCGCTGCTGGAGATGTGCGACAGCGAGGACGAGGTGGTCGACGAGGTGGCGATCACCGTGGTCCACGAGATCGCCCACCACTTCGGCATCAACGAGGACACCCTGCACGCCCTCGGCTGGGGCTGACCGACCTGGCGATCAGTCGGGCATGTCGTCCCACTGGACGCAGCGCCAACCGGTCGCCGCTCCCGAATCCGCTTCGAGGACGATGACCCCGGTGTTGGGCAGGTACGCCTCGCTGGAGCGCCGCGCGGAGATCTCCCCGGCCAGCCGCTTCGCGACCAGCCGCACCATCGCGCCGTGGCTCACGAGCACCACCGAGCCGGTCGTCACGTCGTCCAGCACCGGCTGCGCGGAGTCGAAGAACCTGGTCAGCGCTTGGGTTCCGGTCTCGCCGCCGGGCATCGGCCGGTCCGGTTCGCCGTGGTGCCAGCCCGCGTAGATCTCGTCGAACAGCGCGCGGGACCGCTCGTCGCCGAGCCCTTCCAGGTCGCCCACGAAGACCTCGTGGGTGCCGTCGGCGATCCGCACGTCGAGGCCGTGGCGGGTGGCCGTCGGCAGCGCGGTCTCCTGCGCCCGCAGCGCGCGGCTGGCGTGCACCGACAGCACCTTCTCGGTGGCCAGCCGTTCCGCGAGGTCGTCGGCCTGCCGCTTGCCCAGATCCGTGAGTCCGGGGCCGGGCGGGCGCGTGTCGAGCACTCCTCGCACGTTCGACGGCGTCTGGCCGTGGCGCACCAGCACCAGGCGCAGACCGTCGGCGTGCGCGCGCAACACCGGGCTCATGCGACACCTCCTTCGCGCAACCGCGCCAGCCAGCGGGCGGATGCTTGGAACGCCTGCTCGGAAGCGGACGGCCGGACGTTCGCCGGCGAGTGGTCGGCCTTCGGGTAGGAGCCGAGGAAGCGGACTTCGCTGCAGCGCCTGCGCAGGCCGCTGAGCGCATCCCCGATCCGGGCGTCGGCCACGTGCCCGTCGAAGTCGAGGAAGAACCGGTACTCGCCTAGGCGGTCCTTGGTGGGCCGGGACTCGATGCGGCTGAGGTTGATGCCGCGCAGCGACAGCTCCAGCATCAGCTCGGTCAGGGTGCCGACCTCGTCGGCGATGACTGCGGCGATGGAAGTGCGGTCGGCGCCGGTCGGTTCGGGCAGCGCGCCCGGCCTGCGCAACAGCAGGAACCGGGTGATGGCGTCGGGCGTGTCGGCGATGCCGCGAGCGACGGCGCTGAGGCCGTCGAACAGCTCGATCGCCAGCGGTGAGGCGATGGCCGCGTCCAGTTCGCCGTCGGCGACCTCCTTCGCGGCAGCCGCCGTCGAGGAGGCCATCCGCACGTCCGCTTGCGGCAGGTTCGCCGCGAGCCAGCCGCGGACCTGCGCGATGGCGTGCGGGTGGCTGGCCACGGTGCGCACCTGATCGGCGGTGACGCCCGCGCGCACCAGCACGTCGAACTGCACCGGCACGGTCGCCTCGGCCACCGCGATCAGCGGATCGCCGCTGATCAGCGCGTCGAGCGTGGCGGGCACCGACCCCTCCACCGAGCTCTCCACCGGCACGCCGGCGGCGAGCACCTCGCCGGAGCGCAGCGCGGCGAGCGCCTGCGGCACGGTCTCGTAGGGCAGCAGGTCGGCGTCGAAGCCTTCGGTGAGGACCCGGGTCGCCTGTTCGGTGAAGGTTCCCGGCGGCCCCAGGTAGGCGATGTGCGGCACGGGCACCAGCCTACGGCCCGCGCTGAACCCCTCCCCCGACCCCGGATCGGTGATCATCTTTCCCCGAAGGTGTGACCTACCCAATTACATTCAGTCGTCCGTTCCTGCGATGCTGTGCGGGTGACCGCGGATTCGGAGCGCTCATCAGACCGAGCGGAACCGGAGCTCCGGCTCGTCCTCTGCGCCTTGGACGAGCCGCTGACGGCAGCATGGCGCGATGTCGCCACCGACCGCGACAACCTCGACGTCCACCAAGGATCGGTGCTCGACCTGCGGGTGGACGCGGTGGTGAGCCCGGCCAACTCGTACGGGTGGATGCGCGGCGGGGTGGACGCCCTGTACTCGCGCGCCTTCCCGAACGTGGAGGAGTCGGTGCGCAGCGCCGTGCTCGCGTACCACGGCGGGGAACTGCCGGTCGGCGAGGCGCTGCTCGTGCCCACCGGAGCTCCGTCGCCCGCCTGGCTGGTCAGCTCGCCCACCATGCGCACTCCGGGCGAGGTGCTCCCGTCCGACACCGTGCACCCGTACCTCGCGGCGCGAGCGGTGCTGCGGCTGTGGACGCACGGCGTGCTGGAGAACGGGATGCGGGTGCGCGACGTCGTGCGCACCATCGCGCTGCCCGGCCTCGGCACCGGCGTGGGCGGAGTGAACCCGCGCCTGTGCGCCCACCAGGTCGCCGCGGCCTGGGACGAGATCTTCGCCCGCGCCGACCAGAACTGATCTCCGTCCCGCACTGTCCTGCCGGCGTCTTGCCAACGGCGAAGCCGCTGATCAGCGATCCGGCGAGCAACCGCCACCGCAGCGGGTTCTCAGCCGTCTTCTCGCGAGGACGGCTTCCTCCCTCGTGGCGGAGCCACTCGGGGGGACGATCCCGCAGCGAGAAGACGGCTGAGGTTCCGCCACCCGATCACTCCGAGGCGTTCCGGGCGCGGATCGTGACCTTGGTGGGGGTCGCCTGTTCCAGCGCGCCGCGGACCCGGACCTCCAGGACGCCGCGGTCGTAGTCCGCTTCGACCTGGTCACCGGTCACGCCCTTCGGCAGCCGGAAGCGACGGCTGAAGGATCCGCCGCGGAGCTCCCGGACCAGCGCGCGCGGTGCTTCCTCGTCGCCTTCGGCCGGAGCCTCCGCGCGGGTGGCGCGGCTGCCGCTGATCGCCAGCGTCCCGTCGGCGACCTCGACCGCCACGTCCTGCTCGACGTCCACGCCGGGCAGGTCCAGCCGGAACACCAGGTCGGATCCGTCCCGCAGCACGTCCGCCGCCGGGGCGAACGCCTGTCCGGAGCCACCGCGACCGGCGAAGGCGCCGCGGATCAGCTGGTCGAACTCACGGTCCAGGCCGGTGAACGCGTCCCAGCCACGAACGGCAAGAGCCATCACTCATCACTCCCTCATCGAAGCCGGGTCATCACCGAATCGGATGCCCGGTCACTGCGGTTACGTGAGTCCCAACGGCTCAACTTTGCGGATTGTTCCCGGCGCAGCGGAGAAGATCCGATTCGATGCCCAGGACCCGCCACAGCGGTCGATGACCAGGACTTCCACCGCTCGCGCGACCGGCAGCGCCACCGCGGAACCGGGAGCACCACGACATCGCCGCCCGAACGGGACGCATCCCGAATGAAGATCAACAGCAGAGCCGGAGCGCGGGCACGCGGCGCGGTACGGTCGGGGCCGCGTCCACTTAGGAGGTCTCATGATCGTCCGCCGTTTGGCCCGTCCGATGCTCGCCGCGATGTTCATCTACGGCGGCATCGGCGCCCTGCGCAATCCCGAAGCGCTCACCAAGACCGCTCAACCGGTGCTGGACCAGACGGTCGGACGGGTCGAGGACTCGCTGCCGGAGCAGGTGCCCACCGACGCGGTGACGCTGGTGAAGCTCGACGGCGCGGTCAAGCTCGGCGCCGGGGTGCTGCTGGCGCTCGGCAAGGCACCGCGGCTGTCCGCGGTGCTGCTCGCGGGCACCTTGGTGCCGACGACGCTCGCGGGCCACCGGTTCTGGGAGCTCGACGACCCGCAGGAACGCGCCGGCCAGCAGATCCACTTCTTCAAGAACCTGGGCCT
>NZ_JAPFGB010000017.1 GCF_026241095.1 Saccharopolyspora sp. NFXS83 | reverse complement strand
TCGTGGCGGAGCCACTCGGGAAAAAGATCCCGCAGCGAGGAAGCCGCTGAGGTTCCGCCACCCGACCACCAAAGCAACAAGAGCCGTCGAAGATCAACCAAGCCGGTTGCGCAAGCGTAGGCCGAAGCCGCCGGCGGCCAGCAAGACCGCGCCCACGAGCAGCACGATGAGCGGGCCGCCCAGGGCTCCTCCGGTCCAGTGGTAGAGCGCTTCGGGGACGGCGACCGTCACGCCGATCACGCCGAACACGAGCAGGACGGTGGAGCGCAGCCGCAGGAACGCCGCGAAGCACACCACGGCCAGCACGAAGGTCGTGGCGTAGCTCCACGACTGGTGTCCGACGACGGTCCACTGCGCGCCGGATAGCGCGGTGGCCGCGCCGATCCCGAAGCCCACTTCGCGCCGGATCCGTCCCGCGCGGTCCCGCGCGGGACGTTCGAGGAATCCGCCCGCGCTCAGCGCCGCCCAGGCCGCGCCGAGCGCGATCAGCAGCACCATCTCGGGGATCCGCTCGCCGCCGATCCACTCGCCGGGCAGCGACAGCGCGAACCCGTACGCGAAACCGCCGGTGGCGAGCAGTCCGGGCACCGTGGGCAGCGCCGCGCAGGCGACGGCCGCCACCAGCAGCCCCGCGCCGGTGGCCACCATCGCCACGTCCAGCGATCCGAGGTGGTCGAGCCCGGAGCCGACCGCCATGGCCGTCGTCCCGGACGCGAGCGCGAACAGCACGGCCACGACGCGGCTGCGCCGGGACGGCTCGGCCGCCGCGAGCTCGCGCACGCCGCGCGGCGAACCGGCGATGAAGATCCCGGCCGCGACGAGCAGCGCGGTGGCCGCCGCCAGCAGCCCCACCCGGGCGGCCTGGGAGAGGTCCTCCCAGGACATGCCGAGCAGCAGGGACGCGCCGCCCAGCACCAGGGCTCCGCCGGCGTACCCGAGCACTTCCCAGAGACCACCGGGGCGCTGCGGCGCGGCTTCGGCCGACAGCTCCGCTGTCACCGCTTCGCTCTGCTCAGCGGTGAGCGTGCCGCGTTCCACGAGGCGTTCCAACGCCCGCCGCTGCCGCGGGGGCAGTTCCGCGCTCATCGTCCATCCCTCCGTCGGTGATCTTCACCCGACCGTCTCACAGCACGGTCGGGTGCACTCGCACTTCGGGGACGGCACCGGGGCGGCGCCGGGTTGTCACGGCCAGGGCCAGCCCAGGACCGGCAGGCCGAGCGCGGAGTCCACCGCGAGCGCCACGCACACGATCATCAGGTACGTGTTGGACATGTGGAACAGCCGCATCGGCTTGGTGGGCTCACCGCGCTTGGTCGCGGAGTGCAGCCGGTGCGCCAGCCACAGGAACCAGGCGCCGGAGGCCACGGCGAACACCGCGTAGAGCCATCCCGTCGCCGGGGCCAGCAGCAACGTCCACAGCACCATCAGCCAGCTGTAGGCGACGATCTGCCGGGACACGTAGGACGGTTCGGCCACGACGGGCAGCATCGGCACGCCCGCGCGCTCGTAGTCGGCCTTGTACTTCACCGCCAGCGCCCAGGTGTGCGGCGGCGTCCAGAAGAAGATGATCCCGAACATGACCAGCGCGGGCCAGTCCACCCGGCCGGTCACCCCGGCCCAGCCGATCACGACCGGCATGCAGCCCGCGGCGCCGCCCCAGACGATGTTCTGCGCGGTGCGGCGCTTGAGCACCAGGGTGTAGATCAGGACGTAGAACAGGATCGTGGCGACGGCGAGCACCGCGGCCAGCAGGTTCGTGGTGGCCCAGAGGAAGCCGAACGATCCCAGGCCCAGCACGATGCCGAAGATCAGCGCGTGCCGGTTCGAGACGGTGTGGCGGACCAGCGGCCGGGCGCGGGTGCGCTGCATGACTTGGTCGATGTCGGCGTCGGCCACGCAGTTGAGCGCGTTGGCGCTGCCCGCGGCCATGGTGCCGCCGATCAGCGTGGACAGCACCAGCCAGGGCGAGGGGATGCCGCGTTCGGCCAGCAGCATCGCCGGGATGGTGGTGACCAGCAGCAGTTCGATGACGCGCGGTTTGAGCAGCCCGAGGTATGCCTTGAGCAGGTCACCAGGGCGGGACGCGTGCTGCCGGGGCTCGGCCGCGGCGGTGTCGGTGCTGGTCACGAGGCCGCTCCGCACGCCACCCCGAGCGCCGTGCCGCCGGGGAGCGCGGCCGAGGCCGCGCCGGGGTGTCCGCCCAAAGCGAAGCGCACCGAAGGCATGGGACTCCTAGTCAGCTCGGGTGACCGGCCGGAACGACGGCGGCCGACCGTCCTGAATAGTAGGCGCGCTACGCCCCACGGCCCCCGCAGGGTCCCGCCCTCGCCCGAGCGGCGCGCCGCGCCGGTACCGTGAGGTGGGCCGTCGGACGCGCAGCGCGGGCAAACGTTGGTCATCGGCGCCGCGTCGTCCCGGTCGGGGTTCGCCGTTAGCGCGGCGAGAACCGCAGCGCACGGCTCCGCTCCCGCGCACCGCACGGGGCGCTTGCCGGGGGCTCGGCAACGAGCGCGGAGCCGGCGCCGGTGAGCCGCGCGGACGGCGATCCGGCGAACGGCGAGGGGTCACCGCCCACGATGGTCGGCCGACCCGCGATCCTCTCACTCCGGTGGGGGACCGCATCAATTCAGGCGGGCCGCCGCGTGCCTACGGGGTCACGGCTAGGCTGCCCGCTGGACGAGGGATAACTGCGGTCCGAATCGGTCCGGGTCAGCGGGCGACGCGCCGGAGCCGCGAAGGACCGCTTCGATTGAAACTTGGAGCTGCGTCCGTGTCCGTCACCGACGATCTTGCCCGCTTGACCACCAAGCGACTGCCCGCAGACTGGACCGAGTTGGACCAGCGCGCCGTGGACACGGTCCGGGTGCTGGCCGCCGACGCGGTCGAGAAATGCGGCAGCGGGCACCCAGGCACCGCCATGAGCCTGGCCCCCGCCGCCTACGCGCTGTTCCAGCGCGTCATGCGGCACGACCCCACCGACGCCGACTGGATCGGCCGGGACCGCTTCGTGCTGTCCGCGGGCCACTCCAGCCTGACGCTGTACCTCCAGCTGTTCCTGTCCGGGTACGGGCTGGAGCTGGACGACATCAAGGCGCTGCGCACCTGGGACTCCAAGACCCCCGGTCACCCGGAGTACTGGCACACGCCCGGCGTCGAGACCACCACCGGCCCGCTGGGCCAGGGCCTGGCCAACGGCGTCGGCATGGCCATCGCCGCCCGCCGCGAGCGCGGCCTGCTGGATCCGGAGTCGGCACCGGGCGAGAGCCTGTTCGACCACCAGATCTACGTGATCGCCTCCGACGGTGACATCGAGGAGGGCGTGACCTCCGAGGCGTCGTCGCTGGCGGGCACCCAGCAGCTGGGCAACCTCACGGTGATCTACGACGCGAACGAGATCTCCATCGAGGACGACACCAAGATCGCGCTGTCCGAGGACACCGCGAAGCGCTACGAGGCCTACGGCTGGCACGTGGTGACCGTCGACGGCGGCGAGGACGTGGCCAGCCTGCTGGACGCGCTGGACGCGGCCAAGGGCAAGCCGGACCAGCCGACGCTGATCGTGCTGCGCACCGTGATCGGTTTCCCGGCGCCGACGAAGATGAACACCGGCAAGGCGCACGGCGCCGCGCTGGGCGGCGACGAGATCACCGGCATCAAGAACGCGCTGGGCTTCGACCCGGACAAGACGTTCGAGGTCTCCGACGAGGTCCTCGCGCACGCCCGCAAGGTCGTCGACCGCGGCCAGGCCGCGCACGCCGAGTGGCAGCAGGGCTTCGACGCGTGGGCCGCGGCGAACCCGGAGCGCAAGGCGCTGCTGGACCGCATCCGCGTCCGCGAGCTGCCCGCCGGTTGGCACGAGAAGCTGCCGACGTGGGAGGCCGACGGCAAGGGCGTCGCCACCCGCAAGGCCTCCGGTGAGGTGCTGGCCGCGCTGGCCGACGTGCTGCCGGAGCTGTGGGGCGGTTCCGCCGACCTGGCGGAGAGCAACAACACCACGATGAAGGGCGTCGACTCGTTCGGCCCCGCGCACATCTCCACCAACTCGTGGAACGCCCAGCCGTACGGCCGGACGCTGCACTTCGGCGTCCGCGAGCACGCCATGGGCTCGATCCTCAACGGCATCGCGCTGCACGGCGGCACCCGCCCCTACGGCGGCACCTTCCTGATCTTCAGCGACTACATGCGTCCCGCGGTGCGGCTCGCGGCGCTGATGAAGGCCCCGACGATCTACGTGTGGACGCACGACTCGGTCGGCTTGGGCGAGGACGGCCCGACGCACCAGCCGATCGAGCAGCTGTCCTCGTTGCGCGCCATCCCCGGCCTGTCCGTGGTGCGCCCGGCGGACGCGAACGAGACCTCGTTCGCGTGGAAGGCCGTGCTGGAGGACACCAGCGCCCCCGCCGGTCTGGCGCTGACCCGCCAGGGCGTGCCGACGCTGGAGGGCACCGACGCCGAGGGCGTCGCCAAGGGCGGCTACGTGCTGGCCGAGGCCTCCTCCGGCACCCCGGAGCTGGTGATCATCGCCACGGGTTCCGAGGTCCAGCTGGCCGTCGAGGCCAGGAAGATCCTGGAGGCCGACGGCGTTGCCACTCGTGTGGTGTCGATGCCGTGCGTCGAGTGGTTCGACCGGCAGGACAAGGCCTACCGCCAGCAGGTGCTGCCCCCGTCGGTGCGCGCCCGCGTCTCGGTCGAGGCCGGGATCGCCCAGTCCTGGCACCGGTTCACCGGTGACCTCGGCGAGAACGTCTCGATCGAGCACTTCGGCGCCTCGGCGGACTACAAGACCCTGTTCGAGAAGTTCGGCTTCACCACCGAGGCGGTCGTCGACGCCGCCCGGCGAAGCCTGGAGAACGCGCGCTCCCACGCGTGAGTGGAGGTATTCCAGTGACGAACAACCAGAACCTCACCGCGCTCAGCCAGGCGGGCGTGGCGATCTGGCTGGACGACCTGTCCCGCCAGCGGATCACGTCCGGCAACCTGACCGAGCTGATCAACGACTACGCGGTCGTGGGAGTCACCAGCAACCCCACGATCTTCGCGAAGGCGCTGTCGAACGCGGCCGACTACAACGACCAGGTGCGCGAGCTCGCCGCCCGCGGCGCCAGCGTGGACGACACCGTCCGCGAGCTGACCACCAAGGACGTGCGCGACGCCGCCGACGTCTTCCGCAACGTCTACGAGGCGGGCGACGACGGCCGGGTCTCGCTGGAGGTGGACCCGCGGCTGGCGCACGACACCGACCGCACGGTCGCCGAGGCGCTCGAGCTGTGGAAGGCCGTGGACCGGCCGAACCTGATGGTCAAGATCCCGGCGACGGTCGAGGGCCTGCCCGCGATCACCCGGGTGCTGGCCGAGGGCGTCAGCGTGAACGTGACGCTGATCTTCTCCGTGGACCGCTACCGGGACGTGATGGACGCGTACCTGGCCGGTCTGGAGGAGGCCAAGGCCAACGGCCACGAGCTGAGCACCATCGCCTCGGTCGCGTCGTTCTTCGTGTCCCGCGTGGACAGCGAGATCGACAAGCGGCTGGAGGGCATCGAGGGCGGCCAGGACCTGCAGGGCAAGGCGGCCATCGCCAACGCCCGGCTGGCCTACGCGGCTTACGAGGAGGTCTTCGGCTCCGACCGGTTCCAGGCGCTGGCCGCCTCCGGCGCGAAGCCGCAGCGCGCGCTGTGGGCCTCGACCGGCGTGAAGGACCCGTCGTACTCCGACACCCGCTACGTCGATCAGCTGGTGGCGCCGAACACGGTCAACACCATGCCGGAGGCGACGCTGTTCGCCACCGCCGACCACGCTCAGGTGGACGGTGACCAGGTCAGCGGCACCAAGGACGCCTCGCAGCAGGTGTTCGACTCGCTGACCGCGGCGGGCATCGACCTCGACGACGTGTTCGCGGTGCTGGAGCGCGAAGGCGTCGAGAAGTTCGAGAAATCCTGGGAGGAACTGCTCGACACTGTGCGCGAGCAGCTCGACCAGGCCAAGTAACCGGCTGTTCCACCGCGGGTGTGCCCCGCGCTGACTCGGGGCACGCGTCGTTCTGCGGAACGCGCGTGCCCCGGGTGCTGCGGTCGGTCGGTGCCCCCGCGGTGGAGGCCGGACCGCTCACCGCCAACGCCGCCTATCCCCTAGACACAAGGAAGCAGATGGCAACCGAAACTTCAGTCGAGATCGCAGACGAGGGGCTGGCAGGGGAGGCTCGTCCGCTGGCCGAGCGGCTGACCTCGGGCAAGGCGGCGAGCGGCCTCGCGGCCGGCGACGCCACGCTGTGGGGCGCGGACGCCGAGAGCGAAGCGTCGATCCGGCTTTCCTGGACCACGCTGCACGAGAGCTCCCGCCCGTTGCTCGCGGAGATCGACGCGCTGCGCGCTGAGCTGCACGCCGACGGCGTGGACCGGGTCGTGCTCGCGGGCATGGGCGGGTCGTCGCTGGCGCCCGAGGTGATCGCCGCGACCGCCGGCGTGCCGCTGACCGTGCTGGACACCACCGATCCGGGTCAGGTCGGTGACGCCCTGTCCGGCGACCTGGACCGCACCGTGCTGGTCGTGTCGTCGAAGTCCGGGAACACCGTCGAGACCGACAGCCACCGCCGCATCTTCGAGGCCGCTTTTTCCGCGAACGGAATCGATCCGGCTACCCGCATCGTGGTGGTGACCGACCCGGGGTCACCGATGGAGACGACCGCGCGGGAGGCCGGCTACCGGCGGGTGTTCACCGCCGACCCGAACGTGGGTGGCCGCTACTCCGCGCTGACCGCTTTCGGGCTGGTCCCGACCGGGCTGGCCGGCGCGGACATCGCGGGCCTGCTCGACGAGGCCGCTGCCGCGTTTGACCTGGTCAGCGCCGACACCGAGACGAACCCGGCGATCGAGCTGGCCGCGGCGTGGGCCGCGGCGCACGAGCGCGGCGCCGAGAAGCTGGTGCTGGCCGACGGCGGCTCCGGCATCCCCGGCTTCGGCGACTGGGCCGAGCAGCTCATCGCCGAATCCACCGGCA
This sequence comes from Saccharopolyspora sp. NFXS83, assembly GCF_026241095.1. Classification (GTDB taxonomy): domain Bacteria; phylum Actinomycetota; class Actinomycetes; order Mycobacteriales; family Pseudonocardiaceae; genus Saccharopolyspora_C. The sequence goes on along the minus strand of NZ_JAPFGB010000017.1, from coordinate 134,126 downwards.
AGCAGGGCACCGGCCTGCTGCCCGTGGTCGTGGAGAACCCGCAGGCCCCCGGCTTCGTCGACGCGGGCCGCGACGCCACGACCATCGCCGTCGGCGGCGCCGTCGACGGCGCGCAGCTGGTGACCACCGGCCCGCTGGGGGCCCAGTTCCTGCTGTGGGAGTTCGCCACGGCGCTGGCCGGCAAGCTGCTCGGCATCAACCCGTTCGACCAGCCCGACGTGGAGGCCGCGAAGAAGGCCGCCCGCGCGCTGCTCGACGGTCCCGACGGCGGTCCGGTGGTGACCCCGGCGCTGGTGGCGGGTTCCATCGAGGTCTACGCCTCCGGCGACTGGTTCAGCGCGGGCGTGGGCACCGTGGCCGAGGCGCTGCGCGCGTTCGTCAAGTCCGCGCCGAGCACCGGCTACCTCGCGGTGCACGCCTACCTGGACCGCCTCGACGACGCCTCCGCCGCACTGCTGCGCCCGGAGCTGGCGCGCCGCACCGGGCTGCAGACCACCTTCGGTTGGGGGCCGCGGTTCCTGCACTCCACCGGCCAGTACCACAAGGGCGGCCACCAGAACGGCGCGTTCCTGCAGATCACCGGTGAGCCCGAGGACGACCTGGACGTCCCGGAGCGGCCCTACACCCTGGCCGGCCTGCAACGGGCCCAGGCGCTGGGTGACGGGCAGGTGCTGGTGCAGCACAGCCGCCCGGTGCTGCGGCTGCACCTGACCGATCGGGCCGCCGGCCTGGTCGAACTGGTCAAGGCCGTCCAGGACCTGCACGAAGAGAGGGGTGGAGCGTGAGCTCCCGAGACCTGCCGCGCAACCCGCTGCGGGATCCGCGCGACAAGCGCCTGCCGCGGATCGCCGGGCCGTCCGGCCTGACGATCTTCGGCGTGACCGGGGACCTGTCCCGCAAGAAGCTGATGCCCGCGATCTACGACCTGGCCAACCGGGGGCTGCTGCCGCCGGGGTTCGCCCTGACCGGCTTCGCCCGCCGGGACTGGGAGGACCAGGACTTCATGCAGGTCGTCTACGAGGCGGTCAAGGAGCACGCGCGCACGCCGTTCCACCAGTCGGTCTGGGACCGGCTGGCGGAGGGCATCCGCTTCGTGCCGGGCTCGTTCGACGACCCGGAGGCGTTCGACCGGCTCGCCGAGACCGTCAAGCAGCTCGACAAGGAGCGCGGCACCGGCGGCAACCACGCCTTCTACCTGTCGGTGCCGCCGTCGGCGTTCCCGACGGTGCTGACCCAGCTTTCCCGCTCCGGGCTGACCGACCAGTCCCCGGATCAGTGGCGCCGGGTGGTCATCGAGAAGCCGTTCGGGCACGACCTGAAGAGCGCCCAGCACCTCAACAAGATCGTCAACGAGGTGTTCCCCGAGGACTCGGTGTTCCGCATCGACCACTACCTCGGCAAGGAGACGGTGCAGAACATCCTGGCGCTGCGCTTCGCGAACCAGCTGTTCGAGCCGCTGTGGAACGCCCACTACGTCGACCACGTGCAGATCACGATGGCCGAGGACATCGGGCTGGGCGGCCGGGCCGGGTACTACGACGGCATCGGTGCCGCCCGCGACGTCATCCAGAACCACCTGCTGCAGCTGATGGCGCTGACCGCGATGGAGGAGCCGGTGAGCTTCGCCCCGCAGGATCTGCGCGCGGAGAAGCTGAAGGTGCTCTCGGCGACCAAGCCCGTCGGCCCGTTCGACGAGACGACGGCGCGCGGGCAGTACACCGGCGGCTGGCAGGGCGGTTCGCTGGTGCCGGGCCTGCACGAGGAGGGCGGCTTCGCCGACGACTCGATCACCGAGACCTACGCGGCGATCACCCTCGAAGTGGAGAGCCGGCGCTGGGCCGGGGTGCCGTTCTACCTGCGCACCGGCAAGCGGCTGGGCCGTCGCGTCACGGAGATCGCCGTGGTGTTCAAGCGCGCCCCGCACCTGCCCTTCGACGACACCATGACCGAGGAACTGGGCCAGAACGCCCTGGTCATCCGGGTTCAGCCCGATGAGGGTGTGACGATGCGCTTCGGCTCGAAGGTCCCCGGCACCTCGATGGAGGTGCGGGACGTGACGATGGACTTCGGCTACGGCCACGCGTTCACCGAGTCGTCCCCGGAGGCCTACGAGCGGCTGATCCTGGACGTGCTGCTGGGCGAGCCGTCGCTGTTCCCGGTCAACGCCGAGGTCGAGCAGTCCTGGAAGATCCTCGACCCGGTGCTGGACCACTGGGCGGCGCGCGGAGCGCCGGAGAACTACAAGGCCGGGACGTGGGGTCCGCCCTCCGCGGACGCCATGATGGCCCGCACCGGACGCGTCTGGAGGCGACCGTGATCATCGACCTGCCCTCGACCACCACCTCGCAGGTCAACAAGAAGATGGTCGAGCTGCGCGAGACCGGTGGTGCGGTCGCGCTCGGCCGAGTCCTCACCTTGGTGATCGTCACCGGGGACGGCACGGAGACCGAGAAGGCCATCCAGGCCGCCAACGACGCCAGCCGGGAGCACCCGGCGCGGGTGATCGTGGTGGCGCGGGGCTCGAAGGAGGCCGCGCCGCGGCTGGACGCGCAGATCCGCATCGGCGGGGACGCGGGCGCCTCGGAGGTCGTGGTGCTGCGCCTCTACGGCGCGCTGGCCGACGAGGGCGCCGGTTCGGTGGTGCCGCTGCTGCTGCCGGACGCGCCGGTCGTGGCCTGGTGGCCCACCGAGGCGCCGGAGATCCCCGCGAAGGACCCGATCGGGCTGCTGTCGCACCGCAGGATCACCGACGCCGCCGCGGAACCCGACCCGATCCGGTTCCTGCAGTCCCGCGTCAAGTCCTACGTGGACGGTGACACGGACCTGTCGTGGACTCGGCTCACGTCGTGGCGCGCGATGCTCACCGCCGCGCTGGACCTGCCGCCGTACGAGGCGGTGACCAGCGCGGTCGTCACGGGCGCCGCCGATTCGCCGTCCACGGACCTGCTGGCCGGGTGGCTCGGCGCCTACCTGGAGGTCCCGGTGCAGCGGGTGGAGCACCCGCGCGGGCCGGGCATCGTCTCGGCTGAGCTGCGGCGCCCCTCCGGCTCGGTCAAGATCGTCCGCCCGGACGGCAAGGTCGGCACGCTGACCCAGCCGGGCCAGCCGGACCGCCGGGTCGCGCTGCACCGGCGGGAGGTCCGGGACTGCCTGGCCGAGGAGCTGCGGCGGCTCGACCCGGACGAGATCTACGAAGTGACCCTGGGCGGGCTCAGCGGTATCCGGCGCACCGACGAACCGGACCCCGAGCCGCCCCAGGCCGAGCAGGACGGTTCGGCCCAGGAGAAGGCGGAAGGCGACGCATGACCAGGCACCAGGTCGTCGTGCATCGCGACGGCGAAGTCCTGGCGGCGTCCGCCGCCGCCAGGTTGATCACCCGGATCGTGGACGCGCAGGCCGCGCACGGGACGGCCTCGGTGGTGCTCACCGGCGGTCGCACCGGCATCGGCGTGCTCGACCAGGTCCGGCTCTCCCCTGCCCGCGACGCAGTCGACTGGGCGAACGTGGACGTGTACTGGGGCGATGAGCGGTTCCTGCCGGACGGCGATCCGGACCGCAACGAGACCCAGGCCCGCGAGGCGCTGCTCGACCACGTGGGCGTCGACCCGGACCGGGTGCACCCGATGGCCCCGTCCGACGGCAAGTTCGGCGCGGACGCCGACGCGGCAGCCGCGCACTACGCGGAACTGCTGGCCACGACCGCCGAGCCCGCCGCCGATTTCCCGGTGCCGCGGTTCGACGTGCTGCTGCTCGGCGTCGGCGAGGAGGGGCACACGGCTTCGCTGTTCCCCGCCACGCCGTACGTCCGGGAGCAGCAGCGTGCGGTCGTGGGCGTGCACGACTGCCCGAAGCCGCCGCCGACGCGGATCTCGCTGACGCTGCCGACGATCCGCTCGGCCGTCGAGGTCTGGCTGATGACGACGGGCGCGGCGAAGGCCGAACCGGTGGCCGAGGCGCTCGGCGGGGCCGAACCGGACGCCATCCCGGCCGCCGGAGCGCTCGGCAGGGAGCGGACGGTGTGGCTGCTGGACACCGCCGCGGCGGCGCAGGTTCCGCACCGGAGCTGAGCACGTCCCACGACGACGGGCCGTTCGCTTCGATCGAGGCGAACGGCCCGTCGTCGTAAGTGGCCTTCCCATTTCTTCGGAAATTGGACCTTGGGGACGGCCATTTCCAGGTCGCAGGATGGTCGGCATGACCGAACCGACCGCCTCCCCCGCTCCGCCGCTGTCCACCACGCCCCGCACCACCCTGGGACGCAAGAGGGACCGCGCGGGCACCGACCGGGCGAGCCTGCACGAAGTCCTCGACGCCGCCCTGATCTGCCACCTCGGCCTGGTCCTCGACGGGCACCCGCAAGTGCTGCCCACCGGGTACGGCCGGGACGGCGAGGTGCTCTACCTGCACGGTTCCAGCGGGGCGCGCAGCATGCTCGCCGCCGGGGCGGAACCCGAGGTGTGCGTGACCGTCACCTTGCTCGACGCGGTCGTGTACTCGCGCACGCTCAACGACCACTCGATGAACTACCGCAGCGCCGTGATCTACGGCAGGCCGCGCCTGGTGACGGACCCGGCGCAGAAGGAGCACGGGCTGCGGGTGATCTCCGAACACCTCGCCCCCGGTTCGTGGGACCACGCCCGCGTCCCGAACGGCAAGGAGCTGGCGGCGGTGACGGTGCTGGCGCTGCCGCTGGACGAGGCTTCGGTGAAAGCGCGAACCGGCCCGCCCACCGACGATCCGGCGGAGCTCTCCTCACGTGCCTGGGCGGGCCTGCTCCCGCTGCACCAGCAATGGGGCACCCCGGTTCCCGCACCGGACCTGGCCGCGGACGTCCCCGCCCCACCGCACATCACCGAGCGCCGGATCTGACGCTCACGCCTTGCGCAGCCACGTGTCGAGCAGGCGGTGCCGCAGGGCGTAGCGGCAGCGCAGCAGCCGCCACTGGCCGTGCCCGGTGAACCCGGCGGTGCCGCGGGCGCCGATCAGCATCGCCCAGGTGCCCACGGCCAGGTCGTCTGCGATGGCGTTGAGCCGGTACCGCGCCAACCGCTGCTCGTCGGGCCGGCCGTCGATGAGCTCCGCGGCCCGTCGCCACTCGTCGTCGAGCTGGCAGGTCTCCACCAGCATCGTCGCGATGTCGTGGTGCGGATCGGCGTTGCCCGCGATGTCGAAGTCGACCAGCCGCACGTCGTTGCCCGGACCGAGCAGCACGTTCGACGGGCTGCCGTCCCGGTGGCAGGGCCGCACGTCGCGGCCCGCCGCGCGCAGCACCGCGCCGATCCGGCGGACCCGAGCGCGCATCCAGCTGAAGTCCGCGGGCAGGTCCGCGCCCGCCTCGGTCGCGAGCTCCGCCCACTGCTCGGCCTCGTCGAACACGTCCCGGTCCACCGGCATCGCCGGTCCGCGGTGCAGTGCGCGCTTCACGGCGGCGACCGCGCCGAGCACCTCGGGTTCGCGCAGGTGGTGCGGCTGCAACGGGTGGTAGGTGCTCGGCAGCCGCTCGTAGGCGATGGCACCCGCCTCGGCGGCGACGCCGCGCACGGCGGGTGCGGGTCCGGCCGAATGCGCGACGGCGGCGGTCTTCGCCACCTGTTCGGTGTCGACGAGGTCGGTGAGCACGTCGAGCAGGACCGTCACGAACAGGTCGTCCGGGTCGCCGACGAGGACCAGGCAGTCGTGCTCGGCCGCCCACCGGGTCCGCCCGAGCTCCGGTCGCACGGCTCGCTCGAACCCGGCCTCCCGGCGTCCGGTGACGGCGTCCACCGCGCGCCGGACCCGCGGTTCGCCGGGATTCGGTGTCTCTCGAACAGCGCTCATCCGGCCACGTTTCCCACTCCCCGGACGGTAGGACCGGGAGTGGCCGAACCCGAGACGTTCAGGTTTCCGGCGGGTTATCAGGTGGCGCTCAGATGTCGCGCGGGTAACCGGATCGGACATTCCGCGATCCGCACCGGGCGGGCACCGGAACCCCGGGCGGAATCGCCCGGGGTTCCGCGCCGATCACGGTTCGGCGAGCACGACCACGCCGTCATGGTCGCTCACGAGGTATTCGCCCGGCACGAAGCGCACCCCGCCGATCTCCACCGGGTCGTCGACGACGCCGTCACCGTTCTTCGTGCTCTTGCGCGGGTTCGAGCCGAGCGCCTTCACGCCGAAGTCCATGCCGGCCAGCACCGCCGTGTCGCGCACCGCGCCGTTGACGACGATCCCGCTCCAGCCGTTGGAGCGGCCGAGCTCGGCGATCAGGTCGCCCACCAGCGCGGTGTGCACCGAGGCCGCGCCGTCGATCACCAGCACCTGGCCCTCCCCCGGCGCGGAGAGGATCTTCTTGAGCAGCGCGTTGTCCTGGAAGCAGGTCACCGTGCGGATCCGCCCGGCGAACGCCTCGCGCCCGCCGTACTGCCGGAACTGCACGTCGCAGCTGCGGATGGCCGGGCCTTCGCGGTCCGCGAGGTCGGCGGTCGACAGGTCCATTTCGATCTCCCTCGCCTGAGCCTTCGGCGCCGCGAGCCGCCCCGGACGCCGAACCGTTGCCGGCGCGACACCGCCGCCGCGGAGGACGCGGCGAAGCGCTCGGACCATGATTCGGCAGAGCGTATCGCCTGATCATCGGGAGGGAGGGAACACGCGAGCAACACCACAGCCCGCGCGGGCGGGCGAGCTCAGGCGGAAACGGAAGCGGCGTCGCCGTGGTGCGCGCGCAACCATCCGCACCAATCGGCTAGCCCGTCACCGCGTTTCGCGGACAACTGCAACACCCGGATCCGCGGATTGATCCGCTGCGCGTGCGCGATGAAACGCTCGACGTCGAAATCCAGATGCGGCAGCAGATCCGTCTTGTTCAGCAGCACCAGATCGGTGCTTCGGAATACGTGCGGATATTTCAACGGTTTGTCCTCGCCCTCGGTGACCGAGGCGATCAACACCCGATGATGTTCTCCTAGATCGAACAACGCGGGAGCCGCGAGATTTCCGATGTTCTCGATGAACACGAGAGAGCGTCCGGCGGGCTGCAGCGAACGCAATCCCTCGTCGACCATGTCGGCGTCCAGGTGTCCGCCGGCACCGGTGTTGATCTGCACCACCCGGCAGCCCGCGATGCGCAGCCGATCGGCGTCCAGGTGGGTCTCCTGATCACCCTCGATGACCGAGATGGACATCGTCGCTCCCAGTTCGCGCAGCGTGCGCTCCAGCAGCGTCGTCTTCCCAGAACCGGGCGAGCTCATCAGGTTCAACGCGAGAATCCTGCGGCGTGCCAACGAGTCCCTGGTCCGCTCGGCCAGCGCGTCGGCGATCCGCTGCCTGGGCACCGAACCGTCCGAACAGGACTGCCCGGCCCCGCCGCTGGGCTCGGGGAAGTCCGGTCCCGACACCCGCACCCCGGCGCGGCCCGCCGCTGCGTACCCACCGCGCATGGTCACTTCCACCTCCAGGTGTGGCGTCCAGGCGGACTCCGGCGGATCCGTCCCAACGCGGTAAAGATCATCTCATCGTTGCAGAGAACCCGGCGGTTCTCCATACCGGAAAGGCCTGCGAAACGCGCATCGCGCACACATCACGCGGACAGAGCAATGCGCGCCGTGCCGCCGGAAACGGTCAGTGACCTGGCGGTGAGGCGCAGCCTCGCGCGCTTCCTGCCGACACCGCCCGCGGGCACGTCGAAAGGCTCCACGCATCCGGCGCACCACAACAGATCACCCAGCAACCGCCCACCCCCGATGGGCAATCCGCACTGCGGGCATTCGTCGAGGAAGGCGCGCACCACACCGTCTGCATTGCAGACCGCGATGAATTCCCCGGCGGCACGGGTGGTCACGATCTCCCCCTGCGCGAGGTCCGACACTCCCGGCACGTCCACCCACGATTCGGCGGGCGGATGAACCTCGGACGACACCATACGGTCCTGCTTTCCTGCGACGACGCCGTGACGCGGTGCGACCAAGCTAAGACCGCGCCGCCGCGGGGCACAACTCGATGTCCACCCCTCCGTGGCCCTCGCAACAGCGCACGGGCGGGCCGGAGAGATCTCCGGCCCGCCCGTGCGGACACGTCGTCAGCGCCCCTGGCGCTCCTTCAACTTGGTCAGCGCCTCTTCGAGGATCGCCAAGCCGTCGGAGTCGCTGCGCCGCTCCTTGACGTACGCCAAGTGGCTCTTGTACGGCTCGTTGCGCCGCGCCTCCGGCGGGTTCTGCTCGTCCTGGCCCGCGGGTAGACCACAACGGGGGCAGTCCCACTGGTCCGGTACCTCGGCGTCCATCGAGAAGAACGGCCGCGTGTGGTGGCCGTTGGCGCACCAGTAGTCCACTCGCCTGCGCGGGGCAGACTCGCCTCGCTCGGTCTCGCCCATCGGGCCCGCGCCGACGCGCGTGCCCCGGATCGCGTTACCGCCAGTCATGCACTCTCACCCACCAAGCCGCACGGAGGACCGGCCGCCCACCGGCCGGCCGCTGTTGGTTGACCGCTGCCAGCTCGCCGGACCGTCAACCGATCTTGATCAGCAGCCCGGTTCCGATGATGCAGATCACCCAGACCGCGATGACCACCATCGTGATCCGGTCCAGGTTCTTCTCCGCCACGCTGGAACCGGACAGGCTCGACTGCATGCCGCCGCCGAAGAGCGAGGAGAGCCCGCCGCCCTTGGCCCGGTGCAGCAGGACCAGCAGCACCAGCAGCACGCTCGTCAGGATCAGGCCGATCTGCAGGATTAGATTCATCACGTCCTCGTTCACACAGCGGTTCGCCACCGAGAGTACCGGGTGGCGTTCATCCGGTGGACCGCCGTCCGCCTTAGCGCCGGTGTTCCATCGAGTTCGGGTCGGTGCGACGACCGCTCCGGCCGCGCAGGACCCGCTCCCCGGGCGGGCACGGGTGGTGAGGGTACCGGTCCGCGCGGGTCGATCGGACGACGCCGCGCGGACCGGGTCACCGCCGGTGCGCGATCACGGCAGCGGGCCGCCCGCCGCCATGGCGCTGAGCTTGGTGAACTCGTCGCCGTTGAGGCTCGCGCCGCCGACCAGTGCGCCGTCCACGTCGGTCTGGCCGATCAGCTCACCGATGTTGCTGGACTTCACCGAGCCGCCGTAGAGCACGCGGACCTCGTCGGCGATCTCCTTGCCGTACTTCTCGGCCAGCGCCGCCCGCAGCGCCGCGCACACCTCCTGCGCGTCGTCGGCGGTGGCGACCTTGCCGGTGCCGATGGCCCACACCGGTTCGTAGGCCACCACGACCTCGCGGATCTGCTCGGCCTTGAGGCCCTTGAGCGCGTTGATCAACTGCGCGGTGCAGTGCTCGACGTGCCCGCCGGATTCGCGGACGTCGAGCTGCTCGCCCACGCACAGGATCGGCGACATGCCGTTCTTCAGCGTCGCCCGCACCTTGCGGTTCACGACCTCGTCGGTCTCCGCGTGGTACTCGCGGCGCTCGGAGTGCCCGACGACCACGTAGCTGCAGCCGAGCTTGGCCAGCATCGGTCCGGACACGTCACCGGTGTAGGCGCCGGAGTCGTGCTCGGAGACGTCCTGCGCGCCGTGCTTGAGCAGCAGCTTGTCGCCGTCGATGAGGGTCTGCACGCTGCGGATGTCGGTGAACGGCGGGATCACCGCCACCTCGACCTTCGCGAAGTACTTCTCCGGCAACGCGAAGGCGACCTTCTGCACCAGGGCGATCGCCTCGAGGTGGTTCAGGTTCATCTTCCAGTTGCCCGCGATCAGCGGAGTTCTGGCCATCAGTCGTTCCCCTCCAACACCGCGACGCCCGGCAGGTCCTTGCCTTCCAGGAACTCCAACGAGGCACCGCCGCCGGTGGAGATGTGCGAGAAGCCGTCCTCGGGCAGGCCCAGGCTGCGCACCGCAGCCGCCGAGTCGCCGCCGCCGACGACGCTGAACGCGTCCGAGTCGACGATGGACTGCGCCACGCCGCGGGTGCCCGCCGCGAACGCCTCGAACTCGAACACGCCCGCGGGCCCGTTCCAGAACACGGTCTTGGCCGCGCGCAGCGTCTCGGCGAACAGCTCCACGCTGCGGGGGCCGATGTCCAGGCCCATCCAGCCTTCGGGGATCGCGTCGGCGTCGACCACCTGGGTCTTCGCATCGGCCGCGAAAGCATCTGCGGCCACCACGTCCACCGGCAGCACCAGCTTGTCGGCGTGGTTCGCCAGCAGCTCGCGGGTGGCGTCGAGCTGGTCGTTCTGCAGCAGCGAGGAGCCGACCTGGTGGCCTTGGGCGGCCAGGAAGGTGTAGGCCATGCCGCCGCCGATGAGCAGCTTGTCCACCTTCGGCAGCAGCGCCTCGATCACGCCGAACTTGTCGGAGACCTTGGAACCGCCCAGCACCACCACGTACGGCCGCTTCGGGTGACCGGTGAGCGTGCGCAGCACGTCCACTTCGGACAGCACCAGGCCGCCCGCGTAACCCGGCAGCAGCTTCGCCACGTCGTAGACGGAGGCCTGCTTGCGGTGCACGACGCCGAATCCGTCGGACACGAACGCCGCGCCATCGCCGACGAGGTCGGCCAGTTCGCGGGCGAACGCGCCGCGCTCGGCCTCGTCCTTGCTGGTCTCGCGGGCGTCGAAGCGCACGTTCTCCAGCAGCGCCACCGAACCGTCGGCCAGGCCGTCCACCACCGAGCGGGCGGAGTCGCCGGTCACGTCACCGGCGACCGGCACCTCGGTGCCCAGCAGTTCGCCGAGCCTCCGCGCCACCGGGGCCAGCGAGAACTGCGGGTCCGGCTCGCCCTTCGGGCGGCCGAGGTGGGCGGTCACGACGACCCGCGCACCGGCCCCGGTCAGCTTCTCGATCGTCGGCAGCGACGCCCGCACCCGGCCGTCGTCGGTGATCTTGTCGCCGTCCAGCGGAACGTTGAGGTCGGCGCGCACCAGCACGCGTCGCCCCCGGACCCCTTCGGACAGCAGATCGTCGAGGTTGTTCACGTCTGCTCCTCACATGAAAGAGAAGTCCCGCACGAGCACGGCTCATGCGGGACCTTCACAAAGCTTCCGACCATCCGAACTCGTGATCCCGCCGTCCGAGCGTCCGACCACAACCGCCCATCGTCCTGTCAGCGGCGAAGCCGATGAGCAGTGACCGCGCACGCAGCCGCACCACCGGCGGGTTCTCAGTGGTCCTCTCGCGAGGACAGCAATTTCCCTCGTGGCGGAGCCACTTGGGAAATTGATCCCGCAGCGGGAGGACCACTGAGGTTCCGCCACCCGAGCTCAGAGCAGAACGAGCCCGTCAGGAAAGCTTAGAACCGATCAAGGCGGAAAGGTCGACGAGGCGGTTGGAGTAGCCCCACTCGTTGTCGTACCAGCCGACGATCTTGACCTGGTTGCCGAGCACCTTGGTCAGCGGCGCGTCGAACACGGTCGAGGCCGGGTCGGTGACGATGTCGCTGGAGACGATCGGGTCCTCGCTGTAGCGCAGCACGCCCTTGAGCTTGCCCTCGCCGGCGGCGGCGCGGAACGCGGCGTTGACCTCCTCGGCGGAGGTCTCCTTGCCCACCGTGGCGGTGAGGTCGGTGACCGAACCGGTCGGCACCGGCACGCGCATGGCGTAGCCGTCGAGCTTGCCGTTGAGCTCCGGCAGCACCAGGCCGATGGCCTTGGCCGCACCGGTGCTGGTGGGCACCACGTTGATCGCGGCACCGCGGGCGCGGCGGAGGTCCTTGTGCGGGCCGTCCTGCAGGTTCTGGTCCGCGGTGTAGGCGTGCACCGTGGTCATCAAGCCGTGCTCGATGCCGAAGGTGTCGTCGAGCACCTTGACCATGGGGGCCAGGCAGTTCGTGGTGCACGAGGCGTTCGAGATGATCGTCTGCGAACCGTCGTACTTGTCGTCGTTGACGCCGAGCACCACGGTCAGGTCCTCGCCCTTGGCGGGCGCGGAAATGACGACCTTCTTGGCGCCACCCTCGTCGACGTGCTTGCGGGCGTCGGCGGCGTTGGTGAAGAACCCGGTGGACTCGACGACCACGTCGACACCCAGGTCGCCCCAGGGCAGCTTGCCCGGGTCACGCTCGGCCAGGATCTTGATCGGCTTGCCGCCCACCTCGATGCCCTCGCCGGTGACCTTCACGTCCTGCTCGAGGCGCCCGAGGACGCTGTCGTACTTGAGCAGGTGGGCCATGGTCGCGACATCGCCCAGGTCGTTGGCGGCCACGATCTCGATGTCGTGGTCACTGGCGGTCGCCGCACGCCAGAAGTTCCGCCCGATGCGACCGAAGCCGTTGATGCCTACGCGAACGGTCACGCCTATCTCCTCGGTTACTGACCCTGCCGCCTCGACGCGACGGGTGAGCGGTTGATGGACTCACTCGCACCCTATCGGTCCGTGCCATCTGCACAGACGGCCGGGCGCACGCCTTTCAGGCGAATCTTGGTCGCGGTCGCCGCAGGCCCGGCAAAGATCACCCGCACGAACCGCTCGTTCTGCCTTTCGGGTGCCACGACGTGCGACATCCGTCGGTTGACCGGCCATGAGAGCGCTCTCAAGAATGTGCACGTCGACCGTGATCGGCATCTCTGCACCGTTCCCGGCGCGGAGATCGCCGCAGCGGTCCGGCGCAGTCCGGCACCCGGCCGGATTCGACTGGAGGAAGGACTCCGAATGGCGCTGCCCGGAAAGTCGCGGCACACCAACGAGGGCGCGACCGCACTCGCGCCGAGGCGGCGAGGCCGCGTGGCCGCCGTCGCGCTCGCCGCGGGCATCGGCCTCACCGGCCTGGTCAACGCCCCTGCCGGAGCGGACGTCCCGCCGCCGGACGAGGGCTGGACGCTCAGCTTCGGCGACGACTTCACCGGCGAAGCCGGTGCGCCTCCCGGCGAGGACTGGAAGGTCGACACCGGTCACGGCTACCCCGGCGGCCCCGGCAACTGGGGCACCGGTGAGATCCAGAACTACACCGCCGACCCCTCCAACCTGGGCCAGGACGGCAACGGCAACCTGGTGATCACCCCGCAGAAGGACGACGCGGGCGGCTGGACGTCGTCGCGCATCGAGACGCAGCGCGGCGACTTCAAAGCCGAAGAAGGCGGCGTGATGCGCATCGAGGGCCGCATCCAGATGCCGGACGTGGCGGCGGACAAGGCGCTCGGGTACTGGCCCGCGTTCTGGGCGCTCGGATCGCCGTACCGCGAAGATCTCTGGAGCTGGCCCGGCATCGGCGAGTACGACATCATGGAGAACGTCAACGCCGAGAACCGCGTGTACGGCGTGCTGCACTGCGACGTCTCCCCCGGCGGTTCCTGCTTGGAGACCGACGGCCTGGTCAACAGCCGGGAATGCCCGGACAGCACCTGCCAGGAGGCCTTCCACACCTACCGGTTCGAATGGGACCGCACCGGTGACGTCGAGGAACTCCGCTGGTACGTGGACGGCCAGCAGTACCACTCGGTGAAGGAAACCGACGTGAACCCGACCGCGTGGACGAACATGACTTCGCACGAGGGCTACTTCGTGCTGCTCAACGTCGCGATCGGCGGCCAGTTCCCGGACAAGAACTCGGGCATCACCACGCCGACCGAGGCCACCGAGGGCGGTCACCCGATGCTCGTGGACTACATCGCCGTCTACAACAAGTGACCTGACCGCCCGGTGATCCGGGCGCTGGAACGGAAAGCGGACCGTTCGCCCACCTCGGGCGAACGGTCCGCTCGCTCAGCGCTCGGGTTCCTTCAGACCTCGGCTTCGAGGAGCTCTGAAGTGACGGCTGATTCGGTGTCGGGGAGGTTGAGCTCCCTCGCCCGCTTGTCGGCCATCGCCAGCAGACGCCTTATGCGGCCCGCCACCGCGTCCTTGGTCATCGGCGGATCGGCGAGCTGCCCCAACTCGTCCAGCGACGCCTGCCGGTGCGCGAGCCGGAGCCGACCGGCGACCAGCAGGTGATCGGGTGCGGTGGGCCCGAGCAGATCCAGGGCGCGCTGCACGCGGGCCGCCGCGGCGACCGCCGCGCGGGCGGACCGGCGCAGGTTCGCGTCGTCGAAGTTCGCGAGCCGGTTCGCGGTGGCCCGCACCTCGCGGCGCATCCGCCGCTCCTCCCAGGACAGCACGCTGGAGTGCGCGCCGAGCTTGGTCAGCAGCGCGCCGATGGCGTCGCCGTCGCGGACCACGACGCGGTCGGCGCCGCGGACCTCGCGGGACTTCGCCTGCACGCCGAGCCTGCGCGCCGCCCCGACGAGGGCGAGCGCCGCCTCCGGTCCGGGGCAGGTCACCTCCAGAGCCGAGGAGCGGCCCGGTTCGGTGAGCGAGCCGTGGGCGAGGAACGCCCCGCGCCACGCGGATTCCGAATCGCACGATCCGCCGGAGACCACGTGCGCGGGCAGGCCGCGCACCGGGCGTCCCCGCGGGTCGAGCAGGCCCGTCTGGCGGGCGAGGCTCTCGCCGTCCTTGACCACGCGCACCACGTACCGGGTGCCCTTGCGCAAGCCACCGGAGGTGATCATGTGCACGTCGGAGTGGTGCCCGAACAGCTCGTGGACTTCCTTGCGCAGCCTGCGGGCCGAGGAACCGCTGTCGAGTTCGGCTTCCACCACGACGCGGCCGGCGACGATGTGCAGCCCGCCCGCGAACCGCAGCAGCGAGGAGACCTCGGATCTGCGGCAGCAGGTCTTGGTCACCGGCAACCGGCTCAGTTCGTCTTTGACCGCCGCGGTCATCGCCACCGGTCACTCCTCCTCTCCAACGCGGCCTCCAGGCTCGCCGCGAGCGCCTCCGGATCGTGCCTGCCCGGCGAGGCGGGCGAGGCGACTGTGTCGAGCAGAGTTTGCGCACCCAGCCCGGTCGCCGCAGCACGAAGCCGATCAGGTGTCGGCACCGATCCGGCGTCCGCGAGAACAGCGTCCACGGTCAGCCGGGGTGCGTGCTGCGAGAGTACGTCGAGATGTTGTTCCGGGGAGAACCCCGCGGTTTCGCCCGGTTGTGGGATCAGGTTGAGCACCACGACGCGGCTCGCGGCGGTCGTCACGAGCGCCTCGTGCAGTTCCGGGACGAGCAGGTGCGGCAGCACGCTGGTGAACCAGGAACCCGGCCCGAGCAGCACGACGTCCGCGTCGAGCACGGCCCGCACCGCCTGGGGACAGCCCCGCGGGGTGCCCTGCTCGCCGTTCGCGGCGGCGAGGCGGACCTGCTTGACCCGGCCCGGCGTGCTCGCGATGGCGACCTGGCCGCGGATGGTGCGCACCGCATCGGGATCCGCGTCGAGGCCGACGACCTCGGCCTCCATGTCGAGCGGCTCGATGGACATCGGCAGCACCCGGCCGCGGGCGCCGACCAGCCGGCAGGCCTCGTCGAGGACGTCGACGGGATCGCCGACCACGTCGAGCAGCCCGGCCAGCAGCAGGTTGCCGACGGCGTGCCCGGCCAGCGCTCCGTTGCCGCCGAAGCGGTGCTGGAACACCTGCGCCCAGCGCCTGCCGTTGTCGTCCGGTGCGGCCAGCGCGGCGAGCGCCTTGCGCAGATCACCGGGCGGCAGCATGCCGAGTTCGCGGCGAAGCCGCCCGGAGGATCCGCCGTCGTCGGCGACGGTGACCACCGCCGTGACGTCGGAGGTGAGCCGGGTCAACGCGGCGAGCGTGGCTTGCAGGCCGTGGCCGCCGCCGAGCGCGACCGCGCGCAGCGGGCGCTCGGCGGGCGGGTCGTTCGGTGGTGCGGCCGGGCTCACTCGCGCCCCAGGTCCCGATGGACGGTCTTGACCATCATCCCTTCGTCATCGGCGAGCCTGCGGGCCATCTCCTCGACGAGCGCGACGCTGCGGTGCTTGCCGCCCGTGCAGCCCAGCGCCAGCGTCAGGTACCGCTTGCCTTCGCGGTGGTAGCCCGCGCCGACCAGCCGCAGCAGTCCCTGGTAGCTCTCCAGGAACTCCTCGGCGCCTTCCTGGCCGAGCACGTAGTTGCGGACCTCCTCGTCGAGGCCGTTGAACTCGCGCAGCTCCGGGATCCAGAACGGGTTGGGCAGGAAGCGGCAGTCCATCACCAGGTCGGCGTCCATCGGCAGGCCGTACTTGTAGCCGAAGGACAGCACGGTGACCCGCGTGCGGGTCTCGGCCTCCGTGCCGAACGCGTCCTCGATCTTCGTGCGCAGCTGGTGCACGGACAGCCCCGTCGTGTCCACCACGAGGTCCGCCTCGGAGCGCAGCCGCGACAGCAGCGCGCGCTCGTTGGCGATGCCGTCGGCGAGCCGCCCCTCGCCCTGCAGCGGGTGGCCGCGGCGCACCTGCTCGAAGCGGCGGATCAGCACCTCGTCGGTGGCCTCCAGGAACAGCACCTTCGGCTTGTAGCCGCGGGCGTCCAGATCCTTGATCACCGATCCGAGGTCTTCGGTGAACGCGCGGCTGCGCACGTCCATCACGACCGCGACGCGGGTGATCGCGCCGCTGGAGCGCGCCCCCAGCTCCACCATCGTCGCGATCAGTTCCGGGGGCAGGTTGTCCACGACGAACCAGCCCAGGTCCTCCAGGCATTTGGCGGCGGTGCTGCGCCCGGCGCCGGAAAGGCCGCTGACCACGGCGACCTCGATGCCCGACTTCTCCTCGCTCACTGATTCTCCCCTTCAGTGCTGGTGTCTCCCCCGCCTGCCCCGGCCTCAGTGGCCAGGGCCGCGCACACGGTCTCGGCGGTGCGCCGGCCGAAGCCGGGCACCGCCATGATGTCCTCGATCCCCGCCTGCTTCAGCTTGCGCACCGAACCGAAGTGCTTGAGCAGAGCGGTTTTCCGGGCCTCCCCAAGTCCGGGTACCGAATCGAGCACGGACCGGCTGAGCCGCTTGGAGCGCTTCTGCCGGTGGTAGTTGATGGCGAACCGGTGCGCCTCGTCGCGCACCCGTTGCAGCAGGTACAGCGCCTCACTGGTGCGCGGCAGGATCACCGGGTCGGGTTCGGCGGGCAGCCACACCTCTTCGAGGCGCTTGGCCAGGCCGATCACGGCAACGTCGGTGATGCCGAGTTCGGTGAGGGCGTCGGCCGCCGCGTTCGCCTGCGGTGCGCCGCCGTCGATGACCAGCAGGTTCGGCGGGTAGGCGAACTTGCGCGGCCTGCCGGTCTCGGGGTCGATGCCGGGCGCGGTTCCGCCGTCGCCGGTGGTCTCGGCCTGGTCCGCGCCGGTGCCGTGCGAGGCCGCCACGTTCGGAGCGTCCACTTCGGACTCCGACTCGTCCGAGCCCACTTCCTTGAGGTAGCGGGCGAATCGGCGGCGCACCACCTCGTCGATGGAGCCGACGTCGCCGCCTTCGGCGCCCTCGCGCACCGAGAACCGCCGGTACTCGGACTTGCGCGCCACCCCGTCCTCGAACACGACCAGCGAGGCCACCACGTCGCTGCCCTGCACGTGGCTCACGTCCACGCATTCGATCCGCAGCGGCGCGGTGTCCAGGTCCAGCGCCTCCTGCAGCTCCTGCAGCGCCGCGGAGCGCGCCGTGAGGTCGCCCGCGCGGCGCAGCTTGTACTGGGTGAACGCCTCCTTCGCGTTGCGCTCCACCGTGTCCATCAAGGCC
The DNA here is from genome assembly GCF_026241095.1 of Saccharopolyspora sp. NFXS83. Classification (GTDB taxonomy): domain Bacteria; phylum Actinomycetota; class Actinomycetes; order Mycobacteriales; family Pseudonocardiaceae; genus Saccharopolyspora_C. The sequence continues at coordinate 116,649 of NZ_JAPFGB010000017.1, read as the reverse complement.
CGCTTGTCGCCGCGCTGCGGCACCCGCAGGTCGACCCGGCTGCCGCGCAGCTCGCCGAGCCACTGCGCCAGCGCCGGGGCGTCCTCCGGCAGTTCGGGGACGAGCACTTCGCGCGGCACCGGGGTTCCGCCCGCGTCGGCCTGGTCGGCCAGCGCGGCCTGCTCCCCGTAGAACTGGCTGAGGAACCGGCCGGTGAGCTCCCCGAGGCCGGCCTCCGCCTCCAGGTCGATGACCCAGCCGCGCTGCCCGCGCACCCGGCCGCCGCGGATGTGGAAGACCTGCACGGCGGCGGCGAGCTCGTCCTGGGCGAAGGCGATCACGTCGGCGTCGGTGCCATCGCCGAGCACCACGGCCTGCTTCTCCATCGCGCGGCGCAGCGCTTCCAGGTCGTCGCGCAGCCGGGCGGCGCGTTCGAATTCGAGTTCCGCGGAAGCCTGCTTCATCTCGCGGTCCAGCTTGCGCGTCAACGTGTCGGTGCGACCGCTGAGGAAGTCGCAGAAGTCGTCCACGATCGCCCGGTGCTCGTCGGCGTCGACGCGGCCCACGCACGGCGCGGCGCACTTCCCGATGTAGCCGAGCAGGCAGGGGCGCCCGATCTGGCCGTGGCGCTTGAACACGCCGCTGGAGCAGGTGCGGGCGGGGAACACGCGCAGCAGCATGTCGAGGGTTTCGCGGATCGCCCACGCGTGCGCGTACGGGCCGAAGTAGCGGACGCCCTTGCGCCGCGGGCCGCGGTAGACGTGCAGCCGCGGGTACTCCTCGTGCAGGGTCACGGCGAGCACCGGGTAGGACTTGTCGTCCCGGTAGCGCACGTTGAACCGGGGGTCGTACTCCTTGATCCAGGAGTACTCCAGCTGCAGCGCCTCGACCTCGGTGCCGACCACCGTCCAGCGCACCCCGGTGGCGGTGGTGACCATCTGGCGGGTCCGCGGGTGCAGCCCCGAGAGGTCGGCGAAGTAGTTCGCGAGCCGGCTGCGCAGGCTCTTCGCCTTGCCGACGTAGATGATCCGCCCCTCGGCGTCGTGGAAGCGGTACACGCCGGGCGCGTCCGGAACGGTTCCGGGTGCGGGGCGGTACGTCGACGGGTCGGCCACGGCTCCACCCTACGTGCGCGACCGACACTCCCCGTCACGGCATCGCGGCCTGCGCGGGGACCTTCGCCCCTTGGTCATCGGAGCCGGGCGCGTTGTCCTGAGTGTCCGACTTCGGGCTCGTGCGCAGCGCGGCACGAGCCGGAGGGGGTCGGGCTCGGCGGCGCTCGCGCACCCGGCCGAACTCCGGCGGAGGGTGCACGGACGGTCACCCGGCGGAGCGCCGGGGCGCGGGATCGGAGGGGATGATACGGATGGCTCAGGCCGGGCGCGGGAGCGCGCACGCCGTGCGCCGGGAGGACGGGCTCGCGGTGTTCGCCGGGATCGTCATGGTGCTCATCGGGGTGTTCCACGCGGGGGTGGCGACGGCGACGTTGTTCCAGGAGTCGTTCGCGGTGGTGCTCAACAGCTACGTCTTCAGCTACGACGTGACCGTGTGGGGCTGGGTGCACCTAGCGCTGGGCGCGGTGGCGGCGGTGGCGGGAACGGTGCTGCTGGCGGGCCTGCCCGGGACCCGGGCGTCGGCCATGATCGTCGTGGTCCTGAGCGCGCTCGCCGCGTTCCTGTTCATCCCGTACCAGCCCCTGTGGTCCCTGCTGATCGTCGCCGTGGACGTGGCCGTCATCTGGGCCTTGGCCGTGCACGGCCACCCGGAGCAGGACTGACGATCGCGACCCCGAGTCCCGGCCGAACCCTGCTCGCGCCCCCGCGATCTCGCGAGGAGTTGCGGGGGCGCTCGCCGATCGTCACCAGGACACCAGGTCAGGGCCTTCGCGGTGATCCTCGCTTCGCGACGGTGCGGATGTCCGCGGGCAGCGTCAGAGGGGGCGGGGGAGGCGGTCGTGGACGGGGAGGAGGCCGAAGGGCTTCGACGGGAGGGTCTGGTACCAGTAGGCGACGGAGGAGATGTCGTCGCTGCGCTTGTTCGCGTGCCCGTGCTCGATGCTCACCAGGATCGAGGAGTCGAAGGTGATCGGGTCCTCCACGTGGAACCGGTAGTAGGACACCTGCCCGCTCCAGTTCCGCCCGCCCGGCAACGTGAGCCCGTGGTACGGGGCGTGGTACGGCTGGCTGGGACACCAGGCGGTGTTGAAGTAGTCCTCCGTCCCGGTGCCGTGCAGCCGCGGCGGCCACGGCTCACCGTCGATGAAGATCATGTCGTCGCCCTCGCCGTACCAGTTCCAGTCGGTCGTGGAGCGCAGGTTGTGCACGTTGAGCACCGACCCGACGTAGTGCCCGCGGCCCTCCGCCTCCAGGATCGTGTAGTTGCCGGTCCCGTCGAGGTTGATGCCGCCGAACAGGAACTCGTCGTTGGTCTGGTCGCCCTGCTCCACTCCGTCGGTGGGGTCTTCGCGGCGCCACTGGGCGTGGAAGTAGCCCAGCTCCGGGTCGACCTGCTGGTACTGCTCGTAGTCGATGTAGTAGTAGAAGATCACCGGCTTGAGGCTCATCTCGCTGATCAGCTCGAACCGGGCGCCCTCGGCGAAGGGCATCGCGAACCAGCAGTTGAACCCCTTGCCGTCCTGCGGGCTCATCTGCAGCGGCGCGGACACGAAGTTCTCGGTGCGCCCGTGGCCGATGCCGAAGAAGTCCCCCAGCGGCACCAGCACGCTCGGGTGCGCCGCGTCGTCCCACGTGATCTTGAGGACGAGCCTGCGCAGGTAGTCGCCCTCCACCTCGGGCTTGTGCGGCCCGTCCTCCACCGCCACGGTGCACCAGACGTGGGTCACCGCCCCCGGCCCGGTGAGGCGCGCGAGTTCGCGGCTCTCCCCCGGTTGCAGCCGGATGTTGTCGGTGTTGCCCCCGGTCCGGTCCCAGCTGGACACCCGCCCCCGCCTGGACTGCCGGAGCCTCGGCAGATCCCGCAAGCTGCTCCCGAACGTCCCGTACCCGGACATGCGCCCCTCCCCGATCACCACGCTGCTGCGTCACCGAATTCGGCCGGTGAGATACCGCCTCGCAAAGTCAACGATCTTCAACCCGTTCGTGTCGAGATCATTCATCCGATCGGCATTTCCCAAGATCACCGTTTTCGGGCGGTTCACGGCTGCCCGTCGTGGTCGACCACCTCGGCACCGGCCACCTCGTCCCCGGCGATGTCGATGCTCTGCACCACGATCAGCTTCCGCTGCGGGTCGGCCCCACCACGTCCCGGCGACGGCACGCCGAAATCGACCAGCCCGGCCGTTCCCGCGAACGCCTCCGAGCCGCTGGTGCCGCGCAGTTCTTCCAGCACACCGCGGCGCGACGGCACAGCGGCGCCCTCGGCCCCCTGCGCCCGCTCCGCCGACCGCAGCGCCAGGTGCACCGCGTCGTAGGCGACGAGCACGTGCCCGTTCGGGCCGGTGCCCGCGATGTGGGGGCTCGGCTCCGCTTCGAGCCGCTCGTAGCTCACGAAGAAGCGGCACCGCTGGTGACCTCGGATCGGCTCCGGCCCATCGCACAGCCCCTGCGCCCACCCCGGATCGCCCGGCGCCGGGGCGCTCGGGCCGAGACTGGTGAAGAACAGCCGTTCCGGCGGATAACCACCGGGGACCGAATTCGCGTCCTCCCATTCCCCGTTGGCGAACTGGGTGAGGTCGTCCCCGGCGATCACCACGGCGCGCTCAGCGCAGTCGACGTCCTTGAGCTTGTTCAGCATCACCGGGAAGTCGTTGGCGCGACCGCTGTAGTAGATCAACGGCCGGTCCTGCCCGCAGATCTCCTCGATCCTGGTGCTCAGCGAGTCCGACGACGGGGTGAACCTCTTGATGTCGGGCCACTTCTTGCGAGCCACGAGCTCGTTGATCTGCCACGTGGAGAGATCTTCGCTGTAGGCGTCGTCGTCATCTCTGAGCACGTGCACCGCGCGATCCGGGAACTCCTCGGAGCCGTACCGCACCGCGACCTCGGCCTGCCGCTGATTGGTCGCGGCGATCCGGAAGAACCAGGGCTTGCCGGTCAACGCGGTGCCCGAGGCCGCGGAGGCGATCATCGGCACCGGCGCACCCGCGTCGTCTGGCGGAGCGCCCAGCCGCTCGACCGCGTCGACCGTGGTGGTGCGGCTCTGCCCGAGCCCGGTGACCGCCACGATCGACGGGTCCCGCTTCGCCAGCGCGCGCACGGCACCGGCCACGTCGAAGGCGTGCTCGGAGCTGCCACCGAGATTGGCGAACAGCAACTGCACCTTCACGTCCGGGGTGTGCTTGTCGACCAGCTCCCCGCCGTTCCACTCCCGCTGCGCGAGCACCGCCCCGCGCAATTCGTTGACGCCGACGGCAAGTTCCCGGCGCTCGCCCTCCTGGGTGCTGCTGAGCATGGTCGCCACGACGATCTTGACCAGCGGCCGGCGGCGGTGCGGGTCCTTCTCGCGAGCGACCCTGCCGTTCTCGGCCACGGCTTCGGCCGTCAGCGCGGCGATCTCCTCGGTGGCCGCGGACGGTTCCTCGGCCGCCGCGGTGAACGAGCTGGGGCGGTCGGTCACGCCGATGCACTGGGTACCCGCCTTCGTCAGCCGCAGCGGATCGCGGAGGGCGGAGCGGCCGATCCCGGCCACGTCCCACGGGCTGCCGTCCTCGTCGCAGTCCCACACCGAATGCACGGCGAATGCGGAGCCGTAGCCGACGAGCGCCAGCACCAGCGCGACCGCGGTGAACCGCGGGATCGTGCCCCGCCGCGGCCACACCACCGGGTAGCCGAACTTGCGGTTCGCCGCCGAGCTGTCCGGCAGTCCCCGTTCGTCCTGCGAGTTCAGCGGGCGCAGCCGCGCGAACGCGGAGTTCCACTTCCCCAGGTCGACGCCCACCGTGCCGGGAGCTTCCCGCTGCGCGCGGGCGACCTCCGCGAACGCCTTGTCGTCCCACGGCCCCACGACCGTGCAGGAGCACAGCGCCTGCACGGCCCGCAGCAGGTCCGCGATGGCCTCGGCGCTCTCGCCGCGCGCCACCGGCGACCAGGCGCGCTGCACCAGGTCGCGCACCTGGTACGGCCGCCGGAACACCGCGACCGGCGCCCACGCCAGCACTCGGGCCAAGTCGCGCTGCCAGCTCACGTCACCGCTGCCGGCGCGGTTGGCCAGCACTTTGGCGACGCGGCCGACCTCCCCGAGCGCGAGCCGGTGGTACTGGGCGCGCAGGTAGGCCGCCGGGTCGTGCCGCTCGATCGATTCGTAGTGCTCGGCCAGGTCCCGGTGGACCTGCTCGTAGGAGTGGTCGGATCTGTCGAGCAGCTCCCGCACCAGGAGGTCGCGCAGCAGCGGATCGAGGGTCCAGGTCCGGTTCCCGCCCGGTTCCACCGGTCCCGGTCGCACGAAGCTCAGGATGTCCAGCGCCTCGGTGATCTGCCGCACGCCGCCGGAACCGCGGTCACCGGCGAGCAACCGCACCACCGGCTCGTCGAGCAGCAGCGGCGCGGCCAGCTTGGCGAACAGGGTGACCGTGCGGTCGCGCACCCCGTCGTCCACGTCCTCGTCCTCCGACGGCGCGTTCGTCCTGAAGCGGTGCAGCATCCGCATCAGCAGGTAGCCGCGGACGGTGTCCTCCAGGTCCGCGCCGCGCAAGCCAGGCGGGACCCGCATGCCCAGGGTGGAACGCGCCGACGGAACCCGGCGGTCCCGGCGGAAGCTCCAGTCGATCCGGTCGCTGACCAGCGTCAGCGCCAGCGGGTGGCCGTGCGTGGCGCAGTGCAGTTCGCGCACGTACCGCTCGCTGAGCACGGTGGCCTCTTCGCTGCGGCTGCGTTCGATGAAGAACCGGCGGGTGTCCTCCAGACCGAAGTTCGTCAGCTGAACGGGAAGTTCGGGCGTCCGCGGCCCGTCACCGCGGAATTGCTCCGCCCACTCGTCGTACCGGCGCCGCCACGTCCGCTCCGGGTCGGTTCCCGGTGCGGCGGGCTCCACGGCCGCGCCCGCCGGGGCACCGGATTGCTTGGTCGCCACCACCAGCAGCGGAATCCGCGGGTCGGCCCGCATCGCCTCCGCGAGCAGGTCCAGGAAGTCCGGGTCCCCGCCCGGCTCGGTGGGCGGCGTGCTCAGCGCCACCCGCTCCGCCTTGTCCGGGGAGAGCAGGTCCGCGTCGTCGAGCAGCAGCACGCAGTTCACCGTGCGCGTACGCCTGCGCAGGTAGGCGGCGCGCAGATCGGCCAGCAGCGCCGCCAGCGCGAGCCGGTGCCACTTGTCGGCGGATTCGGCCGCGCGAGCGTCGGAGGACTCGAACCGGCCCTGGATGTGCAGCACCACGTCGTCGATGCGGACCCGGTCGCTGATCCCCTCGAAGTGCTGCGGCTCGGCCGCCGCGGCCTCGAACCAGCTCAGCGCGGCGGCGCTGCGCGGCCCGGCGAGCAACCACCGCGCCCAGCGCGGCGCCCCCACCCCGATCGCGGTGAGCCGGTGCAGGACCGGGCGCGCCATCCGCAGCAGCAGGCCCGCGACCGGCGCCGGGGCCGAGTCACCGGCCTCCCCCACCACGTCGGTCATCAGCTCCACGCTGGCGAGCCGTCGTGCGAGCTGTTCCCGGACCTGGCGGCGGCGCTGCGCGGAGGTCGCGACCTCGGCCGGTTCGCCGCGCTCGGCTTCGCCCTCGGCGACCGGTCCGTGCTCCGGCGAGCGCAGCGTGGCGTGGACGGTGCGGGCGAGTTCGTAGCGCGGCAGCACGAGCCTGCCGAATTCGCGGTGCGATTCGGCGCCGAGCTGCCGGTACACCGCCTCCAGCACGTCCCAGGTGCTCTTGGAGCGGGGTTCGTCGAAGTCGACGCGCGCCATCGGCACGGCCTTGTCGTAGCGCCGTTCCACGTGCTCGATCACGGCGGTCTTGCCGACACCGCCCGCGCCGTGCAGCACCACGATCGGCATCGGCCGGTCCCGCACGTGCAGCACCAAGTGGTCGATCAGCTCGGCCGTGGTCTCCCGGCCGACGAGACCCACGTCGTCGTCCAGACCCGCCATCCGGCACCTCCCCGATCCGACGACGTCGAACCACGGAAGTTAGCGGTGCAGCGGGCCCGCCATCCCCGGATTTCGGGGAGGGACCACCCGATCAGCCGTTCGGCGGGCGGTAGTGCTCGATGCGGCGCAGGACGCTGCGGATCCGGGCGGCGTGCACCGGGGAGAGCGCGTAGCCGGGGTAGCTGGCGAACCAGCTGGCGCTGCCCATGCTCACGGCGTCGGCGCCCGCCCAGAAGTACTCGCGGCAGTCGTCGAAGCTGCGGATGCCGCCGGTGGCGATGATCGGCAGCTTCGAGCCGGAGTCGCGCAGCTCCTTCACCACGCGCAGCCCGATCGGCTTGATCGCCCGCCCGGAGAGCCCGCCGAAACCGTTCTTCAGCAGCGGCTGCCCGGTGTTCGGGTCCAGCCGCAGGCCCTTGACCGTGTTGATCGCGGTCAGCGCGGACACCCCGTGCTTGGCGGCGAGCTTGGCGTGGCCGATGTAGTCGTAGTCCGAGGAGAGCTTGAGGATCACCGGGTGGTTGCTGCGCGGCACCGCCTGCGCCAGCACCTGCTCGATGATGGCGTTGAAGTCGAAGTTCACGTTGTGGCAGGACACGTTGAACTCGACGGCCGCGATGTCCCCGGCGGGCACCGCCTTGTTGACCTTGTCGACGAGCGTGACGAACTCCTCGGGGGAGAACCCGCCCACCGAGATGATCGTGTTCTGGCGGCGGGTGCGCGGGTAGTAGTCGCGCAGGTAGGCGTCGATGCCGACGTTGCACCAGCCGAACGCGTTCAACCAGCCGCCGTCGACCTGCCGCAGCGCCTCGCCGTAGCGCTTGAGCAGCGCCGGGAGCTCGTGCAGCGGCCACACGTCCTGGGTGGTGAAGTGGCCCTCGCGCGGCTCGACGGTGACGGTGCGGGTGGTGATCGCGCCGAACCGGTCCAGCGGCACGAACTTCGAGATCGGGCTCATGCCGTAGGGCACCAGGCTCGCGTTCGCGACGCCGTAGCCCAGCAGGCTGGACGAGGTGACCAGCCGGTTGCGCAGGTGGACGTCACCGAGCCGGACGGCGGGCGCACGGGGTTCGTCCCGCACCACCCGAAGATTTCGCTCCTGGGCCACGCTCACGGTCTCCTCCTCCATCGCCGCCCGGCCGCACCGCCGCCTCCGGTGCCCGCCGGTCTCGGTGCGCGTGCCGGGATCTCCGGCGCTCGATGCCGCCACCATTGTCCCTCACCCGTTCGTCCCCTTCACAGGCGCGGTGCCGCGGTGATCAGTTGGAGTCGAACAGGCGGACGACTCGGTCCGAGCCGGACGTCCACCCGCGTTCCTCGCCCGGCCGTGGCGCTGTGTGGGATGTGCGGCGAGGCGGGAATCCACGGCGAGCGCGGGAACCGCGGGCCGACGAGCGCCACCAGGCGGACAGGAGAGGACAACCGGTGCCCGAGACGACTACCCCGGTCGAGCCGGACGCGACCTTGCGGCGCGCGCGCTGGGCGGTGACCGCGTACTTCGTGGTGAGCGGCTTCGCACTGGCGTCCTGGACGGCGCGCATCCCCACCATCAAGCGGGACCTGGGTCTCGACGACGCCGGGGTGACGCTGGCGCTGTTCGCGGTCGCCGCCGGATCGGTGCTGGCCATGCAGGTCTGCGGACACCTCACCGACCGGTTCGGCAGTGCCCGCGTGATGCCGCCCGCCGGGGTGCTGGTCGCCCTGTCCGGGGTGACGCCGGGGCTCGCGGGAGGTCTCCCGACGCTGGTCGCGGGCCTGCTGGTGTTCGGCGCCGCGCACGGGACGATCGACGTGGCGATGAACTCGCACGCGGTGCGCGTCGAGCAGCGCTACCGGCGGCCGATCATGAGCACCTTCCACGCCACGTTCAGCCTCGGCGGCCTGCTCGGCGCCGGATCGGGCGCGCTGGCCGCCCAGCTCGGCCTCAGCCCCGCCGTGCACTTCGCGCTCACCGGGGTGGGCCTGGTGGCGCTGTCCCTGGTCGCGCGGGCCGCGCTGCTGCCGCCTGAGCCGGCGCCGCCCGCCGAGTCGGGCGCGCGCGCCCGCGGCATCCCGATGGCGATCGTGTTCCTCGGCGTGCTCGGGTTCTTCTGCTCGGTCGGCGAGGGGTCGATGGCCGACTGGTCCTCGGTGTACCTGCACGACGAGCTCGGTTCGAGCCTCGCGTTCGCGGCGCTGGGCTACGCCGTGTTCTCCGCCACGATGGGGCTGTTCCGGTTCCTCGGCGACGGCCTGGTGCGGCGGTTCGGACCGGTGCCGCTGGTCCGGGTCTGCGGCGTGATCGCGGGCACCGGGCTCGGGGTGGCGCTGCTGCTGCACCACCCGGTGGCGGCGCTGGCCGGGTTCGCGCTGTTCGGCGTCGGGCTCTCGTGCATCGTGCCGCAGATCTTCAGCGCCGCCGGACACCGCGACCCGGCCCGCAGCGGACGGGACTTGGCGCAGGTCAGCACGTTGTCCTACGGCGGTCTGCTCGCGGGCCCGGTGTTCATCGGCCTGCTCGCGCAGGGCTTCGGCCTGTCGGTGGGACTGGCGGTGCCCGCCGCGCTGGCGCTGCTGGTCGCGGTCGCGGCGAACGCGGTGCGCCCGCGGCCCGCCGGCGAACCGGCGTCCGGACGGGCGTGATCACGCACTCGGGGTAACGGCGTAGCCTCCGGGACGCTTGATCGGATGAACGCGACCGGCGGGGATCATTGGTTGATCGACGTCGCCGCGGGTAGTCCGATGAGCGGGCGTTGTGCTGAGCGCGCCGGAGTTCGGCGCGCTAATCGGAAGGAGACGCTGTGGGCATCCTCAGCTGGATCATCTTCGGCCTGATCGCGGGCGCGATCGCGAAGTTCATCCTGCCCGGCAAGGACCCGGGCGGAATCATCGTCACGATCCTCATCGGCATCGTCGGTGGCCTGCTCGGCGGCTGGCTGAGCAGCAAGTTCGGCGGCGCCGGTGTGAACGACTTCAGCCTGATGAGCTTCGTGTGGGCAGTGATCGGCTCGCTCATCCTGCTGATCGCCTACCGCCTGGTCTTCAACAAGTCGCGGTCCTGACCTCAAGACCCGACACGACGGTGCCCGGAAGCCCTCGGCTTCCGGGCACCGTTCGTTCGGGGATCTTCGCGGTGAACCGCGTAGCCGCTCGACGGCCTCGCCACCGAGACGGCGAAGGTCGAGGACCCGCTTGCGGGGGTCCACCGGACCGCTGCGTCACTCCGCGGCGGAACCGTCCGCGTCCCGCCGGGCGTCGACCGCGCGACGCAGGTCCCGCAGGTCGCGCATGGCCTGCACGGCGTGCGCCCCGTCGGTGGACTGGACGGCCATGACCGAGGCGTACTCGTCCTGGGGCAGTTCCAGCCGCGCCCATGCCGCGCCGTCGGGGAAGCTGATCGCCTGCACCTCGTCCCACGAGTAGTGCTGGGTGTTGATGATGTTGCGCACTTCGATCCCGTCCAGGTCCGCGCGCAGCCGCGGCCGGGTCAGCAGCAGGGCGCCGCAGGCCAGCAGCACGCCGAGCCCCGCCATCGCCACCTGGTCGGAGATCCGGAAGTACACGCCCGTCGGGGTGTTGCGCAGCAGCACCGCGACCACGACGAACACCACCACCAGCACGATCGCCACCGGGATCGCCACCCGGCGGATCTTGACCGGCCGCACCGTCAAGGTGCGGGCCGCGCCCTCGGGCCGTTCGTCCACCGTCGTCACGCTTCCTGCCGCTGTGTCCGCCGCGTCCGCCGGTTCCGCACCGGCCGGTTCCTCGCGCGCCTCGCCTGACTGCATGTGTCCAGTTTGCCCGTCCTCGCAGAGGAGCCGTCGGCAGCCCTCACGCTCGCCGTCCCGGACGGCGGGGCGGGAGCCCGCCCGCGGAGGCGGCGTCAGCGCGAACGCAGGTCGCGCAGCACCAGAGCCGTCTCCAGGGCCGCCGCGGTCGCTTCGAAGCCCTTGTCCTCGACCGACTCGGGGAACCCGGCGCGGTCCCTGGCCTGCTGATCGGTGTCGCAGGTGAGCAGGCCGTTGCCCACGGCCGTCGACTCGTCCAGGGCCACCCGGGTCAACCCGCTGGTGACGGAGTCGCACACGTACTCGAAGTGCGGGGTCCCGCCCCGGATCACCACGCCCAGCGCCACCACCGCGTCGTGCCCGCGCGCCAGCTCCTGGCACACCACGGGGAGCTCGATGGAGCCCGGCACCCGCACCACGGTCGGATCGGTGATCCCGGCCTCCTCGGCGGCGGCCAGCGCCCGCTCGAGCATCCGGTCGGTGAGGTTCTCGTGCCAGCGGATGCCCGCGATGGCCAGCTTCAGCCCGTCCGCCCGCGGTACCTCGACGCGGGGCCTGCCCTCGCCGCTCATGCGGTGACTCCGGGCTGGCCGAAGCCCGTCTCGTCGCCCTCGCCCGTGATGGACGAGTCCTCGCCGTCGTCGAGGTGGTTCAACTCGTGCCCCATTCGATCCCGCTTGGTGCGCAGGTAGCGCAGGTTCTCCGGATTCGGGCGGATCGGCAGCGACTCCCGGCCCACGACCTTGAGCCCGTAGCCCTCCAGCCCGATCCGCTTCTCCGGGTTGTTCGTCAGCAGCCGCATCGACTTCACGCCGAGGTCGCAGAGGATCTGCGCGCCCTGGCCGTAGTCGCGGCTGTCCACCGGCATGCCCAGCGCGACGTTGGCGTCCACGGTGTCGGCGCCGTCGTCCTGCAACTGGTAGGCCTGCAGCTTGTGGATCAGGCCGATGCCCCGGCCCTCGTGCCCGCGCATGTAGAGCACGACGCCGCGGCCCTCTTCGGCGACCTTCTCCATCGCCGCCGCCAGCTGCGGCCCGCAGTCGCAGCGCAGCGAGCCGAGCACGTCACCGGTGAGGCACTCCGAGTGCACCCGCACCAGCACGTCCTCGCCGTCGCCGATCTCGCCGTAGACCAGCGCCAGGTGTTCGATGCCGTCGAGCGTGCTGTCGTAGCCGAAGGTGCGGAAGGTGCCGTGCGCGGTGGGGATGCGGGCCTCCGCGACGCGCTCCACCTGCTTCTCGAACCGCCTGCGGTAGGCGATGAGGTCGGCGATCGTGATCAGCCGCAGGTCGTGCTCGTCGGCGAAGACCTCCAGCTCGTCGCGGCGCGCCATGTCGCCCTCGGACTTCTGGCTGACGATCTCGCACAGCGCGCCCACCGGCCGCAGCCCGGCGAGCCGGGACAGGTCGACGCTCGCCTCGGTGTGGCCCGGCCTGCGCAGCACCCCGCCGTCGCGGGCGCGCAGCGGCACCACGTGGCCCGGCCGGTGCAGGTCCTCGGACTGCGACTCGGCTCTGGCCAGCACCTGCAGGGTGCGCGCGCGGTCGCTGGCGGAGATGCCGGTGGTGACGCCTTCCGCGGCGTCCACCGCGACCGTGTAGGCGGTGCCCTTGCGGTCCTGGTTGGAGTGGTACATCGGCGGTAGGTCCAGCCGGTCGCAGTCCTCGCCGGTCATGCCGACGCAGAGGTACCCGGAGGTGTAGCGCACCATGAACGCCACGAGTTCCGGCGTCGCCTTCTCGGCGGCGAAGATCAGATCGCCTTCGTTCTCGCGATCCTCGTCATCGACCACGATCACCGGGCGGCCCGCCGCAATGTCGGCCAGGGCGCGCTCGATGTCGTCGAACCTGTTGCTCACCGTGTCCGGTCTCTCTCGCTCTGGGGCGGCGGCGCGACTGGAACGCCGGCCCTCGGTTCGGCCTGCCGGGAACGTGCCCGGCACCGTCATTGTCCTCTCGCCGCCCGGATGCTGGTGGTCCGCTCGGGCGAGATCGCCGTGGGTCAGGACCCGGATGCTCCGGCGCGGAACTGATCGAGCTGCGCGGCGGCGAGCCGTTCCAGGTGCTTGGCCAGCACGTCCACCTCGATGTTGACCTCTTCACCCGGCTGGCGCACCCCCAAAGTGGTGAGTTCCCGAGTGGTGGGAATCAGGGCGACGCTGAACTCGGTGGGTCCCGCGTCCACCACGGTCAGCGAAATCCCGTCGACCGTGATCGAGCCCTTCTCCACCAGGTAGTGCGACAGCTCCGCGGGCAGTTCGAAGCGGGTGAGGTCACCGTCCGAGCCGCGCAGCACCGCGGTGCCGTCCACGTGGCCCTGCACGATGTGCCCGCCGAGCCGGTCGCCGAGCGCCATCGCGCGCTCCAGGTTCACCCGGTCCCCGGCGCCGACGTTCCTGATCGCGCTGCGGCGCACCGTCTCCTGGACGACGTCCACGGTGAACCGGCCACCGCCGGACTCCACCACGGTCAGGCACACGCCGTTCACCGCGATCGAGTCACCGCGCTTCGCGTCGGAGGTCACCAGCGGGCCGTCCACTGCCAGCCGCACCCCGTCGCCGGTGTCCTCGACGGACACGACCGTGCCGAGTTCCTCGACGATCCCGGTGAACATGGGTCTCCTCCTCAGCGACGAGCCGGCACGGCGCTGACGCGCACGTCCGGTCCGCTCATCGTGGTCTCTTCGATGTCCCACCACCATGCCTGCGAGACACTCGCCACCCCGGCGTCGCCGAGCGCGGCCGGCCCCGAGCCCAGCAGCGCGGGCGCGAGGTAGGCCAGGACCCGGTCGACGCGTTCGGCAGCGACGAACGCCCCGGCCAGCGTCGGTCCGCCTTCCAGCAGCACGTCCACCACGCCGCGTCGCGCGAGCTCGTCGAGCACCGCGACCGGGTCGCCGCCGGGCAGGGCGATCGTGGCCGCCGAGTCGTCGAGCACCCGCGCGCCGTCCGGGACGGGGCGGTCGCCGACGACGACGCGCAACGGCTGGCGCGGGCGCGGGCCACCGTCGGCCTCCCGGGCGGTGAGCTGCGGGTCGTCGGCGAGCACGGTGCCGGTCCCGGCGACGATCGCGTCGACCCGGCCGCGCAGTTCGTGCACCTCTGCTCGGGAGGTCGCGGAGCTGATCCACTTGCTGCTGCCGTCGGCGGCGGCCGATCGGCCGTCCAAGCTGGCGGCGTACTTCCAGGTCACGTGCGGACGGCCGGTCCGCGCGAAGTGCAGCCACGCCCGCAGCGGGCCGCGCGCGACCTGGTCTCCGAGCAGTCCCGACTCGACCTGGATCCCGGCCGCGCGCAGGACTTCCGCGCCGCCCGCGGCCTTCGGGTTGGGGTCGGACACCGCGTGCACCACGCGGGCCACCCCGGCGGCCAGCAGCGCCGAGGTGCACGGCGGGGTGCGGCCGGTGTGCGTGCAGGGTTCGAGGGTCACCACGGCGGTGCCGCCGCGAGCGCGTTCCCCCGCCGCGGCCAGCGCCATCACCTCGGCGTGCGGGCCGCCCGGGGGCTGGGTGGCTCCCGTTCCGGCGACGTCGCCCGCCGCGTCGAGCACCACGCAGCCCACTGGCGGGTTCGGGCTCGTGGTGCCGCGCACCCGCTCGCTCGCGGCGAGCGCGGTGAGCATCGCGGTGCGCACCGGGTCCGGCGCGGAGCCCGGTCCGGTCACTGCCGGGCGTGCGCGAAGTTCGGGGCGGCCTGGGAGCGCAGCGCTTCGATGGCGCGCGCCGGGTCCTCGGCCCCGTAGACCGCGGAGCCCGCCACGAAGCAGTCGACACCGGCTTCGGCGGCCTGCTCGATGGTGGCGGTGTTGATGCCGCCGTCGATCTCCACGATCAGGTTCAGGTGCCCGGTGTCGACCAGGTTCCGCGCGGCGCGGGCCTTCTCCAGCACCTCGGTGATGAACTTCTGGCCGCCGAAACCGGGCTCCACCGACATCACCAGCAGCGTGTCGTAGTGCTTGAGCACCTCGACGTACTGGTCGAACGGCGTGCCCGGCTTGATCGACAGGCCTGCCTTGGCGCCGGCGGCGCGCAGGTCCTTGGCCACCTTGATCGGGTCGTGCGCGGCTTCGGCGTGCACGGTGACGTTGTGCGCGCCCGCCTCGGCGTAGCCGATCGCCCAGCGGTCCGGGTCCTCGATCATGAGGTGGCAGTCCAGCGGGATGTCCGTGACCTTGAGCAGCGACTCCACCACCGGGAGCCCCAAGGTCAGGTTCGGCACGAAGTGCGCGTCCATCACGTCCACGTGCACCCAGTCGGCGCCCTTGACGGCGTCGAGCTCGGCGGCGAGGCGGGCGAAGTCCGCGGACAGGATGGAGGGCGCGATCATCGGCTGGTTCGACACATGCGGGAGTGTAAATCTCACGCCCGCAACCGCAGCCCACCACCCGCCGGAGCCACTCCGACCTCGGACGTTCTTACCACCGAACGCACTGGAGCTCTCCTCAGCCGGAGGCGTCGGTGCGGGCCGCGCGGCGGCGCAGGAGGTAGTAGGCCAGGCAGAGCACCAGCAGGAACGGCACTCCGGCCTTCCACGCGGTGTTGAACTGCTCGGTGAACGGGGTCGTGAGCAGCACGGCCGCCACGAACAGCATCGCCAGCAGCGTCGTCACCGGCGCCCCCGGCAGCCGCACCGGCGAGGCGGGCAGGTCGTGCGCGGCGCGGTGGCGCCGGAACGCGAGGTGGCTCGCGAAGATGATCAGCCAGGTGATCAGCGCGCCGAACAGCGCCAACCCCAGCAGCAGCGGGAACGCCGTGGACTCCGCGGACACCGAGATGCCCGCCGCCAGCACCAGCCCTCCGGCCGACAGCAGCAGCGCCCGCCGGGGCGCCCCGTTCGGGCTCAGCCCCGCGAACCACTTCGGCGCATAGCCGTCGACGGCCAGCGAGTACGTCATCCGAGCGGTGACGTAGAGGTTCGTGTTCATCGCCGACAGCGCGGCCGTGAGCACGACGAAGTTCATGATCCCGGCGGCGGCCGGGATTCCCGCGGTGGCGAACAGGGCGACGAACGGGCTCTCCGTCACGTCCTCCTCGGTGGAGACCTGGTTCCACGGCAGGATCGAGACGACCACCAGCATGCCGAGCACGTAGAACAAGCCGAGCCGCAGCACCATGTTCCGCGCGGCGCGCGGCACGTCGCGGCGCGGGTCGCGGGATTCGGAGGCGGTGACGGCGACGGCCTCGGTGCCGAGGTAGGAGAAGGTGACGACGGTCAGCGCCAGCCACACCGCGCCGATGCCGTTGGGCAGGAACCCGCCGTGCTCGGTCAGCGCGCCCACACCCGTGGCGGGGCGGCCGGGCAGGCCGAACACGATGTAGGTGATGCCCAGCAGCACGAACACGACGATGGTGACGACCTTGATCAGCGCGAACCAGTACTCGAACTCGCCGAAGTACTTCACCGCCGAGGCGTTGATCGCCAACATCACCACGGAGAACACCACGACGGGCAGCCACAGCGGCAGCTGCGGGTACCAGAACTGCACGTAGAGCCCGGCGGCGACGACCTCGCTGCCGATGTTGACGACCTGCGCGGCCCAGTAGATCCAGCGCTGCACGAACCCGGCGAGGCCACCGAGGTAGCGCTGCGCGATGGGGCCGAAGCCGCCCGCTTCCGGATGCACCACGACCATCTCGGCCAGCGCGTAGGCCAGCGCGAGCGCGGCGAACGCGGCCACCGCGTAGGCGATGATCACGGCAGGGCCCGCGATGTTGATGGCGAGCCCGGAGCCGAGGAACAGCCCGGTGCCGATCGCACCGCCGATCGCGATCATGCCGACCTGACGGCCGCTGAGGTCGCGCCGCAGTCCGCCACCGCTCGGTGAGCCCCCCGGTCCGGTTCCGCCCGCCTGATCCACTCGACGCCTCCTCGCTGTGCACGCGTTCGCGCGCACAGCACAATACGGCGCCGGTATCAGGAGAGTTGCGACAGTCTCGTGCGCATCCGCCCGAATCGAGCGGCGGCCGGGATCAGCGGGGCAGTTCGAGAGTGATCGGGGTGCCCTCCGCCACGGAGCGGCTCACGGTGCAGTACCGCTCGATGGCGCGTTCCACCGCGTCGAGCAGCTTCGCCCGATCCACCCCTTCGACGGCGCCCAGGTCCACGTCGAACCGCACCCGCACCTCGGAGAACTTGTTCGGGTCCTCCGCCGTCTTGTCCCGGTCGGCGTGCACCACGATGTCCGCGTCCTGCCCGGCGCGGCGCACCAGCAGGTTCTCGCTGGTGACCGCGGAGCACCCGGCGATCGCCGCCAGCAGCAGCTCGCCCGGCGTGAACGAGTCGGGGGCACCGTCGCCGCCGATCGCCACCTCACCACCGCGCCCGTTGCTCGCGGTGAAGGTGTGCTCGCCGGTGCGGTGCACTTCTACCGGAGTACCAGCCATGTTCGTCCTCTTCTCTCGCCAGGGGTGAGCGGGCTCGGTGGTCGGGTGGCGGAACTTCTGCGTTGTTCTCGTTGCCGGATCACTCTCCCGAACGGCTCCGCCACGAGGGAAATCGCGGTCCTCGCGAGAGGGCGCCGAGAACCCGCCGGTGATCGGCCTGCGTGCGCGGGCTGAAGCGCTCCCGCGATCGGCGGGAACGGCCTTCGGCCGTTGGGCGGGCTTCACTCGTCGGTCGCGGGCTTCGCCAACGGCAAGATGTCAGCCGGTGCCGGTGTCCTGGCCGCGGCTGCGGGCGAGGAGGTCTTCGCGGGCTCGGGCCACTCGGGAGCGGACCGTGCCCAGCTCGCAGCCGCTGACCTCCGCGGCCTCCTGGTAGGACAGGCCGAGGACCTGGGTGAGCACGAGGGCTTCCCGCCGGTCCGGGGCGAGGGCGTCGAGCAGCACGTTCACCTCGACGAGTTCTTCGAAGCCGCGGCCCGCGCGGCCACCGCTCTCCGCGGCCCGCACCCAGTCGGCGGCGACGGTGCGCGGCCGGGCGCGTTCGGAGCGGATCTGGTCGACGACGACGCGGCGCGCGATGGACAGCAGCCAGGTCCGCGCGGTGGCGGTGCCGCGGAACGTGCGCACCGCCCGCATCGCGCGCAGGTACGTCTCCTGGGCCAGGTCGTCGGCGGCGGGCACGCCGGCGAGGTGGGCGAGGAACCGCCACACGTCTCGCTGGGTGGCCCGGACGAACTCCTCCAGGGCGCGTCGATCACCTTTCCCGGCGGCCAGCGCGAGCTCGGTCACACGAGTGTCTTCGGCCTCCGAGTGCGTCACGGGGCCTGAGAGTAGTCGAAACCCCGCCGGGAACTCCTCCCCCTGCTCGGCCGACAATCTGACCGTGAACTGTGAAAGTTGCCGGAACTCGGTGTCGGCCATGCTGGACGGGGAGCCGCCGGAGTTCCCCGAAGCCGAGGTCGACGCCCACCTGGAGACGTGCGCGGCCTGCCGGGCCTTCCAGGCCGAGGCGGGCGAGCTGACGCGCCACCTGCGGGTTCGGCTGGTCGCACCGACTCCGGACCTCGCGGGGGCGGTGCTGGCGCGGGTGCCGCGCCGGGACCGGGTGCGCGGCGTGCTGCGCGGGGCGCTGGCGGTCGCCGCGACCGCCCAGATCCTGCTCGCGCTGGCCCAGATGGTGGGAGTGGTCGGGCTGCACGGGCACGCGGGGCACAGCGGGATGACCGAGCACCTGTTCAACGAGAGCACCGCCTGGAACCTCGCGCTGGGCGTCGGAATGCTGTGGGCGTCGTGGCGGGACCGCACCGCGGGTGGCGTGCTGCCGGTGCTGAGCGCGTTCGTGGCCGCGCTCGCCGGCTTCTCGGTGCACGACCTGATCGTCGGCGCCGCGACCGTCGAACGGGTCGCCTCGCACGCCCTGCTGCTGGTGGGCCTGGGCCTGCTGTTCGCGGTGCACCGGCGCGGCGGTGGCGGCCCGGCCCCGGCGGACGCGGGCCACGACGGCGGCTCCGGCACGGCGGGCGACGGCTCGGCACCGGAACTCGCCCCCGACCAGGCGCCGCCGCACCTGCGCCCCACGGCGTACCGCCGGGCGGCGTGAGGATCAGTCCGCTTCGCCGATGTCCTCGTGCCACAGGCGCGGGTGCGCGGTGATGAACTCCGACATCATGCGGGCGCACTCGGGGTCGTCGAGCAGCACGATCCGCACCCCGTGTTCGGCGAGCCAGTCGTGCCCGCCGTGGAAGTTGCGGGCCTCGCCGATCACGACGGTGCCGATGCCGAACTGCCGCACGAGTCCGCTGCAGTACCAGCAGGGCGACAGGGTGGTGACCATCGTGGTGTCCGCGTAACCGCGCTGCCTGCCCGCGGCGCGGAACGCGGCGGTCTCCCCGTGCACCGACGGGTCGTCGTCCTGGACCCGCCGGTTGCGCCCCCTCCCGAGCACCGAACCGTCCGCTCCGATGAGCGCGGCCCCGATCGGAATCCCGCCTTCAACGGCACCCGCCCGGGCCTCCGCCGCGGCGACCTCCAGCCACCGCCGGTGCTCCCCTTCCACCACGGGCTCAGGGAACCCGCAGCAAGGCGCAGAACATCGCGTCCGTGCCGTGGAGGTGGGGCCAGAGCTGGACCGTGGGGCCGTCGCCGAGGTCGGGGACGCCGGGGAACGCCTCGCGCGCGTCGAGCAGTTCCGCGCCGCTGCGGCGCACCACGTCGGAGATGACGCCGTCGGTCTCCGACAGGTGCGGCGAGCACACGACGTAGGCGACGACACCGCCGGAGCGGGTGAGCCCGACGGCCGACAGCAGCAGCGAGCGCTGCAACTTCGCCAGTTCCGCCACGTCCGAGGGCTGCCGCCGCCAGCGGGCCTCCGGGCGGCGGCGCAGCGCGCCGAGCCCGGTGCAGGGCGCGTCGACGAGCACCCGGTCGTAGCCGGGTTCGAGGCCGGGTTCCCGGCCGTCGGCGACGTGCACGGTGACGGCGAGGTCGCGGGTGACCTTGCGGATGAGTTCCGCGCGGTGCTCGGACTGCTCGACGGCGTCGAGCGTGCCGCCGTCGAGCGTGACCAGCGCGCCGAGCAGCCCGGCCTTGCCACCGGGGCCCGCGCACAGGTCCAGCCAGCGGGTGTCGGAGCCGGTCACCTCGGGCTTGGTGAGGGCGAGGGCGGCGAGCTGGCTGCCCTCGTCCTGCACGGCGGCGAACCCTTCGCGCACCGGTTCCAGGTCACCGGGGTCGCCGGCGCCCGCCTCCAGGTGCACGCCGTAGGGCGAGTACGGCGCTTCGTCGCCACCGGTGATGGCGGCGAGCTCCTCGTTGCTGATCTCGCCGGGCCGCGCGGCGAGGTGCACCGCGGGCCGCGCGTCGTCGGCGGCGAGCGCGGCGGCGAGGCCGCCGCCGGTGTCGCCGAGCGCGTCGGCGAACGCCTGCGCCACCCAGCGCGGGTGCGCGTGGCGCAGCGCGAGGTGCCCGACCGGGTCGGTGTCGCGGGCGGGCGCGAGGCGCTCGACCCACTCCTGCTCGTCGCGTTCGCTGGCGCGGCGCATGACCGCGTTCGCGAACCCGGCGAGCTTCGACCCCGCCTCCCCGCGCACGATGTCCACGGTGGACGCGACGGCGGCGTGGTCCGGAATCCTGGTGCGCAGCAACTGGTACACGCCCATCCGCAGCACGTCCAGCGTGGTCGGGTCCACTTCGGACACGTCGCGCCCGCTGCAGTCGGCGATCACCGCGTCGAGCAGGCCGGTGGCGCGGCAGGTGCCGTAGGCGAGCTCGGTGGCCAGCCCCGCGTCCCTGCCGTCGAGCTTGCGCTTGCGCAGCAGGCCCGGCAGCGTCAGGTTCGCGTAGGCGTCGCGCTCGCGCACCGCGCGCAGCGTTTCCAGCGCCGCCATCCGCGCCGGGTCCTGCTCGGGCGGCCGGGCGGGAGTCTTGCCGCGCTGCGGCGGGCGGCTGCCGCCAGGCCGGGACGGGCGGCGGGGACGGTGGTCGTTCACTGCAGACGTTCTCCTTGCTCGATGCGGGTTCCGCGCGCCCAATCCGTGGCCGCCATGCGTTTCTTGCCCTGCGCCTGCACTTCGCCCAGCGCGACCGCCTCGGTGGCGGTGCCGACCAGCACCCGGCGGCGCTGCACGCTGATCTCGCCGGGGGCGAGGCCGGTCTCCTCGGTGCGCGTCACCGGACCGAGCTTGAACCGCTCCTCGCGCAACCACGCCCAGGCGCCGGGATCGGGCGTCACCGAGCGGATCAGCCGGTCCACGGCGAGCGCGGGCGCGGTGAAGTCCGCCTTGGCGTCCTCCGGGGTGACCTTCGGCGCGTAGCTGACGCCCTCGGCGGGCTGCGGCTGCGGCTGCAGCGTGCCGTCCTCGATGCCGTCGAGCGTGGCGACCACCAGCTTCGCCCCGGAGATCGCCAGCCGGTCCAGCAGGTCGCCCGAGGTGTCGGTGTCCCGCACGTCCTCGGTGACCACGCCGTAGACCGGTCCGGCGTCGAGCTCCGGCACCAGGTGGAACGTGGACGCGCCGGTGATCTCGTCGCCGTGCCGGATCGCGGACTGCACCGGCGCCGCGCCGCGCCACGCGGGCAGCAGCGAGAAGTGCAGGTTGACCCAGCCGTGCCGGGGAACGTCGAGCGCCCGCTGCCGCAGCAGCGCCCCGTAGGCCACCACCGGGCAGCAGTCCGGGGCGAGTTCGTCCAGCCGCGCCAGGAAGTCCGGGTCGGTGGCGCGCGGCGGCGTGAGGACCTCGATGCCGTGCTCGTCGGCGAGCTCGCCGACCGGTGAGCGCAGCACCTTGCGGCCACGTCCGGCGCGCGCGTCCGGCCGGGTGATCACGGCCGCGACCTCGTGCCGCTCGGAGTCGATGAGCGCCTGCAACGAGGGCACGGCGGGCGCCGGGGTCCCGGCGAAGACGAGCCGCATGATCAGCGCTTCCCGAAGAACGGATGCGGGCTTTCCTTCACCACGGGGACCTGGCCGTCGAACCAGTCGGCCTGGCGGATCTCGCGCAGCGCGGACTTGCGGGTCTCCGCGTCGAGCCGGTCCACGAACAGCACGCCGTCGAGGTGGTCGGTCTCGTGCTGGATGCACCGCGCCAGCAGATCGGTGCCCTCGACCTCGACGGGGTCGCCGTGCATGTTCCAGCCGCGGGCCACGACGTGCTGGTGGCGCAGGCAGTCCCAGGTCATGCCGGGGATGGACAGGCAGCCCTCGGGGCCGTCCTGCATCTGCTCGCCGACGACCTCCCAGCCCGGGTTGATCAGGTGGCCTTCGAACCCGTCGCAGCGGTAGGTGAACACGCGCAGCCCCACGCCCAGCTGCGGCGCGGCCAGCCCGGCGCCGCCCTGCTGGTGCATCGTGTCCCACAGGTCGCGGACCAGGGTGTGCAATTCCTTGTCGAAGTCCACGACCTCGTCGGCGCGCGTCCGCAGGACGGGGTCGCCGAAGAGTCGGACGGGCTGGACGGTCACGCGGGCTCCCGGGTCGGGCTCGGCAGGCTGACCCGCCGAGTCTAGTCGCCGCCTACCCGGCGCGAGGGGGCCCTTCACATTGATCTGCGCGGTGGAGCGGGTGGCGGAACCTCAGCGGTCTTCTCGCCGCGGGATCACTTTCCGAGCGGCCCCGCCGCGCGCACGATCGCCACCCTCGCGAGAAGACCACCGAGAACCCGCGGGTGGTCACCGCCCTCGGGTGGTCACTGCTCAGCGGCTTCGCCGCCGGCGAGATGAAGATCGACTGCTCTCACGGGGACGGGGACACGACCGCTGCCGAGCCGCCGCCGCGGCGGTCTCGCTCGGCTGCGGCGATCCAGCGGCCGTCGGGCAGTCGTTCCACGCCGGTGGCGGCGCCGATCTCCTCGCTCGGGGCGAGCTCGTGGCCGAGGGCGCGCAGCTTGCCGGCTTCGGGCCTCGCGAGGAATCCCGGTTCTGCCTCGGTGGCCGCCGAGTTCCGCTGCGAAGCGCGCGGTTCCGCGATGGCGTCCACGAGGGACAGTCCGCGGTCCAGCCTGCCGGTGAGCACCTGGAGCACGGTGGTGATGATCGTGGACCCGCCGGGGCTGCCCGCCGCGAGCAGCGGTCGCCCGTCCTGGAGCACGATCGTCGGGCTGATCGAGCTGCGCGGTCGCTTGCCGGGGCCGGGCAGGTTCGGATCGGGCTCGCCGGGAGTGGTGGGCTCGAACGAGAAGTCGGTGAGCTCGTTGTTGAGCAGGAACCCGCGGCCGGGCACGGTGATGCCGCTGCCACCGGTCTGCTCGATCGTCAGCGTGTAGGACACGACGTCACCGTCGGCGTCGGCGACGGTGAGGTGCGTGGTGTTCGGCCCCTCGTAGGGCACGCCGCCGCGCGCGGGCTCCTGCGGCGCGCACGGCGCGGGGTCGCGCGGGTCGCCCGCCGCTACCGGGGCGGGCAGCACCGCGTCCGGCGTGATCAGGCAGGCGCGGGAGTCGGCGAACTCCTGGCCGGTGAGCTCCTCGGTGGGCACGTCGCCGAACGCGGGGTCGCCGACCCAGCGGTTGCGGTCCGCGAAGCCGATCTTGCTCGCTTCCAGGAACCGGTGCAGGTACTGCGCCTCGTCCAGGTCGCCGAGGTCGGTGCGCTCCAGGATGTTGAGCGCTTCGCCGACGGTGGTGCCACCGGAGGACGACGGCGCCATCCCGTACACGTCGAGGCCCCGGTACTCGACGTGCGTGGGAGCGGGCTCGGCGGTGCGGTAGTCGCGCAGGTCGGCCTCGGTCATGCCGCCGGGGCGCACGGTGCGTCCCGCGGCCGGGTCGACCGGCGGGTTGCGCACGGTCTCGACGACGTCCGCGCCGATCTCGCCCCGGTACAGCGGGTCGAAGCCCTCCTCCGCGAACGTGCGGTAGGTCTCGGCGAGGTCGGGGTTGCGGAACACGGTGCCCGTGGCCGGCGGCTGCCCGCCGGGCAGGAACAGGTCGCGGGTGGCGGGGAACGCGGCGAAGCGCTCCTGGTTGTCGGCGGTCTGCTCGCGGAAGGTGTCGTCGACGACGAAGCCGTCGCGGGCCAGCCGCTCGGCGGGGCGCAGCACGTCGCCGAGGTCCTGGCGGCCCCACTCGCGCAGCGCCTCCTGCCAGGTCGCGGGGGTGCCGGGGACGCCGACGCCGAGACCGCTGGTGATCGCCTCCGCGCTGGGGATGCGCTCGCCGTCCTCCAGGAACATCTCCGGGTGCGCGGCGGCGGGAGCGGTCTCCCGCCCGTCGATGGTGGAGACCTCGCCGGTGTCGGCGTCGTAGTGCACGAAGTAGCCACCACCCCCGATGCCGGCGGAGTAGGGCTCGGTGACGCCGAGCGCGGCGGCCACCGCGACGGCGGCGTCGGCGGCGGTCCCGCCGCGGCGCAGCACTTCGATGCCCGCGCGGGTGGCGTCCGGGTCGACGCTGGAGACCGCGCCCCCGTAGCCGACGGCCTCGGCGCTCTTCGGCGGCTGCGGCGCCGCCTGCGCCATCGGGGTGATCAACGCGCACGAGGTCACCGCCGCGAGCGTGATCCGAACGGGCCTTGCTCCCACCATCGCGCGCCTCCGATCAGAACGTGCCCGTCACTGTGCCGAGCGACGGCCCGCCGGACAACACGATCCGCCCATCGTTGGCGGACCGAGATCATCAACGGAGGCGCCGCGCTCGGCCGGGGCCGCGTCAGGTCAGATCGGCGAAGCGTTCGACGTCCCGGGAGCGTCCGGAGACGATGAGGATGTCGCCCTCGTGGAGCCGCGTGTCCTGGGTGGCGTAGGTGAAGTCCTCACCGGGGCGCTTGATGGCGACGACGGTGACCCCGTACTTGCTGCGCAGCCTGCTCTCCCCCAGCGCGTGCCCGGCGGCCATCGTGGGAGCCCGCGTCTTGACCATGGCGTAGTCGTCCTCGAACTCGATGTAGTCCAGCATCCGGCCGGTGACCAGGTGTGCGACCCGCTCGCCCATGTCGTGCTCGGGCAGCACCACGTGGTGGGCGCCGACCCGTTCGAGGATGCGCCCGTGCTGGCGGCTGACGGCCTTGGCCCAGATGTGGCCGACCTCGAACTCCGCGAGCAGCGAGGTCGTCAGGATGCTGGCCTCCAGGTCGTCCCCGATGGCCACGACGGCGCGGTCGAACTCGGGCACGTCGAGCTGCCGCAGCACCCCCGGGTCGGTGCTGTCGGCGACGGCGGCGTGCGTCACCGAGTCGGCATACCGCTGCACGACGTCCGGGCGGTTGTCGAGCGCCAGCACGTCGGTGCCGCGTTCGATGAGTTCCATCGCCAGCGAGCCGCCGAACCGGCCGAGCCCGATGACGACCACGCGCGAGGCGTTGGCGCGGGGTTTCCTAGCCGACAATGGGTCGTTCCTCCGGGAGGTCGTAGCGGCGGAGGCGCTCGCGCAGCGCGAGCGCGGAAGCGAGGGTGACGGGTCCGACGCGGCCGGTGAACATCACCACGACCAGGATGAGCTGCCCGGCGACCGGCAGCTCATCGGTGATGCCGGTCGAGAGCCCGGTGCCGAACGCGGAGACCGACTCGAACAGGACCGCGTCGAGGGAGAACGGGGTGAGCACCAGCAGCGCGAGGGTGGCGGTGAAGATCAGGCCGACGCCGCCCAGCACCACCGTCAGCGCCTGCCGGTGCACCTCGCGCGGGAGCTTGCGGTCGGCGATGTGCACGTTCGGTTCGCCCCGGATCTCGGCGAGCATCACGAACGCCAGCAGCGCGAAGGTGGTCACCTTGATCCCGCCCGCGGTGCCCGCGCTGCCGCCGCCGATGAACATCAGCACGTTGGTGATCAGCAGCGTGGCCCCGTGCAGTTCGCCGGTGTCGACGCTGTTGAAGCCCGCGGTGCGCGGCGACATGCCTTGGAAGAACCCGGCCAGCAGCTTGCCGCCGAAGCCGAACCGGCCGAGCGTGTCCGGGTTGTCCCACTCGATGGCGGTGACCGCGACCGTGCCGAGCACGGCGAGCGCGGCGTACGTGCTCAGGGTGATGCGGGTGTGCAGCGTCCAGCGGCGCGCTCGTCCGCGCGCGTGGCGCAGGATCTCGAACAGCACGGGGAATCCGAGTCCGCCGAGCACGAACGCCGCCACGATCGGCAGGCACACCCACGCGTCCGTCGCGTAGCGCATCAAGCTGTCCGAGAACAGCGCGAACCCCGCGTTGTTGAACGCGGACACGGCGTGGAACACGCCCAGGTAGATCGCGCGCCCCAGCGGCTCGCCGTAGTGCGCGGCGAACCTGGCCGCCAGCACCAGGGCGGTGAGCGCTTCGACGACGAGGCTCAGCGCCACCACGCCGACGAGGACCCTGCGCACCTCTCCGAGCCCGAAGCTCTTGGTCTCGGCCTGCGCGCCGCGCTGCATCCGCAGGCCCAACCGGCGGGTGACCAGCAGTCCCAGCAGCGAGGCCAGGGTCATGATGCCGAACCCGCCGACCTGGATGAGGCCGAGCACGACCCCCTCGCCGAACGCCGACCAGTGCGCGTGGGTGTCGACGACGACCAGCCCGGTCACGCACACCGCCGAGGTGGCGGTGAACAGCGCCAGGTTCCACGACGTGGCCGCGCCGCTCTCGCTCGCCACCGGCAGCATCAGCAGGACGGTGCCGAGCAGCATCACGCCCCCGAACCCGGCCACGACCAGCCGGGCGGGGTGCCGCGTGCGCGAGCGGGAGCGGTCGGTGCGCCGCAGCGCCGTCCACGCGGTCCGCACCTGGTCCCGCGCGGTCATCCGCATCGCGTCCTCCGAGCGGGACGCGCGCACGCCTTCCTGGTCACAAGGGCGAGAACCTACCTCGCAGGCCGCCCGCCACCAACTCCGAACCCGACCGGCGGTGACCGCACGCACACGAGCGCCGCGAGCACTGAGCTCGCGGCGCTCCTGGCAGCACCTGAAGTGCCGGTCCTGAACTTGTCGTTCCAGGTGAGCAGCGTCGTTCTTCGTCTGCCCCCTGTCAGCGGCGAAGCCGCTGAGGTTCCGCCGCACGACCAGCAGCGCGGGTCGTCGCGGACGAACCGCTACGGCTTCTGCGGTACCAGTGCTTCGCCGTGGTAGCGGCAGTTCGGGGCCCACAGCAGGTACGACGGCATGCCGCCGTCGCGGGCGGCATCGATCTGCGCGCCCACCTCCGCGGGCCCGTAGCTGGCGCCGAGGCTGAAGTCCTGCAACCACGGGATGATCTGCACGTCGGTCCCGGCGACGGCCTGGGAGAACTTGTCCAGGGACCGCCGCACGATGTCGTAGGGCGCGGTGTTCGGATCGGCCACGCCGAACTCGCCCGGCCCCCAGTGCGAGGGGTAGACCATCGGCGCGATGTAGTCCACGTACTTCGCCATCTGCGGGATGTCCTGGGCGATCTGCGTGGGCCGGTCCACGGCGATGCCGAACACCGAAGCGCCCAGCAGCGCGCCCTGGGAGCGCACCGCGGCCTGCGATTCGCGCAGGAACTCCGCGATGCCCGTCTCCGGGGTGGTGGTGAGCCCGGCGAAGCGCATCTTCTCGATGCCGCCGTCGGGCCTGCGCACGTAGTCGTACAGGATGTCGTCGAAGCCCAGCGAGGCAGCTTCGGCGGCGATGTCGATGTTGTACTTCTGCACCGCCGGGTCGGCGAAGTTCGTGAAGGCGAAGTCGCCGTAGCCGCTGCTCCACGGTTGTCCGCCTGCGGTCTGCACGACCCGTTCCGGGTGCCCTTCGCGCCAGGACGCCTCACCCAGCACCGGGTCCTTGAACGCCACGAGGCGGCCGACCACCCGCACGCCCATGCCGTGCAGCTGGTCGATGGCTTCGCGGGCGTCGTAGTAGTTCTTCACCGCCCCGATCCGGTTCGCCTCGGGCACCGCCGAGCCGTAGGGGATCTCGCCGCTCTCGTCCTTGATGTCGAGTTCGACGGTGTCGATCCGGCCTTGCCTGGCCATGTCGAGGACCGGTTCGCGCAGGGTGTCGCTGGTCCAGGCGAGCCCGGTCATGTGCACGGCGCGCATGCCCGGGTGCTTGATGTGCACGGTCATCGTGCGCTCGGTGCGGTTGCCCGCGAGGTCGGTGGCCACGACCTGCACTTCGCGTTCCGGCTTGTCCACGACGGCGGAGAACGCGCCGTCCGGTCCCGGCTCGACCGCCTTGCCCGCCACGGTCACCTCGTCGGCACCGGCGGCCTTGCCGTGCACGGTCACCGGCTCACCGAGCTTGTTCGGCCGCAGCGAATCCTCGACCCGGAGCTCCGGCGCCGCACTGTCCACTGTGAATTCCTGCGTGGTGCTGGAGGAGCCGAGCCAGGACACCGCCCGCGGAGTGACGACCTCCAGCACGTGGGTGCCGTCGGACGCCGACGGAGCGTGCACGGCGAGCGCGCCGCCTTGCTCCGATGTGGGGACGGGGCGTCCGTCGAGCAGGATCTGCGTCGATGCAGTGGTTTCGGAGCGGATCTGAATGGATCCATCCGAGGTCGTCTCGGAACGGACCGGGTGCGACGGCAATCCGCCCACCCGAACGTCCTCTGTGGACAACATGCGGAGCACGAAGTACCCCGCGATCAGCAGCACGAGTGTGGCCACGGCTACGACGGCCCACTGCGGGATACCGCCCAACCCGTTGCCACGGCTGGTCTTTGTGGTTCCTGAAGGCCCTTCGGGCGCAGGATCGGTCACAGCTTTCGCCTCCCCGACGTCGGCGAACCCGGACAACCAAACACGTTACGTTGCCGGTCGAATGCTCGCGCCACCCTTCCAGGTAATAACCAACAGATCAACAAGTCACTTGGAGTATCCACATCGGGCACTGACTCCACTAACGTGCGAACCGATGTTGAGCGTGATCGAGCGCACCTGCGCCGTGACGGCGGTGGCGCTGCTCGCCCTGTCCGGCGCCGCATGTAGCGCACAAGCCCCCGCCCCAGAAGCCCCCAACGTCGCGGCCGCACCTCCACCGCCACCTCCACCGCCGCCACCGCCCGCTCCGGAATCGGTTCACGCCAACGAACTCGGCGACGTTCCGGTGCTCATGTACCACCGGATCACCACCGACCCGAGCAGCGTCTACGACCGCACGCCGCAGGACTTCCGCGCCGAACTGGAACGGCTCAACGCCGAGAAGTACACGCCGATCACGGCGAGCGAGTTCGCCGACGGCCGCATCGACATCCCGGCGGGCAGGCATCCCGTAGTGCTCACCTTCGACGACGGATCCACCGGTCAGTTCACTGTGGACGAAACCGGACAACCCGCCCCGGACACCGCGGTGCGCATCATGCTCGACACCGCCGCCGCGCACCCGGAGTTCCGCGCCACCGCGACCTTCTTCGTCTTCAACCCGCCGTTCGAGGACCCCGGCGGTCGCGTCACGCTGCCTTGGCTGCACGAGCACGGGTTCGAGATCGGCAACCACACGCTCGACCACCCCAACCTCGGCCAGGTCGGCTCCGCCGAGGCGCAGCAGGAGATCGCCTCCATGCAGCGGGTCATCAACGAAGCGCTGCCGGACGTGCCGGTGCGCTCGCTGGCGCTGCCGCTGGGCATGCACCCCGACGACGAGGCGCTCGCCGCCGACGGCAGCGCCGACGGGATCACCTACCACCACGACAGCGTGTTCCTCGTCGGCTCCAACCCCGCCCCGTCCCCGTTCGACGCGGACTTCGACCGCGAGAACATCCCGCGCATCCGCTCGCAGGCCGCCACCGGGGAGGAGGCCGAGTACGGATCCACCCAGTGGCTCGACAAGCTCGCCGCCGACCCGGACTCCCGCTACACCTCCGACGGGGATTCCGGGCGGGTTTCTGCGCCTCGGTCCGCTGGCACGGTCGCTGCCGGCGTCCCTGGGGTTTACCTGTACTGATTCACGGCTCTTGTTGCTTTGGGGGTCGGGTGGCGGAACCTCAGTTGTCTTCTCGCTGCGGGATCTTTTTCCCAAGTGGCTCCGCCACGAGGGAAAAAGCTGTCCTCGCGAGAAGACAACTGAGAACCCGCCGGTGAGCGGCTTTTCGACGTGGGCTAATCGCTGCGCGATTACAGGCACGGCCTTCGGCCGCAAGGCAAGGCATCGCTTCGCTCGCCCAAAGCACGGCCTTCGGCCGCAAGGCACGGCCTTCGCAGGCTTCGCCGCTGTCGGGCTCAGAGCAGTTCGAGCGGGTCGACTCTGATCTTGATGGTCTCCTTCGGGCGGCGGGAGGCGCGGACCGCCTGCGCCGCGTGCATCGCCGCCGCGAGCTCGCGCCCCTCGGCGCGGGAGACGCGGACGAGCGCCCGTTCCTGCTCGGAATTGCCGTCCTCGTCGACCTCGCCGAGCGGCACCGGGCCCAGGACCTCGCCGGTGCCCGGCAGCTCCAGGCAGTCCAGCAGGTCGTTCACCGCGTCCGGCGAGCCGTCGACCGCCGCCACCCGCATCGCTGGCGGGAAGCCGAGCTCGGCACGCCCGGCCAGTTCGATCTGCGCGTGCCACGCCGGGTCCCAGCGCACCAGCGCCTGCACCGGTTGCAACGTGGAATCGGCCATCACCACGACCCGCCCGCCGTCCCGCGCCGGCCGCACCATCGCCGCCGCCGCCAGCCACAACCGCAACGTCTCCTCGGTGGCCCGCAGCTCCGGCCGGGACAGCAAGGTGCGCCCGTCCAGCAGCAGCGCCGCGCCGTAGCCGCCTTCGACGACGGGTTCCGCGCCGGGCGTGCACACGATCAGCGCCGGTTTCGCCGGGACGCTCGACAAGATCTCCTTGCCGCCGGAGGTGCGCACGGTGACGTTGCTGAACGCCCTGCCCAGCTCCTCCGCGGTGCGCCCCGCGCCG
The DNA here is from genome assembly GCF_026241095.1 of Saccharopolyspora sp. NFXS83. Lineage (GTDB taxonomy): Bacteria > Actinomycetota > Actinomycetes > Mycobacteriales > Pseudonocardiaceae > Saccharopolyspora_C. Next base: position 86,254 of record NZ_JAPFGB010000017.1, on the reverse strand, counting down.
ATCGCGATCGCGCGCAGCCGCCGCGACCCGCAGGAACCGCAGCGGAACGCGGCCTCCGCCGCACCGCACCACCGGCACGCGGCGGGTTTCGGGGCGCCGTCCTCGGTGCCGCCGGGCAACCCCAGCGGTCCCGCGCACCGGCGGCAGCGCGCCTGCTCCCGGCAATCCCCGCAGGCCAGCGCGGGCACGTAACCCCGGCGCGGCACCTGCACCAGCACCGGGGCGTCCTTGCTCAGCGCCGCGCGGGCCGCGTCGAACGCCACCGACGGCAGCCGCGCGGCACGGGCCGCCGGGTCGCGGGCGAGCTGGGTGTCGTCGGCGCCGATCGCGACCACGTGCGGCGCGGCGGCCCGGACCTGATCGCGCAGCGCCACCACCTGCCGCGCCCACCCGGTCTCCACCAGCAGCGCGGCCTCCGCCGTGCGCGCGAACCCGGCCACGAGCAGCGCGGCCCCGGCGGAGTGCGCGCGGTGGGTGAGCACGTCGCGCGCGTGCGGGTAGGGCATCTGCGGGTAGCTGTGCATGGTGTCGCCGTCGTCCCACACCACCGCGAGCCCGAGGTCGTGCACCGGGGCGAACATGGCGGCCCTGGTCCCCAGCACCACCCGCGCCGTGCCGCGCAACACCGCCAGCCACCGCTTGTAGCGCTCCCCCGGCCCCAGTTCCGAGGTGAGCGCCACGACCCCGTCATCGCCCAGCAACCGCGCGCACGCGGCCTGCAACCGCGTCACGTCCCGGTGGTCGGGCACCACGATCAACGCGCCCCGGCCCCCCGAGGCGGCCATCGCGGCGGCCTCGGCGAGGCGGTCGGTCCACTGCTCCCCCGGCAACGCCTGCCACACCGCGCGGGCCGGTTTGCCCGCGTGCACCGCCTCCAGCAGCGCCGGGCCGTGCTGGTAGCGCGACCACGCCTCGACCTCCGGCTTCGGCGGTGGCGGCGCGGACTCGGCGGTCTGCTTCTCCGCGCGGGCGTGCCGGGGCGGCACGGCCAGCCGCACCACGTCGGCGAGCATCCCGCCGTAGCGCGCGGCGACCGAGCGGCACAGCTCCAGCAGCCGCGGCGGCAGCACCACCTCCGAGGAGATCACCCGGTCCACCCACTGCAAGGTCCCGGCGAAGTCCGAGTTCTCCTTGCGCTCCAGCAGATACCCGTCGACGAGCTTGCCGCGGAACCGCACCCGCACCCGGCAGCCCGCGACCGCCGCGTCGTGCAACCGGTCCGGGATCAGGTAGTCGAAGGCGCGGTCCAAGTGCGCGGGCAGCGACACCTCCACCAGGACGCTGGCGACCGGCAGCGACGGAGCGGCCGTGCGCTCCGTGTTCTTCGTCGTCTTGGACCCGCCCGCCGCCATGCCTACTTCTCTACCAGAGCCCGTCGGCCGCACCGCGTACCCGGTCCGCGCCGAGCGAGCCGGTCACTACGATGCGTCGGGCAGCATTCGTGAAAGGACCCCGCGTGTTCGACGTCGTCTTCTACCACCCCGAGATCCCCGGCAACACGGGCAACGCGATCCGGATGGCCGCCGGTTCCGGGTGCGTGCTGCACCTGGTGCGGCCGTTGGGGTTCAGCGTGGAGGACGCGCGGCTGCGGCGAGCGGGCCTGGACTACCACGACCGCGCCGCGCTGCGGGTGCACGAGGATTGGGACTCGATGCTGCGCGAGGTGGCGCCGCCGCGGATGTTCGCCTTCACCACCGGCGCCACGACCTCGCTGGAGCAGGTCGCCTACCGGCCCGGTGACGCGCTGCTGTTCGGCCCGGAGGCCACCGGCCTGCCCGCGGAGGTGCTCGACTCGGAGCGCATCACCGACCGGGTCCGCATCCCGATGCTGCCGGGCATCCGGTCGATGAACCTCGCGAACTCCGCGGCCGTCGCCGTCTACGAGGCCTGGCGCCAGCAGGGCTACGCCATGTAGCACGCCCCCTCCGCCCGGCAAGACCGGGTGGAGGAGGCGCTCACCTGGACGTTCTACAGCCGGCAGGCTTCCAGCGGGGTGACGAGGATGGCGCGCGCGCCCTCCGCCCACAACCTGTCCATGATCGCCTGGGCTTGGTGGCGCGGCACCATCACGCGCACCGCCACCCAGCCCTGCTCGTCGAGCGGGGACACCGTCGGCGCCTCCATGCCGGGCGTGATCTTGCGGACGTCCTCGAGGGCCGCGGTGGGGCAGTTGTAGTCCATCATCACGTACTGCCGGGCGATCAGGACGCCGCGCAGCCGCTGGATCAGCACCTCCACGGCCTGCTCGCTGTCCTCCGGCAGATCGCGGGCACCGCGCACCAGCACTGCCTCGGAGCGCAGGATCGGCTCCCCGATGGTCTGCAGCCCGGCTTCGCGCAGCGACGCCCCGGTCTCCACGACGTCGGCGATGGCGTCGGCGAGCCCGAGTTCGACGGCGGTCTCCACCGCCCCGTCGAGCTCGATGACGTCCACCTCGATGCCCAGGTCGGCCGCCGCGGCCGACACCAGCGGCGCGAACGAGGTGGCGATGCGCTTGCCGTCGAGCTCGGTGAGCGCGCCGACCTGCCCGGTGGGGGCGGCGAAGAAGAACCGCGACACCCCGAAGTCCAGCGGCAGCAGTTCCTTCGTGCTCACGTCGGTGCCCGCTGCCTGCAGCAGGTCCTGGCCGGTGATGCCGACGTCGAGAACGCCGCTGCCGACTGTGCGGGCGATGTCGGTGGGGCGGAGGAAGACGAACTGCACGTCGTTGGCCGTGTCGATGGCGAACAGGGCCTTGTGCTCGCGGTGCACGCGGTAGCCGGCGTCCGAGAGCAGCTGGATGGCGGGAGCGCTCAGCGATCCCTTGTTGGGCACGGCGACCCGAAGCATGGTGGTTCCTTTGCCGAGTTCAGTGGACGGGACGGCCCCGGTTCAGGCGGGGCGGCGGGGCGTTCCACCCGCTGCACGCTGCGGGCGGAACCCGCTATGGCGCTGACCACCGCACATCGACTTCGTCCTCCTCGCCCCGACCGGATTTCGCACGTCCAGAATGGTGGCACACCGAGGCGCCGCGTGGTCCGGGAGCATGTCCGTCCTCACGTGCCGGGCGAACGACCCGCCTTTCGACTCCTGGTGCGATGGGGCCGGGTGGCGGAACCTCGGAGCCTGTCCGTGAAGTCGTCTTCTCCAGGTGACCAGTGTTCTTGATCATTGTCTTGTCCGCGGCGAAGCCGCTGAGCAGCGACCGGCTGGAGCAGGACGACCACCGGCGGCTTCTCTGCGCCTTCCTCGCGCGGAGAGCCATGTCGCCGTGCACGGCGTGCATGAGAAATCGATCCCGCAGCGAGGAAGCCGCTGAGGTTCCGCCACCCGACCCGCTACGCAGACCCAGTTCTCGCAAACAGATGGTGAGGATTCCCGCCCATGCCTGATCGACATCTCGTCGACGCCCACATCGTGCTGGTGCGCGAGGACCGGGTCCTGCTCAGCAAGCGCCGGGGCGACGCCTTCGACGGCAGGTGGCACCTGCCCGCGGGCAAGGTCGACGCGGGCGAGGACGTGCTCTCGGCCGCCGTCCGGGAGGCGTGGGAGGAGGTCGGGGTGCGGATCGACCCGGTGGACCTCGCGCACGTGCACACCGTGCACATCACCGGTCCCGGCCAGGAGCCGCGGTTCGGGCTGTTCTTCCGCACCACCCGCTGGACCGGGGAGCCGTCGAACCGGGAACCCGCCAAGTGCCACGGCCTCGACTGGTTCGAGGTGGACGCGCTGCCCGAACCGATGATCGGGTACGCGGCGCTGGGCATCCGGGCGCTGCGCACCGGAGTCCCGTTCTCGATCCACGGCTGGAGCTGATCAGACCGCGGCGCGCAACGCCGCGGCGCGATCCGCGCGTTCCCAGGGCAGGTCGATGTCGGTGCGCCCGAAGTGGCCGTAGGCGGCGGTCTGCGCGTAGATCGGCCGCAGCAGGTCGAGGTCGCGGATGATCGCGGCGGGCCGCAGGTCGAACACGACGCCGATGGCGTCCTGGATCCGTTGCGGCGCAACGGTTTCGGTGCCGAAGGTCGCCACCGACAACCCGACAGGAGCGGCGGCGCCGATGGCGTAGGCCACCTGCACCTCGACGCGTTCGGCGAGCCCCGCGGCCACGACGTTGCCCGCGATCCACCGCAGCGCGTACGCCGCGGACCGGTCGACTTTGGACGGATCCTTGCCGGAGAAGGCGCCGCCGCCATGACGGGCCATGCCTCCGTAGGTGTCCACCATGATCTTCCGCCCGGTGAGCCCGGCATCGCCCATCGGCCCGCCCACCACGAACCGCCCCGTCGGGTTCACCAGCACCCGCATCCCCGATTCGTCCAGCTCCAGCGCGGCCACTTCCGGGGCGACGACCAGTTCGCGCACCTCGGCGTCGATCCGGGCCGGATCGACGTCGGCCGCGTGCTGGGTGGACACGACCACGGTGTCCAGCGCCACCGGCCGATCCCCGGCGTACTCGATGGTCACCTGCGTCTTGCCGTCCGGGCGCAGGTGTGGCAGCAACCCGTCCTTGCGCACCCCCGCCAACCGCCGGGCGAGCCGGTGCGCCAGCGCGATGGGCAGCGGCATCCGCTCCGGGGTGTCGACGCAGGCGTAGCCGAACATCAGGCCCTGGTCTCCGGCGCCCTGCCGCGCGACTTCGTCGTCGAGTCCTTCGAGGCGGGATTCGTAACCGCGGTCCACACCGCGGGCGATGTCCGGTGATTGCGCTCCGATGGCGACGTTCACGCCGCAGGAGTTCCCGTCGAAGCCCTTCGCGGAGGAGTCGTACCCGATCTCCAGCACGCGTTCCCGCACGAGCGCCGGGATGTCGACGTAGGCCTCGCTGGTGACCTCGCCCGCGATGTGCACCTGCCCGGTGGTGACCATCGCCTCCACGGCGACGCGGGACCGCGGGTCCTGCGCGAGCAGCGCGTCCAGCACCGCGTCGCTGAGGGCGTCGCAGACCTTGTCCGGGTGCCCCTCGGTCACCGATTCGCTGGTGAACAGCCGCCGCACGACCCACCCCCTGGGAGAACGGGTGCGGCCCGGACTCAGCTCCGCGCGTCGAGCCGCCGGGTCACAGCATCCCACAGCCGCGCCGAGAGCAGGGACTTCGCGCCGTGCGGCAGCGGGGTCTCGGTGCCGTCGGTGGACAGCAGCCAGCCCGCGTTGTCCTCCATCTCGAAGGCCTTGCCGTCGCCGACGGTGTTCACCACCAGCAGGTCGCAGCCCTTGCGGGCGAGCTTGCGGCGGCCGTGGTCGAGCACCGGGGTGTCCGGGTCACCGGTCTCGGCGGCGAAACCGACGATCAGACCGGCGTCGAGCTCGCCGTCGCGGCGCCGCTCGACGAGCTCGGCGAGGATGTCCGGGTTCCGGGTCAGCTTCACCGGAGCCGGGTCCGCGTCCACCTTCTTGATCTTGTGCTGGGCGAGGTCGACGGGCCGGAAGTCGGCGACGGCCGCGGCCATCACGACCGCGTCCGCCCCCTGCGACTCGGCCAGCACGGACTCCCGCAGCTGCTCGGCGGTGCCCACGTGCACCACCCGAACTCCGGCGGGCTCCACCAGGTCCGCGGTGTGCGCGGAGATCAGCACGACCTCGGCACCGCGGTGCGCGGCGACCCGAGCCAACGCGTAGCCCTGCCGACCGGACGAACGGTTCCCCAGGTACCGCACCGGATCCAGCGGTTCCCGGGTGCCTCCCGCGGAGATCACCACCCGGCGGCCTTCGAGGTCCCGGGGCAGCGCGGACGCCGAGGACAGCAGCAACCGGCCCAGGTCGACGATCTCCACCGGGTCCGGCAACCGGCCCTTGCCGGTGTCCTTGCCGGTGAGCCTGCCGCTGGCCGGTTCCGCGACGACCACTCCCCTGGAGCGCAACGTCGCCACGTTCTGCCGGGTCGCCGGGTGCTCCCACATCTCGGTGTGCATCGCGGGCACCATCAGCACCGGGCACCGCGCGGTGAGCAGCGTCGAGGTGAGCAGGTCGTCGGCTTGGCCGTGCGCGGCGCGCGCGAGCAGGTCCGCGGTGGCCGGCGCGACCACGACGAGCTCGGCCTCCTGGCCGAGCCGCACGTGCTGCACCTGGTCGACGTCGGTGAACACCCCGGTGCGCACCGGATGCCCGGACAACGCCTCGAAGGTGGCGGAGCCGACGAAGTTCAGCGCCGACTCGGTGGGCACCACCCGCACGTCGTGGCCGGATTCGGTCAGCCGCCGCAGCACGTCGCAGGCCTTGTAGGCCGCGATACCGCCGCTGACGCCCAGCACGACCCGAGGGCGTTCCCCGGAAGGTTGCTGTGTCACGGAGAGTCCCGGCTCACTCGCCTTCGGTGTGCTCGAGAACGCCGGAGTGGATCTCGCGCAGCGCGATGGACAGCGGCTTCTCCCGCGGGCCCGGCTCCACCAGCGGTCCGACGTACTCCAGCAGGCCTTCGCCGAGCTGGGCGTAGTAGTCGTTGATCTGCCGGGCGCGCTTGGCCGCGTAGATCGCCAGCGCGTACTTCGAGCTGACCTGCTCGAGCAGGTCGTCGATCGGCGGGTTGGTGATGCCCTCGGGCGAGGTCAGCGAGGACCGGGTGTTGAGGGCGGCGAGCGCGTTGGGCGTGGTCACGTGGTGGCTCCTGCTCTGAACGAAGAATGCGGTGGGCGCCGGCGCGTGGACCGCGGCGACTCGGCTCGGCCGACGGCTGGCGCCGGTCCGGCATCCGAGCACGGGCTCAGACCCGGCGACCGGTCACCAATCGTATCAATTCGCTGGTCGCGGACCGCACATCGGCGTTGACCACGGTGTCGTCGAACTCCGGTTCGGCGGCGAGCTCTTCCCGCGCCGTCTGCAAGCGGGCCTCGACCACCTCGGGATCTTCGGTGCCGCGGCCGGTGAGCCGCTGCACGAGTTCCTCCCAGGAAGGCGGCAGCAGCATCACGAGCCGAGCCTCGGGCATCGACTCGCGCACCTGCCGGGCGCCTTGCAGTTCGATCTCCAGCACGGCGTCGCGGCCGGCGGCGAGCGCGCGCTCGACGGGGCCGCGGGGCGTGCCGTAGTAGTTGCCGGCGTACCGCGCGTGTTCGAGCAGTTCGCCCGCGGCGACCATCCGCTCGAACTCGGTGACGCCGACGAAGTGGTAGTGCGCGCCGTCCACCTCGCCCGCGCGGGGGCGCCTGGTGGTCACCGAAACGCTGAAGTAGATCTCCGGTGCCTGCTCGCGCAGCTCGTTCAGCACGCTGGACTTCCCGACGCCGGAAGGGCCGGAAACGACGGTGAGCCGGGGCCCGTCCTGACGGACCGACCCCGGCTCGACACCGGTACGGGTGTCGATCACTCGGCGGCGAACTCGGTGAGCAGCGCCTTGCGCTGACGCTCACCCAGCCCGCGGAGCCGGCGGCTGTTAGCGATCTCCAGCCGCTCCATGATCTGCTGTGCGCGGACCTTGCCCACGCCGGGAAGGGCCTCAAGCAGCGCGGACACCTTCATCTTGCCCAAGACCTCGTCGTTGTCGGCGGTGTCCAGGACCTCTGCCAGGCTGGTTCCACCGCGCTTGAGGCGCTCTTTGAGCTCGGCTCGGGCGCGACGGGCGGCAGCCGCCTTTTCCAAAGCTGCTGCCCGCTGCTCCTCGGTCAGCTGGGGAAGGGCCACCATGTCCTCCGTGATGTGGGGTTTCTCTTGATCGGTGCGGCGACGGTACCGACTCCCGCCCACCGGGTTCCACGCGGGTCCGGCTTGTCGAGCGGACGTTTCGGGGAAGATCCCGCCGCCTGACCCTTCGGACGGTTCGTACAAGGGGTGCACGAACACTCGGGTCGCTGCAACTACTACCAACAATGGCGCTGAAGTGCACTAACCTGGGAGAAAACTCTTCCGATCTGTCCGATTTCCGGGCGGTTGAGCGACGCTGGGTGCGTCCTCGCAGGTCACAGGGAGACCGATACCACGGCGACGGGAAGTCGATCAAGATCGAATCCGACTTCCCCTCGATCTTGCCGGGCTTTTTCACCGATCCCGCCCGGAATTCGTACTCGACCCGCCGAACGGCGCCGCATCCGGGCCCGGCCCGAGCCCGCCGAGGCGGCAATGAAATGATCATGATCGGAGCCCGTTCCGCGCAGGTCGCCGCGCGATCGGCACGCTCCCGCCACCACCGCACCGCCTCGGAGGACGCACCGCGATGATCCCCACCCGGCGCGTCGTCCGGAGCGCGAACACCGCGCTCCGGCCGCCCGTCAGTGTTCGCGCTCGCCCGCCGCGGGCAGCACGACTCCCCAGAGATCGCCGTCGAAGAAGCCCGGATCGCCCTTGATGGCACCGGCCCAGCACTCCTCGCCCGCACCGTCGAGATGAGCCGGTTCACCGTCGTCCGGCACGTCCAGGCAGAACGGGGAACACGCCGACTGCTCCGGGATCCTCGGTTCCGCCCCGGCGGTCGCGGTCCGGACGACCTCCGCCCACACGGCCTCGACGCAGGACCTCGGTTCGCCGCTGTGCGGATCTCGCGGCCCTCGTACCCGCCATGCCCCCATGTCGTCGTGCACCGACCGCTCCTCGCTGTCGCCGGGGCACCGTTGCGCCGCCGGCAGCTCCGTCCCACTGCGCCCGACGTTGGCGCAACACCGGCCGGAGCCGACAACGTTTCGTAGCACGACAACCCGGGCAATCCCGGTGAAGATCGACTTCACGGGCAGGCGAATCGGCGCGGAGGAACGGTGTTTCGGGACTCGGTCCGCCCGGCGCCTCACCGGCCGCCGGAGTAGCCCTGATCGCCCGGAACGCTCTGGCCGCTGGCATCGCCTTGGCTGTTGGCGTTGCCCTGGCTGTTGGCGTTGCCCTGGCCGCTGGAATTGCCCTGGCCGTTCTGCGACTCGTCGTTGCCGACGTTGTCCCCGCTCTGACCGTTCTGCTCGTTCGCCGGAGGGCTCCCCGGCGAGTTCGGCGACGGCGCCGGCTCCTGGGCCCCCTCGGTCTGCTTCTTGGCCTGTCCCGGCGGCAGCGCCACGCCCGGAGGTGCCGTGACCGTCGTGCCGGGCACCGTGACCACCTGACCCGGCGCGGGCGGCTGCCCTGGCACGGGCGGTGGCCCCGGCACGGTGACCACCACCGGCGGCGGGGGCCCGGGCAGCGGGAGGGTCGCGACGTCCTCGGCCACGCGGCCGGCGGCCGTCAGCAGGCTGCGGGCGTAGGCCGGATCCAGCCGGCCGCGGGCCTGGGCGTCGGCGATGCTCCTGGTCAGCTCCGCGAGCGCGAACTCGGACGCCACTCGGTCGTGCCGCCGCGCCGCACCGTCCACTTCGGACACGGCGGCCATCAGTTCGGCGCGCACATCCGGTTCGACGAGCGTTCGCGGAGCACCGCTGCACGAACTGAGCAGCAACGCGGCCAGCACCGTCCACATCGGTGTTCTCATTGGTCCACCAGCTCACTCAGGTTGGCCAGATCGACGGGCAGCCGGTCCGCCCCGGGAGGGCCGGTGACGGGCGGCGGCATCGGCAGGTCCGGCGCGCTCTCCACCGGCAGCAGGAACACCGCACCGAGGACCAGCGCCGCGACCGGCAATCCCAGCCACGGCCACCTGATCCGGCGCCGAGCGGGCTCCTCGTCGGCAGCGTGCACGGGCAGCGTCGGGTTGGCCTCCACCTTGTCCGCGCGCGGCGCGGGCGGACTGATCTCCCCGGACAGCAGCCGCACGCAGCGGACCGCGGAGGGCCGTTCGTCGGGATCATCGGCGGTCATCGCGCGCAACGTCCCGGCGAGCGGCTCGGGCAGCGAGTCGGGGATGCGCGGCTTGCGGGTCAGGCGCGCCACCGCGGCCTCGGCCTTGGTGCCGTCGTACTCGGCGCGACCGGTGAGGCATTCCAGCAGCACCAGGGCCAGCGAGTACAGGTCGGCGGCATAGCCGATCTCCTCGTCGCGGACCTGCTCGGGCGCCATGTAATGCGCGGAACCCATGATGATGCCGGAGTCCGTCATCCGGCCCACCGCGTCCGCGAGCCGGGAGATGCCGAAGTCGGCGAGGAAGACCTGCCCTCCCTCCGTGATCAGCACGTTGGAGGGCTTCACGTCCCGGTGCACGATGCCGTTCTCGTGCACGTACGCGAGCACCACCGCGATCCGCCTGCCGAGCTCCCGCACCTGATCAGGCTCGACGACACCCGACTCGATGACGTTGGTGAGGGTGCGCCCCTCCACGAGCTGCATCACCAGGAAGGGCTCGCCGTCGCCGGACTCCGCGCCGAAGTCGTGCACCGTGACCAGGCCGGGATGGCTCAACCGGGCCAGCAGCCGAGCTTCGTCCTCGAAGCGGCGGCGGGAGGACTCGTCGGCGTTGGAGCGGAACACCTTGACGGCGACGGGCCGTCGCAGCCGGGTGTCCACCGCGCGGTACACCTCGGACATCCCACCGCGTCCCAAGCGCCTGCCGAGCCGGTACCGACCGGCCAGCAGCGGCGGTGCCGCGTCAGTCATCCGGGCCTCCGAACGGTCCACTCGATCAACCGCCGGAAACCCTAACCGAAGCGGTTCCTCCCGTGGATCACTGCAACGTCCCGAAATGGAGACGGGCCGCCCGACCTGCTGGTCGGACGGCCCGCGCACCCGCTTGGAACTAGTCGCGCTCCATCGCGGACATGTCGATGCGCCCTCGGACGCAGAACCAGCCGATGACCAGCGCGATGAGGATCAGCGGCAGCGACATGAGGGTGATCTGCCCGATCTCGTCGAAGCCCATCAGCACCACCACGGAAGCCAGGAAGGCCAGCGTGACGTACTCGATGTACGGGGAGAACGGCAGCCGGTAGCCGGGCCGCGTGACCTCGCCCCGGTTGGCCTTGCGCACGAACAGCAGGTGGCTGAGCACGATGATCGCCCAGGTCGCGAGGATGCCGATCGAGGCGAAGTTCAGCACGATCTCGAACGCCTGCTCCGGTACGACCGCGTTGAGCCCGACGCCGACGACGCAGACCGCGGCGGTGAGCAGGATGCCGCCGTAGGGCACCTGGCTCTTGTTCATCGCACCGGTGAACTTCGGCGCCGACCCGGCCAGCGACATGGAGCGCAGGATGCGGCCGGTGGAGTACAGCCCCGAGTTGAGGCTGGACATGGCCGCGGTGAGCACCACGAGGTTCATCACGTCACCGGCGTAGGGAACGCCGAGGTTGGCCAGCACGGTGACGAACGGGCTCTCGCCGTCCTTGTAGGAGCTCCACGGCATCAGCATGGTCAGCAGCGCGACGGAACCGACGTAGAAGATCCCGATCCGCCACATGATCGAGTTGATCGCCTTCGGCATGATCTTCTCGGGGTTCTCGGTCTCACCGGCGGCGACGCCGACGAGCTCGACCGAGGCGTAGGCGAACACGACGCCCTGCATGATCAGCACGACCGGCACGATCCCGGCCGGGAAGATGCCGCCGTTGTCGGAGATGATCGAGAACCCGGCCTGGTGGCCGTCGATGGCGTGGCCGGTGACGATCAGGTAGATGCCGACGAGCATGAACACCACCAGCGCGCCGACCTTGACGATGGCGAACCAGAACTCCATCTCGCCGAACAGCCGCACCGAGACCATGTTCAGCGCGAGCACGATCGCCAGGGCGATCAGCGCCAGCACCCACTGCGGGATCGGCGAGAACATCGCCCAGAAGTGCGCGTAGAGCGCGATCGCGGTGATGTCGGCGATGCCGGTGGTGGACCAGTTCAGGAAGTGCATCCAGCCCGCGGTGTAGGCGCCCTTCTCGCCCATGAACTCCCGCGCGTAGGACACGAACGCGCCGGAGGAGGGGCGGTAGAGGATGAGCTCACCGAGCGAGCGCACCACGAAGAACGCGAACAGCCCGCACACCGCGTAGGCGATGGCGAGGGCGGGCCCGGCCTGCACGAGCCGGCCGCCCGCACCGAGGAAGAGCCCGGTGCCGATCGCGCCACCGATGGCGATCATGTTGATGTGCCGTGCTTTCAGCGATTTGCTGTAGCCGGCGTCCCCGGCGTCGACGGGCGGCTGCCCGTCCGAGTCGCCGCCGGTCTGGAGGGTTTCTTGGCTCACGGTGCCCGGAATTTCCGTTCTGCTCGTCCACGCGGAAGTCCGCGTGGTTGCTCGCGACGCCTCAGGGTCGTCGTTCCGGACGCTCGGGGGTTCGCCTCGATGCGCGGAGTCGCCGGCGCGGAGGGTCTTTCTCGGGGCGCACCGGGCCGGGCAACCACGTTTCAGCGGCCCGCACAACCCGTTCCGATGCTTGGGACGGAATGGTGAAGCGCACACGCTGAGTTGTCAAGATCCACAGCACATCACCCGAATTGAGCAGTATTTCCCCGGTGAAAGTGTAATGAAAGTCGCAGTCCGCGCATGTTTCCCTAGGTCACGGACTCGTCGCCGAACCCGCAGGCCACAGGCCCAATCCCCGCCCGGTGAGGGGTTTCCCGAAACACTGGGTATCCGAGCCGTTCACCCGGCGTCAACCCTGACAGCGCGGTGTTGAATCCGGCGGGAGTCGAATACCGGACGCCCATTAGATCCGCTCCGGAGCAATTCTCGGCACGCGCCGAAATCAATTCTTAACTCGGCGCCGGGCGCGGCGGGCGCTCCCGATGGGCGGACATGCGCCCGCGGCGACGAGAAACCGGCAGCGTCTCACCGATCCCCTCAAGCCACTGTGGACAGCAGCTCGGCGACCCGGTGCGCTGATCGCCGGTCAGGGCGATGCTCATCCAGGCGCCCTCCACGACCGCCGGCCCCGGCGGGTGTCGAACCGGCTCACCGGAGACGCGACCGCGCGAGCACCGTGAACCGCCCGCCCGCGCGCCGGTTCGCCATGCCCACGACGAGGTTCCCCTCAAGGACGGTCGAACGGACCAACGGGAGAGTCAGCGGCTCGTGAAGTCCCTCCGCATCGCTGCGGTGACCACCCCGCTGCCACGCGCTCCGCACGGCCTTACGACGCAGGCCCCTTGAGCACGCGGCTGGATCCCGTGGCCCGTCACCAGGTCCCGCGCCCAGCGGGTCCACGGTGATCACCGTGTGGCCGTCCGCCAGCCGCGAGGTGCAACCGGACCGGGTCCAGTGCTCACCGAGCTGGAACATGCCCGGACGCAGGACGAGCGGAGGCTTCTCCGGACACTTCGAATCCGGTGGTGGCGGGCACGGATCACTCCTCACGTTCGCCGAGATCAGAACCGTGACGGATGCGCGCTGGAGATCATGGCGGAGTTCGGCGAAGCCTCGTTCCGGTTCGCGGAGGCCTCGCCGATCATGCGGTCACCGCGAGGTGTCAGCCGACGCGCCAGAGCTCGTACACGCCGACGCCGGTGTGCCTGCACTCGTGCGGCAGGTCGGCGCCGCCCGGGTTGTTCACGAGGCCCTGGTAGCCCTGCTCGCACGCGGCGGCCGAGGGGTACCAGTACCCCGTGTAGTACCAGCCGACGGCCGCGGCGGGCGTGGCAGTGGCCACCAGCATCCCGAAACCGAGCAGCGCACCGGTCACGAACTTCTTCATCGACGTCCTTCTTCCGATCACCGCATCGGACGGTTCGAACCGTCCGATGCGTGGCCGTCCGCACCGTCATCGGTGCTTCTCGTACTCCTCGAACATCGCGCAAGCAATGCCGTGCCCTCCGGAAACGCGCGGGGAACCGGATTTCCGGCGGGGTTCCCCGCGCCAAGGGCCCATCAGGAGTCCCGGAAATCAGCGGGGAGATCCAGCCGCGAAGCGGCGGACCACCCGAAGGACCGCGCGATCCACCCGTTCGTCCCGACCAGGGCGTGACGTCAGCCCGTGCCCACCAGCCGCTCCGCCGCGGCCCGAGCGCCGTCGGTGCGCACCTCGGCGGCGACGGCACGAGCGCGGGCGGCCACGCTCGGCCTCGACACGCGTTCGAGCGCGTCGAGCAGCGACGCGGCGGTCGGCATCCCCGCCGGGTGCCCGGCTCCGATCCCGAGCAGATCGACGCGCCCGGCCCAGTAGTGCTGGTCGTAGACCTGAGGAAGCACGACCTGCGGCACTCCGGCCCGCGCGGCGGTGGTGGTCGTGCCCGCGCCGCCGTGGTGCACGACGGCGGCGACCCGCGGGAACAACGCCTGGTGGTCGACCTCGCCGACCACCAGGAGGTCATCACCGCGATCGACGTCCAGCTCGGCCCATCCCTGCGACACGATCACGCGGCGCCCGGCCTCCCGCGCAGCCGTGAGCACCACCTACCCGACGTCGCCGCCGGGAGCGGGCATGCTGCCCAATCCGAAGTAGACGGGCGGCTCGCCATCGTCCACAAAGGACTCGATCGCAGCGGGAAGCGCCCTGCCGCCCGGCAGGAGCCAGGCGCCCGCCTGGAACACGCCGGGATCACCGGGTTCGGACCACGGCCCCAGCACGGGTCGGCGGCCAGCCAAGGCCGATCCGTCAGGACGTGCCCCCGCACGTCCTCGACCGGCGCCAGCCCCGCGTCGACGCGGTGCGCGTTGAGCGCGGCTCCCCAGGTGCCCTCCCAACGCCGCGCGTCGGCGGCCCACGCGTCGCGGTGATCTCCGGCCTCGTCCTGCGGCCAACCGGGCCACGGCGCCGGTGCGTGCCGAGGTGACGGCAAGGTGGCGGGGCAGAAGTGCGCGTGCACGTGGCCGATCCCCAGCAGTTGCGCCACCGATCGCGCGGCGACCATCACCGCCCCGCACCCCACCAGGACGTCGCAGCCCCGAGCGGCCTCCCGGAGCGTGGCGAACTGCGCGGCCACCGCCTCCTCCGCCGCACGCCGCTTGCCTTCGGGCGACGACAGGTCCCAGGACTCCCCCGCGCGCATCCGCGGCGCGAGCGGGACGACCGGCACCCCCAGATCGCCGGCCCAGTCGCTGAAGTCCGGCGAGACGCTCACCCGCGCGTCGTGCCCGAGCGCCCGCAGCCGCAGCGCCAACGCCACCACCGGCTGCACCTCACCCCGCGACCCGATGGTCGCCAGCAACACCCGCATCCGAGCCTCCTCCCACCGTCACCGAGCATGCCCGACTCCATCGCGGCCGTGGGCAGAACGAGCCCGGTCACCGGAACGGACGCCCCGGCGGTGCGAGGCGTCAGCGGGGCCGGAGGCCGTCGACGACGACGGTCACGACGGTGTGCGCCCGCGCGCCCCACTCCGCTTCCGGGATGCGCGCCAACGCGCCCAGCAGGAGCAGGACGTCGGCCGCGTCGACCTCGGCGCGCAGTTCACCGGAGTTCCTGCCAGCGTCGAGCAGCGCTTCGAGCGCTTCGTCGAGCCGGTGGCCCTGGTCCGCGTGCAGGTCGTGCCACGCGGACGCCTCGATCGCCGCCATGACACCGCGTTTGACCCGCACGTACTCGACCAGCCGCTGCAACCAGCAGGTCAGCGCGCGCAGCGGGGCGTGTTCCGCCAGCAGCGGCGCCACCGCGTCGACGAGTTGGGTCAGCTCGTGCCGGTACACCTCCGCGAGCAGGTGTTCGCGCGTCGGGAAGTGCCGGTAGAGCGTGCCCTGCCCGACGCCCGCCGCTTTGGCGACGCGGTGCAGCTTCAGGTCGGCGACCGCGCCGTTGGCCTCGCTCAGCTCGGCCCGCGCGACCTCGACGATGCGGTCGCGGTTGGCGACCGCGTCCGACCTGCGTTCACGACCTGGCACAACGCCACCTCGACCTTCCCCGCAATCAAACGGACAACTGTCCGGTACAGTCGACGTCGTAACCGGACAGTTGTCAGTTTAGAGGAGTGGTACCGATGACCGGACTGGACAGCAAAGTCGTCGCCATCACCGGAGCCAGCAGCGGCATCGGCGCGGCGACCGCACTGGAGCTGGCGAACCGCGGCGCGGCGGTCGTGCTCGGCGCCCGGCGCACCGACCGGCTCGGCTCGCTCGTGGCGCGGATCCGGGACGGGGGCGGCCGGGCGGAGATGCTGGACGTCGACGTCACCGACCGCGCCGACCTCGACCGACTGGTGGCGTCGGCCGTGGACCGGTTCGGACGTCTCGACGTGCTGGTGGCCAACGCCGGAGTCGCCCGCGTCGCACCGGTCGCCGACCTCGACGTCGACGACTGGGACCAGATGATCGACGTCAACGTGCGCGGCGTGCTGCACGGCATCGCCGCCGCGCTGCCGGTGTTCCGCGAGCAGGGCCGCGGGCACCTCGTCACCACCGTGTCGACGTCCGGGCTGAAGATCGTCCCGTCGCAGGCCGTCTACGCGGGCACCAAGAACGCCGTGCGCACGGTCCTGGAGGCGCTGCGCCAGGAGTCCACCGACGGCGTCCTGCGCACCACGTCGATCTCGCCGGGGTTCGTGCGCACCGAGCTCGTCGACCACGTGCAAGACCCCGAGCAGCGGGAACAGGTGCAGCGGACGATGGCGGAGCTCGGCATCAGCCCGGACGCCGTGGCACGCGCCATCGCGTTCGCCATCGAGCAACCCGACGACGTCGAAATCGGCGACCTGACCATCCGCCCCACCAGGCAGGGCTAGGCCAGGAGCGGGAGGCCGACGCCCAACTTCGCCCTTGTTCCACCGAGGAACGCCATGGCGATCTTAGGATCGATGGCGCCGAACGAGGTAGTCGCGAATATACGCGTGGCGAAACTGGTAGACCGCACCCGATTGACGAAGCACACCACGATCGTACGCATCTTCCAGAAATTCTTTCAGGCGCCACGGCAGACGACCGGTCAAGGCAAGCCAGAAACGCACGTACAGCAACCAGTGACCCCACGCCGAAAGCGCTAGCGTTGCCGCACCCGTGAGAATCCCGAGAAGAATGGCAGCCAAGATCGACTCCCTGAACGCGAAAAATGTCCCGACGAACGCACTGACGACGAACACGCGGAGCAGCGCCACCCCACGATCGATCCTCAAGAGACCCCACGGACTCGCGGCCTGCGAATGATGGTTGTCGCTGAACCCCGAAATGACCAGGTTCCCAAAACCGCCCGCCAATCCGACAGCTAGGCCAATGTCCGGCGCAAACCCCAGAATCAGCCGACTCGCATCATTTAAAGCACTCACCGCCAAAACAAAGGAAAATCCGAACATCAGACCGAACGCGAGCCCCTTGGCGAAAGAATTAAGAAGCTTCTTGAGCCGCGATGAAGCGAGCCAACTTTCTTCACGTTTCCGACGCAGCGTCAGCCGAAATCGCTCGGGCTCCGGACCGGTACGACCGAAACGGAAACCGGATTCGACAACGATCCCGATCGCGATACCACCGGTCAACCCGAATATCATTCCACCCGCAAGAATCGACACGCGACCCCCCACGAGCTCGTCGACTACACCGGACACGAGCCCAGCCACGACCTGACGGTGGATCCAGTCCATCCCACAAAATGCGACAGCATACGCAAATCCGTAGCTTGCAGTGGTAACGAAGAAACGACCATACGGGTGGAGCGATCTGGACAAGCGCCACCACACCAAGTCATGCGTGTCTCGACGAGATAGATGATTGGCGAGATACCCTAGCCAGTCATGAGCCTGACCGGGACTCAACTTCGGGCGCCAGGAAACCGTTCTGCGACGAGCCCCGTAGGAGACGCTCAAATAGGCGCCGAGCAGGTAGTCTTCCAAGCTCTTGTACGTGGGGAAAATGCGAGTATCAAGGAGCTCCTCCGGGGAGCGATCGGGACTGGCACCGTAGATGACGCGCACGAGCATGACCATGAGGGGCGCTGTCAGGGCCGAGATGAGGTTCCGACTAGCCGGACTATCGGGACTTTCATTCAGGTGGTCGAACACCGCGCCCCAAGCCCCGGCGCGAGACTTGTTGGTGCCGAGCACCAAATAACGCCTGGCTTCAGCCAGGTCAAGATCTTGAATCTCGATTGCCGCAGCTCTGCCAACCGCTTTGGCCGCACGTACAGCTCTTGCGTACTCCGTTTTGCGGCTCGTGAGCACGAGCGGGCAATCAGCTCCGGTAATCTCGTCTATAGCATCCGAGTGGTACTTGTCAGGAATCTCGTCGAATCCATCGAGCACCGGGAGGATCAGGCCGTGGTCCACGAGCCAGTTGGCGGCGTTCGAACGTGGATAAGACCCGGGCACCCCCAGAAAAGGAAAGTCCCGGGCGAGCCTGTCAGCAAGCCACATTTGAAGTGGTGTCGTGGAAGGATTCCAGTCGCTGAGGCTGAACAACACCGGCACTGGACCCGAGGTCGCGGTGGTTTCAAGCAAATCCAAGATGAGGCGGTGTGCGAGCACTGTTTTACCCGCACCGGCCTGACCTAGAATCACCAAGCGCTTGGAGTGTATTGCCTGATAGGTCTGCCGAACGGCCGTAAAATGGCCCGCAAGCGGAAGGGACCAGGTACCTGCTGCGGAGCCATGAACGTTCTCCCAGTGATCGACGAGATCATCGGATGCGATACTCCACCTCACCGCTAAAGCGTCGGATCCGCTGATCCCCCGCTGCTTCACTTCCTGCGCGCTGAGTGCCTGCACTTCTTGGGCAAGTTGGCGCGCCCAGGACACCTGTTCGTCGCTCGCACTCAGCAATGCCGCTGATCGCGGCAAGAACACCACGTCGCCGTGCAAGACGTTGGCCTGAACGACTGTTTCGGCACCGTACCCGCTGTACTCGTTGAAGTTGTGCGTCTCGTTTTCAGTCACCCAGGACAGTGTGCCGCAGCCGGGCTGTCGTCACGGCTGCGTGAGTTACCAGCGAAGTGCCAGCAATGAAATCTCCGCAACACCAGATGACGACGTATGGTCGGACCGAATGCTCGTTCGCGGAGCTCCCGGCCCGCTCTGGGAGGAGGCAGCGCGGGGTCACGGATTCGCTGATCGCGAAGGCCTGGACGGGGCGAGCGACGCGGAGGTCCCGCCCTGCCATGTCGCCTTCTCTCCGGCAATCCGGAGACCGACCGTCTGCTGAGCACCGACGACGCGGCCACGCTTCTGGTCCGCCTCCACTTGACCCGCCCGGAGCAGGCACCACCCCCCGCTTCTTCCGATGAGTGCGCGGCCGACCCCACCCGTTCGCCGCAGTCGGATCACCGCTCCTGCGGTATGCGTCGTTCACGCTGATCAGAACGCTGGAAGGCGTGTCAGCGATCGAGCACGGCACCGACCCGACCTCGGTGGCACTGCGCGGCTTGTCCGAACGCGAGTGCGCGCGGTTCCGCAACCGCAACCTGCGCCAACCGGGCCGCCGACGACGAGTGCACCGGGTCGAGCTCCAGGACTGGGTCGGCGGGCTGAAGCTCCCCGGACCCGCGTGCCACCAACCGCTGGACACCCCGGCCGTAGCCGGGGACTCGGAGGCGGTGACCGCCCCCGTCGACTGCGCCCGCTGCCTGGCGGGCGGTCAAGATCCGTTCACACCGCTGGTCGCCCTCGACGGCGGCCAACTCGCCCTCGGCTTGAAACCGGGCTCCGAGTGACCGACGAACTCCGCACCAGCACCGGCAGCTGATCGCCCAGTTGCCTCGCCGGTGAGCGGGCACGCCCAGGTGGAAGGAAGCGCCGCCTCCCGAGCGGGGAGATCAACCGTCGAAGCGGCCTTCGCGGATGCCGTGCAGGAACGACGACCAAGACGTGGCACTCACCAGCAGGACTTCGTCATCGGGAGCCTTCGAGTCGCGGGCCGCGACGGCGTGGCCGGTGTGGGCCACCTCTACGCAGTTGCCGTAGTTGCTGCTGCGGCTGCTCTTCCGCCACGGGAGGCCGGAGAAATCGGGTTGTGCCACGAAGTGCTCCTCGCCGGTCGTCATGCCAACTCGTCGGCTACGCGTGCCATGAACTCTAGAGAAGCCGATTCCGGCAGGGCAACGTCCCGCAGCAAGCGAAAGGACTCCCTCGCTGCGACGACGTGTTCGGCCTCTTCCAGGAACGCGCTGCTCCACCGGTTCTCCAGGTAGACGAGCGACGGCTGCTGGCCGAAATCCAGCAGCACGAACGGCCCTTCCAGCCCAGGATGTGCGCCTGCTGCCGAGGGCAGCACTCTGATCGCTACGTTCGCTCGGCTCCCCGCGGTGATCGCGTGCCGGAGCTGGCGGTACATGAGCCCGCCGGTTCCGACCGGCCTCCGGAGCACACTCTCCTCCACTAAAAACTCCAAGGTCGGGTGGCCGGCGGCGTGGAGCAGCGTCTGCCTGGTCATGCGCGCGGTGACCAGCGAATCGACCTGCGGTGGTGTCAGGTCAGGGTCCGTCGCTTCAGCGATCGTCGCCGCGTACTCGGATGTTTGGAGCAATCCCGGAATGAACATCGACTCGTAGTTGCAGATCGACGTGGCTTCTTTCTCGAAGCGGATCAGGTCCTGCCACATTCGTGGCAATCCGCCGTCCCGCACTTGCCACCAATTGCGGTCCATCCCGTTTCGCACCAGCGCGAGGATCTCCTCGCGGCGCTTCGCCGGTACTCGGTACAGCCCCAGCAGCGCTGACACGTCGTCCGCGTACAGCCCGCGCTGGCCCGTTTCCATGCGGCTGAGCTTGCTCATCGACATGCCCAGCGCAGCAGCGACCTCCTCACCGGACAGGCCACTGCGCAGCCGGAGCTCCTTGAGCTCGCTGGAAACGCGCCGGACCCGGACCGGCATTCCCTTGTGCCCCAACACATTCACCCCCGATGATCGATCGCGTTGATTCCAGGAGGACTGTGCCGGGTCTCCACCGTGGCAAACCACCCTGATCACCCGAAAGAATCGTTGTGTGCCGCCACGGAGGCTCGGGAGAGTCCTCCGCACCAACAGGATTCGACTCATCGGGAGGCGCAATGTCCGACACCACTTGGGAGATTCCGGCGGCGGCGAAAGCGGGAGGCATCACCATCTCGCTCGGCTGCCAGAGCATCTCGGTCACCCAAGGGGACACGGAGGTCAAGATCATGAAGGAGCAGCTCGGCGAGGTCGCCGACAAGCTCTACTTCCTCGACATGGCGTTCCAAGCCGACGCGGAGACGATCGTCGAAGCCCTCTGCGCGCGTTGATCCGGTCCTCGAAAGCGTTCGGCGGGGCCCCGGCGTGCGGCGGAGGCCTCGCCGAAACGCCACCGGACCAGCCCGCACTGCGGTGATCGCGCAGGTCCCGCACCGATCCCGGACGCTGCCCTGCTACGTTCGCGCCGCAGGCGACACTGGGGGAACAGGACGCGAACGTGGCACCTTCCGACGACATGCTGCCCGGACACACCGAGCCCCGGCGCGCTCCGCGCGAGCCGGACGGCTCCGCCGGGCGGGGCTCGCGCCTCGGGTACATCGCCTCGCAGATCGTGGTCCGGCTGCTGGTGCTGCTGGTGTTCCACACGGTCATGGGCGCCACCGGGATCACGACGACCGACGGCACGCCCACCGAGCGCGGCACGGCGCTGGCCACCCGGTGCGAGCAGGTCGGCCCGGTCAGCATGTCCGGCCTGGGCTGGTGGTGGGTCTGCGACGCCACCGTCACCTGGGAGGACGGCTCCAGCGAGCAGCGCACCTTCAAGTTCTCCGACCTCACCCCGGACAACCGCACGACACCGGCCCCGGTCGAACGCCGCGAGCTCGACAACCGCGGCAGCAACGTCGTCATCGCCGACCCCACCGCGCCCGCCGCGCTGGGCTGGGCGCTGTTCGTCCCGCTGCTCGGGCTCGCCCTGCTCGGAGTTCGCATCCCCGGCGTCCCGCCGCGCGGCCCGGATCCGGAGCGCCGCAGGCGGGCGCGGCTGGGGATCTGGCCGCCCGCGATCCTCGCCGCCGGGTGGTGGCTGGTCATCGCGGGCGGGCTGGGCAGCGGGCGGCTCGACGTCCTGGCCTGGCTCCCGGTGGTCGTGATCGTCGCCGGTCACGTGTTCCTCGCCGTCGGCGCCGCGTTCGCCATCGCCAGGCGGCGCCACGGCTACCCGGACCGGGAACCGCCCGTCGCCGTCGGCGGGCTGCTGCTGCGCGCGAACCTGCTGCTCGGCCTCGGCGTCCTAGGCGTCGTGGGCGGGCTGCTCAGCGGGCAGCCCCCGGCCGGGATCGCCGCGCTCACCGCGTTGCCCCTGGTCGCCGCCGGATTCGGCGTCCGCGGCCGACTCGTCGCCGGGCGCCTGCGCGACCTGAGCTGACCCCGGAGCACGCCCGTTCAGCCGTGGCATGAAGATGGGGGGCGAGCGCTGGGGGCGCTCGTGCCGGTGGGTTCGCCCTCCTGCGAAGAGTTCCGAGGATTCGTGTCCGGGAATGCGGATGGAACCGTCCGGGCACCTCGGATCGTCGATCTCGGTGGCCCCGGTCTGATCTCGACCGGCACGAGACCGCGCACTCCGCGCCGCACCAAGCACCGCACCTGGGGGTAATGACGTGAATCAGCAGTCACCGCAGCAGTTCCTCGAATCGCTGCAAAGCCGCGCCGACGAGATGGTCCAGCAGTCCCAGCAGATCCAGGAACAGCTCGGTTCCCTCGCCGAGACCGCCACCGAGGACGGCGTCTCGGTCACCGTCGGCTCCAACGGCGCGCTCCAGGACGTGCAGTTCGACCGGAGCTCGATGCAGCGCGGCCCGTCCGAGCTGCGCGCCGCGATCCTGCGGCTGTCCGCGCAAGCGCAGGGCGCGGTCGCGCACAAGGTCGCGCAGACCGTGGAGCCGTTCGCGGGCGCCTCCGCGATGGAATTCCTGCGAACTCAGCTCCCGGCGGAACCAGACGAGGGCGCCGCGAGTCGGAACGACGATCCGGACTTCGACGACGAGCCGCCGCGAAGCTACCTTCGCTGATCACTGGGGAGCAGCAACCATGTTCAACGTCATGCCATCGCGGCTGACCACGCATTCGCAGTGGCTCGCCGGACTCGCCGGCGACATCGCCGCGGCGGGCCAGCAGGGCGCGGGAGTCTCGTTCGGCGCCGACAGCTTCGGCCTGGTGGGCCAGCTGTTCGCCGATCAGGCCCGGCAGACCTCGCAGCAGGCCGCCGCCGAGATCCAGAAGTTCTCCGAGCTGACCGCGGACCTCGGTGATCGGGTGAGCGCGACCGCGGCGGACTACCAGGACATCGACGACAAGAACTCCGACGATCTCGGGCAGGTGCAGATATGACCGGGATGTTCACCGATACCGACAGCGCGGCGGTCCAATCCGGTGCGGTGACCGCGGGCGCCGGGATCGTCGATTCCGCTCGGGCGACCTGGACCGCGTTCAACAACGAGGACTGGGGCGAATTCGCCGCCAGCGCCGGAGTGCTCGCGCTGGACGGGCTGATCACCGCCATCGACCCGATCGGTTCCGCGCTGGCCGCCGGAGTCGGCTGGCTCATGGAGCACTTCGCGCCGCTGCGCGAAGTGCTCGACTTCCTCGCGGGCGACCCGAACGCGATCAAAGCGGGCGCGGACACCTGGCAGCAGGTGAAGGCGGACCTGGAGAAGCTGGCCGCGGAGATCCCCGGTCAGGTCCAGTCGGACTGCGCCGAGTGGCAAGGCCAGGCCTGCGACGCCTACCGGCAGCGGTCCGCGGAACTCGCCGAAGGCGTCGAAGCCATGTCGGTCAGCGCGGGCACCGCCTCGGGCGCGATGGCGACCGCGGGCACCATGGTCGCCACCTGCCGCGGCCTGATCCGGGACATCATCGCCGCCATCGTCGCCGAACTCATCAAGGGCGCGCTGGCCGCGCTCGCGGGCTCCGTCATCAGCTTCGGCGCGACCGTCGCGGGCTACCTCGGCTACGCGGCCGGGCGGATCGGGATGACCCTGTCCAAGATCGCCACGAAGATCAGCCAGCTGCTCGGCAAGCTCGGCAAAGCCGGAACGCACCTGGCCAAGGCCCTCGACGACATGGCCGAGGCGGGCGCGAAGGTCGGCGCCAAGCTCACCACCGGTGGCGCGAAGGCGTTCCCGGCCTCGCCGACGCTGGGCGGGGCCGCGACCGCAGCCGGGCAGGCCACCTCCCGCGCTTCGGACGCGTTGGGCTCCACCGCGAGCGCCGTCGGCAAGGGCGGCGAAGCGCTCGGCAGCGCCGGGACGCGCGGCGCCGACGCGGCGGCAGGACTGGGCAAGAGCGCCGAACAACTGGGCGGACGCGGCGTCGGGATGATGGGCAACGCCGACGACCTGGGCCGGTCGGCGCAGAACGCCACCAAGTCCTTCGTCGACGACGCCACGCTGTGGCGGGAAGGCGGCGGCATCAACAACGCCGCCGCCCGTGAAACGGCGGAGACCGTGTCCGACGTGCGCAAGGCGGAAAGCCAGATCGCGCGCGGCGCGTTCGGCTCGGAGCAGTACCACGAGCAGACCTACGACGAGGACAACGGAACGAACTACTACGACACCTCGCACCGCCTCTCCGGCACCATCCCCACCGCCGAAGAGCACATCCCGAAGTGACGTCGAGCTCCCGACGGGAGTGAACGGCAGGCCGCGCCGGCCTGACAAGACCGTTCGCCAGAAGATCGCCGCACGCTCGTGCGCGCGGCGCCCGGGGAACCGCTCCTTGCCTGCCAGGGCAGCGGGTCTGCCTCCGGCGCCGCGCGGAGGTGCTGGTGACGGGCGGAGGTGCGCGGGAAACCGATGACGCGGCTGCGTCTCACACTTCTCGACCGGTGGGGCGTGCCGCCGAGGGGAGGTATCCATGCGCGCGCGCCATCATTGCGCCGAGCCCGAGTCACGGCACGCCACCCATCGGCCACCACCGGTGCCGGAGCACGGATTTCTGCAGGAACTGCAACGATCGGTGGGGAACGCGGTGGTGGCTCAGCTGGTCGCGCGCGCCCGGAACTCGGCGGAGCACGCCCCCGTCGAGTCGCCGCCGAAGAGCCCGCGACCCGCCTCATCGGGGCCGCGATCCGAGCCGCGCACCGCGGTCCAGCGCTCGCCTTCGTCGGCGAGGAGAAGGTCGAGCCGGATCGACCGGGCCTGAGCAAGGCGCAGGAGAAGTTCGCACGCGACCGCACCGTGCGCCAGTACGAGGACGACGCGGAGTTCACGGGGCACGCGGACGGGAAGACCGATTACTTGGGAACCTTGCCCAAGCCCGGCGAGGGGACCTGGGTCCGGTTCTCCCCCACCGGAACGAACGTGCTCGGCGAGAACCACGCGGAGGTCACGTTCGACCACGTCATCACAGCGGTCGGCTCCAGCAGCTTCGTCTACGAAGCGTTCGCTTCGGACGACCTCAGCGCGTTCCCCAGCATGAACAAGGCGTACGAGAAGTCCGCCGAGCCGATGCGGAAGAAGTTCGGCGTGCCCAAGCAGGACCTGAGCAAGCACGGCGGCGAATCGATCTTCCCCAAGCTGGCGCAGGCCCTGAACATCCTGTACACGCGCCTGGAAGAGCGGAACGTCGGGATCCTCGACGACCGCATGGGGGAAATACTGCAACGCTCCCTGAAGCTGGCTTGGAAGTACGGCAAGGACCTCGGCCAGGAGCCCGGCTCCGACATGGCGCCGGAGCGGAAGCGGTTCATCGCTGTGCACCAGGACGAGAAGGGCCTGGAGAAGTTCGTCAAAGGCCTCAAGGACGGCCGCAGCATCGCCGACGCGAAGGGCCTCGCCGAGCATCGAGAGGCGCTCATGGCCTACATCAAGGCCTTCATCAACGACATCTGGGCGGCCGGGGGGGAATGAACCCGTCGCGGCTGCACCCGACGCCGAGTACACCAAGGCGAAGCGACTCGAGAAGCAGCGGGAGCAGCATTTGCAGGCGAACGCGATACGGGCGGCGAGTTCCGCCTACCGCTACGTGGGGATGGGGAACGACCACGTCACGCGCTTTGCGAAGACCAATCCGGTTGGCCCGTTCCACTTCTACGACATGAGCGGCCAGGCACACGACAAGTTCGTGGCTGCCACCGAGGAGCTCGAGGACAAGGCACGGGGCTGACCGGATCGCATCCGTGCGACGAGGCCGTGCGGCCCGCTCCCTGAACGAGAGCGGGCCGCACCACCCGGGTCAGGCCTCCAGCAGCACACCCAGTTCGTCGCGCACCCGGCGGGCCGCGGAGCGAAGGTCCGCGACCGACGGGCCGTGGCGGAGGACGTCGCGGGCCGTGGCGGGCAGGACCGAGGGCAGGGCCGCGCCGAACGTGGCGCGGAGGCTCTGCACGGTCGCGCCCTGGGCACCCAGGCCCGGGGCCAGGATCGGGCCGTTCAAGCGGGAGAAGTCCAGCTCGCCCGGCTTGATCGTCGCCCCGGCGACCACGCCCACGTAGCCGTAGGGATCCGCGCCCGCGTTGTTCTCCGCCGCCGCGTCCACGATGGACTGGCCGACGGTGCGGCCGTCCTCCGCCTTCGAGCGCTGCAACGCCGCGCCCTCCGGGTTCGAGGTGCGCGCCAGGACGAACACGCCGCGGCCGGTCTGCTCCGCGATGCCCAGCGCCGGTGCCAGCGAACCGAAACCGAGGTACGGCGACACCGTCAGCGCGTCCGCCGCCAGCGGCGAGTGCTCGTCGAGGTAGGCGTTCGCGTAGGCCGTCATCGTCGAGCCGATGTCGCCGCGCTTCACGTCCAGCAGCACCAGCGCCCCGGCTTCGCGGGACGCGGCGACGACCTTCTCCAGCACCGCCACGCCCGCCGAACCGTAGACCTCGAAGAACGCCGACTGCGGTTTGAGCACCGCGACCTCACCGGCCAGCGCTTCCACCGCCGTCATCGCGAACCGCTCCAACGCGGCGGGGCTCTCCTCCAGGCCCCACGCGTTGAGCAGCGCCGGATGCGGGTCGATGCCCACGCACAGCGCGCCGCGCGCGGCGATCGACTCGGCGAGCCGCCGACCGAAACCGGCCCGGACCGTCACCGCCGCTCACCGCCCTGGCGCAGCGCGGCCTGCAGCGCCTGCAGCGGGCGCACGCCGATGCTGCCGCGGATCCCGGCCTCGATGCCCTGCACCGCCGCAGCGGCGCCCTGCACCGTGGTGATGCACGGGATGTCGCGCGACACGGCGGCCGTGCGGATCTCGTAGCCGTCGACGCGCGGGCCGGGGTTGCCGTACGGGGTGTTCACGACCATGTCGATCTCGCCGGCGCGGATCAGGTCGATGACGTCGCAGTCCTCGCCCTTCTCGTTGTGCTTGCGGACCTCCTTCGCCGGAATCCCGTTGCGCCGCAGCACATCCGTGGTCCCGGCGGTCGCGAGGATCTCGAAGCCCAGGTCGGCGAGGCGCTTGACCGGGAACACCATCGAGCGCTTGTCCTTGTTCGCCACCGACACGAACACGGTGCCCGAGGTGGGCAGCGAACCGTAGGCGGCGGACTGGGACTTCGCGAACGCCTGCCCGAAGGAGACGTCGATGCCCATCACCTCGCCGGTGGACTTCATCTCCGGCCCCAGCAGCGAATCCACGCCGTGGCCCTCCGGGGTGCGGAAGCGGTGGAACGGCAGGACCGCCTCCTTCACCGCCACCGGAGCGTCCATCGGCAGGTCCGCGCCGTCGCCCGTCGCGGGCAGCACGCCCTCGCCGCGCAGGTCGGAGATGCTGGCGCCCAGCATGATGCGGGACGCGGCCTTCGCCAGCGGAGCCGCCGTCGCCTTCGACACGAACGGCACCGTGCGCGAGGCCCGCGGGTTCGCCTCCAGCACGTAGAGCACGTCGTCCTTCAACGCGTACTGCACGTTGAGCAGGCCCAGCACGCCGATGCCGTGCGCGATGGCCTTCGTCGACTCGCGCACCTTCTCGATGTCCTGGCGCCCCAAGGTGATCGGCGGCAACGCGCACGCCGAGTCGCCGGAGTGGATGCCGGCCTCCTCGATGTGCTCCATCACGCCGCCCAGGTACACGTCGGTGCCGTCGCACAGCGCGTCCACGTCGATCTCGATGGCGTCGTCGAGGAAGTTGTCCACCAGCACCGGGTGCTCGGGGGTGACCTCGGTGGCGCGGGCGATGTAGTTCTCCAGCGACGCCTCGTCGTAGACGATCTCCATGCCGCGACCGCCGAGCACGTACGACGGGCGCACCAGCACCGGGTAGCCGATCTCGTCGGCGATGCGCTTGGCCGCGTCGAACGACGTCGCCATGCCGTACTTCGGCGCGGGCAGGCCCGCCTTGCGCAGCACGTCGCCGAACGCGCCGCGCTCCTCCGCCAGGTGGATCGCCTCCGGCGGCGTGCCCACGATCGGCACCCCGGCGTCGGCCAAGCGCTGCGCCAATCCCAGCGGCGTCTGGCCGCCGAGCTGCACGATCACGCCCGCGACCTCACCGGACGCGCGCTCCGCCTCGACGACCTCCAGCACGTCCTCGAACGTCAGCGGCTCGAAGTACAGCCGGTCCGCCGTGTCGTAGTCCGTGGACACCGTCTCCGGGTTGCAGTTGACCATGACGGTCTCGAACCCGGCGTCGCGCAGCGAGGTGGCCGCGTGCACGCAGGAGTAGTCGAACTCGATGCCCTGGCCGATGCGGTTCGGGCCCGAACCCAGGATGATCACCTTGGGGCGGTCGCGCTGCTCGGTGACCTCGGACTCCGCGTCGGGGTCGAGCTCGTAGGCCGAGTAGTGGTACGGGGTGCGGGCCGCGAACTCGGCCGCGCAGGTGTCCACCGTCTTGTACACCGGCCGCACGGCCAGGCGGTGCCGCAGCGACCGCACACCGTCCTCATCGGACAGCTCCGGGCGCAGCGCGGCGAGCTGGCGGTCCGACAGGCCGGAGCGCTTCGCCCGCCGCAGCAGGTCCGCGTCCAGCACCGGGGCGGCCGAGAGCTCCGCGCGCAGCTCCACCAGCGCGGCGATCTGGTCCACGAACCACGGGTCGATGCCCGAGGCCTCGTGCACCTGCGCCGCGCTCGCGCCCAGCCGCAGCGCGCGCTCCACGCCGTAGAGCCTGCCGTCGTGCGCGGTGCGCAGCTCGTCCAGAGTGGACTCCAGCGTCGCGCCCTCCGGGTCGTCCTTCGTCCAGAAGCCGATCCGCGAGGTCTCCATCGAGCGCAGCGCCTTGCCCAGCGCCTCCTGGAAGCTCCGGCCCAGCGACATCGCCTCGCCGACGCTCTTCATCGTCGTCGTCAACGCGGGGTCCGCACCGGGGAACTTCTCGAAGGCGAACCGCGGCACCTTCACCACCACGTAGTCCAGCGTCGGCTCGAAGCTCGCCGGGGTCTCGCCGGTGATGTCGTTGCTGATCTCGTCGAGCGTGTAGCCGATGGCCAGCTTCGCGGCGATCTTGGCGATCGGGAAGCCCGTCGCCTTCGAGGCCAGCGCCGAGGAGCGCGACACCCGCGGGTTCATCTCGATCACGACCATGCGCCCCGTCTCCGGGTGGATCGCGAACTGGATGTTGCAGCCGCCGGTCTCCACGCCCACCTCGCGCAGCACGTCGATGCCGACGTTGCGCATGTGCTGGTACTCGCGGTCGGTCAGCGTCATCGCCGGGGCCACCGTGACCGAGTCACCGGTGTGCACGCCCATCGGGTCGATGTTCTCGATGGAGCAGATCACGACCACGTTGTCCGCGTGGTCGCGCATCAGCTCGAGCTCGTACTCCTTCCAGCCGAGCACGCTCTCCTCGATGAGCACCTCGTGCACCGGGGACTCGGTGAGGCCCAGCGTGGCCATCCGCTCCAGGTCCTCGGTGGTGTGCGCCATGCCGGAACCCAGGCCGCCCATGGTGAAGCTGGGGCGGATGACGACCGGCAGGCCGCGCTCGGCGACGAAGTCGCGGACCTCGTCCATCGACTTGCACACGGCGCTCTCCGGGGCGTCGCCGCCGATGGAGCGCACGATGTCCTTGAACCGCTGCCGGTCCTCACCGCGCTCGATGGCCTCGATGTCGGCGCCGATGAGCTCAACGCCGTACTTCTTGAGCACGCCGCGCTCGTCGAGCGCCATCGCCGTGTTCAGCGCCGTCTGCCCGCCGAGGGTCGCCAGCAGGGCGTCGGGGCGCTCGGCCTCGATGACCTTCTCCACGAACTCCGGGGTGATCGGCTCGACGTAGGTGGCGTCGGCGAACTCCGGGTCCGTCATGATCGTCGCCGGGTTGGAATTGACCAGGCTGACCCGCAGCCCTTCCTCCCGCAGCACCCGGCACGCCTGCGTACCGGAGTAGTCGAACTCGCAGGCCTGTCCGATGACGATCGGCCCGGAACCGATCACCATGACGTGCTTGATATCAGTGCGCTTGGACATCAGCGGGCCTCGCTCATCATGCTGGTGAACTCGTCGAACAGGGGCGCGGCGTCGTGCGGACCGGCCGCGGCCTCCGGGTGGTACTGGACGCTGAACGCGGGGCCGTCGAGCAGGCGCAGGCCTTCGACGGTGCCGTCGTTCGGGCAGTAGTGGCTGATCTTCGCGGCGCCGAAGTCGGTGTCGAACCGCTCCCCCGCCTCGCCCTCCACGGCGAAACCGTGGTTCTGCGCGGTGATCGCGACCTTGCCGGTGTCCACATCGATCACCGGGATGTTGATGCCCCGGTGGCCGTAGCGCATCTTGTAGGTCCCGCGGCCGAGCGCGCGTCCCAGCAGCTGGTTGCCGAAGCAGATCCCGAACAGCGGGAGCTTGCGGCTCAAGATCTCGCGGGTGAGCGCCACGGCGTGGTCGGCGGTCGCCGGGTCGCCGGGGCCGTTGGACAGGAACACCCCGTCCGGCCGCACCGCCAGCAGGTCGTCCGCGGTGGAAGACAGCGGCAGCACGTGCACCTCGATGCCGCGCTGGGCCATCATCCGCGGGGTGTTCGACTTGATGCCCAGGTCCAGGGCCGCCACCGTGAACTTCTTCTCGCCCTGCGCCTCGACGACGTAGGGCTTGTCCGTGGTCACGTCACCGGCCAGGTCCGCGCCCGACATCGAATCGGAGGCCGCCACCTGCGCCACCAGCTCGTCGTCCGAACCCACCGCGGAACCCGAGAAGATCCCGGCGCGCATCGCGCCGCGCTCCCGCAGGTGCCGGGTCACGGTGCGGGTGTCGAGGCCCGCGATGCTCACGATCTCCTGGCGCTTGAGCTCCTCGTCCAGCGACCGGCGGGAGCGCCAGTTCGACGGAACGCGCGCGGGGTCGCGCACCGCGTAGCCCGCGACCCAGATGCGCTGGGACTCGTCGTCCTCGTCGTTCCAGCCGGTGTTGCCGATCTGCGGCGCGGTCTGCACCACGATCTGGCGGTGGTACGACGGGTCGGTCAGCGTCTCCTGGTAGCCGGTCATGCCGGTGGAGAACACCGCCTCGCCGAGCGCGCGGCCCTCCTGGCCGTAGGCGACGCCGCGGAAGATCCGGCCGTCTTCGAGCACCAATGCCGCCGGGGTGTGCGCGGTCATGCCTGTCCCTCCATGTCGTCACGTCCTGCGGCAGGCGCCAATGCCCGCACCGCACCCGTCCACTCGTCCTGAGCGGACTTGTCATCCGCGCGGAAGCCGGTGTCGATGTCCTGGTCCCCCAAGCGCCAGGTCACCACCAGCATCCCCGCACCGGGAACGACCTTGTTCGCCAGCTTGTGATCCACCCGGGCGTCCACCACGGACTCCGCGGGAATCCACATCGCGCTCGCGCCCGTCCGCTCCAGCAGCAGGCCCGAACCGCGCAACCGCGCCACCGCGTTCGCGCGGTGCCCGATGTCGCCGACCGCGATGCGGTCCTGCCAATCGCCGGCCCGCGTGCTGCCCACGTAGAACCCGCTCGCGTCGGCCAGCAGCGCGGGCTGCTCGGCCACGCCGTCGGGCGCCACCGGGAACTCCGCGAGCTCCGCCGTCTGCCGCCGCTTGCGGTTGAGCCAGCCGCGGCGCATCCCGACGTACACCAGCGCCAGCAGCACCAGCAGCGCCAGCACCCACAACATCCGTTCCATCAGCGCCGCACCTCGCCCTCGTGCGCGGTGATCCGGCCGCGCAACACCGTCGCCAGCACCCGGCCCGGCAGCTCCATGCCCTCGAACGGCGTGTTCGCCGAGATGCTCGCCAGCTCAGCACCGCGCACCGTCCAGCGGACATCGGGGTCCACCACGGCCAGGTTCGCGGGTTCGCCCACCGCGATCGGGCGGCCCTGATCGGCCAGCCCGGCGATCTCGGCGGGCCGCTCGCTGAGCACCCGCGCCACGCCGCGCCAGTCCAGCAGGCCCGGCTCAACCATCGTGCGCGTGACCACGCCCAGCGCCGTCTGCAGGCCGAGCATGCCCGGCTTCGCCGCCGACCACTCGCAGTCCTTGTCCTGCGAAGCGTGCGGCGCGTGGTCGGTGGCCACGCAGTCGACCGTGCCGTCGGCCAGCGCCTCCCGCAGCGCCCGCACGTCCGCATCGGTGCGCAGCGGCGGGTTGACCTTGTTCACCGGGTCGTAGGTCGACAGCAGCTCGTCGGTCAGCAGCAGGTGGTGCGGCGTGACCTCCGCGGAGACCGTGCCCGCCGACCCGCCGCGCGACTTCCACCAGCGCAGGATCTCCGCGGTGCCCGCCGTCGAAACGTGGCAGACGTGCAGCGTGCCGCCGGTGTGACCCGCCAGCAGGCAGTCCCGCGCCACGATCGACTCCTCCGCCGGAGCGGGCCACCCCGCCAAGCCCAGCCGGGCGGCGTTCGCTCCCTCGTGGGCCTGCGCGCCGACCGTGAGCCGCGGCTCCTCCGCGTGCTGGGCCACGACGACGCCCAGCGCCTTCGCGTACTCCAGCGCCCGGCGCATCACCAGCGGGTCGTGCACGCACTTGCCGTCGTCGGAGAACACCCGCACCCCGGCCGCCGAACGCGCCATCGTGCCCAGCTCCGCGAGCTGCTCGCCGGCCAGCCCGACCGTGACCGCACCCACCGGGTGCACGTCGACCAGGCCGATCTCCAGGCCGCGGCGCCACACGTGCTCCACGATCACCGCGTTGTCCGCGACCGGATCGGTGTTGGCCATCGCGAACACGGCCGTGTAGCCGCCGAGCGCCGCCGCCACCGAACCGGTCTCCACCGTCTCGGTGTCCTCGCGGCCGGGCTCGCGCAGGTGCGTGTGCAGGTCCACGAAACCGGGCAGCAGCACACCGCCCCCGCCGTGCACGACCTCGTCGGCCTCGACGTCCAGGTCCGCGCCGATCTCGGCGATCAGCTCGCCGTCGACCAGCACGTCCACCGCTTCGCCGTCGCCGTAGGGACGGACTTCCTTGATCAGCACCCGGCTCATGCCGCGATCTCCTCTCCGGCGAGCAGGTGGTAGAGCACCGCCATGCGCACGTGGACCCCGTTGCGGACCTGTTCGGTGATGGCGGCGCGCGGCGAATCCGCCACCGCGGGAGCGATCTCCATGCCGCGCAGCATCGGACCGGGGTGCAGCACCACGGCGTGCTCCGGCAGCAGCGCCAGCCGCTTCTCGTTGAGGCCGTAGGCGATGGAGTACTCGCGGGCCGACGGGAAGAACCCGCCGTGCATCCGCTCCGCCTGCACCCGCAGCAGCATCACCGCGTCCAGGCCCGGCAGCACCGGGTCCAGCTCGTGCACGACCTCGGCACCCCAGTGCTCGATGCCCTGCGGGACCAGCGTCGGCGGCGCCACCAGCACCACGTCGACGCCGAGGGTGCGCAGCAGGTGCACGTTGGAGCGGGCGACCCGGCTGTGCAGCAGGTCGCCGACGATCGC
Source organism: Saccharopolyspora sp. NFXS83 (assembly GCF_026241095.1). Classification (GTDB taxonomy): domain Bacteria; phylum Actinomycetota; class Actinomycetes; order Mycobacteriales; family Pseudonocardiaceae; genus Saccharopolyspora_C. The sequence continues at coordinate 52,937 of NZ_JAPFGB010000017.1, read as the reverse complement.
GACCCGGCGGCCCGCGAGCTCGCCGAGGCGTTCCCGCAGCGTCGCCGCGTCCAGCAGCGCCTGCGTCGGGTGCTCGTGCATCCCGTCGCCCGCGTTCACGACCTGCGTCCCGGCCTCGTCCAGCCAGCCCGCCAGCCGGTGCGCCGCACCCGAAGCCGGGTGCCGCACGATCACGCAGTCCGCGCCCGCGGCCGACAGGGTCAGCGCGGTGTCGCGCAGCGACTCGCCCTTGCCTACCGAGGACGCCGAGGCCGACACGTTGATCACGTCGGCGCTCATCCACTTGCCGGCGACCTCGAACGACACCCTGGTCCGGGTGGAGTTCTCGTAGAACATCGTCATCACGGTGCGCCCGCGCAACGTCGGCAGCTTGCGCACCTCGCGGCCCAGCAAGGTCTGCTTGAGGGTGTCCGCGGTGTCGAGCACCGCCGTCGCGGTCGCCGCGTCCAAACCTTCGGTGGAGAGCAGATGCCGCATCACCGCACCTCCTCGCCGCGTCGGATGATCACCGAGTCGGTGTCGTCGACCTCGGCCAGCCGAACCGCGACGTCCTCGCTGCGGGACGTCGGCACGTTCTTGCCGACGTAGTCCGCGCGGATCGGCAGCTCCCGGTGGCCCCGGTCCACCAGGACCGCGAGCTGCACCGCACTGGGCCTGCCCTGGTCCCGCAAGGAGTCCAGAGCGGCGCGCACCGTGCGGCCGGAGAACAGCACGTCGTCCACGAGGACGACCAGCGCGTCGTCGATCCCGGACGGCGGAAGACTACTCGGCTCCAACGGCCGATTGGGTCGTTTTCGCAGGTCATCGCGATACAGCGTGATGTCCAGGGTGCCCGTGGGCACCTCCACACCGCTGAACTCGGCGATCCGGTCCGCCAGCCGCCGCGCCAGCGGCACACCCCGGGTCGGAACACCCAGCAGCACCACTCGTGGGCCGCCCGCCGCGTCGTGCGACGCCGTGTCCAGTGCCGTCTTCTCGATGATCTGATGAGCGATGCGGGCGATCGTGCGCGCAACGTCACCGGCCGAAAGCAGCTCCCGCTGCCCGGCCGGGTCCGTCGCGCCCGCCTGCCGGCGTGACGCCACGGGTGAGCCTCCTTCCCCGCCTCACTGGACGGGTCCTTAAAGGATGGTTGATTCCCCAGTGGACCGGATGCGCCTGCACCCGCCCTCCGGTGCGAACATCGGCAGGCCACCAGGCGACCACCGACTTCGGCTTGTACGCTATCAGCGTCCCGAGGTCAATCGTCCGGGTGGTGTGGGAGTACTCGCCCTGCCGCCACACGAAGACCAACTTGACCTAGTGACACTTGCGAGCGAACATTACTCTCCGTATCAATCTGAGCTTTCCTCCCCGGCATCCGATTTAGGCTGACGGGGCGAATGAAACGGAGAAACGCCACATGGGCGACTACGCCAAGGCGCTGGGCGGCAAGCTCCGCGCTATCCGCCAGCAGCAGGGTCTCTCGCTGCACGGCGTCGAGCAGAAGTCAGGCGGGCGGTGGAAGGCCGTGGTCGTCGGGTCCTATGAACGTGGCGACCGAGCGGTCACCGTCCAGAAACTCGCCGAACTGGCCGACTTCTACGGTGTTCCGGTCGCGGAGCTACTCCCGGAGGGACGGGTGCCCTCCGGCGCCGAACCGGCCACCAAGGTCGTGATCAACCTGGAACGGTTGCAGCAGCTACCTGCCGAGAAGGTCGGGCCTCTCGCCCGGTACGCGGCGACCATCCAGAGCCAGCGCGGTGACTACAACGGCAAGGTGCTGTCCATCCGGACCGAGGACCTGCGATCCCTCGCCATCATCTACGACATGACCCCCGGCGAGCTGACCGAACAGCTCATCGACTGGGGCGTCCTGCCGCCCGAGGCACGACCCGCTCGGGAGGAGTGAACCGCGGAACAACGGCTGCTGCGGCCCCGCCCTACCCCGGGGCCGGGGCCGCAGCCGTCGTTTCTCGGGGTTTCACGGGTCTTTTCGCTCGGGTGTCCGGGTAGCGGAACCTCAGCGGCTTCCTCGCGAGGAAGCCGCTGAGAACCCGTGGGTGAGCGGCTTCTCGACGTGGGCTGTGCGCTTCGCGCATACGGGCACGGCCTTCGGCCGCCAGGCAAGCGTGGCTTCGCCCGCCCCTTGCGGCTTTCGCCGCTGGGGAGACGAGATTCGAAAGCCTGGTGGCGGGATCGGCGCTGCGAGAAACCGATTACCTGGCAGGCCGCGCGGTATCGCGGGGACGCCGGGGGGCGAACCCCGCGATGGGACGCGGGTCAGCTCTGGGCTTCGGAGTCCGCGCGTTCCTTCGCCGCCGCCTCGGCGGCCTCCAGGTTGCGGATCGACGTGCGCAGCCGTTCGCTGATGCCCGCGATGCGGCCGAGCACCCCGTTGACGAACCGCGGCGAGTCGTCCGTGGACAGCGCCTTCACCAGCTCCACGGCCTCGTCGATGGCGACCGCGGGCGGCACGTCCTCGCTCCACAGCAGCTCGTAGAGCCCCAGCCGCAGCACGGCCCGGTCCACCGCGGGCATCCGGGCCAGCGTCCAGCCCTCGGCGTGCTCGACGAGCACGTCGTCGATGCGCTGCCGGTTGCCGGCGACGCCCTCGACGAGGGTGACCGTGTAGTCCCCGACCGGCGCGGCCTCGGGCGCGGCGAGCCGCTCGGACAGCAACGTCACCGCGTCGAGACCGCGCAGGTCGGCCTCGTACAGCACGTCCACCGCCCGCTTGCGGGCCTTGCTCCGTGAGCCCAACTCACATCTCTCTTTCCGCTGTCCCCCCGCCCGGCACGAACCGCGGCCCTGCCGGAGGAACCGGCGGGGCCGCGGGTGCGGCGGGAACGAATCACTTGGTGTTGACGCGACCCAGGTAACGACCGTCGCGCGGGTCGACCTTGACCTTGTCGCCGGTGTTCAGGAACAGCGGCACCTGGATCTCCGCGCCGGTCTCCAAGCTCGCCGGCTTGGTGCCGCCGGTCGAGCGGTCGCCCTGCACACCGGGGTCGGTGTGCGCGACGAGGAGCTCCACCGAGGCGGGCAGCTCCACGTACAGCGGCTCGTCGTCGTGGCGGGCGATGACCACGTTGCTGTTCTCCAGCATGTAGTCCGCCGCGTCCCCGACCACGCCGCGCGAGACGTTGAGCTGGTCGTAGGTGTCCTGGTCCATGAACACGAAGTCGGTGCCGTCGTCGTAGAGGTACGTCATCTCGCGGCGGTCCACGTTCGCGGTCTCGACCTTCACACCGGCGTTGAAGGTCTTGTCCACGGTCTTGCCGGAGAGCACGTTCTTCAGCGTGGTGCGCACGAAGGCGCCGCCCTTGCCCGGCTTGACGTGCTGGAAGTTCACGACGGACCAGAGCTGGCCGTCGATCTTGAGCACGAGTCCGTTCTTGAGGTCGTTCGTGGATGCCACGTGTCCGGTCTCTCCATGTGATGCGGGCTGCGGTTGACTCGCTGAGGCGAATGCGGCGCCGCCGCTGCATGTCGGCCGCACGCGCACCGCGCTCAGACGGCGACGAGCTCCTTGGTCGTCAAGGTGAGGAGTTCCGGCGTGCTCTCGCGCACGGCCAGGGTGTCCTCGATGCGGACCCCGCCACGCTCCGGCAAGTACACGCCGGGTTCGACGGTGACCACCATCCCCTCTTCGATCCTACCGTCCCCCCGCTGCGACAACGCCGGTGCCTCATGGATCTCGAGCCCCACGCCGTGTCCGACGCTGTGCGGGTACCGCTCGCCGTACCCCGCGTCGTCGATCACCTCGCGGGCCGCGCCGTCCACATCGCGCACGTCGGTGCCCACCCGGACCGCCCCTCGCCCGGCTGCCTGCGCGGCGTGCACCAGCTCGTAGATCTCGCGCTGCCACTCGGCCGGGGCACCCAGCACCACGGTGCGGGTCATGTCCGAGTGGTAGCCGTCGACGAGGGCGCCGAAGTCCATCTTCACGAAGTCCCCCGCGGCCAAGGCCGCCGTCGTCGGCCGGTGGTGCGGGATCGCGGAATGCGCGCCCGCGGCGACGATCGTGTCGAACGCGGGGCCGGCGGCACCGTGCTCCAGCATCCGCGCCTCCAGCTCGCGGGCCACCTCCAGCTCGGTGCGGCCGGGACGCAGGCCACCGTGCTCGATGAGGTCGGCCAGCGCCCGGTCGGCGGCGGCGCAGGCCATCCGGATCGCGTCCACCTCGGCGGCGTCCTTGACCAGCCGGAGGCGTTCGACCAGGCCGGGGGCGCGGACGAGCTCGATGCCCGGCGCGGCCTCGGCCAGCGCGTCGCGGCCGTCGACCGTGACGTGCTGGCTCTCGAAACCCGTTCGCCGGTACCGATCAGGCGCTTTGGCGACGTGTTCGGCCAGCACGACCTCGCTGGGCCGCTCGATGATCCGCTCCAGGTCCGGGACCTGCTCGGCCGCCTGGGTCAGGTAGCGCCCGTCGGTGCTGAACGCGGTGGCCCGTTCGGCTCCCGGCTCGTCGGCGGCGTGCACCACCACCGCAGCCTGCGAACCGGTGAACCCGGTGAGGTAGCGGATGTTGAGCAGATCGGTCACCAAGATGGCGTCGAGGTCCGCTTCGCGGAGCAGTTCGCGCAGGGCATGGCGGCGGCGGGAGTGGGTCTCGGGCATGCGCACCAGCCTAACGACGAGGATCGCGCTGTTGCTTTCGTAGCGGGAAGGCGCCAGGGCTCGTTCTGCTTGGGTGGTCATTCAGCGGAACCTCAGCGTCCTTCTCGCTGCGGGATCTTTTTCCCAAGTGGCTCCGCCACGAGGGAAAAAGCCGTCCTCGCGAGAAGGACGCTGAGAACCCGCCGGTGAGCGGCTTCTCGACGTGGGCTATGCGCTGACGCGCATACAGGCACGGCCTTCGGCAGCAAAGCAAGCATCGCTTCGCTTGCCCAAAGCACGGCTTCGCCGCAAGGCACGGCCTTCGGCCGCAAGGCAGGCATCGCTTCGCTCGCCCAAAGCACGGCTTCGCCGCAAAGGCACGGCCTTCGGCCGCAAAGCAAGCATCGCTTCGCTCGCCCAAAGCACGGCTTCGCCGCAAAGGCACGGCCTTCGGCCGTGAGGCAGGTGTGGCTTCGCTCGCCCTTCGGCTTCGACGTGAAGCACGGGGCTCGGCCGTGAGGTGAGTGTGACTTCTTCGACCGCTGTCCCGGGGTGGTCAGCGGAGGTCGCCGCCCCTCGGGGTGGTGTCCCACGTTCGCTGATCGGTGTCGGAGACCGGTGAATTGTTGGCTTCGACCGTGTCCGGGCCAATCGTCCACGTCCGGCCGTGGTCGTCGACGACGGCCAGTTCGCCCGCCGGGGAGCGCAGGACCGGTGCGCCGGCGCGGATGGTGCCGTCGGTCGGCACGTCCTCCAGGGCCGGGACCCGCTCGTCGAGGACCCGGCGGACCATCGTCTCGGCCACCGAACGCCGCTCCACGCGCACCTTCCGGCCGCCGCGCACCACGTCCACCGTCCGCTGCGGCGAGGGGACGCCGAACGCCTCCAGCACCGCGCGCGCCCGCCCCGGATCCGCGCACCCGTCCACTCCCGCCACGTCCAGGCCGAACGACCGCAGCGCGGTGGGCGCCGGATCCGGCTCGGTCGCTCGCAGCAGGTCCACCGGCACCGTGCCGCACGGGTCCGCAGTGGACGTCGGGGCATGGCCGTCGTCGGCCCGGACCAGACCGGGCCCCTCCCGCCACGGGCCCGGCAGCAGCAGCGGTTCGTACGGGTGGCCGGTGAAATCGCGGTCCCAGAAGGTGATCGTCGTTCCCCGCTCCGTCTGGTGCGCGATCGCGAACGCCCCCAGCGCGTCGCTCCACATCCAGTCCGCGCTGAACGCGTCCACCACCGATCGGCGCCGCGGCACCGTCGTGGTGCCCGCGGGCTCGAAACCCGACTCCGCCAATGCCTGCACCCGATCGGAGAACTCCGCGTCCCTGGCCCGCAGCACGAACTGACCGGCCCCGTTCCAGCCCGCACCGGAGGCGGTGGTGTCGGTGAACATCAGGTAGAACCAGCCGTCGAGGAACAGCGCGGACGGCTGGCCCGCGCCGTAGTCGTTGTCCCGGCGCACCTCGCCGGACGGGCGCACGATCGGCCCACCGGCCGCCTCCCGCCGCCAGGACCGGCCGTCACCGCTGGTCGCGACGCCGATCGCGTTGCCGTGCGCGTGCTCCCCGGCCGCCCCCGTGTAGTACAGGTGGAACCGGCCGCCGGTTCGCAGCACCGACGGATCGCAGGTGTGCTTGCCGTCGAACGCGCCGGGCTCACCCGTGAACACCGGCACGGCCGGAGCACCGGAGAAGCCGAAATCGCCTTGCGGATCCCCGGATTCGGCGAGCAGGACGTCGTCGCCGGGCGGGCCGACCGCGGGAAGCTGGCTGCACCACCACGCCCGGTACCGCATGCCCTCGCCGTCCGGCTCGGCCAGCACCGTCGGCCCGTAGTTGTACGGGGCCGGGTTCCCACCGGAGGCCACCACCGACTCGCTCGACCGCTCGTTCGCGGTGCTCAGGGTCGTGGTGGTCAGGCTGCGCTCCACGGGCCGCTCCAGCCGCAGCGGCGGGGCTCCCGGCGCGCAGGCCGCGCTCAGCACGAACACCACGCCGAGCGGCACCGCCCTGCGCACCCAGCAGGACGGGCGGGACCGTTCGACCATGTGCGGAAAGAGCCTTCCCCCGTGCGATCACCCGCCACCCGCGGGAAACCCGGCCACCGCCGGGCGGACCTCAGTCTAGGCGGTCATCGCGGCACGCTCGGGGCCTTTTTCCGCCGGTGCGAAGCCGATGAGCAGTGATCTCGGCAACGGGCCCGCCCGGCGAAGTCCGCACTGGTCTTGGCGTGCGGGCGAGGTCGCATGGCGGAGGCCGATGCCTCGACGAGCCAGGCCGCCGAACCTCCGCCACCCGGACACCCGATCGTCACGCCTCCGCGGAGCGCTCCTCGGCGATCCAGCGCAGCGCCAAGGTGTAGCCGCGGACGCCGAGCCCGACGATCACGCCGGTGGCGATCTCCGAGAGGTAGCTGTGCGAGCGGAAGTCCTCCCGCTTGTGCACGTTGGAGATGTGCACCTCCAGCAGCGGACCCGTCAGCTGCGCGCAGGCGTCGCGGACCGCGATGGAGTAGTGCGTCCACGCCGCCGCGTTGAGCACCACCGGAACACCCGCGTCGGCCGCCTCGTGCAGCCAGCCCAGCATCTCGCCCTCGTGGTCGGTCTGTCGGACCTCCACGTCCAGGCCCAGCTGCTCGCCGGTGCGCTCGCACAGCGCGACCAGGTCCGGGTACGCCGTGGCGCCGTAGATCGACGGCTCCCGCGAACCCAGCCTGCCCAGGTTGGGGCCGTTGAGCACCAGAGTCCTCACAGGAAGACCTCCGTGCCGCTCTGCTTGCTCTCACCGCCGGTCAGGGCCGAATAGGCCGCCGCCACCAGCGACGGATCCGGGCCTTCCAGCCTGCCGGGCTTCGCGATGCCGTCGAGCACGACGAACCGCAGCAGGCCCGAGCGGGACTTCTTGTCCAGCTTCATCGACTCCAGCAGCTGCCCGAGCGCGTCCGGGTCGTAGGAGGTCGGCAGGCCCAGCAGGTCCAGCACCCGCTTGTGCCGGTCCGCGGTCTCGTCGTCGAGGCGGCCCGCCAGCCGGGCCAGCTCGGCGGCGAACACGAGCCCCACGCTGACCGCGGCGCCGTGGCGCCACCGGTAGCGCTCCCGGCGCTCGATGGCGTGCGCCAAGGTGTGGCCGTAGTTGAGGATTTCCCGCCGATCGGATTCGCGCAGGTCCGAGGCGACCACTTCGGCCTTCACCTGGATGGAGCGCCGCACCAGCTCTTCGAGCACCTCGCCCGCCGGGTCGAGCGCCGCCTGCGGGTCCTGCTCGATCAGTTCGAGGATGCGCGGGTCGGCGATGAAACCGGTCTTGACGATCTCCGCGCTGCCCGCGACGAGTTCGTTGCGCGGCAGGCTGTCCAGCGTCGCCAGGTCCACCATGACCGCGGTCGGCTCGTGGAACATCCCGACGAGGTTCTTGCCCGCCTCGGTGTTGATGCCGGTCTTGCCGCCGACGGCGGCGTCCACCATGCCCAGCAGCGTGGTCGGCACGTGCACCACCCGGACGCCGCGCATCCACGTCGCGGCGATGAACCCGGCCACATCGGTCACCGCACCGCCACCGAAGGAGACCACGACACCGGCGCGATCCATGCCGATCTTGCCGAGGACCTCCCAGCAGAACCCGGCCACGGCGAGGCTCTTGCCCTCTTCCGCGTCGGGGATCTCGACGCGGTGCGCGTCCACGCCCGCGGCGGCCAGTTCCTCGCGCACCGTCTCCACGGTCGCGGTGATGCTCGGCTGGTGCAGCAGTGCCACCACCGAGGTTCCGGTCAGCAACTCGACGAGATCGCCGAGCAGTCCGCGGCCCACCACCACGTCGTAGGGCTGCTCGGACTCGACCCTGATCCGCACCGGTTCGGGCATCGTTCTCCACTCATTCCAGTCGCGACTCGGCAACCGCCACCGGGACGACGAGGTCCCGCGACGTTCACTCGCGATTATTCACACTTCGCCGTCGCGGGCGGCGCCGCCCGGACGAATCTCGTCGAGTTTGCCCGCCACCAGCTCCACCAGGCGCCACGGCTCCAGGCCGTCGGTGGGTTGTTCCACGTCAGCAGCCTCCCGGTACAGCGGGAGGCGCGCGTCCAGCAACGCCTTGAACGTCGCGCGGGGATTCACCCCGGCCAGCAGCGGGCGGGCGGTCTGCGCCAACCCGGTGCGCCGGGCGCCTTCGGCGAGACCGACCATCAGGAACACCACCGGATGGTCGGCGAGCAGCGTGCGGGTGCTCTCGGAGATCACCGCGCCGCCGCCGAGCGACAGCACGCCGGAGTGCTCGGCGAGGGCGGTGGCCACCGCCTGCTCCTCCAGCTCCCGGAACGCGGGTTCGCCGTCGACGGTGAAGATCTCCGGGATCGGCTTGCCGGCCAGCCGCACCACGTCGTCGTCGGTGTCGCGGAACTCCACCCCCAGGTGCTCGGCGAGCAGCCGGCCCACCGTCGTCTTCCCGGAGCCCGGCGGGCCGATCACCACGGCGCGCGGTGACATCAGCGCACCTGCCGCTTCTCGGCGCGCTCGGCCAGCGCCGCGAGGTAGCCCTCGACGTTGCGGCGGGTTTCCGGCAGCGAGTCGCCGCCGAACTTCTCCAGCACGGCCTCGGCCAGCACCAGCGCGACCATGGTCTCGGCGACGACGGCGGCCCTGGGCACGGCGGTGATGTCGGAGCGCTGGTGCATCGCCTGCGCCGGCTCACCGGTCACGGTGTCCACGGTCGCGAGCGCGCGCGGCAGGCTGGAGATCGGCTTCTTCGCGGCGCGCAGGATCAGCGGCTCGCCGTTGGTGATGCCGCCTTCGAGCCCGCCCGCGCGGTTGCTGCCGCGGCTGACCCACTTGGCGCCCTCGGCCGGGTAGATCTCGTCGTGCGCGGCGCTGCCCCGCCGGGCGGCGTTCGCGAACGCCTCGCCGATCTCCACGCCCTTGACCGCCTGGATGCTCATCAGCGCACCGGCGAGCCGGGCGTCGAGCTTGCGGTCCCAGTGCACGTGCGAGCCGATGCCCGCGGGCAGGCCGTAGGCGATGACCTCGACGACGCCGCCGAGCGTGTCGCCGTCGGCCTTGGCCGCGTCGACCTCCGCCATCATCCGCTCGGTCGCGTCGCCGCCGAAGGCCCGCACGGGGTTCTCGTCGATCGCCGCGAGGTCGTCCGGTCCGGGCAGCGCCTCGCCGGCCACGCTGACGGAGCCGAGGCTCACCACGTGGCTGACGATCTCGACGCCCAGCAGCTGGTGCAGGAAGCGGCGCGCGACGGTGCCCGCCGCCACGCGGGCGGCGGTCTCGCGGGCGCTGGCGCGTTCCAGCACCGGGCGGGATTCCTCGAAGCCGTACTTCTGCATGCCGGGCAGGTCGGCGTGGCCGGGCCGCGGCCGGGTCAGCGGCTCGTTGCGGGCCAGGCCGGCCAGCACGTCCTCGTCCACCGGGTCGGCGGACATGACCTGTTCCCACTTGGGCCATTCGGTGTTGCCGATGCGGACGGCGATCGGGCCACCTTGGGTGCGGCCGTGGCGCACCCCGCCGATGATCTCCAACTCGTCGGATTCGAAGTTCATCCGCGGGCTGCGGCCGAAGCCGAGCTTGCGGCGCTCCAGCTGGGTCGCGATGTCAGCGGTGGTCACCTCCACTCCGGCGACCATGCCTTCCAGCACCGCCACCAGGGCGGGACCGTGCGATTCTCCGGCTGTCATCCAACGCAACACATCGGAAATCCTGCCACGCAGCACCTGTGCACGGCCGATCCGGGTGCGGATCGGTCAACCACCTCCCGGAATCGGGCCGAACGCCGTGACCAGCCAGGCGGGCAGCAGCATCGCCGGACCGTGCGCCACGGCCCGCTTCCGCGCGCAGCAGGCGTGCAGCACGGTGAGCACCGCGCTCGTGAGCACGCACCCCGGCACCGCGGGCACCGAAACGGCGCCCACGGCCGCGCCGAGCGACCCCGACAGCTTCAGATCGCCCGGCCCCAGCGCGGGCGGGGAGAGCATGCGCACCAGCGCGTAGCAGCTCGCGAACAGCAGCGCGCCCAGCAACGCCGCGACCAGCGGCGCGGGCTCGCCGACGGCCACGGCCGCGCCTCCGATGGCCGCGAGGACGACCGGGTAGGCGGGCAGCGTCAGCACGTCCGGCAATCGGGCGGCGATCAAGTCGCAGACCGCGAGCAGCACCCCGGCCAAGCCCAGCAGCAGCGGCACCGGCGCCCACCACACCGGTAAGGCCCCGGTCGCCGTCCTGGCGGCGACCAGCGCCCACAGCGCCCCGACCCCGGCTTCGCAGCACCACCGGGGAGACCGCACTCCGACCAGCCGGGACGCCAGCAGCGACCGGCCTGCTCGGCCTGCCACCGCTCCCAGGGCACCGGCGGAGAACATCGCGAACACGCTCAACTCATCCATGCGCCCAGCGTCACGGACGAGCACGGAAAGCGAGGTGCCGACATGCGTCGGCGTGTCTGACCGCCGCGGCGGCGGACACGAAAGAGCGGCCCACCGAAGCCCGGTGGACCGCCTTCCGATCGACTTCCGGTTCAGCCGCCCTCGACGGTGAACAACGGATCTCCCGCCGCGACCTGGCCGTCCTCGCGCAGGTCGCCCAGGGACTCGGGGGTCAGGTCCAGCGCGACCACCGGGCAGATCGAGGAGTAGCCGTGGCCCTCCACCGCCGACGGGTCCCAGGACACGATCGGCTGGCCCGCCTCGACGGTGTCGCCCTTGGCGACGTGCAAGGTGAACCCCTCGCCCTTGAGCTGCACCGTGTCGATGCCCAAGTGCACCAGGACCGCGGTGCCGCCCGCGGAGGCGACGACGAACGCGTGCGGGTGCAGCGTGGCGACCGTCCCGGCGATCGGCGCGACCGCGTCGGCGGGCCCGGCCGCCGGTGTCACCGCCACGCCGGGACCCACCATGGACTGCGAGAACACCGGGTCGGGCACGTCGGTCAGCGACGCGGCCAGACCGGTCACGGGGCTGCGGACCTCGACGCTCACAACAGGTCCTCGATGTCGCCCGCCAGCGTGTCGGCCTCCGGGCCGACGACGACCTGCACGACCGAGCCCTGCCTCAGCACCCCGTGCGCGCCCGCCGCCTTCAGCCCGGCCTCGTCCACGCGCGAGTCGTCGTGGACCTCGCAGCGCAGGCGCGTGATGCACGGTTCGATCTCCACCACGTTGTCCCCGCCGCCCAGCGCGGCCAGGATCGCGGCGGCCTTGTTCTGAGCCACCCGTGCTCCCTTCGTACTCCGGCGGTCTTCGCCCGTCGGTGATCGTTAGCGGTGCCGGAAGGGTCCCGCAGTTGGTCGATCTTGCGTCACCGAGTGTCGAAGCGGCAACAAAACCATCGCTGCCTTGACACCCATCCGTGTGAGGAAGCATTGTTCCGCATCAACTGGTATAGACCGGACAGTACCAATGATCCGCATCACGGTGGAACGCATCCGACCGCACGAGCGGAACCATCCCGGCCGACACCGCACGGACGGCCGGAACCGGCCCTGATCAGGGAGAGCGTCGTGGCCAAGCGCAGCACAGCGGACACGCTGCTCGACGGCCCCACGCCGAAGCACGCCCAGTTGCGGGAGATCCTCCGCGAGATCGCCACCAGGGAACTGCCGCCCGGCTCCGCGATGCCCTCCGAGCGAGACCTCACGCTGCGCTACGGCGTCTCCCGGCTGACCGTGCGCGAAGCCATCGGGCAGCTCGTCGCCGAAGGACTGCTCGTGCGGGTCCGCGGCAAGGGCACCTTCACCGGCCGCCCCCGCGTCGACGTCCGGCTGCACCTGGCCTCCTTCACCGAGGACATGCGCCAGCGCGGCCTGCACCCGGAGACGACGGTGCTCGGCCACGCCGAACTGCCCCCGCCGCCGGACACCGCCGAGGCGCTGCGGCTCGCGCCCGGCGACCCCGCGTACTGGCTGACCCGGCTGCGCAAGGCCGACGGGGCGCCGCTCGCGGTGGAGCGCGGCTGGTTCCACCCGGCCGCGGCGCCCGGACTGCTCGGCCACGACCTCACCGAATCGCTGTACTCGCTGCTGCACCGCCACTACGGCGTCCGGCTGGAGCACGCCACGCAGACCGTGCTCGCCGAAAGCGCGGACGCGGAGACCGCGCGCCTGCTAGAAGTCGATCCGGGAAGCCCGTTGCTGGTGTTCCGCCGGATCTCCACCGCTCGCGACGTCCCCGTCGAGGACATGCGGTCCTGGTATCGGGGCGACGCGTACCAAGTGACGATGCCACTGCGAACCGAGGCCGGAGAGTCCGGCCGCCCATCCGAGGAGGTAGCCCCATGACCGTCGGCTCAGCGAGCGGCGGCGCGAGCAAGGGCTTCGCGCTGCTGCAACGGCTCGGCCGGAGCCTCATGCTGCCCATCGCGGTGCTCCCGGCCGCCGCGCTGCTGCAGCGGCTCGGCCAGGATGACCTGCTGGGCAGCGTCGGGGGTCTGCAGACCATCGCCGGCGTGATCGGCGCCGCCGGCGGTGCCCTGTTCGACAACCTGCCGCTGCTGTTCGCCATCGGTGTCGCGATCGGTTTCGCGCGCAAGGCCGACGGCACCACCGCGCTCGCGGGCGCGGTCGGCTACCTGGTGCTGTCCGGGGTGATGTGGCAGATCACCGGGCAGGAGGACGGGACCACCTTCAACAAAGGCCCGTACGGGGTGCTCGGCGGCATCATCGCCGGTCTCGTCGCCGCCTGGCTGTGGCAGCGCTACCACCGGATCAAGCTCCCCGACTACCTCGGGTTCTTCGGCGGGCGCCGCTTCGTGCCGATCGTCACCGCCGTGGCGATGCTGGTGATCGGCGTCGTGCTCGGGCTGCTGTTCCCGCTGTTCGACGCGGCGCTGACCGGCTTCAGCGACCTGGTCACCGCCAACGCCGTCCTCGGCGGCGGCCTCTACGGCCTGATCAACCGGCTGCTGCTGCCGTTCGGCCTGCACCACATTCCGAACAACGTCGTGTGGTTCCTGTTCGGCGACTACAACGGCGAGAAGGGCGACATCGCCCGCTTCTTCGCCGGTGACCCGACCGCGGGCACCTTCCAGACCGGCTTCTTCCCGATCTTCATGTTCGCGCTGCCCGCCGCCGCCCTGGCGATCTGGCGCAGCGCGCCACCCGCGCAGCGCACCGTCGTCGGCGGCGTGATGCTCTCGGTCGGTCTCACCTCGTTCCTCACCGGCATCACCGAGCCGCTGGAGTTCTCGTTCATCTTCGTCGCGTGGCCGCTGCTGCTGATCCACGCGGTGCTCACCGGCACCTCGCACGCGCTGGTGAACTTCCTGGACATCCACTCCGGGTTCGGGTTCTCCGCCGGTGCCATCGACTACGTGCTCAACTTCGGCATCTCGCAGAAGTCGCTGTGGCTCATCCCGATCGGGCTGGTCTACGCGGTCATCTACTACTTCGTGTTCCGCTTCGTGATCACCAAGTGGAACCTGCGCACGCCGGGCCGCGAAGAGGCCGGAGAAGGTTCCGCCCTGCTCGACGAAGGTCAGAGCAGCGGCGGAACAGGGGAATCGTCCAGTGCCACCAAGGCGACGATGCCCCAGGACGCTCCGCCCGAAACCGGCGGAGGAGACGACGACGGCAAGGACTCGGGCAAGGCCTGACGTCCGAACCCACACCACCGCAGTTCCTTGAGGAAAGGGAGTCCCATGCCCGAGCGACGGGTCACCGTGGCCAGCAAGGTCGGCCTGCACGCGCGCCCCGCGGCGCTGGTCGCCAAAGCAGCCGCCGCGCAGTCAGTGCAGATCACCATCCGCAAGTCCGACACCGAACCGGTGCAGGCAGGCAGCATCCTCGGCCTGATGACGCTGGGCGCCGGTCACGGCGACGAGGTCGTGCTCGCCGCCGAGGGCGATGGCGCGGACGCGGCGCTGGACCAGCTCGCGGAACTCGTCGGATCGGACCTGGACGGCTGACGAGCCACCCGGAGCGTGCGGTGCGGGACCAGGCAGGTCCCGCACCGCACGTCGCTCAGGCCGTCGTGCGGTCGATCCAGTCCGCGTAGGCCGTGAGGTCGGTCCAGACTCCGGGACCGGTGCCGCAGAGCGGGCTCTCGTCGCCGTCGCGGCTGGTCGCGCCGATCAGTTCCCAACGTCCCGGTTCGCCCTTGAGCTGCGGGCCACCGGAGTCGCCGTTGCAGCCCTGCGCGTTCTCGGTGGGGCTGTCCGTGCACAGCTCGGTGGCCCCGTCGAAGTCGGCGCACCGGTCGTCGGCGACGAGCTCGGTGTCCAGCTCCTGCAGCCGCGTCGGCAGCTCCGGGCACTGCTCCCGGTCGTCGCACGTGACGCCCCACCCGATGATCCTGGTCGGATCACCGGGGGCGCCGGAGTCCGCCGCCAGCGAGATCGGCTGCTGCTCGACGGGCCGGTCCAGCCGCACCAGCGCCACGTCGTCACCAGGGGTGGCCGGGTCGTAGCCGGGGTGCACGACGAGCTCGGCGACACCCGTCTCCGCCCCACCTGTCGTGCGGTCCCCACTGCCGATGCGGGTGGTCACGTCCTCGGGGGTCACGGCGGCGGCGCAGTGCGCCGCGGTGACCACCCAGTCCGGCCGGATCAGCGATCCGCCGCAGAAGTGCTCGCCCTGCTGCTGCAGGGACACCATGAACGGGTACTCCTCCGTGGCGTCGTGGCCGCCGACCACCATCGGGCCGGCCTCCGCCGCCACCGCCGTCGGTGCCAGCGCCGCCGCGAGCGCCAACGCTCCCAGCGCCCCGACCGCCGCCGACCGTCCCTTGAGGACTCGACGGCTGATCCGTTGTTCGGTCATGCAGTGCTCCTCGCTTCGCGCTGATCTCCTTGCGAACACGACGCTAGGGATCAGCGCGGCCCGGCGGATCAGCCGATGAGCCAGCGAGGAGTACTACTTACGGTCGCCGCGGAACGATCCGCGATGGCGGTGAAGCCGCCGAGGTCCCGCCGCGCAGGCCGTGCTCGACGGACCCGTTGAGAGGGTCAGAGCGGCAGGTCCAGTTCACCGCCGGTCGCGGCGGCCAACGCGTCCCGCATCGCGACCCGTGGCGCGGGGCGGCCGGTGAACAGCTCGACCTGGCCGAACGCCTGGTGCAGCAGCATGTCCAGCCCGGTCGCCAGCCGGCCGCCCGCGGCGGAGACCGCCGTCGCCAGCGGCGTCGGCCACGGGTGGTAGATCACGTCCAGCACGCACGCCGCCCGCGCCAACGCCGACGCGTGCGGATCGGCCGCGCCCGCGGGCAGCGTCGACACCAGCACGTCCACTTCGGACACCGCGGTGTCCAGATCGAGGGAGTCCAAGCGCTGCACCGACACGCGCAGGCCCACCTGCTCCGCGGTCAGCACCACGTCCCTGGCCCGCGCCGGCTCGCGGACGGCCAGCGTCACGTCGGTGAGCCCGAGCTCCGCGAACGCCGCCACCGCCGCCGCGGCCGTACCGCCCGCGCCGAGCAGCAACGCCCGGCTACCACCGGTGAACCCGCCCGCGGCGCGCAACGCGCCCGTCACCCCGTCGACATCGGTGCAGTCGGCCGACCACTCCCCCGACACCGACCGGGTCAACGTGTTCGCCACGCCCACCGCGGCGGCCCGCTCGGTGACGTCCTCCGCCAGCCCCAGCGCGGCGCGCTTGCCGGGCATCGTCACCGACAAGCCCGCCCACTCCGGGCCGAGTTCGCCGATCAGCTCGGCGAGCCCGTCGGCGTCCCGGTCGAACCGCTCGTAGGTCCACCCGGTCAGCCCGAGTTCGCGGTACGCCGCGCCGTGCAGCACCGGGGACAGCGAGTGGCCGATCGGGGAACCGACCACCGCCGCCTTGCGGTCCGCTGAATCAGAACGCGCCACGTTGCTGCGCCTCGGTGATGTAGCGGCCGTGCTCGGCCATCGTCGTGGCGAAGCAGGACGTGCCGTCCGGATAGCACTTCACGAAGTACACCCAGGTGCCGTCGGCCGGTTTCTCCGCCGCCGTCACCGCGGCCTTGCTCACCGTCGAGATCGGCGTCGGCGGCAGGCCGTAGTTCTGGTAGCTGTTGTACGGCCCCGGCCGCTGGCGGTCCTCCGACTTGGTCAGCAGCGTCGGCTTGTCCAGCGGGTAGTTGATCGTCGAGTCGAACTGCAACCGCATCTGCGGATCGGTGGTGCGGTTGTAGATCACCCGCGAGACCTTGTCGAAGTCCCGCTCGATGCCTTCGCTCTGCACCAGCGACGCGATGGTCAGCAGCTCGTACGGAGTGCGACCGGTGCCGTCGGCGGCCTGCGGCAGCCCCGCCGACTCCAGCAGCGCCGCGGACTTCGTCACCACCTGGCGCAGCACCTCTTCCGGCGGTTCGCCCGGCTTCACGTCGTAGATGCCCGGCATGATCAGGCCTTCGAGCCGCCGCTCCGGCTCCGCCTTCGATGCGCCCTCGATGGCCCACTCCGGCACGCCCAGCGAGGCCAGGTCCGCGGAACCCGCCGCGGCGTGCATCTGCTCCGAGGTCGTGCACTGGCTCTCATCACCGGTGCAGGTCGCCTCGGCCAGCTTGGTGAGGATGCCCGGCGTCTTGCCGCCGTCGGGGCTGAGCTGGTCCTCCAGCCGCTGCCCGCCGCGCACCTCGATGCGGCCGGTCTTCGCCTCCGCGGACAGGATGTGCCCGACCGCGGCGGAACCGGACATCTTCGCCTTCATCAGGTAGAAGCCCGGCTGGATGCTGTTGATCTGCTTGTTCTCCTCGGCCGCCTTGGTGAACGCCGTCGAAGACGCCACCACATCGGCCTTGGACAGGGTCTGCGCGATGTGGCTGACGGTGTCACCGGAGGAGATCTCCACGACCACTTCGCCGGTCCCCGCGCCCTCGTAGTCCTCGTAGGACCCGATTTGCAGTATCTGCATGGCGCCGTACACCACGCCTCCGCCCACCAGCAGCAGGACCAGCAGTCCGGCCAGGGCGGTCACCGAACCGCGTCGTTTCCGGCGGCGCAGTTGAGCCCGCTGCTCGCGGGCCTCCCTGCGGCTGCGCCGGGGCGGCTCGCCCGCGTCGTCCGCGAACAGGCCGAGATCGTCGCTCACGAAAGGTCCTCTCAGGTGGTCTGCGACCGGGCGTCAAGCCATGCCTGCAAGATCTCCACTGCGGCGGCCTGGTCGACCACGGCGCGCTGTCGCTTGCCGCGAACCCCCCGTTGGGAGAGCATGCGGCTCGCGGTGACCGTGGTCAACCGTTCGTCGTGAAAGCGCACCGGGATCGGGGCGATCCTGGTGGCCAGGGCTTCGGCGTAGGAATGCGCCGAATCGGCGGCGCTGCCGTGCCGCCCCGCGAGCGTCTTCGGCAGGCCGATCACGACCTCGACCACCTCGTGCTCCGCGATCAAGCGGGCCAACTCCGCCAGATCGCTGCCCGCTTCCTCATCGCGCTGGAGCGTCACCAGCGGAGTGGCCAGCATCGGCGCCGGATCGGTCAGCGCGATGCCGACGCGCACCGCGCCGACGTCCACACCGATCCGGCGTCCCGCCCCGGGGTCCGGGGCGTCGGCGGCCGGGCCGACGCCCCGATTTCCTGACGTCACCCCTGAACCGCCTTGTCGAGTTCGCGGCGCAGCGCGCCGATCGCGGCCGTCACGCCTGCCGGGTTGGAGCCGCCGCCCTGGGCCATGTCGGGCTTGCCGCCGCCACGCCCGTCGACTTCCGCGGCGAACGAGGGCACCAGCTTGCCCGCGGCCAGGCCGAGGTCCCGCGCGGCGTCGTTGAGGCCGACGACGAAGGAGACCTTGCCTTCCGAGGGCTCCGCGGCGAACAGCGCCACGACCGCCGGGCGGCCGGTGAGCCTGCCGCGGATCTCTCCCACCAGGGCGCGCAGCCCGCCGCCGTCCACGCCGTCCGGGACCTGCTCGGCGACCAGGCTGACGCCGTGCACGTCGCTCGCGCGGCCGGCGAGCTCGCCAGCCGAGGACAGCACCTGCTGCACGCGCAGCTGCTGGAGTTCCTTCTCCGCGCCGCGCAGCCTGCTGACCACACCGGCGATGCGTTCCGGCAGTTCCTCGGCCGGGACCTTGAACTGCTCGGCGAGCTGGGTGACCAGCAGGTGCTCCATGCTGATGTGGCGCATCGCGTCCATGCCGACCAGCGCCTCGACCCGGTGCACGCCGGAACCCACCGAGGAGTCCGCGACGAGCTTGACCACGCCGAGCTGGCCGATGCGGTTCACGTGCGTGCCACCGCACAACTCCCGCGAGTAGTCGCCCATGTCGACCACCCGGACCTGGTCGCCGTACTTCTCGCCGAACAGCGCCATCGCGCCGAGCTCCATCGCCTTGTCCATCGTCGTGGTGTACGACGAGACCTCGACGTCGTTCTGCAGGTAGGCGTTGACCTCTTCCTCCACGCCGCCCAGCACCGAGGCCGACACCGAGCTGGGCGCGGTGAAGTCGAACCGCATCCGGCCCGGCGAGTTCAGCGAACCCGCCTGCGCCGCGCGCTTGCCGTAGGCACCGCGCACCGCGGCGTGCACCAGGTGCGTCGCGGAGTGGGAGCGCTCGATGGCGCGGCGGCGATCGCGGTCCACACCGGCCTCCAGCATGGTGTCCACGCCCAGCTCACCGGAGACGACCTTCGCGCGGTGCACGAACAGGCCGGGCACCGACCGCTGCACGTCCGAGACGCGCACCTCGACGCCGGGGCCGACCAGGGTGCCGGTGTCGGCGATCTGGCCACCGCCCTCCGCGTAGAACGGGGTGCGGTCGAGCACCAGCTCCACCTCGGTGCCCGCGGCGGCCGACTTCGCCGGAGCGCCGTCGACGAGCAGGCCCAGCACCCGGCTCTGCGACTCCAGGTCGGTGTAGCCGATGAACTCGGTGGTGCCGTGCTGGTCGAGCAGCGTCCGGTACGTCGAGAGGTCCCCGTGGCCGGTCTTGCGCGCCTTCGCGTCCTCCTTGGCGCGGCGGCGCTGCTCGCCCATCAGCTCGCGGAAGCCGTGCTCGTCGACCGACAGGCCCTGCTCGGAGGCCATCTCCAAGGTGAGGTCGATGGGGAAGCCGTAGGTGTCGTGCAGCTGGAACGCCTTCGCGCCCGGCAGCTGGGACGCGCCGGACTTCTTGGTGTCGGCGACGGCCACGTCGAAGATCTTCGAACCGGCGGTGAGCGTAGTCAGGAACGCTTCTTCCTCGTTGCGGATCACCGAGTCGATGCGCTCGAAATCAGTGCGCAGCTCCGGGTAGGCCGGGGACATCGCGTCCCGCACGACCTGGGTGAACTCGCCCAGCACCGGTTCCTGCACGCCGAGCAGCCGGGTGGAGCGCACGATGCGGCGCAGCAGGCGGCGCAGCACGTAGCCGCGCGCCTCGTTGCCGGGGGTGACGCCGTCGCCGACGAGCATCACGCCGGAGCGGGCGTGGTCGGCGATCACGCGGAACCGCACGTCGTCCTCGTGGTTCGCGCCGTAGCTGCGCCCGGAGAGCTCCTCGGCCTTCGCGATCACCGGGCGCACCAGGTCGGTCTCGTAGACGTTCTCCACGCCCTGCAGCAGGCACGCCACCCGCTCGACGCCCATGCCGGTGTCGATGTTCTTGGTGGGCAGTTCACCGAGCAGCGGAGCGCCCTTCTTGGGGCTCTCCTCCCCCCGGATGTCCTGCATGAACACCAGGTTCCAGATCTCGATGTAGCGGTCCTCGTCGACGTTCGGACCGCCCTCGACGCCGTAGGCCGGGCCGCGGTCGTAGTAGATCTCCGAGCAGGGACCGCCGGGACCGGGCACGCCCATGTCCCAGTAGTTGTCCTCCGCGCCGCGCACCTGGATGCGGGCCGGGTCGATGCCGGTGGTGTTGCGCCACAACGCGGCCGACTCGGTGTCGTGCTCGTAGACGGTGACCCACAGGCGCTCGGGGTCGATGCCGTAGCCGCCGTCGGCGACCGAGGAGGTCAGCAGCTTCCACGCGTGCTCCATGGCGCCTTCTTTGAAGTAATCGCCGAAGGAGAAGTTGCCCGCCATCTGGAAGAACGTGTTGTGCCGGGTCGTCTTGCCGACCTCGTCGATGTCGCCGGTGCGCACACATTTCTGGATGCTCGTCGCGCGCGGGTACGGCGCCGGGGCGTCACCGAGGAAGTACGGCTTGAACTGGACCATCCCCGCGTTCACGAACAGCAGGGTGGGGTCGTCGAGGATCAGCGAGGCACTGGGCACCACGGTGTGGCCGGTGCTGCGGAAGTGCTCCAGGAAGCGGCTGTGGATCTCGTGGGTCTGCACGGTGGTTCCTTCGAAGGGTGCTGCGGAGTCGGGGGCGGGGCTGCGGCGGGACGTGGCAGGCGGGGCGTTCGGGGAACCGGAGGAGTTCGCCACCGGCGGGCCGGTGCGGACCGGACCGGTTCCCCGGAACGCCCGCCGTTCAGCGTTCCGCCCGGCGAGCTCGCCGAGCCGGTGCGCGCACACCATCACCGGCCGGGCGCCCCCGGCCTTCCGCCGGGCGAGCGTCGATCGCGTCGGTGTCGAACCGCCGCCGCGGCATCGCGGTGCCGTCGACGACGTCCTGCAACTCCTGCTCACGTTCGCTCATCCCGGCGCGCACGTCCGCGCCGAACGAGCCCACGGCACCCGCGAGCTCGCGCATCGCGCCGCCGAGCTGCTCGGCAGCGCCGCTCGGGGTCGCCTTGCGGGCGGTCTCGTTGACCTTGCGGGTCAACGCGATACCGGCCGCGATACCGGCCCCGAACCAGAACATCCGCCTCACTTGCGTCCTCCCTTGCGGCGGGAGTGCTTGCCCCACGGCTCTTCCTTGCGCTTGCGGCGAGCTCGCAGAGCCTTGCTCACCCCGTACGAGAAGGCCGCGGTCTTCACCAGTGGGCCACCCAGTGTAGCCGTGAACAGCGACGACAACGCCGAGACGTTGCCGCTGACCGTCTTGGCGTTGGCGGTGATGCCGTCCACCCGTTCCAGCTGGGTGTTGACGTGCGTCAGCGTCGAGTTGGCCCCGGTGAAGATCGGGTCGGTGTTCTCGTGCGCCTTGCGGATCGCGACGGTCGCCTCGTCCAGCGTTCGGCCGAGCTTGACCAGCGGGATCGCCAGCAGCACGACCAGCAGCACGAACGCGCCCGCGACGATCAGCGCGGCGATCTGCGTGGGCGTCACGTGCCCTCCCGGTTTCCACGTGGTTTTCCTGCCACCGGCAAGGA
Organism: Saccharopolyspora sp. NFXS83; assembly: GCF_026241095.1. GTDB lineage: Bacteria > Actinomycetota > Actinomycetes > Mycobacteriales > Pseudonocardiaceae > Saccharopolyspora_C. The sequence goes on along the minus strand of NZ_JAPFGB010000017.1, from coordinate 31,273 downwards.
TTCACCGGTGTCTTGATCGCGCGCCAGGTTACCGTGCCACCCCGCGGCGGGCGCTTCCGGTGCGTCGGCGCGTCCGGCGGTCAAGCCTCCACCGGGGTGACCGGGCCGTTCCCCGTGAGGACGCCGACCACGTTGCGTGCCGCGAGTTCCGCCATCGCCGTGCGCGTCTCCACTGTCGCGGACCCCAGGTGGGGGATGAGCACCGCGTTCTCCGACTCCAGCAGTCCGGGGTGCACCGCCGGCTCTTGCTCGAACACGTCCAGTCCGGCCGCGGCGATCCGGCCTTCGCGCAGCGCCTCGGCCAGCGCCGCCTCGTCCACGACCGGGCCGCGGCTGGTGTTGACGAGCACCGCGGACGGTTTCATGGTCGCCAGCGCCGCCGCGTCGATCAGGTGCCGGGTCTGCTCGGTGAGCGGGCAGTGCAGCGACAGCACGTCCGCTTCGCGCAGCAGCTCCTCCCGGGTCAGGTACCGGGCGTCGAGTTCGGCCTCGACGTCGGCCGCCGCCCGGCGGCGTCCCGCGTAGGCGATCCGCATGCCGAACGCGCGGGCCCGGCGCGCCACGGCCTGCCCGATCTCACCGAGGCCGATGATGCCGAGCGTCTTGCCCTGCAGGCCGGTGCCCAGCATGAATCCGAGGTGGAAGAACCACGGCTGCCCGGAGCGGATCAACCGCTCGCCCTCGCCGAGCCTGCGGGTCGCCATCAGCAGCAGCCCGAACGCGAGGTCGGCGGTGGCGTCGGTGAGCACGCCGGGCGTGTTCGTCACGGTGACGCCTCGCGCGGCCAGCGCGGGCACGTCGAGGTTGTCGTAGCCCACGGCCACGTTCGCGACGACCTTCAGCTGCGGGCCCGCCGCGTCGGCTACGGCGCCGTCCACGCGGTCGCCGAGCATCGTCACGAGCCCGTCGGCGCCAGCCACGACCTCGCGCAGCTCCCCCGGCTCCAACGCCTGGTCCCGCTCGCACACGTGCACCTGACCGGCGCCGCGAAGCAACTCCTGAGCTGCCTCGGGAACGTTGCGGGTGACCACGATGCGCACGGCGACTCCTCGGTTGACTGCTTCGGGTTGCTCTCGCGACGGGCTCACCCGCCGCGGACGATGCCGCGCAGCTTGGGCACGCGCTCGCCCAGCACTCGTTCCGCGCCGCGCCCGGTCGGCTCGTAGTAGTCGGTGCCGACCAGCTCGTCCGGCGGGTACTGCTGTTCCAGCACGCCCTCCGAGCGGTCGTGCGGGTACTGGTAGCCCTTCGCGTTGCCGAGCTTCTTCGCCCCGGCGTAGTGCCCGTCGCGCAGGTGCGGGGGCACCGTGCCGGACTTGCCCGCCCGCACGTCGCCCATCGCCGCGTCGATCGCCATGATCACCGCGTTCGACTTGGGCGCCGTGGCCAGGTGGATCGTGGCCTGCGCGAGCGCGAGGCGCCCCTCCGGCATGCCGATGAACTGCACGGCCTGCGAGGCGGCGACGGCGGCCTGCAACGCGGTCGGGTCGGCCATGCCGACGTCCTCGCTGGCGTGCACCACCAGGCGGCGCGCGATGAACCGCGGGTCCTCCCCCGCCTCCACCATGCGGGCCAGGTAGTGCAGCGCGGCGTCCACGTCGGAGCCGCGGATCGATTTGATGAACGCGCTGACCACGTCGTAGTGCTGGTCGCCGCCTCTGTCGTAGAGCACGGCGGCCCGGTTCACCGTCGCCTCCACGGTGCCCAGGTCGATCCGGCCGGAACCGGTGGAGCCCGCGGACTCGGCGGCGGCCTCCAACGCGGTCAGCGCCCGGCGCGCGTCGCCACCCGCCAGCGCCACCAGGTGCTCCAGCGCGTCCTCGTCGAGTTCGAGCGCCCCGGCCAAGCCGCGTTCCTCGGCGACCGCGCGCCGCACGAGTTCCCGGACGTCGTCCTCCTCCAGGCTGCGCAGCTGCAGCACCAGCGACCGCGACAGCAGCGGAGCCACCACGGAGAAGTACGGGTTCTCGGTCGTCGCGGCCACCAGCAGCACCGTGCGGTCCTCGACGGCGCCGAGCAGCGCGTCCTGCTGGGTCTTGGAGAACCGGTGCACCTCGTCGATGAACAGCACCGTCGCCTCACCGGAGCGGCCGAGGCGGCGGCGGGCCTCCTCGATGACGGCGCGAACCTCCTTGACCCCGGACGACAGCGCGGACAGCGCCACGAACCGCCGTCCCGTCGCGCGGGACACCAGGTTCGCCAGCGTCGTCTTGCCGGTGCCGGGCGGGCCGTAGAGCAGGATCGACGCCGGGGCCGCGCCCTCCACCAACCTGCGCAGCGGCGCACCGGCGCCCAGCAGGTGGTCCTGGCCGAGCACCTCGTCCAGCGAACGCGGGCGCATCCGAACCGCCAACGGCGCGTTCTCGGCCAGCCGCTCCCCGGCGCGATCTTCGGTCTCGGCGCCGAACAACCCCTCGTCGAACAGGCCGTCACTCACGTCGCCGACGCTACCCGCCGCCCCCGACACGACCGCGCCAGAGGTCCTCCCGTGGAGCACCTCCGGCGCGGCGTGCGGTTCATCGAGGTCAGCTGACGCCCGCGGGCATCGCCACCTCGGTGCGGGCGTTGTCCCGCTCGCGTTGCGCGACCCAGTTCTCGACCGCCTGGTGGCACGCCTGGTCCAGGTGCCGGACGGTGCTCAGGTCGAGGTGCACGCTCTTGTCCGCCGGAACGTTCTCCAGCCGCTCCAGCAACCGCGGCAACCGGAGGAAGGTGGCGTTGCCGCCGAACTCCAGGCGCAGGTGGCCGTCGTCGTGCTCCTCCTCCTTCACCGACAGGCGCGAGACGTCGAACGCGGTCTTGATCACGGCGGCGCCGAGGCCGATCAGGGTGCCGATGAGCAGGTCGGTCGACACGATCATCACGGCGGTCAGCACGAGGATGAGCGCCTCGGGCCGGTTCGTCCGGATCATCTCGACGACCTTGTTGAGCTCCAGCAGCTTCCAGCCCGCCTGGATCAGCAGGGCGGCCAGCACCGCGGTCGGGATGTACCCGAGCAGCCCCGGAAGCGCCATCACGAACAGCAGCAGCCAGACGCCGTGCAGGACGCGGGACATCTTCGTCTTCGCGCCGGCGCGCACGTTGGCGCCGGAGCGGACGATCACCGCGGTCATCGGCAGCGCGCCCAGCAGACCGCAGGCCGCGTTGCCCGCACCCTGAGCGAGGAGCTCCTTGTTGTACTGCGTCTTCGCACCGTCGTGCATCCGGTCCACGGCGGCGGCGCTGAACAGGCTCTCCGCCGAAGCGATCAGCGCGAAGGTCACCATCGAACCGATCACGGCGGGCGTGACGGCCGAAGCCCACGCATCGCCGGTCGGGATGTTGATCGCGTCCAGCAGCGAACCGACCTCGGTCATCTTCAACGGCAGCGAGAGCGCCCACGCGGCGGCGCTGACCAGCACGACCGCGACCAGCGGCGCGGGAATCCCGCGGACCTTCTCCGGCATCTTCTGCCAGCCGAACAGGATCACCAGCGTCACCACCGCGACGCCGAGCCCCGCCTGCCCCTGCGGCGTGGTGAACATCGCCGCGACCAGGCCGGGCAGCCCGGTGAACTTCTCCGCGGTGTGCGCGGGCTGCTCCAACCCGCCTACCGGGTAGAGCTGCCCGAGCATGATCACGAGGCCGATGCCGGCGAGCATGCCCGTCACGACCGAGGGCGAGATCGCCCGGAACCAGGTGCCGATGCGGCCGATGCCCATCACGATCTGCAGCACACCGGCGCCGAGGACGATCACGCCCAGCGTGCCGAGGCCGTGGTCGGACACCGCCGAGGCCACCAGCACGGTCAGACCGGCGGCGGGGCCGCTGACCTGCATGGTGCTGCCGGGGAGCAGCCCCACCACGATGCCGCCGATGACACCGGTGATGATGCCGAGCTCGGCGGGCACGCCGGAGGCGACGGCGACGCCGACGCACAGCGGCAGGGCCACCAGGAACACCACCAGCGAAGCGGCGAAATCGGCCCCGAAGGTCCCCTTCGGCCACTGCGGAACTCCGGCACCGCGTCCCTTCTTCGAGGACGCGTCGAGTTGAGCGGTCACTGTGCACTCTCCATCAATGTCTTGGTTGATCAGGTCGCCGCGGCACCTGCGGGAGGCGGCGGCAGGCGGGAGGGCGGATCAACGCCCGAGCACGAGCGCGCCACCGCGGGGTCCGCGGCCGGCGATCGGCTCGTGCCGTCCCGCTCGGTGAATCGACGCCCCGCGAACACGAGGCATCGACGGCGATTCGCCGGTGCGCGCTCGTTCGACGAGCGCGCACCCGGTCGGATCCGCCTTGAGGTATTCGGTTCAGCGAACTACGCCGTACGGCGTTCGAATAGCGCGCGATCGGTCACGATCCGCGCCGGACCGGTCACAGCGGGAGGAAGTCCACATTTCCGGTCTGGTCCGGAGTCCGATCCGGGGAGCGGAAGACGAGACCGGTGTCGATCTCGTAGAACCAGCCGTGCACGCGCAGGTCCCCGTTCGAAACCCGGTCGCGGATGAACGGGTACTCGAACAAGGTGTCCAGCTGTTCGCGGACGTGCGCTTTGCTCTCCGAGCGCACTCCCGGTTCCGGGGAGTTCAGCGCGGTGGTCGGCGGTTCGCCGGTGCCCAGCCAGGTCCGCATCGCCGGAAGCTGCTCGAGGCCGTGACCTGCCGCGCACTTGGCCGTCACCGCACCGCAGTGCGAGTGCCCGCAGACCACGATTTCCGGCACCTTCAGCTGCAGCACGGCGTATTCGATGGTCGCCATTTCGCTGGACGCCGAATCCGGCACGTAGTGCGGCACCACATTCCCCGCGGTGCGCAATTCGAATAGTTTTCCGGGTTCCGCTCCGGTGATCTTGGAGGGCATCACCCGCGAATCTGAACAGGTGATGAACAACGCCACCGGCTGTTGACCCGTGGCGAGTTCCCTGCGATGTGCTTCGGAGACCATGCGGGGGTGCCGCCGGGCATGGTCCACCAGGTGTTCGAAATTCATGGCGCCGCCTCACTGGACGTAAGAAAGGTCATGGACGTTCGGACGTATCCGCATCGCGGATACGTGCTCAGTGCCGATAGACCTGGAGCACGGCGGGCGCATGTCTTTCCCGGACGCAGTTCGCACCCGGCTGGGAGATCGGGTGCACCGCCTCGCTGGAGGCGCAAGGGGCGTGCCGCGCGGCCAAGTCCTGCTGGAAGACCTTGGGCAGCGGCCCGAACGGCTCCGGCTTCCGGTCCTCCCGCCGGGACGGGGAGGCGGACATCGGGCGCTGGCGGAGCTTCTCGCTGTGCTCCTTGATCTCGTTGGTCTTGATCTCCGAGGTGTTGCGCACCGCCAGCTCCGCGCACAGCGTCGACTGGAACGGCACCACGACCGCGAGCAGAACCGTGAACAGCAGGAACAACCCCGCCCTCACGATCCTGGTGCGCATCATGCCTCCTGGAGAAACCTGTTCGAACCCGCGGCCGACGGAGAACGGGGGCGACGATGCCCAGCCGAGGTGTCCCGAATGCCGGCGGTTTCGTCCCGCCGCAGCGCGGGACCACTCACTCCGGCGCCTGCAGCCGGCGCACCGCCCTCGCTTTTGAGGGAACGGGCTACCGGTTGCTCGACACAACCTATCCGATGCCCCCAGTGTAAATGCAAGGGTGATCATCACCCCAAACATGAAGAAAGATTAATGCACTAAAACCGCTTCACTCACCTAGCCGCAAGCGGGACACCCGTTCACCGCCTGGACATGCGCGTTTCGCTACATGTTCTCCACCTGCTCGGGTACTTCGCGCCCGAACGAGTGGCCCCGAACAGGCCCAAGTTGCGAAAAGGTGAGCGCTGAACTAAATCCGCGTATCCGCAACACGGTAGTGGTACTCGTGCGACAACTCGAAACCGCATCTCGCGTACAGCCGCACCGCGGGCTCGTTGTCCGCCGCCACCTGGAGGAACAGCTCCGCCGCGCCCGACTCCCGCGCCCACCGCGCACCCGCGCGCAGCACGGAACGGGCGATCCCGCGCCTGCGGAATCCCGCGACCGTGGCCATGCAGTACACCGCGCACCACGAACCCCGCACCGCGAACAGGCCGACCCCCGCGGGCACGCCGTCGACCTCGGCGGTCGCGAAGCGGACGGGGCCGCCGATGGCGGCCAGCGCGGGCTCCGCGCGTCCGCCCGCCGCCACCGAGGCGGCCAGCCAGCCGGGCGTCGGCTCCGCGTCCAGGCGCACCCGCACGTCCGGAGCCGCGGTGTCGAGCACCCCCTCGGAGGTCAGCACCCGCACCGGCCCGTCCCGGCGGAACCCGCGCGCGGCCAGGTGCTCGTCCAGCTCCGCGTGCCACGGCATCGGGCCGACCTGCACCAACGGCGGCGCTTCACGTTCGACGTAGAACCGCACCAGCTCGTCGACCGAGGATTCGAGGTCGCGGACGTGGCGCGGGGGCAACGCCGAGTTGGAACGGCCGCGGCGCAGCCGGTCGCAGTGCCGCAGCAGCCAGCCCTCCGACTCCAGCACCGTCGTCGCGGGCCACGTGTCAGCAGCGGCCCGCTCGACCTCGAAGATCCGATCGACCGCGCCGATCGCCGGCGAGCACGAGGTCGAACCGCTCACTTCTCCTCGTCGCGGAACGCCGGGTAGCGCAGCAGCTGCAGCGCGCCCGCGCCGAACCGCTCCACCAGCGCGTCGACCATCGCCGAGGCGTATCCGGCCAGCTGCGGCTCACCGCAGTCCACCGCGTCGTCGCGCAGCTTGCGCCAGCGGTCCACCAGCGCCGTGCTGCGGCGCGGCGACGGCATGTGCAAGTCGATCGGCCGGTCCGACTCCCCCGTGCGGGGCAGGAACCACCACGTCGACACCCACACCCACAGCACCTGGGCGTTGAACAGCCGCGGCATCAGCACCGCGTCGTCGTCGAGCTCCGGCCACACCTCGGCGATCTCGGAGCGCCAGGTCGCCAGCATCCCGTCCGCGAGGTTCTCCGGCAGCGAGTACGAGCACCACGACGACGGGAACGGGTACTGCAGGTAGGCAGCGTCCAGCGCGACGTCGCGCACGCAACCCCACTCGAAGTCCAGGAACCGCACCCCGGTCCCGGTCACGAGGCTGTTGTCCGGGCAGATGTCCGACGGGCTGAAGGAGCGGTAGCGGCCCTGGCTCAGCAGCTCGGCGGCCGTCTGCAGCCGCGACACCACCTCCGGCGGCGTGCTCACGCCCAGCGACTGCTCGATGAGTCCGGGCAGATCGGTCAGCGACCGCACGATGTCGTCGGCCACCGGGTCCGTCCAGGACCGCGCGCCCACCCGGCGCATCAGCGCGTCGAAGTCGGCTTCGCGGCCTGCCAGCGTCGTGTGCAGCCTGCCCAGCGCCCGAGCCCAGGCCAGCAGGGCGCGCTCAGCGGCCCGCGGGTCCTCGCCGAACAGCACGTCCGCGAGCGTCGAGCCGCGGCCCAGGTCCTCCAGCACCAGCAGCCGCCGGTCGGCGTCGTGCGCGATGAGTTCGGGGCCGACGCGGATCTCCGGGGGCAGCGCCGTCGCCAGCTGGCAGCTCGCCGCCTCGTGCGCGAACGGATCCGAGCGAGCCTCTTCCGGGCAGTCGCCGTAGTGCTTGAGCACCAGGGTGCGCGGCAGTTCGTACGGCGTCTCGGCGACCCGCACGCGCAGCACCACCGAGCGCTCGCTGCCGCCCAGGTCCTCGGCATCGGCTAGGCGGACCGGAGCTCCCATGCGCTTGCTGAGCACGGCTTCTGCGGTGCCGACGGTGTCGGTCACCGTGGTGCTGCCGGGCACTCGGACCTCCGGAGGGCCGGAAGTGATCTCCACGCTCATCGTCTCCAGACACTACCCCCACAACCTGAACCCGAATGGGCAAGACCGGTCAAGTGCGCCACCGTTCGTAGTAGCGCGCGCACCGTTCGCGCTCATCCGGCTGAATCACAGCCACCCCGACGAGTGCGCGAGGACGCCCACCCGACGTCGCCGCGCACCGGCCCGGCTCTCCCACGTTGACCCTGACGGAGCCGGGGGACGCTCGCGTTGCATCCGTGAGAAGAAAGCTCGAACGGCCGCGGGCGAACGGCCCGGCGCTCAAGCGATCGGCACCGCCGAATCCCCGGCGCGCCTGCGCGACGAGCGCACCAGCAGCACCAGCGACGCCGCGACCACGATCCCGGTGAGGTTCACCGCGAGCTGCGCCGTCGACGCCAGGAACCGGTCCCAGGCGCCCAGCGTCGCGGCCACCGCGGCGTACCCGGCGGCGGGCACCGTGGTCACCGAGATGAACACGCCGACCAGCACCGCCGACTTCGCGGAGGTCAGCGACAGCATTCCCGCCGCCCCGGCCAGCAACGACACGACGAGCGAGGCCCAGCCGACCTGGTAGACGAACGCCACCTGGTCGTTGTCCGCGAGCGAACCGGGGCTGATCAACCCCAGCGCCTCACCCACCAAGGTCGCGCCCACGGTGATCACCATCGCTACCGGGAACCCGACGCCCAGCGCCAGCAGCGCTTGCCGAACGAGTTCCCAGCGGCGCCGGGCGATGCCGACCACGACCGCGGCCAGCGGGCCGAACTCGGGACCGACCACCATCGCGCCCACCACGGTGACTTCGGAGTCGGTGATGACCCCGACCGCGGCCAGCAGGCAGGCCAGCGCCAGGAACGCCACGAACGTGCCGCTGAGCCGGGCCTCTTCACCTGTTCGGGCGATGAGGTCGTCCCAGACCACGGCGTCCGACGGGTCGCCGGGCGCCGCCCGCTCCGCCTGCTCCGCACGCTCGGACAGCACCGTCCCGCCGTCGGTGAGCTGCACCGCGCCCACCTGGGCGAGCTCGTCGGCGGCGATGGCGTCGAGGACGTCGTCGGCGGCCTCCCGGGCCACGTCGGCTTCGATGACGTCGCCGGGAGGGTCGAGCGCCGCCTGCGGGAGCAGGCACAGGTGGGCGGTGCCGCGCTGCTCGCGCAGCACCGCCAGCACCTGCTCGGTCCGCTCCGGTGGGCTGACTATCCGCAGGTGCAGCACGACGAACCCCGCCTCGGCCTCGGAAGTCCTTCCGGACTGGTCCTCGTTCGCCGTCCCGTCAGCGGCGGACCCGCTGCGGTCCGGCTGAGCGACCCACGACGCAGACCATTCTGAACGGACTTCTCAGCTCTGCTCTTCGGTCAGCTTCTCGGTGGGCACCGAGTCCTTCGGCTTCACCTCGGGCTTCGCGTCCACGCCGGCTTCCTTGCGCTGCGCGTCCGTGATCGGCGCGGGCGCACTGGTCAGCGGGTCGAAACCGCCGCCGCTCTTCGGGAAGGCGATGACCTCGCGCAGCGAGTCCGCCCCGGCCAGCAGCATGCAGATCCGGTCCCAGCCGAAGGCGATGCCGCCGTGCGGGGGCGCGCCGAATTTGAACGCGTCGAGCAGGAAGCCGAACTTCTCCCGCGCCTGCTCCTCGGAGATGCCCAGCACCGAGAACACCCGCTCCTGCACGTCGCCGCGGTGCACGCGGATGGAGCCGCCGCCGATCTCGTTGCCGTTGCAGACGATGTCGTAGGCCCAGGCCAGCGCGTTCTCCGGGTCCTGGTCGAAGTCCTCGGCCCAGTCCGCGTTAGGCGCGGTGAACGGGTGGTGCACCGCGGTCCAGCGACCGGTGCCGACGGCGACGTCGTCGGTGTCGGCGATGGACTCGAACATCGGCGCGTCCACCACCCACACGAACGACCAGGCGTCGTGGTCGATGAGGCCGCAGCGCTCGCCGATCTCCAGCCGGGCCGCACCCAGCAGCGCTCGCGAGGGGGCGCGCTCGCCCGCGGCGAAGAACACGCAGTCGCCCGGTGCCGCGCCGACGGCCTTGGCGAGGCCTTCGCGCTCGGGCTCGGAGAGGTTCTTCGCCACCGGGCCGGACAGCGTGCCGTCCTCGCCCACCAGCACGTAGGCCAAGCCCTTGGCGCCGCGCTGCTTCGCCCAGTCCTGCCAGGCGTCGAGCTGGCGCCGCGGCTGGCTCGCGCCGCCGGGCATGACGACCGCGCCGACGTAGGGCGCGCGGAACACCCGGAACGGGGTGTCGGCGAAGTACTCGGTGAGCTCGGTGAGCTCCAGCCCGAAGCGCAGGTCGGGCTTGTCGCTGCCGTAGCGGGCCATCGCGTCGGCGTAGGTGATCCGCGGGATCGGGGTGGTGATCTCGTGCCCGATCAGCTTCCACAGCCCGGCGATGATCTGCTCGCCGAGCTCGATCACGTCGTCCTGCTCGACGAAGCTCATCTCGACGTCGAGCTGGGTGAACTCCGGCTGCCGGTCGGCCCGGAAGTCCTCGTCCCGGTAGCAGCGCGCGATCTGGAAGTAGCGCTCCATGCCGCCGACCATGAGCAGCTGCTTGAACAGCTGCGGCGACTGCGGCAGCGCGTACCAGCTGCCCGGCTGCAACCGCGCCGGGACCAGGAAGTCGCGGGCGCCTTCCGGAGTGGAGCGGGTCATCGTCGGCGTCTCGATCTCGACGAAGTCCCGCTCGTGCAGCACCTCGCGGGCGACCCGGTTGACGTCGCTGCGCAGCCGCATGATCTTGGCCGGTCCGGCGCGGCGCAGGTCCAGGTAGCGGTGCTTGAGCCGGATCTCCTCGCCGACCTCGAGGTGCTCGTCCAGCGGGAACGGCAGCGGCGCGGCCTCGGAGAGGACTTCGAGCTCGGTGGCGTAGACCTCGATCTCGCCGGTCCCGATCTCGGCGTTCTCGTTGCCCTCGGGGCGGCGCACGACGTCACCGGTGATGCGGACGCAGAACTCCGCCCGCAGCCGGTGGGCGCGCTCGGCCATCTCGCCTTCGCGGAAGACCACCTGGGCGACACCGGAAGCGTCACGGAGATCAATGAAGATCACTCCACCGTGATCGCGACGGCGCGCCACCCAGCCTGCCAAGGTGACGGACTGCCCGGCATGACCGGCGCGAAGCGATCCGGCCTCGTGCGTGCGCATCACGGGTACTGAGCTCCTCTTCGAGTTCGAGTCGGCTGGCGACGACTGAGCGAGGCGTCCGCCAGGGTGCACACGACTAGAGGTGCCCGTCCTGCGCGGACGCAATGGGAGGTCAAGGTTATCCAACGGGGCGGGGAGGCCGTCCAGCAGGTTTCCGCGCGGCGTGTTGTTCGCGGTGACGGCGGTCGGGGTTCGGCGGCCCGCCGATTCACCGCCCGAGTCCGGTGCCCCTCGGGACCGTTGGAGAGCGCACTGGACGCGGTCGTTTCGCAGTGGCCCGCTTCGTGATGTCAAGAGGGCCGCTGGAGCAAATAACGGCCTCCTGCAGAAAGTCCGCGAATTCGCCTCACACTTTAGTAGGTGGCGGGAACCGAAACTTGATCGTTGCGCCACCGAGTCTCACTCATTAGCGTAAGGCCCCGAGTTCGGCGGACACGAGGAGTAACCATGACCGGTCCGAAGACCGACATCCGTTCCATGTCGCGCACTGCCGTCCGAAGCGACCCGGCGCCGCAGGTCTCACCCGAGCTCGCCGAACTTCTGCGAACCGGACCGTTCGAGGTGGCGCTGCGGGCGGCGATCCGCTCCAGCCGGTTGAGCCTGGAACGGATCCAGCACCGCCTGCAATCCCGCGGAACACCGGTGAGCATCACGGCGCTGAGCTACTGGCAGTCCGGCCGCCGGCGCCCGGAACGCCCCGACTCGCTGCTGGCCCTGCAGCAGCTGGAGAACGTGCTCGGCGTGCCCGACTGCGCACTGTCGGCGCTGCTCGGACCGCCACGTCCGCGCGGCCGGACCAGGCAGGCCGCGCACGACGCGCCGCCGCTGAGCGAGCTGTGGTCGGAGAACGAGTCGGCGGTGGAACTGCTCACCCGGATCGACACCAGCCACGACAGCAAGCTGACCCGGCTCTCGCAGCACGACGTGGTGCACATCGACGCCTACGGCGATCAGCGGATGGTGCGCGCGAGCAAGCTGGTGCGCGCGGAGGCCAACGGAGCCGACCGCTGGGTCGTGATGTTCGACGGCGCCTCGACCAGCCCGGTGTCGCCGACGATCCGGCCGCTGCGGTCGTGCCGGATCGGCCAGGTCCTCACCGACCACGCGCGGGACGTGATCGTCGCGGAGCTGCTGTTCGACCGCCCGCTGGAGCGCGGCGAGACGATGCTGCTGGAGTACGAGATCTCCGACATGCCCACCGGCGCGAACGAGCCGGAGCACACCTTCTGCCGACTGTTCCGGCTACCGGTGCGCCAGTACGTGGTGGAGCTCGAGTTCGACCCGTCCTGCCCGCCGGAGCACGTGGAGAGCTTCGTCGGCGATTCGGCGGCGAACGAGACCGCGCAGCCGAAGCCGTTGTCGCTGGACCGGCACGCGCGCACGCACGCGGTCACGCTCGACTTCGGCATGGGCGTGTTCGGCGTCCGCTGGCAGCCGTCGCGCCGCGCGCTGCTCGACGGGCACTGATCGACCGAGGACGGGCGGCGCGCGTCGCCGCCCCGGTCGCCTGACGCCTCGACCCGCGCCACTGCTCCATTAGAGGAAGTCGATCCAACACTCAGAGTAGCCGTCACCGCCCGGGAACGAACCTCGCGACCTGCGGATTCGATCGCCGACACGAATAGTTCACGCGAAAGAAATCAGCGACCCAATACTACTTTGGTCGGTATTTCGACAACGGTTTTCAATACTGATTCCGCGCGTTCGAAAACGCCTTCACCACTCCGGATTCCGCGAGTCCCGGCCGAGCTCGAATCGCTCGCCCTGCCGATTCCGCCACCCGCTGGACTGGACCTCCCGCCGTCACAGCAGCGTGAGCTGACCGGAGCCGTCCGGCGCCCGCTCGCCCCCAGCGATCCGGAAGCTCGCCTCCCCCCGCCGCGCGCACATCCCGTGCCGTCGTTGCGCGGCGCGCACCCGCTCCACCACACCGTCCTGGTACGACTTCGGCGCGTAGGCGCCGTTGCGGTAGAGCCGCTCGTACAACGGCAGCAGCTCCGGCCGCTCCCGGCTCAGCCAGGCGTGATACCACTCCCGCGCACCCGGTCGCAGGTGCAGCACCAGCGGAGTGATGCTCGTGGCACCCGCGCCCACCAGCGCCGCGACGGTCTCGTCCAACTGCTCCGGCGTGTCGCTGAGCCCCGGCAGGATCGGCGCCATCATCACCGAGCACCCCACGCCCGCGTCCGCCAGCCGGCGCACCACGTCCAGCCTCCGCAGCGGCGACGGCGCACCCGGCTCCACCGCCCGCCACACCTGCTCCTGCAGCGAACCGAGGGACACCGCCACGGACACCGGGGCGACCTCGGCCGCCTGCCGCAGCAGGTCCAGGTCGCGCAGGATCAACGTGCCCTTGGTCAGCACCGAGAAGGGGTTCGCCCGGTCCCGCAGCGCGGCGATGATCTCCCTCATCAGCCGGTACTTGCCCTCCGCGCGCTGGTACGGGTCGGTGTTGGTACCCATGGCGACCGCCTCGCCCGTCCAGCGCGGATGCGCCAGTTCCCGCCGGACCAGCGCTCCGGCGTTCACCTTGACCACGATCTTGCTGTCGAAGTCGTGCCCGGAGTCGAAGTCCAGATACGTGTGCGTGCTGCGCGCGAAGCAGTACCGGCACGCGTGGGAGCAGCCGCGGTAGGGGTTGATCGTCCACCGGAACGGCACGCCGGAGCCGCCGGGCACCCGGTTGATGATCGATCTGGCCCGAACCTCGATGGCCAGCGCGTCCTCGGTGCCCGCCGCCACCGGCCCCGGACCCGGCTCGGCCAGCCCCGCCCTGCCGGTGCCGCGCGCGGACGCGCCGGTGTCGACCACCAGTGGAAGCGGCTGCTCCCGCTCGTCCGAAACCCGCTGGCTCTCCCATCGCATACTTCGAGTCGAACACATTTTCGATGAACTGTCCAGGGTGTTCACCTCGCCCGATGGGGGCGCCGTGCCGGTGCGGTGCGCTGCGGTGATCGCGCGGTGACGGAGCGGCGGTGCGCGAACGCGAGCACCCCATACGATTGGCCGGTGACCGACGTGCCTCCAGCAGGGCCTCCCGGCGGCGGAGAGCATCGCCGACCCCGGCCTGGCCGACCGCAACCGCCACGACGGCCCGGACCGGACTCCGGCGGACCCCCGGCGGGTTCCGCGTCCGGACCGGGCGGCGGTCCGCGCACCGGGCCCCAGTCCGGCCCTCAATCCGGCTCGCAGCCGGGCGGACCCGCTGCGAACGGGCCGCGCTCGCGACGACGCCCTGCCGCCCCCGAAGCCGGCGAGCGCCGCGGCGGGGCCGCGCACCGGGCCGCCGACGAGGAGGCCGCCGCTCCCGAACCGAGCGCCAAGCCCGGCTCCGGCTCCACGGCCATCGGGCACGGACACGGACACGGACACGGACACGGACACGACGGTCCCCCTGCTTCCCGCACCGTCAAGCGCCTGCTGGCGATCGCCCTGGTGCCGTTCGCGCTGGCCGCGATCATCGGCACCGCCCTGCTCTACCCCTTCGGCCACCAGCAGCGCACCGGCGCGGACCTCGGCCTCGGCCAGTACCCGGTGAACGGCGAGGTCATCGCCGCCGAAGCGGGCGGCTGCGGCGACTCCAGTGGCTGCGTCACCCTGCAGGTCCGGATGGCCGACGGCCCGAACCCCGGACGCACCATCGCCCAGGTGATGCCGACCGAACCCGGAACTCCTCGCTTCGCCGTCGGCGACCAGGTGGTGCTCTCCTACGCGGGCGCCAACCCGGAGGAGGAGTCCTCCTACCAGGTCGTGGACTTCCAGCGGGGCAACCCGCTGATCGTGCTCGGCCTGGTGTTCGCCGTCGCCGTGCTGCTGCTCGGGCGGTGGCAGGGGCTCGCCGCGCTGGGAGCGCTGGTGTTGAGCTTCGTGGTGCTGATCGGCTTCGTGCTGCCCGCGATCCTCGCTGGGGAAAATCCGCTGCTCGTCTCGGTGGTCGGTTCCGGGCTGATCATGTTCGTGGTGCTGTACCTGACGCACGGGTTCTCGGCGCGCACGTCCACGGCCGTGCTCGGCACGTTGCTGAGCCTGGCGCTGATCGGCGGGCTCAGCGCGCTGTTCTCCGCCACGACCCGGCTCACCGGGCTCGACGACGACACCTCCAGCCTCATCGCCGCACTGGGCACCCCGATCGACGCGCGCGGGCTGCTGCTGGCCGGGATCGTGATCGGCGCGCTCGGCGTGCTCGACGACGTGACCGTCACCCAGACCAGCGCGGTGTGGGAGTTGCGGCGG
Organism: Saccharopolyspora sp. NFXS83; assembly: GCF_026241095.1. GTDB lineage: Bacteria > Actinomycetota > Actinomycetes > Mycobacteriales > Pseudonocardiaceae > Saccharopolyspora_C. The sequence continues at coordinate 16,125 of NZ_JAPFGB010000017.1, read as the reverse complement.
GCCAACCCGACGCTCGGCTGGCGCAAGCTCTACAGCGCCGGGCTGCGGATCGGCCGGGACCACGTGGCGTCCGCGGTGAACACGCTGGTGCTCGCGTACGCGGGCGCTTCGCTGCCGCTGCTGCTGGCCTACTCGCTGTCCGGGCGCAGCTTCGGCGAGATCATCAGCACCCAGGCGGTCGCGCAGGAGGTGGTGCGCACCTTGGTCGGCAGCATCGGCCTGGTGGCCGCGGTGCCGATCACCACGCTGATCGCCGCGCTCGTCGCGGCCCGCGAAACCGGCGGCACCGCCCGCAGCACCGCCGCCGAGCGGGTCGGCTCTGCGGCGGCCGAGAGCGCCACGACCCGCGTCGCCGCCCGGCGCCCCCGACCGCCCCGGCCGCCGACGGCGTGAGCGGGAGGCGGCTCGCGCAGCGGGCCTGTCGCGGAACCTCGGCGGCTTCCTCGCGAGGACGGCGATTCCGCCGCGCATGAGCGTGCGGCAGGACCCGCGGCGAGGAAGCCGCCGGTGGTCATCCTGCTCAGGTGATCACTGCTCAGCGACCGCGCGGCCGACGAGGCGCAGCCCGAAGAGCACTCCGCGAGGCTCCCTCACTCGAGGGTCGTGACGAAGCCCGCCACCGCCTGCGGGTGCAGCTTCTGCGCCATCCGCCCCTGCGGGGCCGCGGACGCCAGCCGGTAGAGCGGGCGGGCCGCGGCGCCGTCACCGCGCGCCTCGGCGCGCAGCTGGGCGACCACGAGCTCGGAGAGCACCAGCGCGTGCGTGCTGCCGACCGAGGCCAGCGCGTCCGCGATGCGCCGCAGCGCGAGGACGCCGAGCTCGCGACCGCCGGTGCCCGCGTACATCGCCAGCGAGATGGTCACCGCCTTGCCCTTCGGCGGGCCCGCGACCAGCAGCCCCACGGTCCGCATCCCGCGCACGTCGGTGATGACCACGTCGAGCCGGTCCGCGGTGCGCAGGTCGACCATGCGGGTGCCCAGCGCCCGCACCGAGACCTCGCTGCCGGTCAGCCACGAGGTCTTGCGGGATTCGCCGTAGGCCAGCAGCAGCAGCGGCATCCCCACGGCCGCCGCGCCCACCGCGAACCCGAGCGGGCCCGCGACGAGGCCGACGATGCCGCCGAACGCGGCGGCCACGATCAGCGCGGCGATCACCACGTTGCGGGCGCGCTTGCGCACCGTGGCCTGGTCCAGCAGGTCCAGGTCGACCGTCTCGACGGGCTTGCCCGCGGGTTCGGTCATCGGGTGGTCTCCGCGACGGCCGCGCTCACCTGGTCGACGAGCGCGTCCAACGGCACCGAGCGCTGCTCCCCGCTTTCGAGGTCCTTGAGCTGCGCGCTGCCCGCTTCGACGTCGCGCTCGCCCAGCACCAGCGCGAACCGGGCGCCGGAGCGGTCCGCGGCCTTCATGGCGCCCTTGAGGCCCTTGCCGCCGTAGGCCACGTCGGCGCGCACCCCGGCGGCCCGCAGCCCGCCCGCCGTCGCCACCAGTCGCCGCTTCGCCGACTCGCCCAGCGGCACGCAGTACACGTCGCAGCGCGCCTGGTCGCCGACCGCGATGCCCTCCGCCTGGCAGGCCAGCAGCGTGCGGTCCACGCCCAGCCCGAACCCGACACCGGACAGCTCTGCGCCGCCGAGCTGCGCCATCAACCCGTCGTAGCGACCGCCGCCGCCGATGCCGGACTGCGCGCCGAGCCCGTCGTGGACGAACTCGAACGTCGTCTTCGTGTAGTAGTCGAGGCCGCGCACCAGCCGCGGGTTCTCGACGAACGCGACGCCCAAGTCGGTCAGGTGCTGCTTGACCTGCTCGTAGTGCTCCTTGGCCGCGACCGAGAGGTGGTCGACCATCAGCGGCGCCTCGGCGACCAGTTCCCGCACCTCGGGGCGCTTGTCGTCGAGCACCCGCAGCGGGTTGAGCTCGGCGCGCTGCCGGGTCGCCTCGTCCAGCGGCAGGCCGTTGAGGAACTCCTGCAGCTTCGCCCGGTACTCGGGTCGGCAGGTGTCATCGCCCAGGGAGGTCAGCTCGATGCGGTATCCGGTGAGGCCGAGCCGCTTGTAGCCCTCGTCGGCGATGGCGATGACCTCGGCGTCCAGCGCCGGGTCGTCCACCCCGATCGCCTCCACGCCGACCTGCTGCAGCTGCCGGTAGCGCCCGGCCTGCGGGCGCTCGTAGCGGAAGAACGCGCCGCTGTAGTGCAGCTTCACCGGCAGCTGGCCGCGGTCGAGGCCGTGCTCGATGGCCGACCGGATCACACCGGCGGTGCCCTCGGGCCGCAGCGTCACGGAACGGCCGCCGCGGTCGGCGAAGGTGTACATCTCCTTGCTGACCACGTCGGTGGACTCGCCAACGCCGCGCGCGAACAGCGAGGTGTCCTCGAACAGCGGCAGTTCGATGTAGCCGTAACCGGCGCGACGCGCGGCGTCCGCGAGCGTCTCGCGCACGGCAAGGAACCCGGCGGACTCCGGCGGGTAGTACTCGGGAATGCCCTTGGGGGCGGTGAAGGTGCTCATCAGGGGTGCTTCGCTGTCCTCAAGCTGGGGGTGTCACCGGCCGGCTTCGTCGCTCGCGGGAACCAGGTCCTGCAGGAACGGGTTGCTCGCGCGCTCGCGGCCGATCGTGGTCGTGGGTCCGTGGCCCGGCAGGACGACCGTGTCGTCCTCCAACGGCAGCACCCGGGTGCGCAGCGTGCGCAGCATCGTCGGGTGGTCGCCGCCGGGCAGGTCGGTGCGTCCGATGGCTCCGGCGAACAAGGTGTCCCCGGCCAGCAGCAGCCGGCCGCCCTCGTCCGTGCCGACGCCGAACAGCACCGACCCGCCGGTATGGCCGGGGCTGTGCGTGACGCTCAGGCTCAGCCCGGCGAGCTCCAGCGCTTCGCCGTCGGCGACTTCGCGGATCTCGGCGGGTGCGGTCAGCGGCGGCAGCGCCGCGAACAGCTCCGCGCCCTGCGGTCCCATCGACGCGGCCGGGTCGGTGAGCATGTACCGGTCGGCCGGGTGGATCCACGCGGGCACGTCGTAGGCGCGGCACACGTCTCCCGCGGAGAAGACGTGGTCGAAGTGCCCGTGCGTGAGCAGCACCGCCACCGGGTTCAGGCCGTTGTCGCGCACCTGCTCGTCGAGCGCCGCCGCGGCCTCCTGGCCCGGGTCGATGATCACGCAGTCCGCGCCCTCGCCCGCGGCGAGCAGATAGCAGTTCGCCTGCAGAGGTCCGGCCGGGAACCCGAGCACCAGCACGCAACGCGCCTTTCGTCGTCGAACACGATCTCCACCGCCGCCCGCGCGCCGAGCACGCGGGCAGGCAGGGGCCTTGGCCTGTTCAGCCTAGAACATCGTCCCGCATGGTCTGGTCGATCCGGTGCACAGGGCGGCCCATAAACTCGAAGCGTCCTGATCGTGTCGGAGCCCCCGGGGAGGGAGCAGGTGCCGAGCAACGAACAACGTCGCCAGGCCGCCAAACGCAAGCTCGAACGCCAGTTGGAGCGTCGAGCCGAGCAGGCCAAGCGTCGCCGGATGATCACCATCGGCGCCACGGTGGCCGTGGTCATCCTGGCCGTCGCGGGCGTCGTCTACTTCACCAACAGCGGCGACGAGTCGACCGCCGCCCCGCAGGAACAGCCGCCGCCCGCCCAGCAGGTGGACATCCCCACCGAGCTCGCACCGCCGCCGGCCCGCCCGGCCGCGCTGCCGGACCCGGTGTCCTGCACGTACAAGCCGGACGGCCAGCCGGCCAAGCCGGTGCAGCCGCCCGCCGACGGCGAGGTCCCGTCGACCGGGACGGTGCAGGCGAAGATCGCCAGCTCGGTCGGTGACATTCCGTTGACGCTGGACCGGTCGCTGGCGCCGTGCACGGTGAACAGCTTCACGAACCTGATCGAGCAGGGCTACTTCGACGGCACCTCCTGCCACCGGATCAGCACCGAGGGCCTGCAGATGCTGCAGTGCGGCGACCCCTCGGGCTCCGGCAGCGGCGGTCCCGGCTACGCCTTCGACGACGAGACGTTCCCGGAGCTCAAGTACGGCCGGGGCTACCTGGCGATGGCGAACTCGGGGCCGAACACCAACGGCAGCCAGTTCTTCATGGTCTTCGGCGACGCCCAGCTCTCGCCGGACTACACCGTGTTCGGCACGATCTCCGAGGACGGGCTGAAGGTCATCGACGACGTCGCGCGCGCCGGTCACGACGGCGCGTTCGACAGCCAGGCCGGTGGCGGTCACCCGAACAAGCAGGTCACCTTCGAGAAGGTCACCGCCGACGCGTGATCCGCGAGGTGCGCCCGCGCCCGGTCGGCGCGGGCGCACCAGCACCGCTCATGACCAGCGCGGGAGGTGCGCAGGGTGGTTCTCCCCGAGGTGCCCGGCGGTCTCGACCCCGCCGATCCCGGCTTCGTCGCCGACCCGTACCCCGTCTTCCACGCGCTCCGCTCCCGCGCGGCCCTGCGCTGGAACCCGGATTGGGGCGCGCACGTCGCCCTGTCCCACGAGCTGTGCTCGGCCGCGCTGCGCCACCGCGATCTGCGGCGGGTGTGGACCGACCGGGAGCCCGCCGCCGACTTCGAGTCGTTCAACGCGCTGCACCGGCTGAGCATGCTGGAGAACGAGCAGCACCACGACCGGCTCCGCGCCGCAGTGGCCCCGCTGTTCCACCGCAGGCACGTCGAGTCGATGCGCGAAGTGATCACCCGCCTGGTCGACGTCCGCCTCACCGAGCTGTGCGACCGGATCGAGGCGCACGGCGATGCCGACCTGATGGCGGGGCTCGCCCGCCCGCTGCCGGTGGACGTGATCGCGACGCTGCTCGGCTTCCCGCTCCGGGACGGTCCGCTGCTGCGGTCCTGGTCGAACCGGATCGTGCGGATGTACGAACCCGAGCTCGACGAGTCCGCCCGCAGGGACGCCGAACAGGCCGCGGGCGAGTTCCGCGGCTACGTCGCCGAGCTCTCCGACCACCGGCGCCGCCGCCCCGGCGACGACCTGCTGAGCGCCCTGGCCGCCGATCCCGGCGGTGCGCGGGAGCTGAGCGGGGACGAGCTCATCGCGAACTACGTGCTGCTGCTGATGGCCGGGCACGAGGCGAGCGTCAACGGCATCGGCAACGCCGTGGTGGCGCTGCACGAGCACCCCGAGCAGTGGCGATACCTGCGGCGGCTGCGCGACGACGACCCGGCGCTGCTCACCGCGGTCGACGAGCTGCTGCGCCACGACACCCCGAACCAGCTGTTCGAGCGGACTGCCGTGCGGGGACTGGAACTGGGCGGGCACCGCATCGAGGCAGGCGAGAAGGTCGTGGTACTGCTCGGCGCGGCCAACCGCGACCCGGCGGCGTTCACCTCGCCGGACGACCTCGACCTGACCCGCGCCCCCAATCCGCACTTGGCGCTCGGCGTCGGCGCGCACTACTGCCTCGGCGCCCCGCTGGCCCGGCTGGAGATCGGCATCGTGCTCGCCGCGCTGGCCGCACGGCTCCCGAACCACTCGCTGCCCACGCCTCCCCCACACGGCCCGGCCTTCGCGATCCGCGGGTACGACCGCATCGACATCACAGCCTGAGCAGCACCCGGCGCTCCAGCCCGCCCGACCGCTCCGCACCCAGACCCCACGCGGGCGAAGCCGAATCCTCGTGGCCGCAGGCCGTGCCTCGCGGCGAAGCCGTGCCTGGATGCGCGTCAGCGCACAGCCCACGTCGATAACCCGACCACGCGCGGGTTCCCAGCCGGTCGCTCGCGCGGACAGCTTTTTCCCGTGGCGGAGCCACGAGGGAGAAAGATCCCGCGGCGAGAGGAACGCTGAGATTCCGCCACCCGACCCCAGAGCGAAACGACCGGGACCGCTCAAGCAGCAGAAGTCACCCGGTACACGTCGTAGACGCCTTCGATGTTGCGCACCGCCTTGAGCACGTGGCCGAGGTGCTTCGGATCGCCCATCTCGAAGGAGAACCGGCTCACCGCCACCCGGTCCTTCGACGTGGTCACCGAGGCCGACAGGATGTTCACCCGCTCGTCCGCGAGCACCTTCGTGACGTCCGAGAGCAGCCGGTGCCGGTCCAGCGCCTCCACCTGGATGGCGACCAGGAACACCGAGGACGCCGACGGCGCCCAGTACACCTCGACCAGCCGCTCCGGAGATTTGCGCAGGTCGTCGGCGTTGGTGCAGTCGGTGCGGTGCACGCTGACGCCGCCGCCGCGGGTGACGAACCCGAGGATCTCGTCGCCCGGCACCGGGGTGCAGCAGCGGGCGAGCTTCGACCACACGTCGCCGGCGTCCTTGACGACCACGCCGGAGTCACCGGTGCTGCGGCGCCGCTGCTGCACGGTGGACGGGGTGGAGCGCTCCGCGATCTCGTCCTCGGCCTGCTCCACGCCGCCGATGAGCGCGACGAGCCGCTGCACCAGGTGGTGCGCGGAGACCTGCCGCTCCCCCACCGCCGCGTACAGCGCGGTGACGTCGACGTAGTGCAGTTCGCGGGCGACGGCCGCGATGGAGTCCGCGGTGACCAGGCGCTGCACCGGGAGGCCGAGCCTGCGGATCTCCTTGGTGATGGCTTCCTTGCCGCTGTCGATGGCCTCTTCGCGGCGTTCCTTCGCGAACCACTGCTTGATCTTCGCCTTGGCCCGCGGGGAGGCGACGAACGACAGCCAGTCCCGGCTCGGCCCGGAGCCCTCCGCCTTGGAGGTGAAGATCTCGACGACCTCGCCGTTCTCCAGCTTCCGCTCCAGGGCCACCAGGCGGCCGTTGACGCGGGAGCCGATGCAGCGGTGCCCGACCTCGGTGTGCACCGCGTAGGCGAAGTCCACCGGCGTCGACCCGGACGGCAGCGTGATCACGTCGCCCTTAGGGGTGAACACGAAGATCTCGCGGGTGGCCAGGTCGTAGCGCAGCGACTCCAGGAATTCGCCCGGGTCGGCGGCTTCCCGCTGCCAGTCCAGCAGCTGGCGCATCCAGGCCATGTCGTCGACCTCGACGGCCGATTGGCCGCCGCTGCCGTTGCGGCCCTTGGTCTCCTTGTAGCGCCAGTGCGCGGCGATGCCGTACTCGGCGGTGCGGTGCATCTCGCTGGTGCGGATCTGCACTTCCAGGGGCTTGCCCTCGGGGCCGATCACCGTGGTGTGCAGCGACTGGTACACGCCGAAGCGGGGCTGGGCGATGTAGTCCTTGAACCGGCCCGGCATCGGCTGCCACAGCGCGTGCACCACGCCCATCGCGGCGTAGCAGTCGCGCACCTCGTCGACGAGGATCCGCACGCCCACCAGGTCGTGGATGTCGTCGAAGTCGCGGCCTCGGACGATCATCTTCTGGTGGATCGAGTAGTAGTGCTTGGGTCGTCCTTCGACCTTCGCGGCGAGCCGCGCGGTGCCGAGCTGGGCGGCGAGCTCGTCGGTGACGGTGCGCAGGTAGGTGTCCCTGGAAGGGGCTCGGTTGGCGACCAGGCGCACGATCTCGTCGTACTTCTTGGGCTGCAGGATGGCGAACGCCAGGTCCTCCAGCTCCCACTTGATGGTGGCCATGCCCAGCCGGTGCGCCAGCGGGGCCAGCACTTCGAGGGTTTCGCGGGCCTTGCGGGCCTGCTTCTCCGGCGGCAGGAAGCGCATCGTGCGCATGTTGTGCAGCCGGTCGGCCAGCTTGATCACCAGGACGCGCGGGTCGCGCGCCATCGCGATGATCATCTTGCGGATGGTCTCGGCCTCGGCCGCCGCGCCCAGCTTCACCTTGTCGAGCTTGGTGACGCCGTCGACCAGGTGCGAGATCTCGTCGCCGAAGTCCGCGCTGAGCCGCTCCACCGAGTAGTCGGTGTCCTCGACCGTGTCGTGCAGCAGCGCCGCCACCAGCGTCGTGGTGTCCATCCCCAGCTCACCCAGGATGGTGGCGACCGCCAACGGATGGGTGATGTAGGGGTCACCCGATTTGCGGCGCTGATGGCTGTGCTTGTCCTCGGCGACGTCGTAGGCGTGCTGCAGCAGTGCCAGATCGGCGTGCGGATGCAGTTCGCGGTGCACCGCTGCCAGCGGCTCCAGCACTTGCTTGACCTCCGCGGCGCGCTGCGCCGTGATCCGTCTGGCCAAGCGGGCACGTACCCGCCTGGTAGCCGAGGCGGGACGCACCTGCTCGGTTGCTGAGACAGGAGACTCGACGTCTTGGCTCACCGCTCGCTCCCGGGCCTGGAGGGGACGTTGCACCCGGGTCCTGAGGTGGTCACGACCCGGGCATCGAGAATAACGCCGTTCGGGCTACCGCCCCTCCCCGGCCGTCCCCCGAAACGTTGAACGGTCACTCTCAGCTTTGAGGCGACGCCAACACTTCACCGGGACCGATCAGCTTCGCTGAAGATCGTCACACCGCCAGCAGCGCGTGCACGTCCGCACCGAGCACCCGATCCCGGCCGCCCAGCGCCGTCAGCTCCAGCACCACCGCCGCGGCCGAGACCTTCGCGCCCGCTCTCCCGAGCAGTTCGCACGCGGCGTTGAGGGTGCCGCCGGTGGCCAACACGTCGTCGACGACCAGAACGCGCTGACCAGCACTGATGGTGTCGGCAGCGAGTTCGAGGCTCGCCGTTCCGTACTCCAGCGCGTAGTCGATGCGGTCGGCGACCTCCGGCAGTTTGCCCGGTTTGCGCAGGCCCACCACACCAGTGCCGTAGGCCTGCGCGACGGCCGCGCCGACGAGGAAACCGCGTGCTTCCACCCCGGCGACGACGTCGAACTCGTGGCCGTCACCGAGCGCGGTGACGACCGTCGAGAGCGCCTCGCCATCGGCCAGCAGCGGGCTGATGTCGCGGAACAGCACGCCCGGTTCCGGGAAGTCCGGGACCTCCCGGATCAACCGCGCCGCCTTGCTCAAGGTGGGATGAATCACCCGCACCACGTCGGAATCGGCCATCAGCGACGCTTCTTCCCGGTAGGACGGCTCGACTTGCCCGCAGGGCGGCGGCGGGATTGCGGCCCCGGCTCGTCGGACTTCTTGCCGACCGGAACGCTCGTCACCGAGGACGCGCCGGCCAGTTCCCGCTCCGGAGCGTCCTGCTGCGGCTCGTCGGGGACGGGCTCGCCCGCCTCCTTCGCCGCGGCCTTCGCCCGGCGCTGGCGCACCTTCGCCGCCTGCTGCTGGTACTTGCGGTCGCGCATCTTGAAGTCCACCAGCAGCGGCGTGGCCAGGAAGATCGACGACACGACACCGGCGATCATGCCGATCAGCTGCACCAGGGCGAGGTCCCGCAGCACGCCCACGCCGAGCAGCCACGCACCCACCACGAGCAGACCGACCACCGGCAGCAGCGCGATCACCGAGGTGTTGATGGAGCGCATCAGCGTCTGGTTCACCGCGAGGTTCGCGGCCTCCGGATAGCTGCGCCTGGTCAGGCCGAGCAGGCCGCGGGTGTTCTCCTTGACCTTGTCGAACACCACGACCGTGTCGTAGAGCGAGAACCCGAGGATCGTGAGCAGGCCGATCACCGTGCTCGGCGTGACCTCGAACCCGATCAGCGCGTACAGCCCGGCCGTGACGATCACGTCGTGCAGGAGCGCGATGAGCGCGGCGACCGCCATCCACTTTTCGAAGTAGAAGGCGAGGAACACCGTCACCAGCACGAGGAACACGCCCAGCGCCAGCAGGGCCTGCTGGGTGATCTCGCCGCCCCAGGTACCGCTGACCGCGCTGTCGCTGACCGCGGCCGGGCTGGGCTGCCCGGCGGCGCCCAGCGGCTTGAGCTGGTCGAACAGGGTCTCCTTGACCTCGGAGACCTGCGCCGGAGTCAGCGACTCGGTCCGGATCTGGATGGTCTGGTTGCCCGCGGTGCCCACGAGCTGCGCCGTCTCGGCGCGGTGCCCGAGCGCGTCCTGGAACGCGTCCTGGACCTGATCCGTGCTGATCGGCCCCTGCGCTCCGACCGCGGGCACCTGGAGCTTCGTGCCGCCTTCGAAGTCGATGCCCAGGTTGAAGCCCTTGATGCCCATCGCGGCGAGGCACACCAGGACCAGCAGGCCCAGCGAGACGTACCAGCGGAGGCGCTTGCCGACGATGTCGAACGCGCCGTTGCCGATGTAGAGGCGTTCGAAGACGCTCGTGCGCCGGGTGCCGCCGTCACCGGCGGTGCTCTGCGTGGCCACCGTCAGGCCTCCTTCGCCGTGGAAGCACCCCGGCGGCGCGCGGACCGCTGATCAGCGGCGAGGCGCTGCACCGAGCCGAGCCCGGACACCGAGGGCTTAGACAAGAACTTGTTCTTCGATGCCAGTGCCACCAGCGGGTGCGTCACCAGGAACACCACGACGAGGTCGAGCACCGTGGACATGCCGAGGGTGAACGCGAAGCCCTTCACCTGGCCCACCGCGAGCACGTAGAGCACGGCGGCGGCCAGGAAGCTCACCGCGTCGGCGGACAGGATGGTGCGCCGCGCCCGGATCCACGCCCTGGGCACCGCGGACCGGAAGGTTCGGCCCTCCCGTATCTCGTCCTTGAGGCGTTCGAAGAACACGATGAACGAGTCGGCGGTGATGCCGATGGCGACGATGAAACCGGCGATGCCCGCGAGGTCGAGGGTGAAGCCGATCCACCTGCCGAGCAGCACCAGCACGCCGTAGACCACGCCGCCGGAGAGCACCAGCGAGAGCACGGTGAGCACGCCGAGCAGCCGGTAGTAGGCCAGGCAGTACACCGCGACCAGGATCAGGCCGATGCCGCCCGCGATGAGGCCCGCTTCCATCGAAGCGACGCCCGCCGTCGCGGAGACCGTCTCGGCCTCGGACTGGTCGAACGCCAGCGGCAGCGAGCCGTACTTGAGCACGTCCGCCAAGTCGGTGGCGGACTGCTGGTTGAAATCGCCGTTGATGTTGGCGCTGCCGCCGAGGAGCGGTTCGTTGATCCTGGGCGCGGACACGACCTCGCCGTCAAGCACGAACGCAGCCTGCTGTCCGACGTTCGCCGCGGTGAAGTCCGCCCAGCGCTTGCCGCCCTCACCGGTGAACTCCAGGTTCACCGTCCAGCCGGGGCTCTGCTCGTTCGGCGGCATGGCCGCGGCGTTGGCGATGTCGGTGCCAGGCATGAACACCGGCTCCAGCACGTACTTCTGCGTCTTCTCCTGGTCACAGGCGACCAGCGGCAGCTTCGGGTCGGCGTTGCCGCGCAGCGGGTCCTCCGCGTTGCAGTCCAAAGCCTGCAAGGCCTGGATCTGCACGTTCGGGTCGGTGCTCTGGCGGGTCTTCTTCGCCTCTTCGATCGCCGCCCGCTGCGCCTCCGGGTCCGCCTGCGACGGCGGCTGCTGCGCGTGAGCGCCCTGCGGCGTCGTCCCGGACGGCTGTCCCGGCGGAGGCGGCGCCTGCACGGGCGCCACCATGTTCGGCACGACCTTGCGGAACTCCAGTTCCGCGGTCTGACCGAGCTGCTTGGCCTGGTCGCCGCCCTCGCCGGGCACGGTGATCACCAGGTTGGAGCCGTCGAGGTTGACCTCGGAACCGCTGATGCCCATGCCGTTGACGCGGGTCTCGATGATCTGCCGCGCCTGGTTCAACGATTCCTGCGGCGGTGGCTCCCCGTTCGGGGTGCGCGCGGTGAGCGTCACCCGGGTGCCGCCCTGCAGGTCGATGCCCAGCTTGGGAGTGGGCTTCTGATCGCCGGTGAGGAACACCAGTCCATACAGCGCCACGACGACCAGCGCGAAGATCGCGAGGTAACGCCCTGGGCGGATCTGCCCGGCCGGAGGTGCCACGGTGCGTCGGTCTCCTGTCCACGGTCTACGAATCGGTCGGGACACCGGACGCGCAGGGCGAAGCGCCCGCGATCTGATGCCCCGGATGATCGGTCACGCCGGAAGGCCGGAACGACCGTTGATCACAGTACGCGCCCGAACAGCACGAGCACGCCGGACGATCTAGGAAAGCCCGCTTCCAGTCTGCCAGGTGAGGCCTGGCCGGGGTCGCGAGGGGCGGGCGCGCAAGGCTGCGATCTGCGAATACCGCCCGCAACGGGCAGAGCGGACGAAGAACGCGAGCGGGCCGGGCCGGGCGCGTCGGGTTCGTAAACCCGCCACGTCTCGAAGAGCGGGACGGCGCGAATTCGTGCGCGACGCCGAAAGTCCGCATCGATGGGATCTCGATTTTCCGGCGACTCGACATCGCCCGCGTGAATTCGGCGAATCGGCGCCGGAACAGGCGGGAGCCGGAGTCGCCGCCACCACGGCGGCGACTCGACGGCTCCGGCCGGTACCCGGCACCTGTCGGTCACCGGGAGCGCGGCGGGCGGCCGGTGCGATCACCGGCCGTTCCGGTTCAGCTGGTCTTCTGCTTCTCGATCGGCTCGGCGACCTCGGCGGTGGACTGGGAGGTGGGCACCTCGGTGGTGTCCTTCTCGTCCTTGACCTCGGTCTCCGCTGCCGCCGGAGCCGCGTCCTGCTCGGTCTCGGCGTCCTCGGCGATCGCGGTGTCCTCGGCGTCGGTGACGACCTTCTCGCGGACCGCGGCGCGCACCCAGGTGGTGACGACGCCCGGTGCGATCTCCAGGTCGATGCTGTCGTCCGTGCTCGACACGACGGTGCCGAACAGGCCGGAGGTCGTCATCACCCGGTCACCCGCTTCGAGCGAGTTCTGCAGCTTCTGCTGCTCCTGCATGGCCCGCTTCTGCTTGCGCGCCTGCAGGAACATCGGCACGGCGAGCAGCACGATCAGCAGGGGCAGGAACAAGGATTCCAAAGACATAATGCTCCGTTCGGCGGATGCCGTGGGGACGGCCCTGGCCACCAGCCGGGGGCGCCCGAATTGTTCGGATATAGCGCTTCCAGTGTGCCAGCCATGTCGATGGGCCCTGCGCCGCCCGCCGACCGCGAGGGGCCGAACCGATCTCCGGCGAGGCCACCGGGGCCGTCAACGCGGCGCAGCCTATCGCTAGCGGAGTGCCCGGCCTCACAAGCCCCGACGGGACTACTCGAACAAGGCCGCTTGGGATTCGCCGGGGGCGTGCGGGGGCGGGGTGAGGCCGACGTGGTGCCAGGCGGCGACGGTCGCGACGCGTCCGCGGGAGGTGCGGGCGAGCATTCCCGCGCGCACCAGGTACGGCTCGCAGACCTCCTCGACCGTGGTCGATTCCTCCCCGACGGCCACGGCGAGGGTGGTGACGCCCACCGGACCGCCGTGGAAGGACCGGACCAGGGCGGAGAGCACGGCGCGGTCGAGCCGGTCCAGGCCGAACTCGTCCACGTCGTAGACCTCCAGCGCGGCCCGCGCCACCTCCAGGGTCACCGCTCCGTCGGCGCGCACCTCCGCGTAGTCGCGGACTCGGCGCAGCAGGCGGTTGACGATCCGGGGGGTGCCGCGCGAGCGGCGGGCGATCTCGGTGGCGCCGTCCGGGCGCAGGTCCACTCCGAGGATCCCGGCGGAACGGCGCACCACCAGCTCCAGCTCGTCCGGCGTGTAGAACTCCATGTGCGCGGTGAAGCCGAACCGGTCCCGCAGCGGGCCGGTGAGCGTCCCAGAGCGGGTGGTGGCTCCGACCAGCGTGAACGGGGCGATCTCCAGCGGGATGCTGGTGGCGCCGGGACCTTTGCCGACGACGACGTCGACGCGGTAGTCCTCCATCGCCAGGTACAGCATCTCCTCGGCGGGCCGGGCGATGCGGTGGATCTCGTCGATGAACAGCACGTCGCCCTCGGCGAGGTTGGACAGCATCGCCGCGAGGTCGCCGGGCCGCTCCAGCGCCGGGCCCGAGGTCACCCGGATCGCCGCGCCGAGCTCCGCCGCCATGATCATCGCGAGGCTGGTCTTGCCCAGGCCGGGCGGGCCGGAGAACAGGACGTGGTCGGGCTGTTCCCGGCGGTTGAGCGCGCCGTGCAGCACCAGTTGCAGCTGCTCGCGCACCCGGGGCTGGCCGACGAACTCGGCGAGCCTGCGCGGGCGCAGCGTGCTCTCCACGTCCTGCTCGGCCGGTTCCTGCTGCGGATCCAGCGGCCCCTCGCCCGGCACGGCGCCGGGGAGGGGTTCGTCGTCGAAGGGCGCGTCGCTCATCGCGGCCCCAGCGTGGCGAGCGCCTTGCGCAGCACCGCCGAGGTGTCGGCGGGGGCGCCGTCGGCGGCCAGCACCGTTTCCACGCTCTGATCGGCCTGCTTCGCGGAGAAGCCGAGGCCCACCAGCGCTTCGGCGACCTCGGAGCGGACCCGCCCGCGGTCGGGCGCGCCGACCTGGCCGCCGGTGCCGGCCCCGGCGAGCGTGCCGACCTTGTCGCGCAGTTCCAGGATCAGCCGCTCCGCGCTCTTCTTCCCGATGCCCGGCACCTGGGTGAGCGTCGTCAGGTTCCCCTCGGCGAGCGCGTGGCAGAGCTGGTCCGGCGAGAGCACCGCCAGCGTCGCCAGCGCCAGCCTGGGCCCGACGCCGGAGGCGGTCTGCAGCAGGACGAACAGGTCGCGCGCCTCGGCGTCGGCGAAGCCGTAGAGGGTGAGCGAGTCCTCCCGGACGATCAGCGTCGTCGCGAGCAGCGCTTCCTCGCCGCGACGCAGTCCGGCGAGCGTGGCCGGGGTGGCGTGGACGGCGTAGCCGAGGCCTCCGACGTCGACCACGGCGTGATCCAGCCCTATCGAGAGCACCGGGCCGCGTACCGAAGCGATCATCGTGTGGGGTCTCCTCTGCCTGCCGAGGAACGCCGCGCGTCCCGCAGCCGTTGACGGTGCGCCTTGGCGAGTTCGGCGGCCTTGGCCTCCGCCGCGGCCAGCCGGGAGGTCATCGGCGCCCGCCACAGGTGGCAGACGGCCAGCGCGAGCGCGTCGGCGGCGTCGGCCGGCCGCGGCGCCTCGCTGAGCCCGAGGACCTTGGTGACCATGAGCGTCACCTGCCGCTTGTCGGCCCGGCCCGAACCGCTGATGGCGGCCTTGACCTCGCTGGGCGTGTGGAACGCGACCGGCAGCCCGCGGCGGGCGGCGGCGAGCGCCACCACGCCTGACGCCTGCGCGGTTCCCATCACGGAACGCACGTTGTGCTGGCTGAAGACGCGTTCGATGGCCACCACCTCGGGCTGGTGGGCGTCCATCCACTGCTCGACGGCGTCGGCGACGGCTTTGAGCCGCATCGGGAGTTCGTCGCCGGGCGGGGTGCGCACGACACCGACCGCCACGCAGGAGATGTGCCGGTTCCGCCCGCCGTCGACCACGCCGATCCCGCAGCGGGTCAGCCCCGGGTCGACTCCCAGCACACGCACGACTTCCTCCTCGGCACTTCGATCATCGGGCTCGGGATCATCAGGATCGATCATCCGCGTTCGGAGTCGTCCGCGCGGCGGGCCTCCCCCGCCTCGACGAGGCGGGAACACCCGTTCGACACCTTACGCGCCGACCACGCCGCTCCCCCGTACGACACACCCGATGATCACCCGTCCGCGCGGTCCGCGCCGCACCGCCCCCTCCGGGCGCTCAGGGGCCGTCGACGCCGGGCGTCCAGCGCTCGGGAGCTCCGCTGTCGGTGAGCACCGGCTGGTACTCGGCGAAGCCGCCGGGCGCGTCCTGCTGCCACGGGAACGTGCCGTCCGGCGCGGACACGATCAGCTGCAGGGCCGGGAAGTTCGCCCCCTGGTAGACGGCGAACGCGCTGCCCAGGAACTCCGGGTAGTGCCGTGTGGCCACCCGTTCGAAGGTGACCGGACAGCCTTCCAGGAATCCGGCGTAGAGCTGCCCCGGGGCGAAGCGCTCCCCCGCGGACGCGCGGGCGACGTAGGTGTCCACCACGGCCTGCGCCACGTCGCGGGGCAGGCCGATCACCACGACCTCGGGCTTGCCGAAGCGTCTCCACGCCCCGACGGAGAACGCGTAGGCGGCGCCGGCGTCGTCCGCCGCCACGTGCACCACGGCGGCCCCTTGCCGCTCCGCGGTGCTCACCAACCACTGCCGCAATTGCTCTTCCGTCTCGGCCACGGCCACCATTCTGCCGATTCTCATCCGAACGGGGGAACCCCTGGTGCAAGGAGTCCTCCCGGGCGAGCGATGAATCCGCCGCCACCGACGAAGCCGAGTCCTCCCAGCGAAGCCGTGCAGTGGGCGGCGAAGCCACGCCTGCCTTGCGGCGAAGCCGTGCCTGGATGCGCGAAGCGCATAGCCCACGTCGAAAAGCCGACCACCCGCGGGTTCTCAGCCGGTCTCTCGCGAGGACGGCTTTTTCCCTCGTGGCGGA
>NZ_JAPFGB010000016.1 GCF_026241095.1 Saccharopolyspora sp. NFXS83 | reverse complement strand
AACCCGCGGGTGGTCGGCTTGTGGACGTGGGCTAAAGCGCTTCGCGCTTTACAGGCACGGCCTTCGGCCGCAAGGCAAGCATCGCTTCGCTCGCCCACCGCACGGCTTCGCCGCAAAGGCACGGCCTACGGCCGCAAGGCAAGCATCGCTTCGCTCGCCTACCGCACGGCTTCGCCGCAAAGGCACGGCCTTCGGCCGCAAGGCAAGCATCGCTTCGCTCGCCTACCGCACGGCTACGCCGCTAGGCACGGCCTTCGGCCGCTTGGCGGGTTTTGCTTCGCTTGCTTGGGGCGGGGTTCGGCGCCTGGCTTGGCCGCTCGGCACCGCCTCGTCACGCCAGGACGATCCGGCCCAGTTCCGCCGCGCCGGACAGCAGCGGGTGCTTGGGCAGCACCCGGACCGTGTAGCCGGTCGGGCCCGCGTGCGGCAGCGTGACCGTCGCCTCGTAGTGGCCGTCGTCGGCCGGGCGCATGGACTCCGTCGTGAACTCGTGCAGCTTGTCGGCGTCGTCGACGCGGCCCACCACGACCTCCACGTCCACATCGGACTGTTCCAGGCCCGCCAGGTCCACCTCGGCCCGCACCGTGATGCGCCCGCCCAGCAGCGGGGTCGCCCCGTCGTCCACGGACATCCGGGTGGAGCCGATCCGCACCCACGACCACGCCGCGCTCAGCCGCGCCCCGTACTCCGCGATCTCCTTCGCGCCGTGGAAGTCCTGGTCGGTCATGGCCTGCACCGACCGCGACGCCGGACCGTAGTAGCGGTCCACGTATTCGCGGACCATGCGGGAGGACTGCACCCGCGGGCCCAACGTGGCCAGCGTGTGCCGCACCATCGACATCCACTTGCCGGGCACCCCGTCGGTGCTGCGCTCGTAGAAGGTGGGCGCGACGCTGGTGGAGATGAGCTCGTAGAGCGCGGCGGCCTCCAGGTCGTCGCGGCGGTTCTGGTCGGTGACTCCGTCGGCGTTCGGGATCGCCCAGCCGTTCTCGCCGTCGAACAGCTCGTCCCACCAGCCGTCGCGCACCGACAGGTTCAGCGCGCCGTTGAGCGCGGCCTTCATCCCCGAGGTGCCGCACGCCTCCAGCGGGCGGACCGGGGTGTTGAGCCACACGTCGCAGCCGGACACGAGGTACCGCGCCAGCGACATGTCGTAGTCCGGCAGGAAGACGATGCGGTGGCGCACCTCGGGATCGTCGGCGAACCGCGCGATCTGCTGGATCATCGCCTTGCCGCCCTCGTCGGCCGGATGCGACTTGCCCGCCACCACCAGCTGCACCGGGCGCTGCGGGTCCAGCAGCAGCCGCCGCAGCCGCTCGGTGTCGCGCAGCATCAGCGTGAGGCGCTTGTAGGTCGGCACCCGGCGGGCGAAGCCGATGGTGAGCACGTCCGGGTCGAAGACCGAGTCGCACCAGCCCAGTTCCAGGTCGGAGGCACCGCGTTGCAACCACGCCTGCCGGAGCCGGCGGCGCACCTCGTCGACCAGCCGCTGGCGCAGCGAACTGCGCAGCTCCCACAGCAACGGGTCGCTCACCGGTTCCATGCCGCGCAAACCCGCGCCGCTGTCCATTTCGGACTCGCCGAGCAGCTTGCCGAGCTCCCGCGCCGACCACGTCGGCCCGTGCACCCCGTTGGTGACCGAGCCGATCGGCACCTCCTCCACGCCGAAACCGGGCCACAGCCCGCGGAACATGGTGCGCAGCACGCCGCCGTGCAGCGCGGACACCCCGTTCGCCCGCTGCGCCAGCCGCAACCCCATGTGCGCCATGTTGAACATGCCCGCGTTGTTCTCCGCGCCCAGCGCCAGCACCCGCTCCGTCGGCACCCCCGGCAGCAGCGCTTGCGAGGAACCGTCGCCGAAGTAGTGGCGCACCAGGTCCACCGGGAACCGGTCGATGCCCGCCGGAACGGGGGTGTGCGTGGTGAACACGGTGCCCGCGCGGACCGCGGCGACGGCCTCGTCGAAGTTCAAGCCGGGCGCGCCGTGCAGCTCCCGGACGCGTTCCAGCCCGAGGAAACCGGCGTGGCCCTCGTTGGTGTGGAAGACCTCCGGCTCGGGGTGGCCGGTGAGCTCGCAGTAGGCGCGCACCGCCCGCACCCCGCCCACGCCGGCGAGGATCTCCTGCCGGATCCGGTGGTCCGAGTCCCCGCCGTAGAGCCGGTCGGTGGTGCCGCGCAAGTCGTCGTCGTTGTCCGGCAAGTCCGTGTCCAGCAGCAGCAGCGGAACCCGGCCCACCTGGGCCTTCCAGATCCGCGCGCGCAGCACGCGCCCACCGGGCATCGCCACCCGCACCAGGATCGGCTCGCCCGAAGGTTCGGTCAGCGTCTCCAACGGCAGGCCCTTCGGGTCCTGCACCGGGTAGTGCTCCTGCTGCCAGCCCTGCTCGGACAACGCCTGCCGGAAGTAGCCGGAGCGGTAGAACAGGCCCACCCCGATCAGCGGCACCCCCAGGTCCGACGCCGACTTCAGGTGATCGCCCGCCAGCACGCCCAGCCCGCCGGAGTAGTTCGGCAGCGCCTCGCTGACCCCGAACTCCATCGAGAAGTACGCCACCGAGGACGGCAGCACGGCGCCTTCGGCCTGCCGCTGCTGGTACCAGCGGGGCACCGACAGGTAGTGCCGCAGGTCGTCGTCGACGGCGCGGGTGCGGGCCAGGAATTCGTCGTCCTGGGCGAGCCCGCGCAGCCGCTCCGCCGGGACCTCCTCCAACAGCCGCAGCGGGTCGCCGCCCACCCGCGACCACACCGCCGGGTCCACCGCCGCGAACAGGTCTTGCGTCGGCGGGTGCCACGTCCAGCGCAGGTTCGTGGCCAGGGTTCCCAGCGCCGCCAACGGCTCCGGCAGATGTGCTCGAACGGTGAATCGGTGGACGGCTCTCACGGCGGCTGACCCTATCTCGCGGTCGATGTCGATGTCTGATTCTGAACGTCCGGCCGCGCACGCGTACCCGTGCGGCGCCGCCCGTTCCGGCGATCGGCCGACGAGGCGCGCGACCGGTTCCGCGACTCGTGGTCGACGCACCCGGCTCCAGGCGTGTCCGACAGTCTCGCAGCCCGATGACGACGCCGTGGCCGGGTGATCAACTCGATGATGCGAAGCTGACGGGGTGCGCACTCGGCGGATCCGGATCCTCTCCGCTGCCCTGCTGACCCTCGTCCTCGGGGTCGCGGGGTGCTCGCAACCTGCGCCGACACCACCCGGCCGGGCCGGATCGGCGACGGTCGACCCCGGGTTCGTGCACGGCACCGACGGCGGCGACGTCGACCGGCTCGCCGCCACCGTCATCAGCGACGTGCAGGCGTACTGGGCGGCGACGCTGCCCGCCGTGGCCGGGCGGCCGTGGCACGACCTCGACGGCGGCTACTTCTCCGTCGACACCACCGCGAGCACCGGGCGGCCCCCGCCGTGCTCGGGCACGGTCTCGAACCTGGAGGGCAACGCCTACTACTGCGCGTCCGTGGACGCCATCGCCTGGGACCGCGCGGCGCTGCTGCCGGTGCTGCGCGAGCACTACGGCGACGCGGCGGTCGCCGTGGTCCTCGCCCACGAGATCGGCCACGCCGTGCAGCAGCGGTCCGGAGTGGACGTCGGAGCCGGCACCGACGCGGCCCGCGTCGAAGCGGGCGCCGACTGCTACGCGGGCGCGTTCCTGCGCGCCGCCGCCGACGGGCGCACCGAACACCTGCGCGTCTCCCCGCAGCAGCTCGACCAGGCGCTGCACGCGCTGATCGTGTTCCGCGACCCCATCGGCACCGACGCGTCCTCCGGCGACGCGCACGGCACCTCCTTCGACCGGATCACCGCGTTCCAGGACGGCCACCGGGACGGGCCGGGCCGCTGCGCCGACGTCCCCGTCGATCGAGCCCCCACCAGCGGCGTTCCCGACGACGGCAACGAACCGCTGGAGGCGGTGATCGACCGGACCGGCGCCGCCGCGGCGGAGTTCTTCGGCGAGCAGGTCGCCGCCGCGGGCCGACCCTGGACGCCGCCCGCGGTGCGCGCCGCCCGCGACTGCCCGGCCGACCCGGTCGGGTACTGCGCCGAGCGCGGCCTGATCGGCTACGACCCGGCCGGGCTCGACGAGCTGCACCGCGACATCGGCGATCAGGCGACGGCCACCCTGCTCGCGGCCCGGCAGGCGCTCGCCGCGCTCACCGCGCTCGGGCGGCCGACGACCGGCGCCGCCGCGGGCACGGCGATCAGCTGCCTCACCGGGGCCTACACGGCCACCGAACCCGAGCTCTCCGCGGGCGACCTGGACGAAGCGATCGAATCCCTGCTGGTCAGCGACAGCGCGTCCCGCGATGCTGTCGGCGGCCAGGCCCTCACCGGCGGCGAGCGGGTCGCCGCGTTCCGCACCGGACTGCTGCACGGTCCCGTCCACTGCGGATGATCACGGTCCGTGGCGGGATCCGCTAGCGAATAGCGGAACATCGCTCACCGTTCGGAGCCTGGGATCGACCCGATGTCACCGCGCACCATGATCGAGGAACGCTCCACGGGGGTTGCGGTCCGATCTTGCACAGTGGTCCGGCGAAGGGGAACCTCCCCGCCGCCGGGTCCGGCCTGACGCCGCGAACACCTCCCACCACCGATCCGCACTGGTCGACAGCCACGAGACGCCTTCGGCGACGAAGGCGCGAACAAGGGAACCTTCCTGTCACACGAGCCCCACCGACGCCCACATCGCGGGACGCGACCGGCCCACGCTGGCCGCGACCCGCTCGGACATGCCAGGATCCGGTCCGTGCCGGATTCGTTGCTTACTCGTGATCGCGTGATCGACCTGTTCCTGGTCGTCACTTCGGCTTGTCACTGACCGCAACTTCCCGTGACCCCACCGGGTCGACGACGCGGCATCGCGATTCCTCACCTCCCCGCCTGCCCTGCGGCACGCCGCGCGCTCCAGCGCTGGGGCGCCGTCGATCGGCCCGGTTCCGATTCAGCTCACGAACCAAGGAACGGAAACGCCCATGTCCGCACCCACGCACGTCTCCCAGTACACGCCGACCGAAGAGATCCCGGAGCTCGGCGCGGTCGAGCTGCACCCCGCCCTGGACCTGCCGCTGCTGCGCGACTCGATCCGCCCGGACCACGAGCTGTGGACGCCGAAGGAACTGCGCGACCTCACCACGCTGGCCATCACCGAACTCACCGGATCCCTGCTGGACCTCGTCGAGGTCCACGACGAGGAGCGCTGGTGGGCGCGGCTCGGCCTCACCTCGGGCGTCGAGCTGTGGCTGCTGTCCTGGGCGCCCGGCCAGGGGACGAAACCGCACGACCACGGCGGGGCCTCCGGATCGTTCGCGGTGCTGTTCGGCGAGGTCCGGGAGGACTACCGCTACCCGGCGGGCCCCATCCGCGAGGCGCACCACGGCACCGGCTCGTCGATCGGATTCGGCGCCGGGCGCGCGCACCAGGTCCGCAACACCAGCGCGGTGAACGCGGCCACCGTGCACGCCTACTCGCCGCCGCTGCTGCCGGTGCGCCACTACGCGGACCTCTCCGACGTGCCGCCCGTGGCGCCGCAGCCGGCAGGCCCGATCCGGAAGAACATCTGATGAGCGAGGTCACCGTGCCGACGCAACGACCCCACGCCGACGAGGCCCCTGGTTTCGGCCCGTACGGCATCGACCACCTGCTCACCGACGCCCGCGGCGACCTGGACCGGGTCGATCCGCGCGGCGCCGCGGAGCTGCAGCGCAACGGGGCCCTCCTGATCGACATCCGGCCGGAGTCGAACCGGCTCGCCGAAGGCGAGATCCCGGGCGCGCTGAACGTGGAGCGCATCGTCCTGGAGTGGCGGCTGGACCCGTCCAGCCCGCACCGGCTCGACGGCCTGCGCGTCGACCAGCCCGTGGTGCTGGTCTGCAACGAGGGCTACGCGTCGAGCCTCGCCGCCGCGCAGGCCCGCGAACTCGGCCTGGGCCGGGCCACGGACCTGATCGGCGGGTTCCGGGCGTGGCGCGCGGCCGGGCTCCCCGTCGTCGACGGCGGCCACGCCCCCGTCGGCTGAGACGTCCGCCGCGGCGAGGGCGTCGTCCACCGGACGGCGCCCTCGTTCGCGCGCGGGACCGGCCTCCGCGCTCCGCCCGCCGGGCACCGGGACGGCGGTGCCCGGCGCCCCCGGTCGAGCCCGGCCGCAAGCACCTGGTGCGGGACCGGAAGAATGAGTCCCGGAGGGGACCGGCGGGTGATCGCCAGGCGGTCCGAACGGCGCCGGAACCGTGCGCAGAGCGGCCGGAAACGGCTGGGAGGTGGACGTGGACGACCTGGTCATCCGGATGGACGGAGTCGGAGTCCGGCGAGGTGGAAACGCGCTGGTGTCCGACGTGAACTGGTCGGTGGAACTCGACGAGCGCTGGGTGGTGCTGGGACCGAACGGCGCGGGCAAGACCACGCTGCTCAAACTCGCCGGCGCCGAACTGCACCCGTCGGACGGCACCGTCGACGTGCTCGGGGAACGCATGGGCCGCACCAACGTGTTCGAGCTGCGCCCGCGGATCGGCCTGTCCTCGGCCGCGCTGGGCTCCCGCGTGCCCGGCGACGAACTGGTGCGGGACGTGGTGGTCAGCGCCGGGTACTCGGTCCTCGGCCGGTGGCGCGAGGAATACGACGAGATGGACACCGACCGGGCGTCCGAACTGCTGGACCTGCTCGGGGTGGCGCACCTCGCCGACCGTTCCTTCGGAACGTTGTCCGAAGGCGAGCGCAAGCGCACCCTGATCTCCCGCGCGCTGATGACGGACCCGGAGCTGCTGCTGCTCGACGAACCCGCCGCCGGGCTGGACCTGGGCGGGCGCGAGGACCTGGTGGCCCGGCTGTCCGCGCTGGCCATGGATCCGGAAGCACCCGCTTCGGTGCTGGTCACCCACCACGTGGAGGAGATCCCGCCGGGGTTCACCCACGCCCTGCTGCTGCGCGAGGGCACCACCGTGGCGCAGGGGCTGCTGGCGGACGTCCTCACCGAGGACAACCTCTCGAAGACCTTCGACCAGGACCTGGAACTGCAGCAGAGCGGCGACCGCTACTTCGCCCGCAGGCGCGCCTGACCGACCGCACCCGCGCGACGGGCCCCCGCTCCCAGCCGAGCGGGGGCCCGTGCCGTTTCCGGCCGCGCAAGGGGCCGTGCGACACCACTACTGAGATCGTCGACACTGACGGTCGGCGGGAACGCGGGATAGCCTCCGGGCAAGCGGCAGTTCGACGAGGAGGTTGCGGCGTGGGTGAGTTCGTCAGGCTCGACGTGGAAGGCGCCATCGGCACGATCAGGTTGGAACGGCCGCCGATGAACGCGCTGAACCGGCAGATCGAGCAGGAGCTGAAAGCCGTGGCGGCGGAGGCGGCCGAACGCCCCGACGTGCGCGCGGTGATCGTCTACGGCGGCGAGAAGGTGTTCGCGGCCGGCGCCGACATCAAGGAGATGGCGGAGATGTCCTACTCGGACATGGCCGTCAAGGAGGAGAACGGCCTCACCGCCGCGATGAGCGCCGTCGCCGCGATCCCGAAGCCGACCGTCGCCGCCATCACCGGCTACGCGCTCGGCGGCGGGTTCGAACTGGCGTTGAGCTGCGACCGCCGCATCATCGGCGACACCACGAAGGTCGGTCAGCCGGAAGTCCTGCTCGGAGTGATCCCCGGTGCCGGCGGCACCCAGCGGCTCGCCCGGCTCGTCGGGCCCAGCAAGGCGAAGGACATCATCTTCTCCGGCCGGTTCGTCAAGGCCCCCGAAGCCCTGGAACTGGGCCTCGTCGACGAGGTCGTGGCGGCCGACGAGGTGTACGCGGCGGCCCGCAAGTGGGCCGAGCAGTTCGCCAACGGCCCGGCGCGCGCGCTCGCGGCGGCGAAGGCCGCGATCGACGGCGGCCTCGACATGGACCTCGACAACGGCCTGCGCCTGGAGACGCAGATCTTCGCCGGGCTGTTCGCCACCGAGGACCAGAAGATCGGCATGCGCTCGTTCATCGAGAACGGTCCTGGCAAGGCTGAGTTCACCGGGCGGTGAGTTCTGGCTCGACGCGCTCGGCCGCGGGAGCGATGAACGCGGCGGGATGGTGTGGCAACGCCGTTTCCACACCGTCCCGCTACGCCCCGCGGTCCCAGGTGTGATCTGGTCCCGTGCCGCAGGCCGGCCACCCGCGATGACGGCTGCGGCGAAATGCACCTCATCGGCGGCGCGCACCACGATCGGCACCCGGCCCCGGTCTGAGCGAGCGCGGGCGTGCAACGAGCGGGTCATGCTCGTGCAGGACGCCGACGACTCACCGGATGGTGTGGAAGTGGCCGACGGCTCGCCCAAGATCATCGATCTGGTGCAGCACGACGGCCGGTTCCGCGTCCCGGTCCAGCTCGTTGGCGCCGGGCTCGTAGGGATAAGGCGCAGCGTTGACGCGATGCCGGGGGCGATCCGGGCCGGGACACCGGCCACCTCGCTCGCCACCGCGATGTGGGCGTGCCCGCACAAGATCACGCTCGGCCCCCGTCGGGCGGTGAGCGGCCCGATCAGCCGTTCCGGCTCGATCAAGCGAATCGGGTCGAGCAGGTCGCTGCCGATCTCGAGGGGAGGGTGGTGCACCGCGACGACCAGCAAGCCCGGTTCCGCCGCAGCCTCGTTCAGCAGTTCCAGGCTCTCCTCGGCCAGGAAGCCGTGATCCTGACCCGGCACCACGGAATCGGCCAGCAGCAGGCGTGCCGAGCCGTGGCTCGGCACGCTGGTGATCGGCTCGTCCGACTCGGCGAGGCCGAGCAAGGCCCGCATCGGGCGACGGCGGTCGTGATTGCCCGGGACCATCAGGGCGTCTACCCCGGCGAACAGCTCGTACTCCTCGACCGCCCCGTGCTCGGCGATGTCGCCGGTGACCAGGACCAGGTCGGGCTGCGGGTTCAGCGCCCGGATGTGCTCCAGAGCCCGCTGGACCCGGGCACGGGCCCGCGACGAACAGTCGAGGTGCAGGTCTGACAGGTGGGCGATCAGCATGTCCACGCTCCCCAAGCACAGGCCGATGGCCCCATGTCCACGCCGACGGTGTCACCGCTCGCCGCCAGTGCAGATCCGTCCGGTGGTCCCGCCGAAGACCAGACTTCTGCTCCCCGCCTTCGAGCGGGTGGCAGCCGGTCCGCGGACGGGGCGTCGCGCGGCGGAGGACCTGCCACCGGCCAAAACTGAGGGCTGCCGTGCGGTCGACGCGACCAACGCCCTCGTCGACGACGACACCCCGGCTCGGACCGGACCTGCTGGGGCACGTGTCCGGAACGGGATCCGGGCTTCGTTTCCGGGCAACGTGTTTCACCGGCTCTCGGCGGTGGCGGCTAAAGTGCGGCGGTCCAGGCAGAACACGTGTGCGGTGGTGAAGATCAGGTGGCGTACGCCTTCGACCTCGATGATGTGGCCTTCCTGCGCTCCGCCGCCGGGTCCGAGGCCGTCGCGGTGGTGGCGCAACGGCCGCTGACCGCGGAATCGCGGCTCGCCGACGTCGCCGCCGCTCGAGCCGCCGCCGGACCGCGCTTCGCCGCGGCCGTGCTGGAAACCGCCGTGCTGCGCGGCAAAGCCGAGTCCAAATTGGACAGTGCTGGGCAGTGGCTGTTCACCGCGGACTCGTTGCAGCAGGCGACCACCGCCGCCGTCGCCCGGCACCGCGCCCGGCGCCTCACCGGCCGCGCCGTGCACGACGTGACCTGTTCGATCGGCGCGGACCTCCGGGAAGTGGCGCTGGTCGCCGAGCGCTGCGTCGGCTCCGATCTCGACGAGGTGCGGCTCGCCATGGCCCGGCACAACCTCACCGCGGACGGCCGCCCCGTCGGGCTCGCGCGCGCGGACGCGCTGCGCCCCGCCACCACCGGGACCACGATCGTCGCCGACCCCGCGCGCCGCGACGGCACCGGCCGCCGCCGTTGGAACCCGGCCGACCTGGTGCCACCGCTGGACGCGCTGCTCGACGTCTACGCCGGCCGCGACATGGTCGTGAAATGCGCGCCCGGCCTCGACTTCGACGCCATCCCCGGCCACGCCGAAGTGGAGATCGTTTCGCTCGCCGGGCAGGTCCGGGAAGCCGCCGTGTGGCTCGGCGACCTCGCCGAGGACGGGGTGCGGCGGCGCGCCACCGTGCTGCGCGCCGACGGGCCTCCCGACGAACTCACCGATCGAGCCCCCGACGAGTGCCCCGTGCTCGACGTCGGGCAGTGGATCGTCGACCCCGACGGCGCGGTGGTGCGCGCGGGACTGGTGCGCCACTACGCCGCGCGGCACGGGCTCGGCCAGCTCGACCCGCGCATCGCCTACCTCACCGGCGACGCGCCACCACCCGGGATCCGGGCGTTCCGGGTGATCGACCACGGGAAGTACGCGGAGAAAGCGCTGCGGGCACTGCTGCGCGAACACGACGTGGGACGGCTGGAGATCATGACCCGCGGCGTCGACGTCGACCCCGACGCGCTGCGCCGCAGGCTCAAACCGCGCGGCGGCACCGAGGCGACGGTCATCCTCACCCGCATCGGCAGCACTCCCCGCGCCTACCTCTGCCGGGCGGAACGCACCTGACCCCGCCGCGCCTCTCCCCTGGATCCGCTTCTGCCGCCGATCCGCGAGAACCTGCGGCACACCAGGGGAAACGAGTTCACGGTCGTGGAGCCGACGCGGAGCGCAGGCAGGGCTCACCACATCGGGGGCCACTCGCCCCAGGTGCGCGAGCTCTCGAAGTCCGCAGTGCCGCACTCGCCGGGAACGCCGAGGTCCGCGCTCACTGGCCGACGATGGTGACCTGACGCGTCTCGGACGGGCCGTCCCACGTGCGCGGCAACGGCGTGGCGACGTCGGGAGCGACGATGTCCACGATGGCGTCCAGCGCCGCCTCCGCCTTCCCGACCCACAGGTGCTTGGTGTCGTCGAACCCGGTGACCCGCGCCTGCGGGATCGTCGCGAACCGGCGGAGCGCCTCGTCCGGGCGGAGGTAGTCGTCGAACTCCGGCACCAGCGCGTGCACCGGTTTGCCCGACTCGCCCCACGCCCGCAGGTGCTCCTCCGTGCTCCAGCGCAGCGGCGGCGAGATCAGGATCGCGCCCCGCACCAGCGGATCCAGCCCGTGCACGAGCGTCAGGTCCGTGCCGAACGACCAGCCCACCAGCCACACGTTCGGCAGGTCGTGGAACTCGGCGTACTCCAGCGCCGCGGCCACGTCGAACCGCTCGGAGTCGCCGTTGTCGAACGAGCCCTCGCTGCGCCCCGCCTCGCTGGCGGTGCCGCGGGTGTTGAACCGCAGCACGGCGAGGTCGGCGAGCGCGGGCAACCGGAACGCGGCCTTGCGGTAGAGGTGCGAGTCCATCATCCCGCCGTGCGTGGGCAGCGGGTGCAGGCACACCAGCGTGGCTCGCGGAGCACCGTTCGCGGGCAACGACAACTCACCGATCAACTGCAGCTCATCCGCGGTGTGCAGGGTGATCTGCTCCCGCTCGGCAGGCAGCACGGTGTTGGCGCGGATCTCGGTGCTCATCGGCTCGATCCTCCCACGCCCACCTGATCGCACCGGTGTGAGATGCCCGTCAGGACCAGCGCCGAGTGGGGCCGCGGCGACCGCGGGCCCGCCAGCACCCGCTGTGCCAGTGCCGCCGGTCGGCGACGTCGCCCTGCTCATCGGCGGGCCACGCCACGACGTGGCCGACCCCGGGCCGCACCTCGTGATCGCAGCCGGGACAGCGGTAGGTCTTCGTGGCCTGCGCGGCCGGAACGGTCCGCACCACCCACTCGCCGTCCGGTCCTTCCTCCACCCTGGACCAGCCGAAACCGGAACCCATCGGCCGAGGACCCGGCCCCGGCGAGTCACCGGGTGGGCGCTGAGGACGGTTGCGGCGCGGCACGCCCCCACCGTAACGGCACCGGCTCGTGCCCGTATCCAGCCCTCGCGGGCGGCCTACGGCCGAGGAAGTCCCGGCCACGCGCGTTCCGCGAGGCCCCTGGCGAACTCGCAGGCGTCCAACCCGGTGCCGTCGGGGTACGCCACGACGATCATCGCCACCTCGACCTGGCCGCCACCCGGTTCGCCGAACGGGATGTGCCCGGTCTCCGCCGAGCACAACGGGGTGCTCGGGTCGCCGCCGACGACGCTGGTCACCGTGCGGCGGCCCGCGATCGACTCCTCCACCGCCGACCCGTGCAGCACGGCCGGCGGATCACCTGCGGTGTGCACCAACCGCACCCGCGGTGACGCGGCGTCCTCCTGCCCCCACTGGCACTGGTGGCCCGCCGGGGACGCCACCGGTTCGGCCTCCTCCAGGCCCGGCACCTCGCGCACCACCTCGGTGCCGAGCGCCCGGCACGGGTCGCTCAACGCCAGCGAATTCGGCGGGTACGGGCGGTGGCGCACCTGGTGCCGCCCGATCGCGGCGACGACGTCACCCGCCCCCGCCTCGGCCAGCCCGCACAGCGCGGCACCCGTCCCGCCGTCGAGCTGATCGGCGCTGACCAGCAACGAAGTGCCGTCGCCGAACAAGACCCGCCGCGTGCAGTGCCCCGGCAACGGCGCCTCCCGCGCGATCCGGAACGCACCCGCGCCGACCACCGGATCGGCCTGCTCCAGAGCTTCCCGCGCGAGTTCGCCGACCTTCAACTGCGCCAGCGCGCCCTCGGCCAGCCGCACCCGGAACAGGCAGTAGTCCAACGAGACGGTGCCCGCGTCGCGCGCCTCGCCGAACTTCGCCAGCGACGCGGGATCGATCAGCGAACAAGGGTCGACCGTGCGCGGATCACCGAGAGCCCCGGCCACCGTCGCGGACTCGCGGTCCGACGCGGGTTCCGGACGCTGCTGCGCGACACCGCTGCAGCCGACGGCCCACAGCAGCAACGACACCAGCACCACCGGCAGGCCGAGAGAACGGGGGCGCAGCGGCATCGCTCCAGCCTAACGTTGTTCGGGGTGAGGCTCGTTTTGCCGGGGTGTCCGGGTGGCGGGTGACCGGCTTTTCGACGTGGGCTATGCGCTGACGCGCATACAGGCACGGCCTTCGGCCGCGAGGCAGGCTTCGCTTCGCTCGCCCACTGCACGGCTTCGCCGCAAGGCACGGCTTCGCCGCCCAGTGCGCCGAGCGCCCGGTCCACTTCGGACCGCGCTGGTGGGGCGGGCGCTGTCGCGGCCCGCCCCGCCGGGCTCATTCGCCGAAGTTCTGGTCCACCAGGTCGAGGATGCGCTGCACCGCAGCGCTCGCGTCAGCGCCCGTCGCCACCAGGGTGATCCGGTCGCCCTTGCGAGCACCGAGGCCCATCAGGCCGAGCACGCTCGCAGCGTCCGCCTCCGAGTCGCCCGCCCGCACCCGGACGTCCGCCTGCAGGCCGGTGAGGCTGCGAGCCAGCAACGCCGCCGGACGAGCGTGCAAGCCGACCTCGTTGCGCAGCTCGATCTCCTCGGTGATCGACTCCCCGGCCTCGGAGACCGGCGCCTGCTCCGCCTCCGAACCGACCCCGGCGCCGGTCGCCGCCCGCGCCACCGCATCCCGGTCCTTGCCGCCCTGCGCCTCCACTGCGGCGGCCACCGCGCCCTCGACCAGCGGCGCGTCCGCCACGATCGCCGTCGTCGGATCGCCCAGCGACTCCACGGCGAGCTCCGCCGTCATCTGCGCGCTGCCCAAGTCGTAGAGCAGCACGACACCGGAACCGGAGTCGGCATCCGACAGCGCGGCCGAGACCTTCTCGAAGTCGGTGCCGACGGCACCGCCCGCCAGACCACCCGCGGGCACGACACGCACGTCCGGGGCCATCTGCGCGGCGAGCTCCGCCACACCGGCGGCGAGCTGTTCGCTGTGCGAGACGATGACCAGGCCGACACTCATCACACGGACCTCGATTCGACGAACGCGGACAGCAGCAACGCGGTCGACCGGGCGCCCGGATCGACATGCCCCGCGCTGCGTTCTCCCAAGTAAGAAGCACGCCCCTTGCGGGCGACGAGCGGTTCGGTGGCCTCCGCCCCGGACTTCGCCGCCTCCGCGGCCACCGCCAGCACCCGGGCCGGACCGGCACCGTCGGCGGCAGCCGCCTTCGCCGCGTCCACCGCCGGGATCAGGGCGTCCACCATCGTCTTGTCCCCCGCCACGGCCTTGCCGCGGGCGACGACCCCGTCCAACCCGGCCTGCAGCGCCGCGGCCACCGCCGGACCGTCCAGCTCCAGCGCATCGCCCACCGCCGCGGCGGCGCGCAGGAAGGCCGTGCCGTAGAGCGGGCCGGACGCGCCACCGACCGTCGAGATCAACGTGGTCGCGACCTGCTTGAGCACCGCACCCGGCGTCTCCGGCACCGCCGTGTCCAACTTCGACACGACCGCGCGGAAACCGCGGTCCATGTTCTCGCCGTGGTCGGCGTCGCCGATCACCCTGTCCAGCTGGATCAGCTCATCCCGATGCGCGGAGACCGCCGCCGCGCCCGCGCGCAGCGCGCCGATCACGTCCGTTGCCGTGCAACCCATCTAGTCCACCCGTCCTAGTCACCAGTGCAGTGCGGCGGTGCGCACCGGGTCGTCCCACAGTTCGGTGAGCTCCTCGTCGAGCTTCAGCAGCGTCAGGCTCATGCCCTGCATGTCCAAGCTCGTCGTGTACGGGCCGACCAGCCGCCTGCGCACCCGGACGCCGCGCTCGGCCAGCAGCCGCTCGGCGATGCCGTGCGCCCCGTACAGCTCGATCATCGGCGTCGCGCCCATCGAGTTCGTGAACAGCAGGACGTCGTCGCCCTCCGCGAAGGGCAGGTCCTCCAGGATCGGCTCCAGCAGCTTCGCGACGATGCCGTCGGCGCTCTCCATCGGCAGGCGCCTCCTACCCGGCTCGCCGTGGATGCCGATGCCGATCTCCATCTCGTCCTCGCTGAGCGTGAAGCTCGGCTCCCCCGCGTGCGGGACCGTCGGCCCGGTCAGCGCCACGCCCATCGACCGCACCTGGCCCACCACTCGCCGGGCGATCGCCTCGCACCGCTCCAAGCTCTCGCCGCGCTCGGCGGCGGCGCCGACGATCTTCTCCACGAGCACGGTCCCACCGACCCCGCGCCGCCCAGCGGTGTGCGTCGAGTCCTTCACCGCCACGTCGTCGTCGACGATGACCGCGCGCACATCGGCGCCTTCCAGCCCGGCCAGCTCCGCGGCCGTCTCGAAGTTCAGCACGTCACCGGTGTAGTTCTTCACCACCAGCAGCGCGCCGGCGCCCGACTCGGTCTCGCTGATCGCCGCCTGCACCGCGTCCGGTGTCGGCGAGGTGAACACGGCGCCCGGCACGGCCGCGGTGAGCATGCCCGCGCCGACGAACCCGCCGTGCAACGGCTCGTGCCCCGACCCGCCACCGGAGATCAACGCGACCTTCCCGGCCACCGGCGCGTCCGCGCGCACGATCAACGCGGGGTCGGTGCGGACCCGCAGCAGCTCCGGGTGCGCGGCGGCCATACCTCGCAACGCGTCGCCGACCACCGTCGCCGGATCGTTGATGATCTTCTTCACCGTTGGCCTCCTTGCCGCCGGTTCGCGACCGCGGCGCCACCTGTTCGACGACCGGGTTCGCGGGAACGTACGGACTCCCGGACCGAATGTGCCCGGGAGAACCGCCTCATCGCATCCTCACGCCGATCCGAACCGGGCGGAAGCTCCCGCTCCGGAGCGCACATTCGATCACTCCGAGCGGGCAGGTTACGCGGGGTCGGCCACATTCCGGTCACGCCCCGCGCGGCGCGTGACCTACTCGTGGCAGCCCTCCACCCATCGGTCACGACGCCGGCCGTCGCCCCACCGGTGAGGAAGGGAACCTTCCTGTCACCGAGCCGAGGAAGGGAACCTTCCTGTCATCCGCAAGCAGGCCGAAGCCCCGGCGCGGGGAGGACATCGCCCAGCACCGGCGCGGCTCCAGCGGACACGGCCATCGCGGCGAGGAAGGGAACCTTTCTGTCACGGAACAGCGCGACCGGGCGGTTCCGCGGGGCGGCCTGGTTCGGAAAGCTCCCCTCCTCGGGGACGGTTCAGCGGCTTCGGGTGAGGCGGATCAGCCGCACGACGGCGCCGACCGTGCCCTTCGAACGGGCGAAGGTCATCGGGTTCAGCGGGTTGCGGAACTTGGTGCGGGTCATCGACTGCGGGCGCGCGAACTCGCGCAGCCCGTCCTCACCGTGGATGCGGCCGAACCCGGAGTCGCCGACACCGCCGAACGGCAGCGCCGGAACGGCAGCGAACGAGATCACCGAGTTGACGGCGACCATCCCGGAGCGCAGCTTCCGCGCGAGCTCGACGCCTCGGGAGCGCGAGAACACGGTGCCGCCGAGGCCGTAGCGGCCCTGGTTGGCGCGCGCCACGCCCTCCTCCGCGTCGTGGACGCGTTCGACGACGATCGTCGGGCCGAACGTCTCCTCCACGGCGGCCTCCGAGTCGGCGGGGACGTCGACCAGCACCACCGGTTCCACGAACGGCGGGCGCACCGAGTCCTTGCCGCCGATCACCGCGCGGGCTCCCGCGTCCAAGGCCGAGTCGACGTGCCTCCGGATCACCTCGACCTGCGAGGGCATCGTGATCGGCCCCAGGTCGGCGCCGGGCTCGCCGCCGGGGCGGAGCTTCTTGGCGCGTTCGGCGACTAGTTCGAGGAACCTGTCCGCGACGGCTTCGACGACGAACACCCGCTCCACGCCGATGCAGGTCTGACCGGCGTTGGACATGCCGCCCCACACCGCCGCCTCCGCCGCGGCCCGCAGGTCCGCGTCGGCATCGACGATCAACGCGTCCTTGCCGCCGCACTCCACGAGGACCGGGGTCAGCGTTAGCGCGCACGCCGTCATCACGCGCTTGCCGGTCTCGGTGGACCCGGTGAACGCCACCTTGTCCACGCCCGAAGCGCACAGCGCGGCACCTGTCTCACCGAAACCGGTGGTCAGCGCCAGCACCGGGTGCTCGGGCACGATCTCGGCGAAGCTGTCCACCAGCCAGCGGCCGACACCGGGTGTGAGCTCGCTCGGCTTGAACACCACGGAGTTCCCCGCGGCGAGCGCGTAGGCGATCGAGCCCATCGGTGTGAACGCCGGGTAGTTCCACGGGCCGATCACACCGACCACGCCGAACGGCAGGTACTCGACGGTGGCGGCCTGGTTCGACATCAACACCCCGGAACCGACCTTGCGGCGGCGCAGCACCTTCTCCGCCTTGTTCGCGGCCCAGTGCAGGTGGTCGATGACCAGGACCAGCTCCAGCCGGGCGTCGTCGAGCGGTTTGCCGGTCTCCGAACAGATCACCCCGGCGAGTTCGTCGATCCCGCGCACCAGCCGGGCGCGCCACTGGTCGAGGCGCTTCTTCCGTTCCGCGAAACCGAGTTCCGCCCACCACCGACCGGCCACGCGGGCCGATTCCACGATCTCGTTGACCTCGGTGGCGTCGTGCAGCGGATACCGTCCCACGACCTCACCGGTCCGCGGATCGAGCGAGTCGAACGACTGCGCTGAGGCCGCTCCGGCAATCGTGTCGGCGTCGCCGTTGGCGGTCCGGGTCATGAGCTGCCTCCCACCGTTTCAATGGTCGTTGTAATTCGGCAGCCTACGGAATTACCGCGCGCGGCGGCAGGGACTCGGGGCGAAAGCGGGCAATCACATGTGAACGGCGCGAAGTTCGTCATCCGCGTCGCAGGTTTCCGACGGCCGACGCTCACGACCCGTCGCGGACCGTGCCGGTCCGGGTGCGCCGGGTCGCGCGCCCGGACGGCGAACGCCACCCGCGGCGATCGATCGCACGGCGCCGGGCGCCCTAACCCCGGGGGAGTTTCGCCCGCGCCGCGCGGGCGGCCCCGATCGCGTTCGCGCACGGGTCCAGCGGGATCGGCCCGGCGTTGCTCACCGACACCTCGACGAACTCGTCGTCCCCGGAGGCGTTGGTGCCCTGGTTCTCCCACTGCACCCGGCACGTTCCCGGCGTGGTTCCCGGCAGCACCGAGGCGAGCTTGCCGCCCAGGTCGACGGGCGGAACCGTCCCCGTCTCCACCCGGCCCGCCTCGAAGCGCACGTTCGCGGACACCCCGTTCTCCGGCGTCCAACCGCACCGGAACAGACCGCGGGCCACGGCAGGCGCGGTGGCGCCGGCCAGCGCGTCGCGGGCCTCGACGGGGTTGAGCATCGCGCACGGGTCGTAGGAGGCGAGCGATCCCGCGGCGTCGCCGATCGGCGGATCGGTGCGGATGGTGTCGACGATCCTGGTCATGATCTGCACCGCGGCCGAGCACGGGTCGGCCGCACCGTCGCTGAGCAGTTGGACCTGCATGCCGTGGCGGGCGCCCAGGACGTCAGCACCGGATCCCTGGTAGGCGGTGCGGACGAAGCACGTCTCGTCCTCGGGCAGCACCTCGCCCGGCAAACCGCCGATGCGGTGGGTGTCGACGTTGTAGACGTCGTTGTCCAGGTACAGCGTGGCGTTGAACTGCTCGCCGTCGTGGTCCTTCATGAAGTTCGAGCAGGACCCCAGCTCGCCCCGGGTGTCGGAGGCGGGTGCGCCGTACTGCTCCAGCCCGGCGGAACGCAGTGCCGCGCACGGATCGACCGAGCGGAGCCGGTTCGGCGCGAACGCGTCGTCGAAGACCGCGTCCGCGTCCACGTCGAACTCGACGACCGGCACGGTCTCCCGCTGCGACGTCGCCCTCCCCATTCCGGTGGCGCAGCCGGCGGCGGTGAGCAGGACGAGCAAGGTCGCGGTCAAGGTCACGAGTCTGGACACGCGATCACAGTAGCCAGCGAACTCGCCCGGCCGACCCGAAACCGGTCATTCTCGACCTGCGAACGGCGAATTCGTCCCGGGCACCCGAACGCGGCGCCGCCGATCGGGCCGAAGCCACGATCAACGACGCCGCGCGCGGTGCCGGTCGGTTCCGGACCGCTGGGGCCGGAACGGGAGAGGTCAGTGCTCGGCGGCACTCTCCTCGGTCGAGCCGTCGGGAACGATCAGGGGCCGCAACCTGACCCACAGGGCGAACCCGACGGCGAACACGAGCATGCCGAGCCCGCTCCACAGGTTGATGTTCATCCCGGCGGCCTTCGCCACGTCCTCGGCGCTCGCGGTGGCGCCGAGCACGGTGAGCACCAGGCCGTACAGGAAGAACAGCACAGCGATGATCAACCGGATGTCGAAGGCGCCCGCAGTGCGCTTGGGTGTCTCAGTAGCCATGAGGTTCCTCCGGTCAGCCGAAGACGATGTTGAGCACGATGGTGATCACCAGGACGATGCCCGCCATCAAGCCGGGCTTGCGGTACCAGCCCGCGTCCTCGCCGGAGGCCGATGCCTTCAGCTTCGTCCGCGGCGTCAGCGAGTACACCAGACCGACCAGTTCCTCGTCCGGCTTCGGCCGGGTCACGATGCTGACCAGCACGCTGACCACGATGTCCACCACGAACGCCGCACCGGCACCGACGAAGCTCGCGCCCTGACCCGGCAGGTCCAGCACCCCGGTCTCGGCGAGGGCGAACACGGCGACCGCGGACGCGGTACCGAGCACCAGGCCGAGCCAGCCCGCGGTCGGGGTCATCCGCTTCCAGAACATGCCGAGGATGAACGTGGCGAACAGCGGCGCGTTGAAGAACGAGAACAGCTGCTGCAGGTAGTCCATCAGGTTCTCGTAGCCGGACGCGATGAACGCCGTGCCGATCGCGATCACGGTGGCGCCGACGGTCACCCAGCGACCCATGCTCAGGTAGTACTGGTCCGACCCGTCCTTCTTGATGTAGGACTGCCAGATGTCGTAGGTGAACACCGTGTTGAACGAGCTCAGGTTCGCCGCCATGCCGGCCATGAACGAGGCGAGCAGACCGGCCAGCGCCACGCCGAGGATGCCGTTGGGCAGCAAGTCCCGCATCAGCAGCAGGATCGCGTCGTTGTAGTCGACGTTGCCCGTCGAGGTCGCCTTGAACACGACCAGTTCCTGCACCGCCACACCGGCGATCATGCCGGGGACGATGACGATGAACGGGATCAGCAGCTTCGGGAACGCGCCGATGATCGGGGTGCGCTGGGCCGCGGACATGCTCTTGGAGGCCATGGCTCGCTGGACCTCGACGAAGTTCGTCGTCCAGTAGCCGAAGGCCAGCACGAAGCCGAGGCCGAACACGATGCCCAGCACGCTCAGGAAGCTGTTGGTGAACCCGGTGAGCTCGGTGCCCGGCCACGCCGAGAGCTGCTCGGCTCCGCCCGGGCTGGCGCTCACCTTGTCGACCAGGCCTTCCCAGCCGCCGACCTTGTGCAGCCCGACCAGGGTCAGCGGCAGCAGCGCGGCGACGATCACGAAGAACTGCAGCACCTCGTTGTAGATCGCCGCGGACAACCCGCCGAGCGCGGTGTAGGTGAGCACGATCGCGGCGGCGACCAGCACCGACACCCACAACGGCCAACCGAGCAGCACGTTCACGATGCTGGCCAGCAGGTACAGGTTGACACCGGCGATGAGCACCTGCGCGAGCGCGAAGCTGATGCCGTTGACCAGGTGCGCCGGTTTGCCGAAGCGCCGCAGCATGAACTCGGGAACGCTGCGGACCTTCGAGCCGTAGTAGAACGGCATCATCACGATGCCGAGGAACAGCATCGCCGGGACCGCGCCGACCCAAAAGTAATGCATGGTCGGCATGCCGTACTCGGCACCGTTGGCCGACATGCCGATGATCTCGATCGCGCCCAGGTTGGCCGCGATGAAGGCCAACCCCGTCACCCACGCCGGCAGCGCGCGCCCGGACAAGAAGAAGTCCAGGCTCGTGGAGACCGAGCGCCGTGCGAGATAGCCGATGCCGAGCACGAACACGAAGTACAGCGCGAGCAGCACGTAGTCGACCGCGCCGGCATCGAGCCGCAACTCTTCTTGGGCTAGCACGTCCACGGCTACCCCACCTCCAGACCCAACAAAGTCCAACGATAATCACCACCCGATCGGCGGCAGACGGACACTACCGCACAGTGGGACCGCTCACACTGGACCGATACCAATTCGTTGGGTGTCAACTTTCGGCGCAATCGACACTCCTCCGAGCAGCGGAAACGTCACGGACAGTCAGACGCCGTCCCTGCCGAACAGCAAACGACGCGGCGCCTCGCGGACCGAATCAGGACACGGAATCCACCACGCGACCACGGCGCAGTCCACAGGAGAAAACGAAAATCAACCCGAGTCGAGGCAAGAGCGCTCGCGATCGACGGGCGCCCGCGCGAGACCACCGGACGCCCTGGCGATCCACCGAGATGAGCGGCGAAGTCGACCGGCCGGACCGGCGGCACCAGGATGAACGCGAGCGGCGACTGCGCACGGGGGACGCCTCCGACCTGCAAGAAGCACGGGCGCGGACACGTCGAGGAACACCGATGAACTGATCATGTCTCCAGTGTTCCTCGCGCTGCCGCGGAAATCATCACTCAGCAGGGTGAACACGTGTTCGACACGCGCGCGGGCGCGGCGGGCCGCCCCGGAATCGACGACGTCACGGCCGCAAGGCGACAGCAGCGGGCCGGGACTCTCCACCGACCCGCGTGCCGCGGGGACTCAGAACAGCCGGAACTCGTCGGGCTCGATCCCGCGCAGCTGGTCGTAGTCCAACGTCACGCACCGGATGCCGCGGTCCTCCGCCAGCGTCCGGGCCTGCGGCTTGATCTGCTGAGCCGCGAACACCCCGCTCACCGGCGACAGCAGCGGGTCCCGGTTCAACAGCTCCAGGTAGCGGGTCAACTGCTCCACGCCGTCGATCTCGCCGCGGCGCTTGATCTCGACCGCGACGCTGGCACCGCCCGAATCCCGGCACATCAGGTCCACCGGGCCGATCGCCGTCGGGAACTCGCGGCGCACCAGCGACCACCCGTCGCCCAGCGTCGTGACGTGCTCGGCGAGCAGCTGCTGCAGGTGCGACTCGACGCCGTCCTTGACCAGGCCCGGCTCCGGGCCCAGCTCGTGCTTGGAGTCGTGCAGCACCTCTTCGATGCTGATCACCAGCTTCTCGCCGGCCTTGTTCTGCACCGTCCACACGCCGGGGTCCTCGATCAGCCAGCACGGCGGGCTCATCCAGTTCAACGGCTTGTAGGCGCGGTCGTCGGAGTGCACCGAGACCGACCCGTC
Source organism: Saccharopolyspora sp. NFXS83 (assembly GCF_026241095.1). Taxonomy (GTDB): domain Bacteria; phylum Actinomycetota; class Actinomycetes; order Mycobacteriales; family Pseudonocardiaceae; genus Saccharopolyspora_C. Next base: position 155,452 of record NZ_JAPFGB010000016.1, on the reverse strand, counting down.
GGACTTCACCAGCAGCAGGCGCTGGGCGACGGGCAGGTGCGCGGTGAGGCGGCCGACGTAGTCGACCTTGCAGCGAGCGATGACAAGACGCACCCGGCACAGGGTACGGGCGCCGATCACGATGTCGAGCACCCATGCCGGTATCGCCCCGGCAAACCTCACGAAGATCACTAGGACCGGCAGGTCTACCGTGCGTTCTCGTGTCGTACGCCCAGCTGTTCTCCCGCGTCAAACCGGTCGAGCGCCTCACCGACGAAAGCTCGCACACCGCGCTGAGCCGCACTCTGGGGCTACTACCGCTGGTCGCGCTGTCGGTCGGCGCGACCCTGGGTACCGGGATCTTCGTCGTGCTGGCCGAAGCCGCGCCCGCCGCCGGACCCGCGGTGATCGTGTCGTTCGTGCTCGCCGGCCTGGCCGCGTTGTGCTCGGCGCTGTCCTACGCCGAACTCGCGGGCAGCGTCCCGGTGTCCGGCTCGGCGTACTCCTACGCCTACGCGACCCTCGGCGAACTGGTCGCCTGGGTCTGCGGCTGGTGCCTGCTGCTGGAGTACGGCGTGTCGGTCGCCGCGGTCGCCGTCGGCTGGGGCGGGTACCTCAACGAGTTCCTGCGCGGCACCCTCGGCATGACCATTCCCGACGCGCTGTCGGCGCCACCGGGCGAAGGCGGCATCGTGAACGTGCCCGCCGTCGTCGTGGTGCTGCTGGCCACGGCCGTGTTGATGATGGGCGTGCGGGAGAGCGCCGCCGTCACCACCTTCACCACCCTGCTCAAGCTCGCCGTGCTGGTGTTCTTCGTCTGCGTGGCGCTCACCGCGTTCCGCTCGGAGAACCTGACGCCGTTCGCGCCGCTCGGCATCGCGGGCGTCTCGGCGGGCGCGTCCGCGGTGTTCTTCTCGTTCATCGGGTTCGACGCCGCCTCCACCGCCGGTGAAGAGGCGCGGAACCCGAAGCGGGACCTGCCGAGGGCGATCATGCTCTCGCTGGCCATCGTCACGCTCGTCTACGTGGTCGTCGCCTTCGCCGCCGTGGGCGCCGTCGGCACGGAGGTGCTCGGCGGTTCCGAGGCCTCGCTCGCGACCGCACTGGAGATCGTCACCGGCCAGGGCTGGCCCGCGGTGCTGCTCGCGTTCGGCGCCGTCGTCGCGATCGCCTCCGTGGTGCTGACCGTCCTGTACGGGCAGACCCGGATCCTGGTGTCGATGTCCCGGGACGGGCTGATGCCCGCGAAGCTGTCCGCGGTCAACCGCCGCGCCGTGCCCGCGCACAACACCATGATCGTCGGCGTGCTGGTGGCGATCCTCGCGTCCGTGGTCCCGCTGAGCAGCCTCGCCGACGCGACGAGCATCGGGACCCTGGTGGCGTTCGGGATCGTCAACGTCGGCGTGATCGTGCTGCGGCGGCGCAAACCCGACCTGGACCGGTCCTTCCGCACGCCGCTGATGCCGTGGGTCCCGCTGCTGGGCGTGGCGCTGTGCGCGTACCTCATCCTCGGTCTCGACTGGATCACCTGGCTGGTCTTCGGGATCTGGACGGCCGTCGGTCTCGCCGTGTACCTCGGCTACGGCCTGCGCCGTTCGAAGCTCAACCGGGCGGAGAGCGCCTGACGGGTGCGCGACTGCAACGGCAGGAAGGTTCCTCCCTCGCATCGATGGCAGGAAGGTTCCCTTCCTCGGCTGCCGCGTGATCGGTCCGGGACGCGGCGTAGGACCATGGGCCGATGCGCACGACGAGCAGCCGCGAGATCTACGCCAATCCGTGGATGACGGTCCGGGAGGACGGCATCCGGCGCGCGGACGGATCCGACGGGATCTACGGCGTGGTGGACAAACCGGACTACGCGCTGATCATCCCGATGGACGGGGATCGGCTGCACCTGGTCGAGCAGTTCCGCTACCCGCTGGGAATGCGCCGCTGGGAGTTCCCGCAGGGCACCGCGCCGGATCGGGCGGAGGTGGAGACCGCCGAGCTCGCCGCTCGCGAACTCCGCGAGGAGACCGGGTTGCGCGCGGCGCGGCTGACCGACCTGGGGCGGCTCGACGTGGCGCCGGGCATGTCCAGCCAGCGCGGCAGGGTGTTCCTGGCGACCGGCCTCACCGCCGGGGAGCATGAGCGGGAGCTCGAGGAGCAGGACATGCGGGCGGCGTGGTTCGACCGCGCGGAGTTCGAACGCATGATCCGGGACGGCGAGGTGACCGATGCCCAGTCCATCGCCGGCTACCTGCTGTTGTGCTTGCACGAACGAACAACGTGAAGTTCGCGGGTTTCCACTTGGCAAAAGTTGATCATTGGTCCACGATCGGACCAATGCCGACTCGGCCATGATCAGCGAGGTGCCACCGGGTGAGCAACAAACCTAGCTGGAAACCGGTCCGGGCAGACCTGACCAGGCCCAGCGCCGCCCGCATCTACAACTACTTCCTGGGCGGCTCCGCCAACTTCGCGGTGGACCGCGAGTTCGCGCACCGCGCCCTGGAGATCTTCCCCGGAGCCCGGGAGTACGCCCGGCTCAACCGGCTGTTCCTGCAGCGCGTCGTGCGCTTCTACCTGGATCAGGGCGTGCGGCAGTTCCTCGACATCGGCTCCGGCATCCCGACCGCGGGCTCCGTGCACGAGATCGCGCAGCGGCTCAATCCCGAGTCCACCGTGGTCTACGTGGACAACGAAGCCGTCGCCATCGCGCACAGCCAGCTCGTGCTGGAGCGCACCCCCCGCGCCGAGATCGTGCAGGGCGACGTGCGCGACCCGGAGCAGCTGCTGGGCGTCCCGGAACTGACCCGGCTGCTCGACCTGGACCGGCCGGTCGGGGTGACGATGCTCGCGATGCTGCACTTCATCCCGGACAGCGAGGATCCTGTGGCGCTGCTGGGCCGCTACCGCGAACTGCTGGCACCGGGGAGCTACTTGGCGCTGTCGCACTGCACCGCCGACCAGCTGCCGGAGCTCGACGCCGCGGGCGAGCTGTACCGGTGCACGTCCACGCCGGCGACGCTGCGGACCGCGGAGCAGATCACCGGGATGCTGAGCGGCTTCGACGTCCTGGAGCCGGGAGTGGTCTTCACCCCGCAGTGGCGACCGGACTCCGAAGAGGACGTCGGGCCGGACCCCGAGCGCGCCGCGAGCTACGCGGCCGTGTGCCGCAAGCCCTGACCCACCTCGACGTTGCGCACCGCTCGGGCCGCGGACTGTGGCGGGCGTCGCTGTGCCCGGAAATCACGTGACGTCACCGGGGCCGCGTCCTTATTCTGCGCGAGTGCCCGCTCAACTCGTTCCCTTCGTGCTGTTCGTGATCGTGGTGACCCTCGCCCCCGGTCCCGATACCGCGCTGGGCCTGCGCAACAGCATCCGCGGGGGAACGGCCGGGATGTGGTGGACGGGCCTCGGCTGCTGCGCCGGGCTGCTGGTGCACGCGGCGATCTCGGTGGCCGGGCTGTCGGCGCTGCTGGCGGCCTCCGCCGTCGCCTACACGGCGCTCAAGATCGCGGGCGCGGCGTACCTGGTGTGGCTCGGCGTGACGACGCTGTGGAAGAGCATCCGGGACCGCGGCGAACCGGCCGCCACCCTGCCGGAGACCACCGGGGGCACCGGTGTCCTGACCCGGCGCGCAGCGTTCCGGCAGGGCCTGGTGAGCAACGTGCTCAACCCGAAGATCATCCTGCTGTTCCTGACGCTGCTGCCGCAGTTCATCTCACCGGGCGAACCGCGCACGGCGACCTCGATGATCCTCACCCTGGCGTTCCTGGGCGTCGCGCTCGTGTACTGGCGCGTGGCGTCGTGGCTGGTCGGCGGCCTGCGGGGGCTGCTCAGCCGCAGGCGCGTCCGGCTCGCCATGGAACGGATCACCGGCACCGTGATGGTCGGGCTCGGAATCCGGGTGGCGTTCGAGAGCGGCTGAGCTCCCGCGGACCACTTCAGTCCGTGACGCGCTCGATGTAGGCGCCCAGGCCCCGCAGGTTCTCCACGAAGTTCGGGTAGCCCCGGTCGATGTGGAACACGTCCCACACCTCGGTGATCCCGTCGGCGCACAACCCGGCCAGCACCAGGCCGACACCCGCGCGGATGTCGGAAGCCCACACCGGCGCGCTGGAGAGCCGCTCCAGCCCGCGCACCACGGCGTGGTGCCCATCGGTGCGCGCGTCCGCGCCCATCCGCACGAGCTCCTCGATGAACCTGAACCGGGACTCGAACAAGTTCTCCGTGATCATCGACGTGCCGTCGGCCACCGCGGACAGCGCCAGCGCCATCGGCTGCAAGTCCGTCGCGAAACCCGGGTAGGGCAACGTCACGTAGTCCACCGCCAGCGGGCGCCGGTCCGCGACCACGCGGAACTCCTCGTCGCCCACGACGACCTCGGCACCCGCGCTGCGCAGCTTCTCCAGCACCAGGTTCACGTGGTGCGGGTCCACGCCGCGCACCTTGATGTCGCCCTGCGTGGCCACCGCGGCGAACGCCCACGTCGCGCCCACGATGCGGTCACCGATGACCCGGTGCTCAACGGCCTTGAGCGAGGACACGCCGTGCACCGTGAGCGTGGAGGTGCCCGCGCCCTCGATCTTCGCGCCCATCTGCTGCAGCATCACGCACAGATCGACGATCTCCGGCTCCCGCGCGGCGTTGTCGATCATCGTGGTGCCCTCGGCGAGCACCGAGGCCATCAGGATGTTCTCCGTGGCCCCCACGCTCGGGAAGTCCAGCCAGATCTGCGCGCCGTGCAGGTTCTCCGCCTGGGCCACGACCGCGCCGTGCTCGATGTGGCTCGTCGCGCCGAGCTGCCGCAGCCCGCTCTGGTGCATGTCCAGCGGACGCGAACCGATCGCGTCGCCACCCGGCAGCGTCACCACCGCCTTGCGGCACCGCGCCACCAGCGGACCGAGCACGCACACCGAGGCCCGGAGCTTGCCCATCGACGGCGAGACCGCCTCGTGGCTGATCTCCGCGGGCGTCGTGATGTACGCGGTGCGGCCCTCGATCACGACCTCGCAGCCCAGACTGCGCAGCACGTCCCCCATCAGCGGGACGTCCAGGATCTCCGGGCAGTTCGTGATCGTCGTCGTGCCTTCGGCCAGCAACGCGGCCGCCATCAGCTTCAGCACGCTGTTCTTCGCGCCGACCACGTCGACTTCGCCGACGAGCCGCGCTCCGCCGTGCACGCGGAAGTGCTCACTCACGAACAGCAGGTTACGGCCCTGGCACGGCCCCGTCCGTGGCGGGTGCGCTACGCCGAGCGGCGCGAGGAAGGGAACCATCCTGTCACCGGTGACCGAAAGGCGGCCTTCCTCGCACGGATCACGACGCGGCGCAGCACCTAGGCTGGGGGCATGGCCGTACACCTGACGAAGATCTACACGCGGACCGGCGACGGGGGCACGACGCGGCTCTCCGACAACTCGGAGGTCAGCAAGACCGACCCGCGCCTGGTCGCCTACGCCGAGGTGGACGAGACGAACTCGGTGCTCGGCGTGGCGCTGGCCACCGCGACCTTCGATCCGGCGATCGTCGAGGTGCTGCGCGCGGTGCAGAACGACCTGTTCGACGTGGGCGCCGACCTGTCCACCCCCGTCGTCGAGAACCCCGAGTTCCCGCCGCTGCGGGTCACCCAGGCGTACATCGATCGGCTGGAGACCTGGTGCGACGAGTACAACGCGCGGGTGCCGAAGCTGAACTCGTTCATCCTTCCCGGTGGCACTCCTGGTGGCGCGCTGCTGCACCAGGCGCGTTGCGTGGCGAGGCGGGCGGAACGCGCCGCGTGGGGCCTGATGGAAGCCGACGCCGACCGCAGCAACGCGCTCGCCGCCAAGTACCTCAACCGGCTGTCCGACCTGCTGTTCATCCTCGCCCGCGTCGCCAACCCCGACGGCGACGTGCTGTGGCGGCCGGGCGGCAACGCCTGACGGGTCACAAGGTCTTCGCGAAGCACACCGAGGCCGGGTCGTCGCGGTAGGGCCCGAACGCGGGGATGTCGGTGTAACCGGCAGCCCGGTAGAGGCCGATGGCCTCCGGCTGCCGGTCTCCGGTCTCCAGCAGCACCCGCTTGTGACCGGCCGCCACGGCACGCTCTTCCAGCTCGGTCAGCATCCGGCGGGCGAGGCCGCGTCCGCGTGCCCGCGGCGCCACGTACATCCGCTTCAGCTCGACGTCGCCGTCCTCGAACTCCGGTTCCGCCGGGTCGTACACCCGCCACCCGCCGATGGCCACGGGTTCCCCCGCGACGCGGCCGAGCAGGAACATCCCGTGCGGGGTTCTGAACTGCTCGGAACCGATCGGGGTCTCGTCCTGGCGTCCGTAGCGGGCCACGTACTCCTGCTGGACCTCCGCGATCAGCCGCTGCACGGCGGGATGGTCGAACTCGGCGATCTCGATGTGCATGGGCCCAGCTTACGAGTGGTCAGACCAGCGACTTCTCGAACCAGTGGCGGGCGTACTCGTTGTCGTTGTACGCCGGGATCTCCGCGTAACCGGCCGAGGCGTACAGGGATCGGGCGGCCCGGAGTTCGGCGGCGGTGTCCAACCGGACCACCTCGCAACCCAGCTTGCTCGCGTGCAGTTCGAGATCGGCCAGCAGCGCCCGCCCCGCGCCCTGCCCCCGCAGCGCCGGCGAGATCCACATGCGGCGGATCTCCGCGAACCCGCCTTCGGCGACCCGCACCGCACCGCAGCCGCGGACCTCGCCGCGCGCATCGCGCACCAGCAGGAAGTAGCCCCGAGGCGGCGTGAAGTCACCGGGCTCGGGCGGCGCCGCACGGCCGGGGTCGAAACCAGCGGGGAACAGCCGAGCCAGCTCGCCGACGTACTGCTCCAGCGCGGCGCGCGAGTCCGGACCGTCGATCGGTTCCGGGGTGATCGTGAACTGCACGTGTTCGGACGACGTCATGCGACCAGTCTTTCCGGACGAAAGTCCCCACCGCCAGTGGCCCGCCCCCGCACCGCCGCGCGGAGGCGAGGAAGGGAACCTTCCTGTCACCCGTGGCAGAAAGGTTCCCTTCCTCGCACGCGGGCACAAAAAACGCGCCCCCTCTGGAGGGGGCGCGTGCTGCTGGAGCGGTCAGGACGCCCAGGGGACGGAACGGCCCGGCGGGGCCGACTCCAACCAGGACAGGAATCCGGTCAACGCGTCCGCGCCCATGGCGACCTCGAGGTGCTCGTCGCGCCCCGTCAGGTGCAGCACGGTCGCTGCCTGCGGTAAGGCGTACACCTCGGACATCGAGGGTTCCCGCCGGGTCGCGATCTCCACGTCGCGGCGGTTCACCACCCAGTTCGGGCCGGAGCGCAGGCTCAGCACCCGGTACCAGGTGAACTCCTCGCCGCGGTAGTGCGCGACCCCGAGGTGCCAGCCGCGACCACGATCATCGGTCCGCAGGCGCAACGCCACATCGATACCGCCGGCGCGCAGCTGCCGCAACCGCCGGCGGGCGGCCAGCACCACGCTCAGGGCGATGCCGGCCAGGACCAGCACCAGCCCTGCACCGATGATCGACCACACGCCCGCGGAGCCCATGTGCGCGGCCCGTCAGACGGACTGCCCGGCCGCCCGAAGTCGACTCAGGGCCCTCGTGCGGGCTTCCTCGTCGTCGCTCTTGGCATCCGCACGGGCCTGCGCGACGTCGATCTCCTGGGCGAGTTCGGCCGACTCGGCGAGCACGCTGACGCCGTCGGCGGTGACGGACAGGAATCCGCCCTGCACGGCCGCGGTCACGGTGTCGCCGTCGACGGTCGTGATCTTCACGACGCCACCCTCGACGAGCTGGCCGAGCAGCGGCTCGTGCCCCGGCAGGATGCCGATCTCGCCTTCGGTCGTCTGGGCCACGACGGTGGTCGCCTCACCGGACCACAGGCGGCGCTCGACAGCGACCAGCTGGACGGACATGTTGGCCACGCGCGTCTCCTTTGTCGGGTGTACGGCCCGCAGTCTAGCCAACGCCAGGCGGGCTCTGATGACGGGCCGAACAGGGCCTCGTCACATCCGGAGGGGGGCGCGAGGACGGGAACCTTCAGGTCACGGGTGACAGGAAGGTTCCCTTCCTCGCGGAAAGGCGAAAAAAGAGGCCGGGGCCCGTGACGGACCCCGACCCGCTGCCGGTAGGTCTTCGCCGCGGCGGACAGCACCGCGGCGAAGACCGAGGCTCACTTCTCAGTGAGCTTCTTGTAGGCCTGCTCCAGGTCCTCCAGACCACCGATGGACAGGAAGGCCTGCTCCGGGTAGTGGTCGAAGTCGCCCTTGCAGAGCTTGTCGAACGCCTCGATGGTCTCCTTCACCGGCACGAAGGAGCCGTCCTGGCCGGTGAACTGCTTGGCCACGAAGAAGTTCTGCGACAGGTAGCGCTGGATGCGCCGCGCCCGCTGCACCGTCACCTTGTCCTCTTCGGACAGTTCGTCCATACCGAGAATGGCGATGATGTCCTGCAGTTCCTTGTACTTCTGGAGGATCCGCTTGACCTCCTGGGCGACGCGGTAGTGCTCGTCGCCCACGATGGCCGGGTCCAGAATGGTGGAGCTGGAGGTCAGCGGGTCGACCGCCGGGTAGATGCCCATCTGCGAGATCGGCCGGGACAGCTCCGTCGTCGCGTCCAGGTGGGCGAACGTGGTCGCCGGCGCCGGGTCGGTGTAGTCGTCCGCGGGCACGTAGATCGCCTGCATCGAGGTGATCGAGTTGCCTCGGGTCGAGGTGATCCGCTCCTGCAGCTCACCCATCTCGTCGGCCAGCGTCGGCTGGTAACCCACCGCGGAAGGCATCCGGCCCAGCAGGGTCGACACCTCCTGGCCCGCCTGGGTGAACCGGAAGATGTTGTCGATGAACAGCAGCACGTCCTGGTTCTGGACGTCGCGGAAGTACTCCGCCATGGTCAGCGCCGACAGGGCGACCCGCATACGGGTACCCGGCGGCTCGTCCATCTGCCCGAACACGAGGGCGGTGTCGGCGAGCACGCCGGACTCCGCCATCTCCACCCACAGGTCGTTGCCCTCACGGGTGCGCTCGCCGACACCGGCGAACACGGAGGTACCACCGAAGTTCTTGGCGACACGGCGGATCATCTCCTGGATGAGCACCGTCTTGCCGACACCGGCACCGCCGAACAGGCCGATCTTGCCACCCTGGACGTACGGGGTGAGCAGGTCGATCACCTTGATGCCGGTCTCCAGCACCTCGGTGCGGCCTTCGAGCTGGTCGAACGCCGGGGCCTTGCGGTGGATGGACCAGCGCTCGGCGTCCGAGGCGTAGCCCGGCTCGTCGAGGCAGTGCCCGAGGGCGTTGAACACGTGGCCCTTGACCACGTCGCCCACCGGCACCGAGATGCCCTCGCCGGAGTCGCGCACCGCGACACCCCGCACCAGGCCCTGGGTCGGCTGCATCGAGACGCAGCGCACGACGCTGTCACCGAGGTGCTGGGCGACCTCGAGCGTCAGCGTCTTGGCCATGGCCTCAGCGGTGATGTCCACGGTGAGGGAGTTGTTGAGGTCGGGCACCTGGTCGCGCGGGAACTCGACGTCCACGACCGGGCCGAGAACCCGGACGACGCGGCCGGTGCCAGTAGCCGTGCTAGTGGCAGTCGCAGTCATGTCACTCACTTCCTGCTGACGAGAGCGCCTCGACACCACCGACGATCTCGCTGATTTCCTGGGTGATCTGGGCCTGACGGGCCTGGTTGGCCTCACGGCTGAGGTTGCGGATCAGTTCATCCGCGTTGTCCGTCGCCGCCTTCATCGCGGTACGACGCGCCGCGAAGACGGACGCCGCCGAGTCCAGCAACCCGGCGAAGATCCGGGTGTTGATGTACTTCGGCAGCAACGCCTTGAACAACGTGTCCGCGTCCGGCTCGAAGTCGTACACCGACCGCGGCTTGCGCGGCTCGTCGGAGTACTCCACCTCCAGCGGAGCGATCCGCGTGACGGTGGGCCGCTGCGTCAGCATGGACACGAACTCGGTGTGCACCATGTGCAACTCGTCCACACCCAGCGTACCGTCCTCGCCGCCGTCGTCGAGGTAGTCGTCGGCGCCCGCGAGGAACGCCTTGACCAGGGTCTCCCCCACTTCGGCGGCATCCGAGTAGCCGGGCTTCTCGGCGAAACCGGTCCAGCTGGCCGCGACGGGCCGCTGCCGGAACCGGTAGTACGCGTCGCCCTTGCGGCCGATCACGTACAGCACCGGGGTCTTGCCTTGCTCGCGCAGCAGGCTCTGCAGTTCCTCCGCCGCGCGCAGCACGTTGGAGTTGTAGCCGCCGCACTGGCCGCCGTCACTGGTCACCACGAGCACCGCGGCCCGCTTCGGGTTGTCCCGTTCCACCAGCAGCGGGTGGTCCAGCGAGCTCGCACCGGCCAGCTCGGACAGGGACTTGGTGATCTCGGCCGCGTACGGCCGGGACGCCTCCACCCTGGTCCGAGCCCGCATGATGCGGGACGTGGCGATCAGTTCCTGCGCCTTGGTGATCTTCCGGATCGACTTGACCGACCGGATGCGGTCTCGCAGTTCTCGAAGATTGGCCATGGCTTACCCGGTCACTTCTTCGGGGCGGGCTTGTTGACCTGAACGGTTTCCTGGCCCACCGCGTCCGCGTTCATGGCCTCGGCGTCGGCTTCCTGCGTGAGCGAGGAGCCGTCGGAGGTCGTGAACTGCTTCTTGAACTCCTCGACCGAGTCCACGATCAGCTTCTGGCCGTCGTCGGAGAGCTTCTTGCTCTCGACGATGTCCTTGAGCAGCGACTCGTGGGTGCGGCGCAGGTAGGAGAGGAACTCCGACTCGAAGCGCCGGACGTCGCCGACCGGAACGGTGTCGACGTGGCCCTTCGTGCCGAGGAACAGCGACACGACCTCTTCCTCGACCGGAAGCGGGTCGCCGGAGCCCTGCTTGAGCAGCTCCATGAGGCGGGCACCGCGGTCCAGCTGCGCCTTCGACGCGGCGTCGAGGTCCGAGGCGAAGGCGGAGAACGCCTCCAGCTCGCGGAACTGCGCCAGGTCGATCTTCAGCGAACCGGTGACCGACTTCATCGCCTTGATCTGCGCGGAACCGCCGACGCGGGACACCGAGATGCCGACGTCGATGGCGGGGCGCTGACCGGCGTTGAACAGGTCCGACTGCAGGAAGCACTGGCCGTCGGTGATGGAGATGACGTTCGTCGGGATGTAGGCCGACACGTCGTTGGCCTTCGTCTCGATGATCGGCAGACCCGTCATCGAACCGGCGCCCATCTCGTCGGAGAGCTTCGCGCAACGCTCCAGCAGACGGGAGTGCAGGTAGAAGACGTCACCGGGGTAGGCCTCGCGGCCCGGCGGACGACGCAGCAGCAGCGAGATCGCGCGGTAGGCCTCGGCCTGCTTCGTGAGGTCGTCGAACACGATCAGGACGTGCTTGCCCTGGTACATCCAGTGCTGGCCCAGCGCGGAACCCGCGTAGGGGGCCAGCCACTTCAGACCCGGCGAGTCCGAAGCGGGGGCGGCGACGATGGTCGTGTACTCCATCGCGCCGGCGTCCTCGAGGGACTTCTTCACGCCGGCGATCGTGGAGCCCTTCTGGCCGATCGCGACGTAGATGCAGTGCACCTGCTTGGCAGGGTCACCGCTGTCCCAGTTGCCCTTCTGGTTGATGATCGTGTCGACCGCGACCGTGGTCTTGCCGGTCTTGCGGTCGCCGATCAGCAACTGGCGCTGGCCACGGCCGATGGGGGTCATCGAGTCGATGGCCTTGATGCCGGTCTGCATCGGCTCGGCGACGCCCTGGCGCTGCACGACCGTGGCGGCCTGCAGCTCGAGCGCGCGCTGCGCCTCGGCCTTGATCTCGCCGAGGCCGTCGATGGCCTCGCCCAGCGGGTCCACCACGCGACCGAGGAAGCCGTCGCCGACCGGCATGGACAGCACCTTGCCGGTCCGCTTGACCTCCTGGCCCTCTTCGATGCCCGCCGACTCGCCCAGGATGACCGCGCCGATCTCCTGAGCCTCCAGGTTCATCGCCACGCCGTAGACGCCGCCGGGGAACTCCAGCAGCTCTTCGGTCATCACCGAAGGCAGGCCCTCGACATGGGCGATGCCGTCACCGGTATCGGTGACGACGCCGACCTCCTCGCGGCTGACCTCCGGGGAGTAGCTGGAGACGTACTTCTCGATCGCACTGCGGATCTCGTCCGACGAGATCGTCAGCTCCGCCATGTCTCGTTCCTGCTCTCGGTTCGTTCTGGAAGGAAGTTCGTGTCCGGGCCGCGGCCCTCGCCGTCAGTCGGCGAGATCGCGCCGGAGGGACTGCAGGCGCCCCGTGGTCGTCCCGTCGATGATCTCGTCACCGACCTTGATCAGCAGGCCGCCGCCGACCGCAGGATCCACTTCCAGGTGGACCGCGATGGGCCGCGAGTAGATCCGCTGCAACGTGGCTGCGAGCCGCTGCTGCTGCTGCGCGGAGAGCTCGATGGCGGACCGCACGTGCGCGACCGAACGCTCCCGGCGCTTGGCCGAGAGCTCCGCGAGCTCCTCCAGACCCTCGCTGACGTGTCCGCCACGCGGGTGCGCCACCAACTGGCGCACCAGGGCCTGGGTGACGGGTTCGACCTTGCCGCCGAGCAGTTCGTCGACCAGCGCGGTCTTGCCGTCGGTGGCAGCGGCCGGGTCGGCCAGCAGCCGCTCCAGCTCCAGTTCGGCGCCGATGATGCGGCCGAGGCGGAACAGCTCGTCCTCGACCGCGTCCAGCCGGCCCGCCCGTTCCGCCTGCACCAGCAGGGCGATCCGTGCCAGCCGCTCCAGACCTCCGACCAGGTCCTTCGCGCTCGACCAGCGGGAGCGGACGGCTTCGACGACCACGGGCAGCGCCCGGGCGCCGAGCTTGCCGGCGAGCAGCTGCTTGGCCAGCTCCTCCCGCGAACGGGGTTCGGTGGAGGCGTCCGCCAGCGCCCGGCGCAGGGTCGACTCACGACCCAGCAGGGCGGCCACGCCGAACAGTTCGTCGGCGAGGCCGGTGATCTCCGCGGCCCCGGCCCCGTCGGTGGCCTGCAACAGCTGCAGCTCGGTGGCTGCCAGCGCATCGCGGCTCGCGGCGTTCACGAGGGTGCTCAACTCTCCAGGGCCTTTCGTTCTGGGGGAACCTTCGGGGACCACATCATGTGCGTGTCCATCGCACCGGCGCCGTCAGGACCTGCTGGACCCGGACGGTGCCGACGTGGAGTCCAGTTCCTCCAGGAACCGGTCCACGGTGCCGCGACGACGGGTCTCGTCCTCAAGGGACTCCCCGACGATGCGACCGGCCAGATCCACGGCCTGCCGGCCGAGGTCGGCGCGCAGCTCCGCAACGATCTGCGAACGCTGTGCGGCGAGCTGGTTCTGGCCTTGCGTGACGATCCGCTCCGACTCGGTCTGAGCCTGGGTGCGCATCTCCTCGACGATCTGCTGGCCCTCGGCCCGCGCGTCGTCCCGGATCCGCGCAGCCTCGGCGCGCGCCTCGGCCAGCTGCGACTTGTACTGCTCCAGCGTCCGCTGTGCCTCGGCCTGAGCCTGCTCGGCGCGGGCGATACCGCCCTCGATCCGCTCGCTGCGCTCCGCGTAGATCTTCTCGAAGCGCGGCACCGCGTACTTCCACAGCACGAACAGCAGGATCAGGAAGGCGATCAGGCCGACGACGATCTCGGCCGGCTCGGGGATGACGGGGTTGTGCCCGCCTTCCGCGGCCAACAGCATCTGTGTCTTCACCACGACGTCTCCCAACGCATTCCAGGCATGAAAAAGATCAGGCCCCGGAGGCGATGAAGTACACGACCAGGCCGATCAGGGCCAGCACCTCGACCAGCACGAAGGAGATCCAGGCGATGCCCTGCAGCTGGCCCTGGGCCTCCGGCTGGCGTGCGGTCCCGTTGATCACGGCGGCCCAGATCAGACCGACACCGATACCCGGGCCGATGGCGCCAAGGCCGTAGCCGATCGCGGCCAGACCGGGGTTGAGGGCGCCTGCGGACTCAGCGGCCTGCGCAAGAACGATGTTGCTCACTTTCACTACCTTTCAACTCGGTCCGCGCCGTCGGCGCGGATCGGAGGTCTTGGTCTTGCTCTCAGTGCTCCTGGGACAGCGCGCTGCCGATGAAGTTGGCGGTCAGCAACGCGAAGATGTAAGCCTGGAGCACCTGGATCAGGGCTTCGACGAACGTCAAGGCAATGGAGAAGGCGAAAGCGACGATGGAGACCGGCTTCAACCCCGCGCTCGCCTCCACGAGCAGGAACTCCCCGCCCAGGGTGAACACCAGCAGAATGAGGTGACCGGCGAACATCGCGGCGAACACCCGGATCGCCAGCGCGACCGGCTGGGCGATGAACTTCTGGAAGAACTCGATCGGCGCGAGCAGCACGTAGATCGGCTTCGGCACGCCCGGTGGGAACATGACGTGCTTGAAGTAGCCGAGGAATCCGTGCTTGGCGAAACCGACCGTGTGGATCACGACGTACACGACGATGAACAGCGCGATCGGGAAACCGATCCGCGACATCGTGGGGAACTGGATCAGCGGGATGATCCCGAAGATGTTGTTCACCAGCACGAACGTGAACAGCGCGAAGATCAGCGGGACGAACTTGCGAAAGTCCTTCGCCCCGATCTGGTCCCGCGCGATGTTGTTCCGGCTGAACTCGTAGAGGAACTCCGCGACGAACTGGGACTTGCCCGGTACCAGCTTCAGGTTGCGGGTCGCCATCACGAAGTACGCGCCGACGATCACCACCGAGAGTGCGATCAGCACCATCGGCTTGGTTACGCCGCCGAAGATCGGCGGGAGGTCAAAAGCATCGGCACCCGGCGGTACGAACTGTCCGCCTTGGGCCAGCACCAGCGCGCCCAACTGGGCTCCTTCCGGTTCTCCCGAGGTTCACACCGCCGGGGGAATCGTCATGATTTGCACGTAACGTACCCGATACGCGATCTGGCACGTTCGCCGACCCCACCCTAGTGAGCGCAGATACGTTCAGTAAGAGGTGGACGGCCGCCACACGGATGGGCGACCAGGCCGAAGCGGACAATACCAGCGGGTAACAAGTTTCGGGCAGCTACCCGGTCTCGGTCAACAACACCCTCATTGACCAGGGACGATGGTCGGGATCTTGGTCTTCCGGAACGCGACGACCTCCGCGCCGGCCCACACCATGATGGTGGCCAGCATGGTCAGCGCCAGCGCCATCGGATGGATCGCTTCCACGCCGCCCAGCAAGGTCATCACGATGAGTAACACCAGCATCTTGCCGACGTAACCACCGAGCGCGACCGCCATGACGAACATCGGGTGCAACCCACCCGTCCAGCGCATCAGGAAGATCGTGAGCAGTGACGATCCGAACGCCACCGCGCCACCAACGACCGCGCCGAACGCGCCGGTCGCCCCGGCGAAGACCGCGGACACCACGATGCCGAGCAGCACCGTCGCGACACCCGGCCACAGCGCGGTGCGCAGCATGGCATCGGCCAGCTTACGCACCGTCGCGGCGTGCGGGTTCTCCGCTGCCTGCTCGGCGGGCTGTTCGGTCGTCTCGCTCATTCAGTCAGGCCCCTCGATCGGATCGCCATCGTCCGGCCATTCTCGGAATGAGCGAAATGATAGCTGCCGCCACCACGCCGATCCCGGCCACCCAGCCGACCACGGCCGCGCTGAACAGCGTCAACGACACCGCGCCGAACGCCAGCACCCCGGCCCACAAGTAGATGAGCAGCACCGCGCGGCGTTGCGAGTGGCCGATTTCCAGCAGCCGGTGGTGCAGGTGCATCTTGTCCGCGTGGAACGGGCTCTTGCCCGCACGCGTCCGGCGCACCACCGCCATGATCAAGTCCAGCAGCGGTACGAACAGCACGGCCGCCAGCACCAGCAGCGGGGACAGCAGGGCCAGCAGGTCCTTGCCGCCGAAGCCCGCGTAGTCGGCCTTCCCGGACGCCGAGGTGCTCGCCGTCGCCAGCATCAGCCCGATCAGCATCGACCCCGAATCGCCCATGAAGATCCGCGCCGGCTGGAAGTTGTACGGCAGGAAACCCAGGCACGCGCCCGCGATCGACGCCGCGATCAACGCCGGCGGGTACGCGGTCACGTCACCGCCGTGCTGCTGCAGCAGGCTCAGGCAGAACGCGCAGGTCGCGCTCGCCGCGATCAGCCCGATCCCGGAGGCCAGCCCGTCCAGGCCGTCCACGAAGTTCATCGCGTTGATCATCGTGACGACCAGCAGCACCGTCAGCAGCTGACCCTGGTTGCTGTTGAGGACCATGAGCTGCCCCATGTGCCCCTCGTCGCCGCCCCACGGCACCCAGAACCCGAACCACTGCACACCGAGCAGCACCAGGATCCCGGCCGCGGTCACCTGACCGGCCAGCTTCGTCAGCGAATCCAGCTCGAAGCGGTCATCGAGCGCGCCGACCAGCACGATCAGCCCACCGGCCACCAGCGCGGCCACCGCATCGTTGGAGAACTCGAAACCCCGCGACAGCGCGGGCAGGTTGCTCGCCAGGAACATCGCCGCGAGCACCCCGCCGAACATCGCCACCCCGCCCATCCGGGGGATCGGCGTCAGGTGCACGTCGCGCTTGCGGGGATAGGCGACCGCGCCCACGCGGATCGCCAACAACCGGACCAAGCCGGTCAACAGGAATGTCACCGCCGCCGCGGTGAGCAGAACAAGCAGGTACTCGCGGGCGGGGAGACCCGCGGGAGCCCAGAGGGGTGCGTTGTCCATGGCGGCGGCTCTACCCTCGCGGGCCGACGGCCCGCGGAAGGTCGATGTTCAGCCCCCAGAACGGCGTCTTCAAGCTCGGCGCTCCTCATCGCTGTCCACGTTGCGCATCTGGGCCTAACGCTATCGGCCAACAGCCGCACCACGACCACCGGTCCGGAACAGCGAAGATCGTCCAGGGCTCGGCGAACGGTCTTGCGGGTGGTGAGGAGGGGAACCTCCCTGTCACGCCGGGAACACGAGCGGGCACGCGTCGCGTTCATGGCCTGCGCGAACCGGGGAATTCCAGCCCCGCGAGGAAGGGAACCTTCCGGTCACCGCTCGGCGTGCGCAGGCCGAGCAGTGGGCGCACGTCGTGCGGTGCGCCCACTGGTAGGAGGAAGGGTTCGCGCCGTCACCGGGAACCGGACGACGGCGCTCGGCTCACGCCGCGGGCTCGACCTCGACGCCGAGCACCTCGGACAGCTCCGCCAAGGTCACGGCCCCCTCGCGCAGCACCCGCGGCTGCGGCTGGGTGAGGTCCACGATCGTCGAGGCGACCGGCTCACCGGCGGGCCCGCCGTCCAGGTACACCCCGACCGATTCGCCGAGCTGCTCCCGCGCCTGCTCGACCGCGGACGCCGGCGGGTGCCCGGTCCGGTTCGCGCTCGACACGGCCATCGGTCCGACCTCGCGCAGCAGGTCGAGGGCGACCGGGTGCAGCGGCATCCGCAGGTTCACGGTCCCGCGGGTCTCGCCCAGGTCCCACGCCAGCGACGGCGCTTGCGGCAGCACGAGCGACAACCCGCCCGGCCAGAACGCCTCCACCAGCGATCGGGCCTGCCGCGACACGGACTGGACTAGGCCGTCGATGGTGGACCACGAGCCGACCAGCACCGGAACCGGCATGTCGCGTCCTCGGCCCTTGGCCGACAGCAGCGATCCCACGGCGTCGGAGTCGAAGGCGTCCGCGCCGATCCCGTACACGGTGTCGGTGGGCAGGACGACGAGCCCTCCGGCGCGGACGGTGTTCGCGGCTGCGGCGAGACCGGCTTCCCGGTCGTCCGGGCGGTTGCAGTCATACACGGTGCTCACGCTCCGATCCTGGCACGCCACGCACACGCCCCGGCGGGTGGTGCCCGTCCGCTGCGCTGCGGGCCTATCCTCCCCAGTAACACCAGCGCCCCGTCGCAAGATCGAAGAGGTGCGCTCGTCCTCGGCGGAGTCGTTGCCCTCGTCACCTCTCAGGTACGGCAACGTGACGGTCCCGCCGCACGTCTGATCGTACGAACGGCAGGTCCGCGATCCGGACCGCTTGTCTCAAGCCAGTTCCGAACAAGGAGTACAGATGACCGCCCCGCCCCAGGGTGTCGAGGTCGACCACGTCGAGTTCCCTGCCGGCAAGATCCGCTACTACCGCGCGGGGTCCTCGGGACCCGCGATCGTGCTGCTGCACGGCGGCGGTCTGGACAACGCGATGCTGAGCTGGCGGCACACCATTCCCGTGCTCGCCGAAGACCACCGCGTCTACGTGCCCGACCTGCCCGGTCAAGGCGGGAGCAGGCCGTGGCACGGCCGCGCCAACCAGCGCACCTTCGAAGAGGTGCTGCGGTGGCTGCTCGACGCCTGGCAGGTGCGGGACACCATGATCGTCGGGCTGTCGATGGGCGGCAGCATCGCCACCGGGTTCACGTTGCGCCACCCCCGGCGCGTTCGGGGGCTAGTGCTCGTCGGCTCCGGCGGGCTGGTCCCCCGGCTCGACCACCACCTGCTGAGCTACCTGGCGACCCGAGTCGACTTCGTGGGATCGGCGAGCGCGAAGCTGCTGGCGAAGCATCGCGGACTGGTCCGGCGGCAGCTGGCGAAGCGGCTGTTCACCGGCGACCGGCCCGTGCCCGACCTGGAGAGCATCGTCGACGAGGTCAGCGCCGAAGCCGGGCAGCGCGAGTCGGTGTTCTCCGACTGGCAGCGCGACTCGCTCGGACGGCGCGCCATGCGGGTCAACCACGGCCCCCACCTGGACCAGATCAACTGCCCCGTGATGTTCATCCACGGCGAGCAGGACACCGCGGTGCCGATCTCCTCTTCCCGGCAGGCCGCGACCGCCATCTCCGGTGCTCAGCTGCACGTGATCCCCGGCGCCGGACACTGGCCGAACCGGGAGAAGGCCAACGAGTTCAACGCCCTGCTGCGCGAGTTCGTCAACTCCCGAGCCTGACCGGACGAGGCGCGCACCGGCCGCCCCGCACACCTCTCGGCCGCGAGGACGACACCTTCCCGCGCCCGGCAACGCCGTCACCCGACAGCGGCCCGCCACCCCGGCCGAGCACCACCCCCACTCCGCACCGTGACGCCCCGGCGCGCGCCCGGGCGCGAGGAAGGGAACCTTCCTGTCACCGGTGACAGGAAGGTTCCCTTCCTCGCGGAGTCGCGCTCAGCAGGTGGCGCGGTAGAAGTACTGGGCTTGTGACTGCATGGAGTCGCGGGTGAGGGCGATCATGTCCGTTCTGGTCTCGCGTTCGACGGGTTCGCCCTTGATGGCGGCGATGGCTCGGGCGACACCTTCGCGGCCGATCTCCGCGGGGTTCTGCGCGATCAGGGCCTGCACGCGTCCGTTGCGCAGGTCGTCGACCTGCTTGGGGCTGGCGTCGAAGCCGACCAGCTGCACCTGGCCGGACTTCCCGGCGTTGGCCAGCGCGGTGCCCGCGCCCTCACCGGTGTTGAGGTTGGTGCCGAACACCCCGACGAGGTCGGGGTTGGCGGCCAGCGTCGCGGAGACGATCTGCGCGGCGGTGGCGGGCTCGTTCTCGGTGTACTGCGTCGGCAGCAACCGCAGGTTGGGGTGCTTGGCGATCTCCTCTTCGAAGCCGCGGGCCCGCTCGTCGGTGGTGGAGGTCCCGGCCTTCGTGTTCAGCGCGAGCACCGCGCCGGGCCGGTCCCCGACGAGGTCGGCGAGGGTCTGCGCGGCGAGCACCCCGCCCGCGTGGTTGTCGGAGGACAGCGAGGTCACCGCGACCGACTTGTCCTCCAGGGCGGTGTCGACCTCGACGACCTGGACGCCGTTGTCCTTGGCCTGCTGCAGCGGGGTGGCGAGCGCCTTGTCATCGGTCGGCGCGATGATCACGGCGCCGGGCCGGGAGCTGACGACGCCGGCCAGCAATTGCGCCTGCTCGGCTTGTTCGAACTTTTCCGGGGCTTGCGCGTTGAGCTCGTACCCGGCGGCGGCTGCCGCTTCTTTCGCCGCGCATTCGATGGAGACGTAGAACGGTTCCCCGCGCATTCCGGTGAGCAATGCCAGGTTCTTGTTGTTCGGGTCGGTGGCCGCTCCGCCGTTGTCCCCGATCTGCCCGGATCCGCAACCGGCGAGCAGAGTTCCCGCCGCCAGCACGACCATGAATTGATGCCTGATTCTCACTTTTTCCTCCACACACCGTTGTGCTGAAAAGCGGGTCAGCGGCTGTTGCGATTCCTCCGGCGCCGCTGGTCGAGCCAGACGGCGGCGACGAGCACGGCGCCGACCGCGATCGGTTGCCAGAACGGCCGGACTCCGGCCATGACGAAACCGGCGTCGAGCACGGCGGGGATGAACACGCCGATGACGCTGCCGAGGATGGTGCCCACCCCGCCGAACAGGCTGGTGCCGCCGAGCACGACCGCGGCGATCGCGTTGAGGTTGTCGTTGCTGTGCCCGCTGATCGTGGTGGTGCCGAAGTAGGCCAGCGACAGGAACCCGGCGAATCCCGCGAGCACCCCGGTCAGCGCGTACACAGCGACGAGGTGCCTGCTCACGTTGATGCCGGCGCGGCGCGCGGCTTCGGAGTTGGAGCCGATGGCGTAGGTGTGCCTGCCGAACGCCGTGGTGTGCAGCGCCCAGCCCGCGAGCAGGGTGACGATCGCGGCGAGGATCACCAGGTTCGGCACCACGCCGAACGAGGTCCCGGTGCCGAGCGTCTCCCGCAGCGCGGCGGGCACGGTGCGCACGTCGATGCCGTTGGTGAGCAGCTGGGCCGCGCCGAGCGCAGCACCGAACGAACCGAGCGTGACGATCAGCGCGGGCACCCGCGCCACCGCGACCAGCAGTCCGTTCAGCACACCCCAGGCGGCGCCACCGAGCAGCGCCACGACCAGCCCGACGAGGATCACCCCCCACCCGGCACCGGTGGCGTCACCACCGCTGAGGGCCTCCATCGTCTGCGCGGACACGACACCGGCGAACACCAGCACGGATCCGACGGACAGGTCGATCCCGGAGGTGATGATCACGAAGGTCATCCCGACCGCGAGCATCAGCAGCGGCGCCGCCTGCACCAGCAGGGTCTGGAAGTTGAACAGCGTGGGGAAGGCGTCCGGCCGCACCGCACTGAACAGCGCGCACAGCACGATCAGCACCAGGCCCGTCCACAGCGTCGGCGACGCGGCCAGCCTGGCGCGGAAGGTCTTGCCGGAGGCGGGTTCCGCGGTGGGGGCGGAGACGTCCTCGGGGGATCTTTGTGGTGCGGACATCAGTTCTCGTCCTCCTGGGTCAGCGCCCCGGTCATGGCTCCCACGAGCTCTTCGAGGCTCACGTCGGCAGCGCGGAAGCGGGCGACGCGGCGGCCGAGCCGCAGCACCTCGACGCGGTCGGCGACCGAGCGCACTTCGGGCATGTTGTGGCTGATCAGCACCACCGAGATGCCGGTGTCGCGGACCCGGCGCACCACGTCGAGAACCCGCTCCCGCTGCACCACGCCGAGCGCCGCGGTCGGTTCGTCGAGGAACACCAGGCGATCCGCCCAGGCGACCGACCGGGCCACCGCGACGCTCTGGCGCTGCCCGCCGGACAGCGCCCCGATCGACACGTCCAGGTCGGGCAGCGAGACGCCGAACGTCGCGAACTGCTCGGCGGCGCGGGCGCGCATGGCCGCCTTGTCGAGCATCCCGAGCTTGCCGAGCAGCCCGCCGCGGCGGATTTCCCGCCCCAGGTACAGGTTCGCCGCCGGGTCCAGGTCCGGGGCGACGGCCAAGTCCTGGTAGGCCGTCTCGATGCCGTGCGAGCGCGCCGCACCCGGCGAGTCTAGCGTCACGGGCGTTCCGGACACGCTGATCCGCCCGGAATCCGGTTGCTCCACACCGGAGAGGCATTTGACCAAAGTGGACTTCCCGGCTCCGTTGTCGCCGATGAGGGCGACCACTTCGCCGGGGTGCACGGTGAAGGAGGCACCCCGCAACGCCTCCACCCCGCCGTATCTCTTGGTGAGTTCGCGGGCTTCCAACAGCGGTTCGGACATCAGACCTTCCAGGTGGCTCGGGTGCTGCGGTCGAGGCGGTGCGTGGCACCGGGGCGGGGCAGGCGCACGGCGGTCCGGCACCGCGCGCGGGGGTTCACGCCGGCACCTCCCCGGACCCCCTCGGCAACAACCGGGTGGGCAGCACCAGTCGTCGCGGCGGGGTGGTGTCGCCTGCGAGCCGCGCGTACACCGTCCGCGCCGCGGAGGCGCCCAACTCCCGGACGTCGTAAGTGATCACCGTGATCGGCGGGTCCAGCAGGTCGGCCAGTTCGAAGTCGTCGAAGCCCACCAGCGCGGGCCGGCGGACGCACCCCGCCAACGCGCGGACGGCGTGGACGGTGATCCGGTTGTTGCCGGTGACCAGGGCCGTCGCGGTGCTCAACGGTCCCGCCAGCACCGCGGCCACCGAGTCCGCGGTGTGCGGGCCCATCCGCACCAGCGCGGCGTCGAACGGAACACCGGCCTGCGCGCAGCCCTCGCGGAAACCGCGCAGCCGCTCGGCGGCCGTGTTGATGCCCGGCGAGTCGCCGAGGAAGGCGATGCGCCGGTGACCGTGCTCGGCGAGGTGGCGGACCGCCAGGGCCGTGCCGTCCACGTTGTCCACCAGCACGGTGTCGGCTTCGACGCCGCCCGCCGGTCGGTCGACGAACACGACCGGGGTGCCGGTGATGATCTCCCGCGCGAGGTAGCCGTGCCGGTCCCCGGCGGGCACGACCAGGAGCCCGTCGACTCGCCGGGACAGGAATTCGGTGACCAGTTCCCGTTCCCTGGCGGGGTCTTCCCCCGACGATCCGGTCAGCACCTGGCCGCCCTGCGCGCGGGCGACTTCCTCCACCGCGCGCGTCAGCATCGAGTAGAACGGGTTCGCGACGTCCTCCAGGACGAGCCCGACGATCCCGGTTTCGGCGCCGCGGCGCAGGTTGCTCGCGTCGAGGTTGCGGCGGAATCCGAGTTGGTCGATCGCGGTGAGCACGCGGTCCGCGGTGCCCGGATGCACCCCGGTCTCACCGTTGACGACGCGGGAGACCGTTTTGATGCTCACCCCGGCGAGACGGGCCACATCGTTCATGGTGGCCCGTCGAACATTCCCGGAATCCGACAACGTTGTCATGATCTGGCGGATTTCACCGCTCTGGACCAGCGGTGTCAATGCTCGATCCGATTCCTGCGTACCGACGGCCGCAGAAATGCGGCCGAACGGCGGAATCGGCCATCTAGCATCGTTCGCGAGCGATCGTGTTCGCCGGTTTCCCGATCATGATCCAGAACTGCGCGCCGAACCGGGAAGACAAGGTTGTCACGAATTGATTTCGGACCGTTCGTTTCCGTTCCGACGGCAATTCTGGTCGCACCCGGAGCCTCCACCGCCACGGGCGCCCCCTCCCCCGCGGTGTCACCGGTCGCGGTGTGACCACGAGCACCCGGCACACTCGGAGGAGTCAGGTGCCGGTGAGCGGCACCGCGTCCGAAAGGCGGTTTGAGGGTGTTCCGTACCTACGCGGGATGGTTCCGTCTCGTCGCGGTCGCCGAAGCGTGCTCCTGGGCGGCGCTGCTGATCGCGATGGTCTTCAAGTACGGCTTCGGGATGCCCGAAGGCGTCACCGTCGCAGGCTGGATCCACGGTCTCGTGTTCACCGCCTACGTCGTGACCTGCCTCGTGGTGTTCAGCCCGCTGCGCTGGTCGTTCGGCGTGCTCGTGCTCGCGCTGGCGGCCTCAGTGCCGCCGCTGGCCTCCGTCGGCTTCGAACGCTGGGCGACCGGGCGCGGCCTGCTCACCTGGCAGGACTCCGCAAACCCCACGTTCTGGGGCCGGGTCCGCTACGTCCTGCGCACCCTGAACTGACCCCGGCGCTCCCCCGCGCGGAAGGGAACCTTCCTGTCACCGGTGGCAGGAAGGTTCCCTTCCTCGCACCAGGGCGCGCGCATGTGGCGGCGGAGCGGGTGGTCGAACGCGCCTCGACCCGAGCGGGGAGGCGTGCGGGGAGATCCCCCGTGTGCGGTGGAGCCGGCTTCAGCTCAGAAATCGCCCGCCGCGTGGCGGACCTTGCCGAGCAGTTCGGTGAGCTGCTGCGTCTGCCGCTCGGTCACCCCGCCCAGCCCGAACTCGATCTCGTTGACCGACTCGGTGGCGCGCTTCATCAGGTCCCGCCCTTCGTCGGTGATCTCGACGAGGGTGGTGCGCCGATCCGTGGGGTGCGGCACCCGGCGCACCAGCTCATCGTGTTCGAGCCGGTCGACGATGTTGGTGACGCTGGTCGGGTGCAGCTGGAGCCGATCACCCATGACGCGCATCGGCAGGCTTCCGCGGCTGGAGAAGGTCAGCAGGACGAGCGCCTCGTAGCGGGCGAACGTGAGGTTGTGCGGGCGCAGCGCCGTGTCGACCGCGGACTGCAGGATCTGCTGGACCCGCATGACGCTGGTCACCGCGGCCATCGTGGTCGATGGCCCGATCCGCTCCGACCACAGCTCGGCCGCACGTGCGATGGGGTCGAATGGCAGCGGGCTACGGGCGCTCATGATGCCGACGCTAGCAGCGGGCACCGAACGGACGAATGACCATTCGGCATCACGACCTGCCGACGAGCACGACGCCGATGAAATCCAGCATGATCGTAAGTCTTTCCCGAGCAGCTCGCAGGAGGAAGATCGAATGTTGGTTGCGTTCAGCGTGGCACCGTCCGGCTCCGGTGATGGCGACAGCGTCAGCGCGGCCGTCGCGGAAGCGGTGCGGATCGTGCGCGAATCAGGCCTGCCGCACGAGACGACGTCGATGTTCACGACCGTCGAAGGCGACTGGGACGAGGTCATGGACGTGGTGAAGCGCGCGACGGAAGCGGTGTCGTCGCATTCGCCCCGCACCAGCCTGGTGCTCAAAGCCGACATCCGCCCCGGCCACACCGGGCAGTTGCACGAGAAGGTCCGGCGGGTCGAAGAACACCTGTCGACCGACCAGTGAGCGACGCGGCCGGCCGGAGGTCCCGAGGGACGTCTCCGGCCGGCCGTCGTCGTACGCGATCGATCAGCCCTTGGAAGAGGGGTGGTCGATGACCGGCGCGTTGGTGCAGTCGTTCGTCTGCGGCGACAGGACCGGCACGACGACGCCGATGACGGCACCGACGTTGTTGCCGCACAGCTGGACCGGCACCGCGCTGATGTTGTTGTCGTCAACCAGGTTGACGCCTTCGTTGCCCGCCGTGTCGGCGAAAGCGGTCGAACCGAGGGACACCATGCCGAGGGCGGCGATACCGGCGGCGCCGGCAACGCGGGTAGCAATACGCACTTTCTGAACCTCTCCTAGAACTTCGGGCAGGGGGCTCGATCCCGGATCTTTCCCGGGGCTCCCCGTCTGGCCCGCCCGAGAACAGGCCCTCGAGCAGACACAGTGGCTCCTTCGGCGATCACCCCGGCAAAACATGAGGGGTACGCACGTAACGTCAAGCAATCGAGTGATCATCGACACTCGATCAGGTAGACGTCGGTGGCTCAGCCAGCGCACCGTGACCAGTACTGCGCCGGTTCCCGTCGCCCTCCGGAGAACCCCCGCCCACGCACGGTGCGCATCGCGCGCCGTGTCAGGATGGAGAGGTGACGAGGCCCGATCCACGCCAGAACGCAGCCATGTCCGCCGCGATGGCGGGCGCAGTCGACCTGTCCGCGCTGAAGAACAAGGCGGACAACGCTTCCCGGCCACCGGCCTCCAACGGCCCCGCCGACGACGCGGCGACCACCGGCACGCCGGCGGTCATCGACGTCACCGAAGCGACCTTCCAGGCCGAAGTGGTGGACCGCTCCATGCAGGTCCCCGTCGTCGTCGACCTGTGGGCCGAGTGGTGCGGCCCCTGCAAGCAGCTCTCCCCCGTGCTGGAGCGGCTCGCGCAGGAGAGCGGCGGCACCTGGGTGCTCGCGAAGGTCGACGTGGACGCCAACCCGCGGATCGCCCAGCTCTTCCAGGTGCAGTCCATCCCGACCGTGATCGCGATCGCCGGTGGGCAGCCCGTCGAGGCCTTCGCCGGGGCGCAGCCCGAGCCGCAGATCCGGCAGTGGATCACCGCGCTGCTCGACGCCCTGCGCGAACAGCTCCCCGGCATCCAGGCCGCCGAGCAGGCAGCGGCGGGCGCGGCTGAGGTCGAAGAGGAACCCGAAGATCCCCGCTTCACCGCCGCGGAAGAAGCCCTGGACAACGGTGACTTCGCCGCGGCCGAGGCCGCCTACCGGCAGATCCTCGAAGCCGAACCGAACAACGAGCAGGCGCAGGCCGCCCTCGCCCAGGTCCGGTTCAGCGCCCGTGCCGAGAACGCCGACCCGGCCGCGATCGAGCGCGCCGACGCCGCACCCGACGACCTCGACGCGCAGCTCGCCGCCGCCGACGCCGAACTCGCCGCCCAGCAGGTGGAGGCCGCGTTCGACCGGCTCGTGCGCACCGTCAAGCGCACCGCCGGCGACGATCGCAACCGCGTGCGGCAGCACCTGATCGACATGTTCGAGCTGTTCCCCGACGGGGATCCGCGGGTCACCAACGCCCGCAGGGCACTGGCCAGCGCCCTGTTCTGAGTTCGTACCGCCGCCCGGCCGTCACCGTTGTCCGGTGGCGGCCGGTTTCGTTTGCCGCCTGGCCTGGCGCTGATCCGGTCGGGTGCCGCGTGCCGGGCGCTCGCCGGTGATCGAACCGGCTCCGCCCCTCTCCCGTCCGGCCGTCCGCAGAAGCCGCACTGCTCGCGAACTCCCCTACTCCCGTGAGCACGACCCGAGCCGACGAAAACCGGCACCGCGTCCCCGCGCCGCGGGTCCGATGTCCCTCCGCGTCCGCACGACGCCGTCGATGACAGAAAGGTTCCCTTCTTCACACCGGTGACAGGAAGGTTCCCTTCCCCGCACCCGTGACAGGGGGAAGGTTCCCTTCCTCGCACGGTTGGTCCTCCTGGTCCGGGCGATGACGGTGACGGGCGGCCTACGCTGGGGACATGGCTTCCTACGGTGAACTGTTCCCGGGGCGCAAGCTCCGGCACGAGGGCGATCAGGGCACACCTGGGCGTGAGCACGATCCGGGTGGTCCGCTCGACCTCGACCGCGGTGTGGTGTTCCTCGCGCCTCCGGCGAAGCAGGAACCGGCCGACGCCCCGGCCGAGCACGAGACCGACGAGGACTAGCCGGATCTCCCGCGGGTCCGCGCTCGCCACGCGCCGCGCTGAACCTGCTCCGAGGCGCGACCTCCCCCGGGGCCTGTGGTGGTTGTCGGGGGTATCTCGTTGAATGTGCGCATGCGGAGATGGGTGCTGCACATGGACATGGACGCGTTCTTCGCGTCCGTCGAGCAGCTCACCCGCCCCACCGTCTCCGACCGGGCCGTCCTGGTGGGCGGCTTGGGTCCGCGCGGCACCGTCGCCGGCGCCAGCTACCAGGCCCGCGCTTACGGCGCCCGGTCGGCGATGCCGATGGCCGAGGCGCGCCGCCGATGCCCGGTGGCGGTGGTGCTGCCTCCCCGCGGTGGCGTCTACCAGGCTGTCAGCCGCAAGGTCTTCGACATCGTCCGCGAGATCTCCGACGTGGTCGGTCAGGTCTCGATCGACGAGGCGTTCCTGGAACCGGTCGAGCTGATCGGCGGCTCGACCGACGACGTGGAGCGGTTCGCGGCACGGCTGCGGGAACGGGTCCGCACCGAGGTCGGGGTGCCTGCGTCGGTGGGAGCGGGGTCCGGGAAGCAGATCGCGAAGATCGCCTCCGGGCTCGCGAAGCCGGACGGCGCCCTCGTGGTGCCGCCCGATCAGGAGCACGAACTGCTCACGGGCCTGCCGGTGCGCAAGTTGTGGGGCGTCGGGCCCGTCACCGAGTCGAAGCTGCACCGCATCGGGGTCTACAGCATCGGAGAGCTCGCGGCGTTGCACCCAGGCGACGTCACGTCGCTGCTAGGTCAGGCGCACGGCGCGGAGCTGCACCGGTTGGCGCACGGCATCGACGATCACCCAGTCGCGGAACGCGCGGAGGCCAAGCAGGTCAGCGCCGAGACCACGTTCGACGTGGACATCACCGAGCCGGTGCGGCTGTCCACCGAGGTGGGCGGCATGGCCGAGCACGCGCACCGCAGGCTCGTCTCGTCCGGCAGGGCCGCGCGCACCGTGACGGTGAAGGTCCGAGACGCGGACTTCACGACGATCAGCCGCGCGGAGACCTTCGCCACGGCCACCTCGGACCTGGGTTCGCTCAGCGCGGCGGCCCGGCGGTTGATCGCGGTGGCGGTGCCGCCAGGCACCCCGATCCGGCTGGTCGGGGTCTCCTATTCGGGGCTCGCGACCTCCGAGCAGGAGGCGTTGTTCGACAGTCCCGCGCACGAGTCCGAACCTGCGCCCGTTCCGGAGGGTGAGCCGGCACCGGAACCGACTCCGCTGCCCGGGCGTCGGCCGTGGCGCGCCGGGGACGACGTGTTCCACCCGGAGAACGGGCACGGCTGGGTGCAGGGCGCCGGACTCGGCCGGGTCACGGTGCGCTTCGAGACCGCGGCGACCGGCCGCGGTCGCGCACGCACCTTCCAGGACGACGATCCGGCGCTCAAGCCCGCCGAGCCGCTGAACAGCCTCGGCTGGTGACGCTTCGCCGCGGCCGATCCGGATCAGAGCTTGGTGGAATCCGGCATGCTCACCGGGGGAAGGTGCCTGCGGTAGTGACCGACCCACTTGCGCGGGGCGACGGTCTGCACCGCGCGTTCCACCGCTCGCGGCAGCCGCGTGAACGGCGGCAGGTGGAAGCGGTAGCGCACCGACGACGTTCCCGGCAGCGAGGGCTGCTCCTCGACCCGCCAGCGGTCCAGCTCCGGGTGGCGACCGCCGAAACCGGGGTCGGCCGGGTAGAACTCCAGCGCGACCCGCCGCTCCGGGTGCACCGGCCGCTTCTGCTCGATCCACGGCAGGCTGCCGATGCCGATGGCGGAGATCTCGTTCCAGGACACCCCGTACACCTCTCCGAGGGTGCGCGCGTAGAAACCGCTGCGGTCCAGCAGGAATCCGCGGCTGTTGAGCATCCCGCGCGAGGACAGCACGAATCCGAGGAAGATGATGCCGAGCACCAACTGCCAGATCCACACACCGACGCTGCTGCCGTTGTTGGCCAGCGTCGCGGCGCACAGCACGGTGCCGAAGCCGCTGAGCCCGCCGCCGATCAGCAGCAGCCGGAAGCTGCCGGCGGACACGTCCACGTCCTGCGCTTCCGGGCCGAGCCCGATCGGTGCCGCCGTCTCCGCGGGCCGGTCGTGCTTGTCGTAGACCCGGGTGCCGGGACCGCCGCGTTCCGCCCCGAACCGCGCGGTGGCGTCGCTCTTACCGGTGACGCGGCCGGGCACGGTGGCCCATTCCCGTTCCGACCGATCCGCACGTTGCCATCCACCTGGAAGCCACTTCATACCGACCAGGGTAGCGGCGAGCACTCACAGTGATCACGGTCGGTCGTGGAAAACCAGGGCGGCATCAGGGTGATTTCCGGGTACCCCGACACCGCCCCGGTTCACCGGGTTGCGCAGGTCAGCTCTGCGGAACGCGCAGGATCAGCGCGTCGCCCTGCCCGCCGCCGCCGCACAGCGCGGCCACGCCGGTTCCGCCGCCACGGCGCCGCAGCTCCAACGCCAGGTGCAGCGCCAGCCGCGCGCCGGACATGCCGAGCGGGTGGCCGAGCGCGATGGCTCCGCCGTTGACGTTGACGATCTCGTCGGAGACCCCCAGGGCCCTGCTGGAGACGATGCCGACCGCGGCGAACGCCTCGTTGATCTCCACGAGGTCGAGCTCGGCGGCGTCCACCTGCTCCTTCGCGCAAGCGGCTTTGATCGCGTTCGACGGCTGCTCGTGCAGGCTCGCGTCCGGCCCGGACACGACGCCGTGCGCGCCGATCTCGGCCAGCCAGGTCAGGCCGAGCTCCTCGGCCTTCGACTTGCTCATCACCACGACCGCGGCGGCACCATCAGAGATCTGCGACGCGGAGCCCGGCGTGATCGTGCCGTCGGGGGCGAACGCCGGGCGCAGCTTGCCGAGGCCTTCGGCCGTCGTGTCCGGCCGGACGCCCTCGTCGGTGTCGACGGTGATCGGGTCGCCCTTGCGCTGCGGCACCGTCACCGGGGCGATTTCCTCGGCGAACACGCCGCGCGCCGCCGCGGCACCGGCGCGCTGGTGCGACCGGGCGGCGAACTCGTCCTGCTCCTGCCTGGTCAGCCCGTGCCTGCCGTTGTGCTTCTCCGTCGAAGCACCCATCGCGATCTCGTCGAAAGCACAGGTCAAGCCGTCGAGAGCCATGTGGTCTACCAGCTGCGCGTCGCCGAACTTGACGCCCTCGCGGGAGCTCGTCAGCAGGTGCGGGGCTTGCGTCATCGACTCCTGGCCGCCCGCGACGACCACGTCGAACTCGCCGGCGCGGATGAGCTGGTCGGCGAGCGCGATCGCGTCGAGGCCGGACAGGCACACCTTGTTGATCGTCAGCGCCGGGACGTCCATCGGGATGCCCGCGTTGACCGCCGCCTGCCGGGCGGGGATCTGCCCCGCTCCGGCGGTCAGCACCTGGCCCATGATCGTGTACTGCACCTGTTCAGGGGCGACGCCGCCTCGCTCCAGCGCGGCCTTGATGGCCACGCCGCCGAGCTGCGCACCTGAAAAATCCTTCAACGAGCCCAGCAGGCGCCCCATCGGAGTGCGTGCCCCCGAAACGATCACAGAAGTGCTCACAGTCGCCTCCCGGCCATCCTCATCGACTACCGCTGCGCGCCGTCGGAACGGCGCCGTGCACCGCCCTCATGATGCGCCCACTCGGCTCGACCGGACCACACCCATCGTGGCACGCAGTGCCATCCGCGCACCTTCGCACAGGTCCGCCCTCGGCCGGAAGGGAACGTTCCCGACACCACCCCCGCGCCACCGGAACGCGAGGAAGGGAACCTTCCCGTCACCGGTCTGACAGGAAGGTTCCCTTCCTCGCAGCGGTTCAGCAGTCGCCGCGGGTGGCCGTGGTGTCGCAGAGGCCGGAGTCGGCTTCCCAGTGCAGCGCGGTGCGCGCGTCGACGCCCAGCTCCCGCGACGCGGACACGTCGCTTTCCGCGCCGGAGTCGGCATCGAGCCAGTAGCGGACCTCGTAATCGGCGCCGCCGCTGGTGTAGGTGAAGACGTAGAACGGATCGGGAACCGGTGCGGGCCCGAAGTCCGGCGATGTCCAGGCATCTTCGCCTTCGACGGCACCGGGGTCGACGTAGAGGCAGTCGTAGGACGCGCCCTCGTAGGTGCACTTGCGTGGTTCCGCGCCGCCGTACCGGGACACGGTGGAGTCCTTGGCGACCCCTTCTTTCGCGAGCCGCTGGTAGACGTCCTCGCAGGCGCCTTCGTCACAGGCGTGCCAGGCCTTCCAAGCCGTGGCGCGCGCGGCGGCGCTGGAAGCACCGGAGCCCACCGAGTCGCAGTACTTCCCCACCAGGTACGGCGCGACCTTCGACGCCGCGGCGGCCGAGTCGATGGCGGTGGCCGCCGTCTCGTCCGCCCCGAGACCGGCGGAGTCGAGCTGCCAGATCCCGACCCCCGGGTTGAAGAAGAGCCCGTCGCCGCGCTGCTCGGGGTCGGCAAGCGCGGTCTGGTCGTCGTAGCGGGACAGGGTCATGGGCGACGGCGCCTCCCCGGATCCCGCGACTTCAGGCCAGGTCGTCGACAGGGTCAGGTAGGTGGCGGCGTCCGTGCTCACCGAGCAGTCGGCGGTTCCCGCGGCGTCCGCCGCCGCGGATCGCACGGATTCGTAGGATTCGGCCCCGAACTTCAGCGGGGCCGCGGCGACTCGAGCGCGTTCGTGCTTGAGCCGGATCTCCTCGGGGTTGGGGCCACCGCCACCGGAGACGGTCCCGCCGCCCCCTGCCGCGACGGCGAACGAGGGCACGCCCATGGTGACGACCGCGGCGACCGCCGCGATCAGGAGCGGCCGAGGTCTCAGCCGGTTTGGTTTCTTCGCAACCATCACTTACCTTTCGACGTGAACTAGCAACATGTTCACGTCGGTCACTGCACCCCCGACTCCGCCGATCAGTGCAATCCCAGCAGCGCACAACACCTTTTCTTGCCACATTTCGCACACTCACGCCGGGTTCACGGCGCGTTAGGCTGCCCACCATGCACAGCGAACTGAGCGGACTGATCACCGCCGTCGATCACGTCGGCATCGCGGTGGCCGACCTCGACGCCGCGATCGAGTTCCAGCGCTCGACCTTCGGCCTCGAAGTCACCCACAGCGAGGTCAACGAGGAGCAAGGGGTCCACGAGGCGATGCTGCGGGCGCCGGGCGACACCGCGGGGGCCACCCAGATCCAGTTGCTCGCTCCCCTGCGACCGGATTCCGCGATCGCGAAGTTCCTCGAGCGCAACAACCCAGGGCTGCAGCAACTCGCGTTCCGGGTCACCGACGTCGAGGCCGCCAGCGCGGCACTGCGTGCCAAAGGACTGCGGTTGCTCTACGACGCCCCGCGTCGCGGCACCGCCGACAGCCGCATCAACTTCGTGCATCCGAAGGACGCCGGCGGCGTGCTGGTGGAGCTCGTCGAACCCGCGGCCTGACCGGCCCGTCAGCCGAGATCGGCTCCTCCGGCGGTGCGCACCCGAGCCCCGCGCCGAACGTGCGGTTGCAGCGCGCGGGCGATGAAGTCGATCTCAAGGTCGGCCGCGGCATCGCGTTCGACGCGTCCGGTCACCGCATGCCGGTGGTCGACCGCCCTGGCCAGCAGGACCGCGGCCGTGTCGAGCTCACCGTCGTCGGCGCGCTCCGGCAGGGCGCGCGCCACGACCTGGCGGATCTGCTCCACCGCACCCCGGAACCGCTCCCGCAGCGCCCGCCGCACCGCGCTGTGCGTGTCGGCCTCCCGCCACAGCAAGTGGCTGAGCGGCGACGCGGACGCGCACGCGCGGTCCAGTTCATCGACCAGCCTGCCGAGGCTGCCCACCAGGTCCCCGACGACCACGACCCGGTCGGCGTCGATCCGCTCGGCGGGCAACCTCTCCACGAGCGCGACGAGCAGGTCGGGTTTCCGGCGGAAGTAGTAGTGGATCAGCCCCTTGGGCACCTGGGCCCGCTCCGCGATCCGCGAGGTGGGGGTGGCCGCGAACCCCGACTCGGCGAACAACTCCCCCGCCGCCGAGAGGATCCGGTCCCGCGCCGAAGCCGGACCGCCGCCGAGCACTTCGCGCGGCCCCGTCCGACCGGCGGCGCCCGTCCGGCCCGGGGACCGGGCGCGACGGCCCGCCCCGGACTCCCCGGCGGACGGGGGCGTCCACCTACCCGATGATCCATCCATCGGCACGCCTCTCCACCTCGGGGGAGCAGCACCGCGCGGAGCGCACGCCGACGCCCGACGCCGAATGCGAGGAAGGGAACCTTCCTGTCACGGATCGGCAGGCTGAGCCGAACCGGAATCCCGGACGGTCCGGCCTAGTGCTGGCCGGCGGCCATGCCCCTGCCGTGCGCCACGTTCGCCTCGGGGAGCGCGGCGGCACCGACAACGACGGCCAGCACCCCCACCACCCAGGACGTCCACGCCGCGCCGGTGAGCGCCGCGTAGCCGAGCACCCACGGCGAGAGGAACAGCAGCACTCCCAGCAACATGTGGGCGTACTCACTGGTCATCGAGCCGGGCATGGCGAGCGACCACACCGCGGCGAGCACCAGCAACGCCCCGAGGACGATCATCGCCGAGATCGCGCCGCTGCTGGTCCGCGTCCACATCGTCGCGAGGATCACGTACACCCCGAGCACCAGCGCGGCCCAGTCCTGCCACCGGGTCCACGGCTTGATCTTCGACGGTTCGTTCGCCATGGTGGCCATGTCGATCACCTCCAGCGCTGCCGACTCCCTCACCGTTCGCCTTGACTGACCGGCCGGTCAAGGGACTTTCGACCCGGTACCGGACGCCGCACCACCGAGCAGGTGGTCCACGTCGGCGAATTCTCCCGTCATCCCGCCCACACCTCCCACAACGCTGTTGCCTTCCAGGTAGCGTGGCACCATGGGCCTCGCCGACGACCGTGATCTTCTCCCGCTGGGATCGGGCTTCGACCTCGTTCGCAAGAACGGATACGACCGCGCCCAGGTCGACGAGCATCTCGAACGGGTCGACGCAGATCTGCGCATCATCACCTCCGACCGCGACGCGGCCGTTTCGCAGGCACGAGACGTGTCGAAGCAGCTCGAGTCCTCCCGCTCGGAGATCGAGAACCTGCGCGGACAGGTGGAACGGCTGTCGAAGCCGCCGACGACGCTGGAAGGGCTCAGCGAGCGGTTGCAGCGGATGCTGCGGCTGGCGCAGGACGAGGCCAACGACATCCGCTCGCGCGCGGAGAAGGACGCCGCCGAGACGCGCTCCCGCTCCGAAGCGGAAGCCGGGGCGCTGCGCACCCGCTACGAGAAGCTCATCGCCGAGGTCGACACCCGCCGCTCCGAGATGGAGCAGGAGCACCGCTCGGTGCTCGACAAGGCCAAGGCCGAGGCGGAGCGGATCACCAGCGAGGCCGAGGAGAACCGCAAGCGCGCCGATGAGGAGTCCGAGGCCCGCCGCGTGCAGGTCGAAGAGGACTTCGAGATCGCGATGGCCGCGCGGCGGACCGAGTCGATGAAGACCCTCACCGAGCAGGAGACCACCAGCAAGGCCGACGCCCAGCGCCGCGTCCGCGAAGCCACCGAGGAAGCCAACCGCAGGCTGCGGGAAGGCACCAACGAGGCGCACCGGCGGGTCCGCGAAGCCACCGACGAGGCCACCAGGCTCACCACCGAGTCCACCCAAGCCGCCGAGAAGCTGGAGCGGGAGAGCACCGAAGCCGCCCAGCGCCTCGAACGGGAGAGCACCGAGGCCGCGCAGCGCCGCGAGCAGGAGAGCACCGCGGCGGCGCAGCAGCGGGAGAAGGACAGCGTCGAAGCCGCGCAGAAGCGCGAGCGGGAGAGCACCCAGGAAGCCGAGCGGCTGGTCAGCGAGGCCACCGAGCGTTCCGAGCGGATGATCCGGGAGACCACGGACGAAGCGACCCGGCTCGTCGAGGAAGGCACCCGCGAAAGCGAACGCCTCATCCGCGAGGCGCGCCTCGACGCGGAGAAGCGGCTGGGCGTCACCACCGAGGAGTGCCAGCGCAGGCTCACCAAGGCCGACCAGCAGGTGCATTCGCTGACCGAGCTGCGCGACACCGTCGCCGGGAAGTTGCGGGACGCCGCCGAACTGCTCGGGCAGACGACTCCGCTGCTGTCCCGCCTCGCGCAGGAGGACGAAGAGGAAGCCGCGCTGCGGGAAGCCGCCGCGGAGGCGCGCGAGCAGGCGCGCAAGTCCGCGGAGACCGCTGTCGCCGAGGAGCGACCGCCGCAGCCGCGGGAACAGCGCAAGTCGCAACCCGCCGCGGGTGACGGGCCGACGGAGAAGATCCAGCGCCAGAACCTGCCCGGCAACGCGCCGGCGCAGCAGCAGAACCCGCACGATCCGCCGACGCGGCGGATCCAGCTGCCCATCCCCGGCACCACCGCCGAGCAGCAGCAGCGTCCGGCCAACCAAGGTGGAGCTCCCAAGGCCGAACCGGCCGAGCAGGGTTCCCGCCCGCGTCGCTGACCCGGAGCGCGAACACACCTACGCGGACCGGTTCCACCGCCGGGCGCACCGGCACATCTGGACGGATCCAATCCGGCCAGGGGCACAGCCCCTGGCCGGATTTTTCGTGCGCCCGCCCCCGCCCCCTGCGCCCCGCGCCGTTCCGCGGGCTCATGCGAGGAGGGGAACCTTTCTGCCACATGTGGCAGAAAGGTTCCCCTCCTCGCGGCCATCACGACGTGCGGAGAGAGGAGTGCACCGACGGGGGCGACGGCCGCAATCGGGCAGCCGACGGCAGGAGTGCAGGTCCTCACGACCTGGACTCCGGCGGGTTTACGCGGGGGATCAGCCGGGGCTCGGCCGGCGGGTCAGAGCTCGGGGGCGGCCCGGTGGGCGGTGGCGAACCTGGGGCGCCCCGCCAGATCGGCGTGGTCCTCGACGTCGCTGAGCACGCGCCGCGCCTTGAGCAGCGCGGGCACGGAGCCGCCGTGGGTGTCGTCGTGCTCGATCGCCAGGCCACCGCCCTGCCGGAGCAGTCGAGCCGCGCACCCGACGACCTGCCGGACCACGTCGAGCCCGTCGCGCCCGCCGAAGACCGCACCGTGCGGATCGTGATCGCGCACCTCGGGCGGAACCGGCGTGCCCTCCGGCACGTACGGCGGGTTGCACAGCACCAGGTCGACCAGGCCCTCCAGTTCCATCAGCAGCGTCTGGTCGAACACGTCGCCCGCGTAGAGCCGCACCGGGGTGTCCCCGGCCACCGCCTGCTGATCGATGTTGTGCCGTGCCCAGGCCAGCGCGTGCGGGTCGACTTCCACGGCGTGCACCTGCGCGTCCGGGCGCGCGTTGGCCATGGCCAGTGCCAGCGCACCGGTTCCCGTGCACAGATCGACCACGATGGGGCGTTCGACGCCTTCGAGGGTCGCGAGCCCCCACGCCAGCAGCAGTTCGGTCTCCGGGCGGGGGACGAACACGCCGGGCCCGACGCTGAGCGTCACGTTGCCGAGGCTCGCGGTTCCCACCAGGTGCTGCAGCGGAATCCGGTCCGCGCGTTGCCGGACCAGCGCCTGCAGCGCCTCCACCACCGGCGGGTCGACCAGCGGCACCATCATCAGTTTCGTCCGCTCCACGCCGAGCAAGTGCGCGGCCAGCAGTTCGGCGTCGGTGCGGGGGCTCGCCACGCCTGCCGCGGACAACATGCGTTCCGCTTCGAGGATGGCCAGGCGCAGTGGCTGTCGAGTCACGGGGCAAGCTTAGAGCGCGTGATCCGCCGCCTCGTTCAGGCGACACCCCGGACGGAGGGGAACCTTCCTGTCACGACGGACACACCGGTCGGTTCGGAGGCCCCTCACGAGCTGGAAGCGAGCCGCTCTTCCCGGTCCGCAGCGACCAGCGCACCGAGCACCCCGTCGAGTTCGCCGTCGAGCACGTGGTCCAGGTTGTAGGCCTTGTAGTTCACCCGGTGATCGGAGATGCGGTTCTCCGCGAAGTTGTAGGTGCGGACGCGTTCGGACCGGTCCACTGTGCGCACTTGGCTGCGCCGCGTCTCGGCGGCCTCCTTCTGCGCCTCCTCCTCGGCGAGCGCCTGCAACCGGGCGCGCAGCACCTGGATGGCGCGCAGCTTGTTCTGCAGCTGCGATTTCTCGTTCTGGCAGGACACGACGGTGCCCGTGGGCAGGTGCGTGATGCGCACCGCGGAGTCGGTGGTGTTGACGCTCTGCCCGCCGGGACCTGAGGACCGGTACACGTCGATGCGGAGGTCCTTCTCGTCGACCTCGACTTCGACCTCTTCGGTCTCCGGGTACACCAGCACCCCGGCGGCGGAGGTGTGCACCCGGCCTTGGGACTCGGTCACCGGCACCCGCTGCACGCGGTGCACGCCGCCTTCGAACTTCAGCTTCGCCCAGACGCCGTCGGGTCCGGTGTCCCCGGCCTTGGTCTTCACCGCGACCGTGACGTCCTTGTAGCCGCCCAGGTCGGATTCGGTGGCGTCGAGCACGTCGGCCCGCCAGCCTTGCCGCTCGGCGTAGCGCAGGTACATCCGCAGCAGGTCGCCCGCGAACAACGCCGATTCCTCACCGCCTTCACCGGATTTGACCTCCAGCACGACGTCGGAGGAATCGTGCGGGTCCCGCGGCAGCAGCAGTTCGGTGAGCTTCGTCTCCAGCGCGGGAAGTTCTTCGGCGAGCGCATCGGCCTCCGCGGCGAACCCGTCGTCCTCGGCGGCCAGTTCCCGCGCCGTGGCCAGGTCGGACCGGGTCTGCTCCCATTCGGCGGCTGCTTTGGCCAGCGGGGTCAGTTCCGCGTAGCGGCGCCCGAGCTTGCGCGCGGTGGCCTGGTCGGCGTGCACGTCCGGCTCGGCCAGCCGCCGCTCCAGTTCCGCGTGCTCGGCGAGCAACTCTTCGAGCTTCGACGTTTCCACGGGAACCCTCTTCACTCCTGGACCGGCAACGGGACCGGCTGAACGGAACGGTGCGGGCCGAACCCGGCCGGGGTTCGACACGAAAACGGCGCCCGCCCCGCGCAGTGCGCGAGAGCGGGCGCCGTCGGCTCAGCTACTTCTGGGCGCCGTCCTTCTGACGACGGCCGTAGCGGGCCTCGAAACGAGCCACCCGGCCGCCGGTGTCCAGGATCTTCTGCTTGCCCGTGTAGAACGGGTGGCAGTTCGAGCAGACCTCGACCGTGATGCTGCCGGCCTTGGTGGTGCTCCGGGTGGTGAAGCTGTTCCCGCAGCCGCAGTTCACCTGGGTGGTGACGTACTCGGGGTGAATGTCCGCCTTCAAAGCGTGTCCTCCTGTTCGGGGCCGCCGGGTCCTCGTCGACCGTCATCGCGAGGTGAACCGGAGCCGACTCGGCCTGTCATTCTGCCAGACCGAATGCGTTGACCTGGAACGCAGGCGGGCCGAACGTTATTCCTCGTGGCGGCGCCGCACGACCGCCCAGCGCGACGGGACGACCGTCCGCCGAGTGGTCGCCGCTGAGCAGTGCGGGCGGAGCAGCGCACGATCATCCTTTACCCGTGCTGCCCTGCTCTGTCCTGTGCAACCTCACGGTCCGGTTGTGGATCTCGCTGCCGTTGCTGTTCCTCGGTGCCGCCACCGGGGTCGCAGCACTGCTGACCTGGTCGTTCGACCACGGCGAGCCGGGCTTCGAACTGTCGGTCCCGGTGCTGCTCGGGTTCGCCGCGGGCCTCGCGCTGCTCACCGGCGGCCGGGTGCGGTGGTCGAACGGGTGGCAGCGCTTCGGCCTCCGGTTCGCGTACCCGGTGATGATGTTCGGGGTTGCGCTCACGGTCGACCGGATCCAGGTGCCGCTGATGCCCATGCTCGCGCTCGGCGGTGCGGCCCTCGCGCTGCTGGCGGTCTTCCTCATCCGCAACGCCACGACCAGCGCGCACTGCGGCTGACGCCCCGCGAGGAGGGGAACCTTCCTGTCACGGGTGACAGGAAGGTTCCCCTCCTCGCACCGCTGCGCGCGGGGTCCACGCGTCGTGCCAGGGGTGGAACGGGCCGGTGTCAGCCCGCGGGCAGCGGCGGCACGCGGCGATCGGCCAGCATGCCGCGCATGAGTTCGCTCTCGCTGCCCTGCGAACCGAGCATGTTCGCGGCGAGCCCGCGCACCGGCGCGAGCCCGGCGTGCTCGGCGCCGTAGCGGGCCATCGGTGCCCCGCCTTCGTGGTGGCGCAGCATGAGCTGCAGGAAGTACGTGTCGAACGCGGGCCCGTTGAGCGAGCGCAGCCGATCCAGCTCGGCGGTGTCGGCCATGCCGGGCATGGTGGCTCCGCCTGCCATGGCGTGGTGATCCGTGCCGTGCTCGTGCCCGCCGCCCTGCATCCACTGCATCGGCGCCCCGGCGGCGCTCACCGGTTCGCCCCACAGGTTCAGCCAGCCCTGCATGCGCCCGATCTGGTCGCGCTGGTTCGTCTCGATGTCGAACGCCAGCTGGCGCACCGCCACGTCCGCCCCGTGCTCCCGGGCGAGCGTGGCCATGGTGACGGCCTGCTGGTGGTGCGTGGACATGTCCTGCGCGAACCCGATGTCGACGTTGCTGGCAGCGGGTTCGGAGTCCTTCGCCGGGGTGGCGAGCAGCAGGCCGAGCGCGCCGCCGAGCAGCAGCAGCGCCACGGCGGCGCCGACGGCGACGGCGATGCGCGCGGGCAGCGGCGGACCCGCTGCCCCGTCCGGACCGCTCACCGTCCGCCCATCTCGCCCTGCCCGGGCTGGGTGCCTTCCCCGCTCATGGGGATGGCGTCCGCGGGCGGCGGGGTCGGGTCGAACGGCGGCGGGTTCTGGGTGTCGAACGCGCCAGGGTAGGCCTGGCAGGAGCCGCCGACCTCGGGGTAGACGTTGTTCGGGTTCTGCTTGAGCGCCGCGATGAACTGGTCGATGCGCGGGTCGTCGGGGCTGTCGAGCTTGAGCTGGTGGCCCCAGGACTGCACCGAGATCGGGCTGTCGAGCTCCGGGTACGGCGACATCATCGTGTAGGGCTTGTTCTCCACCCGCTGGCTGAGCTTCGCCTTGCCCGCCTCGTCGACCTTCGCCGGGTCGTAGGCGATCCACACGGCGCCGTGCTCCAGGGAGTGCACCATGTTCTCGGTCCGCACCGCCTGCGGGTAGACGACGCCGGTGCAGTCGGCCCAGATGCCGTCGTGCGGACCGCCGAACGGCGGGGTCTTGTCGTAGGCGACGCGCTGGGTGCTGGTGACGTGCTGCTGGCCCGCGTAGTCGGCGGTCTCGACGTCCGGGATGTTCTTCGACGGGTCCGGGTTCTGCGGGGTGGGCTTGAACGGCGCCGCCGCGGCCTCGGCCTTCGCCTGCGCCTCCCGCGACTCGGCCTGGTCGGCGTAGCGCACGTAGGCGTACCCGAACACGACGACGGCGACGAGGAGGACGACCCCGACTCCGGACAACGTCATCCACGGGATCGAGCGCTGCTGCACCACGGAACCGCGTGCTTTGCGCATCGCTTTGTTCTTCTTACCGCTCGCCATGCTGTTCGGACCTCGTCTCGCCATCGGTCGCCAGGTGACCC
Source organism: Saccharopolyspora sp. NFXS83 (assembly GCF_026241095.1). Classification (GTDB taxonomy): domain Bacteria; phylum Actinomycetota; class Actinomycetes; order Mycobacteriales; family Pseudonocardiaceae; genus Saccharopolyspora_C. The sequence continues at coordinate 114,958 of NZ_JAPFGB010000016.1, read as the reverse complement.
GGCTCGCCAGTCTAGAGATCCCGCGGCCACCGGTGGGCGTACGTCGAACACGTCGTGCGTCACGCTCTCACATTCGGGTCACCGCGCGATTACCCGCAGTGCAGCGGACTCGGCTGCTGCTCGCACCCGTTCGCTGAACAGCGACGACTCATCCTTAGACTTTGTCGGGTGACTCCTGCCGCGCTCGCTGATCTCGTCCGCAACACCGCCGTCGACGTGCTGTCCGCACGCGAACTGGATGTGTCCGTGCTGCCTGAGACGGTCACCGTGGAGCGCCCCCGCAACCCGGAGCACGGCGACTACGCGACGAACGTGGCCATGCAGGTCGCGAAGAAGGTCGGCGTGTCGCCGCGCGACCTGGCGACGTGGCTGGCCGAGTCGTTGACCGGTCAGGACGGCATCACCGAGGTGACGGTCGCCGGTCCGGGTTTCCTCAACCTCCGGCTCGCCACCGACGCGCAGGCGGGCATCGTGCGCGACGTCGTGTCCGCGGGCGCCGAGTTCGGGCGTGGCGACCGCTACCAGGGCCTTCGGGTGAACCTGGAGTTCGTGTCGGCGAACCCCACCGGTCCGATCCACCTGGGCGGCACCCGCTGGGCCGCGGTCGGCGACGCGCTGGGCCGCGCGCTGTCCGCGCAGGGCGCCGAGGTGGTCCGCGAGTACTACTTCAACGACGCGGGCGCGCAGATCGACCGCTTCGTGCTGTCGCTGCTCGCCGCGGCGAAGGGCGAGCCCGCGCCGGAGGACGGCTACGGCGGCGACTACATCGCCGACATCGCGCGGCAGGTGCTGGAAGCCGAGCCGGGTGCGTTGGAGCAGCCGGAGGACCAGCGGCACGAGACGTTCCGCCGGGTCGGCGTGGGCCTGATGTTCGACGAGATCAAGCGCAGCCTGCACGAGTTCGGCACCGACTTCGACGTGTTCTTCCACGAGGACTCGCTGCACGCTTCCGGCGCCGTGAGCGAGTCGGTGGAGCAGCTCAAGGCCTCCGGGCACCTGTACTTCGCCGACGGCGCCTGGTGGCTGCGCTCCACCGAGTTCGGCGACGACAAGGACCGCGTCGTGATCAAGAGCGACGGCGCCACGGCCTACATCGCCGGTGACGTCGCCTACCTGCGGGACAAGCGGGGCCGCGGCTTCGACCTGTGCCTGTACATGCTGGGCGCCGACCACCACGGCTACGTGAGCAGGCTCAAGGCCGCCGCCGCCGCGTTCGACGACGACCCGGACGCCGTCGAGGTGCTCATCGGGCAGATGGTGAACCTGGTGCGCGAGGGCAAACCGGTCCGGATGAGCAAGCGCGCCGGCACCGTGGTCACCTTGGAGGACCTGGTCGAGGCGGTCGGCGTGGACGCCGCCCGCTACTCGCTGACCCGCTCCTCGGTGGACTCCGCGGTGGACATCGACCTGGACCTGATCAGCAAGCGCAGCAACGAGAACCCGGTCTTCTACGTGCAGTACGCGCACGCGCGGCTGGCGTCGTTGCAGCGCAACGCCGAGTCCCTGGGCATCGACCGGGGACCGGTCGAGGAAGCGGACCTGTCGCTGCTCGCCCACGAACGCGAGGGCGACCTGATCCGCACCCTGGGCGAGTACCCGCGAGTGGTGCTCTCGGCCGCCGAATTGCGGGAACCGCACCGCATCGCGCGGTACCTGGAGGAAGTGGCCAGCGCCTACCACAAGTTCTACGACGCGTGCCGCGTGTTGCAGCCGGGCGACGACCAGGCGAATCCGCTGACGGTCGCGCGGTTGCAGTTGTGCGAGGCGACCCGCCAGGTACTGGCCAACGGCCTGGGCCTGCTCGGGGTCACCGCGCCCGACCAGATGTGATCCACAACGTCCACGCCCGGCTTCGGGCGGCTGCGCCGGGGGGCCGGGTACGGCTCCCCCGGTTCGGCACGATTTCGCAGAGGAGCCGCGATCATGCGCGCCCACCCCGCCGGACCTCGGCACGCCGAGGTCCTGTTGCCGGGCAGCACCGCCGGGCCGGTCCCGGCAGACGAGGCCGAGCTCGATGAGTTGCACGCGGCGGTGTGGCCACGTGGCGCGCACCGCGACGCCGACGGCTCGGTCAGCTTCGCCGGAACCGACGTGCGCGAGCTCGCCCGCGAGTACGGCACCCCGCTGTTCGTCCTGGACGAAGCCGACTTCCGCGCCCGGTGCGCCGAGTACGCGACGGCGTTCGGCGACCCGACCTCGGTGCACTACGCGTCGAAGGCGTTCCTGTGCACCGAGGTGGCCCGCTGGGTCGCCGACGAGGGCCTGAGCCTGGACGTGTGCAGCGGCGGTGAGCTGCGCGTCGCGCTGCGCGCCGAGTTCCCGCCGGAGCGCATCACGTTCCACGGCAACAACAAGTCCGTCGACGAGCTGGCCACCGCGGTCGACGCCGGTGTCGGTTCCATCGTGCTGGACTCGTTCCACGAGATCGCCCGGCTGGACCACCTCGCCCGCGAACGCGGCGTGACTCAGCCGGTGATGATCCGGGTGACCGTCGGGGTCGAGGCCCACACGCACGAGTTCATCGCGACCGCGCACGAGGACCAGAAGTTCGGCTTCTCGCTGGCTTCCGGGCAGGCGGCCGAAGCCGCCCGCCGCGTGATCAAGGCCGAGGCGCTCGACCTGGTGGGCCTGCACAGCCACATCGGTTCGCAGATCTTCGACGACGACGGCTTCGGCCTGTCCGCGCACCGCGTGGTGGCGCTGCTGGCCGACCTGCGCGCCGAGCACGGCGCGGAGGCGCTGGAGAAGCTGACGACGGTCGACCTCGGTGGCGGTCTCGGCATCGCCTACACCGCGGACGACGATCCGCTGCCGGTCAACGAGCTGGCCACCCGGCTGCACGACGTGGTCCGCAAGGAATGCGACCTCGCCGGTTTCGAACCGCCGAAGGTCGCCGTCGAACCGGGTCGCGCCATCGCCGGGCCGGGCACGGTAACCGTCTACGAAGTGGGCACGATCAAGGACGTCGAGCTCGACGGCGGTGTGTCGCGGCGCTACGTCAGCGTCGACGGCGGCATGAGCGACAACATCCGCACCTCGCTCTACGACGCGGTGTACGACTGCAGGCTCGTCTCCCGATCCGCTGAAGCGGACCCGGTGCTGTCCCGCATCGTGGGCAAGCATTGTGAGTCCGGTGACGTTGTGGTGCGAGACTGCTGGTTGCCGGAGGACATTGCTCCGGGCGACCTGCTGGCCGTCGCCGCGACCGGTGCCTACTGCTACGTGATGGCGAGCAACTACAACCGTCTGCCCAAACCGCCGGTGGTCGCCGTGCGGGACGGGCGGACGCGACTGCTGCTGCGCAGGGAGACCGAGGACGACCTGCTCCGGCTGGAGGTGTGAGTGATCGAGGACCGTGAGCCGATCCGCGTCGCGCTGCTGGGCTGCGGCACGGTCGGCACCGAGGTACTGCGCCTGCTACAGGGCCGCCCCGAGGAGTTCGCGGCGCGGACCGGGGCTCCCGTGCAGGTCACCGGGGTCGCCGTGCGGCGCCCCCACAAGCATCCGAACGTTCCCGAGCACCTGCTGACCACGGACGCCGCGGCGCTGGTCGACGGCGACGTGGACGTGGTCGTGGAGCTCATCGGCGGCATCGAGCCCGCGCGGTCGCTGCTGCTGCGCGCGTTGCGCGGCGGCAAGTCCGTGGTGACCGGCAACAAGGCGCTGCTGGCCGAGCACGGCTCCGAGCTGTACTCGGCGGCCGACGAGGCCGGGGTGGACATCTACTTCGAGGCCGCCGTCGCCGGTGCCATCCCGCTGCTGCGCCCGCTGCGCGAGTCGCTCGCCGGGGACCGCATCAACCGGGTGATGGGCATCGTCAACGGCACGACGAACTACATCCTCTCCGCGATGGACTCGACCGGCGCCAGCTATTCGGAGACGCTCGACGAGGCCGGCCGGCTCGGCTACGCGGAAGCGGACCCGACCGCCGACGTGGACGGGTTCGACGCGGCGGCGAAGGCCACCATCCTGGCCGCGCTCGCGTTCCACACCCGGGTCGCGGCCACCGACGTCTACCGCGAGGGCATTTCGGCGGTGCGCCCCGGCGACATCGCGGCGGCGAAGTCGCTGGACCGCACGGTGAAGCTGCTCGCGATCTGCGAGCGCGTCGTCGCCGAGGACGGCACCGAGTCGGTCTCGGCGCGGGTGCACCCCGCGATGATCCCCCGCGACCACCCGCTGGCCAGCGTGGGCGGCGCGTTCAACGCGGTGTTCGTGGAGGCCGAGGCCGCGGGAAGCCTGATGTTCTACGGCCAGGGCGCGGGCGGTGCGCCGAGCGCGAGCGCCGTGCTGGGCGATCTGGTGGCGGTCGCGCGGAACCTGGTCGTGGCGGGCAAGGGCCCCCGCGAGTCCGCGCACGCGAAGCTGCCGGTGCAACCGATGGGGGCCACCCCGACCCGCTACCACATCAGCCTCGATGTGGACGACAAACCGGGCGTGCTCTCCCAAGTGGCGGCCACGTTCAACGACAACGATGTGAGCATTTCGGTGGTGCGCCAGGCGGGTCGCGGCGAAGAGGCCAGCCTGGTCGTGGTCACCCACACCGCGACAGACGCCGCGCTCAAGTCCACCGTGGACAAGATCGCGCAGCTGGCGTCGGTGCGGGAGGTCGTCAGCGTGATGCGCGTGGAAGGTGAATCGTCGTGACTTCGAACATCCAGAGCGCGCCCACCGGGGCGAGGGCGGGCTGGCCCGGCCTCATCGAGGCGTACCGGGACCGCGTGGAGATCCCCGAGGGCGCCCGCGTGGTGACCCTGCAGGAGGGCAACACGCCGCTGGTCGCCGCGCAGCACCTGTCCGAGCTCACCGGCTGCGAGGTGTACCTGAAGGTCGAGGGCGCGAACCCGACCGGCTCGTTCAAGGACCGCGGCATGACGGTCGCCATGACGCACGCGCTCGCCGCGGGCAGCAAGGCCGTCATCTGCGCCTCCACCGGCAACACCTCGGCCTCCGCGGCGGCCTACGCCTCGCGCGCCGGGCTCACCTCGGCCGTGCTGGTGCCGCAGGGCAAGATCGCCATGGGCAAGCTGGCGCAGGCCGTCGCGCACGGCGCGAAGATCCTGCAGGTGCAGGGCAACTTCGACGACTGCCTGGAGCTGGCCCGCAAGACCTCCGCCGAACACCCGGTTACCTTGGTCAACTCGGTGAACCCGGTTCGGCTGGAAGGCCAGAAGACCGCGGCCTTCGAGATCTGCGACGTGCTCGGCTCCGCGCCGGACGTGCACTGCCTGCCGGTGGGCAACGCGGGCAACATCACCGCCTACTGGAAGGGCTACGCGGAGTACTCCGCGGACGACGTCATCGCGGCCACCCCGCGCATGTTCGGCTTCCAGGCGGCCGGTGCCGCGCCGCTCGTGCACGGCGCGCCCGTCACGAACCCGGAGACGATCGCCACCGCGATCCGGGTCGGCAGCCCCGCCTCCTGGCAGCACGCGGAGGCCGCGAAGAGCGCCTCGAACGGGCTGTTCTCCGCGGTCACCGACGAGGAGATCCTGCACGCCTACCGGCTGCTGTCGTCCCGGGAGGGCGTGTTCGTCGAACCCGCCTCCGCTTCCAGCGTGGCCGGTCTGCTGGCGACCGCCGAGGACGGACGGCTGCCGCGCGGTTCGAAGGTCGTCTGCACGGTGACCGGGCACGGGCTCAAGGACCCCGACACGGCCCTGTCCGGCATGGTCGAGGTCGAGCCGCTGCCGGTGGACCCGCGTGCCGTGGCCACCGCGCTGGAACTGGTGTGAGCCTGCGAGCGGGCGGTGGAGTGCGGGTCACGGTGCCCGCCTCCACCGCCAACCTCGGTTCCGGTTTCGACGCGCTCGGCATGGCGCTCGCGCTGTACGACACGGTGCACGTCGCGGTGACCGACGGGCCGGCGCGCAGCGCGCAGGTGGCGGCCGAAGGTGAGGGCGCGGGCTCCGTGCCCACCGACCACGAGCACCTCATCGTGCGCATCCTGCACCGCACGTGGGCGGAGCTCGGCGTGCCCGCACCGGCCGTCCGGTTGCGCTGCCACAACACCATTCCGCATTCGCGCGGTCTGGGCTCCTCCGCGGCGGCCATCGTCGCGGGCATCGCCGCGGCCTACGAGCTCGCCGGTTTCCCGCTGCGGGAGAACAAGAACCTCGAGCAGGCGCTGCACCTGGCCGCCGAGTGCGAGGGTCACGGCGACAACGTCGCGGCGAGCCTGCTGGGCGGCGTGGTGATCGCCTGGCGCGACACCGACCGGTTCCGGGCCGCGGCCTTGCCCGCGCACCCCGACTTGCACCCGATCGCGCTCGTCACCGCCTCCGAGTCCACCACGCACACCACGCGCGGCCTGCTCCCCGAGCAGGTCCCGCACGCCGACGCGGCGTTCGCCGCGGGCCGCGCCGCGCTCGCCGTGCACGCCCTGACCAGCGACCCCTCGCTGCTGCTGGCCGCCACGGCGGACCGGCTGCACCAGGACTACCGGGAATCGGCCTGGCCGGGAACGATCGAGCTGGTGCGGCGGCTGCGCGCGGCCGGCGTACCCGCGGCGGTCTCCGGCGCCGGGCCGACGGTGCTCGCACTGCCCTCGGGCGGCGAGCTCCCCGACACCGTCGACATCACCGGATTCACCGCGCTGCGCCTTCCGGTGGATCGGCATGGCGTTCAGGTGATATCGGATCCCACATCGCCGGAATGACCGCCCGGCCCGACCATTCCCACCGGTGTGGTGGTACAAAGGACATGTCGGCAGAACGTCAGTGCTGTTCGACAGGTGTTTCGACTCGGTGAGTGCTGTGGCGCGACCGGCGTTTGAAGACACTGTGATCAAATGAGAGCATGCCGCGCCTCTGGAGGTTGTTGCACCTCGGTGGTGGGGCGTCTACCCTCAAGGTCAATCAGTCACCGCGCGCAGGGCGCCGGTGCCGTAACCGGGGCATCGTTCTCCGGGGCACATCTCTCGCTAGTGAATTGGGCTCCGCTCCACGTGGGTGAAGATCAGGATCGGCGAGTATCCGGTCGCGGTGACAGAGGCAGGAGTTGTCAACTCAATGGGGTTCGCGCGGGGCTGCCGACCTGTGAGTCCCGGCCGACGCAGCGTGGGGGCCTGACCGTGACGGTCACGTTCCTGAAGCGATCGACGCCGGTTCGGCGCACCCCGGTGCCTGTCGTCCCGATTCTGCGCAGCGGTATATCGGGCCGGACCGGAAATCACAGCGCTCCCCAAGAACGACAACACCTGAGTGAGGCGGCAGCAAGGCGTGCATCGGCGAGTGTGGATCGGAGTGGATGCTTCGCACGTGCACCGTGGTTCTGACGCGCAGAAGCGTGAAAACCGCACCGCGTAACGGCATTCGGACGAGCACATGACCCGGGTACCTCCCACCGCCCGGTGCTGCTGGTTCCGCCTGGTCGCCGACGTCGATCGAGCCGCGCGTGCGTGTTGAACTCGACCGGCATCAGGCTGGTAGCACAAAAAGGCCGTCCGTTGACAAGAGCGGGCGGGCAATCCGCTGGGTCGCGTAGGAGGCGCGGTCCGGTCAGGAAGGACATTCGTGAGCAACACCGAACTGTTGAGCAGCGAGACGACCAACGGCGTCTCCCAGGCTGGCCAGCAGGAGTCTGAGCAGCCGGCCGCGGGCGCCGAGACCAATGGCGCCCCGCGTCGCCGCGGAGGACTGTCCGGCATGGTTCTCGCCGAACTGCGACAACTTGCCGGGGAACTGGGGATCGACACCAGCGGTCTGCGCAAAGGCGACCTGATCGCGGCCATCAAGGAACGGCAAGGCGGCGCGCCGGCCCGTTCCCGCCCGGCCAAGCAGCCCGCGCAGGAAAGCGGTGCGGCGCAGGAAAGCGCGCCGAGCCGCGGCAAGGCCCACCAGCCCTCGCTCGACGAGTCCGATTCCGCGCCCCAGCAGCAGGAGGCGGCCGCGACCCCGGATTCCGGCGCCAACGGCTCCGCGCCGACCCGCGGACGTTCCCGCAGGCAGCAAGGCGCCGAGCAGGGCGGCGAGGACGAAGGACGTCGCGGCAACAACCGGCGCCGTCGCTCCAACAACCGTTCCGGCGGCGGCAACCAGGACCAGGACGGCGAGCGCGGCCAGGACCGGGGCGACCGACAGGACAACCGGGGCGACCGGCAGGACCGCAACGACCGCGGTGGCCAGGACAACCGGGACCGCCAGGACAACCGGGGCGGCGGCCAAGACCGCAACGACCGGCAGAACTCCCGGCAGCAGCAGGACAAGCAGGACAACCGCCCGCAGGACGACTCCGATGAGGACGGTGGCCGCAGGCGCGGACGCCGGTTCCGGGACCGTCGGCGCAACCGGGGCCGCGCCGAAGGCGGCGGCAACGAGCCGGAGGTGCGCGAGGACGACGTCCTGCTGCCCGTCGCCGGCATCCTCGACGTGCTGGAGAACTACGCGTTCGTCCGCACGTCCGGCTACCTCGCCGGGCCGAACGACGTGTACGTGTCGCTGTCGCTGGTCCGCAAGTACGGCCTGCGCCGAGGTGACGCGATCAAGGGCGTCATCCGCCAGCCCCGCGACAACGAGCAGCAGCGGCAGAAGTTCAACCCGCTGGTCCGCGTCGACGCCATCAACGGCCTCGAGCCGGACGCCGCGAAGGGGCGGTCGGAGTTCCACAAGATGACTCCGCTGTACCCGAACGAGCGGCTGCGGCTGGAGACCGAACCGCAGAACCTCACCGGGCGGATCATCGACCTCGTCATGCCCGTCGGCAAGGGTCAGCGCGCGCTGATCGTCTCGCCGCCGAAGGCCGGTAAGACGATGGTGCTGCAGGCGATCGCCAACGCGATCACCACGAACAACCCGGAATGCCACCTCATGGTGGTGCTCGCCGACGAGCGCCCCGAAGAGGTCACCGACATGCAGCGCTCGGTCAAGGGCGAGGTCATCGCCTCCACCTTCGACCGCCCGCCGTCGGACCACACCACGGTGGCCGAGCTGTCCATCGAGCGGGCCAAGCGCCTCGTCGAGATGGGTCACGACGTGGTCGTGCTGCTCGACTCGATCACCCGCCTCGGCCGCGCCTACAACCTGGCGGCCCCGGCGTCCGGCCGGATCCTCTCCGGTGGTGTCGACTCGACGGCGCTGTACCCGCCGAAGCGCTTCCTCGGCGCGGCCCGCAACATCGAGAACGGCGGCTCGCTGACCATCTTCGCCACGGCGCTGGTGGAAACCGGGTCCACGATGGACACGGTGATCTTCGAGGAGTTCAAGGGCACCGGCAACGCCGAGCTCAAGCTGGACCGCAAGCTCGCCGACAAGCGGTTGTTCCCCGCCGTCGACGTCGACGCTTCCAGCACCCGCAAGGACGAGATCCTGCTCTCGCCCGACGAGCTCGCCGTGACCCACAAGCTGCGCCGGGTGCTCGCCGCGCTCGACGCCCAGCAGTCGCTGGAACTCCTGCAGGACCGGTTGCGCAAGTCGCGCACCAACATCGAGTTCCTGATGCAGGTCGCCAAGAACGCCCCGGGCGGCAAGGACGACGACTGACCGTCGCCCCACCCCACGAAACCGGCCCGCACCCCACAGGTGCGGGCCGGTTTTTTCGCGCCCCGGCGCGAGCAAGGGAACCTTCCTGTCACCGGCGCGAGCAAGGGAACCTTTCTGTCACCAGGTCAGCCCCTGGCATCGGCGGGCGCACTCGGCGGGCTCGACCTGCAAGGTGGCGTGCTCGATGCGGTAGCGCTCGGCCAGCAAGCGCTGCGCGGACACGAGCACGTCGCCGTGATCGGCTTCGGCCGGCGTGGTGAGGTGCGCCGACGCGACTTCCATGCCGGAGGTCAACGTCCACACGTGCAGGTCGTGCACTTCGTTCACGGCGGGCAGTGCGGCGAGGTCGTCGCGCATGGCGTGCACGTCGACGCCTTCCGGCGCCTGCTGCACCAGGATCCGCAAGGCCTGCCGCGCCAACTTCCAGGTGCGCGGCAGCACGAACAGGCCCACGGCGACGGCGACGATCGGGTCGACCAGGTACCACCCGAAGGCCCAGGCCAGCGCTCCCCCGATCAGCACCCCGACCGATCCGATGGTGTCGGCCAGCACCTCCAGGTACGCACCACGCAGGTTGAGGCTCTCCTCCGCACCTTCCCGCAGCAGCAGGAACGCCACCACGTTCGCTGCGAGCCCGGCCGCTGCGGTGAGCATCATCGGCAGCCCGGCCACTTCGGGCGGCTGCTGGAAGCGGCCGATGGCTTCGATGAGGATGTAGCCGGCGACGCCGAACAACAGCACGGCGTTGGCGAGCGCGGCGAGCACTTCGATGCGGTACCAGCCGAAAGTCCGCTTGGCCGAAGCGGGACGCCGCGCCGCGGTGATCGCGGCGAGCGCCATCCCGACGCCCAGGACGTCGGTCAGCATGTGCCCCGCGTCCGACAGCAGCGCCAGCGATGAGGTGAGATATCCGACCGCCGCTTCCAGGACGAAGAACGCCAACAACACGCCGAACGCCATCGCCAGGCGCCGCGAGTAGCGCCCGGAGGCGCTAGCGGATCCCGCTGCCGCCCCGTGGCCGTGGCCATGCCCCATCACGAACCTCCCATCCGCACGGCTCCATGATATATAGCGAGATGCGCATGAATGCAACCAAGTGTCCAGCTGCTGGACGCACCGCCCACCGCGCGAACCGTCACCCCCTTTCGGCGCACACCGACGCGTGCGCTAGGCTTACGCACGTCAACAACAGCAAGCCCTCGTAGCTCAGCGGATAGAGCACTGCCCTCCGGAGGCAGGTGTCGCAGGTTCGAGTCCTGCCGAGGGCACCCGGAATAGCGAAAATGGACAAGGCGCTGATCAGCGTTCTTGTCCATTTTGTTTTTCGGGCAGGTCGATTCGTTCTCGTCCCGAAGACCACCCGAGGCGAGCTACGGTTCTTCCTCGGCCGAGCAGTGCGTTGACCCCCTCCGGTCACGGTCGCCCCGATGAAGGCCCTGCGCACCTGGCGCATCAGCGCTCCGCGGGAGTCACTCCCCTTCCGAAGCGGCACGGAGGACGTTGCGCGCCATTCCACCGAAAATCAATCCGTGGAACGGAACGAGAACCCACCAGTAGACGTGCCCGGCCAATCCGCGCGGCACGAACACCGCGCGCTGGCGGTAGTGCGATCCGCCCTCCTCGCCGGGCGCGATGACGAACTCGAGCCACGCTCGCCCCGGCAGACGCATTTCTGCTCGCAGCCGAAGAATCCTCCCCTCGGCGAGCTCCTCCACGCGCCACCAGTCGAGCGCCTCCCCCACGCGCAGGCGCTGCGCATGGCGACGCCCCCGTCGCAGTCCCACCCCGCCGGAGATCTTGTCGACAGCTCCCCGCACCGCCCACAGCAGCCACGGGGAATACCACCCGTGCTCACCGCCGACACCCTCGACGACGCACCACAATCGTTCCGGGGCCACCGGACTCCACTTCTCGCGCACGTCCGAGAAGACGGTGCCGCCGGACCAGGTCGGGTCCGACGGCAGCGGCTCGGAGGGAGCGTCCGCCGGGGCCGCGTCCGACCAGCGCGTCTCGGTCTCCGCATTCCGGATCTTGTTCAAGGCAAGCTCAACGGACCTGTCGTAGCCGGTCAAACCTCCCGTCGGCCGAGGCACCACCTCGTCGATGTCGCTCTCCGAGCAGACCGCCTCGTGGATGAGGGACTCGATCAGCGGCGCCCCCACCTTCTTCGGCACGGGAGTCACGACGTTGATCCACTGTGCGCTCAACCAAGGCGTGAGCACGCCGACCGGCAGCATTCGCCTCGGCGGCAGACCGGCCACGACCGCGTAGCGGCGCATCATCTCGCCGTAGGTCAGGACGTCCGGGCCGCCCAAGTCGAAGGAGCGGTTGATCGATCGCGGTACGCGCGACGCCGAAACCAGGTAGTGCACCACGTCCCGCACCGCGATCGGCTGGACCCGGTTGTGCACCCAGCGCGGGGTCACCATCACGGGCAGCCGCTCGGTCAAATGCCGCAGCATCTCGAAGCTCGCCGACCCGGAACCGATGATCACTGCGGCCTGCAGCACCACCGTCGGAACCCCGCTGCGCAACAGGATCTCGCCGACTTCCGCCCGCGACGCCATGTGCTCCGAGAGATCCTCCACCGGCGGATGCACCCCTCCGAGGTACACGATGCGCTGAACCGAGGCCTCCCGGGCCGCCTGCCCCATGATCAGCGCGGCCTTCCGGTCCCGAACGGCGAAACCGGACTCGGCCATCGAGTGGACCAGGTAATAGACGGCCTCGACCCCCTCGCACGCCGCGGCCACGTCCTCATCCCGCAGCAGGTCCCCGCGAACCACGTCCACCGAATCCCGCCAAGGAACGTCCCGCAGCTTCTCCGGGTTCCGCACCAGGCACCTGACCTGCCGACCGTCCGCCAGCAACTGCGGCACCAACCGCCCACCGACGTAGCCGCTCGCTCCGGTAACCAGACACACCATTCCTGCAGCCTGCGCCCGCTCCCGAGCCCGCGCAGCCCAGCCGTGGACCGCGAGGAAGGGAACCTTCATGTCACTGGTGACATGAAGGTTCCCTTCCTCGCTCCAGCGCATCGCTGTCCTCGACCACCGACTTATTGAAAACGAGAGTCATTGTATTGTGGGATCGGCGCACCAGAAGTCGCGTTCCTCGGCGACTCAGGCGCGAGAACCCGATGGAGAGCACATGGATCACCAGGAAGAGCACCGGATCGGCGAGTACGTCGTGCGCCGAGCCCGCCGCGAAGACGTCGAGGGCGCCCGGCGGGTCATGCTCGACACCTTCTACAAGGAGTTCGGGCACGGCTACCACGCCCGCTGGCACTCGGATGTCGTGGACATCGAAGGCGCGTACCTGAACAACCCGCGCCACGCGCTGTTCGTGGCGGTGCGGGACGAACAAGTCGCGGCAACGACGGCGATCCGTTCGGGCGGCCCGCGATGCCCACCGCATCCGGAGTGGCTGGCGGCCCGGTACGGCGATGGCCGGACGGCCCAGTTGTTCCGCGTCTACGTGGACCGCGAGCACCGCCGCCACGGCCTGGCGAGCGCACTGGTGTCGATGGCCTGCGATTTCGTGTCGGCCACGCCGGAGTACTCAACGATCTACCTGCACACGAACCCCGCGATCGAGGGCGCCGCGCCGTTCTGGCAGAGCGCGGCGACGGAGATCTACGACGCCCGCCAGGACCCTCGGTACAGCCCCAGCGTCCACTTCGAGATCTCGATCCCGGGCCGGGCGGGAGCGCTGCACTCGAATGCAACCGCCCTGTCCGAGGTCGACTACGCCGGGTGACCTAGCGAGCAAGATCGGGCGACGCGAGCTCCACCCGCTTCAGCGATGACGAACGCACGTTCGACGGCGAACCATGGAGGCATGCTCCCCTCCTCGCACCGCACGCCGCCGCGTCGTCCCGAAATCTCCGTCGCACGCTCAGGCCCGAGCGATTCGGCTCGTCGCCGCCTCGATCAGCGCACACGTCATCGAATGCTGTGGAGCACGCAGCACTTCCGCGGCCGGCCCCTGTTCGACGATGTGACCTTCATCGACGATCACGACCTGCTCGGCCAGGTCGGCCACCACTCCCAGGTCGTGCGTGATCACCACCAACGCGCACTGCGCTGCGCTCTGGAGTTCCTTCAGCACGCCGAGAAGTTCGGCTTGGGTGACCGTGTCCAGCCCGGACGTGATCTCATCGCAGATCAGGACCCGCGGATCCGCGAGCAGCGCCCGAACGAGCGCGGCTCGTTGCAACTCGCCACCGGACAACGACTCGGGCAGCCGTGCCGTGATCTCCGGGCCGAGTCCGATTCGCTGGAACCACCCGCCGGCCTGGCGGCGAGCCTCTCGTCGATCAACGCCTCGAAGCCGTTCCGCGGTCCTGGCGACCTGGTCGACGACAGGTGCGAACTCGTTGAACGATGCGCGGGCGTCCTGGAAGACGTACTGGATGTCCGCCAGTTGTTCGCGGGTGCGCCCGCGCAATCGAGCGGCGAGCGGCGTTCCGTCGAGCAGCACCGCTCCGTGCCGGGGCGGGTGCAGACCGGCGAGGCATCGGGCCAGCGTCGTCTTCCCGCTGCCGGAACGACCCACGACCGCGATGCGCTCGCCCGCTCGGATCTCGAGCGACACCGCGTGCAAGGTCTCGGTGAACCTCCCCCGCGCACGGTGTCCGGCGACCAGTTCACGTGCGGAGACCACCGCGGCTGGGGAATCGGCATCGCCGGTACCGAGCGGCGCACGGCCGTCGGGCTGCGACTCGACCAGCAGCCTCGTGTAGGCGTGCGCAGGCGAACTCAGAACCTCGGCAGCGGGGCCGGATTCGACGACCGACCCGGCCCGCATCACCAACACGTGGTGCGCCAGCTGTCGCACCACGTCGAGGTCGTGGGTCAGCAGCAGCACGGCGATTCCCAGCTCGGAGAGGCCTCGCAGTTCCTCCACGATCTGTCCGCGCGTGAGCGCGTCCTGCCCGGTCGTGGGCTCGTCCGCGATCACCACGACCGGGTCGCACACCAGCGCTTGGGCAAGCAGGATGCGCTGCTGCTGCCCACCGGAGAGCTGGTGCGGGTAGCGGTTGAGCAGGGTGTCCCCTTCGGGAAGCTGAGCTCGGCGCAACGCGGTCGCGACCTTGGTGCGCACCAGTTCCTTGCGTTGCGCGCGCGGAACCGCGCCGATGTGGCGGCGCGCGATCTCGCGCAGCACCGAGCCGACACGGCGGACCGGGTTGAGCGCAGCCGAGGGGTGCTGCGGGATGTAGCCGATCTGGCCGGGGGCGGGTGGACGTTCGGCTTCCACGCGATGACCGGCCACTACTACTTCGCCGTCGACCTCCGCACCGGGCGGGTGCTCACCGAGCAGCGCGAGTCCGGTGGTGGTCTTGCCACTGCCGGACTCCCCCACCAGCGCGGTCACCTCGCCGGCCGCCATGGCGAACGACACTCCGGCGACGACGGGCCGGGCGCCCAGCGAAACCTTCAGCTCGCCGACATCGACGACGTTCACGTGCGCACCTCTCGCCGCTTCCTGCGCAACAGCTGGTCGAACGCCAGATTGACCCCCACCGACAATGCCACGATCAGCAGTGCGGGCAGCACAACCGCCCAGGGCTGCAGGAACAGGCCGGTGCGGTTGCGATCCACCATCGCCGCCCAATCGCTGGTCTGCGGGGACACCCCGACACCGAGGAAGCTCGCCGACGCGACGAGGTAGACGGCGCCGGTGAACCTGATTCCCAAATCCGCGGCCAATGTTCGCACCATGGCCCGCGCGACATAGCCGAGACCGATGCGGAGCCGGTTCTCCCCTTGGAGGCACATCGCCTCGACTGCCGGTCTCGCTGAGATCGCGAGCGCCGAGGCTCGCGAAATCCTGATGACATCCGGAAGGTTGATCACCGTGACGATCACGACCAGCGCCCACATGACGTTCGGTGCCGTGGAAGCCAGCAACAGCAACAAGAGCATCGACGGTACCGCCAGGACGATGTCCAGGGGCCGCATCACCACTTCGCCGAGGAACCTGGACCGGCTCATCCCCACCGCGACCCCGATCGGGACCGCTACGAGGTACGTGCACAGGGTCGCCGCCACAGCGATCAGCACGACCGAGCGACCGCCCAGAAGCACTTCGTTCCACACGTCTCGGCCGACGAAGTCGGTGCCGAACAGATGCCCGGCGCCGCTGCTGAACGCGATGTCCTTTGCCACGTCGGTGGACGCGAAGATCGGCCCGAACGCCGCCAGCACGATCGGCAGGGCGATCAGCGCGCCCGGGATCACGAAGCGCCTCATCCGTCTACCTCCGCAGCCGGTGCGAGAAGGCGAGCAACGATGTCGGCGGCGAGGTTCACCAGGACGGTCACGCTCGCCAACACCAGGGACAACCCCTGCATCACCGGGAGGTCACGTGCGGAGACCGCCTCGATCAGCGTCGTACCCAGCCCTGGGATCACGAAGATCGCCTCCACGACGATGACGCCGCCGATGAGCCAGTCGGTCGTCCGCGCGAGTTGCTGCACGGCGGGAACGGCGGCGTTGGGCAACGCATGAGCCAGCTGAACCCGCAGGGGTGACAGCCCGCAGCGCCGCGCCTGCTGCACAAATCCCGACTGCAGTGCTTCGATCATTCCTGCTCGGATCAGCCTGCTCAGCGAGCAGATCGGGCGGAGCAACAGCACCAGCACGGGCAGCACCAGCACGTCCGGACGGCTCAGCAGGTTGCTACCGCCGACGGCCGTCGGCGGTAGCCAGCCGAGCTGCACGGCGAACACCGTGACCAGCAGAATTCCCATCGCGAACTCGGGAACCGAGTACAGCCCGAGGGTCGTGGAGGTGATGACGCGATCGGCGAGGCGACCTTCCCTGTTCGCGGCGAGGATCCCGAGCCCCAACGACACCGGTACGACCAGGGCCAGCGTCAACATCGCCAGCAACAAGGTGGGGCCGACGGAAGAACCGATGATGTCCAGGACGGAGTGAGGTCCGACCAACGACCGGCCGAAGTTCCCTTGCACCGCCCCGAACATCCACTCGCCGAGACGTTGCCACCACGGTGCGTTCAGCCCCAGCTGCTCACGCATCAGCTCGATGATCGCCGGGTCCGGATTGTCCCCGGCGGCGGTGACCGCCGCGTCACCCGGCAACGCCTCGGTCAAGAGGAACACCAGCACCATGGCGAGGAGGACTTGAACGACGCCCAGCAGTACTCGCCGGACAACGTAGCGCCGAAGGTTCACCCCATCCACACCTTGTCGAACCGAGCCCAGTCCAAGGTGTTCGCCGGTGCGCGGTCATCGATCCCGCCGACCCGGTTCGCCGACGCCACGATCCAGTCCGACACGCCCCACCACAGGAAGCCGCCTTCTTCGAACAGTTCGCGCTGCATCTCCATGTAGAGCTCGGTGCGGGCGCGTTCGTCCGATGTGGCCTGTGCTTGGTGGTAGAGCTCGTCGAATTCGCGACGCTGCCACTTGGTGTTGTTCGTCGTCGAACCTGACAGCAGCCGCTGCGAGATGTGGGACTCGATCGGCATCGCTCCGGATCGGTAGCTCACCACGGACCCTTGCTCGGCGATGTCCGACCAGTAGGTGTCCTTGTTTCCCAGGGTCACCTTGACCGTCACCCCTGCCTGCTTCGCCTGGTCCGCGATGGCCAGCGCGGCTTCGCGCAAACCTGGCGACGCCTCGGAGGTGAGCAGTTCGACCGTCAGGTTCTCCGCGCCCGCCTGCCGCAACAGCGTTCTGGCCTGGTTCAGATCCTGCCGCCGCTGCGGCAGTGCCCCGTTGTAGTACTGGTAGTTCTTGCCGAAAAGGTCGTTGGCGACCTCACCGGACCCCTGCAGCACCGACCGGACGAGTTCCTCGCGGTCGATCAGGTGGAAGAACGCCTGTCGAACCTCGCGCCGGTCGAACGGCGGACGGTCCACCTTCATCGCCAACGCGTGGAAGTTGCTCAACGGAAGCCGGTGGATCTGGATCTGACCGGCTTCCTCATGGCTGCGGGCGGTGGTGGCGGTCAAGTCGTGCGCGTAGTCCGCCTGATCGCCGAGCAGTGCGTTGACCCGGGCGGATTCGTCATTGCTGACCAGGATTTCCAGCTCGTCCAGGTGCGCCGCGCCCTCCCAGTAGTCCGGGTTCCGCGTAGCGAGGAAACTGCGGCCCGGCTCGAACGAGGTGAACCGGAACGGGCCTGAACCGATGGGGTGGTCGAAGTTCTGCGCGCCCTCCGGGACGATGTAGGCGCCCAGGGTGGCGAGCGCGTTGGGGAACTCCGCATAGGGGCGTTTCAGCCGGAACTCGACGGTGCGGTCGTCGATCGCGCGACTGTTGGCGAGGTCGATCACCGAGAGGCTCGCCTTGGCGCGGCGCGTGCTGTCGGGGCGCAGGATGCGCGCGTAGCTCGATAACACGTCGTCGGCGCGCAGCGGCTTTCCATCGTGGAACACGGCCTGCCGGAGCGGAACTCGCCAGGTGAGCAGGTCCGCGCTCGACTCCCACCGCTCAGCCAGCCGCGGCTGCGGCGACATGTCGGATCCGTAATCCGCGAGCTTGTCGAACAGCGCCTTCGCCCGGGCGACCTCGGCGTACAGATCCGTGGTGTGCGGATCCAGCACCTCATCGGCACCTCCGCCCGGAAACACCGCGCGCAACCGGCCACCTGGCCGCGGCGCCCCGGCACCCTGACCGGAACCCCCCGCGGCACATCCCGACACGCCCGCCGCCAGTGCGACCGCCGCAGTCAGTCCCAAGAAACCCCGCCTCGTCACCGGGTTCCGATCAGACGAGTACACGACCGACCTCTCGGACTCCATGCGCGGCCCTCCATTCCGGTTCCGATGCCTTCACCGCCGGCCACCCGACCAGCCACACCAAAAGAAAACGATAATACTTTTCAACAACCCTCGAAAGGGGATCTACCTCACGCCACGCCCCCGCGAGGAAGGGAACCTTCCTGTCACCGGTGACAGGAAGGTTCCCTTCCTCGCACCACGAGCTCAGGCGGTGCGTTGGGCGATGAGGTGGAGGCGGTCGCCGGAGAGGGCGGCGCTGAGGTCCGCGCCGGGGTGCCAGGCCGGGTCGGTGCGCGGGCCGGGGTGGTCGAACATGGCGAGCACGTCAAAACCCGCTTGGCCGAGGATTCGGCGGAGCTCCTGCGGGAAGAGCAGGCGCCAGGCGGATCGCTGGATGAGTTCTCGCCCGCAATCCGGCCAGTCCCATATCCGTTCTCGCCGCAGCAACTGCTCGGCGTGATCGATCCACAGCCGGGTCCGAGATCGATACGCCACCCCTTTCCACTGCACGGACCGTTCCCGAATACCGTCGAGCAACTCGGAGTTGCCGAGGAAGAACGCCCCGTTGCGCATTTCGGCGATGAGCAGCCCACCGGGACGCAGGTGTGCGCGACACCGTTCGAGAAAATCGTCGAGATCGGAATTCGTGTGGCAGTACAGGAAAGCGCTGTCGAGGCACGTGATGGCATCGAATGCGGCCTCAAGCCGGAACGTGCGCATGTCGGCGAGAGCGAATATGCCGTCGGGACATTGCCGTTGCGCGTGTTCGATCATCCGCGGCGACGTGTCGATTCCGGTCACGCGGTACCCGTTCCGCGACCAGTGCGCGGCATCGCGACCGCTGCCGCAGCCGACGTCGAGCAAGTCCTCCCCGCCTCCGTACCGGCCGATCAGGTCGAGGACGAACCGCGCGGCGAGGTGTTCCGGGTCGGGGAACTGCTCCTCGTAGAGCTCGGGGTTGTCGGTCAGGAAGTTGGCATCGTTGTGCACGCGGAGGCTCCTGGTTTCGAAGTCGGTTCCGGACCTGCGAGTCCGTTGCGGTGCAGCACGAACACCGCGGCGGCCGAGGCGAGTCCGAGGCCGAGGCACAGCGCGGACGGTGCCCACGGGTGCGCGGCGACGTCGCTCACCCGGCCGATCACCGCGTTGCCCGCTGCCGCCGTGACCCCTGCGGCCAGGTAGAAGACCCCGAAGTAGGTGCCGGACAGGGCGTTCGGCCCGAATGAGGGGATGAGGTCGTTGACGAACGGCTGCGCCACCAGCAGTCCCAGGGTGAGCACGAGCGTCGCCACCAGCACCGGGCTGAGCCTGAGCAGCATTTCGGGCAAGTCGAGCGCGGCGGGCGCATCGGGGATGGCGAGCCCGCCGAGCACCGTGGCGAGGAACGCCAGCCCCATCATGCCCATGCCCGCCGCGATGGCGCTGCTCTGGGAGCACTTCCGCTGGCAGAACCTGGTGATGCGGACTTGCAGCAGCAGTCCGGTCACCGTGGACACGATGAACACGGCGGCGACGGTGCCGCTGGATCCGGTGAGCCGGGCCGCTTCCATCGGCAGGACCAGGTAGAGCTGGTTCTGCAGGGCGAACATCCCGGTCAGCGCGAGCGTGAACATGAGGAACCTCTTGTTGCCGAGCACGCCGCGCCAGTCCCGCAGGACCGTGTTGCGCGCCGGCGGCACTGGCCTGGACGGCAACACCGCGATCTGCGCGAGGGTGAGCAGCGCGAAGACCAGCGCGGCGACGAGCGCGGAAGTGGCGAAGCCGATGACGACGAGCGCGCTGCCGAGCAGCGGCCCGATCAGCGCCCCCGTGTTCGCGAACACGGTGAACAACGCGAACGCCTCGGCTCGCCGCTCCCCCGTCTCCTGCGCGAGGTAGGAGCGCACGGCGGGGTTGAACAACGCCCCGGCCAGCCCGCTGAGAATCGAGGCGACCAGCAGGATCGGCAGCGACGTGCCGAGCGCGAACAGGCCGAACCCGACGGTGCGCAGCGCGCATCCCGCGATGATGACCCCGCGCGCACCGAGCCGGTCGGCAGCGGTGCCGCCGAGGAGGAACAGGCCTTGCTGGCTCAGGTTGCGCACTCCGAGCACCACTCCGACCAGGGCGGCGGACATGCCCAGGTCGTGCCCGAGGTAACCGGCGAGGTACGGGATGAGCAGGTAGAACCCGATGTTGACGCCGAGCTGGTTGACCAGCAGTACCTGCACGGCGACCGGGAAGCTCCGGACGAGCCTCCACGTCGTCATGGCGTTGACCTCGGCCGCACGCCCAGCCCTGGGCGTCCGCTGAGCCGCAGGGTTCCGTCGATCCCTCCGATCCCGTCCCAGGGGTCGTCGGCGAGCAGCAGGTGTCCGTCGAGGTCCGTCCAGCGGGCGAATCCGGCGAGGTGCACCGCGGGAGCGATGCCCAGCGAGCTGGCGACCAGGCATCCGAGCATCACGTCGACACCGGCGGACCGAGCCGTTTCGATGATCTCGACGGCGGCCTGGATGCCGCCGCACTTGGCCAGTTTCACGTTCACCCCCTGCACGGAAGATCCGAGTTCGCGGACGTCGTCGATCGTGTGCGCGTCTTCGTCCGCGATCACGGGGATGGGGCTGCGCTGGGCGACCCACCCGAGATCCGCTGGCGTGCCGGGACGGATGGGTTGTTCGACGGCGGAAATCCCGTGCGGTTCCAGGGTTTCGAGGATGCGCACCGCCTGATCCGGGGCCCAGGCTCCGTTGGGGTCGAGCAGCAGCCGGGCGTCGGGAGCGGCCTCGCGGATCGCCGCCACCCTGGCCACGTCCTCGGCGCCGTCCCCGAGTTTGACTTTGAGGACGCCGAATCCTCTGGCGACGAGGTCGGTGGCGGTTCGCACCGCGTGAGCCGTGTCGACGATGCCGATGGTGCAGGCCGTCCGCGCGGTCTCGAATTCCGGTGCGCCGATCAGTTCTCGCACGGTGATGCCGCGGCATTTCGCCGCCAGGTCGTGTACCGCGGCTTCCATGCCACACCGCAGCCCAGGATCGAGCGCGGCCCACCGCCGTGCCTCGGCGATGAGTTCGCCGGGATCGTCGCTGCTGTCGATGACCGGTCGCAGCGCTTCGAGCTGGGTGACGATTCGCGGGACGTCGAGGTCGTAGTACACGCTGGTGACGGCTTCTCCGTGCCCGATGTGCCCGTCGTGCGACACGTCGATCCACACCGCGTCCCGTTCGTGCATGACGGAGCGGGAGATGCGAAACGGCTCCCGCAGCCGCAGCGTGCCGGTGTGCCAGGTGAGCTTCACGCGGGCACCTCCGCGGACCGCGCGGGGTCGTGAACGGCACCGCACCGCGCCCAGCCGTGCACTTCGACGGCCGCGGCGTCGGCGATCTCCACCGGGCGGGTCGCCGGTCGTCCGCCGAGCAGGCCGTGTTCGTGGCAGAAGTCGTCGTCGAAGATCGAGTCGAGGTAGCGGTGCGGCCCGTCGGGGAAGACGGTGACGACTTGGGAACCGGACTCGCGCCGGGCTTCCCAGCCCGCCACCAAGGCGACCGCGCCGGTGCTCCACCCCCCGCTGACGAAGGAGTGCGCGGCGAGCCGGCGGCAGGCGTCGACGGCTTCGGCCGGACCCACCCAGTGCACCTCGTCGAACTCGGCGTAGGCGACGTTGCGCGGGAAGATGCTGCTGCCGAGCCCTCGCATGAGGCGGCGTCGCGCGGGCTGCCCGAAGATCGTCGAGCCCACGGTGTCGACCCCGATCAGGCGCAGCCGGGGCCAGTGCCGCCGCAACGTGCGGATGATGCCCGCGCTGTGCCCGCCCGACCCGACGCTGCAGACCAGGGTGTCGGCCGAACCGAGCTGGGCGACGAGTTCTTCCGCCAGCTTCACGTATCCGGCCGGGTTGTCCGGGTTGTTGTACTGGTCCGGCCAGTAAGCGTCAGGCAGTTCCGCGCACAGCTGGTGCACCCGATCCAGCCGGGCCTGCTGCCAGCCTCCCGCGGGGTGCGGGCGGTCGACGACCTCGGTCCGGACGCCGTGCGCACGCAGCAGCGACCGCATGCTGCGCTCCAATTCCCGGTCGACGACGAGCACGACCGGATGTCCGAGCGCTTGACCGGCGAAGGCGAGCCCGATCCCGAGGGTGCCGCTGGTCGACTCCACGACGGGCGCTCCGGGCCGGAGTTCGCCGCGGGAACGGGCTCCGCGCAGCATCGCGATCGCGGCGCGCGCCTTCATGCCGCCGGCGCCGAGGCATTCGAGCTTCGCCCAGAATCCCGGCTGGTGATCCGGCAGCGGCGTGCTGATCCGGGTGACCGGTGTGTCCCGCATCAGCGACAGCAGGTCCGGGTTTGCCGCTCGGGCCGGGCTCGTGCTGAGGTCGATCAACGAATGTCCTTCCCTGGCTCCGGATTCCGCGGACCGGAGTAGCGGTAGATCGAGCTGGCGCCGCCGTCGAGCCAGAAGAACGGGTAGGGCTCGGCGGAGATCGCGGTGACACCGGAACCGAGGAACCACGGCAACACCGCGCTCGCGGTCTGCGCGAACATGACCAGCGGTGTTCCGGTGGCGCGCACGTGCGCCAGCAACGGTTCGAAGGTCTCGCCGCCCGCGACCATCCCGGAAGCCAGCACGGCATCGCAGCCACCGACCTCGGCCATGGCGTCGTGCACGATCGGTTCGCCCCACTCGGTCACACCGCCTTTGAAGTCGCAGGCGACGTAGTCGACACCGCGACGGCGGAGCTGGTGGAGCAGCGAGTTCACCACTCCGATCACCAAGACCCGGCGAGCGTGTTCCGGCACCATCCCGACCACGACGTCGGCCCGCTGCAACGACTTCTGCAGGGAACTTCCGCGGCGAAGCCGGACTTCCTCCGCGTGCTCGTGGTGCGGGCGCCGCCACATCAAGTACGCGTCCGCCGCCGCGATGCGCACCGCGGGCTCCGGATGCCGCAGCAACCGGCCGACCGGAGCACCGACGCACTCGACGACCAGTTCGTCGGTCAGCACTCCCGGCTCCACGGCGCACGATCCGACGGAGTCCTCGACCCGCAAGCTCAGCACATGGTTGCGGTAGGAGCTCCCGCGCCCGGAATGCCGCACACCCTGCTGGGTGAGGAAACCGACGCTCACCGTCGCTTCGTCGACCTCCTCACCCGCCATCCCCGCTCCGACGGCTGCGGTGAACCGGTCCAATGACAGGAAGGCGTCCTTCATGCGCCGACCAGATCCGCTGCGTAGACGACCTCCAGGGAGCCGATCGCCGCCTCGGCACGAGCTCGCGCCGCACCGGGCTCCGGATCGGTCGTCATGACGTGGCCGAGGTAGTTGTTGTTGCTGGTCGCCGGCCCCGCCACGTGCCCCGCCGCTTTGAAGGCGCTGTCGACGACGCCGCTGATCTCGTGAATTCCCTCTGCACCGTCGATCCGATCGATCGGCCCGGTCCGAGGCGGGAGCAGGAAGGAGATCGCCGCGCTGCCCGCACCTGTCGAGTCGGCCGCCAGCCGCGGTGGTTCTCCCAACGCGAGTTGCGCGTGCACCGCGGGCAGGTCGATCCCCGTCACCCGCCGGACGAGCTCGGTGATCTGGTTGCCCGCCGGGCGCGGGTTGACCTCGACGATGCGAGGTCCCATCGGGGTCAATTTGAGCTCGGTGTGGGTGACGGTGTTGTCCAAACCGAGCGCCTCGATGGCGGCGACGGCGACCGAGGTGACGGCCTGCTCCGTGCCGGCGTCGAGAGCGGCGGGGAACATGTGCCCCGTTTCGACGAAGCAGGACTCGCCCGCGATGCTCTTGTCCGTCACTCCGACGACGGTCGTTCGACCGTGCGCGGTCACCGCTTCCACGCTCACTTCGGGGCCGGTCAACAGCTCTTCGAGCAGCACGGTGCCACTGCGGCGCTGCCCGCGTGCGTTGACCGGGAAGCCCTCCAGCTCACGCACCGCTTCGCTCAGTTCCGCCTCGTTCGACACCTTGCGCACGAACATTCCCGCGCACAGGTCGACCGGCTTGATCACCAGCGGGAACCCGAGGGCCAGGGCCGCTTCGCGCAGCCCGGAGGCGCCGTCGGCGAGCGCGAAAGCCGGCCCGGCGACCCCAGCCTCGCGCAGGGCTAATCGGGTCTGGTCCTTGTTGCAGGCGCGAGCCACCGCTTCCGGTGGCGAGCCCGGCAAACCGAGGTGCTGAGCGAGGTGCGCGGTCGCGCCAAGGTAGTAGTCGCACGAGGTGAGCACACCGTCGAATCCCAGCGCGGGCTGGAGCTTCGCGACGTGTTCGACCAGCGAAGCCACCTCGTTGGTCTCGGCGTGGAGCACGTTCTCCGCGCCGAGCAAGGGATGAGCGCCGGGCCGGTTCCACGCGCGCAGGTAGTGCTGCACGTCCCGGGTGAGGAAGCTGAATCGGTGGCCCCCGTCCCGGATTCCTCGGGGCAGCAACGTGCTCATCGCCCCGACCCAGCTTTCCACCATCAGCAGGTGACCCACTCCGACTCCTCCGCACCGTTGCCCACTAGCGGACGGTAACGATAATCATGTTCAATACAGTTGGCAAACCCCATTCAGGTAACACTGGAGTAACCCAGCGTGTTCAACTTGCGTCGAAGCCGCACCGCCCTCCTGCTCGCACCTCTGCTCGCCACCCTTCTGCCGATTCCCACCGCCACCGCCGAGCCGCCCGGCGAGATCCACTTCGGGTCGTGCCCGATCGACGTGACCGACACCCCTGAAGTCCAATGTGGACACATACGGGTTCCGCTGGACTACGCGAAAGAAGACGGTCCGACGATCGACGTCGCCGTGTCCCGCATCCGCGCCTCCGGGACGTCCGAACAACAACGCGGAGCGCTCCTGGTCAATCCGGGCGGACCCGGCGGCACCGGGCTCGACTACGCCGAGAGCAAACGCGCCAAAATGCCCGCCGAAGTGCGGCAGAGCTACGACATCATCGGATTCGACCCGCGCGGCGTCGGCCGCAGCGCACCGGTCGACTGCGGCCCCGCAGGCGGGCTGTTCGACCACCCGCGACCCGATCCCGTGCCCGCCGGGGCAGGTCAGGAACGCGCCTACCTCGACGGACTGCACCGGCTCGCCGACGACTGCGCCCGTGCCATCGGACCGGCGCTACCGCACATCAACACCACGAACACCGCGCACGACATGGACCGGATCAGGCAGGCACTCGGCGAACCGCGGCTGAACTACGTGGGCGTGTCCTACGGCACCTACCTCGGTGCCGCCTACGCCGCCGAATTTCCCCTGCGCACCGGACGCATGGTGCTCGACAGCGTCGTCAGCCCCGACGCCTGGCACGACTTCGACGTCCGCCAAGGATTCGCCATGCTCGAACAGCGCGACGCCCTGTTCGACTGGATCGCCTCACGCCCCGATATCGGACTCGGCAACGACCGGACCACCGTCCGAGAGCACTACCTCCACGCGCGCAGCGCGCTCCCCACCGGTGAATTCGGACCGGACGAATTCGACCGGGTCGTCTACCGCACGCTGTCGCGCACCGAGCGGTGGGAACCGTTCGCCCGCGCCCTCAGCCGATACGTGCACACCGGCGACAACACCGCGCTGCGCCCCACCGAGCCCGACGATCACAACTACGAAGCGGCGCTGCGCACCGTCAAGTGCGCCGACAGCCCGCGCCCGACCGTCCACGACGTCCTAGGCGCGGTCCGCGCCCTGCGTGCCGCTGACCCGCAGCCCGTGCTCACCGGACTGGAAGCCGACACCTGCGCCTTCTGGCCTGAGCCACGCGAAACCACCCGGCTCGGACATCCCGACATGCCACCCGTCCTGCTCACCCAAGCCGAGCACGACCCCACCACCCCGCTCGACGGCGCCCGCCGGATGCAGGCTCGGCTCCCCGATTCCCGGCTGATCACCCTTGACGGCAGCCGCTCCCACGGGGCCTTCGCCAGCCAACACAGCACCTGCCTGGACACCGCAGCAGCCCGCTACCTCCTAACCGAAGCCCTCCCACCCCCCCACACCCCCTGCAACGACCTCCCGCGGTTTTGAGAGGAAGGGAACCTTCCTGTCATCAGTGACAGAAAGGTTCCCTTCCTCGCTTCTCCACGCGTACGTCAAGGCGCGGCCGACACACCGAGGCATGTTCTCCACTAGCGGAAACCCATCGTGACCGATAGTGACCACATGTCATCGACTGTAATCACTCAAAGCATCGTCCAGACCTCTCCTCGGCGCGTGTTCCACGTCCGCGAACTGGAGAAACTCGGCGTCTCGCAGTCCACCAGCTACCGTCGCGCTCGAGCAGACGGACCATGGACCCGACTCCTCCCAGGCATCGTTCTGGTCGCCCCAGGACCACCCACCACTCATGATCTGATCACGGCCGCACTGCTACGAGCCGGCCCCTCAGCCATGATCACCGGAATGCACGGTGCGCGAATCCACGGCTTGACGACGCCCGATGAGAATGCCCCGGTTCACGTCCTGATTCCACACGGCCAGAAGATTCAAGGTAGCGATCAGATTAAGTTCGAACGCACCACACGGCTACCGGACTCGGTCATCAAGAACGAGATTCCGCTGGCGCCAGCGGCACGGGCCGTGATGGACGCGGCACGCACATGGCAACCTCGAGAAGCGACGGAGTCGTTGCTGATCGAAGCAATCCAGCGAACTCCCGGATGTTCGCCTCGCGCGCTGAAGCAGGAATTGGACAGGGGAACCAGGCGCGGGACCGGACTTCCCAGGGACATCTTGCGCGCCATGACAGCCGACCTCCGCTCGCCCGCCGAGCTCCAGGCCTTCAAGATCATCAAACGGTCCGACCTCCCTCAGCCTTCGTGGAACGTCTCCTTGTTCAACGCACACGGCCACTACATCGGGATTCCGGACGCCTGGTTCGACGATGTAGCACTTGCCATCGAAATCGACTCTTTCGCTTACCACTTCTCCAAAGCCGACTATGCGGCGACCACAAAACGCAACACCCGCTATGCGGCTCACGGCATTGCAGTAGTCCAAATCCTCCCCACCGATCTGACGAACAACCCCGAAGAAGTCGTCGAGAGCATTCGCCGAGCACATCAAGCGGCGGCTCTCAGAACCCGTCCCGAGGTAGAGGTTCGAACCATCCCCACCGCGCGATGAGGTGAAGGCCCACCTGTTCAACTAGCAGGCCCGCCCGCACCGGAGGAACGGCCACCGCCGACCTCCGGGCATTCGCATGCCCAGATTTCACCGCCACACCAGCGCCGCTGGAGCCTCCGAGCAAGGGAACCTTCCTGTCACTGGTGACAGGAAGGTTCCCTTGCTTCGCTGCTTCAGCGGTGGGTGGCGAGGGGTGGGTTGCTGTGCTCGGGGTGGCCGTTGCTGTCGACTGGGCCGGCCTGGAGTGGGCGGGCTCGGGGGTACCAGGCTTCTGCGAGGCGCCAAGCTGCGTCGATCAGGGCAGCCGAGTGTGAGAACGAGTACTGGGACAACCCAGCCGTGGAGGGCGCCGGGAGCACGTAGAGGTCGCAGCGGGTCGAGTTCAGCTGCAAATCGAGCCGTGCCGACGCGAGCATCGCAGCTCCGAGTGCCGCACCGTTGACTCCGCTGACCGATCGAGGAGGCGTTCGGGGCGCCGGCAATGTCGCGACGGAGCCGACGCCGCGCTTGCGGTGCTGCCAGCTGAACGGCTCATCACCTTCACATGGCAGCACGAAAACCCGCTCCGCCCCGAGCTCCACGGCCTTGCTGATCGGCATGAAAGCTGCGGCTCCCCCGTCCACGAGCCAACGTTCGTTCACTTTGAGAGGCGGGAACAGGCCAGGTATGGAGCAGGACGCGACCAGTGCCGGAAGCAGCGGGCCCTGATCGAAGTACACCGCCGCACCCGTATCGACGTCGGTAGCGGTCACGGTGAGAGGGATCTCGGCTTGCTCGAACGTCCGGTATGGAAGCGTGCGGTGAACCCAGCGTGCGAGCCCGCTGCTCGCCATCAGGTGGTTCGTTATGCCGAGCTTCCCGGCGAGGATGCGGGTCGGCTGGATGGGGAAGATGTCGCAACGACGCATCGTGCACCACAGTTCCCGCAGCTCGCCCGCCCCTCGGGGGGACGGGTCGCGGGCGAGCCAAGCGGCGTTCAAGGAGCCCGCTGACGTACCGATCAGCAGATCAGGTTCGACTTCCGCTTCGAACAGTGCGGTGGCTAGTCCGGCTTGGACGGCACCGAACGTTGATCCACCAGGCATCACCCAAGCCGTCCGCATGAGTCCGGTCCTCTCTGGTCATTCTTGCGTTCGAGGCTAACCGGACAGGCGGTGGGGTCGCTTCAGCTGTCTCCCGGATCGCCGCGCCGTCGCCACTGTTTCACCTGGCCACGACGCTTCTTACCGTCCAGGCGACGCCGTCGCGAACCGGCGGTCGGTTTTGTCCGACGCCGAGGTGGCGGTTCAGGGGCGATCGCTTCGGCCAGCAACGCTGCCAACCGTTCCCGTGCCGCGGTCCGGTTGAGCAGCTGGCTGCGGTGTTCAGAAGCGACGACGGTGAGGACGCCGTTGAACAGGCGAGACTCCAAGCGGCTGAGCGCGCGGTCCCGCATCTGTTCGGGAATCTTCGAGTTCGCCAGGTCGAAGACGAGCTCCACCCGGGAGTCCGTTGTGTTGACGTGCTGCCCGCCAGGACCGGAGGAACGCGAGAACCGTTCGAATAATTCAGCTGCCGGGACGGTCAGCTTTGAGTTGATGCGCAGGTCTTCGGGCACGCCTCCCAGCATGAACGTCACGAGCGCGTGACGCTGCAGCTCATGCCAGCTGAAGCCAGTTCGCTGAATCACACGTGCGCCTGGACGCCCGCACCGATGCGGCCAGGTCCCGCAGCACTGTCGCGGTGTCCTCCCAGCCCAGGCAGGCGTCGGTGATGCTCTGCCCGCGAACGGGAATCGTCGTACCGATGTCCTGCCGTCCACCGACGATGAAACTTTCCACCATCACGCCGCGGATCACGTCGACCCCGCTCGCGAGCTGAGCTCCGACCGCGGAGACCACCTTCGGTTGCTTGGTGTGGTCTTTTCCGCTGTTCCCGTGGCTCGCATCGATGACCACGGCGGGCGGTAAACCAGCGGCTCGCGCAGGTGGTTCGCGTAGTGCCTCGTCGCCACCACGTCGTGCACCGAGCACGGCCCCACGACCACGAGGACGCGGTCATCACGGCCGGTGAGAACGCCTCCGATCGACCGGCGCCATGCCGCGACCTTGGTCGCGACCCCGTCGTCGGCGGGGATCTCCGCCAGCAGCCGGGCCGGCGAGGTGACCTCAACGACGGACTTCCCACTCACAGGCACGACTCCGATCGACGGCTGTTCGATCAACCCACCCACTCAATACCAAGGAAAGCCTAACCTAACCCGCACCGTCTGGGCACGAGGAAGGGAACCTTTCTGTCACCGGTGGCAGAAAGGTTCCCTTCCTCGCATCGAACAGCGGGGTCAGGGGGTGGAGCGCCAGGGGGCTGCGCCGCCGGGGATCGGCGCGTTCGGGTCGTACGGGGTTCGGGTGAAGATGAAGGTGTTCAGGTTCAGGTGGGTCACGCTTCCGTCGGAGGAACGGCCCACGTGGAGTCGCTCACCCGAGTAGTAGCCGTCCAAGCCGGTCCACGTTCCGTCTTCGTTCCGGCGGAAACGAGATGCTCGGCCACGTCCCTGCCACGGCACCAGATCCAGCAGGCCGTCGGGAAGAATCCGCAGAACGTAGGGAGACGGCCCCCAGTACCACTGACCGGTGAGCTCGAGCAGATCAGGCTCGACCCGCGTGCTCGGAGCCCACGGCTGCGGTATCCGCGGTTCATGTTCGTCGAGCAGGCCGAGCAAGTCCGTGATGAGCGCCGACGACACTCCTGCGGTCGTGTTGGCCATGAAGATGACACCGGTCCGATCCGCGGCATCGGCCATCACGGTCGCCAGGAATCCGGGCATCGAACCGGTGTGCCCGGCAAGCCGCCGCCCTTGGTGCCTGATCAGCTGGAAGCCGAGTCCGTACCCGGCACGCCAGAAGTCCCCGTCGTCCACCGCCCCCGCGGCCCGCATCTCCGCCACCGTGTCCGGATGCAGCACCTCCGCTGTCTCGCCGGCGACGAACCGCGCCCACCGCAGCATGTCGTCCAAGGTGGACCACAGCTGTCCCGCAGGGGCCATCGCCCCGCCGTCTTCCGCGGGCTCCGGCAACAGCACGTCGGCCCACGGATGGACCGCCCAGCCCTGCGCGTGCGGACTTTCCGGACCGAAGGTGGTCCGATTCATGCCCAGCGGCAGGAGGATCTCTTCTCGGACCGATTCGTACCAAGAGCGCCCCCGTAGCCGGGCAACGAGCTCCCCGAGAACTCCGAAACCGGTGTTCGAGTAGTGGAAGCCGTGCCTGGGGCGCGAACGGACGGCGTCCTCGTCGATGCCGGCGATCAAGTCCTCGACCGGGCCGCCCTCGGTGCGTTCCCACCACTGGCCCGCCGGCTCCGCGCTCATTCCGCTGGTGTGCGTCAGCAGGCGGGTGATGCTGCGATCGCCGATGGCGGTGCCTGGGACGTGCTGATCCAGCTTGTCTTCGAGGTTGAGGAGGCCTTCGTCGCGCAGCCGCATCACCAGGACGGCGATGAACGATTTGGTGATCGACCCGATTCGGTACTGCGTGTTCGAGGTCGGGGCTTCGCCCGACACGAGTCCTCTGCTGCCGGTCCAGAGCGTTTCCCCATCGCGGACCAGCCCGGCTATCAGAGAGGGAACGCGGTTCTGGCTCTGCTCAACGGCCAGCCGTCTGAGCAGCGCTCGATCAGTGGAAGGCAGCAAGGTCGTCATGGGTTCATGCTGTCACGCCGTTCCGGCGAGGAAGGGAACCTTTCTGCCACCGGTGACACGAAGGTTCCCTTCCTCGCCGGGCGGGCGGGAGGTTCGGGGGCGTTGGGAGGATGGGGGTGTGGGTGATCGAGTTGATGTTCGGGGTGTGGTGAGCTTCGTCGGGCTGACCTATCTGGGGACGTGGGTGTTGACCATTCCGTTGTGGCTGACGGGCGCGGGTTTGACGTGGGCGTGGGCACCGCTGCTGCTGGTGGTGATGATGTTCGTGCCCGCGGCGTCCGCGTTCGTGGTCACGAAGTGGATCAGCCCCCGGGACGCACCGCTGCGCGGCCTGGGCATCACCAATGCCGGTGGCGTCCGGGTGTGGTGGGGGCGGGCGCTGATCGCGTGGTTCGGCCCGCCGGTCCTGATGCTGATCGCGCTGGGGCTCGGCGCGCTGTTCGGGGTTTATCACGCGGACTGGACCGGTTTCTCCGGTCTGTCGGAGCAGTTCGGTCTCGCGGAGGGCGGTGCTGGCGCGCCGTCGGTGTCGTCGTTGGCGCTGATGCAGCTCGTGCAGGTGATGTTGCTCGGCTGGTTGAACGTCATCCCCGCTTTCGGGGAGGAAGTCGGCTGGCGCGGCTACCTGACCTCCGCCTTGCTGCCGCTGGGGCAGCCCGCCGCGTTCCTGGTGACGGGCGTCCTGTGGGGGCTGTGGCACGCTCCGCTGCTCATCCTCGGATACAACTATCCGAATGCCCCGATCGTCGTCGCGTTCATCATGATGGTCTGCTTCTGCGGTCTGCTGAGTGCGCTCCTCGGGTGGTTGAGGTTGGCGACCGGCAGCGTGTGGCCCGCCGCGATCGGGCACGGGTTCGTCAACGCCGCCGCCGGTTTCGGCATTCTGTTCAGCGCCGCGGGACATCCGGTGGACAACGTCACGTCGGGCCTGCTCGGCTGGTCCGGCTGGATCGTGCTGGCGTTGGCGATTCTGCTGCTGGTGCTGCTCGGCAAGCTCCCGGTGGCGCTGGTGGTTCAGGAGGTTTCGGGCTTGACGCGCGGAGTTCGCCGCCTCAGCCGCCGCTGAGCGCATGAGAAGAGGGGCCGTCCGCTGCTCAGCGGACGGCCCCTCTTCTCGATCGAGCGCGCTTACGGGGCGGGCGGGCCGCCCGGCAGCGGCGCGGCCGGAAGGCCTTCGTGGATCCTCGTCATGGCGTCGAACCAGGTCCGGGCCGGCACCTTTCCACCGAAGATGTTGCCGTCACCGCAGAGGAACGGCGGGGACTCCCCGCCGCCATCGCAGATGCCGCGGGGACGCGAGCCGTCGGCGTAGGTCAGCACCGCACCGGCCATCTGCGGGGTCGCGGCCAGGAAGGCGGCGGACTTGCTCTCCTGCGTGGTTCCGGTCTTGCCGATCATCGGCCGCGTCCAGCCCGCCGCACTCGCCGCGACCTTGGAGGTGCCTTCGGTGTCGTCCTTGCTCATGCCTTGCGCGAGCTGACCGGCGATCTCCGGCGAGATGACCTGCTCGCACGGTGCTTCCTTGATCGGGACCTCGTTGCCGTTGCGGTCGTGGATCTCCTCCAGCGGCGTCGGCGGGCAGTAGGTGCCGCCGCTCATGATGGTGGCGGCCACGTTCGACAGCTCCAGCACGCTGGTGGGCGTGTAGCCGAGGGTGAAGGCACCGCGCTTGTTCTTCTTGACCGCCTCGGCCTGGGACGGCCCGTTGGAGCCGTCGTCGTCGAGGGTGGAGCCGCTGCTGTTCACGCCGTTCATGCCTTGCCGCAGGCCGAGCTTGGAGGCCATGTCGACGGTGGCGTTGAGACCGACCTTCTCCTGCAGTGCGACGAAGCCGGTGTTGGGCGAGGTCGCGAGCGCCATCTGCAGGGTGCGGTCCCCTGGCTGAACGCCCTCGGCGTTGCCGACCGTGTACGGGTTCGTCCCGTTCTTGTACACCCTGGAGGTGTAGGTCGCGGGCACGGGGACGTTGTCGTGGATCGTCATGCCCTGCTCGAGGGCGGCGGCGGCGGTGAAGACCTTGTAGATCGACCCGGCACCGAAGGGCTGCACCCTGCTGACGATGTCGTAGGCCGTCTGCCCCGCGTTCGGGTCGTTGCCGAAGTCGCGGTTGGCGACCAGCGCGCGGACCTTGTGCTTGTCCGTCCCCGGTTCGACGACGGACATGGCGTTGGCGATGCCATCGGTCTGCGTCGGGACCTGCTTCTTCGCCGCTTCCTTCGCCGCGTCGCTGGACTTGCGGTCCAGCGTGGTGCGGATCGTGTAGCCGCCGGTTTCCAGCTTGTCGTCGTCGATGCCGGAACGTTCCAGGTAGTGGCGCACGTACTCGCAGAAGAACCCGTCGGTGGTGCCGTCGCCGATGCCGACGCAGCCGTTCGGCGGACGCCCCAGTTGCGGCGTCAACCCGAGCGGCTCGTTCTTCGCGATCTGGGCGTCTTCCTCGCTGATCCGGAGGCTGTTGTGCGGATCCGTCATCAGGTCGATCACCAGGTTGCGGCGTTCCAGCGCCTCATCCGGATTGGACCGCGGGTTCAGCGAACCGGGCTGGTTGACGACCGCCGCGAGCAGCGCCGACTGGGAGACCGTCAGCTTGTCCGGGGTGGTGCCGAAGTAGGTCTGCGCGCCTGCGCCCACGCCGAAGGTCTGGTTCCCGACCGGCACCACGTTCAGGTAGCCGGTGAGGATCTCCTCCTTGGTCATGGTGCGTTCGAGCTCAACGGCGATCTTCGCTTCGCGCAGCTTTCGCGCGATCGTCGTCTCCTTGGCCTTCTCCGCGTCGACCTCGTTCTGGGCGACGACGTGCACCAGGTAGTTCTTCACGTACTGCTGCGTGATCGTCGATGCGCCCTGCGCCGTGCCGCCGGTGCTGACGTTCTTCGCGAGCGCACGCATCGTGCCCTGCCAGTCGACGCCGTCGTGGTTCCAGAAGCGCTTGTCCTCCACCGCGGTGATCGCGGCCTTCATGTAGCCGGAGATCTGCTCGGGCTTCGTCTCGACCCGGTAGTCCTTGAAGAAGTGCGCGATCGGCTCGCCGTCCTTGTCGGTCACCACCGACACCTGAGGCATGTCCCGCTTGGCCAGCGAACTGGACATGCTCGACATCGCGTCGGTGGCCTGGTTCACCACCGCTCCGGCGCCTGTCGCCATCGGCATCATCAGGAACGCCACCAGCACGCCGGCCAGTACGCACAGCCCGAACATCTTCAACAGCACGCCGCTGCGCACGCCTGCCCCAATCACCGCATGTCTTTGACGACCTGGTCTCGACCGCTAGCCGCGGGCCCGGCGCGTGCGCCAGGGCGGCGGTTCCGAGCGTTCCGGGAAGGCGCGGCAACTCTGCCGTGAGGTCGCCGAACCTGCTCCGTCGGTCCCTCCGTTGATATCACACCGGTCTGTCAAGGCCGACCTCCGGCCGACCTTCTGAAAACGGCATTCGCCCTGGCACCGCGAGGAAAATCCACCGTGCGGCGCAACCACCGCATTCTTCCGCCCCGAGTCACGGCCGCCCGGCCGACGGTCGCGGCGGATAGACCGAAGTCACGACGAGCTCGGTGATCGAGCGCCTACACTTGGTCACAACGAACCGTGCGGAGGAACCAATGATCGACCCGTTCTTCGATTCCCTCGCCACCGCGCTCGGCGGGCAGATCGCCGTCGCACTGGGCAGCACCGCGCAGAGCGCGCTGGACAAGGTGCGCGGCCTGCTGCGCCGTCGCGACGACCCTGCGACGCTGGCCGCGTTGGAGGCCGCGGAGAGCGAGGCGGGCCGACCGCAGATCGAGGCGTTGGCCGAACGGCTGGACCAGGTCGCTCAGGACGATCCGGAGTTCGGCGCGGAGCTGCGCGACGCGGGCGCGGAGGTGCACCACGAGCTGTCCGCGACGCAGAACCGGGTGGTGAACCAGAATTCCGGCACCGTGCACAACTTGATCCAGAGCGAGCAGATCAACGGCGACATCACCTTCAACTGACGCCGGATCCGGCCCGGTCAGCCCGCCCGCTGGTCGGCGTCGTTGAGTTCCGCGAGGTAGCGGTTGTACTCGGCGAGCTCCGGATCCTCGCTCACCTCCACGGGAGGTGCGGGCGGCGGCACGAGCGGACGCCTGCGGCTCTTGGCGCCGTCGCCCTCGGTTTCCGCCGGATCCGCGGATTCCGAGTTGCCGGACACGGTCTCCGGCGGGCCTTGCTGCTGCAGCTCCATGCGGATCAACCAGACCCACATGCAGAGCGTGAACACCCCGAACAGCGGCCACTGCAGCGCGTAACCCAGGTTCTGGAAGCTGCCGCCGGCTTCATGCGCCCGATCCCACTGCCACCAGGCCAGGAAGGCCGTTGCGATCACCGCGGCCACGAACACCGCGTGCATCAGCAACCAGCGTGGAGTCAGCATCCGAGTCACGCCCTCGATTCTAGGCGTTCTTCCCGTCGACCTTGACCTGCGTGACCGCGCGGTACCGCGACCGACGGGCTGCTGCGGCACCCGGAACTCGACGTCCCGCCGCAGGACGGGCCGACGACTGCGAGGAAGGGAACCTTTCTGCCACCGTTGGGAGGAAGGGAACCTTTCTGCCACGTTCCGCGTGGGCTCGGTGTCAGGACGGGGTCACTCGGTGAGTTCGTGGAGCATGCGCTGGGCGTCGGCGAGCTGCTGCTCGAGCTGCTCGACGCGTTCGCGCTGCTGTTCCCGCGCCGCCTCCAGCAGCGGTTCGACGGCGGCGGCGACCTCTTCGTGCAACGACTTGGCCGCCTGGGCCACGGCCGAGGTCGACACGGGAGTGGGGCGCAGGACCCGCTTCTTCCCGGTGCTGACCTCGACGTTCCACTGGCCGGCCTGGTCGGCCGTCAAGATCACGGTGGCGCCCGCCGGCGGCTTCGGCTTGCGCCGGTTCGCCGCCGCGGCGGGTTTCGGAGCGGAGTCGGCACCGGCGCTCGGCGCGGAACGCGCGGGCTCCGGACGAGCGGGGGCGGCGGCCGGCTTCGGCTCCGGCGCCTTCGCCGCTGCCCGGGGGGCTTCGGCGACGGGGGCGGGGGCGGCCGGTTCTGGCTCCTTGCGCTTGCGCGGTGGCTTGACCGTCGTCACCTCCGCCGCCGAGAAGGACAGGACGTCCTTGGACCCGGCCGGACGGATCTGGATGAAGTCGCCCTCGGCCGGCTCGTCCAGCGCGATGACCTTGCCGGACCGCCCCTCCGGCACACCGACCGCT
This sequence comes from Saccharopolyspora sp. NFXS83, assembly GCF_026241095.1. Classification (GTDB taxonomy): domain Bacteria; phylum Actinomycetota; class Actinomycetes; order Mycobacteriales; family Pseudonocardiaceae; genus Saccharopolyspora_C. Next base: position 78,754 of record NZ_JAPFGB010000016.1, on the reverse strand, counting down.
GCTGAGGTGAACCACAGCGTCGGTGTACCGCCGGAGGACAGTTCTTCGCGGAGTCCCCGGATCTCGTCGGACGACAACGTGCGGGCCTGTGGCATCGGAGCCCCTAGCTCAAGATGCGCCCCGCCCTCCGGCCCAACACCGGTGAACTCAGCCGGGGCTGTTCCAACAACGACACCCGGAACTATATCGAACGCCCGTGCGAAGCATCAATGGCGCCCGGTTGCCGCTTTGATCTCGAAGTCCGCCGGATCGGCCTTGCGGGTCCGCAGCCAGTAGTTCCAGGTGAAACCGGGCCAGATCGTCCGGTTGACGCCATTGACGTCCAGGTACCAGCTCTGGCATCCGCCCGCGGACCACACCGCGCCGGAGAGCTGGTGCTGGATCTTGTCGTTGAACTCGTCCTGCACGGATTGCCGCACGTCGATCTGATCGACCTCGCCGCGGTGAATCGGCCGGAGGCAGCTCAGCACGTAGTTGATCTGCGACTCGATCATGAACACGACGGAGTTGTGCCCGAGACCGGTGTTCGGGCCGAGCAGGAAGAACAGGTTGGGGAAACCGGAAACGGTCACGCCCAGGTGGGCCTGCATCCCGTCCTTCCAGGCGTCTCGCAACTTCCGCCCGCCCCGCCCGATGATGTCGAGGTGGTCGAAGGCGTCGGTCACGTGGAACCCGGTGCCGAAGATGATGGCGTCGACCGGGTGCTCCTCACCATCGCCGGCGACGACCGAGTTCTCCTTGACCTCCGCGACACCGCTCGTGCGGAGGTCGACGTTCGGCCTGTTGAGCGCCGGGTAGTAGTCGCTGGAGAGCAGGATCCGCTTGCACCCCATGGAGTACTGGGGCACGACGGCTTCGCGCGTTTCGGGATCTTTCACGACCCGTCGGATGTAGCGCTTGGCGAAGTGCTCGGAGATCTTGCCGAGCAGCTTGCTGCGCAGCACCGCGACCGAGCGGAACTCGAGGGTCCAGTAGACCGCGGTGCGCGCGGCGCGCTGCAGGAGCGGGACCCGGCGGAACCACTTCCGCACCTTTTCCGGGATCTCCCGGTCCGGCTTGGGCTGCACCCACGGGGGCGTCCGCTGGAACAGGTGCAGCCTGGACGCCTGCGCGGCCACCTTCGGAACGAACTGGATGGCACTGGCACCCGTGCCGACGACGGCGACCCGCTTGCCCTCCAGGTCGTAGTCGTGGTTCCACTGCGCCGAGTGGAAGACCTCTCCCTGGAAGCGCTCCAGCCCGTTCAGCTCCGGGTAGCTGGGGATGTGCAGCGCACCGACGCCGGAGACCAGTGCGCGACCGACGTAGTCGACACCGGACGCGGTGGACACGCGCCAGGTGTGGGTGTCCTCGTCGTAGTCCGCGCCGGTGAACTCGACGCCGTAGTGGATGTGCTCGCGAATGCCGTACTTGTCGGCGCAGCGCTGGAGGTAGTCGGAGATCTCCTGCTGTTCGGCGAACAACCGGGACCAGTCCGGGTTCTGCTCGAACGAGAAGGAGTACATCAGCGACGGCACGTCGCACGCGCATCCCGGATAGGTGTTGTCGCGCCATGTGCCACCGAGGTCGTCGCTCTTCTCCAGCACGATGAAATCGTGGATGCCCGCTTCCTTGAGCTTGATCGCCGTGCCGAGTCCGGCGAATCCGGTGCCCACGATGACGACGGACGTGTCGTGCCGCTGCGGTGGCGCCTGTGCCATTCGAGCCCTCCCTGGTCGACCACACCTTCCTACTTCAAAGTAGCCTACTAGGAGTAAGTTACCTCCGGTAGGGTTCATCGCGGCCATTCTCGGTAGGGTTGGATCGTGAATGTTGAGCAGGCCGCCGGAAACTCCGCGACGAACGGGCGACGCAAGCGTCTCCCCAGGGCAGAGCGGGAACAGCAGATACTGGCCGTCGCCGAGCAGGTGTTCGCAACCAACAGCTACCAGGCCACCTCGATGGACGACATCGCTCACCGCGTCGGTCTGTCCAAGCCGATGCTCTACGAGTACTTCGGGTCGAAGGAAGGACTCCTGGTCGCCTGCGTCGAACGCGCACGGCGGGAGCTGCTCGACGCCACCACCGAGGCGGCTGCCGGCGCGGCCGGGGACTCCGCCCAGCTCCTGCACGACTGCCTGCTCGCGTTCTTCCGCTTCAGCGATGACCACGCCCAGTCCTGGGCGCTGCTGCGCAACGAAGCCGCCATCCCCGTCGCGACCGTCAACACCGAGCTCGAAGCCACCCGGGAGCAGCAGACGGAGCTCACCGCCCGGCTGCTCGAAGCCAGCCGCCCCGAACTGGACCGGATTCGCCTGGAGGCGTTCGCCGAATCGATCATCGGGGCGTGCGAGCGGCTGGCGCTCTGGCGGGAGAAGCGGCCCGAGATCACAGCCGAGCACGCGACCCAGCACCTCATGGCCTTGATCAGCCCCAGCCTCATGCCGCAGGCCTGAACCGGCCCTGCCTCCCCCTCCGCCCGCAGGACGAGTGGCCGAAGACCACTCGATCGAGGGGCATCGCTCCGCAAGGGATCAAGAGCGGTCGCCGGAGTGCCGATGTGGAGCGCGTTGATCGTCTGGAGTGGCACGTGGCTCCGCGCGACCCCTTCGGGTCGTCGACACCCGCACCGGACGGCCTCACCAGGTTCCCGTCCCGGCACCGCACCCCGGCGCCGGGCCGGGAACCGAGCCCCACTCGCGACACCAAGGAGAACTGATCTTGCGCCCCTGGACCACGCGCACGTTGCAAGCAGCCGTCGTGGCCGCGGGATTCGCCGCAGTCGGGGCCGGCACCGCCTCGGCAGCGCCAGGACCCGAACTCGTCAAGCCTGACCTTTCCTCGGTGCCCGACGACATCGGCGTCACCGTGCCGGTGGACGCCTGCCGCATGCAGGACGCTCCTGGTTTCAACAGCACCAAAGCCCCCTGCCTGGACGCGCAACTGCGCGCGGGCGTTCCGAACGTGGTCAAGCAGGTCGGCGCGAACATCGTCACCACCACGCACGGCATCGCCGGCGAGCTGCGCGACGGCGAACCGCTGCTCAGCGAAGGCAAGCCCGCCCGCATCACCAGGCACATCGGTGAAGCACGGCTGGACGTCGAGGACCTCACCAAGACCCGGCCGACCATCGGCGTCGCGGCCAACCCGCGGCACACCGGCATCGTCGACATGCACTCCCCCGACGGGAAGTTCCTCGAGGCCGAGATCGGGCCACGCCAGTCCGACCACCAGGGCGTCTCCGCCGGAGACACCTCCCTCGCCCTCGACGCCGCGCACGGCTACACGGTGGGCCCCGTCGCCCGGCCCGACGAGCTGCTCAAGCACGACCTGAGCGGTGGGAACCTGCCGAGGGTCGGCGATGTCGTGCCCGCCGCCGGCAAGGTGGCCGACATGGCCAAGGCGGACGAGCTCACCGCCGTACCCGGTCAGATCGTGCACAACGTCGCCACCGGACTGCCGCAGATCCCCGGACAGCGGTAATCCGTCCAGCGGTGGCTCGATGAGCGCACCGCTGCGCAGTGCCCAGAAGGGGCGCCGGACCACGTGGTCCGGCGCCCCTTCTTCATGCCCGGGTCGGTGCGAGCAAGGGAACCTTTCTGCCACCGGTGCGAGAAAGGTTCCCTTCCTCGCACCGGGCCGCCGCTGGAACCCTCGGACGCGGCGGCTCGTGCGGATGCGAGGAAGGTCGCTTTCCTGTCACTGGTGACAGGAAAGCGACCTTCCTGTCACGCCGCGGTGGAGTTGACGATCTCGTCGTCGGGCTCGCCGAGTGCGAACGGCTCGCCCGCTTCGGCACGGCGCACCAGGGGTTCCGGCGGCGTGAAGCGCTGCCCGTAGTTGCCGGCGAGCTCCTTCGCCCGCTCGACGAAACCGGCGAGGCCACCTGCGTAGCCGTTCATGTACTGCACCACTCCCCCGCTCCACGCCGGGAAGCCGATGCCGAAGATCGACCCGATGTTGGCGTCCGGAACGGACCGCAGCACGCCCTCGTCCAAGCACCGCACGGTCTCGATGGCCTGGATGAACAGCAACCGCTCGGTGAGGTCGGCGAGTTCGACCTCCGTCGGGTCGACGCTGCCGGCGCCCAGCCGGTCGACCAGTCCGGACCACAGCCCGCCGCGCACACCGTCGGTGTACTCGTAGAACCCGGCACCGCCCGAACGTCCGGGCCGCTCGAACTCCTCGACCATGCGGTCGAGGATCTCGTCGGCGGGGTGCGGGGTCCAGGTGCCGCCGGCCTCCTCGATGGCCCGCTTCGTCTCCTCCCGGATCTTGCGCGGGAGGGTCAGGGTGAGCTCGTCGAACAGCTGCAGGACCGGGGCGGGGAACCCGGCCTGGTTCGACGCCTGCTCGATCGTCGCGGGGTGGATGCCCTCGCCTAGCATCGCCACGCCCTCGTGCAAGAAGGTCCCGATGACGCGGCTGGTGAAGAACCCGCGGCTGTCGTTGACGACGATCGGCGTCTTCTTGATCTGCTGCACCACGTCGAACGCCCTGGCCAGCGCGCGCTCGTTGGTCTGCTCACCGCAGATGATCTCCACGAGCGGCATCTTGTCGACCGGGGAGAAGAAGTGCAGCCCGATGAAGTCCTCGCGACGCCGCACGCCCTCGGCGAGCGAGGTGATCGGCAACGTCGAGGTGTTGGAGGCGATCAGCGCGTCGCCATCGATGACGTCCTCGATCTCGCTGTACACCTGGTGCTTGAGCCTGGTGTCCTCGAAGACGGCCTCGATGACCAGGTCGCAGCCGCTGAGCTGCTCGTTCTGGTCGGTCGCGGTGATGCGGGCGAGCACCTCATCGCGCTCGGCCGCGGTGCTGCGGCCCTTGTCCACGGCCTTGCCGAGGATCTTCTCCGAGTAGGCCTTGCCCTTCTCGGCGGCGGCGAGGGAGATGTCCTTGAGCACCACCTGCATGCCGGCCTTCGCGCAGACGTAGGCGATGCCCGCGCCCATCATGCCGCCACCGAGCACGGCGACCTTGCTCGCCTTCCACCGCTCGATGCCGTCGGGACGACTGCCGCCGGAGTTGATGTGCTGGAGGTCGAAGAAGAAGGCCTTGCTCATGTTCTTCGCCGTCTGACCACTGGCCAGGTCCACGAAGTAGCGGCCTTCGATGTCCAGCGCGGTGTCGAAGTCGACCTGGGCACCTTCGACGGCGGCGGCGAGGATGTTCTTCGGCGCGGGCATCGGCGCGCCCTTGAGCTGCTTGCGCAGGTTCGCCGGGAACGCGGGCAGGTTCGCGGCGAACTTCGGGTTCGACGGGGTGCCGCCGGGGATCTTGTAGCCCTTCTGGTCCCAGGGCTGCACGGCCTCCGGGTTGGCCTTGATCCACTCCTTCGCGCGGCTCAGCAGCGCGTCGGCGTCCTCCACGACCTCGTCGATCAGGCCGAGTTCGCGGGCCTTCTCCGGGCGCAGCCGCTGCCCCTGGGTGAGGACCTTGAGCAGTGCGTCGGCGATGCCGAGCATGCGGACGGTGCGGACGACGCCGCCGGCGCCGGGCAGCAGGCCCAGCGTCACCTCGGGCAGGCCGAAGCGGGTCTTCGGGCCGTTGAGCGCGATGCGGTGGTGGCAGGCCAGCGCGATCTCGAGCCCGCCGCCGAGCGCGGTGCCGTTGAGCGCGGCCACGACCGGCACGCCGAGCGTCTCCAGGGCGCGCAGTTGCCGCTTGGTCGTGGCGCTGACCTCGGCGAACTCTTCGACGTTCTCCGGGCGCACCCGCACCAGGTCACGCAGGTCGCCACCGGCGAAGAAGGTGCTCTTCGCCGAGGTGAGCACCACGCCGGTGATCTTGTCGCGTTCGTCCTGGAGGCGCTGCAGCGTCTCTTCCATCGACCGCACGTAGCGGTCGTTCATCGTGTTCGCCTGCTGCTGGGGGTCGTCGAGGGTCAGCACGACGATGCCGTCGGCGTCCTGGTCCCAGCGAATGGTGCTCTGGTCGCTCATCGCGGAAATGTCCTTCGTGGTTCACGAGCGCCCGGCACGAGCTGCGGCGGTGGTGCGAGCAAGGGAACTTTCCTGCCACCGGTGACAGGATGGTTCCCTTCCTCGCGGCGCAGCGGCCGGTGCGGCTTCGGTCCGGGGTGGGGTCAGCTGAGCCGTTCGATGACGGTGGCGATGCCCATGCCGCCGCCGACGCAGAGGGTGGCGACGCCGTAGCGCTGCTCACGGCGTTCGAGCTCATCGATGAGGGTGCCGAGGATCATGGCGCCCGTCGCGCCGAGCGGATGCCCCATCGCGATGGCGCCGCCGTTGACGTTGACCTTGTCGTGCGGCACGCCGAGTTCCTTCATGAACCGCAGCGGCACCGCGGCGAACGCCTCGTTGATCTCGACCAGGTCCATCTGATCGATGGTCAGCTCCGCCTTCGCCAGCGCCTTGCGCACGGCCGGGCCGGGGCCCGTCAGCATGATCGTCGGGTCGGCACCGCTCAGCGCCGTGGAGACGATGCGGGCGCGCGGGCGCAGGCCGGTGCGTTCACCGAGGCCCTCGCTGCCGATGAGGGTGAGCGCGGCGCCGTCGACGATCCCGGAGGAGTTGCCGGGTGTGTGCACGTGGTCGATCTGCTCGACCCAGTGGTACTTCTGCAGCGCCACGGAGTCGAATCCGCCCATGTCGCCGATGGCCGCGAAGGACGGGTTGAGCCCACCGAGGCTGTCCGCGGTGGTGTTGGCGCGGATGTGCTCGTCCCGGTCCAGGATGGTGCGGCCGTTGCGGTCGACGACGGGCACCACGCTGCGGGAGAAGCGCCCGTCGGCCCACGCCTTGGCGGCTCGGGTCTGGGACTCGGCGGCGTAGGTGTCGACGGTGGCGCGGTCGAAGCCTTCGAGGGTGGCGATCAGGTCGGCCCCGATGCCCTGCGGCACGAAGGACGTCTCGAAGTTCGTCTCCGGGTCCATCGCCCAGGCGCCGCCGTCGGATCCCATCGGCACGCGGGACATGGATTCGACACCGCCGGCGAGGACCGCGTCCTCCCAGCCGGAGCGGACCTTCTGCGCGGCGACGTTCACGGCTTCGAGGCCGGACGCGCAGAACCGGTTGAGCTGGACGCCGCTGACGGTGTCGGGCAGACCGGATGCCAGCGCGGCGGTCTTGGCGATGTCGCCGCCCTGGTCGCCCATCGGCGACACGACGCCGAGCACGAGGTCATCGATCAGGTCGGGGTCGAGTCCCGGATGGCGCCTGCGGAGTTCGTCGACCAGTCCGACGACCAGGCTGATCGGTTTGGTCCCGTGCAGCGATCCGGTTTTCTTGCCGCGACCGCGCGGGGTGCGGATCGCGTCGTAGACGAGCGCCTCGGACATGGGCGACGTGCCTCCTCGTTGCGGCCTAGTACTCCACCCAGAGTGTGACACCATCACTGTCACAGTCAATGCCCGTCGGTGCGAGGAAGGGAACTTTCCTGTCACCGGTGGCAGGAAGGTTCCCTTCCTCGCAGCCGGAAGGGCGTGCAACGTGCGCCTAGTTGACCGGAAGGTTCCCTTCCTCGCTTCGGCGGCAGAAAGGTTCCCTTGCTCACATCGCGGTCATCCAGGACAGGACCGGGGTCGCTTGCAGGGCGATGAGCGCGCACATCAGCAGGAGGAAACCGAGGCTGAACGGGAGGACTCGGCGGAAGAGGTCGCCTTCGCGCCCGGCCATGCCGACGGCTCCGGCGGCGATCGCCAGGTTCTGCGGCGAGATCATCTTGCCGAGCACACCGCCTGATCCGTTGGCGGCGGCGGCCAGCATCGGATCGATCCCCGCCTGTTCGGCCGCGGTGACCTGCAGCGCGCCGAACAGCGAGTTGGACGAGGTGTCCGAGCCGGTGACGGCGACGCCCAGCCAGCCGAGGATCGGTGAGAGGAAGGCGAACAAGCCACCGGTGGCAGCCATCCAGGTGCCGAGCGTCGCGGTCTGCCCCGAGGTGTTCATGACGTAGGCGATGGCGAGCACCGTCATCACCGTCACGATCGCCCAAGCGAGCTGCCGGTAGGTGGCGGCGTAGCGGCCGAGGGCGTCGCGGGCGCTGATGCCGATCACGGGGATGGTGATCAGGCCTGCGATCAGCAGCAGCGAGCCCGCTCCGGACAGCCAGTTGAACTTGAACTCGGTGAGCGAGAGCGCTTCGCCTCCCGCGTCGCGGATGTCGAGGCCGGGCCAGTTGAACTTGAGCGTGACGGCGTCGAGCAGATCGGCGATCGGGCCCAGTTGGGCGACGACGAACACCGCGATGATGATCAGGTAGGGCGCGTAGGCCCGCAGCACCTCCGCTCGACTGCCCGCGGGTTCGGAGGTGGGCGGTTCGGCGCCGCGCGGTGTCCACACCCGCATCAGCAGCACCGTCGCTCCCGCTGCCAGGAGCGCGGCGATGATGTCGGTCAGCGGGACGGAGACGTAGTTGGACGCCGCGAACTGGGCGACGGCGAAGGTGACTCCGCAGGTGAGGGTGGCTGGCAGGGTCTCCCGGACGCCGCGCACACCGTCGATGATGCCGACGAGGACCATCGGCACGAACAGCGCGAGCAGCGGGGTCTGCCTCCCCGTCATGGCGCCGAGGTCGGCCAGCGGCAGCTCGGTGACGCTCGCGAGCGTCACCAGCGGCGAAGCGAGAGCCCCGTAGGCGACGGGAGCGGTGTTGGCGACCAGCGCGACGACGGCCGAGGTCATCGGGCTGATGCCGAGCGCCAGCAGCATCACCGTGGTGATCGCGACCGGCGTGCCGAACCCGGCGAGCGCCTCGAGCAGCGCGCCGAAGCAGAACGCGATGATCATGGCTTGGATCCGGCGGTCGCCGCTGATCCGGGAGAAGCTGCGTTGCAGCACGTCGAAATGGCCGGTCGTGACGGTCATCTGGTAGATCCAGATGGCGTTGATGACGATCCACAGGATCGGGAAGAAGCCGAACGCCGCCCCGAGCGTCGCCGACAGCAGCGCCTGGTCCACGGGCATCGGGTAGACGAACATCGCGATCGCGAGGGCGACGGCCAGCGCGACGAGCGAGGCCTTCCACGCCGTCATGCGCACGACGCCCAGCAGTGCGAACAGCACGAGCAACGGCAGTGCTGCCGCTACCGCGCTCCAGCCGAGCGAACCGAACAACGGGGCCAGGATCTGTTGGTACACGACCACTCCTTTGTGGCGGAGACCCGACGTGTCGAGACGGCGACGATAACCGCGCGTGGGCATGTCCGGTAGCGCTGACCGGACGCGGCGGAGGGGTTCGCCCGGCGCCTTGACCGGATTCGTCCCCACTGGACTCTCGACCGCTACCGGCCCGTCCAGAGGCGACGTCGATCGGCGAGCAGGCCGGGACGCGTCCGGCCTTGGCTGCGAGGAAGGGAACCTTCCTGTCATCTATGCGAGCAAGGGAACCTTTCTGTCACCTCTGCGACGGAGGGGCCTCCGCTCGACCGGCGTCTCGTCGGGTGCGCGGCGAGCAAGGGAACCTTCCTGTCACCTTCGTGAGGAGGGGAACCTTTCTGCCATCCGGGCCGCCGGTCGGCGTGGTGGAAGGGAACCTTCCTGTCACGGACTCAGCTGTGCAGCAGGGTTGCCACTGATTCGCCGCGGATCGAGGCGTCGAGCACTTGCACGGTGTGGGCCATCGGCAGCGCCTCGCCGCGTCGTTCCAGCGCGGCGCGGATCTGCATGGAGCAGCCGGGGTTGGCGGTGACGAGCAGGTCGGCGCGGGTGTCCTGGACGTGGGCGGCTTTGCGGTCGCCGAGTTCTCGGGCGGCTTCGGGTTGCAGGAGGTTGTAGATCCCGGCCGAGCCGCAGCACAGTTCGCCGCGGTTGATCTCGCGGAGTTCGATGCCGGGGATGTCGCGGAGCAGGTCCCGCGGCTGGGAGCGGATGCCTTGGCCGTGGCTGAGGTGGCAGGCGTCGTGGTAGGCGATGGCCGCGGGCAGCGGGTGCCGGGTGGCGGCGGGGCCGAGTTCGGTGAGCAGTTCGGCGATGTCGCGCACCTTGGCGGCGAACCGTTCGGCTTTGGCGGCGTAGTGCGGGTCGTCGCGCAGCAGCTGCGGGTATTCCTTGAGGGTGGATCCGCACCCCGCCGAGTTGATCACGATGTGGTCCACGCGGGACTCGTCGAAGGTGTCGAGCAGTGCCCGCGCGAACGCCACGGCCTCTTCTTCGCGGCCGGAGTGTTCGCTGAGGGCGCCGCAGCATCCTTGCGCGGGCGGGATGACGACGTCGCAGCCTTCGGCGGCGAGCACGCGGGCGGTGGCGGCGTTGACGTCGGGGAAGAAGGCGCTCTGCACGCAGCCGGTGATCATGCCGACGGTGGCGCGGCGGGTTCCCCGGGCGGGCACCCGGTGGCCGAGCCGGGGTTCCCGGTTGATCGGCGGCGCGAGCGATTCCATGGCGCGCAGGTGCGGCGGCAGCGCGGCGGTGATGCCGGTGCGCCGCATCAGCTCGCCGAGGCGGAGGCGCTGGTAGAGGGCGAGCGGCCCGCGCATCGCGCGGAGCCTGCGCGGATAGGGGAACACCGTGAAGATCGCGGTGCGCAGCAGCTTCTCCCACCGGCTCCGGGTGTGGTTGCGCTCGATCTGGGCGCGGGTCTCGTTGATGAGGGTGCCGTAGCGCACGCCGGAGGGGCAGGCGCTGACGCAGGCCATGCAGCCGAGGCAGGCGTCCATGTGACCGACCATGGTGTCGGTCATGGGTTCGCCTTCGAGCCCTTCCTTCATGAGGTAGATCCGCCCGCGCGGCGAGTCCATCTCTTCACCCCACAGGTCGTAGGTGGGGCAGCTGGGCAGGCAGAATCCGCAGTGGACGCAGTCGTCGATGAGTTCGCGCTGCGGCGGGTGCACCGCGTCGAACGCGCCGGTGCGCAGCAGGTCGTGCGGTGGGGTGTCGGTCATCAGATTCCTCCCGCGAAACGGCCGGGGGCGAGTCGGTGTCCGGGGTCGAACCGGTCTTTGATCCGCCGCATCAGGCTGCTGATTCCGGCGGGTTGCGGTCCCCACGGGTCGAGGGCGTCGCGCACGGTGGCGGTTCCGCGTTGCAGCACGGCGTAGTCGAGCCGGCCGCGCAGCGCGGCGACGAGGTCGGCGACGGCGCGGGGGTCGTCGGCGGCGGGCAGTCCGGCGTGGAGCACGCCGAGACCGGCGGCCCCGCGCAGCGCGGGTGACAGCCCGGTGTCGGTGGCGGCGCGGTCGGTGGCGGTCAGCAGCGTGGTCAGCGCGGCGGGTTCGGCGCCGAGCCGCAGCGCGTTGTCCGAGGGCCCGAACGGGTGTTGCCCCCACCAGTCGGGTGCGCGGTCGTGGACGGTGCCGCCGACGTCGCGGGCGAGCGCTTCGGCGCGTTCGTGGGTGGCGGCGGGGCGGCCTTCGAGCTGCGCGCTCACGGTGATGGCGCCGCCGGGTTCGGGGCGGTCGAGTTCGATGGCGGTGGGCATCGCCTGGCAGTGCCGGTAGGTGTCGACGATGGTGGCCGCGTCGGCGGCGGTGTCGACGGTGCTGCTGATCCAGCGGTGTTCGGCGGCGATCGGGTGCAGCCGGAACACCACTTCGGTGATCACGCCGAGGGTGCCGAACGATCCGGTGTAGAGCTTGCCGAGGTCGTAGCCAGCGACGTTCTTGACGACTTTGCCGCCGGAGGTCGTCACGGTGCCGTCGGCGAGCACCACGGTGATGCCGATGAGCAGGTCGCGCACGCCGCCGAAGAAGTACCGGCCGGGGCCGGAGGTCGCGGTGGCCACGACGCCGCCCGCGGTGGCGGCGCGGTCCGGCGGGTCGATGGGCAGTTGCTGGTCCGCTTCGGCGGCGGTGTCGTGCAGGGTGGCCAGCGGGGTTCCGGCTCGGGCGCTGAGCACCAGGTCGCCCGCGGCGTGTTCGACGATCCCGCTGTTGGCGGAGAGGTCCAGCAGCAGGTCCGCGGAGCGCGGCGCGGCGCCCCAGTCGAGTTTGCTGCCGGATCCGCGTGGCACGACGGTGAGTTCGTGTTCGGCGGCGGCGCGCAGGATCGCCGACACCTCGTCGGTGCCGGAGGCCGCGGCGACCCACGTGGGCCGGACGCCCGCTACCTCGTCCGCCGCGGTCGCGTCGCGGATCTCGCCGGTGCCCGCCGCGGACTCCAGCGCGGCGCGCGCGGCGGGGTTGGTGGTGTTCGCGGGCATCAGAACTGGTCCGCCAATCCTGCTTCGGTGAGCGGGTGCACGCCGCGGCGCGGTCCGGGCACTTCGCCGCAGAGCCGCGGCGTCGGGAACACCTTGCCGGGGTTGCAGATCCCGGCCGGGTCGAACGCGCACCGCACGAGTTGCATGGTGTCGAGGTCGTCGTCGGTGAACATCCGGCCCATGTACTTGACCTTGTCGGCGCCGACGCCGTGTTCACCGGTGATGGAGCCGCCGTGTTCGATGCACAGGTCGAGGATCGCTCCGGAGACCGCTTCGGCGCGTTCCGCCGCGCCCTGCTCGGCGTCGTCGAACAGCACCAGGGGGTGCAGGTTGCCGTCTCCGGCGTGGAAGACGTTGGCGACGCGGACCCCGGAGTCGGCGGAGAGCCGCGCGATGCGGCCGAGCACTTCGGGCAGCGCGGTCCGCGGGATCACCCCGTCCTGCACGATGTAGTCGGGGCTGATGCGGCCGACGGCGGCGAACGCGGATTTGCGGCCCTTCCAGATCATGGCGCGTTCGTGGTCGTCGGCGGCGACGCGGATTTCGAAGGCGCCGTGCTCGTCGCAGTGCCGCCGCACTTCGGCGAAGGTGTGCTCGACTTCGGCTGCGGGGCCGTCGAGTTCGACGACGAGGACCGCGCCCGCGCCGTCCGGGTATCCGCAGTGGACGGCTTGCTCCGCGGCTTCGATGGCGAGCGCGTCCATCATCTCGATGGCGGCGGGCGTGACGCCGGCGCTGATGATGGCGGAGACGGCGGCTCCCGCGTCGTCGGTGGAGGCGAATCCGGCGAGCAGGGTCTGCACGACTTCGGGTTTGCGCAGCAACCGCACGGTGATCCGGGTGACGACGCCGAGCGTGCCTTCGCTGCCGATGAACGCGCCGAGCAGGTCGTAGCCGGGTGCTTCTCGCGCGGGGCCGCCGAGTTCGACGAGATCGCCGTCGGGGGTCACGACCTGCAACCCGAGGATGTGGTGGGTGGTGAATCCGTACTTGAGGCAGTGCGCGCCACCGGAGTTCTCGGCGACGTTGCCGCCGACGGAGCACACCTGCTGGCTCGACGGGTCGGGCGCGAAGTAGTAGCCGTGCGGCGCGGCGGCGCCGGTGACGTCGAGGTTGATCACGCCGGGTTCGACGACGGCGCGCTGGTTGGCGACGTCCACCTCCAGGATGCGGCGCATCTTCGAGGTCACGATGAGCACGCCTTCGGAGTGCGGCAGCGCCCCGCCGGACAGGCCGGTGCCGGAGCCGCGCGCGACGAAGGGCACCTGCTGTTCGGCGCAGGCCGCGACGACGTGCTGGACCTGCTCGGTGCTCTCCGGCAGGACGACCAGGGCGGGCACCACCCGGTAGCTGGCCAGCCCGTCGCATTCGTAGGTGCGGCGCCGTTGCGGGTCGGTGATCACCGAGTTCTCCGGGAGCACGTCGCGGATGCGGCGCACCAACCGGTCGAGGTCGGCGCCGGGGACCGCGGTGATGCCGGTCGGGGACATGGGCACGCCTCCTCAGTACCGAGGATTTCGCTATGCGGAATTGCCGTTCCGAACATCGGGAACCTTAGGCGGATCGACGCATAGATACAAGAGGTCGACAAGGCCTCCCGCTCCCCCTATTGTGCCTCGCGCCACTGTGATCGACACTGCGCACGACGGCCGAATCAGAGGAACTCGCCCAGTGATCGGACCGCACTGGCTACGCTCCCTGAAAACATTCGGATCTGGGGAGATTTTTCATGTCCAGTGCTCAGCAGCGCATCCAGGAGATGCTGGCCCGCTTCGAGGAGCAGGCGACCGCCGCGGCACAGCTCAAGGACAAGATGGGTGCGATCCGCGGCGAGGCGCGCAGCCAGGACGGCGCGGTCACGGTGGCCGTCGCCCCTTCCGGAGCCGTCCTCGACCTGCGCCTGAGCCAGCAGGCGATGCGCCAGTCCCACACCGCCCTGCAGCAGGCCATCATGCAGACGATCCGGCAAGCCACCCAGCAGGCCGCGGAGACGATGAACGCCACCGTGGAACCGGTGCTGGGCGACCGCGCCGAGCAGTTCCGCGAGGCCTACAACGCCCACGGCGCCCAGCCCCCGGCAGGCCTGGACGACCAGCCCGCGGCCCGCCCGGAACCGCCCGCCGCACCGCCGCGCGCGGAAACCCCGCCCGCCGCGGGGAATCGCCCCTCCTCGAACGCTCCGAGCACCCCGCCCACCCGCCGCGGCCAGGACTGGGACGACGAGGACTTCTCCCGCGACTCGTTCCTGCGCTGAACCCCGCTGCGCGCCTACGCCGCTCCCAGCGCCGCGACGGCAGTGGCCGACGGGTACACCGGTTCGCCGAGGCGTTCCACGGCGCGCAGCACGTGATCGGCGGGGAAGCGCCAGCGGATCGCGCCCGGCACCGCTAGACCCGTCGCGCGCGCGGCCCGCAGCCCCGCCGTCACCGCGGCGCGCGGGAACGCAGGCCGGCCGTAGATCCGCCGCGCCCAACCGGGCAGCAGCGAGTAGGCGAGGTGCCCCACCGGCCGGTAGGTCAGGTTCACCCCGGCCCGCCACCACTCGGGGAACGGCCGGTGCAGGAAGCGGTAGATCAGCTCGGCGTCCTCGGTCCGCGCGAGCACCGGGCGCATCCGGGCGAAGTAAGCCGCCATCTCCCGCCGGGAACCGGGCACGGTCGCCGGGTCGAGGCCGACGAGCCCAGCGGAGCGGCGCTGCTCGTCGAAGTACCGGTCGAGCAGCACATCGGTGAGCGGGAACCCGCCGCGCCGCACCACGGCGGCGAACGAGGCGACCTCGGCGCAGTGCACCCACCGCAGCAGTTCCGGCTCGTCGAGCCGGATCGGTGCTCCATCGCGGGGGTCGGTGGCGGTGAGGATCGAGTGCACGTGCCGCACCCGCGACGCGGCCCGGTCCACCTCGGCGCGGCCACCGTAGGTGGCGAGGCCGACGAACGCGCTGGTGCGCCGCAGCCTGCCGAGCGGGTCGCGCTGGAAGTCGGAGTTCTGCACGACTCCCGCGACCGCGCGCGGGTGCAGCGCCTGCAGGTACAGGCTGCAGATCCCGGCCGCCCACATGGCCGGATCGCCGTGCAGGTGCCAGCTCACCGCGTCCGGACCGAAATGGCCCCGATCCGGGGTGTCGAACGTGTTCTCGCCGGTCATCATCGACCTCCGTCGCCGTCACACCACCGCGATCATCCTTGCGCCACGAGCAAGGGGACGAACTGTTCGGCCGCGGTGAGCGAGCCGTGGTGCCCGCGCAGCGAGGACTCCCCCGGTTCCACCGCGGAGCGGATCACCGCCGTATCGCGCAGCACCGCCAGCACCTCACCGATGCGCGGGCGCACCGAGTCGGTCACGACCGGGCCGAACCAGCCTTCGTCGACGGCCTGCTCGCCGGTCACCACCGCGCCGCGCTCCCCCAGCACCGCGCGCCACGCCTGCAGCACGTCGTCGCGAGCACCGGGTTCGGGGTAGATGTGGCGGGCGCGAGCGTCGCCGCCGAGCAGCCGGACACCGGCGCTCAGCGCGGGGTCGGTGTCGGCGTCGAACGTGTCGGCCGGGTCGATGGTGACCATGCCGTGGTCGGCGACGACCAGCAGTGCGGAGTCGCCGGGCAGCCGCTGCGCTATCGAAGCCACCAGCCGGTCCACCTGGGCGAGCTGGATCCGCCACGGCAGCGAACCGGGTCCGTGTCCGTGTCCGACGAGGTCGAGGTGGCCGTGGTAGGCGTAGCACAGCGCGGGGCCGGGTTCGGCCAACGCGGTGAGCACTTCCGCGCCGAGGTCGCCGAGCGCGTGCACCCCGCGGAATTCGCCGCCGCGCAGGGCCGCCCTGGTCAGCCCGGTGCCGCCGAACTCCGCGGGCGCCACCGATCGCACCTGGACACCCGCGTCGGCGGCGCGTTGCAGCATCGTCGGTTCGGGCTGCGCGGTCTCCGGTGGCCACGCGTCGAGCAGGCTGCGCCGCTTCCCGCGCGCGTCGCGGGCGGTGCCGTGGGTGGCCCAGGCCAGCGGGTGCAGCAGGCCGCCGGACGGTTCGGCGAAGGTGTAGCCGACGATGCCGTGCGCCCCGGAGGCCAAGCCGGTGCCGAGCGAGGTGATGCTGGTGGCCGTCGTCGTCGGGAACCCGGCCAGCAGCGGCTCGCGGGTCGCCAACGAGGCCAGGAACGGCGCGTCGGCGGCGTGCTCGTGGAGCAGCGACCAGCCGAGCCCGTCGACGAGCAGCACCGCCGCCGCACGGCATCGCGGGATCCCGAGGGTGTCGGTGAATCCCGCGATGCCGAGGGCGGCGAGCGTCGAGGGCAGCACGTCGGACAGCGCACGGTCCGCGCCGGGAGTGACCATCCAGTCCATGCCGCACCTCTCGTGACGTCAGATCCCCAGCGAGCGCCCCACGATCTCCTTCATGATCTCGGTGGTGCCGCCGTAGATGGTCTGCACCCGCGAGTCCAGGAAGGCCTTCGCGACCGGGTACTCCATCATGTAGCCGTAGCCGCCGTGCAGCTGCAGGCAGCGGTCCACGACGCGCTTGTTCATCTCGGTGAGCCACCACTTGGCCATGGCGGCGTGCTCCACGCTCAGTTCACCGCGAACGTGGTCGGCGACGCAACGGTCGGTGAACACGCGGCCGATCTGCACCTCGGTGGCCATCTCCGCCAGCTCGAAGCGGGTGTTCTGGAACTTGCCGATGGGGCGGCCGAACGCGGTGCGGTCCCGGCAGTACTGCTTGGTGATCTCCAGGACCTTCTCGGCGCTGGCGATCGCGGCGACGGCGATGGACAGCCGTTCCTGCGGCAGGTTCTGCATCAGGTAGATGAAGCCCTGGCCCTCTTCACCGAGCAGGTTGGTCGCGGGGACCCGCACGTCGTTGAAGTACAGCTCCGCGGTGTCCTGCGACTTCTGGCCGATCTTGTCCAGGTTGCGACCGCGCTCGAAGCCCTCCATGCCGCGCTCCACCACCAGCAGGCTGATGCCCTGGGCGCCCGCGTCGGGATCGGTGCGGGCCGCGACGATCACCAGGTCGGCGTTGATGCCGTTGGAGATGAACGTCTTCTGCCCGTTGAGGACGTAGTGGTCGCCGTCGCGGACCGCCGTGGTGCGCATGCCCTGCAGGTCGCTGCCCGCACCCGGCTCGGTCATGGCGATCGCGGTGATGATCTCGCCGGAGCAGAAGCCGGGCAGCCAGCGCTTCTTCTGCTCCTCGGTGCCCAGCCGCGTCAGGTACGGGAGGTTGATGTCGGTGTGCACCGGCGAGCCGAACCCGCTGATCCCGGCGTTGACCAGCTCCTCGTCGATCACGACGTTGAACCGGAAGTCGTCGACGCCGCCACCGCCGTACTCCTCGTCGACGGCGATGCCCAGCAGGCCCTGCTTCCCGGCGGCCACCCACGCCTCGCGGCTGACCACGCCCGCCGCTTCCCATTCTTCCTGGTGGGGCAGCAGTTCCTTGGCGATGAACGCCTTCGCGGTCTCGCGGAACGCCTCGTGCTCCGCCTCGAACAGTTCCCTGCGCATCTCAGGTTCACGCTTCCTTTCAACAGCCCGTGCAGAACGTTTCGTCGTGGTCTTGTCAGCGGCGAAGCCCGAACTCGCTCACGCCTCGTGGATCGCTCCGGAGGCCAGCAGGTCGGCTGCGCCGGACACCTGCCAGTCCGCCAGCACCGCGGCGTCCGGCACGGCGACCGGGCGCGGCGGTGAACTCGGGGTGCGGGAGAAGCGCGGAGCGGGAGCGGGTTGCAGCACGCCGTCCGGGCTCGGCAACGTGCCGCGGGCACGGATGTGCGGGTGGTCCTGGGCTTCGGTCATCGACAGCACCGGTGCGACGCAGGCGTCCGATCCGTCGAACACCTCCGTCCACTCGGCGCGGGTGCGCCGGGCGAAGACCTCCGCGAGCCGTTCGCGCAGCGCTGGCCAGTTCGCCGGGTCGTCGCGGTCCGGGGCCTCCTCGGCCAGGTCGAGGCGGGCGAGCAGCTCCGCGTAGAACTGCGGTTCCAGCGCGCCGACCGCCATGTACTCGCCGTCGGAGGTCTCGTACACGTCGTAGTACGGGGCGCCGGTGTCGAGCATGTTCGTGCCGCGCTCGGTGTTCCACACGCCCGCAGCGTGGAAGCCGAACAGCATCGACCCCAGGTGCGCCGCACCGTCCACGATGGACGCGTCGACGACCTGGCCCTGCCCGCTGGTGCGCGCCTGCAGCACCGCGGCCAGCACGCCGACGGCCAGGTACATCGCACCGCCGCCGAAGTCGCCGAGCAGGTTCGCCGGGATCTGCGGGGGCCCGCCCTTGCGGCCGATGGCGTGCAGCATGCCGCTCAACGCGATGTAGCCGACGTCGTGTCCCGCGGTCAACGCCAGCGGCCCGTCCTGGCCCCAGCCGGTCATCCGGCCGAACACCAGCTTCGGGTTGACCTCCCAGCACTGCTCCGGGCCCACCCCGAGCCGTTCGGCGACGCCTGGGCGGAAACCTTCGATCAGCACGTCGGCCTGCTCCACCAGCGCCAGCACCGTCGCCGGGCCGCGCTCGTGCTTGAGGTTCACCGACACCGCGCGCTTGCCGCGATCCAGCAGGTCGTGCTCGTTCGGCCCGCCACCGGGCCGCCCCACGCGCACCACGTCCGCGCCCAGGTCGGCCAGCAGCATGCCGCAGAACGGAGCCGGCCCGATGCCCGCCAGCTCCACCACTCGCACGCCCGCCAACGGACCGCCGTTGCCTTCTGCCGTCACGCCTGCACCTCTCCGCCAGCGGCTGCACGCCACGCACGACACCGTGTCGCGACGCAATTAGTGTTACATCGTTGGTGTCACAGCGGTCAAGGAGTAAGCTCCCCGACCATGCTCCGAACCGCGGACGAAGAGCTCACCATCGACGAATTGGCCGCCCGCGCCGGCGTCACCGTGCGCACCGTTCGCTTCTACGCGTCCCGAGGCCTGCTCCCGCCGCCCAGGCTGCGCGGCCGGCTCGGCCTCTACGGCGGCGATCACCTCGCGCGGCTCGACCTCATCCGGGAACTGCAAGCGCTCGGGTTCACCCTCTCCGCCATCGAGCGCCACCTCGAACGGATTCCCGACGACGCCACCCCCGAAGACCTCGCCCTGCAGCGCGCCCTGCTCGCGCCGTGGACCAGCGACCAGAGCGAGGACCTCACCCGGCACGAGCTGAGCCAGCGCGCCGGCCGCCAGCTCGACGACGAACTGGTCCACCAGCTCGTCGCCCTCGGCGTCCTGCAGGGCCTCGACGAGGAACTCACCAGGGTGCGACTGCCCAACACCGCGATGCTCGGCGTCGGCCTGCAAATACTCGACCTGGGGCTGCCCCTCGAGATGCTGTTGCAGGCGAAAGGGATCGTCGAGCAGCACACCACGCAGATCGCCGTCGAGCTGCGGGAGCTGTTCGCCGCCAACGTGCTGCGCCCCTACGTCGAACGAGGCCGCCCCGACGACGAGCGGGAACGCGTCCGCGTCGCCACCGACCAGCTGCGGCCCCTGACCATCCAAGTGCTCGTCAACGGATTCCAGAACGCCGTCAACGACGTCATCCGCGACCACGTCTGACCCCTCCGCGAGCAAGGGAACCTTCCTGTCACCGGTGCGGAGAAGGGAACCTTCCTGCCACGGTCGTGAGATCCCTCCGGCCATGAGGGACTCACGGCGCGCGGCAACTCCGGACGTCGCGACGCCGTCGTCACCCGAAGCGAGGGCCGCACGACCCGAACGAGCGAAACGGCTCCCCTGACAGCCGAACGCGGCTCCCGATCGCGAACCCAGGGCGAACTGGCGGCGAGCGCACCGCACCCGTCCGCCTACTGGCCAAATCGGCCCTTCGTGCGGTTTCATCGGCGAGGTCACCGTGACTCATGTCACGAAGGTGGCCGCCTCGTGAGTGGAGGAGCCACATGAGCACACCCGCGGAGACTGCGGTGCAGGCGCCGACCGCGACCATTCCGCACCTGTTCAGCCGCAACGCCATCGAGCACCGCGACCATCCGGCGCTGACCGCCGACGGCCGCACCTGGACCTGGTACGAGGCCGCCGAAGCCGTGCACGACCTCGCGGCCGGGTTCGCCGACCTCGGCCTGCAAGCCGGCCAGACCGTGGTGCTGATGATGTCCAACAGCGCCGAGCAGTGGCTGGCCGACGTGGCCGTCACCCACCTCGGAGCGGTGCCGATCGCGGTGCACCCCGCGTTGAACTCCCGAGAAGTACGCGACGTCAGCAAGCACAGCCGCGCGCACATCGCCGTGCTGAGCAACGCCCACCACGTGCGGCGCTGGTCTGCGGCGCTGCGCGAACCGGACTCGCTCAGCCACGTCATCGCCGTCGACCACGATGCGATCCCCGAGGAGGACGACCGCTTCCTCACCTGGCGGACCTTGCGCGACCGCGGCGCACGGCACCTGCGCCGGGATCCGTCGATCGTGGACCGGCACGCCGCGAACGTCACCCCCGACTCCCCGGCCACCGTGCTCTACTCCCCCGACGCGATCGGCGTGCAGCGCGCGGTCGTGCTCACCCACCGCAACGTGCTCGCCGCCGCCTCCGCCCGGCAGCGGGTCACCGGCGTACCGCCGCACACCAGCACGCTCTGCTACCTGCCGATGGCGCACATCTCCGAACGCGCGGGCAACCTCTACAGCGCGATCCACGACGTCACCCACGTCCACTTCTGCAACGGCATCACGCAGGCCATCCGGCAACTGCCCGTGGTGCGCCCGCACACCTTCTTCGGGGTGCCGAGGATGTGGGAGAAGCTCGCCGCGATCGCCCGCGCGCTCCCTGCTCCGCACAACGCGGCCGAGAAGCAGGAAGTCCTCAGCGGACTAGGACTGGACGGCACCGTGTGGGGAGCCAGCGGGGCCGCCGCGATCGGCCGCGACGTCCTCGACCTGTTCGCAGGACTCGGCTTCCACATCTTCGAGACCTGGGGATCGACCGAAACGAGCGGCTGGGCCACCACCAACCGGCCCGGCGCCGTCCGCTTCGGCACCGTCGGCAAGTCGCTGCCCGACGTCGAGCTCCGCACCGACGAGGACGGCGAAGTGCTGGTCCGCGGCCCCCTCGTCTGCGCCGGGCACCTGCAAGAAGACGGGCTGATCCGAGTGGCCACCGACGCCGACGGCTGGCTGCGCACCGGAGACGTCGGCGGCGTCGAGGACGGCTACCTCACCGTCACCGACCGCAAGAGCGAGCTCATCGTCAGCTCCCACGGGGAGAGCGTCGCGCCCAGCGTCGTGGAGCACGCCTTGCGCTCGCACCCGCTGATCGGCCACGCGCTCGCCTTCGGCGAGGGGCGACCGCACGTCGTCGCGCTGCTCGTGCTCGACGAGGACGCCGCGCCCGAATGGGCCCGCGCGCGCGGGATCTCCGCGACCGGCCTGGCCGAGCTGGCCCGGCATCCCGACGTCGTGGCCGAAGTGGACCGCGCGGTGGAAGCGGCCAACGCCGCGCTGGGCCAGTCCGGCCAGGTGCTCGCCCACCGCCTGCTCGACCGCCAGTGGGGTGCCGAGGGCGGCGAGCTCAGCCCGGCGCTGAAGTTGCGCCGCCGCGTCATCCACGACAAGTACGCCGACACCCTCGAATCCCTCTACGACTGATCCACCGACTCCGCGAGGAAGGGAACCTTCCTGTCACCGGCGCCGGGCGCGTTCCCCTCCGAGCGAGCAAGGGAACCTTTCTGCCACCGGTGCGAGGAAGGGAACCTTCCTGTCATCCGTCGCCGCGCGCCCCGTGCGGCGTTCCTCGCCTGGGCGCTCATCACCCCAAACACAACACTCACTTTGGGGTGAATGAGCCAACCGAGAAGCCTGGGATAGATCACTCGAGAGTCACCTGACTCCACGATCGCGAACCACGATCTGGTGATCTTCGGTCGCGGATGCGGAAATCGGCGGGGTGCTGCCGATAAATCTGTGCGGAACCTTCCTCAACCCCTTGGAGCGCACAGACATGTCCCGCACCCGGTTCTTCCGCGGCCTTCTGCTCGCGGCGATGGCAGCCCTCCTGCTCACCCCGGCGATGGCGAACGCCACCGCGACGACGAGCCACCTGACGCTCACGATCGCGAGCAAGAACCGCGCCGAGGAGCCGCGCACCGTGCAGCTGCGGTGCGAGCCGACGGGCGGCACGCACCCGAGGGCCGCCGAGGCCTGCGAGAGCCTGCTCGCCGCGGGGGGCAACTTCGATCAGATCGGCCAGGCCCAGACCGGCGCGCAGTGCACGATGGTGCTCCGGCCGGTGGTGGCCAGCGCGCACGGCACCTGGCAGGGCAAGCCGGTGCACTTCGACAAGGAATTCGGCAACAGCTGCCAGGCGACCTCGCACTTGGGCACCGTCTTCGACTTCTGAGGCCCGCCACCGGACACCGGCTCTCGCACTGCGGGGGCCGGTGTCCGCGTGGAGCAGTGCGCGCGCGCACTCCGCCGCAGCTCGTTGCGCCGGTCGCACTACGGTGGCCGCATGGCTTCCGAGAACGACGACCCTGCCTGTAGGCGCTGGCCACATCGGATCTACGGGGTCGGCGACGAACCCGACCCCCGTTTCACGCTCGCCAACGAACGAACGTTCCTGGCGTGGATCCGGACCGCCCTGGCGCTGATGGCCGCGGGAGTCGGCGTCGAGGCCCTGAACGCCGCGGCGGGCACCGGCTCCGATCCGCTGCGCACCTCGTTGGCCGTGCTCCTGCTGCTGGCGGGCGTCGTGTGCAGCGTGGCGGCGTTCGGCCGGTGGATGACCATGGAGCGGGCGCTGCGCACGAACTCCCCCCTGCCACCGCCGAAGCTGGCGCCGATCCTCGGGTTCGGCCTGGGCGTCATCGGGCTCGGCGCGCTCGCGCTGCTGCTGATCAGCGGGTTCTGAGGATGCCGGACGAACGGCAGGGTCCGTGGGATCCCGGCTTGCAGATCGAACGCACGACGCTCGCCTGGTTGCGCACCGGGCTGACGTTCGTCGTGGGCTTGATGGTGCTGCTCCGGTTGCTGGTGCACCGCAGCGCCGTGGCCGCCGCGGTGTGCGCCGCGGTGGCGATCCCGCTCGCGGTCGCGATCACAATGCTGTCGTGGAGCAGGCATCGACAGGCGGAGCGCCGGTTGCGCGCCGAGGCCCCGTTGCCGGACGGCGCGCTGCACGCTTCGCTCACCGCGCTGGCGGTGCTGGCCGGGTTGATCGGAACGGTGTACGTGCTGCTGATGTGACCGTGCCGCGCCAGGCCTCGACGGCCCGGCGCGGCACGACCGGTTCACGTCGTCAGGCCACCGCGAGATCGATCTGCACGTTGCCGCGGATGGCGTTCGAGTACGGGCACACCGAGTCGGCCTGCTCGGTCAGCTGCTGCGCCTGCTCGCGGTCGATGCCAGGCAGGCTCACCGACAGGGTGACGCTCAGGCCGTAGCCGCCCGAACCGTTGCTGCCGATGCCGACCTGGGCGGTCACCGAGGAGTCGGCGATGTCGGCCTTCGCCTTGCGCGCCACCAGCTGCAGCGCGCTGTGGAAGCACGCGGCGTAGCCGGCGGCGAACAGCTGCTCGGGATTCGTGGAGTCCCCACCCGGGCCGCCCATCTCGCGCGGCACCGCGAGGTCCAGGTCGAGCACACCGTCGGAGGACCGGGTGCGTCCGCCCCTGCCCTCGCCGGTCGCGGTCGCCTCGGCCGTGTACAGCGCTGCCATCTCAGTCTCCTTCTGTCGTGGTCCCGCGCAGGAGCTCGTCGGTGATGGGAATGCCCGCCGCCACCGCGGACCGCGCCCGCTCCGCGGCCTCGTCCACGTTCGCCGTGAGCCGTTCGAGCGTCGAGCGCAGTTCGCGCACTTCGTCGAGTCCCATGCCGCTGGCGGCGAGGACTCGACGCGGAACGGCCGCCGCCCGCTGCTGTAGTTCGCGGCCGTCGTCGGTCAGCCCGACCTCGACGGACCGCTCATCCCGAGCGCTGCGCCGCCGCGCGACCAGGCCACCGGCTTCGAGCCGCTTCACCAACGGCGACAGGGTCCCGGAATCGAGCCGGAGCGTCGCCCCGAGGTCCTTGACCGCCAGTGAATCCCGTTCCCAGAGCACCAGCATCACGAGGTACTGCGGGTAGGTCAGCCCCAGCTCGTCGAGGAACGGCCGATACAGGTTGGTGAACGAGCGCGATGCGCTGTAGAGCGCGAAGCACACCTGCCGATCCAGCGACAGCACCGAGTCCGAACTCATCCCGCCTCCTGCACGAGATCGACACTAACCCTGATTTAGGTTGCCCGCAACTAAGTTGCACACAATCTAATGCGAGGAAGGGAACCTTCCTGTCATCCAGCGCCGACACGTGCTCCTCCGACCCGGGCACGAACGACGACCGAGTCGGCACCTCACCACACCGGCCACCACGGCGAGCGCGGGATGAAGCAGACCCTGACAGGAAGGTTCCCTTCCTCGCCCTGCCCGCGCGGAGTCGATCGGCGCTTCGGGCAGGGCGGCGGGATCAGCACTCGATGACGTTGACGGCGAGGCCGCCGCGAGCGGTCTCCTTGTACTTGGCCTTCATGTCGCGGCCGGTGTCGCGCATGGTCTTGATGACCTTGTCGAGCGAGACGACGTGGCTGCCGTTCCCGCGCAGCGCCATCCGCGCGGCGGTGACCGCCTTGACCGAGGCGACGGCGTTGCGCTCGATGCACGGAATCTGCACCAGGCCACCGATCGGATCGCAGGTGAGCCCGAGGTTGTGCTCCATCGCGATCTCAGCGGCGTTCTCCACCTGCCACGGCGTCGCACCGAGCGCCTCGGCGAGCCCGGCCGCCGCCATCGAGCACGCCGAGCCGACCTCGCCCTGACACCCGACCTCGGCACCGGAGATCGAGGCGTTCTCCTTGAACAGCACGCCGATCGCCCCTGCCGCCAGCAGGAACCGGATCACGCCGTCCTCGCCGGCACCGGGAACGAAGCGCACGTAGTAGTGCAGCACCGCGGGAACGATGCCCGCGGCCCCGTTCGTGGGCGCGGTGACGACACGACCGCCTGCCGCGTTCTCCTCGTTGACCGCGAGGGCGAACAGGGTGAGCCACTCCATCGGGTCGTCCTGCTCGGTGAGGCTCGCCTGCAGCGCCGCGGCGCGCCGGTTCACCTTCAACCCGCCCGGCAGCACGCCGTCATTGCCGCACCCGTTGTCGACGCATTCGCGCATCACGCCCCAGATGTGCAGCAGCTGAGCGCGGACGTCCGCCGCGGAACGCCACGACAGCTCGTTCTCGAACATGACGTCGCTG
The DNA here is from genome assembly GCF_026241095.1 of Saccharopolyspora sp. NFXS83. Classification (GTDB taxonomy): domain Bacteria; phylum Actinomycetota; class Actinomycetes; order Mycobacteriales; family Pseudonocardiaceae; genus Saccharopolyspora_C. Next base: position 53,465 of record NZ_JAPFGB010000016.1, on the reverse strand, counting down.
ATCCGCGATCCCGAAGCGGCCACCCTGGCGAGCAGTTCCTCCCCGGTGCGGAACGGGTGCCGGACCGCGGTCTCGTCCGGTTTGATCCGGTCGGCCCCGGTGGCGCCGTCGTCGACCACGAAACCGCCGCCGACGGAGTAGAACACCGCGGCGCGCAGCTCACCCGAGGCACCGAACGCGGTGAACCGCATGCCGTTGGGATGCAGCGGCAGCGATTTCCGCCGGTGCATCACGAGGTCGCGATCGACGGAGAAGGCGATGTCGTGCTCGCCCGCCAGCGACAGCCGGCCACCGGTGCGGACCGCATCCACCCGGTGTTCGACCGCGGCGGGCTCCACCGTCTCCGGATCGTGCCCTTCGAGCCCGAGCAGCACCGCTTTCGGGCTGCCATGACCATGCCCGGTCGCTCCGAGCGAACCGAACAGCTCGGCTTTCACCCTGGTGACCTCACCGAGCAGACCCTCGGTGCGCAGACGTGCCGTGAACATCCCGGCCGCCCGCATCGGGCCGACGGTGTGCGAACTCGACGGCCCGATGCCCACTGAGAAGAGGTCGAAGACGCTGATCGTCACAGATCCGTCCCCCTCAGCCCGGCTTACTCACCACCGGTCAACTGGGCGTATTGCTGCGCTGTGAGCACAGCACCGGTCTGCTCGGCACGCACTTCGAGCAGCCAGCCCTCGCCGAACGGGTCCCCGTTGACCACCGCGGGGTCGTCGGCCGCCGCGTCGTTGACCGCCACGACTTCGCCGGTCACGGGCGCGTACAGGTCGCTGACCGATTTCGTCGATTCCAGCTCGCCGCAGGTCTGGCCCGATTCGATCCGCTCGCCCACCTCGGGGAGCTGCACGTACACGATGTCGCCGAGCGCTTCGGCCGCGAAGGGCGTGATGCCGATGCGGACCAGGTCACCGCGGTCCTCGATCCACTCGTGTTCCTCGGTGTAGCGCAGCTGCTCGGGCAGGGACATGGAGGCTCCTCACCATCGTGGGCACAGGTGTGCCCGGTTCGTGGGCCTCCCCCTCTGTTGCGGAACCTGAGAGCTTCACCGCGTCGTGCGCGATTTGCACCGTGGGTGCGGCGCCGGAGCGCGCGCTTTCCAGAGTCGCCTCGCCCGAGCGGTCATGGGTGCCTGAGAGTTTGCAGGGAGTGTTTGCTCCTTCGGCGCCCCGTCGGTGCGAGGTCTCTCCCGCCCGGGATCTGCGGCATATGCGGTTGTGGACGTGCCCAGCAACGATAAACGGGCACCCGTCGGTGTCAATGCCCCCTCGCTCCGGATCACACGGATCGAGCGAGGAAGGGAACCTTCCTGTCACCGGTGACAGGAAGGTTCCCTTCCTCGCCTCGCGGAGCGCGGGGTTGCGACCGAATGGAGCTACCCGGAGGAGATTGGTTGGACCACCCTGGGCGGATGTCGGATCACAGGACACGAGGCGGGGTCGAGGCGCCTCGCCGCGGGCGGGCCGCCGCCATGGTGCTCTCCGCGATCACGCTCAGCACCGGTCTGGTGCTCGCTCCGCCGGCGCACGCGGCCCCGGCGGTGGGAATCTGGCTGACCACGAAGGACGGCCAGAGCAAGCTCGCGCGCCAGCCCGACGCGGAGTTCGGCTCGGGTGGCGGGAACGAGACGATCACGGTCGATCCCGGGACGACGTACCAGGCCGTCGACGGGTTCGGGGCGGCGCTGACCGACTCGTCGGCTTGGCTGGTGAACAACTCCCCGCGGCGCGACGAGATCATGTCCCGGCTGTTCGACGCGGAATCCGGAATCGGCCTGACCGCGTTGCGGCAGGTCGTCGGCGCCTCGGACTTCGCGCGCTCGACCTACAGCTACGACGACGTGCCCGCCGGTGAGAGCGACTACGAGCTGGCGAAGTTCTCGATCGCTCACGACGAGGCCGACATCCTCCCGCTGCTCCGACGGGCCGGGGAACTGGCTCCGGAGCTGAACGTGGTGGCGACGCCGTGGAGCGCGCCCGCGTGGATGAAGTCCAACGGCTCCATGGTCGGCGGGGAACTTCCGGCGCACAACTACCAGGTCTTCGCCGACTACCTGGTCCGCTTCGTGCAGGCTTACGAGCAGGCCGGGGTCCCGATCGATTCGCTGACTCCGCAGAACGAACCGTTGAACGATCCGCCTTCGTACCCGGGCAGCCCGATGTCTCCGGACGCCCAGGCCGCGTTCATCGGCAACGACCTCGGGCCGAAGCTCGACGCCGCTGGCCTGGACACGAAGATCCTCGCCTACGACCACAACTGGGACGACACCGATTACCCGAACCACGTGCTCGGCGATGCCAACGCCGCGCGATACGTGGACGGAGCCGCTTTCCACTGCTACGGCGGCACGCCGGACGCGCAGAGCGCGGTGCACGACGCGCATCCGGACGCCGAGATCCACCTCACCGAATGCTCCGGCACCGAGTCCGAGGATCCGGCGGCGACCTTCGGCGACACGCTGACCTGGCAGGCGAGCAACCTGATCATCGGCGGCACCCGCAACTGGGCCCGCAGCGTCGTGCTGTGGAACCTGGCGCTGGACCCGGCGCACGGCCCGGTCATGGACGGCGCGTGCTCCGACTGCACCGGAGTGACCACCGTCAACAACGCCACCGGCGAGGTGGACTACAACGCCGAGTACTACGCGCTCGGGCACGCCAGCAAGTTCGTGCGCCCCGGAGCGGTCCGGATCGGCTCGAACGAGCTCGACGGGGTGCAGAACGTCGCGTTCCGCAACCCGGACGGTTCCACCGCGCTGATCGCGCTCAACCCCGGCGGCGCCGAACGCCCGATCACCGTGTCCTGGCAGGGCCAGGAGTTCGACCACACGCTCCCCGCAGGCGGCCTCGCCACCTTCACCTGGCCCCCGGCCTGACTCCGGATCGGGTGCGAGGAAGGGAACCTTCCTGTCACCGGTGGCAGAAAGGTTCCCTTCCTCGCACCCGCGGCAGGCGTGCAGGGGCGCGGGGAGCGGGTCGTGGGCGGATGATGCGGGAGGAGCTCCAGGCGACGGGGAGGTGGACCGGGTGAAGGTCGCAGTGCCGCGGGAGATCAAGAACCACGAGTACCGGGTGGCCTGCACCCCGGCAGGGGTGCACGAACTGCGGGCGCACGGGCACGAGGTGTTCGTGGAGGTGAGCGCCGGGGCCGGCTCGTCGATCCCCGACGAGGAGTACGTCGCGGCGGGCGCGACGATCGTCCCCACGGCCGACGAGGCATGGGCGGCGGGCGAACTCGTGCTGAAGGTGAAGGAACCGATCCCGGAGGAGTTCCCCCGCTTGCGGGCGGGCCAGGTCCTGTTCACCTACCTGCACTTGGCGGCGTCGGCGGATCTGACGAACGAGCTGCTGCGCGCCGAGGTCACGGGGCTCGCCTACGAGACGGTGCAAACCTCGATCGGCGGGCTGCCGCTGCTGGCACCGATGAGCGAGGTCGCCGGGCGGCTGGCTCCGCAGGTGGGCGCGTACGCGCTGCTGCGCCCGCACGGGGGTCGCGGGGTGCTTCCCGGTGGTGTTCCGGGAGTGCCGCCGGCGCGCGTGGTGGTCATCGGCGGTGGTGTGGCGGGGCTGAACGCGGCGAGCGTGGCGCTGGGCATGGGCGCCGACGTGGAACTGCTGGACACCAACGTGGACAAGCTGCGGGAGATCGACCGCGATTACCGCGGCACCATCCGCACGGTGGCCTCGAACCGGTACGCCGTGGAGACGGCGGTGCGCTCGGCGGACCTGGTGATCGGCGCGGTCCTGATCCCCGGCGCGAAAGCGCCGAAGCTGGTGTCGAACGAGTTGGTGGCGCAGCTGAAGCCGGGCAGCGTGCTGGTGGACATCGCGATCGATCAGGGCGGCTGCTTCGCCGATTCGCGCCCCACGACGCACGACGATCCGACGTACCGGGTGCACGAGTCGGTGTTCTACTGCGTGGCGAACATGCCCGGGGCGGTGCCGAACACCTCGACGCACGCGTTGACGAACGTGACCTTGCCGTACGTGCTGCGCATCGCCGATCACGGCTGGCGGAAGGCGTGCCGGTCGGATCCGGCGCTCGCGGCGGGGTTGAACACGCACGGCGGCCTGCTGGTGAGCGATGCGGTGGCGCGGGCGCACGGCCTGCCGAGCACGAGTCCCGGCACGGTGCTGGTGTAGGAACGACCCGATCGCGCGATCGCTGCGCCACACACGCGGGCGTGGCGGTCGCACCCGCGGAACTTCACTCGTCGAGGGGAACGGCGCCCCGAGCGACGTGAAGGGCAGCCTGCTCAACCGGCCTGGGGGTCACCGGGAGCAGGCTGCCGATACCCAGTGTAGGACACGAACGTCTGATTTCCGACGTGCGCAGCGTGACCGGTTCCTGCCGCTACTCCGGACTCGATGACCACTCGACCAGGTGAGTTCGGTGCAGCTCGTCCGGCGAGCTGCCGATGGGTATGCGCGAAGCCGCGAAGATCGGTGGCGGTCCCCGTCGCGGGCCTCGACCCGCCGCCCTTCCGCACCGGTCCTAGCGCGGTCCCCGAACGACGTTGGGAGACCCGTTGAACGACGCGAGGATGCGGGAAGCGGTACTGGACCGGCTGGCCCGCCTGGAACGAGTGGCGGCCGACGGCGGCACCGAAGCGCTGTTACCCGTGGCCAGGTCCGAACTGCACCGCCTCACCGACGGGCTGCGCGCGCTGCTCAACGCGCACCATCCGGACTCCGACGGCAAGTGCCCGGCCTGCTCCGGCGCGGTGCTCAGCCGGAGCTGGCCCTGCGAGTCGTGGCTGCTGGTGCACCGCAGGCTCATCGGCGACCGCGGCGCTCCCCCACCGGCCGATCGCGACGACGAACCGGCAGCTTGGCCACGAGCTCCGCATCCGGGCAACGCCGAGCCCGCCGCAGCTGCCCGCCACCACCACCGCTTCGACGAGCCGCCGGAACCCGATCACGCGCTTTCCCCGACACCGGTGCCGGAACGGCCGATCGCCTGGCCGCAGCACGGCCTCTTCTGATTTCCGCACTCCTCCCGAACGACGCGAGCCGGTCAGGCAGGATGGGACCGCCCCGCGCCGGAGCGTGATCGTCCGCGGTCGCCCTCGCGGCACCCCGGCGGGGCCGAGCGACGATGGAGGAGCGTGTGCACGACGGCAGTGGCCGGATCCTGGTGCAGAACCTGAGCAAGAACTTCGGGCCGGTCAGCGCGGTCCGCGATCTCAGCTTCGCCGTGCATCCCGGTGTGGTCACCGGGTTCCTCGGCCCGAACGGATCCGGCAAGACGACCACGTTGCGCATGGTGCTGGGGCTGGTGAACCCGACGTCGGGAGCGGCCACCGTCAACGGCGTCCCCTTCCACCGCCTGCGCAATCCCGCCACGGTGGTGGGCGCGGTGCTGGAGGCGCAGAGCTTCCACCCGTCCCGCACCGCCCGCAACCACCTGCGCTGCTACTCGGCGGCGATGAACGTGCCCGACCAGCAGGTCGACCACGCGTTGGACCTCGTCGGACTGACCAACGCCGCCGACCGTGGAGCCGGTGGGTTCTCGCTGGGCATGCGGCAGCGCCTGGCGCTGGCGACGGCGTTGCTCGGCGATCCGCAGGTGCTGATCCTGGACGAACCGGCCAACGGGCTCGACCCCGAAGGCATCGCGTGGCTGCGGGGCTTCCTCAAGTCCTTCGCGGCATCCGGGCGCACCGTGCTGGTCTCCAGCCACCTGCTGCGCGAGATGGAGCACACCGTCGACCACGTGGTGATCGTCAGCCGCGGGCAGTGCGTCTACAACGGCGACCTCGACCAGCTGCGCGCGCAGCAGCGCTCCCGGGTGCTCGTGCAGGCCGGTGACCCCACCGCCCTGGTGAACGCGTTGCAGGCCGCGGGGCTCGCGGTGGAGCTCGTGCCGGACGGCCGGATCGCCGTGACCGGTTCCGACTCGCGGTCGGTCGCCGAGCTGGCCTTGCAGGCCGGGGTCGCGGTCTACGGCATGCAGGAGGAGCAGGTCGACTTGGAACGGCTGTTCTTCCAGCTCACCAGCGGCCAGTACGTCGGCGGCCAGTTCCCGCCCTCGGGTGGACCGCAGCCGCCCGGTCCCGGCGGCTGGGGGCCTCCGGGCGGCGGGGCCAACCCGTACGAGCAGCACGGCGGATTCGGAGGTGGAGCCTGATGGACGGCCTGGTCAAATCCGAGTTCCGGAAGATCTTCACCACCAACCTGTGGTGGGCGCTGCTCATCCCGGTGGTCGTGCTCAGCTTCGGCGCGAGCTGGCTGGGCAGCGGTTTCGGCGCCATCTCGTCGATCGAGCAGGAACTCGGGCGGCCGTTGCCGCTGGGCCTGCTGACCATGTCGATGTCGACGAACTTCAGCACGATCTTCGCGGGTCTGACGGGTGCGCTGGCGTTCGCGGGCGAGTATCGGAACAAGAGCATCACCACGACGTACCTCACCGGCAATCCGCGCGGTGCGGTCCTCGGCGCGAAGCTGATCGCTTACACGAACCTCGGGCTGCTCTACGGGCTGGCCAACGTGCTGTTCGCGAGCCTCGGAGCCTTGGCGGGCGCCGGGCTCGACGGGTTCGGCGAAGGCGCCGACTGGCTCATCGTGTGCGCGGCCGGCTTGCTGGCGATGGTGCTGTGGACGCTGCTCGGCGTCGGTTTCGGCGCCGTCGTGGCCAATCCGGTCATCGTGATCATCGTGTTGCTGGTCTACAAGTTCGTGTTCGAGTTCGTCGTGGACCTGTTCCTGATCGGGTCCGACGTCTCGACCGTCAGCTCGTACCTGCCGGGTGCGGCGGGCAGCGGGATCGTCGGCAACCTCGCCGTGCCGATCTTCATCAGCGCGACCGCAGGCGCCAACGAGCAGTACGTGCCGCAGGAGTTGTTCGAGCTGCTGCACTTCGTGTTCGGCGGGTCCTACGGGCACCCGTGGTGGCTGAGTCTGCTGACCTTCGCCGGGTACGCGGCGGTGTTCATCCTCGGCGGCTGGTACTTCAGCAAGCGCCGCGACATCACCTGAGGCGCCTCGGGCGCTCGCAGAGGAAGGGAACCTTCCTGCCACGGGTGGCAGGAAGGTTCCCTTCTTCGCGTTCGGGGCCGTGGAACCGCGCCGATCGCGATCGATGGCAGGAAGGTTCCCTTCCTCGCACCCGTGGCAGGAAGGTTCCCTTCCTCGCTCGTCCTGGCGGGGTGGTCCACGTCGCTGATGGGCTCGGAGCGTCGGGGGTGGGACCTAATCTGGATCGGTGAGCGACTCCGACAGCGAATGTTCCCGGCCCGGTTGGATCCGCCGTTTGGCCGCCGCCTGCTGGCGGCATCCGATCGCCGTGCTGCTGGCGATGGGCGCGTCGGTGGCGGCGGTGGGGTTGGAGGCGCTGGTCCCGCTGATCACGAAGACGGCGGTGGACGACGCGCTGGGAGGCGACACGAGCCGCCTGTGGTGGCTGGCCGCGGCGTTGGCGGGGCTGGGGGTGTTCCGGTTCGGCGCGGCGTTCGTGCGCCGCTACTCGGCTGGCCGGTTGGCGCTGGACGTGCAGCACGACCTGCGGCGCGCGGTGTTCGGTTCGGTGCAGCGGCTCGACGGCGGCAAGCAGGACGCGCTGCGCACGGGCCAGGTGGCGTCGCGTGCGATCAGCGACCTGCAGCTGGTGAACGCGTTGCTGTCGATGGTGCCGCTGGCGGCGGGCACGGTGGTGCTGATGGTGTTCGCGCTGGCCGCGATGCTGTGGCTGTCACCGATGTTGACGCTGGTCATCCTGGTGGTGGTGCCGCTGATCGCGATGGTGTCGGCGCGCAGCAAGAAGCGGTTGTTCCCGGCGACGTGGTCGGCTCAGCAGCGGGCGGCGGACATCGCGCAGCAGGTCGAGGAGACGGTGGCCGGGGTCCGCGTGGTGAAGGGCTTCGGGCAGGAGGCCCGTGAGGTCTCCCGGCTGGAGTCGGGTGCTCGCCGGTTGTTCTCGGAGCGGCTGCGCACGGCTCGGATGACGTCGTTCCCGCAGGCGAGCTTGTCGGTGCTGCCCGCGGCGGGGCAGGTCGGGGTGCTGGGGCTCGGCGGCTGGATGGCGATGCAGGGCCAGGTCGGCTTGGGCACGTTCGTGGCGTTCGCCGCGTACGTGGCGATGCTGGGCGGTCCGGCTCGGATGATGGCGAGCGTGCTGGTGCAGGGCCAGTTGACCCGCGCGGGCATGGAGCGGATCACGGATCTGATCGATTCGCGTCCGGATGTGCGCGACCGGCCGGGGGCGGTGGATCTGCCGGAGGCTCCGCTGCGGGTGCGGCTGGACGGCGCCGGGTTCGGCTACACGCGCGATCAGCAGGTGCTGCGGGACGTGTCGTTACTGGTGGAGCCGGGCGAGACGGTGGCGCTGGTGGGCCCGGCGGGGTCGGGCAAGTCGACGGTGTCGTTGCTGCTGCCGCGCTTCTACGACGTGCAGCAGGGTTCGGTGCGGATCGGGCCCGCCGACGCCGAGCCGGATCACGACGTGCGCGATGTGCGGCTGGAGTCGCTGCGCTCGGCGGTGGGGGTGGTGTTCGAGGAGGCGTTCCTGTTCTCGGACACGATCCGCGGCAACATCGCCTACGGGCGGCCGGACGCGTCGGAGGCGGAGGTGGTCGCGGCGGCGCGGGCGGCGGAGGCGCACGGGTTCATCTCGGCGTTGCCCGACGGGTACGAGACGGCGGTCGGCGAGCGCGGGCTGACGTTGTCGGGCGGGCAGCGGCAGCGGGTGGCGTTGGCGCGGGCGTTGCTGTCGGATCCGCGGATCCTGGTTCTCGACGATGCGACGTCGGCGGTGGATCCGGCCACGGAGGCCGCCATCCACGACACGCTGCGGTCGGTGACGGCGCAGCGCACCACGTTGTTGATCGCGCATCGCCGTTCGACGCTGGCGTTGGCGGATCGGATCGCGGTGCTCGACGCGGGCCGGGTCGTCGACGTGGGCACGCAGGACGAGTTGGAGCGGCGGTGCGGATTGTTCCGCTCGCTGCTGGTGGGGCCGGGTGAGTCGATCGACACGGCGAGCGCGGGCGAGCCGGACGCGGCCGAGTCCGCGCCGACGCCGGCGTGGTGGCCCGAGGACGTGCCGGAACCGGAGCCGCAGGCGGTGGTGGCTCCGGGCGGGGTGCGCGGCACGCGCGGGGACGGCGGGGGCACCGCCACGCCGCTGACTCCGGAGTTGGCGGCGGGCCTGAGCGGGTTGCCCGCAGCCCGGGACGCGCCCCGGTTGCCGGAGGTGGACGCGACGGCGCCCGATCCGGGGTTCCGGCTGGCGCGGTTGCTGCGGCCGATCCGCTGGGGCCTGGCGCTGACGGTGCTGCTGGTGGCGGCGGACGCGCTGGGGTCGATCGCGTTGCCGTCGCTGGTGCGCCACGGCGTGGACGGCGGTGTCGACGTGGGCAACGCCGGGACGTTGTGGCTGGTCACCGCAATCGCCGGGGGGATCGTGCTGGTCAGCTGGCTGGTGATCAAGGTGCAGACGGTGGTGACGGCCCGCACCGGCGAGACGTTGCTGTACTTGCTGCGGGTGCGCAGCTACGCGCATCTGCAGCGGCTCGGGCTGGACTACTACGAGCGCGAGCTCGCGGGCCGGATCATGACGCGGATGACCACCGATGTGGACGCGTTGTCCTCGTTCTTGCAGACGGGACTGGCCACGGCGGTGGTGAGCCTGTTCACCATCGTGGGCATCGCGGTCGCGCTGCTGGTCACGGACTTGTCGCTGGCGCTGGTGGCGTTGTCGGTGCTGCCGCCGCTGATCGTGGCCACGGTCATCTTCCGCCGGGTGTCGTCGACCGCGTACGCGGAGGCGCGCGAACGGGTCAGCACGGTGAACGCGGACCTGCAGGAGAACGTGTCCGGGCTGCGGGTGGCGCAGGCGCACCGCCGCGAAAGCCATTCGGCGAAGTTGTTCGCGCAGCGCAGCGACGCGTACCGGCGTTCGCGGCTGCGCGCGCAGCGCTACATCGCCACGTACTTCCCGTTCACGGCGCTGCTCTCGGAGCTGGCGCAGGCGGTGGTGCTGGGCGTGGGCGCGACGCGGGTGGCGGCCGGTGGGATGACGGCCGGGGTGCTGGTGGCGTTCTTGCTGTACCTGGGCATGTTCTTCTCCCCGGTGCAGCAGTTGTCGGGCGTGTTCGACGCCTACCAGCAGGCGCGGGTCGGGTTGCGCCGCATCGGTGACCTGCTGCGCACCCCCACGTCGGTGCCGCAGGCGGCGGAGCCGGTCGCGGTGCCGGACCGGTTCGCCGGTGAGGTCGAGCTGCGTTCGGTGTCGTTCCGCTATCCGGGCACCGAGCGGCCCGCGTTGCGCGACGTGTCGCTGAAGGTGGATCCGGGCACCACGGTGGCGCTGGTGGGGCCGACGGGTGCGGGCAAGTCGACGCTGGTGAAGCTGCTGGCCCGGTTCTACGACGCCACCGACGGCGCGGTGCTGGTCGACGGGGTGGACGTGCGGGACTACGACCTCACCGGCTACCACCACCGCTTGGCGGTGGTGCCGCAGGAGGGCTACCTGTTCGCCGGTGATGTCGCGTCGAACATCTCCTACGGCAGGCCGACGGCGACGGACGCCGACGTGGAGCGGGCGGCGCGCGACGTGGGCGCGCTGCCGGGCATCACGATGTTGCACCGCGGTTTCCGCCAGCAGGTGGGTGAGCGCGGGCGGGAGCTCTCGGCGGGGCAGCGCCAGCTGGTCGCGCTGGCTCGCGCGGAGCTGGTCCGGCCGGATCTGCTGCTGCTGGACGAGGCGACGGCGGCGCTGGATCCGGCCACGGAGTCGCTGGTGGTCTCGGCAAGTGACCGGGCGGCTTCCCGGCGGACCACGTTCGTCGTCGCGCACCGGCTGGGCACGGCGGCTCGGGCGGACCGGATCGTCGTGATCGACGGCGGCCGGATCGTGGAGGACGGCACGCACTCGGAGTTGATCGGGCTCGACGGTCATTACGCGCGGCTGTGGCGGGCGGGTGATCACTACAACGAGGACGACGCGGTGCGCGGTGACGCAGCGCACGACCCGGTCCGCACTTCCCCCTGACCGGGGCCTCACCGAACAGGTCATCGCGGACACGCGGTGTCACCAGATCCCGACGTGCGGACTCGGCCATCCCGCAAGGCGGGAACACGGCTTGTCACCGAAACGTTGTACTGCTCGTGCGCGACAGACAGGCCGGAGAGACACCGGGCACACCGGTGGGGAGTCGGCGCATAGTACGGGGTACCGATGATCGTCAACGACACCCGAACGGGTCAGGTTTGCCTGGTGGGGAACCTTCCTGATCGATCCTGTGACCGAGCTCCTCACCACCAGGTCCGCACTGTGTGCCAATCGCACTAATCGGACCGCTAGCCTGGTACTTGAGTGTGTACATCACGAGCAGATGGATCGAGGCGAACGCCAGCCGTGTCCAGCAGCAGCCCTGCGTCACAGTTCGGCCCCAACGAGTGGTTGATCGAGGAGATGTACGAGCAGTACCTCCAAGATCCCACGTCGGTGGACTCCGCGTGGCACGAGTTCTTCGCCGACTACAAGCCGGGGCAGGCGACCTCGGTTTCGGTAGCCGCTGACAACTCCGCAGCCGCATCCGGAGCCGGGTCGACCGCGACGACGACGGTGTCGGGAACTACGACTGCGACGGCCACGCGCAGCGAGGGCAACGGGCAGGCTCGCCCGGCCGCCGCCGCGCAGGCCGCGCCGAAGCCGGCCAAGGCGGCCGAGCCGAAGCCCTCCCCGCAGCAGGCCGCGAAGGCCGCTCCGGTGAAGAGCTCGGGCACCGGCGAGGAGGCGAAGCCGCTGCGCGGCGCGTCCGCGGCGATCGCCAAGAACATGGAGCAGTCGCTGACGGTGCCGACCGCCACGAGCGTGCGCGCGGTGCCGGCGAAGCTGCTGTTCGACAACCGCATCGTGATCAACAATCACCTCAAGCGGAACAAGGGCGGCAAGGTCTCGTTCACCCACCTCATCGGCTACGCGCTGGTGCGGGCGATGCGGGACTTCCCGAACATGAACCGCCACTACGGGGAGGACGCCAAGGGCAAGCCCGCGGCGATCACCCCGGAGCACGTGAACCTCGGTCTCGCGATCGACCAGCCCGGCAAGGACGGGTCGCGCAACCTCGTCGTGGCCTCCATCAAGGGCTGCGAAGAGATGACCTTCCAGCAGTTCTGGCAGGCCTACGAGGAGATCATCCGCAAGGCCCGCTCCGGTGGGCTGACCGCGGACGACTTCTCCGGCACCACGTTCTCGCTGACCAACCCGGGCCCGTCGGGCACGAACCACTCGGTGCCGCGGCTGACCAAGGGCCAGTCCGCGATCATCGGCGTCGGGGCGATGGACTACCCGGCGGAGTTCCAGGGCGCCTCCGAGCGGGCCCTGGTCGAGATGGGCATCAGCAAGATCGTCACGCTGACCTCCACCTACGACCACCGGGTCATCCAGGGCGCGGAGTCCGGCGACTTCCTGCGCAAGGTGCACCAGCTGCTGCTGGGCGAGGACGGGTTCTTCGACGACATCTTCTCGTCGCTGCGCATCCCGTACGAGCCGATCCGCTGGACCCAGGACATCCCGGAAGGCGCCGTCGACAAGACCGCGCGGGTCCTGGAGCTGATCGACGCCTACCGCACCCGCGGTCACCTGATGGCCGACATCGACCCGCTGAACTACCGGCAGCGCAGGCACGAGGACCTCGACGTCCTCTCGCACAGCCTCACGCTGTGGGACCTGGACCGGGAGTTCGCCGTCGGCGGTTTCGCGGGCAAGGAGCGCATGACGCTGCGCGACGTGCTCGGCGTGCTGCGCGACTCGTACTGCCGCACCGTCGGCGTCGAGTACATGCACATCCTCGAACCCGACGAGCGCGACTGGCTGCAGAACCGGGTCGAGAAGCCGCACGAGAAGCCGGAGCAGTCCGAGCAGAAGTACATCCTCTCGAAGCTCAACGCCGCCGAGGCGTTCGAGACGTTCCTGCAGACCAAGTACGTCGGGCAGAAGCGCTTCTCGCTGGAAGGCGCCGAGACGGTCGTGCCGCTGCTGGACGCGGTGCTCGACTCCTCGGCCGCGTCCGACCTCGACGAGGTCGTCATCGGCATGCCGCACCGCGGTCGCCTCAACGTGCTGGCCAACATCGTCGGCAAGCCGATCTCGCAGATCTTCCGCGAGTTCGAGGGCAACCTGGACCCGGGCCAGGCGCACGGTTCCGGTGACGTCAAGTACCACTTGGGCGCGGAGGGCAAGTACTTCCGCATGTTCGGCGACGGCGAGACCAAGGTGTCGCTGACCTCGAACCCCTCGCACCTGGAGGCCGTGGACCCGGTGCTGGAAGGCATCGTCCGCGCCAAGCAGGACATCCTGGACAAGGGCCAGGAAGGCTTCACGGTGCTGCCGGTGCTGCTGCACGGCGACGCCGCGTTCGCCGGTCAGGGCGTGGTCGCCGAGACGCTGAACCTGTCGCTGCTGCGCGGTTACCGCACCGGCGGCACGGTGCACGTGATCGTGAACAACCAGGTCGGCTACACCACCGCCCCGGAGCACTCGCGGTCGAGCAAGTACTCCACCGACGTGGCGAAGATGATCGGTTCGCCGGTCTTCCACGTCAACGGCGACGACCCCGAGGCGTGCGTCTGGGTCGCGAAGCTGGCCGTGGAGTACCGCCAGGCGTTCGGCAAGGACGTCGTGATCGACATGGTCTGCTACCGCCGCCGCGGGCACAACGAGGGCGACGACCCGTCGATGACGCAGCCCGCCATGTACGACGCCATCGACAAGATGCGCAGCGTCCGCAAGACCTACACCGAGTCGCTCATCGGCCGCGGTGACATCACCGTCGAAGAGGCCGAGAAGGCGCTCAAGGACTACGCCAGCCAGCTGGAGCACGTCTTCAACGAGGTCCGCGAGCTGGAGAAGCACCCGCCGGAGCCGAGCCCGTCGGTGGAGTCCGAGCAGGTCGTGCCGACGAAGCTGGTCACCGCGATCTCCCCGGAGACGCTGGAGCACATCGCCGACGCGCACGTGAACCTGCCCGAGGGCTTCACCCCGCACTCGCGGGTCAAGCCGGTGCTGGAACGCCGCGCGAAGATGGCCCGCGAAGGCGAGATCGACTGGGGCTTCGGCGAACTGCTCGCGTTCGGCTCGCTCGCCATGGAAGGCCGCCCGGTGCGGCTGACCGGGCAGGACAGCCGGCGCGGCACGTTCGGCCAGCGGCACTCGGTGCTCATCGACCGCAAGACCGGGTCGGAGTACACGCCGCTGCTGAACCTCGCCGAGGACCAGGCGAAGTTCCTCGCCTACGACTCGGCGCTGTCCGAGTTCGCCGCGATGGGCTTCGAGTACGGCTACTCCGTCGCCAACCCCGACGCCCTCGTGGCGTGGGAGGCGCAGTTCGGCGACTTCTTCAACGGCGCCCAGTCGATCATCGACGAGTTCATCTCGTCCGGTGAGGCCAAGTGGGGCCAGCGATCCGACGTGGTGCTGCTGCTCCCGCACGGCCACGAGGGCCAGGGCCCGGACCACAGCTCGGCGCGCATCGAGCGCTGGCTGCAGCTGTGCGCGGAAGGCTCCATGACGGTGGCGCTGCCGTCGACCCCGGCGAACCACTTCCACCTGCTGCGCAGGCACTCGCTGGACGGCATCCACCGCCCGCTGATCGTCTTCACGCCGAAGTCGATGCTGCGGATGAAGGCCGCGACGAGCTCGGTCGCCGACTTCACCGAGGGCAAGTTCACCTCGGTCATCGACGACCCGTCGCAGCCGGACCCGTCGGCGGTGCGCCGGATCGTGTTCTGCTCCGGCAAGCTCTACTACGAGCTGGCCGCCGAGAAGGAGAAGAAGGGCCACACCGACACCGCCGTGGTGCGGCTGGAGCAGCTGTACCCGCTGCCGCACCGCAAGCTCGGCGCGGTGCTGGAGCGCTACCCCAACGCCACCGACGTCCGGTGGGCGCAGGAGGAGCCGGCGAACCAGGGTCCGTGGCCGTTCCTCGGCTTGGCGCTGCCGGAGCTGTTCCCCGAGCGGCTGCAGGGCCTCAAGCGCGTGTCGCGGCGCCCGATGGCCGCTCCGGCCACCGGCCTGAAGGCCGTCCACGACGTCGAGCAGGCCGAGGTCGTGCAGAACGCCTTCAACTGATCTCGTCGTAGATCGCGGGCCGTCGGTTCCTCCGGGAACCGGCGGCCCGCTTTCGCGTTCAGGGGCGGGGGAGGAAGGGAACCTTCCTGTCACCGGTGACAGTAAAGTTCCCTTGCTGTCAGGGTCCGGCGGCGTGTGCCGTCGGCGAACGCATGGAGGAGGAAGCGGTGTACTTCACCGACCGTGGCATCGAAGAGCTCGAGGAGCGTCGCGGTGATGACGAGGTGACCTTGGCTTGGATCGCCGACCGGATGCGGGTCTTCGTCGACCTCAACCCGGCCTTCGAGGACGCCACGGAACGCCTCGCGACCTTCTTGGCCCGCGACGACACCGACGAGGACTGACCCTCCCCCGCCGCACCACGTCGCACCTGTCCCGGCGATCTCCCCCGAGCTTCGATGCGAGGAGGGGAACCTTCCTGTCACCGGTGACAGGAAGGTTCCCTTCTACGCGCTCAGTGCGATGGCGAGGCCGTGCGGCCTTCCGGTGGCGGATGGCAGAAAGGCGACCTTCTTCGCCCCGGTGACAGGAAGGTTCCCTTCCTCGACCACTTGCGAGCGTTCACCGCACGCGGGTGCCTGCGCGCCACACGGCGTGGGTGAGGGGCACGCCCGGCCGGTACGCGAGCCAGGAGGTGCTCGGCGCGTCGAGCACGTGCACGTCGGCGCGCGCGCCGGGGCGCAGCACGCCGACGGCCCCGTCGCCGGTGTCGCGCCGCAGCGCCCGCGCGCCGCCGAGGGTGGCGGCGCGGATGGCTTCTGGCACGGTCATCCGCATCTGCAGCACGGCGGTCGTGACGCAGAACGCCATGGACGAGGTGTAGGACGAGCCGGGGTTGCAGTTGGAGGCCAGCGCCACGGTGGCGCCCGCGTCGAGCAGTTCCCGCGCGGGCGGCAGCGGTTGCCGGGTGGAGAGGTCGCACGCGGGCAGCAGGGTGGCGACGGTGCCGGAGCCGGCGAGGGCGGTGATGTCGTCGGGTTCGAGGTGCGTGCAGTGGTCGACGCTGGCCGCGCCGAGTTCCACGGCGAGCCGCACTCCGGGGCCGGGCCCGAGCTGGTTGCCGTGCACCCGCAGGCCGAGTCCGCGGTCGGCGGCGGCGCGCAGCACCTGCCGGGATTGCTCGGCGTCGAACGCCCCGCGTTCGCAGAACACGTCGCACCACCCCACGTGTTCGGCGACGGCGTCGAGCATGTCGCCGCGGACCAGGTCGACGTAGTCGTCGGCGTCCTGGCCGGGTGGCACGAGGTGCGCACCGAGGAAGGTGACCTCGTCGACTTCGTCGGCGGCGAGCCGGGCGGCGCGGAGTTCGTCGGCGACGGTGAGCCCGTAGCCGGTTTTCGTCTCCAGGCAGGTGGTTCCTTGCGCGGTGGCTTCGGCGACGTGGCGGCGCAGGGTCGCGGTCAGCGCGTCGTCGCTCGCGGCGCGGGTGGCTTCGACGGTGACGGCGATGCCGCCGGCGGCGTAGGGCTCGCCGTTCATGCGGGCGGTGAATTCGGCGGTGCGATCGCCCGCGAAGATCAGGTGGGTGTGGCTGTCGACCCAGCCGGGCAGCACGGCCCGTCCTGCGACGTCGATGGCGTGGTCGGCGGCGGGTGCCCGCGCGGCCGGTCCGGCCCAGGCGACCCGGTCGTCGTCGAGGACCAGTGCGGCGTCGGTGAGGTCGCCGAGTTCGTCGTCGTTCGTCGTCAGCTCACCGATCCCGGTAATAGCAGTGGATGTCATCGCTCACCCGTCCTCAACGCTTGATCTTTCCTGCTGAACGCGATCACCGGCGCCGTCACAGGAGTTCCTCGACGAGCCGCCGGAGCCGTCGTCCCGGGTCGGGGACGTGTTCGTGTTCGCCGTCGCGGACGATGCCGCGGCCGTGCGCGATGACGTGCCGGACGTCGTCGGCGCGGGCCACCGCGGGCACCGCCGCGAGGGGCACCGCCGCGAGCCGCGGGCCGTCGAGCGCGACGGCGACGAGGTCCGCGCGTTGTCCGGGTGCGATGCGTCCGGCGTCGAGCCAGCCGAGCGCGCGGTGCCCGGTGGTGGTCGCCATCTCCAGCAGCCGTCCGGCGCCGAAGTGCCCGCGCCGTTCGGTGCTCAGCCGCTGCCCGGCTTCGACGGCGTGGGCTTCGGCGAGCACGTCAATCGTGGAGTGCCCGTCGCTGCCGAGCGACAGGGGGCTGCCCGCCGCGTCCAGTTCGAGGGCGGGGCCGATGCCGTCACCGAGGTCAGCTTCGGTCGTCGGGCACAGGCAGGTCCCGGTGCCGCTGCCTCCGAGCAGCCGCAGGTCGTCGTCGGTGAGGTGGGTGGCGTGCACGGCGGTGGTGTTCGCGCCGAGCGCCTCCGAGTCCGCCAGCAGTTGCGCGGGGGTGCGGCCGTGCGCGGCGAGGCACGCCTCGTTCTCCTTGCGCTGTTCGGAGAGGTGGACGTGCAGCGGTGCGCCGTAGCGGTGCGCCCAGGCGGCGACTTCGGCGATCTGCTCGGCGGGCACGGCGCGCACCGAGTGCACCGCGGCGCCGAGCCGGACCCGCGCGCAGTCCACGGTGAACCGGTCGGCCCGTTCGGCCCACGACTGGGCGTCCCCGTCGGAGAACCGCTGCTGCACTCCTTCCACCGGAGCGTCGAATCCGCTGGTCAGGTAGCACGTGTCGAGCAGGGTGAGGCGGATTCCGGCGTCGTGGGCGGCTTGGGCGAGCGCCGCGCTCATCTCGTTCGGATCGTCGTAGCGACCGCCGCCCGGCGGGTGGTGCAGGTAGTGGAACTCGCCGACGCAGGTGACGCCGGCGAGCGCCATCTCGGTGTAGACGGCGGTGGCGAGCCGCCGGTAGGTGTCCGGGTCGAGCGCGCCCGCGACGGCGTACATCTGCTCGCGCCAGGTCCAGAAGGTGCCGCCGCCGGTGGCCCTGCCGCGCAGCGCGCGGTGGAAGGCGTGGGAGTGCGCGTTGGCGAGGCCGGGCAGCACCAGCCCGGGCAGCCGCGTGGCGCCGGGCGGTGGCGTGGCCGCGGTGGTCACGGCGGTGATGGCGGTGCCGTCGATCTCCACGAGCACGCCGGGGCGGGGCCCGTCGTCCAGCCAGGCCCATTCGCACCAGTACTTCATGCGGCCCACCTCCGGAGCACTTCGGCCAGCGCGGATCCACCCGCGTCGCAGTCGTCGGGTTCGGCGTGTTCGTCGGGCGCGTGGCTGATGCCGGTGGGGTTGCGGACGAACAGCATCGAGGCGGGCACCCGCGCGGAGAGCACGCCCGCGTCGTGCCCGGCGCCGGTGGCCAACGCGGGCGCGTCGCCGAGCGAGGCGCACAGCTCGTCGCGCAGGACCGGGTCGAAGTGCACGGTGCCGCTGTAGGACTCCTCGGTCACCTCGACCTCGCATCCTTCGTCGCGGGCGAATTCCGCGGCCCGTTCGGACAGTTCCGCTACCAGCGACCGGGTGGCGTCGGCCGCGGGCGCCCGCGCGTCCAACCACATGTCCACTGTGGACGCGATGACGTTGGTGCCGCCCGGGTTGGGCACGAGCCTGCCCACGGTGGCGCGGGCTTGATCGCGCGCGGCGGCGGTCTCCCTGGCGGTGAGCACCGCGCGGGCCGCGGGCAGCATCGGGTCGCGGCGGTCGGCGAGCAACGTCGCTCCGGCGTGATTTCCCTGGCCGCAGAAGCGGAATCGCCACCGGCCGTGGGCGAGGATCGATGAGGCGACGGCCACCGGGCGGTCCAGGTCCACCAGGCCCCGGCCTTGTTCCACGTGCAGTTCCACGAAGCGCCCGATGCGGCGCAGCGCCGCCTCGTCCGCGCCCGCGTGCTCCGGGTCGCCGCCCGCGTCGCGCAACGCTTCGGCGAAGGTGACGCCGTCCGGGTCGCGCAGCGCGTTCGCCGCGTCCCGCGTGATCGTCCCGCTGAGCAGCCGCGATCCGAGGCACGGCACTCCGAACCGGCCGCCTTCCTCCTCCGCGAACACCACGATCGCGATCGGTCGCCGCGGCCGGAAACCGGTGGCGCGCAACGACTCCACGGCGCTGAGCGCGGCGGCGACGCCGAGCGGGCCGTCGAACGCCCCGCCACCGGGCACCGAGTCGAGGTGGCTGCCGGTCACGACGGCCTGATCGCTCGGTTCGCCCCACCACGCCCACAGGTTCGCGTTGCGGTCGGTGTGCACGTCCAGTCCGCGCGCCCGCGCCTGCTCGGTGAACCACTCGCGCAGTTCCCGCTCACCGCTGTCGAACACGTGCCGCGAGTAGCCCCCGCGTCGCCGATCCCGCCCCACCTGGTCGATCTGCGCCAGCAGCGCACTGGTGCTCATCGGTTCTCCTCCCGCGCGATTACCGCCGACTGCCTGCTGTTGTCGTCCTGCTCCCCGGTGGCCGCGAGCATCGCCGCTGGGCAGGACGACCACCGGCGGCTTCTCAGCGCGAGGACGCGGCTGAGGTTCCGCCGCCCGACCCGTCGCGCGGGCCGTCAGGTCGGGATTCGCAGGCCGCGTTCCTCGGCGACGGTGCGGGCTCGGTCGTAGCCCGCGTCGGCGTGGCGCAGCACCCCGGTGCCGGGGTCGTTGGTGAGCACCCGCTCCAGCTTGCGCGCGGCCAGTTCGGTGCCGTCGGCGACCGTGACCTGCCCGGCGTGCAGCGACCGCCCCATGCCGACTCCACCGCCCTGGTGCACCGACACCCACGTGGCCCCGGAGGAGGTGTTGACCAGCGCGTTGAGCAGCGGCCAGTCCGCCACCGCGTCGGATCCGTCGGCCATTCCCTCGGTCTCCCGGTACGGCGAGGCGACCGAGCCGCTGTCGAGGTGGTCGCGCCCCAGCACCAGCGGCGCCGAGACTTCGCCGGAGGCGACGAGCTCGTTGAACCGCAGCCCCGCCCGGTGCCGCTCGCCGTAGCCGAGCCAGCAGATCCGCGACGGCAACCCCTGGAAGGACACCTTCTCCCCCGCCATCCGGATCCAGCGGGCCAGGTGCTCGTCCTCTCCGAACTCCTCGAGGATCGCCCGGTCGGTCACCGCGATGTCCTTCGGGTCGCCCGACAGCGCCGCCCACCGGAACGGTCCTTTGCCCTCGCAGAACAGCGGGCGCAGGTAGGCGGGCACGAATCCGGGGTAGTCGAAGGCCCGCGCGTAGCCGGCTTCGGCGGCTTCGCCGCGCAGCGAGTTGCCGTAGTCGAAGACCTCGGCGCCGGCGTCGAGGAACCCGACCATGGCTTCGACGTGCTCGGCGATGGAGTCGCGGGCGCGGGCGGTGAACTCGTCGGGCTTCTTGTCCGCGTAGTCCGCCCAGTCGTCGACGTCCACGCCGCGCGGCAGGTAGGAAAGCGGGTCGTGCGCGGAGGTCTGGTCGGTGACGATGTCGGCGGGCAGGCCGCGGCGCAGCAGCTCGGGCAGCACCTCGCAGGCGTTGCCGATGACGCCGATCGACACGGCCCGGCGCTGCTGCTTCGCCGCGACGGCCTGCTCGATCGCGTCGTCGAGGTTCTCGGCGAGCACGTCGAGGTAGCCGTGGCGCACGCGCCGCCGCGCCCGCTCCGGGTCGCACTCGACGACGAGCGCGGCGCCTTCGTTCATGGTCACCGCCAGCGGTTGCGCGCCGCCCATGCCGCCGAGCCCGGCGGTCAGTGTCAACGTGCCCGCGAGGGTGCCGCCGAAGCGCTTCGCGGCCACGGCCCCGAACGTCTCGTAGGTGCCCTGCAGGATGCCCTGGGTACCGATGTAGATCCACGAACCGGCGGTCATCTGCCCGTACATCATGAGTCCGAGCGCGTCGAGCTTGCGGTATTCCGGCCAGCTCGCCCAGTTGCCCACCAGGTTCGAGTTCGCCAGCAGCACCCGCGGCGCCCACTCGTGGGTGCGCAGCACGCCGACGGGTTTGCCGGACTGCACCAGCAAGGTCTCGTCCTCGGCGAGGGCGCTCAGTTCGGCGACGATGGCGTCGTAGCTGGCCCAGTTCCGGGCGGCGCGGCCGGTGCCGCCGTAGACGACGAGGTCTTCGGGCCGTTCGGCGACTTCCGGGTCGAGGTTGTTCTGCAGCATCCGCAGCGGGGCCTCGGTGCTCCAGGAACGTGCGGTCAACGTGGTGCCGCGCGCTGCGCGCACGGGACGGGCTCCGGCACTCATGACTGGCCTCCCAGGTGGTCTTGCACGGTGGAGTTCACGGCACCGGAGCGCAGCAGCGCCTCGGTCTCGGCGATCTGCGGCGCCAGGTGGGCGTCGGGGCCCGGTCCGGCGACGCGGGTGCGCAGCAGGTCCCGCACCGCGCCGGTGGCGGGCGCGGGCGTGAGCGGGGCGCGCAGGTCGAGGGCGCGGGCCGCGGTGAGCAGCTCCACCGCGAGCACGGTGCGCAGCCCGTCCACGGCGCGGCGCAGCTTGCGGGCCGCCGCCCAGCCCATCGAGACGTGGTCCTCCTGCATCGCGCTGGTGGGGATGGAGTCCACGGAGGCGGGAGCGGCGAGCCGCTTGAGCTCGGCGACGACCCCGGCCTGCGTGTAGTGCGCGATCATGTGCCCGGAGTCCACGCCGGGGTCGTCGGCGAGGAACGCGGGTAGCCCGTGCGAGCGCGCCACGTCGAGCATCCGGTCGGTGCGCCGCTCGGCCATGCTCGCCACGTCGGCCAGCGGGATCGCCAGGTAGTCCAGGGCGTGCGCCAGCGGTGCGCCGTGGAAGTTGCCGTTGGATTCGACGCGGCCGTCGTCGAGCACCACCGGGTTGTCGATGGCCGCGGCGAGTTCCCGCTCGGCCACCATCTCGGCGAACGCGATCGTGTCGCCCGCCGACCCGTGCACCTGCGGGGCGCAGCGCAGCGAGTACGCGTCCTGCACCCGGGTGCAGTCGGGGCCGCGGTGGCTGGCGACGATGCCGGAACCGGCCAGCAGCCGGTGGATCCGGGACGCGGAGCGCGCTTGGCCGGGGTGCGGGCGAAGCGCCTGCAGGTCGGCGGCGAAGACGCGGTCGGTCCCCAGCAGCGCTTCCACGCTCATCGCCGCGGTGAGGTCGGCGATCTCCAGCAGGCCGGTCAGGTCGTGCAGGGCCAGCACCAGCATGCCGAGCATGCCGTCGGTGCCGTTGGTCAGCGACAGCCCTTCCTTCTCGGCGAGCACGACCGGTTCGATGCCCGCCTCGGCGAGGGCCTGCGCCGCGGGACGCGTCGACCCCGCCGGGTCGAGGACGTCGCCTTCGCCGGTGAGGGCGAGCGCGACGGCGGCCAGCGGTGCCAGGTCTCCGGAGCAGCCCAGCGATCCGTATTCGTGCACGACGGGCACGATCCCCGCGTTGAGCATCGCGGCGAGCGCGCGAGCGGTGTCGAGGCGGGCGCCGGTGCGCGCGGTGGAGATCGTGCGCAGCCGCAGCAGCATCAGGGCGCGCACCACTTCGGGTTCGACGGCGGAGCCCGCGCCTGCCGCGTGCGACCGCACGAACGACTGCTGCAGCGCCGCGCGCCGCTCGGCGGGGATGTGGCGCACCGCGAGCGCGCCGAATCCGGTGGAGACGCCGTAGGTGGGTTGTTCGGCGGCGGCGAGCGCGTCGATGTGCTTGCGGGTGGCGTCGATGTCGCGTTCGGTGGCCGCGTCCAGTTCCACCGTCGCCCCGCCGCGGGCGATGTCGACGACCTGCCGCCCCGTCAGCGCCCCCGACTCGATCTTGTGCACCTGAGCCTGTTGCATTCCTCCATGTCACACGTGCGCGGCGCGGCGCAGAAGCCCGGTTAGAGTGGTTCCGTCTGAGATTCCAGATAGCGGGGTGCGGCATGGGCGACAGCAGCGAGGTGCCCGCGTTGCGGCGCGGGCTGGCGATCTTGACGGTGATGGGCGGCCGGGCCGGGCCGGTGTCGGCGGCGACCTTGGCGCGCGAGCTGGAGCTGCCGCGTTCGACGACCTACCACCTGCTCGCGGAGCTCACCGCCGCCGGTTTCGTGGTGCGGCTGCCCGAGGAGCGCCGGTACGCGCTGGGGGTGGCGGCGTTCGAGCTCGGTTCCGCCTACTTGCGGCACGATCCGCTGGAGCGGCTCGCGGGCCCGGTGCTGCGCAGGCTCGTCGACCAGGTGGATTGCACGGCGCACCTCGGCGTGCTGCACGGCGGCGAACTGCTGTACCTGATCAAGGAACGTCCCTCTCGTCCGCAGACGCTGGTCACCGACGTCGGGGTGCGGCTGCCCGCGCACCTGACCGCGTCGGGGCGGGCGATGCTGGCGCACCTGCCCGCCGCGCAGGTGCGCGCGTCGTTCCCCGCCGGGTTCGCGCGCCGCACGGGGCGCGGCCCGCGCACGTTGCCGGAGTTGCGGCGCACCTTGGCCGCGGAGCGCCGCCTCGGCTGGGCCGTGGAGGACGGGCACGTGACCGGTGAGTTCGCGTCGGTGGCGTGCCCCGTGTTCGGCCCGGACCAGTGGCCGTCCGCGGCGATCAGCCTCACGTTCCGCCACGTGTGCGAGCCGGGCAGCCGCGCGGACTGCGGCTCGACCTGGCCGCACCTGGCCGCGGAGGTGCGGCGTGCCGCCGAGGATCTGAGCGGTCGAATCGGCGGTCGCCGCTGAATTCGTCGATCGAATCGTGCGAACTCGCAATTTCACCGACGCCCACCGCCCGGGAAGGGCGTGCACAGCGATGTGCCCGGCCCCCTCCGGAAAGGGGACCGGGCACTTCTTTCCCGCGGCGGAAAGTTCGGGCTATCAGCCCTCGGTGTTGCCGACGCCGGTCTCGGAGCCGGAGTCGCCACCGTTGCCACCGTCGGCGGCGGAGCACGAGCCCTCACCCAGAATGCCGATGCCGCAGAGCAGGTTCAGGCCGGTGCCACCGGAGCCACCGTTGCCGCCATCACCGGACTCGCTGGTGACCGACGGCTTGTCGTCGTCCCCTCCGGCGAACGCCGCGGTGGAACCGGCGCCGAGCAGGGCCACGGCGACGGCGGTCGCACCAAGGAGGCGAGTAGAAGTACGCATGCGAGTTTCCCCTCGTTGTTGCTGAATCGGATTCAACCGATTCCCGGCGAAGTCCGAGGAACGAACCTCTCGGTGATCGGCGAGAGAACCATCGCACCGATACCGGACTCCAGCAGCTTCAGTAGCGCTAAAGTGGGTTTCGGATGCCCCGTTGGTGCCATTTTCACGCTGCGTCGGTCCGCTGCTCGACGACAGGTGGGCGACCGAACAGTTCGCGACGACGTCCCGGCATATTCCCGATTCACCCGGATGTGGGCGGCGGCGATTTCGGCTTCTCCGCCCGTCGATCTCCATCCCGCGAAATGGACGAGCACAGCGATGTGCCCGGCCCCCTCCGAAAAGGGGACCGGGCACTTCTTTCCCGCGGCGGAAAGTTAGGGCTATCAGCCCTCGTTGCCGACGCCGGTCTCGGACTCGGAGTCGCCACCGCCGCCGCCGTTGGCGGCGGAGCACTCACCCGAACCCAGAACACCGATGCCGCAGATCAGGTTGAGGCCGATGCCACCACTGCCACCGTTGCCGCCGTCGCCGGACTCGCTGGTGATCTCCGGGTCATCGTGCCCACCGGCGAACGCCGCGGTGGAACCGGCGCCGAGCAGGGCCACGGCGACGGCGGTCGCACCAAGGAGGCGAGTAGAAGTACGCATGCGAGTTTCCCCTCGTTGTTGCTGAATCGGATTCAACCGATTCCCGGCGAAGTCCAAGACACGAACCTCTCGGTGATCGGCCAGAAAACCATCGCACCGATCCGGAACTTCAGCAGCTCCAGTAGCGCCAAAGTGGGTCGTGAATGACCCCTTGGTTGCACGTGTCACGCTGCGTGGACTGGTTGCTCGCACGATGCGGCGACAACGAACGCTCCCGAAAGGGAATCAGATTTCGCGCGCCGAAGAATCCGATCATCGAAATGCACCGGTGGCCGCGCCCCGCGGGACACGGCCACCGGTACGGCTCGATCGAGCGGGGTCACAGGCCCGCTTCGGCGATGAACTCCCTCGCGACGTCGGTCGGGTTGGCCTTGTCGACCTCCAGGCGCCGGTTGAGCTCGGTGAGCTTCTCCGTGGTCAGCGCCCGCGACGCCCGGTTGATCACGTCGGTCTGGGCGGGGGTGAGCTTGCCCTGGCCCGCCAGCGGCACCACGTTCTGCGCCGGGAACATGTCCTCCGGGTCCTCCAGCTGCACCAAGTCGTTCGTGCTGATCTGCGAGGACGTGGTGAACAGGTTCGCGACCTGCACGGTGTCGCCGGTCAGCGCGTCCACCGTCACGGTGCCCGCTTCGAGGTTGCGGATCTCGCGGAACTCGCAGCCGTAGACCTCGGCGATGCGCTGTTCCCAGCGGGTCTTCCACTCGGCGGGGGCGCCGAGCACGAACTCACCGCAGCGCGGCCCGAGGTCGGCCAGCGAGCGGATCCCGGTGCCGGCGGTCGCCTTCGTCACCGTGAGCACGTCGGAGTCCTCCGCCGGGGCCTGTTCCAGCACGTCGAGCCCCTGCGGCAGCTTCTGCTCCAGCGCGGCGTAGACCTGCTGCGACTCCGTCGCCGGGTCCTGCTCGTCGACGTACTGCAGCAGGTTCCCCGTGTAGTCCGGGATGAGCGAGAGCTCGCCTTGGGCCACCGCGTTGACGTAGGTCTCCCGCGACCCGATGCGCGGTTTCGTCTCCACCTCGGCTCCGGTGCTGCGCAGCGCCTCGGCGTAGATGTTCATGACCAGTTCGCTCTCGGTGAAGTCGGCGGAGCCGACCACCAGCGATCCGTCCGTGCCGTCGCCCGCTTGGAACGGATCCCCGCCGCAGCCGGTCAGTCCGGCCAACGCCAAGCCGGCCAAGGCCAGCGCACCCCATCGCTTCACGGCCGTTCTCTTTTCCATCGCAGTGACAAGGTTCCGGGCTTCACGCGTCACCCGCGGCGGCCACCGGGCGCCCCACCCGGATGCCCCGCGGGGTGAGGATGCGCGACAGCCTGCTCAGCAGCGTGTCGAGCAGCACGGCGAGCAGCGCGATGAACAGCGCCGCCGCGAGGGTCTGGCCGTAGGAGTACGTCTTGATGCCTTCGAGCAGGATGCTGCCCAGCCCGCCGAGGCCCACGTAGGCGGCGACGGAGGCGGTGGCGACCACCTGCAGCATCGCGGTGCGCACCCCGCCGAACAGCAGCGGCGCCGCGTTCGGCAGTTCCACCTGCCACAGCTGCTGCAGCGGGGTCATGCCCATGCCCTTCGCCGCGTCCCGCACGTCCTTCGGCACGCTCTGCACGCCCGCGTAGGCGCCGGAGAGCACCGCGGGGATCGCCAGGATCACCAGCCCGGCGAGGGTGGGCACTTCGCCGATGCCCGCGAGCAGCACGAACAGCGTGACCAGGCCCAGCGTCGGCAGCGCGCGCATCGAGTTGCTCAGCACGACCACCGTGGCGCCGCCGCGCCCGGTGTGCCCGATCCACAGCCCGATCGGCATCGCGATGATCGAGGCGACCAGCACCGAGAGCACGCAGTAGTACAGGTGCCACAGGGTCTGCACGAGCAGGCCGGTGGAGGAGAACCAGTTGTCCGGGTCGGACAACCAGCCCAGCAACTCCGCGATGATCATGTCAGCGTCCCCCCGCAGTCGCCCGCTGCCACGGGGTGCACAGCCTGCGCAGCGCCACGATCAGCAGGTCGCCCGCCATCGCCAGCAGCAGTGTCAGCACCACCCCGATGAGGATCGGGGTCAGGTAGTCGCGCTGGAACCCGTCGGTGAACAACCGGCCCAGCCCGCCGATGCCGATGAGCGCACCGACGCTGACGAGGCTCACGTTGCTGACCGAGGCGACGCGCAGCGAGGTGCTCAGCACCGGCAGCGCCAGCGGCACTTCGACGGCGAAGAACCGGCGCCGCGACCGGTATCCGAGCGCGGTGGCGGCGGTGACGATGTGCTCGGGAACCGAGTCGAGCCCTTCCATCACCGGCCGGGCCAGCAGCGCCGCGTTGTAGATCGTCAGGGCGATGACCACGTTGATCGACGCCGTCGCACCGGTGCCGATCAGCGCCGGGATGATCACGAACAGGGCCAGCGACGGGATCGTGTAGAGGATGTTCGCCGAGCCCAGCAGCACTCCCCGCACCTTCGGCACCCGCTGCGCGAGCCGCCCCGCGGGAACGGCGAGCAGCGCGCCCAGCACCAGCGGGACCAGCGCCAGGTAGATGTGCTGGCCCAGCGACTCCAGCACCACTTCGCGGTTGCTGGGGCTGGAGAAGTAGTGCGTGAGCTCGTCGATCACGGCCGCTCCCCGCGGACGCCCTCGATGACGTCGAGCACGTGCCGCGCGCCGACGACGCCGACGTAGCCGCCGTGCTCGTCGACGACGACGCCGAGCCCGGACGGCGCCGACAGCGCCGCGTCGAGCGCCCCGCGCAGCGCCGTGCCCCGCGTGTACAGCGAACCTCCCGCGACCAGGCCGTCTTCGGTGACCGGTCCCTCGGGCGCGGCACCGGGCGGCAACCAGCCGCGCGGCCTGCGCTCGCCGTCGAGCACCAGCACCCAGCCGGTGGTGGTGCTGCGCTCGCCGAGCTCGACCGTGTCGACCTCGCCGGGCGCGATGCCGTCGCTGTCCACGAAGGACAGCCGTCGGTAGCCGCGGTCGCGGCCGATGAACGAGGTGACGAAGTCGTCGGCGGGGCGGGCGAGCAGCTCGTCCGGGGCGGCGTACTGCGCGACGTGCCCGCCGGTGCGCAGCACCGCGACCTTCTCGCCCAGCTTCACCGCTTCGTCGATGTCGTGGGTGACGAACAGGACGGTCTTGCCGAGTTCGCCTTGCAGCCGGAGCAGTTCGTCCTGCAGCCCTTCGCGCACCACCGGGTCGACGGCGCTGAACGGTTCGTCCATCAGCAGCACCGGCGGGTCCGCGGCCAGCGCCCGCGCCACGCCGACGCGCTGCTGCTGGCCGCCGGAGAGCTGCGCCGGGTAGCGGTCCGCGAGCGTCGCGGGCAACCCCACCAGGTCCAGCAGTTCCTGCGCGCGCCGCCGCGTGTCGCGGCGGGAGGCGCGGAACAACCGGGGCACGGTGGCGATGTTGTCGACCACGGTGCGGTGGGGGAACAGGCCGGCCTGCTGGATGACGTAGCCGATGCCGCGCCGCAGCCGCGCCGGGTCGGCTTCGCGCACGTCGCGGCCGTCCACGAGCACGGTGCCCGAGGTCGGGTCGATCATGCGGTTGACCATGCGCAGCAAGGTGGTCTTGCCGCAGCCGGAGGGCCCGACCAGCACGGTGATCGTGCCCGCCTCGACCTTCAGGTCCACGTCGTCGACGGCTACCGCGCCACCAGGGTATTCCTTGCGCACGGACCGGAACTCGATCAACCGAGCCCCCTCGGATCACCGACAGTCACTTGCCGACCGCCGCAAACCTGGCCGACCCTAACCCGAACGCCGGAATCTTGCGATGATCCGCAACGCCTGCGTGATCTTTTTACCCGCACTCAGCAGCAAGATCCCACGATCCGGGAGCAACGGCGCTTCTCCTCATCGGAAGCCGATCTCGACGCGAACACCCCGAGCCGGCGCGGTTGCGCAACACCCACCAGACCCGGCGCGGCGACCCCGGAAGGCGAGCAAAGCAAAGCCCACGTGCCCTTGAGCGGGCGAAGCCACGCCTGCCTCGCGGCCGAAGGCCGTGCCTGGATGCGCGAAGCGCTTTAGCCCACGTCGAAAAGCCGCTCACCCGCGGGTTTTCAGCGTCCTTCTCGCGAGGACAGCTCTTTCCCTCGTGGCGGAGCCACTCGGGAAAAAGATCCCGCAGTGAGAAGGACGCTGAGGTTCCGCCAAATGACCCCCCAAGCAGAACGACCCCAGCTTTCACCGATCGTTGAGAAGCGGCAAAGGCCCGGTTTCCAGCAGTGCGCGGAACTCGCGCGACGGCATCGGCCGGGAGAACAACCAGCCCTGGTAGGCGTCCACGCCCACCCCGGAGAGCACGTGGAACTGGGTCGCGGTCTCCACGCCCTCGGCCACGCACAACCGGCCCATCGCACGCGCCATGCCCACCACGGCCTGCGCCACCGCGAAGTCCGACGGGTCGCCGCCGACACCGGCCACGAACCGCCGGTCCACCTTGATGATCTGCGCGGGCAGGTCCTTCAACCGGGCCAGCGACGAGTACCCGGTGCCGAAGTCGTCGACGGCGAAGCGCACGCCGCGCGCCACCAGCTCCCCCATCGCCTGCCTGGTGCGCGACGGCAGATCGACCAGCGCGGTCTCCACGAGTTCCAGGATCACCCGGTTCCAGTCCAGACCGCATTCGGCGACGGTGTCGGCGACGACGTCCACGAAGTCGGCACCGCCGGGCACCAGACCGGCGAGGTTCACCGCGATGCCCACCTGGCGCCCGCTCGGAGTCGGCCACGTCGATGCTTCCCGCAGCGCGGTGCGCAGCACCCAGCGGTCCAGTTCGCGCAGCAGGTCGCCCTGCTCGGCGACCGGCAGGAACGCGTCCGGGCTCAGCAGCCCGCGATCCGGGTGCGGCCAGCGCACCAGGGCCTCGGCGGTGAGCACCGTGCCGTCGGAGGCCACCACCGGCTGGTAGTGCAAGGTCAGGCCGTCGTTGTTCAACGCCTCCCGCAGCTGCCCCTCCAGGTGCAGCTGCCGGTCGGCCGAAGCCATCAGCGCGGGGCTGGCCAGCGACACCTTGCCCGCGCCGCGCCGCTTCGCCTCGAACATCGCGGCGTCGGCGAACCGCAGCAGGTCCTCCCCGCCGGAGCCGCCGCCGCTGGGCACCGCGGCCCCGATCGACGCCGACACGCGGATCAGCTGGCCGTGCACCGGCACCGCCGTGCGCAACAGGCCCGCGACCCTCGTGGCCAGCGAGTCGAGCCCGCCGACGGCGGTGATGTCGGAGCAGATGATGAGGAACTCGTCGCCCGACAACCGCGCCGCCGTGCACCCCTCGGGCAGACCGCCTTCCAGTCTTCGGGCCAACGCGACCAGCAGCTCGTCACCCGCGTCGTGGCCCAGTGAATCGTTTACCCGCTTGAAGTTGTCGATGTCGCAGAACAGCACCGCCACGCCCGCCGAGTCGGCGCGGCCGAGCAGCTGCCCCAGCAGCTGCTTCACCGCCGCCCGGTTCGGCAACCCGGTGAGGTCGTCGTGAGTGGCCTGGTAGCGCAACGCCTCCGCGGCGCGGCGGCGTTCGGTGATGTCCTGGAAGACCACCAGCCAGAACCGGGTGCCGTCGTCCTGCACCGACAGCGCCACGTGCAGCTCGCAGTACACCGGTTCGCCGTCGGAGCGGATCAGCAGCCGCTGCGGCACCTTCCGGCGTCCGGAGCGCGACGAGGCGCTCTCGTCAGAAGCCGCGCGCAGTCCCGAATCCCGCTCGTCCGGGTGCGTCATCTGCCGGGCGCTCATGCCGCGCAGCTGCTCCAGCCGGTAGCCGAGCAGGTCGCAGAGCGCGTCGTTGGCGTCCACCAAGTGCTCGTCCTGATCGAACAGGCCGATGCCGACGGGCGTGACCGCGACCAGGTCGGTGAACCGCTGCGAGGACCGCTCCATCCGGGTCAGCACGGTGCGCTGCTCGGTGACGTCCTGCGCGGTGCCCACCAGCACCAGCCTGCCGTCGGGGTCGCGGATCGCCGCGCCGTGCGCGCGCAGGGTGCGCACGGCGCCGTCGCGGCGGATGAAGCGGTGCTCGATCTCGACCGGCTCGAACCGCCGCGCGAGCCCCCGCCACGCCTGATCGACCCGGGTGCGGTCCTCCGGGTGCACGCCCTCGAGGTAGTCGTCGTAGTTCGTGGGATCGCCGGGCAGGTGCCCGCAGATCTCGCGCATCATCTCGGAGAGCTGGGTGGCGCCGGTCGTGGCGTCCCACTCCCACGTGCCGAGCCGGGCGGCGCGCTGCGCGTCGTGCAGCTTGCGGCGCTCGTCGCGCAGCTGCCGTTCCAGCAGCCGCTGCTCGGTGACGTCCTGCACGGTGCCTTCGATGCGCTCGATGCGGTCGGCGGCGTCGCGCTCGACGCGCCCGGTGCACAGGAAGACCCGGTCGGTGTGGTCGTGCAGTTCGACCTCGACCAGCTTGCCCACCGGCGCGGAGCGCAGCCGAACCCCGAAGTCGTCGGCCTTCGGCTGGTCGTCCGGGCGCACCGCCACGACCATGTTCACGCCGTCGAAGACGTCCTCGGTGCCGCTGGCGTAGAAGAGCTCCTTGAGCACCGGGCTGTGGTACATCTGCCCGGTCTCCGGGTAGACGCTCCAGCTGCCGACCTTCGCGATGCGCTGCGCGTCGATCAGCCGGGCGCGTTCGTCGACGACCTCCACTCCGATCGGGCTCCCGTTGTCCGGCAACAGGTCGCGCACGTCGGTCAGCACGGTCACGCGCAGCGCGTCATCGGCCGGGTGCGGCCAGCTCAGCACCCGCACCGCCACGTCCTCGGCGCCGCGCAGCCGGGACACCGGCCCGTCGCGGACCACGAGTTCCGCGAGCCGCGAGCCGAGCAGGTCGGCCGCGTCGACGACTCCTGCCAACCGGATCGCCTGCTCGGTCACCTGCACGATCGTGCCGTCCGCTGAGCTCAGGATCGCGGGGGCGTCCGGTAATTCGGCGATCCCGTCGATCGTGCCCGCGTCGCCGGCTCCCGCCGCGTCCACCGCGTCTCGCGCCCTGGAAGCGGGCGTCCCGTCGTACCGATCGGTCACCAGCACCCCTCCTGCGTAGCGGCCACGTTTACCGGGCACACGACCGAAGACCGACCATCCCGCACGTGATCGGCACCACAGCGAGTTCCGGTCCTGACCTTACCGGCACCGGCTCGGATGCGGACCGCTGGTGGGCCTTCGGTCGAAGCCACCCGCACGTGTGACGGCGGGCACCGGTCCTCGTGACGCGATCGCCACGAGCGGACCCCGGCGAACAGACCACTGGGGCGCACCGCGAACGGTGCACCCCAGTGGTCCGAATGCTGCATCTGCCCGCGCGGCGAGCCGACCGCTCACGCGGTGGCGACCCCGTCCGCACGCGCGGCGGCGGCGACGGCGCTGATCACGGCGGGTGCGACCCGCGGGTCCAGCGGGCTCGGCACGATCTTGTCGGCGGCGAGCTCGTCGGCGACGACCTCGGCGATCGCCTCGGCCGCGGCGACCTTCATCCGGTCCGTGATCATCCTGGAGTGCTCTTGCAGCGCGCCCTTGAAGATGCCGGGGAACGCCAGCACGTTGTTGATCTGGTTCGGGAAGTCGCTGCGCCCGGTGGCCACGACCGCCGCGTGCCTGCCCGCGACCTCCGGGTGCACCTCGGGGTCGGGGTTCGACAGCGCGAACACGATCGCGTCGTCGGCCATGGTGGCGACGAGTTCCTCCGGGATCTGACCGGCGGAGACTCCGACGAGCACGTCCGCACCGTCGAGCGCGGACTCCAGCCCGCCGGTGATCCCCCGCGGGTTGGTGTAGCCGAGCAGCTCCTGCTTGATCGGCGTGAGGTTGTCGCGACCTTCGTGCACGACGCCGCGCGAGTCCAGCACGACGATCTCGCCGACCCCGGCGGTGTGCAGGATCTTCGCGCAGGCCACCCCGGCCGCACCGGCACCCGAGATGACGACGCGCATCGAGTCCATCGGCCGGCCCACGATCTTGGCGGCGTTGCGCAGCGCGGCGAGCACGACCACGGCCGTGCCGTGCTGGTCGTCGTGCATGACGGGGCAGTCCAGCGCCTCGATCAGGCGGCGTTCGAGTTCGAAGCAGCGCGGGGCCGCCACGTCCTCCAGGTTCACCGCGCCGAACGACGGGCGCAGCCGCACCATCGTCTCGACGATCTCGTCGACGTCGGTGGTGTCGAGCACCAGCGGGATCGAGTTCAGCCCGGCGAAGGTCTTGAACAGCGCGGACTTGCCCTCCATCACCGGCAGCGAGGCGCGCGGGCCGATGTCGCCGAGGCCGAGCACGGCGGTGCCGTCGCTGACCACGGCCACCAGGTTCTGGGTCCAGGTGTAGCGGTCGGCGAGCGTCTCGTCGGCGGCGATGGCCCGGCTGACCTTGGCCACACCGGGCGTGTAGGCGATCGACAGGTCGCGCGCGCTGTCGAGCGGCGCGGTCACGTCGACTCCGAGCTTGCCGCCCTCGTGCGCGCGGAAGATCTCGTCGTCGGTGAGTTCCGTTCCGTTCGCGGAAGCGGAAGTGTGATCGTTCACAGTGGTCACGGCGTCCCTCCTGTTGCCATGGCCTGCGAAAACCGGGCGATCCCGATCTCCGGAGCGAAAGGGTGGCGAGTTGCCACCCGGCGACGCGCTCGTCAGGCTCCCGGGCGGTACCGGAACTGCGACGGGCGTCGGGACGACCGGCACCGAATTCCCTGGTGCGGAAAAACGAACCGGTGGACGCTGCGGTCCGGACAGTCTGCCAGCGCGGGTCCCGCGCTGTCAGCGACCAGGGTCACAGACTTGATCGAGCAGGTCGGCGTAACACAAGCACTTTCCGGTAAGCAGTTTTCAACGACGCAAGATTTCCGGTTTTTCCGCCGGACCGTGACCCGCGCCGCGCCACCGGGGCCACCGTCACCGGGCCCGCACCCCGGCTCCTAGGCTGCTGATCGTGCAGGTTCGCTCCTTCGACATCCACGGCGTGCACGAGTTCACGCCGAAATCCTTCCCCGATCACCGCGGGCTGTTCGCCGCGCCGTTCCAGGAAGCGGCCTTCGTCGAGGCCGTCGGCCACCCGCTGCGGCTGGCGCAGACCAACCACAGCGTCTCGGCGCGCGACGTGATCCGCGGCGTGCACTTCGCGGACGTGCCGCCGGGGCAGGGCAAGTACGTGTACTGCCCCCGGGGTTCGATGATCGACGTGGTGGTCGACGTCCGGGTCGGCTCGCCGACGTTCGGGCGCTGGACGGCGCTGCGGCTGGACTCCACCGAGTACCGCGCGCTCTACCTCGCCGAAGGGCTCGGGCACGCGTTCGTCGCGCTGGAGGACGACACGGTGATGACCTACCTGTGCTCCACCCCGTTCACCCCGTCCGCCGAGCACGGCATCAGCCCGCTCGACCCGGAACTCGGCCTGCCGTGGGCGGAGCACCTCGGCGGCGAGGCGGTCCTGTCGGAGAAGGACCGCGTCGCGCCGACGCTGGCCGAGGCCGCCGAAGCCGGCCTGCTGCCCGACTACCAGGCCTGCCTGCGCCGCTACGCCGAACTGCGCGAAGCGACGAGCTGACCGGGCCGCCGAACGACGTGATCGTCCTGGGATCCGCCCGGCCGGACCGATCCCAGGACGCGACGATCAGAAGTCCTCGGCGAGCACCCGCTCGATGTTGCGCTCGGCCAGCGCCGTGATCGTGACGAACGGGTTCACCCCGGTCGAGCCGGGGATCAGCGATCCGTCGGTGACGTACAGGTTCGAATAACCCCGCACCCGGCCGAAGTCGTCGGTCACCCGGCCCAGGACGTTGCCGCCCAGCGGGTGGTAGGTGAACCGGTTCTCGAACGCGCGCGTGTCGCCGAACAGGTCGTGCCGGTAGGACGTGCCGTTGGCCTGGTTGATCCGGTCGAACACGGCCTTCGCCGCGTCGATTCCCGGCTGCCCCTGCGATTCCTTCCAGCGCAGCCGCGCCGAATCGGTGGCCGCGTCGTACTCGATGCGCCCGCGCTCCCGGGTGCGGGTGATCGCCAGGTACAGGCTCGCCCAGGTCTCGATGCCCGCGGGTACCGGCGCGATCTCGGCGAACACCGGGTTCACCGGGTCGGCGCGGTTGTCGATGCCCAGCGCGGGCATCCCGGACTGCACCAGCCCGGTGGTGTCCCACGGGTGGTTCGCCCGGCCCAGCATCACGTTGCCGTTGGGCCCCCACTGCTCGCCGAGCTCCCCGGAGAGCTCCGGCAGCGCCCCCGTATCGCGAGCGCGCAGCAGCAGTTCGGTGGAGCCGAGGCTGCCCGCGCCGAGGAACAGGTGCTTGCAGGCGACCTCA
The DNA here is from genome assembly GCF_026241095.1 of Saccharopolyspora sp. NFXS83. GTDB lineage: Bacteria > Actinomycetota > Actinomycetes > Mycobacteriales > Pseudonocardiaceae > Saccharopolyspora_C. The sequence goes on along the minus strand of NZ_JAPFGB010000016.1, from coordinate 18,582 downwards.
CCGACCCCGCGCACCTCGCCCAGCTCGTCGATGCGTTCGGTGCTCAGCACGTAGGTCCCGTCCGCTTCCTGCCGGAACGAGCGCACCCGGGTGAGGGTCTGCAGCGTGACGTTGCCGGTGCCGATGGCGGCGGGGATGTAGCTCTTGTCGAGGCTGCGCTTGCCGTGGTTGTTGCCGTAGATCACCTCGGAGGCCAGCGCGGACTTCGTGACCTCACCGGCCTCCTCGCGCTTGAGGTAGTCGAAGTCGTAGACGTTGGGCACGAAGGTCGTGCCGAATCCGGCGCGGTCGGCGTGCGCGCGCGACAGCCGCGCGTAGCCGTAGGAGTCGCACTGCTCGAACCAGTCCTGGTCCACGGAGTTCACGCCGAGCATCCGGTTCGCCAGCGGGAAGTAGCGCCGGTACATCTGCTCGGCGTCGACGCGCGGCAGGATCTCCTCGAAGTAGTCCCGTTCCGGCGTGACGGCCATGCCGCCGTTGACCAGCGAGCCGCCGCCGACGCCGCGGCCGACGTAGACGTCCATCTCGTCGAAGTGCATCCGGTCCAGCACGCCCGCGTACGGCCTGATGTCCCGGTTCACCAGGTCCAGCCACAGGATGCTCGCCAGCGGCGCCTCGGTGCGGGTGCGGAACCACATGCTGCGGTGATCAGGCTGCAGCATGTCGGAGAAGATCGTGCCGTCGGCGCCCGCGGTGTCCCACAACCTGCCCATTTCGAGCATCAGCGTCGGCACGCCCGCCGAACCGAGCCGCAGCGCGGTGGTGGCGGCGCCGTACCCGGAGCCGATGACGACGGCGGGCACGTAGGGCCGTTCGGCGGCGGACGCGCCGCGGGTGGACACGGTGGTGAGCCCGAGGGCGGCGGCCGCCTGCAGCGCGGTGAGGCCGAGCACGCGTCGGCGCGAGAGAGTCATGACGCGGGATGATGCATCGTGCACACAGCGTTGTGAACCCTGTTTACGTAAACGCTGCAAAAAAAAGTGAACGGAGTTCACCCGCCGTGTTCGGCGCACCACCGGAAACGACGGTCCCACCCCTGCCGCGAACGCCGAAGCAGACCCCTGACCAAGGAAAACCGCAGAACCGAACGCGCCACCCAGACCCCGCACGCCGCCCGGCCGCCACAACGCACCGCGCACGCCCCGGCTTAGACTCGGCGCGTGGCGGAATCCGGAGAGCACAAGGTCTTCCTGCTGCGGCACGGCGAGACGGAGTGGTCCAGCAGCGGCAAGCACACCGGGCGCACCGACATCCCGCTCACCCCGCGCGGTGAACGGCTCGCCGTCGCCGCCGGCCGCACCCTCGCCGAATTGCGCGGCACCGCGCCGCTGATCGCGCTCGCCAGCCCGCGCGACCGCGCGCGGCGCACCGCCGAACTCGCCGGTTTCACCCCGGACGTCGAACCGCTGCTCGCCGAATGGGACTACGGCGACTACGAAGGACGCACCACACCGCAGATCCGCGAACAAGTGCCGGAGTGGACGGTGTGGACCCACCCCAGCCCCGGCGGCGAATCCGCGTCCGACGTCACGGCCCGCGCGGACGCGCTGCTGGCCCACGTCACCGCGGAACTCGGCCGCGGCGACGTGCTGCTGGCCGGGCACGGGCACTTCGGCCGGGCGCTCATCGCGCGCTGGCTCGGACTGCCCGTCACCGAAGGCGTGCGCTTCGCCCTCGACCCCGCCGGGATCACCGTGCTCGGCCACGAACGCGGCGTCCCGCAGCTCGAACGCTCCAACCTGCCCGCCCTCGCGGACTGATCACGAAGGAAGACCATGTCGCAGCAAGCCATCCGCCGGGTCGCCGAAGCCGATGTCCCCTCCGTCGTGCGGCTCGTGCACGCGCTCGCCGAGTACGAGAAGGCCCCCGACGAATGCCACCTCACCGAACCGGACCTGCACCGGGCGCTGTTCGGCGAGTCCCCCGCGCTGTTCGGGCACGTGGCCGAGGACGACGGCGAGATCGCCGGTTTCGCGTTGTGGTTCCTGAACTTCTCCACCTGGGAGGGCCGCCACGGCATCTACCTGGAGGACCTGTTCGTGCTGCCCGAGCGGCGCGGTTCCGGGCTCGGCAAGGCGCTGCTGCGGACGCTCGCTCAGGAGTGCGTGGCGCGCGGCTACGCGCGGCTGGAGTGGTCGGTGCTGGACTGGAACACGCCCGCGATCCGGTTCTACGAGTCCGTCGGCGCCGGGGGCATGGACGAGTGGACGGTGCACCGCCTCACCGGCGACGCGCTGCGCACCTTCGGGTCCGCCTGAGCCGCTCGCTGCCGCCTTGGAACCGCTTCCGCGGAAAGATCCTCGCGACGAAGCGGTTCCAGCGCGCTCAAGCCGAATCAGCGCCCGGACTCCGGGCTCCGGAAGCCGGCGTCAGTCCTTGCCGGAACCGTCGCCGCCGAGCCCGGGACGCCCGTACAGCGACCACGTCCGGCCTTGCCGGTTGAACATCAGCCACAGCACGGCCACCGGCGGAACCGCGATCGCGAACCCGATCAGCGGCTGCTTCGACGGCCCGATCGCGTACCAGGCGATCCCGATCAGGATCAGCTGCAGCAGCAGCGCGGGCGTGCGCGCCCAATGCCTGCCCTGCCACATGCCGATCCCCGCGGCGAGCACTGCCAGCGAGATGATCGCGAAGTACCCGGCCTCGGCGAACGTGTCGGTGCGGTCCAGCGTGTTCACCGCGCCGAGATCGGAGGCGGTGGTGCGCACCAGCAACGCCACGGCGAAGGCGAGACCCGCCACCGCCTCGGCGATCGTGAGGGCGGCGGCGATGCGCACGGTGCGCGGAGGAGCGGAGGGCGGCACGGCGGCATCGCCTTTCAAACTCGGACTGACTGCGGTGCAGGTCACATTCCGCGGCGAACACCGGACACCGGGCCCTACCACCGATCGTGACTCTGCGTGTGCACTTTTCAGGGTAATACCGCCCGAACGCCGCATGGCTCGGGCCGGGCACGAGCGCGAAGATCCTCACATGGCAGGTGCGGCGGTCGTGGGCAACGGGGTGTCCCACCGATCCGTTCCGCGCTCTGCCGGAGCCGGCGACTCGCGCGGGTGCGCTCCGGGGTTGCGCGCCCTCGCGAAGCCGGTGCCGCAGGTCGACGACCGTGACCGGCGAGGCGCACCACGACGCGGGACGGCAGCGCGACGCGCCGCCCGCACGGTGTCTCAGCCCGCCGCCGGTTCCGTCGACGGGGATCACGGCATCCCGCTCCGTCCCGTGCGTCCGACCGGGAGGAGAACCCAGATCCGACCCAGGTGAGACCACCGCCGCACGAACCGGCGGGACCACCTCGCCTAGGCTGCGAGTCGTGCGCGCCGTGCTTGTCGTCAATCCGCAGGCGACCTCGACCACCGCGGCCAGGCGGGACGTGTTGGCCCACGCCTTGGCCGACGTGGTGAAACTGGAGGTCGTGCAGACCCGGTACCGGGGACATGCCGCCGACGCCGCCAGAGCCGCGGTCGCCGACGACATCGACCTGGTCATCGCGCACGGCGGCGACGGCACGGTGAACGAAGTCGTCAACGGCATGCTCAGCGACCCGCGACCCGAGCACCGGATGCCCAGGCTCGGCGTGGTGCCCGGCGGATCGGCGAACGTGTTCGCCCGCGCCCTCGGCCTGCCCAAGGATCCGATCGAGGCCACCCACCGGTTGTTGCAGGCCATCGCCTCCGACAGCAGCAGGCTCGTCGGACTCGGCAAGGCCAACGACCGCTGGTTCACCTTCAACGCCGGCGTCGGCTGGGACGCCGACGTGGTCGCCGAAGTCGAGCAGCTCCGCGGCCGAGGCCGCAACGTCACCCCCGCGCTCTACGCCCGCACCGCCCTGAGCTGCTATTTCCGCATGTCCCGCCAGGCCCCGCAGATCACCGTTCGGGTCGGCGACGAGCCGCCCACCACCGGCCTGCACACCGCGTTCGTGGCCAACACCGACCCGTGGACCTACCTGGGTTCGCGGCCGATGCGGATGAACCCGGACACCACGTTCGACACCGGGCTGGGCGTGTTCTCGCTCAGCGACATGAACGCTTACGTTGTGTTGCGATACATAGCGCAGATGCTCCGCGGTAGAGCTAAACCACACGGAAGAAACGCGCTGCGACGTGCAGATGTCGACTACATCCACGTAGCCTGTCAGGAGCCGTTGCGTCTGCAGGTGGACGGCGACAACCTTGGCGAGCGCTCGGTGATCGAGTTCGTTTCGGTCCCGGACGCGCTGCGGGTCGCCGTATAACCTTCTCGTAACGGACCACGATCGCTGATCGACGACCCCGTCCGTGACCAGCGATCATTCGAAACCGCTGGTCAAGAGCCGTCGATCTTTCAGGTGAGTTGGCTCACGGCACGAGATCGAACTCTTGACATCACGGCAGTTCGTGAAAGCATTCACAAGCACACGGACTCCGTGAAAGCATTCACAAACACCCCGAACGAACTACCGGCGCGCCATGTGCGTGCCTAGCGAGGAGCAAGGAATCATGGACTGGCGCCACGATGCGGTTTGCCGTGACGAGGACCCGGAGCTGTTCTTCCCCGTTGGGAACAGCGGTCCTGCGCTGCTGCAGATCGCCGAGGCGAAAGCCGTGTGTCGGCGTTGCCCCGTTGCCTCCGAGTGCCTGGCGTGGGCACTGGAGAGCGGCCAGGACGCCGGTGTCTGGGGCGGCATGAGCGAGGACGAGCGGCGTGCCCTCAAGCGTCGCAGCTCGCGCACTCGGGTGGCTCGTACCAACGCCTGAGCAGCGGACCTGCTGACAGCGTAGTGGGTCGGCCCACAAGCTTTCCGGCCGACCCCGCGCTACCCCCCGGACGACCCACACGGCGGTCGTCGAACAACAGCACATCCCCGACGAGAACCGGGGTCGATCAGCGTCGATGCCGGCCAGCGGCCACCCCCAAGGCGCACTGACCGAGCGGACCGACCCCAGGCAGGCCACCCCGTAAAAGGCTTGCCGACCCGATCGACGCGCTTGCGGCGTCAGGGCTTCAGCGGCGGTACTTCAACGGAACGCGCAACACTGCTTCCGTACCGCGCTGCCGACCCCGACCGCGCAAGCTCAACGAACCCCGCAGCTCAGACTCGACGAGGGTTCGCACGATCTGCAGGCCGAGACGTTCGGCGCGCTCGAGGGAGAAACCCTTCGGCAGGCCTTGACCGTCGTCAGAGATGACCACGTCCAGCCAGCGCGCCGAACGCTCCGCCTGCACGACGACCTCTCCCCCGGTTCCCTCCGGGAAGGCGTGCTCGAACGCGTTCTGCACCAGCTCGGTCAGCACCATCACCAGCGGCGTCGCCAGCTCGGCGGACACCACCCCGAAGCGTCCCTCCCGGCTCACCTTCACGCCGGTCTCGGCCACCGCGACATCGCTCATCATCGGGATCACCCGGTCCACGACGTCGTCGAGGTCGACGCGTTCGTCCACCGACATCGACAGCGTCTCGTGCACGAGCGCGATCGACGTGACCCGCCGCACCGACTCGTCCAGCGCGAGCCGCGCCTCCGAGTTCCCGGTGCGCCGCGACTGCAACCGCAGCAACGCCGCCACCGTCTGCAGGTTGTTCTTCACCCGGTGGTGGATTTCGCGGATCGTGGCGTCCTTCGACATCAACGCCCGGTCCCGGCGCTTGACCTCGGTGACGTCCCGGACCAGCACCAGCGCGCCCGCGACCTGGCCGCGCGGCTGCAGCGGCAACGCCCGGAACAGCACGGTCGCACCGCGGGCCTCGGCCTCCATGCGCATGCTCGGCTCACCGGACACCGCGCGGCGCACCCGCTGCGCCACCTCGTCCGCGTCGAACGGATCGGACAGCAGCGACCTGGTCAGCGGCGCGAGCTGCACGCCGACCAGATCCGCGGCGTGGCCCATCCGGTGGTACGCCGACAACGCGTTGGGGCTCGCGAACACCACGGTCCCCGAGGCGTCCACCCGGACCAGGCCGTCGCCGACACGCGGGCTCGTGTGCACGTCTGGAGCGGGCTCCGGGGTGGGGAACGTGCCGTCGGCGACCATCTGGCACAGGTCAGCGGCGCTGCCCAGGTAGGAGATCTCCAGCGGGCTCGGGACCCGCGGCACCGCCAGGTTCGTGTCCCGGCTCAGCACCGCGACGATCTCCTGGTCCAGCTTCACCGGGATCGTCTCGCGGCGCACCGGCACTCCCAGGTGCCAGCGCGGATCCTCTTCCCGGCAGATCCGCCCTTCCAGCGCGGCGCGCCGCAGCTGCGGATGCTCCTCGGGGGTGACCTCGGTGGAGACCACGTCCTCCGGGTGCGCGGTGGGCGCCGTCGTCGGCCGCGCCTGCGCCACGCACAGGAAGCGCTCCTCGATGGCACCTTCCGGGCCGACCGGAACCCACAGCAGGAAGTCGGCGAACGACAGGTCCGACAACAACTGCCACTCCGCTACGACCAGCTGAAGGTGGTCGGCAGCGGCCCCGGACAAACCGGTGTGCTCGGCCAGCAGGTCACTCAGCGTCGACAAGGCGCTCCTTCGGTCAGGAATCGACGACCGCGATGAGGTCGCCCTCCTGCACGACGTCGCCGGCGCGCACCGCCACCGAACTCACCGTGCCCGCGGCCTCGGTCAGTACGGGGATCTCCATCTTCATCGACTCGAGCAAGACCAGCGCGTCACCGTCGTGGACGGTGTCGCCCTCGGCGATCGAGACGGTCATGACGTTGGCCACCATCTCGGCGCGGATCTCTTCAGCCACGATCTCCCCTTTGCGGCAGACCCGTTACGGGCCCCGCGTCAAGGAAACCACGTCCCGGGCCACCCAACGGCACCAGGTGGTGCACATGCGAGACTAAACAGCCAGAACTCTGCAAGAGACCACAATCCCCGCCCGCGGCCCCGCGCCGCAGCGGTGGGACGACGCGAGGGAGGGGTCCACATGGGAAAGCGTTCCCGCAAGAAGAAGGACCGGCGCAAGAACAAGGCCAACCACGGCAAGCGCCCCAACGGCAGCTGACGTGACGGCCGCGCTCCGCGCGCCGCACACAGGCAAGAGCCCCGGACCAGTCGGTCCGGGGCTCTTCGTCATCGCGCCTGATTACTCGACGGGTGTGGTCCGCTTCTTGGCCCGCACCTCGACCGAGGTGCCCTCCGGGCCGCGTTCGACGGTCACGTCCGCCTGCCGGAGCACGGTGTCGCGAATCGAGGTGCGCAACCGCTCCTTCAGGTCCGAGGGAGCGTGCTCCCCGCCGCACTTGCGGTGCAGCAACTCCTTGAGGTGCTCCTCGATGCCGTAGTGCTCCAGGCAGCTGCCGCACTCGTCGAGATGTTCCTGCAGCGCTTCGCGGCGGACCTGGTTGCACTCGTTGTCCAGGAACAGCCACACCTCGGCGAGCACGTCCTCGCAGGACGCCTCGTCATGCCCGTCACATGTCACGAGGTGCTCACCTCCTGCTTTTTCTCCCTGAGGAAACCACGGTCACGCGCCACATCGGTGAGCATGTCGCGCAGCTGCCGACGGCCGCGGTGCAGACGCGACATCACCGTACCGATGGGCGTGCCCATGATCTCGGCGATCTCCTTGTACGCGAAGCCTTCCACATCGGCCAAGTAGACGACCATGCGGAACTCTTCGGCGAGCTGTTGCAGCGCGTTCTTCACGTCCGAGTCCGGCAGCCGGTCCAAGGCCTCGACCTCGGCCGACCGCAACCCCGTCGACGTGTGGTTCTCGGCCTGCGCGAGCTGCCAGTCGGCGATCTCGTCGGTCGGCTGCTGCTGCGGCTGGCGCTGCCGCTTGCGGTAGCCGTTGATGTAGGTGTTGGTGAGGATGCGGTACAGCCACGCCTTCAGGTTCGTGCCCTGCTTGAAGGACTTGAACGCCGAGTAGGCCTTCAAGTACGTCTCCTGCACGAGGTCCTCGGCGTCGGGCGCGTTGCGGGTCATCCGCAGCGCGGCGCCGTAGAGCTGGTCCAGCAGCGGCATCGCGTCCCGCTCGAAACGGGCCATGCGCTGCTGATCGGTCTCCTCGACCTGATCCTGCTCGACGGCCGCGGCTGCGGTGTCCGTCGTGCCGGCTTGGTCCGGGGTGTTGGCCACCGGGTTCCTTTCCCGCCGCCAGGAAGAGGTGGCTGCTGGCGACGAACCCATGCCGTCCTGCGCATGGACCCACTTCGAGGATACCCGTCCGATGCCCCGCTCACCTGCATCGGAGCGCTCGGGCAGGTTCTGCTGCCGTTCGAGTACGCAAGTGTTCGTCAACTCCGTCACGGTCCGTGCAACGTGGCGGGTGCGGTCGATATTCCTGCTTCTAAGGTCAACGCCATGGCAGGCAAGGGAACACCGGCGACCGCGCTGCTGACCAGGCAGCGCATCACCCACCAGGTGCACGCGTACGAGCACGATCCGCGAGCCGAGTCCTACGGGCTGGAGGCCGCCGATGCGCTGGGACGACCGCCGGAGCGGGTGTTCAAGACGCTCGTCGCCGACGTCGACGGCGCGTTGGCGGTCGGCGTGGTTCCCGTCACCGGGCAGCTCGACCTCAAATCCCTCGCCGCCGCTTGCGGGGGCAAGAAGGCCAAGATGGCCGACATGGGCGCCGCCGAACGCGCCACCGGATACGTGGCGGGCGGCATCTCACCGCTCGGGCAGAAGAAGCGGCTGCCCGTGGTGCTGGACGCCTCGGCGGAGGCCTTCGACACGATCTTCTGCAGCGCCGGACGACGCGGGCTGGAGATCGAACTCGCCCCCGCGGACCTGGTCCGCCTGCTCGACGCGCACGTCGCGGACATCGCCTCCTGAGCGGCAGGAAGGTTCCCTTCCTCGCACCGATGCCGGGGAGGCTCCCCTGCTCGCACGTCAGCGGCGGGGACTGTGGCGGGTCAGTCCAGCAGGCGGAGGACTCGGGTGAGCCATTCCTGCGCCGCGCGGGACACGGCGTCCACGTCGGCCTTCAGCGAGTGGTCCCCGGCGACGAGCACCACCTCGCGGCGGTGCGCGGGCTCGGGCTTGCCGAAGGCGTCCCGCTCGCCCTGGACCACCAGCACCGGCGGTTCGACGGCGTCGAGCTCGCCGAGCCGCGACTTCTCCGGCTTGCCCGGCGGGTGCAGCGGGAACGCGAGGCAGAGCACCGCGGCGGCGGCACCGGCCTCAGCCGTGCGGCAGGCGACCCTGGCACCGGAGGACCGGCCGCCGAACAGCAACGGCAGGTCCGCGAACCAGCGTTCGCCGAGGTCTTCGGCGACGGCCAGCCACGCCGCGTCGAGCTGGCGCGCCGGCGCCGGGGCCTTGCGGCCGGCGACCCGGTAGGGCTGCTCGACCAACGCGACGTGCACGCCCGCGTCGGTGGCCGCGCGGGTCACCGCCACCAGGTCGGGCGCGGCGACACCACCACCGGCGCCGTGCCCGAGCAGCAGCGCGGCACGGCCCTCTTCGGCGCAGTGCAGTTCGGCCCGTGCAGGCCCGTGCGGAGTGTCGAGCTCAACGCGCGTCATGAGTCGAACAGCGCCCCTTGTTCGGCGGGTTCGGGCAGCGGCTCGGCCGGTTCCAGCAGGTCGGGACGGTTGTTGCGCATGTTGTTCACATCGCTGGACACGGTGCTGAGCGTGAGCTCGCCGAGCATCCCCGGGTCCGGTTCGAGCAGTTCGCGGACGTCGGTGCGCGCGGGATCGAGCCAGTCCCCCCACGCATCGCGCGGCAGCACCAGCGGCATCCGGTGGTGCACTCCGGCGAGTTCACCGACCGCGTCGGTGGTGACCACGGCGCAGGTCACCAAGGGTGCCGACGTGCTGTCGGGGGCCCACCAGGCGGAGAACACGGCGGCCATGGCGAGGCTGACGCCGTCGCGGTGCGCGCACAGGTAGGGCTGCCTGCGGCGGTCGCCGGGTTTCCACTCGTACCAGCCGGTGGCGGGCATGAGGCAGCGCCGCCGCGCGGCCGAGTCGGCGTAGGCGGGCTTCTGCGTGATCGTCTCGGCCCGCGCGTTGATCATCGGCGGCCCGCTGGTGGCGTCCTTGGCCCAGGTGGGCACGAGGCCCCAGCGCACCGGCCGCACGCTGCGCTCGACGCCGGTCCCGGTGGCGCGTTCGACGACGATCGGCACCGTCTTGGTGGGCGTGACGTTGTAGTCGGGCGCGAGGAGCCGTTCGGAGCGGTCGACGGCGTCGAACTCCGCGGCCAGCGCCGCCGGGTCACGCCGCACCGCGTAACGACCGCACATCAGCACTCACCCCGCGTCCTGAGCATGATCCAACGCTACCGGTTCGCCCTGGTCGTCCTGCCGCGCGATGAGTTCGGCCCCGTTGTTGCGCACGTCGTTCACCGTCGAGGAGACCGGCCGCAGCTCCAAGGCGTCGACGAGTTCCCGCGAGGGCCCGAGCAGTCCGGTGATCTCCGCGCGGTCCGGGTCGAGCCAGTCGTCCCACCTCGCGGCGGGCAGCACCAGCGGCATCCGGTCGTGCACCTCGGTGAGCGCCCCGATGGCCGCGGTGGTCAGCACCGAGCAGGTCACCAGCGGCGGCGTGCCCTCGGCCGCCGCCGGGTCGTGCCAGGTCTCCCAGATCCCGGCCATGGCCAGGCTGGCATCGTCGGGGAAGGTCATGAAGTAGGGCTGCTTGCGCTCGCCGGCGCGCTTCCACTCGTACCAGCCGTCGGCCGGCAGCAGGCAGCGGCGGTACTTCGCGGCGGTGCGGAACGCGGGCTTCGACGTCACCGTCTCCGCCTTCGCGTTGATCATGCGGCTGCCGACCTTCGGGTTTTTCGCCCACTTCGGCACCAGTCCCCACCGCATCAGGCGGATGCCGCGTTCGCTGCGCAGCGGGTCCGGTTCGCCGTCGGCTCCCCTGGGGTGGCGCCGAACTACGGCGGGCACCTGCTTGGTGGGCGCCACGTTGTAGTCGGCACCTCGGGATCCGCCGCCGGTGGCGTCGGCGGCGTCGAACTCCGCCGCCAGCGCCGCCGGATCCTTCGTGGAGGCGTACCTGCCGCACATGCCCTGGTCACCTCCGCTGTCACCGCTGCCGCGCCACCGTCCCGCGCCGGAGTACCCATCGTTGCAGCACCCACCGACGACGTCGAACTCCTCGGGCGGCGGCCCCGTCCAGTTGAGCAGGGGCGAATGCGGGATCATTGGGGCATGACGCAGCTCTGGCCCGCCCCGGTCGCCGCAGGCCCGGTCCGCGCGACGGTCCCGGTTCCCGGCTCGAAGTCGATCACGAACCGGGCACTGGTGCTCGCCGCGCTCGCCGACGGCCGTTCCACGCTGCGCGCGCCGCTGCGCAGCAGGGACACCGAGCTGATGGCCGCCGCGCTGCGCTCGCTGGGCACCGAGGTGCGCGACGGCGCGGACGGCGAGTGGCTGGTGGAGCCCGCCGCGCTGCGAGGTCCGGCCGCCGTGGACTGCGGCCTCGCGGGCACCGTGATGCGGTTCGTTCCGCCGGTGGCGGCGCTCGCCGACGGCCCCGTGTCCTTCGACGGCGACCCGCACGCGCGCAAGCGGCCGTTGGACACCGTGCTGGACGCGTTGCGCTCGCTGGGCGCCGAGATCACCGGTGACTCGCTACCGTTCGAACTGCGCGGCACCGGGGCGCTCAAGGGCGGCCGGGTCACCATCGACGCCTCCGCGTCGTCCCAGTTCGTCTCGGGCCTGCTGCTGTCGGCGGCGCGCTCCGAGCAGGGCGTGACCGTGGTGCACGAGGGCCCACCGGTCCCGTCGCTGCCGCACATCGACATGACGGTCGGGATGTTGCGCGCGGCCGGGGTCGACGTCGACGACGCGCAGCCGAACACCTGGCACGTCTCCCCCGGCCCGATCCGGGCGCTGGACACCGAAATCGAACCGGACCTGTCCAACGCCACCCCGTTCCTCGCGGCGGCGGCGGCCACCGCCGGTGCGGTGACGGTGCCCGGCTGGCCGTCGGCGACGACGCAGGCGGGCGACGCGATCCGCGACATCCTCACCACCATGGGCGCGGAGGTCGCGCTCTCCCCTGCCGGGCTCACCGCCACCGGGCCGTCGCGGCTGGAGCCCGTGGACATCGACCTGCACGACGTCGGTGAGCTCACCCCGACGGTGGCCGCGCTCGCCGCGCTGGCCACCGGGCCGTCGCGGCTGCGCGGCATCGCGCACCTGCGCGGGCACGAAACGGACCGGCTGGCGGCGCTGGAGCGGGAGATCACCGGCCTCGGCGGGGACGTCGAGCAGACCGCGGACGGCCTGCTGGTGCGCCCCCGGCCGCTGCACGGCGGAACCTGGCACACCTACGCCGACCACCGGATGGCCACGGCGGGCGCCATCCTCGGACTGCGGGTCCGGGGAGTCGAGGTGGAGGACGTCGCGACGACCGGCAAGACGATCCCCGACTTCCCGGGGATGTGGGCGGCGATGCTGGAGCCGGTGGCCTGATGGGCCGCCGCGGCTGGCGAGACCTGGACGAATCCGACGTGCGGGTGCGCCCCGGACGGGGCAGCCGACCGCGCAGCAAGCTCCGGCCGGAGCACGCCGACGCCGCCTCCGCGATGGTCGTCGCCGTGGACCGCGGCCGGTGGACCTGCGCGCTGGACGGCGACCCGGAGCGCCTGGTCACCGCGATGCGCGCCCGCGAGCTGGGACGCACCCCGGTGGTGGTGGGCGACGCCGTGGACCTGGTCGGGGACACCTCGGGCCGCGCGGACACGCTGGCCCGGATCGTGCGCGTCGTCGACCGCACCAGCGTGCTGCGCCGCACCGCCGACGACACCGACCCGTACGAGCGGATCGTGGTCGCCAACGCGGAACGGCTCGTCATCGTGGCGGCGCTGGCCGATCCGCCGCCGCGGACCGGGCTCATCGATCGGTGCCTGGTCGCCGCCTACGCGGGCGGGCTCACGCCCGTGCTGTGCTTGACGAAGTCCGACCTGGCCGCCCCGGACGAGGTGCTCGACACCTATTCGGCGCTGGGGCTGCCGATCGTCGTCACCAACATGCACTCACTGCACGAGAACTTGTTCGAGCAGCTCAGCGGCCGGGTCTGCGCGCTGGTCGGGCACTCCGGGGTGGGCAAGTCGACGCTGGTGAACACGCTGGTGCCGCACGCGGACCGCGCCACCGGCGTCGTCAGCGGCGTCGGCAAGGGGCGGCACACCTCGACCTCCGCGGTGGCGCTGGCGCTGCCCGGTGGCGGCTGGGTGGTGGACACGCCGGGCATCCGCTCGTTCGGGCTCGCCCACGTCACCGCCGACGACCTGATCAGCGCGTTCACCGGGTTCGCCGAGGCCGCTGAGGAATGCCCGCCGAACTGCGGGCACCTGGGCGGGGGCGACGACCCCGAGTGCAACCTCGACACCTACGTGGCCGAAGGCGGCAGCGTCGAGCAGCTGCACTCGCTGCGCAGGCTGCTGCGCTCCCGCGCGGGCCGCGACGACGCCTGACCCACTCGGCCGAGTGGGAAAACCTCCCCGCTTCCACGACACCCCCATGTCGGGAAGGCGTTGCCTCAGAACGGGAATCCCGAGGAATTTCGAAAGCCGCCGGAAACCTCGGCGACGCGAACGGTGCCTGTGCCCTGCGCGCAACGTTGCTAGCGTCGGGGGCCGGCGACGCCGTTCCCCCCGACGAGGAGCTCCACCATGCCCCGAGTCCGCGCCCGAATCCGCACCTCCCCGACCCGCGGCGCAATGGCGCGCTCGACCACGGCGGCCCTGGCCGTCGGACTGCTCTTCCTGTTCGGCTCGGCGGGCTGCGCCCCGCCACCCGCGCCGCAGCCCTCCGCGCCCGCCGCAGCCCGTCCGGATCTGCGGCCGTCGGCCGCGGCGCTACTCGGCGACGTGCTGCGGCGCATCGACGAGCACGGGAGCGTGCTCAGCACCGTGCGCGGCGACCTCGGTTTCGTCGGTGAACTCGCCGGCGAGGGCCGCGTCCGCTACGCCGACGACCATGCCGACGTGACGTTGCGGGGCACGACCAGGCCCGCCGGGCAACTCCCGCAACCCGTCGACCTCGCCGTGATCGACGGGGTCGGCTACCTCAAGTCGCCGCTGCTGCGACCCGAACCGGGCAAGCCGTGGCTGCGGCTGGGCACCGATGGCACCGACTTCGCCTCGAAGCTGCTCGCGCCCACGCTCGGCCAGGTGCAGGACTCCACGGACCCGCGAGCGACGTTCGCCGGGGTCGAATCCGCCACCAAGATCGAGAGCAGCGCACCGGACCAGGTCGACGGCACGCCCGCCACCCGCTACAGCCTGCGCGTGCTCACCTCCGCCGCCGCCGCGGCGGCACCGGCGCAGGACCAGCGCGAACGGTTGCAGCGGGCCGCGAACGCCGGGCGCGGCGAGATCGGCTACGAGCTGTGGGTCGACGAGCGCGGGCTGCCCGTGAAGTTCGCCGCCTCGCAGAAGGTCGCGCAAGCCGGTCAGGTCTCCCTGACCTCCACCTACCGCGACTGGGGCGCGCCCGTCGACGTCGACGCCCCGCCCGCCGAGGAAGTGGGCGCGTTCCCAGCAAACCCGATGCCGCAGGCACAACCGCCGCGCTGACGAACTTTTCCGAACCCCCCACAACGGGTGAATCGCACTGCTAGCTTCCTCCCGGTACTGATCCGCAGGGGGAAGGGAATACCGTGCGCCGCACGAGCATCGCAGTGTGCACCGTCGCGTTGACCGCGACTTTGGGGGGATGTGCCCTCGGTCAGGACCCGGCCGGTTCCGGCGAAGCGGGTTCCAGCGACTCCGGGGCCCAGCAGGGCGGTGTCTACGACGACCTGACCTCGCTGGTCTCCGGGGCCTCGCAGACCATGTCGGAGAACAACTCGTACAAGCTGAGCATCGACGCCACGCTCGGCGGGTCCGGCGAGATCCGCTCCGACTGCGACGTCGACGCCGCCAAGTCCGCCATGAGCTGCACGGGGACCACCGGGGAGATCGTCCTGACCCCCGAGTACACCTACATGAACAGCCCGCAGGTCAACGCCCTCGGCGGCGACCCAGCCAAGCCGTGGGCGCGGATCGGCAAGGACGGCCCGGCCGCCGCGGTCGGCGGAGCGCAGACGGCGGCGCTGTCGGAGGCGTCCGACTTCCGCAAGCTGCTGCCCGAAGGCTCGCAGTTCACCCAGGCCGGACCCGACACCGTCGACGGCCGGCAGGCCACCCGCTACGAGGTCGTCACCGACCTCAACCAGGTCATCGCCTCCGCGGAAGGGATCGCCAAGCAGAGCTACGAGGTGCTGCTCCAGGGCGGCGTCACCGAGATCAAGCAGACCGTGTGGGCCGACGAGCAGGGGCGGCCGATGAAGGTCGAGCAGATCACGCCGCCGATGAACGTCATGGGCACGCAGGTCGGTGAATCGACCACCACGCTGACCTACTCCGACTGGGGCAAGCCGGTGAACGTCACCGAACCCGACGCCTCCCAGGTTCGCGATTTCGAGATGCCGGGGCTGCAGCCTCCCGGCTGAGCGGTCCTCGCGGAACGGTCCTCGTTCTGCGCTTTGTCAGCGGCGAACCAGTGACCAGCCCCGGACGAGGACCAGGCGGGTTCTCAGCGGCTTCCTCACGAGCACAGCGATGATGCGTGTGGCACCACTCGCACCATCGAAGCGAGGAAGCCGCTGAGGTTCGCTACCCGACCCGCTGCGCAGGCCGTTCTGGAAAAACCACCGGCCGGGGCGCGCTCGTGCGCCCCGGCCGACGGGTCACATCAGTTCCAGCAGGAACGGAACTTCTTGCGGGGCGTACCAGGACAACTCGTGGTCCTCGGCCTCCCCCAGCACGAACTCCGCGTCCGGATCACCGAGATCCGCCGAGTCGATCACATCCGCCGCCGCCCGCACCGCGTCCTCCGCCTCGGGCGAGTCCACGTGCACCGCGGCGACCTTCTTCCACGGAACCGGGCCCGAGAGCCGGACCACGGCGTGGTCCAGGTCCGGGCGCAGCGTCGCGTCCTCCACGTCGACGGAGACCACCACGCGGCGCAGTTCCGCCTTCTCGTCCTCCGCTCGCTCCGAGGCGATCAGCCGCAACGAGGCCCGCGCGGCCTCCCGCATCGCGGCGTACTCCAGCTCCTCGGTATCCCCCGTGGCGTAGGACTCCCGCAGCGCGGGGGTCAACGCGAACCCGGTACCGCTGAGCGGCTGCAGCTGCTTGTCCTCCACCAGGCCGCGCGCCATGCGCACCGTGGCGGGCAGGTAAACCCTCATCCGTCGACCGTCCCGATCATCTCTTCCACTGACTCCCCGATCATCGCCGCGAGCACGTCCACGTCGGACATGGCGTCCCGGTCACCGTTCAGGCCGAAGTACACCCCTCCGTCGTAGGAGGTGACGCCGATGGCCAGCGACTGGTTCTTCGCCAGCGGCACCACCGGGAACATCTCCGTCATCTTCGCGCCCGCCGCGTACAGCGGTACCTGCGGGCCGGGCACGTTCGTCACCAGCACGTTGAACAACCGGTCCGAGAACCCGTTGGCCACCCGAGCCCCCAACGCGTGCAGCGTCGGTGGCGCGAAGCCCGACACCCCCACCAACGCCTCCGCCGCGACGGACTGCCCCGACTCGGCGTGCGCGCGCAAAGCATGGCTGATGTGGTGCAGCCGCAACACCGGGCTCGACTCCCCCACCGGCAGATCCACCAGGTACGCCGCCACCCGGTTCGTCGCCGAAGCGGACACCGGGTCCGCCCCGTCGCCGGCGACGTCGCCGCTGCGCACCGACACCGGAACCATCGCGCGCAGCGTCGTCGAACCCGACACCACCTCACCGCGGGACAGCAGCCAGCTCCGCAGCGCGCCCGCGACCACCGCCAGGACCACGTCGTTGACGGTGCCGCCGTGGGTCTGCCGGATCGCGCGGAAGTCGTCGAGCCGGGCGCTGGCCACCGCGAACCGGCGCTGCGTGGACGTGGGCCCGTTCAACGGCCCGCCCGGCGCGGGCAACGCCGCCGCGCGCACCGCGGAGGCCAGGCCCCCGAGCGCCCCGGTCACCTTCCGCACCGTCGCCGTGGCGTCCCCCAGCGCGGAGCGCGCGTTCTCCACGACCGCCCCAGGTCGCTGCACCGCTTCCGTGGCCGCCTCCAGCACCAGCTGGGCCGGGCTGGGTTCCGGACGCGGCATCCAGAGGTCCTCGACCTCCGGACCGTCCGGGTCCGCCGCCATGTCGAAGATCACCTGGCCGATGTCGATGGCGCCGATCCCGTCGACCATCGCCTGGTGCGTCTTGGTGATCACCGCGACCCGGCTGCGCGACAAGCCCTCCACCAGGTACAGCTCCCACAACGGCCGCGTCGGGTCGAGCTTGCGCGACATCAGCCGGGCCACCAGGTCGTGCAGCTGCTCGTCCGTGCCCGGTTTCGGCAGCGCGGACCGGCGCACGTGGTAGGTGATGTCGAAATCCTGATCGTCCACCCACACCGGGCGGGCCAGCTTGCCCGGGACCTGCCGGACCTTCTGCCGGTAGCGCGGCACCAGCGCCAGCCTGCGGTCGATCATCGCCAGCACGTTGTCGTACTCGAATCCGCTACGCGGACGGCGGAACACCGCCACTCCGCCCACGTGCATCGGCGTCGTGTGGTCCTCCAGGTACAGGAACGAGGCGTCGAGGGCGGAAAGGCGATCGGGCATGACCGCGATACTGGCACACGACCGGGCGGCTCAGAGCCCTCGCCGCAGCTCGTGTGACACTGAACCCCGTGACCAGCACTGCCTCTCCCAAAGATCGCTTCGTTACCGTCTACGGCCGCAAACCGGTCATGGAGGCGCTGTCCGACCTGGACCTGCGCGTGGACAAGGTGATCATCGCCGAGGGGATCGGCGGCCCGGCGATCAACGACATCAAGGAGGCCGCGGCCGACCGCGCCGTGAAGGTGCAGCGCGCCAGCGCCCACCGGGTGAAGGTGCTCGCGGGCAACGGCCGGCACGATCAGGGCGTGCTCGCCGACGTGGTGGCCCGCAAGATGCGTCCGCTGGCCGATGCCCTCGACGACCCTGCCACCGCGCCGCAGCAGGTGCTGCTGCTGGACGGGCTCACCACGCCCGCGAACGTCGGCATGATCCTGCGCACCGCGACCGCGGCGGGCATCGACGGGATCGTCGTCCCGCACAAGGGAGTCGCCGGACTCGATCCGCTGGTCATCAAGGCCTCGGCCGGTGTCGCGTTCCACGCTCCCGTGCTGCGCTGCTCCACGGCCGACGACGCCGCGGAAATGCTCACCGACGCCGGATATCCGCTGTACGCGTTGGAGGCCAACGGGGCGGAGAGCGTGTTCGAGGCCGACTTCGGGTCGCGCGCAGTGTTCGTGCTCGGCAGCGAGACCGCCGGCCTGTCCGAGGAGGTGAGCACCCGCATCGCGCAGCGGATCGCCATTCCGATGCGGGGTGGTGTGGAGTCGCTGAACGTCGCCAGTGCGGCGTCGGTGCTGTGCTTCGAACTGCTCCGTCGTCGCGGCGGGTGATCCGGGCGGTTCTTTGATCGGTGCGGACAGCACGATGCCCCGGCGCGTGAAGCGCCGGGGCATTTCTCCGTTCAGGGGATGTTGTTCTGCCCTGGAAATGCGGGAACGCCCCACAGCTGTCAGCTGTGGGGCGTTCCCGGATGAGTATTGTCGGCGGTGTCCTACTCTCCCACACCCTATCGAGTGCAGTACCATCGGCGCTGGAGGGCTTAGCTT
>NZ_JAPFGB010000015.1 GCF_026241095.1 Saccharopolyspora sp. NFXS83 | reverse complement strand
GGTGGCGCCCGTGTTCGCGGGCGCCACCGACCGGCCGTCGCTCAGGGGGTGAACTCCCCTTCCAGCATCTCCGTCACCAGCGCCGCCACCGGTGACCGCTCCGAGCGGGTGAGCGTGATGTGGGCGAACAGCGGGTGCCCCTTGAGCTTCTCGATCACCGCCGCCACCCCGTCGTGCCGCCCGACGCGCAGGTTGTCCCGCTGCGCCACGTCGTGGGTCAGCACCACGCGCGAGTTCGCGCCGAGCCGGGACAGCACCGTGAGCAGCACGTTGCGCTCCAGCGACTGGGCCTCGTCCACGATCACGAACGAGTCGTGCAGCGACCGACCTCGGATGTGGGTCAGCGGCAGCACCTCCAGCATGCCGCGCTCGGTGACCTCTTCGAGCACGTTCTCGCTGGCCAACGCGCCCAACGTGTCGAAGACCGCCTGCGCCCAGGGCTGCATCTTCTCGTTCTCGCTGCCCGGCAGGTAGCCCAGTTCCTGACCGCCGACCGCATACACCGGCCGGAACACCACGACCTTGCGGTGCTGCTGGCGTTCCAGCACGGCCTCCAGCCCGGCGCACAGCGCGAGCGCCGACTTGCCGGTACCGGCCCGGCCGCCGAGCGACACGATGCCGACGTCCTGGTCGAGCAGCAGGTCCAGCGCGATGCGCTGCTCCGCGGAACGGCCGTGCAGGCCGAAGGCCTCGCGGTCGCCGCGCACCAGCTTCACCTGCTTGTCGGCGGTGACCCTGCCCAGCGCGCTCTGGGTTCCGGCGAGCAGCCGCAGCCCGGTGTTCGCGGGCAGGTCCTTGGCATCGTCGAGGTCGGCCTCGCCCTCCTTGAACAGCACGTCGACCGATTCCGATGGCACGTCGAGGTCCGCCATGCCGTTCCAGCCCGTGGAGACCACGTCCTGAGCCCGGTATTCATCGGCCTCCAGCGCGACCGACGCCGCCTTCACCCGCAACGGCATGTCCTTGGTCACCAAGGTGACCAGGTGCCCGTCCGCGGCGAGGTTCAGCGAACACGCCAAGATCCGGGCGTCGTTGGAGTCGGTGCGGAAACCGGGTGGCAGCACCTGCGGATCGGAGTGGTTGAGCTCGACGTGCAACGTGCCGCCGTGCTCGCCGATCTCGACCGGCGCGTCCAGACGGCCGTGCTCGATTCGCAGTTCATCGAGGCCGCGCAGGGCCTCGCGGGCGAACCAGCCGAGTTCGGGGTGATGCCGCTTCGCCTCTAGTTCGCTGATCACGACCAGCGGCAGCACCACGCGGTGCTCGGCGAAGCGGGTCATCGCCCACGGATCGGACAGCAGCACCGAGGTGTCGAGCACGTACGTGCGGACCTCCGTTGGGGCTGCGACGCCTGCGGAAACCTCGGCCTGGGCCGGGTGTTCCGCTGCGGCCTGGGAACGTCGTGTGGTCACGGCTACTCCCTCGCGGGCGTGGGGCACACGCCCGCTCGTCGGCGGGCCGGGCCTGCCCCTGCCTGGCCTGGCCGGACCGGCGGACGGTCCGACGCAGCCACCGAGGCCGCGCACCGGCCCCGAGCGACCACGGAGGACGGTGATACCGTCCGATCCAGCCAACGACCACGGTCAGGGCCTCCCCGGACGGGCCATTTACGCGTCGACCCGTCACTTCGGACGCTACCTCCGTGATTCCGTTCTGGGCAGGCGACCACACAGGTGATTCGCCAGAACGTCAGACGGGTGTCACGTACGCACCGGGTTCAGTGCACCCGGATGCCATCCGCACGCCGCGTCCGACTTCCCCGAAGCCATTGAAATGCCTGCTCACAGCGGTATTTCCACGATGTGGTGGCAACCCGGGAACGCGCTCGCGCAGCCACCCGAACGTACGCACGTGCCGTGATCAACACAGCGTCCACTTTGGTCTGTTCGAGTGAACAACGGGATCTTTCGGGCTTTCTCGGCTAGCTGAACGCATCCGCTGATCAGATCAGCGCCGATCCCCCCGGCGGGCCCGTTCTGCCGTTCACCGGCAGGACACCGGCGAGCCCGCCCGGCGTCCACGGCTCGCCGAGCAGCCGTGCCAGGTCTTCGCCTTCGGCGATCCTCCCCCGCACCAGCTCGGCCCCTTCCGCGTAGGCGACGGCGTAGAGCCGCCATCGCGGATCCGCGATGAACCGCACGAACGCGCGAGCCCGCACCACCGGCAGGCACGCCCACCGGACCAGCCGAGCCACCACCTCGTCCTCCCCCACCCCGTCCTCGTGCAGCGACAACGCCGCGTCCAGCCGGACCCGGCGCAGCCGGAACAGCACGTCGTGCACTCGTTCCGCCAGCTCCCCGTCGAAGGCGATGCCCGACTCCGCCAGCACCTCCGACGCCCACCTCCCCCAGCCCGGCCCCACGGCGAGGTGCAGGCCGAAGTCCGCGAGCCCCTCGGCGAGCAGCGACTGCGGCGTGTCCCGCACGGCGATGCGGTGCTCGTCCCACCCGCGCTCGTCGACGAGCAGCCGCTCCTTCCGGCAGTGCTCAGCGTGATGACCGGGGTAGGACTCGTGCGCGACCAACGCCGGGAGGTTCCCCGCCCACCGGACGCGATCCAGGTCGATCGCCACCAGCGAGCGGAACTCGCCCAGGTACCGGTGCAGCGCCGCCCACGGACGGCCGCGCACGCAGCGGTAGCGGACGTGCTCCTGCGTCGGCAACTCCGCTCCCGCGCGCACCCGCCCGCGCAACGCCTCCGAGAGCACCCGGACGGCGCGCGGCACCAGGTCCGGCGGCACCCGCTCCTGCTCGGACAACCGGGCGAGCCGCGGCGCCGGATCACCGGTGCCGGGCAGGACGTCGGCCAGCTCCGCGTGCACCAGGCGATACCGCTCCGGATCGCCGCGCTCCGGGCGGACCCGGAAGCACCCTTCGACCTCGTCGCGGAACGACATCGCCTGCCCGGTGAGCTTCTTGCCACGGCATTCCAGCGCGGCGAGCTGCGCGTCGAGGAACCGGGCGCGCACCTCCGGCAATCCGGAATCCGGCAGCGCGGCGCGCAGTCGAGCGGCCTGCGCCACGAGCTCACCGGGGCTTGGTACGGGCTCACCCGCGACGCCGCGGCACGTCCGCGGATCGGCGGTGCAGGACAGCACCATCCCGTCGTCGAGCCGGCCGAAGCGCAACCCGAGCCGCAGGTATCCGCGCACCAGTTCCGAGGGGTCCACATCCGGACGGTACGGCCGCGCGAGCAGCGCCGGAAGCCGCCGAACACCATTGCGCGGAACCCCGCGATCGAACCGGAATCGCCGAATGATATGCGCGCGATTCCTTAACTCCCCAGTAGCCAAGAACGAGGCACGACCCGAAACTTGAGGGCCAAATTAATAGACCACACGATGGTGTTACCCAGCTGTGCTTCCACCTTCAGGAATGGTTAGGTTTTTTTCGCGGCTGCCTCCCTGGGCGACTTCCGGGGTGCTCGTGAACGAGGGACCGCGGCCGCAACACCCGAAACAACAAGGAGCATCCAAGTGCTGAAGAAGGCAGTGATCGTCGCCGGCGCGGCGGCGGGTCTGATGGCGCTGGCACCGATCGCCAACGCGGACAGCGCGGACAACGACGGCGTCAACCTGCTGAACGACAACAACCTCAGCGTGCTGCCCGTCCAGGCCTGCGGGAACAACGTCGCCGTCCTCGGCGCCGTCGTCCCGATCCTGTCGCCGCAGACCAGCGACTGCACCAACGCCCCGGTGGTCGACCACCCGTCCTCCAAGGGCTGAGCAGGCTCTAGCCTCAGTCGCGGAAAACCCACCTGGAGCGGTTCGCGAGAGACGATCTCATTTCGCTTCACGTGTGTCGAATGCGACGGATTTCTGATTTCGAGGTAATGTCACCGACCTAGCCGGAATCCATCTCGACGATTCGAGTGGGGTCCGTTCTCCGGTGACATCTCGATCGCCCTGAATCGGTAGCAGTGCGCGCGCACATGGGTAATCGTGCCGCTTCAGGGCATCCCGCGGCAATACACAAGGAGAGTGAACGCAATGCTGAAGAAGGCAGTGATCGTCGCCGGCGCGGCGGCCGGCCTGATGGCCCTCGCCCCGATCGCCAACGCGGACAGCGCCGACAACGACGGCGTCAACCTGCTGAACGACAACAACATCAGCGCTGTGCCGGTGCAGCTGTGCGGCAACAACGTCGCCGTCCTCGGCGCCGTCGTCCCGATCCTGTCGCCGCAGACCAGCCAGTGCACCAACGCCCCGGTGGTCGACCACCCCTCCTCCAAGGGCTGACACACTCGGCGCTCGTGTGGATGCAGAAAAGGCCAGGTCCTTCGGGACCTGGCCTTTTTGCTGCGCTGCGGACGATTTCCGCGCCGCTGAACCGAATCCGGTGCGCCTGGCGCGGCCGTACCGCGCCAGGCGCACCGGTCGTCGAACGGTCAGCCCGCGCCGTAGCGGCGGTGCCGCGCCGAGTACTCGCGCAACGCGCGCAGGAAGTCGACTCGTCGGAACGCCGGCCAGTAGGCCTCGCAGAACCAGAACTCCGAGTGCGCCGACTGCCACAGCATGAAACCGGACAGCCGCTGCTCGCCGGACGTGCGGATCAGCAGGTCCGGGTCCGGCTGGCCGGAGGTGTAGAGGTGCTCGGAGATGTGGTCCACGGTGAGGAACTCCGCGAGCTCCTCGATGGTGGTGCCCGTCTCCGCGTGCTGCTGCAGGAGCTTGCGCACCGCGTCGGCGATCTCCTGCCGTCCGCCGTAGCCCGCCGCGACGTTCACCTGCATCCCGGTGCGCCCCTCGGTGCGCAGCGCGGCGGCCGAGAGCCGGGCGGCGGTCTCGGTGGGCAGCATGTCCAACGCCCCGACGATGCGCACCCGCCACGGGTTGCTCGCGTCGGTGAGCTCGTCGACGACCCCGGCGATGATCTCCAGCAGGGCGTCGAGCTCCGCGCTGGAGCGATTGAGGTTGTCGGTCGACAGCAGCCACAGCGTGACCACCTCGACCTTGGCCTCCTGGCACCAGCCGAGCAGTTCGCTGATCTTGCGCGCACCCGCCCGGTGGCCGTGCGCGATGTCGAGCCCGGCTTCCTTCGCCCACCGGCGGTTGCCATCGAGGATCACGCCCACATGTCGCGGCGCTCTGGCACCTCTGAGCTTGCGGCGCAGCCGCCTCTCGTACACGTCGTAGATGAGTTCTCGCACACGAACCTTGAGCGCCACGCTCCCTGAGACTACGCGCGCCCCTGTCCAGCCCCGACGGTCCCTCCGCCGACTGCGGACGGTGACGGCCGGAATCGCACCACGGAGCTGCAACGGACATCACCGCCATTGGGGGAAGGCGCACAACCTACGGTCCCGTAATCTTGCGCTGTGACTAGCGCCCTGACAGCTCGACGCGCCACCTCCGACATCAAGCCGAGGATGCGCGGCTGGATCCACCTCTGGTCCCTGGTCGCCGCCGTCGCTTCGGGCGCGACGCTGATCTCGCTCGCGGCGGCCACCGTGGGTGCCGCCGCGGCACTCGGGACCTCCATCTACGTGGCGACCGTGCTCGGCCTGTTCGGGGTCAGCGCGCTCTACCACCGCAAGACCTGGAACTCGGTGGACGCGCGGACCTGGATGCGCCGCCTGGACCACTCGATGATCTTCCTGTTCATCGCGGGCACCTACACGCCGTTCGCGATGCTGGCGATGCAGCCCACCACCGGCGCGGTCGTGCTGGCCGTGGTGTGGGGCGGCGCGCTCGGCGGCGTGGTGCTGAAGCTGGCGTGGCCGAACGGGCCGCGCTGGGTGGGCGTGCCGGTGTACCTCGCGTTGGGCTGGGTGGCCGTGTTCGTGCTGCCCGAGCTTCTCTCGAACGCGGGCGTGGCGGCGTTCGTGCTGCTCGTCGTGGGCGGCGTGCTCTACTCGCTGGGCGCGATCTGCTACGCGAGCCGGTGGCCGGACCCGTGGCCGAAGACCTTCGGGTACCACGAGTTCTTCCACGCGGCCGTGACCGTGGCGGCGATCTGCCACCACGTGTCGATCTGGCTGGCCCTCTACGCCTGACCTGACCTGGATCGCACCGCCCGCCTGCCGCACGGTGACAGGCGGGCGGTGCGCTGATCAGCGAGCCAGCGCGGCCCTCAGCTCGTCGGCCGAGGTCACGGGGCGATCGCAGACGTACCCGCGGCAGACGTAGGCGGCGGTGCGCCCGTCGACGAGGCCACGTCCGGCAAGCAGTGGCATCGCGTCCGCCTCCGGTGCCCCCGCCACCGCGACCGCGCCGCCCGGCGCGTGCCTGCGGGCGACCGCCAGCAATTCCGCGCGGTCCGCGTCCTGCTCGCCCGCGACGGCGATCTGCACGGGCCCGTGCGCCAGCGCCTCGGCGGTGGCCAGCCAGTGCCCGGCGAAGCGCGGCGCGCGCTGCCCGAGCAGTCCCGCCCTGGACACCGCCTGCTCGGCGGCCTCGCGGTACCGGCTCGCGCGGTCCGGACCGGCCAGCGCGGCGGCCGTCAGCAGCGCGGCGGCGGTCGCCGAAGCACCGGACGGGCTGGCGTTGTCCGTGGGGTCGGAGGGACGGCGCACCAACGCCTCCGCGTCCACGGCGGTGTCGTAGAAGACGCCGGGGTTCTCGTGATCGGCGAACTTGTCCAGCGCGGTGTCGAGCAGCTCGCACGACGCGTCCAGCCACCGCCGCTCACCGGTGGCCTGGTGCAGCGCGAGCAACCCCTCCGCGAGGCAGCCGTGGTCCTCCAGGACCCCGGCCGCGTGGCCCACGACCCCGGCGCGGGAGCTGCGGCGCAGCCGACCGTCGACGAGGTGCCGCTCGACCAGCAACTCGGCGACGCGGGCTGCATCGGTGATCCACTGCGGTTCGTCGAGGACCGCGGCGGCTTCGACCAGCGCGGTCAGCGCCATGCCGTTCCACGCCGTGACCACCTTGTCGTCGATCCCCGGCTGCGGCCGGCGGGCGCGGGCGTCCGCGAGGATCTCGCGAATCCGCCGCCACCGCACCGGATCATCGGGATCCCGGTGCAGCTGGAGCGTGGAGGCGCCGTGCTCGAAGGTCCCGTCCTGGGTCACCGCGAGCAGCTCCGCGGCCCACTGCGCGTCCTGCTCGCCGAGCACTTCGCGCAGCTCCTCCGGCGTCCAGACGTAGGTGAGCCCTTCGACGCCCTCGGTGTCGGCGTCGAGGGAGGCGGCGAACGCGCCTTCAGCTGTGCGCAGGTCCCGCAGCAGGAACTCGCCGGTCTCGCGGGTCACCCGCCGCGCCGACTCCGCCGAGGCGGTGTCCAACCGCGCCAAGTGGGCGTAGGCGCGCAGCAGCAGCGCGTTGTCGTAGAGCATCTTCTCGAAGTGCGGCACGACCCATTCGGCGTCGACGCTGTAGCGCGCGAAACCACCGGCGAGCTGGTCGTACAGGCCGCCGCGGGCCATCCCCTCGCAGGTCCGCTGCGCCAGGCGCAGCGCCTCGGCCGAGCCGGTGCGCTCGTGGTGGCGCAGCAGGAACTCCACGACCATCGACGGCGGGAACTTCGGAGCCCCGCCGAACCCGGCGTTCGCCTCGTCGAACTCGGAGCCCAGCCGGGACACCGCCGACTCCAGCACCTCGTCGTCCATGCTGGACTCGGGGAGCGCCGGTCGTTGCCCGGCGAGCTGCTCGACCACTCGCGTCGCGGCCTGCCGCACCTCCGCGCCGCGCTCCGACCACGCCGCGGCCACGGCGTCGAGCAGCTGCGGGAACGACGGCATCCCGTGCAGCGGCTTCGGCGGGTAGTAGGTGCCGCAGTGGAACGGTTCGCCGTCCGGCGTGAGGAAGCACGTCATCGGCCAACCGCCCTGCCCGGTCATGGCCTGGGTGGCCTCCATGTACACCGAGTCGACGTCGGGGCGTTCCTCCCGGTCGACCTTGATGTTCACGAAGTGCTCGTTCATGACGGCCGCGACGTCGGCGTCCTCGAAGGATTCGTGCGCCATCACGTGGCACCAGTGGCACGCGGCGTAACCGACCGACAGCAGCACCGGCACGTCCCGGCGGCGGGCCTCCTCGAACGCCTCCGGCGACCACGGCCACCACTGCACGGGGTTGTCCGCGTGCTGCAACAGGTACGGGCTGGTCGCGTCTGCAAGCCGGTTCATGCTGCAACCCTCCCACCCGGTGGTGATCACCGCACCCATCCGGCCCGGCGCCGAAACGCCCCTGCCCGCAGGGGCCGATCCGGCGCCCGAGCCCGGTGGCGGTCGAGGGCTAGCGGGTCGCGGTACCGCCGCCCTTGGCTTCGGCGTCGGCCGCATCGGGGTCGGCGTCACCCGTCGCGTCCGCTTCGGCTCGTGTCTTGGCGGCGGCCTCCGCTCGCTGGACGCGGGCCGGGGCCGCCGCGGCGGCGCGCTGCTCGTCGAAGCTGACCGGCAGCTTCTTCAAGTGCTTGGTCATCGAACGGATCAGGAACGCCACCGCGATGGCGAACACGACCAGCAGCAACAGCCCCACCGGGGAGGACTTGCCGAAGTCCTCCCCCTGACCGCCCGGGTCCGCCGGCGGAGCGGGCGCCTGCGCGACCACCCAGGTCAGCGCTTCGTGCGCGTTCATGCCGACACCTTCTCCCGCACTCCGGAGAACAGGTCGTCCTCCGGCAACGTCGAATCGACCAGCGAGCGCACCAGCTCGTAGTCCTCCGTGGGCCACAGCGCTCGCTGGATGTCCAGCGGGACCGCGAACCACCGGCTGTCCGGGTCGATCTGGGTCGCGTGCGCGCGCAGCGCGTTGTCCCGCACCTCGAAGTATGCCCCGCACTCGACGCGGGTCGTGACCCGCTCGTCGTTGTCGGGCCTGCTCCCGTCCCACTTCGCCAGCCAGTCGCCGTACGGCGACTCCAGGCCGCGCTCCAGCAGCGCGTCGTGGAACAGCTGCATCTTCTTGCGGGAGAAACCGTGCGAGTAGTACAGCTTCAGCGGCTGCCACGGCTCGCCCGCGTCCTGGTGGAGCTCCGGGTCGCCCGCCGCGTCGAACGCGGCCATCGACACCTCGTGGCAGCGGATGTGGTCGGGGTGCGGGTAACCGCCGTTCTCGTCGTAGGTGATCACGACGTGCGGGCGGAACTCGCGCAGCAGCGCCACGAGGTCGGCGGTCGGCCCCGCGGGGTCCACCGTCGCGAAGCAGCCCTCCGGCAGCGGCGGCGTCGGGTCGCCCTCGGGCAGGCCCGAGTCGACGTAGCCGAGCCAGCGGTGCCGCACGCCGAGGATCGCGGCGGCCTCGGCCATCTCCTGCCGGCGGATGGCCTGCATGTTGGCCAGCACGTCCGGTCGTTCCATGGCCGGGTTCAAGATGCTGCCCGCTTCACCACCCGTGCAGGTGACGACCATCACATCATGGCCGTCGGCCACGTAGCGCGCGGTGGTCGCCGCCCCTTTGCTGGACTCGTCGTCCGGGTGCGCGTGCACCGTCATCAGACGCAGCTTCTCGGCCATCGGAGGCATGTTCCTTCCTGCTCACGTCACACCCGGCCCCGCTGACTGCCGGCCGGACACCCACAGGGATACTCAACGAGGGTGTCGCCACCCATTGTTCCCAATGGACCGACATTCCCGAACGGCCGGGCAGGCATCGTCCGATCCGGCTAACCCCGATCGGAGCAGGGAGGCGGCGGACGGTGAGCAGCCAGGTCCCCGAAGGGCGGTACGGGTCTCGCGCCCGGCGAACCGTCCCGCCGGTGGCCCGCTGGGCGCTCGGAGCCGTCGCGGTCGTCGTCCTCATCGCCGTGGCCCTCGTCGGGTACCAGAACCTGGGCAGCCCGCCGATCGAAGGCAAGCAGACCGCGTTCGAGGTGCTCGACGACGGCTCCGTCCAGGTCACCGCCGAAGTGCGGCGCGACGATCCGGCCAAGCCCGCCGCGTGCGTGATCCGGGGTCGCGCGGAATCCGGCGAAGAAGTCGGGCGAAAAGAGATTCTGGTGCCCCCGGCGGACGGCACGATCCAGCTGGGCACGGTGCTCCGCACCTCTCATCGAGCGACCATCGGGGAGGTGTACGGCTGTACCTACCGCGTTCCTGAATATTTGTCCACCCACCAGCGGCCAACCGGGTGAACAACTCTAGTCGGCCCCGGATGCTGAGATAATGCACTCCATCGGTGGGCTGATTTGTGCTATCGTCATCAGCAGCACGGTCCCGCGCGGGCCGTGTTTTTTCCGTTCCTAGCAGTACCCGGAATTCGCAAGGACGGAAGTTGTCGGCCCGCGGAAGGCGGGTCGCCGTCGACGAGGAGTGGTGACCGTGAGCGATACCCAGGTGACCTGGCTGACCCAGGATGCTTATGCGCGGCTCAAGGGCGAGCTCGATGAGCTCGTGGCCAACCGCCCGGTGATCGCCGCGAAGATCAACGAGGCCCGGGAGGAAGGCGACCTCAAGGAGAACGGCGGGTACCACGCCGCTCGCGAGGAGCAGGGCCAGCTCGAGTCGCGCATCCGCCAGCTGCAGGAACTGCTGCGCACCGCGCAGGTCGGCGACGTGCCCACGGAGTCCGGCGTGGCCAAGCCCGGATCCGTGCTGACCGTGCGCTACGACGGCGAGGACGACACTGAGCAGTTCCTGCTGGCCAACCGGGAAGAGGGCGCGCACGGCGACCTCGAGGTGTACTCCCCGACCTCTCCGCTGGGCCAGGCACTGCTGGAGGCCAAGGAAGGCGAGACCCGGGAGTACGAACTGCCCAACGGCGGCACCATGAAGGTGACCCTGGTCAAGGCCGAGCCTTTCACCGGCTGAACCATCAGCGGTAGCGGGCGTGACCTGAGCACGCCCGCTCCGCTTATCCGCGCGCGCTTTATCGCGCACTCCGGGCGACGCATGCACGTCTTCGCAGGGACGCCCCTTTAACACGACGCGCTTGGTCTCGCAGACCACTCGATCAGCGAGACCAACCGTCCGACTTCCGTTGCCGAGAGCCGTGGATTTCGCGTCGAAAAAGTCAGGAAGTGAATTCCCACTTTCCTGAACCGATCTCGTACACATCGAATTCAGCGTCCCGTCGAATGAATGACGCATTCGGGTCGGCGCGCACCGCGATCGGCACGTGAACCTCGGCGGTGGTGTTCACCGGAACCTCCGCTTCGAGCCGGTACCCCCCGTCCACCCGGGACCACCGCGTCGCGATCTCCCCGTACGGCCCGGAGAACCGCGCCGCCGCCCGGCCCACGCCGCCGCCTGGGCGCGGTCGCACGAGCACCCTGCGGAAACCCGGATCGAGCGGCTCGATGCCCGCGATCGTCCGGTACATCCATTCGCCGACGGAACCGTAGGCGTAATGGTTGAACGAATTCATCGACGGATCGTTGAACTCGCCGTCCGGCCGGATCGAGTCCCAGCGCTCCCACATGGTCGTGGCACCGCGGTCGATCTGATAGCCCCACGAGGGGAATTCGCGCTGCTCCAGCAGCCGATAGGCGGTGTCGAGGTGGCCGGTGGCGGTGAGCACCGGCAACAGGTACGGGGTGCCGAGGAAACCCGTGGACAGGTGCCCGCCGCGCTGCTCGATGAGCGAGACCAGCCGGTCGGCCGCGGCGGCGCGCAGCTCCGCCGGCACCAGGTCGAACGACAGCGCGAGCACGTAGCCGGTCTGGGTGTCGCCCCGGCCCGCCGCGGCGTCGTCGCGCAAGCGTCCGGTCTCGTCCAGGTAAGCCCGCTGGAAGGCCTGGCGCACTCGTCCGTGGTGCTCACGGTGACGCTCCGCGTCGGCCGCCTCGCCGAGCGCGTCGGCGACCTGCGCGGCGGTCCGCGCCGCGTAGCCGACCCAGGCGGTGGCGATGAGGTCGCGCCGCGTCTCCTCGTCCACGTTGAGCCAGTCGCCGTAGCGCGCCCCGTCCGCCGGGCGCAGGTCCCCGTCGCTGGTCGCGGTCAGGTGGTCGAGCCAGCGCAGCATCGCCGGGTAGTTCTCCGCGAGCGCCCGCCGGTCGCCGAAGCGCTCGTGGAGCACCCACGGGACCGTGATGCCCGCGTCTCCCCACCCGGCCGTTCCCGCGCCGAGGTCGCCGACGGCGGGAGCGACGTCGGGGAACGCGCCGTCCGCGCTCTGGGCGTCGCGCAGGTCGGTGGTCCACTTCGCGAGGAACCCCGCCGAGCCCGCGACGTAGGCGGCGGTACCGCAGAACACGTTGATGTCCCCGGTCCAGCCGAGCCGCTCGTCGCGGGCCGGGGTGTCGGTGGGGATGGACAGGAAGTTGCCGCGCTGCCCCCAGGTGATGTTGCGCTGCAACCGGTCGAGCATCGGCTGGTCGGTGCTCAGCGACATCGTCTGCGGCAGGTCGGTGTGCAGCACCAGGCCCACCACGTCGGCGGGTTCGGGAGCGGCACCGGTGACCTCGACGTAGCGGAAGCCGTGGAAGGTGAACTTCGGTTCCAGCACCGCGGGACCGCCGCCGAGCACGTAGGTGTCGGTGGCGGTGGCCTCCCGCAGGTTGTCGGTGTAGGCGGTGCCGTCGGGGTTGAGGACCTCCGCGTGCCGCACCCGCACCTCGGTGCCCGCCGCGCCGTCGACGCGCAGCCGCACCACGCCCACCATGTTCTGGCCCAGGTCGTAGACGCAGGTGCCGGGGGCCGGTTCGGTCCGGTTCACCGCGGGCAGTTCCTCGGTCGCGCGCACCGGCGGGTCCGCTTGGGCGACGGGGTCGACTCCGATGCCGTCGTCGACCTCGACGGCGGTCCAGGAGCTCGCGTCGTAACCGGGCGAGCTCCAACCGGGCGTCGCGGCGCGGGCGTCCTGCTCCTCCCCCATCAGCAGGTCCGAGGAGCGGATGGCTCCGGTCGTCGTGCGCCAGCCGTCGTCGGTGCCGACGGTGCTGCGGCTCCCGTCCGCGTGGTCGATCTCCAGCTGCGCCCGGAGCAGCGGCCGGTCGCCGTACTGACCGGGCCCGAACATGCCCACGTGCCCCGCGTACCAGCCGGGCCCGAGGTGCGCGCCGAGCACGTTGTCGCCTTCGCGCACCAGTTCCGTCACGTCGTAGGTCTGGTATTGCACCCGCACCCGGTAGTCGGTCCAGCCGGGCGCGAGCCGGTGATCGCCGACGCGGTGGCCGTTGAGCTCCGGTTCGTAGACGCCGAGCGCGGTGGCGTGGAGCCGGGCGCGCACGACGGGGGCCGCTACGTGGAAGGGCCTGCGCAGCTGCGTGGTGCCGCCGTCGGGTGGCCGGATCCAGTGCGCGGTCCAGTTCGCCGCGTCCTGCAGACCGGTCTCCCACCAGGACGGTTCTCCGTACGGCGAAGCGATCCCCTGCGCGTCCCAGACCCGGACCGTCCACCAGTAGCGGGTCCGCGCCTGCAACCGGGGGCCGCCGTATTCGACGAGCAGCGAGTCCCCCGCGAGCACCTTGCCGCTGTCCCACACGTCGGCGGCGCCTTCGCGCAGCAGGTCGGCGGAGGTCGCCACGAGCAGCCGGTAGGCGGATTGCACCTGGTCACGAGCATCGGAGCCGAGGTGCCAGCTCAGCCGCGGCCGGGGCACGTCGAGGCCGAGCGGTTCGGCCGCGTGCTCCACGCCGGTGCCGGTCACGCGGATGCCGGGTCCGTTGGCGGCGGCCGAGGTGCCGGGGCTGATCGCGATGAACGCGGCGGTGCCAGCGGTGGCTTTGAGGACGGTGCGCCGGGTCGGTCCAGGACGGTCCATGTCGCCTTCCTTCTCCCAGCGCGGGGCGCCGGTGGCGATCACGGGCGGGTGGATCTTCGCCGGCGGGGATCGCGGATCAGCACTGCGCTGGGCTGTTCCGGAGTGAGCTCGGACGGATCGATTAAACGTTTCATATCTGCGCGCCGACACCCTCGAGGGAAAGCGCGAGCGAGAGCCGAGAGGCTGCCTCGGGTTTGCAACGAAATCGCTTGCAGTCAGGGTTCATGGCGATCGAGCACCGCGAGGAACGGGCCAGGCCGAGTCGGATCCTGACGGCGCGGCGACCATAAAACGTTTCAAATCGAAGATACTCAGCACCGCCTGAAATCGTCAAGGCGCAGTCGGAGGCTCACCCGCCAGCCGCTCCAGCAACGGCCGCACCCGCGGCGGCACCGGCGTGGACAACGCGATCGACGTCGACGTCCGCAACACCTGCGGCGCCGCCACCACCTCGTCGATCACCCGCTGCAGGTCCGCGTTCGAGCGCGCCACCAACCGCACCCACAGATCGCCCTCGCCCGTGGTCGTGTGCACCTCGCACACCTCGTCGATCGCCGCCAGCCGCTGCGCCACCGCGTTGCGCTGCCCCTGCGCGATCTCCAGCACCGCGAACGCGGTCAGCCCGTACCCCATCGCCGCCAGGTTCAGATCAGGCGGGAAACCGCGCAGCACCCCGCGCCGGCGCATCCGATCCAGCCGAGCCTGCACCGTCCCCCGCGCCACGCCCAGCCGCCGCGAGCACTCCAGCACGCCGAGCCGCGGCTCGTCGGCCAGCAACAGCAGCAGCCGGGCGTCGAGCGCGTCCAGCTCGGTCTCCTCGAAGTCCACCAGCGCCTCCCTGCACAACCTGACCAGCCGATCGACCCGCCGACCGGCACTTCTGCACACCTTGCCCAGCAGAACGGAAGTCCCTTGCGCAGCATGCCCGACCGGCTCACGCTGCAGCCCACGAACCTCGCACAAGGCAGGGAGGCCATCGTGACCGGCACCGTCGACCACGACGACATCGGCACCACCGGCAAGCTCGATGACGTCACCTTCGATCAGATGCGCCGACTCGTCGGACTCGTCGACCACGACACGAGCCACGACCCGTTCCCGGTGCGGGCGATGGACGCGGTCGTGTTCGTCGTCGGCAACGCCACTCAGAGCGCGCTGTTCTACCAGGTCGCGTTCGGCATGGAACTCGTCGCCTACCGCGGCCCCGAGAACGGCTTCCGGGACCACAAGGCGTACGTGCTCAAGTCCGGCTCCGCCCGCTTCGTGCTGCGAGGAGCCGTGGATCCGGACAGCCCGCTCGCCGACCACCACCGGGCGCACGGCGACGGCGTGGTCGACCTCGCCCTGGAAGTGCAGGACGTGGACCGCTGCGTCGAACACGCCCGCGCGCAAGGCGCGACGATTCTCGACGAACCGCACGACCTCGCCGACGAGCACGGGGTGGTGCGCACCGCGGCC
This sequence comes from Saccharopolyspora sp. NFXS83, assembly GCF_026241095.1. Taxonomy (GTDB): domain Bacteria; phylum Actinomycetota; class Actinomycetes; order Mycobacteriales; family Pseudonocardiaceae; genus Saccharopolyspora_C. Next base: position 165,648 of record NZ_JAPFGB010000015.1, on the reverse strand, counting down.
ATCGCGACCTACGGCGAGACCAGGCACACCCTGATCGACCGCAGCCGCTACACCGGCCCCTACCTGCCCGGGTACGTCGCCCGCAGCAGCGGCTACGTCAAGCCCGAAGGGGCGCCGAAACGCCTGTTCCAGGCCGTCGACCACTGCGTCGGCAACGTCGAACTCGGCGACATGGACCGGTGGGTCGGGTTCTACAACCGGGTGCTGGGCTTCGTGAACATGGCCGAGTTCGTCGGCGACGACATCGCCACCGAGTACTCCGCGCTGATGAGCAAGGTCGTCGCCAACGGCAACCACCGGGTGAAGTTCCCGCTCAACGAACCCGCCGCCGGGCGCAAGAAATCCCAGATCGACGAGTACCTGGAGTTCTACCGAGGCGCGGGCTGCCAGCACATCGCGCTGGCCACCGGCGACATCCTGCGCACCATCACGGCGATGCGCGCCGCCGGCGTGGAGTTCCTCGCCACGCCCGACTCGTACTACGACGACCCGGAGCTGCGGGCCCGCATCGGGGAGGTGCGGCTGCCGATCGAGACCTTGAAGGAGCACGGCATCCTCGTCGACCGCGACGAGGACGGCTACCTGCTGCAGATCTTCACCAAGCCGATCGGCGACCGGCCGACGGTGTTCTACGAGCTCATCGAGCGGCACGGCTCGCTGGGATTCGGCAAGGGCAACTTCAAGGCGCTGTTCGAAGCCATCGAAAGAGAACAGGAACTGCGCGGCAACCTCTGAGGTCGCCGCGCCGTCCCACGCAGGGGGTCGGGTTGAACCCCGGCGGGTCCCGCGCCGTTCGCGCGAGGACCCCGCCGGGGACCTGCGGCGGTGCCGGTGCGCGTGATCACCGGCACCGCCGCGGCACGATCAGGGGCTTCAGCGTTCGGAGGTGACGGTGAAGCCCGCCCGGGTCAGCTCGGCGACCACGTGCTCGCGGTGTTCCGGGCCGCGCGTCTCCAGGCTGATCTCCACGTCGACCTCGCCGAGCGCGAGCGCGCCGGAGATCCGGGAGTGCTCGATGTCGAGCACGTTCGCCGCCAGGTCCCCGAGCTGAGCGACCAGGCCCGCCAGCGATCCCGGCCGGTCCGGCAGGCGCACCCGCAACGACAGGTACCGGCCCGCGGAGGTCATGCCGTGCCGGATCAGCTGCAGCAGCAGCAGCGGATCGATGTTGCCGCCGGAGAGCACCGCCACCGTCGGCGAAGTCATCAGGTCCGGGCGCTCCAGGATTCCCGCGACGGCGGCGACCCCGGCCGGTTCGGCGACCAGCTTCATCCGCTCCAGACACAGCAGCAATGCCCGCGACAGGGCCTGCTCGCTGACCGTGATCATCTCGTCGACGAGCGCGGACACGTGCGCGAACGTCACCTCGCCGGGCTCGGCGACGGCGATGCCGTCGGCCATCGTGCGGGTGTTCTCGATGCGCACCGGCGCGCCCTGCTCCAGCGACGCGGGCCAGGCGGCGGCCTGCTCGGCCTGCACGCCGATCACCCGCACCTGGGGGCGCACGGCCTTCACCGCGGCGGCCACTCCGCTGATCAGGCCGCCTCCGCCGGTCGGCACCACCACCGTGCCGACGTGCGGGAGCTGTTCGAGGATCTCCAGCCCCACCGTGCCCTGCCCGGCGAGGACGTCCGGGTGGTCGAAGGGGTGGATGAACTCGGCACCGGTCCGGTCGGCGTGCTCCTTGGCCAAGGAGAGGGTTTCGGACAGCACCGCGCCTTCCGCCCGCACCGTCGCGCCGTAGGACTGCGTCGCCGCCAGCTTCGGCAGCGTCGCGCGCTCCGGCATGAACACGGTGGAGCGAATGCCCAGCAGCGACGCCGCCAAGGCGACGCCCTGCGCGTGGTTGCCCGCGCTGGCCGCCACCACACCGGCGGCGCGCTGCCGCTCGTCGAGCGCGCGCAGCCGGACGTAGGCGCCGCGCAGCTTGAACGCCCCCGTGCGCTGGAGGTTCTCGCACTTCAGGTGGACGTCACCGCCGACGTGGTCGCTGAGCACCCTGGAATGCGCGAGCGGGGTCCGCCGGACCACGTCGGAGAGCTCCTTGGCCGCTGCGTGGATCCGGTCCAGGCTGATCAGCTGCATACCGCCAATCGTGCACCAGCGCGAACGGCGACCGCCGGGCGAGGTGTTGGGTACGCTGCGCAGTACGCGTGATCGACCTGCGGCACCGGGGCTCTGCCGGGCGCGCGCGGCGGACCCACTACTGCGCAGCGGCGCGCGGAGCAGGCGCTCCGGGGAGGACGTATGACACCGGCCACGGCTCCGACGGGAACGCTCTCACTGGCAGGCGGCATCGCGCTGGCGACGGTCCTGTCCGCGGCGGCGGTGTTCGCGGTGGCCCAGAGCGGCTGCGACGACCCCGGCTCGTACCGCGAGCGGGACGGCGTCGTCGAGCTCATCGGCGGGTGCGTGCAAGCGGAGGACCTCCCGGTCACCCCGGCGCCGCAGCTCGGCGAGGCACCGCACTCGCAGCCGACCGGCACCGACCCGTCGATCGCGCCCTGACCCGGACGGCTCGACGGCCCGCCCACCCGGCCGATGCCGGGCGAGCGGGCCACTGATCCGCACAGGTCAGAGCGCCGAGAGCAGATCCTCGACGAGGTCGTCGGCTTCCTCGATGCCGACGGACAACCGCACCAGGTCGCCGGGCACCTGCAGCGCCGACCCCGCGGTGCTGGCGTGGGTCATCTTGCCGGGGTGCTCGATCAGCGACTCGACCCCGCCGAGCGACTCGGCCAGGGTGAACAGGCGGGTCTTGGCGCACACGTCCAGCGCGGCCTGCTCGCCGTCGACGTGGATGAACGAGATCATGCCGCCGAAACCGTGCATCTGCTTCGCCGCGACCTCGTGGCCGGGGTGCTCGGGCAGGCCCGGGTAGTAGACCTTGGAGACCTTCGGGTGCTCGCGCAGGGCCGCGGCGATGCGTCCCGCGTTGGCGCTGTGCCGGTCCATCCGCGCCGCCAGCGTCTTCACGCCGCGCATCGTCAGCCACGCGTCGAACGGCCCGGGGACCGCGCCCGCGGTGTTCTGCAGGAACGCCACCGAGCTCGCCAGCGCGTCGTCGGAGGTGAGCACCGCGCCGCCGACCACGTCGGAGTGCCCGCCGAGGTACTTCGTCGTGGAGTGCACGACCACGTCCGCGCCCAGCTCCAGCGGACGCTGCAGGTACGGGGTGGCGAAGGTGTTGTCGACGACGAGCTTGAGGCCCGCATCGCGCGAGACCTGGGCCAGCGCGGCGATGTCGGCGATGGTCAGCAGCGGGTTCGTGGGCGTCTCGACCCACAGCACCTTCGTCTCCGGCCGCACCGCCGCCCGCACCGCGTCGACGTCGGAGACCGGGACCGGCGTGTACTGCACGCCCCACTCGGTGAGCACCTTGTCGACCAGGCGGAACGTGCCGCCGTAGGCGTCATCGGGAATGATCATGTGGTCGCCGGGTCGCAGCGTGCCGCGCAGCACGGCGTCCGTGGCCGCCATCCCCGAGGAGAAGGCCCGGCCGTGCTTCGCGCCTTCGAGCTCCGCGAGGCACTGCTCCAGCGCGGTGCGGGTCGGGTTGCCGGTGCGCGAGTACTCGTACCCCGAGCGCATGCCGCCGACGCCGTCCTGGGCGTAGGTGGAGGTGGCGTGGATGGGGACGATCACCGAACCGGTCGTCGGATCGGGTTGCTGGCCCGCGTGGATAGCGCGGGTGGCGAAGCCATCACTCATGTGTCGCAGCGTACGGACCACACGCCCCTCCGCCGTTCGGCAGGTCGCCGTTGCCGTTCCGGGGTGCGCGGAACCGTCCGGCCGCACGCATGACGACGGCCCCCGACCGAGGTGGTCGAGGGCCGTCGTGGCTGGTTCAGCGGGTCACCACTGAGGCGGCTGCTGCCCCGGCTGCTGCGGGTAGCCGCCGGGCTGCTGCCCGTACTGCGGAGGCTGCCCGTACTGCGGGGGCTGGCCGGGCTGCTGGCCGTACTGCGGCTGGCCGTACTGCGGCGGCTGGCCGAACTGGGGCTGGCCCGGCTGCGGCTGCCCCGGCTGGGGCTGACCGTACGGCCCGGGCTGCCCGTACTGCGGGGGCTGCTGCCCCGGCTGACCGAACTGCTGCGGCGGCTGGCCGTACGGGCCGGGCTGCTGCTGGCCGAACTGGGGCTGAGCCGCGTAGGGCTGCTGCGCGTAGCCGGCCTGCGGGCCGCCCGGCGCGACCGGAGCCGCGGCGATCCAGTCCCGAGTGGCGGGCAGCATCGCCAGCACCGCGATGGCGATGGCGATGAGCGCGCCGATGATGCCCGTGATCAGCAGGCCGACGCTGCTCGCGAAGCCGATCGAGGTGATCAGCTGGATCAGCGCGGAGAACCCGGCACCACCGGCCGTCAAGTACGGGCCGAGCGGCTTGCGGGTGATCAGGAAGATACCGCCGACCAACATCACGATGGAGGCCAGCAGCTGGAGCACGACCAGGAAGCCGTTCCCCGCGCTGACGCCGAGCGCGGCGGCGCCGAACAGCCCGATCACGCCGAGCAGCCCGGAGAGGGTGGAGAGCCCGCCGATGACGGCGGCCACCCAGCCGGTGACCTTCGCGAGCGTGCCGTTCTCCGCGCCCGCGCCGGGCTGACCCGGCCCGATGGGCATCTGCGGCGCGAAGCCCGGCTGCCCGGGAGCGGCCTGCGGCGGCGGTGCGCCGAAACCGGCCTGCGGTGCCGGGAATCCGCCACCGGGGGTGCCGGCCGGCGGTTGCTGCGGGAACCCGCCGGGCTGGCTCTGGGTGCCCGGCTGGTTGTACATCGGCTGCGGCGGCTGCATCGACGGCGGCACCATCTGCGTCGCCGACTCACCGCCGCCCGCGTTGCCGGGCTGCTCGTACATCGGCTGCGGCGGCTGCATCGACGGCGGCACGACCTGCGTGGAGTCCCCGCCTGCGGGCTGCTGCGCGGGGCGCACGACCTGGGTGGAGTCGGCGGACGCTTGGCCCGCGTTCTGGTCCAGCTGCGCGGGGCGGACGACCTGAGTGGCGTCCGCGCCGGAGGACTGGTCGGTGGCCGGGGTCTGCGGGTCCAGCTGGGAACTGATCTGCGACTCGGTGGCTTGCGCCTCCGAATCGGTCCCCTGCGGTTGCTGTCCCTGCTGACCGCCGTCCGGCGGCTGCGGAGAGCTCATCGGGTTTCCTGACCCCCTTGGGCGTGAAGCATGAAGTCTGAAGCGAGTTGATCGTCCACACGCTATCCGATATGTCAGCAGCGTAGCGGCCGTCCGTAACGAAAAGTCAACGCCCGGCGATGAATGCCAGCACGTCCTGCCGGGTGACCACTCCGGCGGGCTTGCCGCCGATGAGCACCATCGCCCCGTCCGCGCCCGCCAGCGCCGTCATCGCCGCGCTGACCTCCTCGCCTGCACCGATGGTGGGGAGCGGCGGGGACATGTGCTCTTCGATGCGGTCGGCGAGCTGGGCGCGGCCGGCGAACAGCGCGTCGAGCAGGTCGCGCTCGTTGACCGCCCCGGCGATCTCGGCGACCATCACCGGCGGTTCGGCGTTGACGACCGGCATCTGGGACACCCCGAATTCCCGCAGGATGGCCACCGCCTCCGCGACGGTCTCGTTCGGGTGAACGTGGACGAGCTCGGGGATGGTGCCGTCCTTGCGCAGCAGCACGTCCTTGATGGCGGCGCCCGCGTGGTCCGGGGACAGGAAGCCGTACTTCGCCATCCACGAGTCGTTGAAGACCTTGCCGAGGTACCCCCGGCCGCCGTCGGGCAGCAGCACCACGATCACGTCGTCCGGCCCGGTGCGCTCCGCCACCCGCAGCGCGGCGGCAGCGGCCATCCCGCAGGAACCGCCGACGAGCAGCGCCTCCTCGCGGGCGAGGGCACGGGTCATGGTGAACGAGTCGGCGTCGGAGACGGGCACGATCTCGTCGCAGATGCCGCGGTCGTAGGTCTCCGGCCAGAAGTCCTCGCCGACGCCCTCGACGAGGTAGGGCCGCCCGCCGCCACCTGAGTACACGGAGCCCTCCGGGTCGGCGCCGATGATCTGCACCTTCCCGCCGGAGACCTCCTTGAGGTAGCGGCCGATGCCCGAGATGGTGCCGCCGGTGCCGATGCCCGCCACGAAGTGCGTGATGCGGCCTTCGGTCTGGCGCCAGATCTCCGGGCCGGTGCTCAGGTAGTGCGACTCGGGGTTGGCGGGGTTGGCGTACTGGTTGGGCTTCCAGGCGCCGTCGATCTCGGTGACGAGCCGGTCGGAGACGCTGTAGTAGGACTCGGAGTGCTCCGGCGGCACCGCCGTCGGGCAGACGACGACCTCGGCGCCGTACGCCTCCAGCACGCTGCGCTTGTCCTCGCTGACCTTGTCGGGGCAGACGAACACGCAGCGGTATCCCTTGCGCTGCGCCACCATCGCCAGGCCGACACCGGTGTTGCCGGAGGTGGGTTCGACGATGGTCCCGCCGGGCTTGAGCTCCCCGGAGTCCTCCGCGGCTTCGACCATGCGCAGCGCGATGCGGTCTTTGACGCTGCCGCCGGGGTTGAGGTACTCGACTTTCGCCAGCACCGGCGTCGAGGCGGACTCGGCCAGCGAGTTCAGCCGCACCAGCGGGGTGTTGCCGACGAGGTCGATGACGTGCTCGACGTAGTCCACAGCGAGTCCCTTTCGCTCTCCGTGACGATGTGGGGCTGAGCCTAAGTGCCCGATTCCCGCATCTTGTCGCACGGGTGGTCCAGTGGCGTGCCGTTCGAGCGGTTTCGACATCGGCGCGAGGTGATTCGTTCCACGCGGCGTGGCCTACCGGCTAACCCTGCTTCGCCGCGGGGCGACAGGGCGGGTGGGAACGTTTTTCCCGCCGAAGGCGTATTCAGTAGGGGACGACTGCGGACGCGTCGGGGTGGCGCGAGGAGGAGCGGGGCATGGTCGGGGCGCGGATGTTACGGCTGGCGATGGTCGCGGCGGGGACCGTCGGAGGGGTGTCCGGCGCCGCGTACGGGCTGCTCAACGGGCAGTCCTGGTACGCGCGGCGGGCGATCGGCGAGCCCGTCGGCGTCCCGTTCCGCTCCGACGGCGTCCACTTGCCGGACGGCACCGGTCCGGTCGCGTCGCCGCCGGAGGGCGACGACGTGGCGCCGCTGCGGCTGGCGGTGCTCGGCGACTCGTCGGCGGCCGGGCTCGGCGTGGAGGCTCCGGACGAGCTGCCGGGCGTGCGGATCGCTCGGGGGCTGGCGGAGGAGCTGGAGCGGCCGGTCGAGCTGACCACTTACGCGATCGTGGGCTCCACGTCGCGGGATCTTGCCGCGCAGGTGGACGCGGCGCTGGTGGCCCCGCCCCAGCTGGTGCTGGTGATCATCGGCGCGAACGACGTCACGGCCCGGCTGTCGGTGGCGGAGTGCGCGGCGCTGCTCGGCGCCGCGGTGGCCCGGCTGCGGGAAGCCGGGGTGGGCGTGGTCGCCGGAACCTGCCCGGACCTGGGCGCGATCCGGCCGATCCCGCAGCCGCTGCGTTCGGTGGCCTCGTCGTGGAGCCTCGCGCTGGGCCGCGCGCAGCGCCACGCGGTGGAGGCCGCGGGCGGCGGCGCGGTGCCGTTGGCGGACCTGCTGTCCCCGGAGTTCCTGACCCGGCCGCAGGAGTTGTTCAGCCCCGACCGGTTCCACCCGTCGGCGGCGGGCTACGAGGCCGCGGCCGGGTTGCTGCTGCCCGCGCTGTGCTCGGCGATCGGTGAGTGGCAGGGCCCGCCGGTACCGCAGCCGCCGGTCCGCTCCTCGGCGGCGGAGGCGCGTCGCCCCACGAGCCGCGTCGTGGCCCGCCTGAACCGGAGGTTCGGCCGCCGCCGGGCCACGTGACCGCTCGTCCTCCAACTCCTGTTCCCGATGGGGGTCGGGCAGCGGAACCTCAGCTCCTCCAGGTAACGAGCGGCTCCGCGGCGGAGTTGCTGGTGATGGTCGTCTCAGCACGTCGGGGCCGATGTCGGTCTTAAGGTGTCGCGAGTAGCCGGCCCAGCCGTGCCGCCTCGGCTCGGCGTCCCCGTAGGCGAACGAAGGAGTTCCCGAATGCCCGAAGCAGTCATCGTCTCCGCCACGCGCTCGCCCATCGGCCGCGCGGGCAAGGGCTCGCTGGTCGACGTGCGTCCGGACGACCTGACCGCGCAGATGGTGCGCGCCGCGCTGGACAAGATCCCGCAGCTGGACCCCGCCGAGATCGACGACCTGATGCTCGGTTGCGGTCTGCCCGGTGGCGAGCAGGGCTTCAACATGGCCCGCGTCGTGTCGGTGCTGCTGGGTTACGACCAGCTGCCCGGCACCACCATCACCCGCTACTGCTCGTCGAGCCTGCAGACGACGCGGATGGCGCTGCACGCCATCAAGGCCGGTGAGGGTGACGTGTTCATCAGCGCCGGCGTGGAAGCGGTGTCCCGGTTCGCGAAGGGCAACTCGGATTCGCTGGACGACACACGGAACCCGGTGTTCGCCGACGCCGAGGCCCGCACCCAGGCCACCGGGGAGCAGGGCGCCGACGAGTGGGTCGACCCGCGCGAGTTCGGCAAGGTGCCGGACGTCTACATCCCGATGGGCCAGACCGCGGAGAACCTGGCGCGGGCCAAGGGCGTGAGCCGCGACGAGATGGACGAGTTCGGCGTGCGCTCGCAGAACCTGGCGGAGAAGGCCATCGCCGACGGGTTCTGGGCTCGGGAGATCACTCCGGTGACGATGCCCTCCGGCACGATCGTGGACGCCGACGACGGCCCGCGCGCGGGGGTGACGAAGGAGGCCGTGTCGGGACTGAAGCCGGTGTTCCGCCCGGACGGCCGGATCACGGCCGGGAACTGCTGCTCGCTCAACGACGGCGCCGCGGCGCTGGTGATCATGAGCGACACGAAGGCGAAGCAGCTGGGCCTCACCCCGCTGGCGCGGGTCGTGTCGACCGGCGTGTCCGGCCTGTCGCCGGAGATCATGGGCCTCGGCCCGGTGGAGGCCTCCAAGCAGGCCCTCAAGCGCGCCGGCCTGGGTGTCGGGGACATCGACCTGGTGGAGATCAACGAGGCGTTCGCCGCGCAGGTCATCCCGTCCTACCAGGACTTGGGCATCCCGCTGGAGAAGGTGAACGTCAACGGCGGCGCCATCGCCGTCGGCCACCCGTTCGGCATGACGGGCGCCCGCATCACCAACACGCTGATCAACTCCCTCCAGTGGCACGACAAGCAGTTCGGCCTGGAGACCATGTGCGTAGGCGGCGGCCAGGGCATGGCCATGGTCCTCGAACGCCTGTCCTGAGTTCCACGCCTCGTCTTTCTCGGGTGCCCGGGTAGCGGAACCTCAGCGGCTTCGTGACGAGGACTGAAGCAGGCGCGGCCTTCGCCGCAAGGCACGGCTCCGCCGCCGGGCAAGACGAGATGCACGCAGAAGGGCCTCTCCCGTGACGGGAGAGGCCCTTCTCGTTCGCGTTGGAGCGGGACCGGCTAGTCGTTCTGGAAGTACGACAGCAGGCGCAGGATCTCCAGGTAGAGCCAGACCAGGGTGGTCATCAGGCCGAAAGCGACGTACCAGGCGAACTTGGCGTCGACGCCGCTCTTGATGGCCTTGTCCGCGGCGTCGAAGTCCAGCAGGAAGCTGAACGCGGCGATGCCGATGCAGACGAGGCTGAAGATGATGGCCAGCGGGCTGCCGTCGCGCAGCCCGAGGCCGCCGCTGGTGAAGAAGCCGGCGACGAGGTTCACCAGCATCGCGATGGCGACGCCGGCCATCGCGCCGATGATCCACTTGGTCAGCTTCGGCGTGACGCGGATGGCGCCGGTCTTGTAGACCACGAGCATGGCCGCGAAGACACCCATGGTGCCCGCGATGGCCTGCATGATGATCCCGGAGCCACCGCCGCCGGAGAAGTTGTCGAGGGCACCGCCGAGGACGTAGCTGATACCGCCGAGGAACACGCCTTCGACCGCCGCGTAGGCGATGACGAGCGCCGGGCTGACCTTCTTCTTGAAGATGATGACCAGCGACAGCACCAGGCCGATGATCGCCGCGGGCAGCGCGAGCGCGTAGGCGCCCGTGATGTAGGTGGCGGCACCGGTGCCCACGGTGAGGGCGAGCGTGATGGCGGTCTTGGTGACCACGTCGTCGATCGTCATCGGGCGCGTCGCCTGCGGCGGCGCGGCCGGTGCCTGGCCGGGCGCGCCGAAGCCGCCTTGACCGTGGTTGAAGTTCGCGTACCCGCCGCCTGTCGGCAGGTTCTTGAACGCTGGGTTGCTCGTAGTGCGCAACTCGTCCTCCTGGGCGTGCTGTGCGCCGTCTCCGGTACAACGACCGAACCTGCCGGTCGGTTCCCCACTGGTAAAACCGACTTTACCCGCATGGCGGTAGCCGGTTCCGTCCCGTCCGGAAGCTACTCGCGCGGGATAAACGGTGAAATGACGATCACTCACCGTCGCAACCTTTCGAGGGTGTGGCCGCCCGTGCCCGAACATCCCCGAAATGGCCGCTGCGCTGCGGCCGAACGTGCGCGGACCAGCTCGGATCGACGCGGAAGATCGCTGCCCGTAATGGGGTCCGTTACACCGAATGACCTCTTGTCGTGACCGCGAGTGACCGAAAGGATGCGCCTGGGTGTCCGCGTGCCATGTCGGGGGGCTTTCGCGCCGGTCAACACCATGTCGCTCTGCACGTGACCGGATCGCAGCACGCCGATGCCCTGATCTCCCAGACCGAGACTGGAGCTTGCATGCGCACGTTCAGGAAGTTACTCACAGCGGTGGTGGGTTCCGCTGTGCTCGCCGGCAGCGGTTTGCTGGCGACCACGGGAACGGCCATCGCCGCGCCGGAGGAAGGAATCGGCCACGAGACCACTCCAGGACAGCCCTACGCGGGCATCGAACGGGACCGCGACTGGCTGGGTTCCTACATCGTCGGCGGCAACCAGGTGTGGTGCGTTCGGTTCGCGCTGAAGGCGCCGGACACCGGTGAGCAGTACGAGCCGGGTGACGAGCTGCTGACCAAGTGGGGCACCCCGCTGGAAGACGACGTCGCGGCGAACATCTCCTACCTGCTGCTGCGCTACGGCAACACGGAGAGCCCGGACGAGGCGGCGGCGCTCGCGCACCTGCTGCACTCGTGGACGTCGGCGCCGCGCGACGAAGGCGACCTCGACCCGGGGCTGCCCTTCGACAAGATCGGCTACGACATCGACTTCCAGCTGGGCAAGCTGCCGCAGGGAGCCAAGGACGCCGTCGAGACGTTGCGCGCGGACGCGGAGAAGAACCGCGGCCCGTGGGAGGCCGCGCTGACCGCACCGGAGGACCCGCAGGTCATCGGTGAGGCGGCGGACTGGACCTTCGCGGTCGACCACCCGGACGGCACCGGTGTGACCGGTGTTCCGGTGAAGATCACCGCGACCGACGCCGAGGTCGAAGGCCTCGGCGAAGACGGCACGATCACGACGCCGGACAGCGGTGACCCGCTCCAGCTGAAGGTGACGCCCACCGGGCCGAACCCGAAGCTGGAGGGCGAGCTGGCCACCCCGGCCGAGCGCCCCTACGTGCAGCAGGCCGTCGAGAACCCGGACGGCGTGCAGCGCGTGGTGTCGACCGGCGGGGAGAAGCAGGTCAAGGTCGAGGACGTCACGACCGCGGTGACCGCGCCAGGCAAGGTCGCCGTCGGCAAGATCGACGAAGAGAGCAAGGCGGGCATCGCGGGCGTCGCGCTGCGGGTCAGCCTGCCCGACGACAAGCCCGCGCTGAAGCAGGACGGCACCGAGCTGACCGGCCCGGACGGGCAGCCCGCCGTGGTCACCACCGGCGACCAGGGCACGGTGGAGATCGCGGACCTGCGCACCCCGCAAGAGATCAAGATCACCGAGGTGGCCCCCGCGAAGGGCTACGAGGAAGCGTTCGACGCGGCGAACCCGCCGTCGGTCGTGGGCACCGTCGAACCCGGCGGCACCCTGACGCTGACCGTGACGAACAAGGCCAACACCCCCACCGTGCCGATCTTCATCCCGGCCGGTGACCCGGGTGCCGGTGGTGGCGTCGTGGCCGCCGCCGAGGACACCGGTGCCCTGTCCCCCGGACTGCTCGGACTCGGTGCGCTGACGCTCACCGGTGCCGCGGTGGCCGGTGGCGCGGCGTGGCGCAAGCGGCTCGTGTCGGCGGGTGAGCGTTGATCGCGCAGCGGCGGCGCCTGCTCACGCTGGTCCTGGCCGGCGTGGTCGGGCTGGTCGCGGTGGTCGCCGTCGTGGCGGGCACGTTGCTCCGGGGTGGCGCTGATCAACCGCCCCCGGCCGCGGCACCCCCACCGGCGGAACCGGCTCCGGTGCAGGTCGCGGACCTGCCGCCGCAGCCGGTGCACGTCCCGGCGGGCCAACCACCGGGCACCGTCCGGCTGCCCCAGGGCGGCCAGGCGGAGCTGGTGCGCAAGGAGATCGACCGGTCCGGGACCCTCCCGGTGCCGGACGGCGTCGGCGAGGCCACGTGGTGGGGTGCCGGTCTGGACTCCCCCAAGGGCGCGACGGTGCTGGCCGGGCACGTGAACTGGAAGGGCGCGGTAGGGCCGTTCGAGGAGCTGTGGGACTCCGCTCCGGACCAGGAGGTCACCGTCGTCGACGACGACGGCACGGAGTGGCGCTACCGCGTCTCCGAGATCGTCACGCTGTCCAAGGAGGAACTGCCCGCCCGCGCGGCGGACCTGTTCGGCCAAGGCGGCGAGCACCGGCTCGTGCTGGTCACCTGCGGTGGCCGCTACGTGGGCGGCGACCTCGGCTACGACGAGAACCGAATCGTCGTGGCGACGCCCGCGTGAGGTCTGCTTCGCGGGTGAGGTAGCCGGTACCTCAGGTGTCACCGCGCTTCGGTGGTCACTGCTCAGCGGCTTCGCCGCTGACAAGAGTGAGGACAAGGCGTACGAGAAGAGCGGGGTCCCCTTGCCGGGGACCCCGCTCTTCGTTCGTACAACCGCTAGCGGCGCTTCTTCTGGCTCTTCTTGGCCGAGGCCGCCTGCTTGCCCGGACGCCTCTTCTGCTGCGGGCGCCGGTTCACCTGGCGGCCGTCGGTGCGCTGACCGGCGCCTGCGGCGGCCTTGCCGGAGGTGGAGCCGTTGGTGCTCGTGGAGCCGGTCTCCGCCTCGGATTCGGACTCGTCCTCGGAGGTCTCCTCCTCCGCGTCCTTCTTGACCTGGCCTGGCTTCTGCCCGGGCTTCGGCCGCGGCGCGTCCTTCTTCGCCGCCATCTCCTTCTGCTTCTCCCGCTCCTGCTCGCGGTCGATCTTGTTGCTCAGGAAGTGCTGCTGGCCCAGCGTCCAGATGTTGTTCGCCATGAAGTACAGGACGATCGCGATCGGCAGCACCCATCCGGAGAACAAGGTGCCGATCGGCGCGACGTACATCATGAACTTGCCCATCATGGCCGTCTGCGGGTTGGCCATGGAGGCATCGGTCTGGCGCTTCATCGACATGCGCATCGTGACGAACGTCGCGATGGACGCGATCACCATCAGCGGGATGCCGACGGCCATCATGTTCAGCCGCGTGGTGCCGAACGCCTCGAGGAGCGCGGCGGGCTGGGTCAGCCAGTTGCCGAGCTTCGCGCCGAAGATGTCGGCGTTGATGAACGACTCGACCCCGGCGCGGTCGAAGATGTAGTTGTTCTGCGCCTGCGGGGTGAACCCGCGCAGCACGTGGAACAGGCTCAGGAACACCGGGATCTGCAGCAGAGCGGGAAGGCAGCCGCCGATCGGGTTGACCCCGTGCTCGGACTGCAGCTTCTGCATCTCCTGCGCCATGCGCTGCTTGTCGTTCTTGTGCTTCTCCCGCAGCTTCTGGATCTGCGGGGAGAACTTCGCCATCTTCCGGCCGGCGCGCATCTGGCTGATCGCCGGTTTGAGCAGCACCACGCGCAGCGTGAACACCAGGAAGAACACCGACAGTGCCCAGGCGAACCCGTTGTCCGGCCCCAGCACGGTGCCGAAAACCCTGTGCCAGAACCACAAGATGGCCGACACGGGATAGAGGATAAAGTCGAACACTCAACCACTCCTGGTCATCGCCCGGCAGTCATCCCCGGGCCCGCTTGCACGGCCGCGCCCGCCCTGTGCGCACCGGCCTCAGCCCTACCAGGGTGCCATGCCCGGCAGCCCGACCGAGGCGGGGCGGGGCATTACCACGGACCGTGACGTCACGATCGCTCAGCGTCCGCCTCATCCGCCCCGTGCGCGCCACGTGAACACCGCGTACCGGCGAGTGCGCGGACTCACTCCTCCGCGAGCACGTCGAGGACGAGCCGACCGTACTTGTCCAGCTTGTTCTGCCCCACTCCGCCGATGGTTCCCAGTTCGTCCAATGTGGACGGTCGTTGGGCGGCGACCTGGCGCAGCACCGCGTCGTGGAAGATCACGTAGGCGGGCACGCCCTGCTCCTTCGCGGTGGCCGCGCGCCAGGCTCGGAGGCGTTCGAACAGCGGTGCCGCCTCGGCGGGCATCTCCACCTGCTCGCCCTTGCGCGCCTTGGCGGCCTTCGGCTGCTTCGCGGGCTTGTCCGGTTCGCGGCGCAGCCGCACCGAGCGCTCCCGGCCCAGCACCTCGCCGCTGGCCGCGGTGAGCACCAGCGTGCCGTAGTCGCCCTCCACCGCCAGCAGGCCCTGGGCGAGCAGCTGGCGCACCACTCCGCGCCAGTCCGCCTCGCGCAGGTCGGTGCCGATGCCGAAGACGGTGAGCTCGTCGTGGCGGTGCTGGTCGACCTTGTCGTTGCGCTTGCCGAGCAGGATGTCGATGACGTGCCCGGCACCGAACTTCTGCCGCCGCTCGTTCTGCAGCCGGTACACCGCCGACAGCAGCTTCTGCGCGGCGATCGTGCCGTCCCAGGACTCCGGCGGAGCCAGGCAGGTGTCGCAGTTGCCGCAGGGCTCGCCGTCCTGGCCGAAGTAGGCCAGCAGCTGCACCCGGCGGCACTCCACGGTCTCGCACAGCGCGAGCATCGCCTCCAGGTGCGTGCCGAGCCGCCTGCGGTGCGCGTTGTCGCCCTCGGAGTTGTCGATCATCTTGCGCTGCTGGACGACGTCCTGCAGGCCGTAGGCGAGCCACGCCGTGGACGGGAGGCCGTCGCGGCCCGCCCGGCCGGTCTCCTGGTAGTAGCCCTCCACGGACTTCGGCAGGTCCAGGTGCGCGACGAACCGCACGTCGGGCTTGTCGATGCCCATGCCGAACGCGATCGTGGCGACCACCACCAGCCCTTCCTCGCGCAGGAACCGGGACTGGTGCGTCGCGCGGGTCCGCGCGTCCAGGCCCGCGTGGTAGGGCACGGCCGGGATCCCGTTCTGGCTGAGGAAGTCCGCCGTCTTCTCCACCGACGACCGCGACAGGCAGTAGACGATCCCCGCGTCGCCGGCGTGCTCGGTGCGCAGCAGGCTCAGCAGCTGCTTCTTCGGGTCGTTCTTGCCGACGATCCGGTACTGGATGTTCGGGCGGTCGAAGCTCGCCACGAAGTGCCGCGCCTGCGCGAGGTCCAGCCGGGTCGCGATCTCGCCGCGGGTCGCCTCGGTGGCGGTGGCGGTCAGCGCGATGCGCGGCACGTCCGGCCAGCGCTCGTGCAGCATGGACAGCGCGAGGTAGTCCGGGCGGAAGTCGTGGCCCCACTGCGCCACGCAGTGCGCCTCGTCGATCGCGAACAGCGAGATGTTCCCCTTGTCCAGCAAGGACAACGTCGACTCGACGCGCAGCCGCTCCGGCGCCAGGTAGAGCACGTCCAGCTCGCCGTTGAGGAACGCGGCCTCCACGGCGCGGCGCTCCCCCGCGTCCTGCGTGGAGTTCAGGAACCCGGCTCGCACGCCGACCTCGGTGAGCGCGTCCACCTGGTCCTGCATCAGCGCGATCAGCGGCGAGACGACCACGCCGACACCGTCCCGGACCAGCGCCGGAACCTGGTAGCACAGCGACTTCCCGCCACCGGTGGGCATCAGGACCAGCGCGTCACCGCCACCGATGACGTGCTCGACGATGTC
Organism: Saccharopolyspora sp. NFXS83; assembly: GCF_026241095.1. GTDB lineage: Bacteria > Actinomycetota > Actinomycetes > Mycobacteriales > Pseudonocardiaceae > Saccharopolyspora_C. Next base: position 149,699 of record NZ_JAPFGB010000015.1, on the reverse strand, counting down.
CTGCTGCGGGCCCCGGAACGAGTCGTAGCCGAAGACGCGGTTCAACACCCCCAGCGCGTCGGGCGCGGCAGGATCGGCGACGGGACTGCTCTGCGCGGAAGTCACCGGGCGATTCTACGAAGCGGCCCCCGCCCGGATCCCGGCCGTCATGCGCCGGTGTGTCGGACGTGCCCGCGCCGCGATCAACTCCGCGCCGCCGCCGCGACGGGCAGCGTGGCGCGCAGCGTGAACCCGCCGTCCTCGTGCGGTTCGGTGCGCACCTCGCCGCCGAGCAGCTCGACCCGCCTGCGCAGGCCGTCGAGACCGCGCCCCGCGCCCCGTTCGCCCGCCCCGCCCGGACCGTTGCGGACGGAGACGCGCACGGCGTCGTCCTCGTCGCGCACCTCCACCTCCGCCGGCGCGCCCGGCGCGTGCCTGCGGGCGTTGGTCAGCCCCTCCTGCACCACCCGGTGCAGGGTCCGGGCGAGCACGGCGGGCAGCTCGCGCTCGGCTCCGGCGTCGATGAACTCCACCTCCTGACCGGCCTCCCGCACCTGCTCGACCAGGTCGGCCACCGATTCGGACTCCTCGGCGACGTGGCGCTCGGTCGCCGAATCGGGATCGTCGAGCAGCGACAGCAACCGGCGCAGCTCGGTCATCCCCGATCCGCCGAGCTCGCCGATGCGCCGCCCCGCCTCCCGCGCCGCCGGATCCGGGCTGCTCACGGCGAGCGCGTTGGCGTGCAGCACCAGCAAGGTCAACACGTGCCCGAGGTTGTCGTGCATGTCCGCGGACAGCCGTTCGCGCTCCGCCGCCTGCTCCTGGCGCGCCACCGCGACCCGCTCCCGCCTCAGCGCCGCCGCTCGATCGCGGCGGGCCTGGCCGAGCCGCCACGCCAGCACCGTCGCGACGCCGCCGAGCACCGGGGCGATCGCGGCCAGCGACGCGCCCAGCCCGAACGACTCGGCCCGCGCGCCAGCGAGCACGGCGTAGGCCAGCACCGCCACCGCGGACGTCGCGATCTCCCACCGCGCGTTCGACCGCTCGGCCACGCGCGCCCCCGCCCAGGACAGCGCCAGCGGCAGCCACAGCGCGCCGCCCTCCACCACCAGCAGGCGCCACGGCGTGTCCAGCAGGTACATCAGCGCGGCCACCAGGAGCACCGCGAGCAGCCCCAGGTGCGGGTGGGAACCCGAGCGGCCGATCACGACCGTCGCGGCGAGCTGCGCGACCGCGCCCACCAGCAGCGGCACCAGCAAGCCGCCCGGTACCGGATCGCCGAACAGGACCAGGTAGCCGAAGGCGGCGCCGAGCACCGCCAGCACCAGCGTGAGCCGGAACAGCACGCGGTGCGCGCGGCGGATTCGTGCCTCGTCGGTGCGCGGCGGCTCATCGCTGGTGACCACGCGGAGAGGATAGGCACCCGGCTGTCCGCACCGGCCGGTTCGCCGCGCGCTCGACGACTTTCGTCACCTGCTTCGCGACTTCCGTCGCATCAGCGATGAGTTCCGCCCCGCGATCTGGTCCGAACACCGCGTAGGGGAATTCCGGCACACCTACAGTGGAACTCCCTGTTGGAGGCGGAAGGCCATGATCATGGCGAAGCACCTCGAAGACGACGAATTCCTGCGGCAGGCGGACCCGTTCCGGCGGGAACTGCTGGCGCACTGCTACCGGATGCTCGGGTCGGTGCACGACGCCGAAGACCTCGTGCAGGAGACCTACCTGCGCGCCTGGCGCGCCTACGACCGGTTCGAAGGCCGGTCGTCGCTGCGCACCTGGCTGCACCGGATCGCCACCACCGCGTGCCTGACCGCGCTGGAGAGCCGGGGCCGCAGACCGCTGCCCACCGGGCTCGGCAACCCCAGCTCCGATCCGCGGGAAGACCTGGTGGAACGCGGTGAGGTCCCCTGGCTGGAACCGGTGCCGGACGCGCTGCTGCCCGACGGGAGCGACCCGGCCGACGTGGTGACCTCGCGGGAGCACACCCGGCTGGCGCTGGTCGCGGCGCTGCAGCACCTGCCGCCGCGGCAACGCGCGGTGCTGCTGCTGCGGGAGGTGCTGCGCTGGCGCGCGGCGGAGGTCGCCGAGCTGCTCGGCACCAGCACCGCGTCGGTCAACAGCAGCCTGCAACGCGCCCGCGCCCAGCTCGACCAGGTCGCGCCCGCACCGGAGACCGTCACCGGACCGGCCACCGCGCACCAGCGAGCCCTGCTGAAGCAGTGGGTCACCGCGTTCGAGGCGAAGGACGTGCCGACCATCGTCGAGCTGTTCACCTCCGACGCGGTGTGGGAGATGCCGCCGTTCACCGGCTGGTACCAGGGGCCGAAACCGATCGGCAGGCTCATCGCGCACCGCTGCCCCGCGGGCCCCGACGACATGCGGCTGGTCCGCACCTCCGCGAACGGCCAGCCCGCGTTCGGCGTGTACATGCGCGACGAACGCGGCGACTTCCAGCCGTTCCACCTGCAGGTGCTCACGATGCGCGGGGACCGCGTCGAGCACGTCGCCGCGTTCTTCGACGCCGCGTTGTTCGAGACGTTCGGCCTGCCCGCCCAGCTGCTCGCCGACTCCCGCGCCGCGCGCTGACCACGGCATGGAGGGGAACCCGGCACCGCGGGTGCTCGGCGGCGTCGACCTGCTGGAACGCGCCGTGAACTACTTGACGGGCGTGCTGCACGACGTGCCCGCGACGGCGCTGTCCCGGCCGACGCCGTGCGCCGCGTGGGACCTGCGGGCGCTGCTGGCGCATCTGGACGACTCGGTCTCAGTGCTCGACGAGGCCGTCGGCGGCCGGATCGGGCTCGGCCCGGAAGCGCCGTCGGAAGCGGATCCGACGAGGGCGCTGCGGGACCGGTCCAGGCGGTTGCTCGGGGCGTGGAACGCGGCGGTCGACGTCGCCCCGGTGACGGTGTTCGGCGCACCGGTGAGCAGAGGTGTCGTCGTCGGCACCGGGGCGTTGGAGATCGCGGTGCACGGCTGGGACATCGCCCGCTCCAGCGGGCAGCACCGGCCGTTGCCGACGGCGCTCGCCGACGACCTGCTGCCGCTGGTTCCGCTGCTGGTGGCCGACGCGGACCGGCCGGGCCGGTTCGACGCACCGATCCCGCTGCCGGCGGGCGCGGGCGCACCGGAACGCCTGCTGGGCTTCCTCGGCCGCGACCCGCGATGAATTCCACCCGCGCGCACCGTCGTAACCGGCGACGGCCGCACATCCGCTGGGGGTGATGTGCGGCCGTCCCCGGGGTCAGCCGGTGAAGTCGGTGAGGCGGGCGGCGATCTCCTCCGGCGAGGGCATCGCGGCGATCTCGGCGGCGACCCGCTCGGCGACTTCGCGGGGCTTCTCATCGGCCAGCAGGGTCCGCGCCGCGTCGTGCACCGCTTCCGCCGTGACCTCGGCGCCGAGCAACCGCGTTCCCGCGCCGGCCGAGCTGATCGTCTCCGCATTGGCGAACTGGTCCGCGCCCTGCGGCAGGACCAGCTGCGGCAACCCCGCGCCCAGCGCGGCCAACGTCGTTCCGCTGCCGCCGTGGTGCACCACCAGGTCGACGTGTTCCAGCAGTTCGGCCTGCGGCACCCACTCGTGCACCGACACGTTCGCGGGCAACCCGCCCAGCGCGTCCGCCGCCACGCTCGGGCCCGTCGCCACGACCACGTCCACGTCGAGGGTGGCGAGCCCGCCGATGGACGCGCGCAGCAGCTCCGCGTCGCCGAAACCGGTGCCCAGCGTCAGGTACACCAGTGGGCGCGTCCGCGGCCCCACCGCCTGCGGTGGCAGCTCGCCCCCGCCCGCGAACGGCACCGGGCGCAACGGCGTCCGATCCACCGCGGCGAGGAATTCGGCGTCCTGCAGCGAAGCCGGGAAGATGTCCAGGTAAGGATTTCCGACGGTGCGCAGGTCCCCCGCGGGCAACGCGATTCCGAACTCGTCGGCGACACCGCGCAACGCCGCGTCGAAACCGGGGAAGTGCGCCGGGCTCTGCCTGCCGAAACCGTGGCAGACGCCTGGAATCCCGGCGTGCCGCGCGGCCAGGGCGGCGCCGTGGTTGCCCGCCTCGTGCACCACCAGGTCCGGGGTGAAGCGTTCCAGCACCGGCAGCAGATCGGCGGTGTAGCTGCGCGGCAGCTCGGCGCCGAACACCCGCACCACCAGCGAAAGCCACTCGTCCGAACCGGGTTCCGGCCGGGTCGCGGAATCCCCGCTCGCTGCGGCGAAACCCGCTCCGATGGGCACGCCCACCGCTTCGGTTCGCAGTCCGAGACCGCTCAACGTCCGCTCGAACTGCGCGCCCGTGGCGAAGAGGACTTCATGGCCGTGCGCGCGGGCGGCGCGAGCCAACGGGACCAGTGGAAACACGTGACCATGAGCGGAAAGGCTCGAAAGGAGAATTCGCACGAGACCGACACTAGTCGCCGCGCCCAGGTGCGCGGTGAATTCGGCGCGAAAGCGGAGCACCGCATTCCGAAATGACCGGAAATGCCCGGGAGATCTGATTCGAGCCGGGGTGATCGCAGCCCTCCTGCCGCGATCACCCGGCCCCCAGTGTGGAAACCCCGCGGCACGACCGCCGCGATGGAGCCGTCGGAGGTCAGGCCGCAGCCTGCTCCTTGTCCGGCATGTGAACGAGCAGCAAGCCGATCGACGCGATGATCAGGTTCTGCAGCGCGGGCTGCAGACCGTTCCACTTGTCCGACTGCCACATCATGAACCACTCACCGCCGATGACGATGAATCCGCCGCCGAACAGCAGCACCTCCAGCAGCCAGCCGAAGCTGGCCAGCCGCCGCGCGCGTTCGACGGCCCGCGCGTCGGCGTGCGGGCGGACCCACGCGACGAACGCCGCGATGAGCACCACCGAGATCAGAACCTCCCATCCGATCACCAGGATGTACGCGATCGTCCCCAGCGCGGGATGCGTGATCGACCGCCACATCGTGTCGGGTGAATTGAAAGTCGTGTCCATTGCGAACACGTGCTGCACGAACTCCGCATTGGTTCCGAAGTCCGTGAGGTTGCCGAAGGCGACCAGCCCCATCTGCACGGCGGAGATGGCCACCATGACCGTGATCACCGCGCGCAGACTCCCCAACGTTGCCAGAAGACGCATGCGGCGGACTGTACGCAAGGTTCCGGTGACGAGACCCTTTACGTGCCGCTATCGCAATACTCCATGCTGGACACCGGCATCGGACGGACAACGGAGGAAACATGCGGGTGTGCCTGGTCTCGCACCGGTTGGGCGGGTTCGACGGGGTGAGCATCGAGGCCGCCAAGTGGATCGCGGGCTTGCGCGCGCTGGGGCATCAGGTCACCCGGGCCGCCGGCCACTTCGTCGACCGCGAACCTGGTGACGTCGAGGTCACCGGTATGTGGGCCGACCGCCCCGGCGGCGACCCTCCCCCCGTCGCGCACGACACGATCCGGCGGCTCTGCGCCGAGCACGAGCTGCTGGTGCTGGACAACGCGGGTTCGCTGTGGAGCGCCCCGGACGCCTCCGCCGCCTGGCAGCGGCACGCGCTCGACGCGGGGATCCCGGTGATCCTGCGCCACCACGACCCCGCCTGGCAGGGCACTCCGCTGCGCGCCGTCGACGGCGACACCGTGCCGCTGCACCACCCGGCGCACCTGCACGTCCTGATCAACGAGCGCACCGCGCGCGAATTCGCCGAGCGCTGGCCCGAACTGGACCGGACCGGGGCACTGCGCGTGGTGCACAACCGCGTCGACGTCGACGGGCTCGGCGGCGGCGACCGCGACGGCACCCGCTCGCGGCTCGGGGTCGCGCCGGACGAACTGCTGATCGTGCACCCGGCCCGGGCCGAAGGGCCGAACAAGAACATCCCCGGCGCCGTCCGGTTCGCCGCCGCCCTCGACCGGCGTTGGGACCGCCCGGTGCGGTACTGGCTCACCGACGACACCCCGGCACCCGCCGGACCAGCGGCGGACGCGCTCGCCACCGCGCCCGGACCACTGCGCGGCCACGTCGCCGAGCAGGCCGACATGTACGCGGCGGCCGACCTGGTGCTGCTGCCCTCGACGTGGGAGGGCTGGGGGCTGCCGGTCGCCGAAGCCGCCGCCGCCCGACGGCTCGTCGTCGCGGGCCCGTACCCGGTGCTAGACGAACTGCGCGCCCTCGGCCTGCGCGTCCCCACCCCCGACGACGTGACGACCACCGCCGCCGTCCTGCGCGACCCTGCCGCGACGAAGGCACTGCTCGACGCCAACCACACCGCCGTCCGCGACCACCTCGACGCGGCCGAACTCCCCGCCGTCCTCACCGACCTCATCCGGCTGTCCCGAGCCCGCCCCCACACCACCCCGGCCTGAGCCCACCAGCCCCAAACCGGCCGTTGTCCCTCGTCTTGTCAGCGGCGAAGCCGCTCAGCAGCGACCACCCTCGCGACCGGCACCGCCGCAGGTTCTCAGTCGTCCTCTCGCGAGGACAGCTTTTCCCCACGTGGCGGAGCCACTCGGGAAAAGGATCGCGCAGCGAGAAGGCGACCGAGGTTCTGCCACCCCACCCCCCGAAGCAAAACGACCACCTCCCCAGAATCGGCGTATGAACGAGATCTTCGTCGTGCATCGGCGCGACCCGGACAACATCGGCGACATGGCCTGCCCGCCGTCGAACCACCCCGAGCACTTCCCGTGGCTGGCCGACGCCACCACGATCGACATCGAGCACGACATCCCGCGCTACGCGGACCGGCTGCGCCACGCCCACGTCATCTACGGCGGCGGCGGGCTCATCGGCACCGGGTTCTTCGACCGCCAGCTCGACCAGCTGATGGCGTTGCGCCCGCCGAAGCTCGTCGTCTGGGGCGCCGGGCACAACAACAACGAGCACCACACCATCACCGACCCCGGCTACCTGGACCGGTTCGACCTGGTCGGCCTGCGCGACCGGGCCGGACCCGGCCCGTACGAGTGGGTGCCGTGCGTGAGCGCGCTGCTGCCGAAGCTCGCCGACCCCGGCGAACCACGGCACGAGATCGTCGCCTACCGCCACCGCGACCGGAAACTCCCGTTCCCCACCGACATCGACGGGTTGCCGCTGCTGACCAACCAGCACCACGACCTGGGCGAGACGCTGGAGTTCCTCGCCTCCGGCGCCACCGTGCTGACGAACTCGTACCACGGCGCCTACTGGGCCACCCTGATGCGCCGCCGGGTCGTGGTCGTGGACCCGTTCGCCTCGAAGTTCTTCGGCTTCCACCACCCCGTTCCCGTCGTGTCCGGGGACGGCTGGCGCGACGCGCTCGCCGACACCCGGACCTACCCCGACGCGCTGCGGGAATGCCGCGAGAAGGTGCTCGGCTTCGGCGACCGGGTGCGGGAGCTGTTCGGCCGCTAGCTCACTCGCACGGCGGTGCGTACGGGACCTGCGGGATCGTCTGCTCCCACTGGCCCCGCGGCAGCACGCCTCGCGTGGTGGAGCAGATCCGCTCCACCGCCCGGTCGACGTCCAGGTCCCACAGGTAGGCGGTGTTGTCGCCGCTGGCGGACGCCACGACCCCGCCGTTCGGGCTGAACGCCACCGAATGCACCGCCGCGCGGTGCGCGCTGAGCGAGATGCCGATCGGCTCGGCGTGCTCCGGGTCCTCGACGTTCCACAACCGGACGGTGCGGTCCTCGCTGCCGGTCGCCAGCGTCTTGCCGTCCGGGCTGAACTCGGCCGACTTGACGTTCTGGGAGTGCCCGAGCAGCGGCGACCCGAGTTCCTCCGGGTTCGCCGGGTCCTCGATGTCCCACAACCGCACCGCCTTGTCCCCGCCGGCGGTGGCGAGGACCCGCCCGTCCGGGCTGAACGCCGCGGAGTACGTCGCCGAGTTCTCCATGTCCCACGGCCGCCCCACGAGCGTGGGGTGCTCCCGGTCGGCGACGTTCCACAACCGGACGGTGCCGTCGCTGCTGGCCGTCGCCAGCAGCCGCCCGTCCGGGCTGAACCGGACGTTGTTGATGTAGCCGCGATGGCCGAGCAGCGGTGCGCCGACCCGCACCGGATGCGCCGGGTCCGCGACGTTCCACAGCTGGGCGCTGAGGTCGTCGTTCCCGGTGACCAGCGTCCGCCCGTCCGGGCTGAACGCCACCTCCCCCATGTACCGGGTGCCGACCTGCAGCGGAGCGCCGAGCGGTTTCGGCGCCGCCGGATCGCGCATGTCCCACAACCGCACCGTTCCGGCGCCGCCACCGGTGGCCAGCACCTGGCCGTCCGGGCGGAACACCGCCGCGTACACCGAACCGACCGGGCCCGGATAGACCGTCAGCGGATCGCCCAGCGGGCGCGGCAGCCGCGGGTTCGACGTGTCCCACACCTGCACCGTCCGGTCTTCGCTGGCGGTGACGAGGACCTTGCCGTCCGGGCGGAACACCGCGTCGTTCACGCTCGCGCTGTGCCCGGCGAGGACCTGCTCCGGCACCGACCACAACCGCACGGCCCCGTCGTCCCCGCCGGTCGCCAGCGTGCGCCCGTCCGGGCTGAAGCCGACGGCGAACACCGTGCTGCTGCCCGCGCTGAGGCTCTGCCCGATCTGCGTCGCGTACGACGGGTCGGTCACGTTCCACAGCAGCGCCGAGCTGTCCGCGCTGCCGGAGGCCAGAGTCCGCCCGTCCGGGCTGAACTTCACCGACCACACCGGCGCGTCGTGCCCGATGAGGGCGGGCCCGAGCTGGCGCGCGTTGCCCGGGTCGTGCACGTCCCACAGGCGGATCGTCTTGTCGACGCTGCCGGAGGCCAGCGTCCGGCCGTCCGGGCTGAACGCCACCGAGTGCATGCCTTCGGTGTGCCCCTCCAGCGGTGTCCCGATCGGCACCGGCCGGGCCGGGTCGGCCACGTTCCACAGCCGGATGGTCCGGTCATCACCGCTGGTCGCCAGCGTCCGCCCATCCGGGCTGAAGGCCAAGGTCCGCACCTGCGCGGTGTGCCCGGCCAGCGGGCCGCCCAGCGGTGCGGGGTGCGCCGGGTCGGCGACGTTCCACAACCGCGCGGTCTTGTTCTCGTTCGCCGTGGCCAAGGTGCGCCCGTCCGGGCTGAACTCGATCAGGTAGATCGTGCCGTCGTCGCCGCTCAGCGGCGCGCCGAGCGGCTTCGGGTGGGCGGGGTCGGCCACGTCGTAGAGCCGGACCTGGCGGTCGTCGCCCGCCGCCGCCAGCGTGCGCCCGTCCGGGCTGAACACGGCCGAGGTCACCCAGCTGCCGAAGTCCCGCAACGGCTCGCCCAGCGCCTTCGGCCGGTTCCGGTCGCTGACGTCCCACAACCGCACCGTCCGGTCGTAGCCGGCGGTCACGAGCGTCCGGCCGTCCGGGCTGAACGTGGTCAGGTAGATCGAGCTCTGGTGCCCGTGCAGCGGGGTGCCCAGCGCGGAGTTCTGGGTGGACAGCACGCGGGTGTCCACCGCCGGGTCGTCCGGGCGGAGCCGCTTGGCCACCAGGTCCAGCTTCGCCGCCGCGGAGGGGTCGACCGACTGCAACCGGTCGGCCTGCGCGAGCACCTGGCGGAACTCGGCGTCGTCGCGCTCCCGGACCGCCAGCACCGCCGCCACCGCCGCCACCGCGGCGAACACGCACACCGCCGCCGCCGTGGCCCGCCGGAACCAGCCCGCCCGGCGCAGGTGCCGCAGCGAGGCGGCGAGGAACTCGTGGCTGATCGCCGAGAGCTCCGCCGAACCCACCTGCGCCGCCCAGTGCCGGGCGGTTTCCAACCGCGCCCCGCGGTAGAGCAGCGATACGTCCCGGTCCTCCTGGCGCCACGCCTCGGCATCGCGTTCCAGCCGCTGCCGGGCGAGGTTCCCCGCGCGGTCCTGGTCGATCCAGCCGCGCAACCGGGGCCACGCGTACAGCAGCGCCTCGTGGCTGATCTCAGCGGACTCGGAGTCCAGCGTCACCAACCGCGCCGCCGTCAGCACGTTCAGCGCCTGCCGGGCCGCTTCGCGGTGCTCGGCGTGCTCGACGATCTCCGCGTACGTCGCGCGCCTGCGCGTGTCCTGGGTGTCCTCGCCAACGTGCACCAGGCGCAGCAGCACCTGCCGCGCCGCGGCCTGCCCATCCTCGGCGAGCTCCGACCACGCCCGTTCCGCGGTGGCGGCCACCGCGCCTTGGATGCCGCCTGCCGCGCGGTACCCGGCGATGGTGAGCTTGCCTGCCTGCCTGCGCTGCCAGGTCACCATCAGCGCGTGCGAGAGCAGCGGCAGCGCCCCCGCGTCGTACGCCCGCTGCGAGGGCTTGCCGTAGGCGCGGCCCACGCTCACCCCGAGGTCGCGCAGCAGCACGTCCACCAGGCCCGGTTCGATCTGCAGCCCGGTGGCCTTCGCCGGGCCCGTGATGGCTTTGCGCAGTTCGGCGACGGTCATCGCGCCGAGCACCATCTGCCGGTGCTGCAGCGCCTCAGCCAACTCGGGGAAGTCCAGGCACCGCGCGTAGAAGTCCGCGCGCAACCCCAGCACCACCAGCCCCGGTGAGGTGCCGCCCGCGAATCCCGTGGTGCAGCAGGCCTGCAGGACCCGCACGAACAGGGCTCGCCGGTGCTCGTCCCGGCAGACCGTGAACGTCTCCTCGAACTGGTCCACCACCAGGACCAGCCGGGCCTCGTCACCGACCGCGTCCCGCACGTGCCCGGCGACGGCGTCGCGCACCGACTCCGCGAACCGGAATTCCTCGTCGGAGTCGTCGACGTCCGATGCCGCGTCGTCGCGCTCCGCCGCGGCGAGGACCTCGTTGAGCTCGGGGATCAGCTCGGTCAGCGACCGCAGCGGATCCTCGCCCGGCGTCATCGTCCGCACCGGCCACGACGAGGAACCCTGGTCTGCCAGCGCCCCACCGGTCAGCGCCGGGAGCAGGCCCGCCCCCAACAGCGAGGACTTCCCCGCTCCCGAAGCGCCGACGAGCATCGTGATGCCGCCCTCGTCGGCCGCGGTGGCGAGCCGTTCCACCAGCGTGGTGGTGGCGCGCTCCCTGCCGAAGAACCAACCGGAGTCGCCCTCGTGGAACGCGGCCAGCCCGCGGTACGGGCAGAGCCCTTCGGCGGTGGGCGGGCCGCTGTCCGGCGGAGTCCCGTTCGTCTCACCGGACTCGGTCGCCGGTGGCGCCTCCGGCGCGGCCAGCGGGCTGGTCAGCGCTTGCTCCCACCGGGCCCGCCACACCGATAAGTCGTACAGTCCGTCGACCGGGGGCTGCGGCTGGTTCTTCCGCGCCTCGCCGATGAGGATCTCCAGCACCACCGACAGCGCCGCGAACCTGGCGGGCACGTTGCGTCCCCGGCGCCAGTCGCTGATCCGCTGGGCCGTCGACCGGATCGGCCTGCCCCGCTCGTCGAGCCGCCGGACCCGTTCCACGGCGTCGGCGACCCGCTTCAGCGGTGGGTCTCCGGCCGTCACGTAGAGCAGGGCGAACCGTTCCGCGAACAGCGCACGAGTGCCGGAGCCCGCCGCCGAAGTTCCCGCTTTCCGGTCCGTCATCCCCGTCCTCCTCCGGTCCGGATCCGGACCGGAAAATCCGGTACCCGCCGTTGAGCAGGTACTTCACCGAGCTCCGGACGCGAGGTGGTCCACGTCCGCTCCGTTGCCTGCCATGCTCTTTCACATGCTGCGCCGAACGGGCCACGGACGGTCGAGCGCGCGAATCGTCCGAGGGATCCGGACAGCAGTCAAGTGGCGGGAGGTGTGCCGCTGAGGTGCCTGGGGGTTTCGTCAGCGGCACACCACACCACATGGCCTCGCCGGTAGCAGGCGAAGTCCGACCCGTCACGACCCGCACCGAACCGACCGCCACCAACGATCACGAGAGTACGCGGAGATACCCCGACCACCCACGGTGGTCGGGGTATCCGGTTTGCCGGAAACCTGACCTGACCCGAACGGCGAAACCGCACCGCAGGACGTCGACGACCGAACGGGCGCAGCGGCTGGGTCACTTGGAGCAGCGGATCGCCGGCCGTGGATCGCTCACCTCGTGAGCGACGACCAGGGTGCGCAACGGGTGCATCGAGCGCGGGACCGTCCCAGCGCGCGACCGGCGGTCCAGGACGGGTCCTCTCCGGATCACGCCGCGCGACGCGGGTTTCCGCGCGGCAACGCGCGGGTCGTGGTGCCCCCGGTCGGGATCGAACCGACACTCTGACGAGTTTAAGTCGTCTGCCTCTGCCAATTGGGCTACGGGGGCTGGGTCCTCAGCGCACGCCCGAAGGCGCTCGCCGTGGACACCGGCCCGGCTCCACCGGGCCGGATAGTGATCGCCGCCGGATCGGACGCACCGACTCTGCACCTGGTTCCCCGTGATCGAAAACCGCCGAGCAGAGCAAGTCGTGCCCCTGGCCGCGCGGTGATCGAACGTCGGCGCGCTCGCGGATCATCGGTCCCACCTCGGCGCCGGAGCGGACGCGGCGAGGTGCTCGAACCGCTCCCCGACCCAGGAGTGCACCGCGGTGGAGACCGCGTCGTCCTGGGCCCGGTGCTCGAACCAGCGCCAATCGCAGTTGACGTTGACCTCCAAGAACACGTGCTCCGAGCCGGCCGCCAGCAGGTCGAACGCGGCCACGTCCAGCCGCCAGAACCGGCACAGCGCCAGCAGCCGCGTCACCAGGCCCGAGGGCAGTTCGATCCGTTCCACGACGACCGAATCCGGATCGACCCACAGCTGCGCCGGGTCGAGCTTGTCCACCCGGTAGCCGATGACCTCGTCGCCCACCACGAACGCGCGGATCTCGTGCTCGGAGTCCACGAACTGCTGCACCAGCACCGGCGCGGGTTCCCTGGCCTCCGCGGAGTGGCGGATGTCCAGCGGGCGCGGGAAAAGACCGCGCAGCGCGCCGGGTTCTGGCTCCAGCATGTGGTGTCCGGCGGTCTTGACGATGCACCGGCCACCTCCCGGCCGGCTGCGACCGGGCAAGGTCGTCACCGCGGTCCGCGGCACCCGGAAACCGAACGCGGTGGCGTCGCGGAGCTGCGTGAGCCGGTCCAGGTGCGAGCTGGAGCGCACCGGGTTGATCTGCTCCCAGTCGGCCCGGCAGGACAGCCAGTTCGAGACGGCGCGCCACTGCTCGCGGACGTAGGCGCCGTGCACCGTCGTCGGGTCGACCGGCAGCGCGGTGATGTCGAAGTGCCGCCGCCACACCACGACGGGCCGCAGCAGCCAGCGTTCGAACTCGATCAGCGGCGTGTCGGTGTAGACGGTGAGCGCGATGTCCAGGCACCGGTCGGCGTCGATGCGGACCATCCGGATGCCCCGCTCGGCCAAGGCGAGCGACAGCTCGTTCATCTCCATGTCCGCGGCCCGCGCCAGCACCAGCACGCACGGGATCGGATCACCGTCGCCGTCGTTGACCAGATCCGCGCTGTGCACGCGTTCCTGGAAGTCGAGGCTGGTGTCGTCGGAGCGGAAGAAGTAGTCCTGCCCCTGCAGCAGCAGCGGGCCCGGCCGGAAATCAGCGGTGGACGGGCCGGGGGTGGGGCCGAACGGGTGCGCGAAGTCGTCCGCCCCCTCGGTCATAGCCCCAGTCCTCCTGCGATGCCGCGATCATCGGTGGCCGGTGATGCGGGTCGGCGTCAATCGTCCTTCTTGCGGAACACCTCGGACGCGGCCTGGTACTCGGTCGCGAAATCGGCGAGCGGGCCGTCCTGCACTTCGCCGCTGCGCAGCAGAGCCGCTAACTCCTGGAGAGTCAAAGGATTCACCCCTTCCCCACGTGAGGCATCCTTTCAGGTGAAGACGCCCCGTCAGTCTTCGATTACTCGCTACTCATTGTCAAGGGTAGCGGGTCATCTGATCGCCCGCACGGAGCAGTACCCAACTCGGACGCGAATCACCGCGTGCTCAGAGAGCACGCGGTGATCACTCGGAGTGCGGATCAGCTCGCCGCGGCCCGCTCGAAGTCGGCCTTCGGGTTCTGGATCTGACCCATCGACACGGCTTCCCGCTTGAACAGGAACGCCAGCGTCCAGTCGATGACGATCCGCATCTTGCGGTTGAACGTGGGCATCCGGCTCACGTGGTACGTGCGGTGCATGAACCACGCGACGAAGCCCTTGGCCTTGAAGCCGTAGACGTCGGCGACGCCCTTGTAGAGCCCCAGGCCCGCCACCGAACCGGCGTAGGCGTGGCGGTACTCCTTGGTGGGCTTGTTGCGCAGGCTCGCCAGCAGGTTCTTGCCGAGCTGGTTGGCCTGGCGCACCGCGTGCTGCGCGGACGGGGCGCAGGTCGCGTTCGGGTCGTCGTCGACCTTCGACAGGTCCGGGACCGCGGAGCAGTCACCGGCGGCCCACACGCCCGGCAGGCCTTCGACCTGGAGGTGCGAGGTGGACTTGATCCGGCCGCGCTCGTCGAGCGGCAGGTCGGAGTTCTTGAGCACCGGGTTCGCCTTGACGCCCGCGTTCCACACCAAGGTGTCGGTGTCGAACTCGGTCCCGTCGGAGAGCATGGCGTGCCCGCCCTCGACGGACTTCAGGAAGGTGTTCAGGTAGACCTGAATGCCGCGCTCTTCCAGGGCCTTGACGACGTAGACGCCCATCTTCTCGCTGACCTCGGGCATCACGCGCCCGGCGGCCTCGACGAGGACCCACCGCATGTCTTCCGGCGAGATGGACTCGTAGTAGCGGGTGGCGTAGCGGGCCATGTCCTCCAGCTCCGCCAACGCCTCGGCGCCGGCGAATCCGCCGCCGACGAAGGTGAAGGTGAGCAGCCGCTTGCGCAGCTCCTCGTCGGAGGTGTTGGCCGCGGCGTCCATCTTCGCCAGCACGTGGTTGCGCAGGTAGATGGCCTCGCCGACGGTCTTGAGGCTGATGCCTTGCTCCGCCAGGCCGGGGATGGGCAGAAGTCGGGACACCGAACCGAGCGCCACGACGAGGACGTCGTAGGCAAGCTCTTCGGGGCCTGTCTGCGGGTTCTCGATCGTCACGACCTGATCGGCGTGCTTGATCTCAGTGACACTGGCGGTGATCACATGGCACCGCTTCAGGACTCGTCGCAGTGGCGCTACCACGTGGCGAGGCTCGACCGAGCCCGCTGCCGCTTCCGGTAGGAAGGGCTGGTAGGTCATGTGCGGCTGAGGGTCGACCACGGTGACGGAGGCTTCGCGACGCCCCAGCTTCGACTGAAGCTGAAGTGCCGTGTACATGCCTACATAGCCGCCGCCGAGGATGAGAATCCGGGTGGGTTCGGATTTACCAGCCATGCCGACATGGTCGCACCACTGGAGTGGGACACACTCCGCAGACCCCCCCTAATGTGACGCCAGTCGCGCGTGGCACTGATCACGATCAACGGGCTGTGCGCGGACGGCTGCGCTCGGTACGGATCGAGCGGCGAGCGAGAGGGCCGGAGTGATCGCCACCCTACCGACTTTTGCGGCCGGAAAGCCAACTCGCCGCAGCATCTCCCGTGTTCCGGCGACTTCGGCGACTGTTCGGCACCCGACCGCGTTGACCAGGCAAGTCAATGCGTGATCGGCCACAGCGATCGCGGTACCGACCGACGATCACGCCGGAATGCGACCACAACGCTCGTGGTCAGAAGATCTGAACCGGTACTGCTCACTCGGCAGCGAACGCACCGTTCACACCCGCGCGACGGACACCCGCCGCCGACCTGCTCGCCGAGTTCCCGCACCGCCTTGCCCGGATGCCGAAAACCCCGCCCCCGCACGCGATTCCGCACCCACGGGCGCTGCCTGCCGCGCTCCCACTTCCTCGTTCGCCGCCCCCTCCTCGCTCACTGACCCTTCCTCGCTCGCCGATCCTTGCTCGCTCGCGCCCCTTCGAGGAGCGAACGCCGCGGACTTCGCCGCGCCCGCGAGCTCGCCGGACTCCGGCACTGTCCGTGACGCGATCTCCTCGCATGACGCGGAACCACCACCCGCACCACTGCCTTCGACCACCGGAGGAGCTTTTGGCGGCTGGGCTTCGCCGAGCGATGCGAGCAATCCGCGCATGACGTCGGGCACGGCGGTGAGCAGCACCACCGGACGGGCGAGCCGCAGCGCGGTCGCCGCGACGATCGAGTCCACTGTGGATGCGCGCTCCGCGCTCGCCGCTCCACCAGCCGCGCCCGCGCCCGCGAGACGTGCGATCTCCGGAGTCACCGGCACCACCGCGATCCGGGCGAGCACCTCGTCGAGGGGTGATCCGGCCGCCCCGCCGCGCAGCACTTCGGCGAGCGTCACCGCACTGATGACCACCCGCGCCCGGCGCTCTCGGGCGATCTCCACATGTCCGCGCACTCGCGCACCACCGGCGGCGAGCTCTGCCACGGCCGCGCCGTCGAGGATCAGCGTTCCGCCCGCCGCTATTCGTGGTCCGGCCATGCACACCTCGCCTCCGCCAACGCCGCCGCCGGCACCGGGCCGTGCTCGCCCCCCGCCAGGTCGGCGAGCTCCGCGAGCAAGTCCAGTTCCAGCTGTCGCGCCACCGCGTCCGTGACGTACTGACTGAACCCACCCGGCCCGACCCGCCGCTGCACCGCCGCGGTGAGGTCTTCCGGGATCGACACGCTCACCTTGCGCGCCCGGCCCGACGCCCGGATCTCACCGGCCGCCGCGGGCAGTACGACATCGGCGGTGCCCGGCGGTGGATCCGCCGCTCGGTACCGGTCGAGCAATTCCGCCAGCCGATCCGCCAATTCGGGCAACTTCCGCCCCTGCAGGGCAAGGGATGGCGAGTCGCCTTCGCCGTTCGTCTCCGCATCCATACCTCGATGCTACCGGCGGTGGCAACTTCCGATCCAGCGCTGAACCTGCAGATCACCCCATCAAGTGATCAGCACCAGAGCCGCATTCGATCAGGCGGACGGCAGGACGTCACCGGTCTCCAACAAGGTCTTGAGGTCCGAGAGCAGCCGCGGCCAGTCCTCCCCGATCATCTCCAGCACCGTGCCGCCCGGATCGAAGCCACCGCGCACCACGGTCAGCTCGACCACCTCCCCCACCGGCTCGATCTCGAAGGCCACCTTCGAACGGCTCTCGCTCGCCAGCGCACCGCGCACCCGCCCGCGAAATCACCGATGCTCTTCGGACCGGCGGGGAAATTCATCAGCGCAGCACTCCTTCCCCCAGATGTGTGCCCGGGAGTGCCGACGAGGGCCGCGCCCCTCGCAGGAAACCGCTTGGCGGCTGCTTCTTACCCCAATCGATAGGGTGAATTGGCCGTCTCATCGCGCTGGGGGTGACATGCGAAAGGACGCACCGTCGGACCAGGTCAGGATGCCCGCGCAAATAGCGGAAACGCCCGGCGCGCTGCCGGGGTGCTGCGCTCGGCACGGCCAGGATTCGGCCCGTTCGGTCGACTTCTCACTCCAATCGCGCGCGGAGCCGCAGGGCGGCCGGGTCATGTGCGCCAACCCGCTCGGAGTGGCGGGCAGGCTCGGCGAACGCGCCCGGCAGGTGCGGATCACCCGGGTGCGCGGCTGGCCGCTGTGCGCGGCGTGCGTTCGACGGCGGACCACGGGGCTGGTGCTGGCGAACGTGCTGTTCTGGGGCGGGCTGGCGCTGATCGCGGGAGCGCTGGCGGCGCGGCTGATCACCGGGGTGCAGAGTCCGGCGCTCGGCGCCGCGCTGCTCGGCGGTTTCCTCGCGGCCCTCGTCTCGGTGGTGCCGTTCGTGCTCGGATCACTGCCCCGGATCACCGGCGCGCGCACCTCCGAGGACGGCGCCGAGGTCGCGCTGAGCGCCCCGCACCCGGCGTTCGTCTCGGCGCTGCGCGCTTCCCTCGTTCGCTCGGCCTGACGCTGAACCGGATGTTCGAGCGACGTGCGCCGGCCTGGCGGCAGCCGCGCGCCCTCGATCAGCGGGCGAGAATCCCACGCTCGCCGACCGCGCGAGCGGTCTTCGGCATCTTCTCCGAGGTCCGCCCAGCACCGCGCCGCGGCGTCACCGGACCGGACCTCGCCGGGAGGGTGTGCTGATGCCACGCGACCCCGCGAGCGCCTTCGCTCGACGCGGCGCCCTTCGCGACATCGGGAACCTCGACCTTCGGCCGCACGTCCCCCGGCCGGGGAGCACTGTCCTGGCTAGCTCGCCCGCAGTGCGGTGGCCAGTTCATCCAGGCCGTTGAAACGCCCGTCGACGACATCGGAGTTCGTCGGCGGATCCCCGCCTGGCCGGTGGACGTAAGCGGTTCGCATGCCCATCGCTCGAGCTCCGCGGAGGTCCCAGGCGTGGGCGGCCACCATGAGCACGCGTTCTGGTGGACATCCGGCGGTGTCCACGGCCAGCTGGTAGACCTCCGGAGCCGGCTTGTACGCCAGGACCGCTTCGGCTGACAGAGCTCGGTGCCAGCGCAGCCCCGCGTGGGCGTTCAGCCGCAGCAGACCGGCACCGCTGGCGTTGGAGAGCCCGAGCACGGGGTGGTGCCGCGCGAGTTGCTGGAGCCCGGCAACGGAGTCGTCCCAGGGCGGCAAGCGCCGCCCCGCCGTGGCGAGCCTCGCGATGGTGGCCGGATCGCCGAGTCCGGCCCGATCCGCCACCCGCATCGCGGCCTCGCCGTCGATGACGTCGGAGTTGACGTACGCGCGGTCACCGCGCCCGATGCGTCGCTGCTCGATGTCGACGTGCTGCTGCCACAGAGCGAACAGCTCGTCGATGGCCGCACCGCCGGAGGCGGGTACCGCGTCGCGAATTTCCGCTCGGAGTCCACCTGCTTCGTCGACCAGTGTTCCGAGGACGTCGAAGACGACGACCTCGACGTCGCGAATCTCTGCCATGCGTCCTCTTCTCGGCCAGCGTCACCTGTTCAACAGGTGACGACCTTGCCCAGGAGCTCGTCACCAGTCAAGGTGGTGACGTGGATTTCGCCTTCGTCAGCGGCAACCCGGCCCTCGACTTGGCCGCCACGGTGGGGTCTCGTCGACACGAGCCCATCGACGGCCTCGCCACACCCGCGGACCTCGAACGCTGGATCGCCGAGTGCGCCGAGCTCCCCGACCGGGTGACCGCCGACCTCACGACCTTCGAAGCCGCGTTGTCGCTGCGAGAAGCGATCTACCGGCTGGCTCTCGACCGCGTGCTCGACCGCCCCTTCGACCCTGGCGGCATCAAGATCCTCAATGACGCGGCCGCCGGGCCGGTGCCCACGATCGAGCTCGGCGACGCGGGGCTGCACGTGTCAGGAGACCTCCGCGCAACGCTCTCGCAGCTGGCCAGGAGCGGTGCCACCGTGCTCGCCGATCCCCACGCCCGCCTCAAGGAATGCGGTCGCACCGACTGCACCCGCATCTACCTCGACCGCTCGCGCGGCGCACGGCGCTCCTGGTGCGGGATGGACGAGTGCGGCAACCGCGTCAAGGCCGCGGCGTATCGAGCCCGCAAGCGATCATCGCCCGCAGCCGGGGTTCGCGGGCCGGGAACCGACTGAGGTCGATGCGAGCACCCGAGGAACGGCTCGACCGGGGCGACGTGGCCACCGACGAGCACCGAGATCGACGGCGAGTTCCCCGCGGACCGGCACGGTTCATGAAACCCCTGCCAGCTCCTTGGCCTGCTCCAGCACCTCCCGCAGCATCGCCGGTGTCATCAGCTTGGTCTGCACGTTGCGCTGGCTGACGTGGTAGCAGCCGAGCAGGTGGAGATCTCGGCCGCCGTCGGTGGCGGGGAGGGCGACCTGGGCGGCGTGCCCGAACCGGGGACGGGGCGCGGGCACCTGCCACGCCGCCGCACCCAGCACCGGCAGCACGGCCTGCCAGCCGAAACCCCCTAGCACCAGCACCACCCGCAGGGTCTCGCGCAGCAGCAGGAGTTCGCGGGCCAGCCACGGGCGGCACGTGTCGCGCTCGGCGGGGGTGGGCTTGTTCTCCGGCGGGGCGCACCGCACCGGTGCGGTGATCCTGGTGCCGCGCAAGGACAAACCGTCGCCGAGCCGGCGCGCGTGCGGTTGCGAGGCGAGCCCGACGTCGTAGAGAGCCTGGTAGAGCACGTCGCCGGAACGATCTCCGGTGAACATGCGGCCGGTCCGGTTCGCGCCGTGCGCGGCGGGGGCGAGACCGACGATCGCGATGGCCGCGTCCGGCGGGCCGAAACCGGGAACCGGCCTGCCCCAGTAGGTTTCGCCGCGGAACGCCGCCCGCTTCTCCCGCGCGACCCGCTCTCGCCACTCGACCAACCGGGGACACGCCGCGCAATGCGCCACCGCGTCGTCCAGGTCACCGAGGTCGCGGGCACCGCGCGCCGCGGTGGCGGGGTCGGTGACGGGCTCGTCGATCAGCTCGGGGATCACGCGTCCACCGTCGCAGAATCCGCGCCGTCGCGCGGGTTCCGGCACGTAGAGTTCGGTCATGGCAGCCACCGAAACGAGCACCGGCGAAGCCGGGCAGGAAACGACGACCCCGGCAGAACCGGCGGATGACCTGGTCAGCACGCACCACACGATCACCGTGGACGGCGGCGAGCTCTCCTACACGGCCACGACCGGCCGCATCGTGCTGCGCGAAGAGGCGATCACCGACGGCAAGTTCGACGGGCTCAAGGCGAAGGCCGAGGTCCACCTGACCTCCTACGTCGTGGACAGCGCCGAGCCGCGCCCGGTGACCTTCGCCTTCAACGGCGGCCCCGGATCGGCGAGCGTGTGGCTGCACCTCGGGGTGCTGGGGCCGCGGCGAGTGGTGTCCGGGGACACCGGGTCGCTCGCCGCCCCGCCCTACGGGCTCGCCGACAACCCGGAAACCCTGCTGGCGCACAGCGACCTGGTGTTCATCGACCCCGTCTCCACCGGGTACTCCCGCGCGGTCAACGGCGGCGAACCCGCCGACTTCCACGGCTACCAGCGCGACGTCGAATCGGTCGGCGAGGTCATCCGGCTGTGGACCTCGCGCAACGGGCGCTGGTTGTCGCCGAAGTACCTGGCGGGCGAGTCGTACGGCACGCTGCGCGCCGCCGCGCTCGCCGAGCACCTCCAGGACCGCCACGGGCTGTACCTCAACGGGCTGCTGCTGATCTCGTCCGTGCTGGACATGGGCACGATCCGGTTCACCGACGGCAACGACCTGCCGTACGCGCTGTACCTGCCGACGTACGCGGCCATCGCGCACCACCACGGCAAGCACGGCGACCGGCCGCTGCGGGAAGTGCTGGACGAGGCGGAGAAGTTCGCCTCCGGCGACTACGCGTGGGCGCTGTCCCGCGGCGCGCGGCTGCCCGCGTTCGAGCGCGCCGACATCATCCGGCGCACCGCGGAGCTCACCGGCCTGTCCGAGGACTACGTGGACCGCGCGAACCTGCGCATCGAGCACCTGCGGTTCTTCACCGAGCTGCTGCGCGACGAGCGGCGCACCGTGGGCCGCATGGACGGGCGCTTCCTCGGCTGGGAACCCGACTCCGCGGGGGAACGCCTCACCGACGATCCGAGCGTGTCCGGGATCATCGGCGCCTATTCGGCGGCGATCAACCACTATCTGCGCCAGGAACTCGACTACGCCAACGACCTGCCCTACGCATTGCTGAGCAATCGGGTGCAGCCGTGGTCGTACAAGGAGTTCGAAGGTTCCTCGGTCTCGGTGGTGGACAAGCTGGGGGCCGCGATGCGCGCCAATCCGCATCTGCGGGTGCACGTCGCCGCCGGTTACACCGACGGCGCGACGCCCTATTACGCCGCGGAGCACGTGCTGGCCCGGCTGCCGATTCCGGAGGAGCTGCGCGCGAACATCGACGTCCGCTACTACGACGCGGGCCACATGATGTACGTGCACGAGCCGTCCCGACTCCAGCAGTCCGCTGACCTGGCCGAATTCATCCGCTAGGACTCCTAGCCGAGTGCTCCGGGGCCGCCTTGCGGATGCGCGCGGGCGGCCCCGGACGGCGGCGCGGCTTGATTTCGCGCGACGATTTTCACATTCCGTGAAAATGCGATCACGAATTGCATCAGGCCGATTCGGTTGGCACCGCGCCGCCGATGTGGCGGAAATCCGCCATGGTCCCGGCGGAGTGACCAACGCGGCATGGTCAAGATCGATTTTTTGTTGCAACATCAAAGGCATGGGCGAGAGCGAACGCACCGGACCACCGTCGATGCCTTCGATCCCGGACACCGACCGTCCGAACTCGGCCCGCATGTACGACTACTACCTGGGCGGCTCCGCGCATTTCGCGATCGATCGGAAGGCCGCCGACGACGCGCTGGAAGTCCTGCCGCAGTCGGCGGTGTACGCCAAGGCGAACCGGGCGTTCCTCGGCCGGGCGGTGCGCTTCCTGCTCTCCCAGGGGGTGGACCAGTTCCTCGACCTCGGCTCCGGCATCCCCACCGTCGGCAACGTGCACGAGATCGCGCACCGCATCAACCCGGCCGCCAAGGTCGGCTACGTCGATCACGAGCCGGTCGCCGTGGCGCACGCGCAGCGCATGCTCGCCGGCCAGTCGAACGTCACGATCACCCAGGCCGACGTGCGCGACCCGGACAGCGTGCTCACCGCGCCCGGAGTCGCCGGGATGCTCGACTTCTCGCGGCCGGTGGCGGTGCTGGCCATCGCGATCCTGCCGTTCGTGCCCGATGACGCCGAAGCGCACGCGCTGGTGGCCAGGTACCGCGCGGTGAGCGCTCCCGGCAGCTGGCTGGCGATCTCGCACATCTCGCAGGTGTCGGCCACCGACGAGCAGGTGCGGGTGGCGCACGAAGTGATGGGCCGAACCCCCACGCCCGTGCTGTGGCGCAACCGCGACGACATCGCGAGCCTGTTCACCGGCTACCGGCTCGCCGATCCGGGACTGGTGCTCTCACCGCTGTGGCGCCCGGACACCCAGATCAGCTTCGGTGAGGCCGCCCAGGCCAACGCCTACGGCGGAGTCGGCCTGCTCGACGGATGAGCGGTTCTCGATCCGCTCGGCGAACCCTTCGGAGGGTTCTGGAGAACGAACGGCGCCGAGCGCGGGACACCGATCCCGCACCCGGCGCCGTCCGAACCGTCACGCCACGACGTGCGGGTGTTCCTCCGCGAAGTGGCAGGCCGACGGGTGGTCGCCCAGCCGGACCTCCAGCTCCGGGACCTTCTCCGCGCAGATGTCCTGCGCCTTCCAGCAACGGGTGCGGAACCGGCAGCCCGACGGCGGATTCGCCGGGCTGGGCACGTCACCGGTGAGCCGGATGACCTCGCGCTTGCCGCGCAACGTCGGGTCCGGCACCGGGACCGAGGACAGCAGCGCCTGCGTGTACGGGTGCTGCGGGTGCTCGTAGATCTGCTCGTCGGTGCCGACCTCGACCATCTTGCCCAGGTACATCACGCCCACCCGGTCCGACAGGTGGCGCACCACGCCGAGGTCGTGCGCGATGAACACGTACGACAGCCCGAACTCCTGCTGCAGCTCGCCGAGCAGGTTCATCACCTGGGCCTGGATCGAGACGTCGAGCGCGGACACCGGCTCGTCGCACACGATCACCTTCGGCCGCAGCGCCAACGCCCGCGCGATGCCGATGCGCTGCCGCTGACCGCCGGAGAACTGGTGCGGGTAGCGCTGGATGTGCTCCGGGTTGAGCCCGACCAGGTCCAGCAACTCCTGCACCTTGCGCCGCCGGTCGCCCTTCGGCGCCACCTCGCGGTGGATCTCGAAGGGCTCCCCGACGATGTCGCCGACGGTGCGTCGCGGGTTCAGCGAGGTGTACGGGTCCTGCAGCACGATCTGCATGTCGCGGCGCAGCTTGCGCAGCTCCGGACCGTTCATCTTGAACATGTCCCGGCCCTCGAAGGTGGCCGTGCCGCTGGTCGGTTTCTCCAGCCGCATCAGCACCTGCGCGAGGGTGGACTTGCCGCAGCCCGACTCGCCGACGATGCCCAGCGTCTCGCCCTTGTTCAGGTCGAACGACACGCCGTCGACGGCCCGCACGTGCCCGACGGTCCGCTGGAAGACGACGCCCCGGTTGATCGGGAAGTGCTTGACCAGGTCCCGCACTTCGAGGATCGGCTCACTCACTGGTCATCAGCTCCTCGGCGAAGTGGCAGGCGCTGGTCCGGCCCAAGCCCAGCTGGTGCTGCTCGGGCACCTGCTCGCGGCAGCGGTCCTCGGCGCGCGGGCAACGCGGGTGGAACGGGCAGCCGCTCGGGATCTTCATCAGGTTCGGCGGCAGGCCCTTGATCGTCTCCAGGTCCTGGCCCTTGAGGTCCAGGCGCGGGATGGACCGCATCAGGCCCTCGGTGTACGGGTGGCCGGGCTGCTTGTAGAGCCCGTAGGCGTCCGCGGCCTCCACGATGCGGCCCGCGTACATCACCACGATCCGGTCCGCGACCTCGGCGACCACGCCCAGGTCGTGGGTGATGAGGATCAGGCCCATCCCGCGGTCCCGGCGCAGCTCGTCGAGCAGGTCCATGATCTGCGCCTGCACCGTCACGTCCAGCGCCGTCGTCGGCTCGTCCGCGATGAGCAGCTCCGGGTCCAGCGCCAGCGACATCGCGATCATCGCGCGCTGCCGCATGCCGCCGGAGAACTGGTGCGGGTACTCCTTCACGCGCTGCTTGGCGTTCGGGATCTTGACCTGGTCCAGCAGCTCCACCGCGCGGGCCGTGGCGTCCTTGCGGGACATGCCACGCCGGGTGCGCAGCTGCTCGGCGATCTGGAATCCCACCGTGTAGACGGGGTTCAGCGCCGAGAGCGCGTCCTGGAAGATCATCGACATCGATTCGCCGCGCAGCTGCCTGCGCCGGTCCTCGGTGGCGGTGAGCAGGTCCTCGCCGTCGTAGCGGATCGCGCCGCCGGTGACGAACCCCGGCGGGGTGTCGAGGATGCCCATCACCGTCTGCGCGGTGACGCTCTTGCCGGAACCGGATTCGCCCAGCACCGCCAGCGTCTCACCGGCCTTGACGTGGTAGCTCACGCCGTTGAGCACCTTCGCGACGCCGTCGCGGGTGCGGAACTCCACGTGCAGGTCCTCGACGTCGAGCAGCCGTCCGCCTGCGTTGTCGTCCTTCTCGGACACAGCGGTACCTCCTACTTCTGCTTCGGGTCGAGCGCGTCGCGGACGGCGTCACCGAGCATCACGAACGCCAGCACGGTCACCACCAGGAACCCCGCGGGGAACATCAACAGGTGCGGCGACGCCTCGATGAACTCGCGGGAGTCGGCGATCATGACCCCCCAGGACACCACCGGGTACTTCAGCCCGAGGCCCAGGTAGGACAGCGTCGCCTCGGCGCCGATGAACCCGCCGAGCGCGATCGTGGCGTACACCAGGACCGGAGCCAGGCAGTTCGGCAGCAGGTGCCGCAAGATGATCCGCGACGGCGTCGCGCCGAGCGCCCGAGCGGCCTTGACGTAGTCCTGCTGCTTCGCCGAGATCGCCGCCGACCGCATGATCCGCATCGCGATCGGCCAGGACAGCACCGCGATCGAACCGACCACCTGCATGATCACCCGAGAACCGCTGGGGATCTCTCCGGGCTGGTTGAACGTGGTCAGGATGACGATGGCACCGAGCACGAACGGCAGGCCGAGGAAGATCTCGGAGAACCGGGACAGCAGGTTGTCCACCCAGCCGCCGTAGTAGCCGCCGAGGATCCCGACGATCGAACCGATCACGACCGTGCCCAGGGTGGCCAGCACCCCGACTGCGACGGAGGCGCGCGCACCGTGGATGGCTCGCGCGTAGATGTCCCGCCCTTGCAGGTCGTAACCGAACCACGCATCGGCCGACGGCCCCTGCCGCGACTTGGACAGGACCGAGAGGTTCGGGTCCACGGAGGTGAACAGCTGTGGGAACGCGACCATCAGCAACAGCACGAAGATGATCGCCGAGGAGGCCAGGAACAGCGGCCTCCGGCGCAGGTCCCGCCAAGCGTCGCCCCACAGGCCGCGGGGCTTCTCCGGCTTGACCGGGGTCGCGCCCTCGACCGTCCGGTCCGGCGAGTCCGCTGGCGTGGTGGTGGCGGCAGTGGCAGTCGGTTCAGTCATATCGGATCCTCGGGTCCAGCACCGCGTAGAGAATGTCCACCAAGAGGTTCATCAGCAGGTAGACCAGCACGAGCAGCGTGACGATGCCGGTGACGGTCATGCCCTCCTTGGTGAGGATGGCCTTGTAGACCAGGCCGCCGATGCCCCGGATGTTGAACACGCCCTCGGTGACGATGGCCCCGCCCATGAGCGAACCGAGGTCGGTGCCCAGGAACGTGATCACCGGGATCAGCGAGTTCCGCAGCAGGTGCACGCCGACGACCCGGCGCGGCTGGAGGCCCTTCGCGTAGGCGGTGCGCACGTAGTCGGCGCGCTTGTTCTCCATCAAGCTCGTCCTGGTCAGCCGGGCCACGTAGGCCATCGACAAGCTGCCCAGCACGAATCCCGGCACCAGCAGTTCCCCGATCGTGGGATCGGAACCGACCGAGGTTTTGATCAAGTCGAGCTCGGTGCCCAGCCACACCTTGAGCACGAACCCCGTGACGAACACCGGGAGCGAGATCAGGAACAGCGTGGACACGAGCACCAGGCTGTCGACGAAGCCCTTGCCGCGCAGCCCGGTCACGATGCCGGCCAGGATGCCGATGACGGCCTCGATGACCAGCGCGACGATCGCCAGCCGCACCGTGGTCGGGTAGGCGTTGGAGATCAGCTCCGAGATCTGCGTCCCGCTGTAGGTCTCGCCGAAGTTCCCGCTGAACAGCTGTCCGAGGTACTTGAAGTACTGCACGACCAGCGGGTCGTCGAGGTTGTACTGGGCGGTCATCTCGGTGACGTAGGAATCCGGGCAGGCTCGCTCACCGCACTTGCCGGCGAACGGATCGCCCGGGACGGCCCACACCATCGCGTAGATGATGAATGTGGTGCCGATGAAAACTGGGATCAACTGCAACAACCGTCGCAGTACGTATCGTCCCACCGGTCCTCCTGTGTACAAGAGCGCGGCCCGGCCCGCCCCGTGGTCCGGGGCGAGCCGGGCGCGATGCTCTGCTTACTGCTGCTTCAGCGTCACCGACGTCAGGTCCAGCTTGCGGAACGGCGTCGCCTTCGCTTCCGCGAGCCGCTCGGTGGAGAAACCGGCCTGGACCGGCTGCGTCCACAGCGGCACCACGGGCATGTCCTTCGCCAGCAGCTTCTCCGCCTCGGCGTAGAGCTTGTTGGCATCCTCCACGGTGGGCGCGGCGTTGGCCTTGTCCAGCGCGGCGTCGAAGGCCGGGTTCGAGTACTCGTAGTCGTTCGACGACGCGCCCGTGCGGTAGAGCTGCGTCAGGAACGTCTCGATGTTCGGGTAGTCGGCGACCCAGCCGGTGCGGAACATGCCGGTGAACTCGCGAGCGTTGGCCTGGCGGCGGAACTCGCTGAAGGTCGGGGTCGGCGCGAACTGCACGTCGATGCCCAGCGTCTGGCGGATGCTGCTGGCGACGGCCTCGGACCACTCGTTGTGCCCGCCATCTCCGTTGGTGATGACGGTCAGCGTGCCCTGGAAACCGCCCGCCTGCTGCAGCAGCTGCTTGGCGCGCTCCGGGTTGAAGGTGCAGGCCTCGCCGCACTGGTTGGGCACGTAGC
Source organism: Saccharopolyspora sp. NFXS83 (assembly GCF_026241095.1). GTDB lineage: Bacteria > Actinomycetota > Actinomycetes > Mycobacteriales > Pseudonocardiaceae > Saccharopolyspora_C. Next base: position 122,310 of record NZ_JAPFGB010000015.1, on the reverse strand, counting down.
CCTCGACCGACGGGGAGGTCCAGCCGTCGGCGGGCTGGCGGCTACCGGCGAAGATCTGCTGGGTGATCGTCGGGCGGTCGATCGCCATCGAGATCGCCTTGCGCAGGTCCGGGTTCTTGAAGCGCTCGTCGTAGAGCGGGAAGGCGATGTTCTGGGTCAGCAGACCGGGCTTCTCCTGAGCGCCCTCACCGAGATCGGTGCGCCACTTGTCACCGGCCAGCGCCGAGACCGGGACCTGGCGGACGAAGTCGAGGTTGCCGGAGACGAGGTCCTCGTAGGCGGTGTCGAGCTCGTCGTAGACCTTGAACTCGACCGACGGCACCTTGGCCTTGTCCGGACCCTGGAACTGGTCGAAGCGGCTGACGGTGAGGTTCTCGTTCGGCGTGCGCGAGTCGAACTTGAACGGGCCGTTGCCGATCGGCTTGTTCTCGAACCCGGCCTTGTCGGTGAAGAACACCTCGGGAAGCGGGTAGAACGCCGAGTAGCCCAGCATCGTGGGGAAGATCGTGAGCGGCGCCTTGAGCTCCACCTGGAACGTGGTGGGGTCGAGGACCTTGAGCCCGGACATCTTCTCGGTGGTCGGCTTCGGCGCTTCCTGCGGTCCGCTCGCCCCGTCCGGGTCCGAGGGGTTGACCTCGTCGTAGCCCTTGATCTGCTCGAAGAAGCTGGCGCCCTGCTGCCCGTTCGGGCCGTAGGCGGTGTAGTTCCACGCCTTGACGAAGCTGTCCGCGGTGACGGGGGAGCCGTCGTGGAAGGTCCAGCCCGGCTTGATCTTGATGGTGAAGCTCTTGTTGTCAGGCGAAGGAGTGATCGACTCCGCCATCTCGTTGCTCACCGTAGCGTCGTCCGGCGAGTACTTCACCAGGCCGGAGAAGATCGCATCGAGCACGTTGCCGCCGTTGACCTCGGTGGTGTTGCCGGGAACCAACGGGTTCTCCGGCTCGCCCCACTCGACGGTGACCGCCTCGTCCGATGCTCCACTGCCACCCCCGCCGCAGCCGGAAGCCAACAAGGCCACCGCCAGCGGCGCCGCGAGCATGGCGGCCAGACGTCCCTTTCGCATGTGCGTCCTCCCACTTCGACGCGCGCCCCTACCAGGATTTCTCGGGGTCACGACGCACGGCGACGATGTTCATCGCCGCGATAGATGAGCGTAAACATAAATGAGAAACCCCGACCCGTAGTGGCTCGTCACAAATCCGTCACTTTCTGGTTCGATCCAGAAACGAAGCCATCCACAGCCCGGAGGCGGGCGACCACACTGTGAGAACTAGCTGATAGACAGGGCGATGCCGTCGAGGATGTCGTGCTCGGAGACCGACATCACGCGGATCCCGGCGCGTTCGGCCAGCTCATCGGCGATGACCTTGACGACGAGCGCTCCGCCGCTGATCACGTCGACTCTCCCGGGATGCATGGAACCGATCGCGGCGCGTTCTTCATGAGTCATCGTCAACAGCTCCGAAGTCGTTTCTTCGAGCTGTTTCTGGGATAAACGGGAAAGGTGAATTGCCGCCGGATCGTAGTCCGGCAAGTTCTGCGCCACTGCGGACAGCGTGGTGACCGTTCCGGCCACTCCGACCCAGGTTCGAGCGCCGGAGGCGTCGACCGCCGCGAAGGCGTCGTCCAGGATCTCGCGGGCGACCCGCTCGGCCTCGGCGACGTCCTTCTCGGACGCCGGATCGGTGTGCAGGCAACGCTCCGTGAGCCGCACGCAGCCGATGTCGGCGGAGTAGGCCGCCTCGATCTCGGCCTGCGCGCCGTCCCAGCGGCCCACGACCAGCTCGGTCGAGCCGCCGCCCACATCGGTGACCACGAACGGGCCGTCGGAGGGGTCGAAGTCACCGACCGCGCCGATGAACGACAGCCGCGCCTCCTCGTCGCCGGTGATCACCTCGGCGTCCACGCCGAGCGTGTCGCGGACCATCGCGAAGAAGTCCTCGCGGTTCGCCGCGTCGCGGGTGGCGGAGGTCGCGACCATCCGGACCCGCTCCACGCCCTTGCGCCGCGCGATCGCGGCGTAGTCCACGAGCGCCGCGCGGGTGCGCTCCAGCGCCTCCTCAGCGAGCCTGCCGGTGGCGTCCACGCCCTGACCGAGCCGCACGACGCGCATCTCGCGGTGCACGTCCCGCAGGTCGTGGGCACCGTCGAAGCTCGTGGTCACGTCTGCCACCAGCAGCCGGATCGAGTTCGTTCCGCAGTCGATCGCGGCCACCCGTGACATGGGGTACTCCTTGCTCTGGTCGGTGCTCCGAGGCGGCGCGCGGTCGTCCCGTCCTCGATCGGCGACCACGCTAGCGGCTGCCCCGAATCGACGTGCGCGGACTCACCGATGGCGTGTCGGCACCGCGGGCCTACGAGATCATCACCGACCAGGGTGAACGCCGTCGACCCCTGCGCAGCCGGGCCCCACGAACCGGGCGCACCGGCTCAGCACCGAAACTCGACCACCTGATCGGATGATCACGAGGCGGGCTTGAACTCCGCGGGGACCTCGCACGGCTCCAGCGGTCCGGGCGTCGCGGACTCCACGAACACGACCTCGCCGGGGATCGCGGTGTGCGGGTCGGTGGTGCCGGGCTCCAGCCGGGTGCCCGCGGTCTCGGCCTGCTCGCGCAGGACGAACCGGCCCTCGTCGAGCGCGGTGACCTCGCACCGGGACGGCACCGGCTCCGAGGTGACCGGCGTGCTCGGCTCGGTGGAGGTTCCGCCCTGGCTCGGCGCCGCCGACTCGGGCAGGTGCGAGGGCTCGGTGGACGGGCTCGTCGACGACTCCGCCGGTTCTGAAGTCGATGCGGCGGGCGGCTCCGCGGACGGAGGTGTCGCCGCGTCCGCCGGAGGAGGCGGGACCGGCTGCGATCCGGACGGCTCGGGCGGCTGCGATCCGGTAGGCGGCGTCGTCGCCGAGCCGGGAGCCGTGGTCGACGCGTCCGGGCCGGGCGACGTCGACTCCGGCGGCACCTCGGACGCGGGCGGAACCGGGGGTGCGACGTCGTCGGACGACGGCGGGGCGTGGGGCGCGGGCGGAGCCTCGGTGGACGGCGGCCGTTCGACGGGCGGCGCCCCCTCGTGCGGCGGCACCTCGCTCGGCGGGGGCTCCGCGGCATCCGGGCCCTCCGAACCGGGCGGCAGGGCCGAGCCGGCGTCGGTGGGCGGCGCGACCTCGGCCTCGCCGCTCTCCGGCGGACGCGCCGCGCCGGGCCCCGGTTCGACGTCCACCGGCCCGCCCGAGGCACCCGGCCACGTGGGGCGCACGTCCACCGCCGGTTCCGGCGGCGCGGCGGGCGACGGCGGGGTCAGCGCCGACGCTCCTGGGTCGATGTCCTCCGGCGAGGCTGCCACCGGGCGCTCCGACTGCGCGGCGGGCAACCGGCTGCCCGCCAGCACGTCGTGCCCGTCGACCTCCGGCAGCGGTTCCAGCGGCAGCGGGAACGCCCCGCCCGCGTAGGCGTCCGCCCAGCGCAGCACGGTGCGCACGTAGTCGTCGGAGTGGTTGTAGCGGAACACGGCCTCGGCGAGCGCGCGCGGTTCCCGCAGGTCCGCGGCACCGTCGCAGAGGTAGGCGCCCGCGGTGGCCGCCGCGTCGTGCACGTTGTGCGGGCTGAGCTCGCCGTCGTCGTTGCCGTCGATGGCGAACTTGTTCCAGGTGCCCGGGATGAACTGCATGGCGCCGACGGCGCGGTCCCACACCGGGTCGCCGTCGAGGGTGCCGCCGTCGGTGTCCGGGATGGCGGCGACGCCGGGCCCACCGCTGAGCCGCGGCCCGAGGATCGCCGAGAGGGTGGTGCCGTTGACGTCGATCTCCCCACCGCGGGCGTGCCCGGATTCGACGCGGCCGATGGACGCGAGCACCGACCAGTGCACCCTGCAGCCGGGGTGCGATTCGGCGAGCCGGTCGGCGGCGCCGACGTAGGCGGCCATCATCGGTTCGGGGATGTCGAGGCGTCCGCGCGGCGCGTCGTCGGGCGGGCCGGGCATCCGCTGCGGTCGTCCGGCGAGGTCGAGCACGTGCGCGCCGGGTTCCCTGGTCTGCGGGAGGTGTCCGCTGGCGCCGTAGAGGCCGCCCTCCGGCGAGGACTCGGCGCTGCCGTCGCGCACGGTGGGCGGCGGCAGGGAGAGCAGGGTGCTGGATGCGGCGACGAGGAGCAGCGTGGGCGTGAGTGCCGTCACCGCCCGCCACCTGCGCCGGTTCCGGCGGCGAGCGGTGGGACGGGTGTTGCGAACTGCCACGGTGCCTCCAGCCCCCACGAGATCGTCCGCGCTCGGGCATCGCCCCAGCGGTGGATCCGTCACCACGGTGGCACGAAGCGGCTCATTGCGACTCTCGCGCTCACTCCAACGAGTGGCATTAATAGTAAGTTCGATCATGCACTGTGATCACTAATGACTGATCGAGTCACTTCGGACACGATGGAGTGGATCTCCACTCCCGCGGGCACCACGACAAGATCGCGAAGGCTACTCAACGGTAGCCACTGTGACCTACTCTGCGGGGCATGATGCTCAGCGGCGAGCCTCGCTCCAGCTCCTCCCGCCCCGCGGACCCGGACACCGGACGCTGGTCCACCCACCGCGTGACCAACCAGCCGCCGCCGCTCGACGGCTTCGACCCGCTGGCCTGCGACCCGGCGCTGCACGACGCGATCACCCGGTGCGCCGGGGCCGACGCGCTGCCCGGGCTGCGGGCGCTCGCCGCCGAAGCCGGTTCCACCGCCGTCCGCGCGCACGGCCGCGCCGCCAACGACAACCCGCCCGCGCTGCGCACCCACGACCGCTACGGCCACCGAGCCGACGAAGTCGACTTCCACCCGTCCTGGCACCACCTGATGGAGCGCGCCGTCCACCACGGGCTGCACGCCGCTCCCTGGGCACCGGACGCGGGTCCCGGCGCGCACGCCCGCCGGGCCGCCGGTTTCTACCTCTGGTCGCAGGCCGAGGCCGGGCACGGCTGCCCGATCTCGATGACCTTCGCCGCCGTCCCCGCGCTGCGGCACTCCCCGGCGCTCGCCCAGCAGTACGAGCCGGGCCTGCGCTCCACGACGTACGACTTCGGGCTGCGGCCCGCCGCGACCAAGGCCGGGTTGCTGGCGGGCATGTCGATGACCGAGAAGCAAGGCGGCTCGGACGTGCGCGCCAACAGCACCGCGGCCGAACCGCTCGCCGACGGCACCTACCGGCTCACCGGGCACAAGTGGTTCACCTCGGCGCCGATGAACGACCTGTTCCTCACCTTGGCGCGCACCTCCGGCGGGCTGAGCTGCTTCGTGCTCCCGCGGGTGCTGCCCGACGGCAGGCGCAACGAGATCCGGCTGCAGCGGCTCAAGGACAAGCTCGGCAACAAGTCCAACGCCTCCGCCGAACTCGAGTACACCGGCGCGCTCGGACACCTCGTCGGGGAGGAGGGCCGCGGCGTGCGCTGCATCATCGAGATGGTCTCGATGACGCGGCTGGACTGCGTGCTCGGCTCGGCGGCGAACATGCGGATCGCGCTGTCCGAGGCCGCGCACCACGTCCGGCACCGCAGCGCGTTCGGCGCACCGCTGGCCGACGCACCGCTGATGCGGGCGGTGCTCGCGGACCTGGCGCTGGAATCGGAGGCGGCGACGGCGCTCGCGCTGCGACTGGCGGCGGCCGTCGACGCGCAGGCCGACCCCGCCGAGCGCGCCCTGCTGCGGCTGGCGCTGCCCGCGGCGAAGTTCCACGTGTGCAAGCGCGCCTCGACCGCGGTCGCCGAATCGCTGGAATGCCTCGGCGGCAACGGGTACGTCGAGGAATCGGGACTTCCGCGGCTCTACCGGGAGGCACCGCTGATGTCGATCTGGGAGGGCTCCGGCAACGTCACCGCGCTCGACGTGCTGCGCGCGCTGGAGAAGCAGCCCGAAACGGCGGCGGCGCTGCTCGCCGAGCTCGACACCGCCCGCGACTGCGACGCCCGCTACGACGAGGCGCTGGCACGGCTGCGGGCGGAACTGGCCGAGCCGAACCCCGTCCGGGCCCGGCGCCTGGCCGAGCTGATCGCGCTGACCCTGCAGGCCGCGCTGCTGCTGCGGCACGCGCCGAACGAGGTCGCGGACGCCTTCGTGGCTACCCGGCTGGTCCCCGACACGGGACGCTCCTTCGGCACCATCCCGGACGGCCTCGGCATCGACCTGCTCGACCGCGTCACGCCCGTGAGCTGATCACCGGCCGCCGGGCCGCCCCCACTCGGCGAGGGGCGGTTCACCGAGCGGGATCGGTGCTCGGCTTCTCCGGCCAGCGGCGCTCGATGATCTCCAGCGCCTCGTCGCCGAACGGGTTCACGCCGGGGCCCTTGGCCAACGAGTGCGCCACGTGGACGTGCAGGCACTTCACCCGGTCCGGCATGCCGCCAGCGGTGACCTGGGTGCTCAGCGACTCGATCGCGTCCCGCTCGGCCAGGTACGCCTCGTGCGCCTCGGTGTAGCGCCGCGCCAGCTCGGGGTCCTCGGCTAGCCGGTCCTGCATCTCCCGCATCAGGCCCTCGGCCTCCAGCGTGGAGCAGTGCCCCGTCAACCTCGGCGAGGTCAAGTAGTACAAGGTCGGGAACGGCGTGCCGTCCTCCAGGCGCGGGTTGGTCTGCACGACGGTGGGTTCCCCCGCCCCGTCGCGCGCCGCGACCGCGCGCAGACCGCGCGGCGGCCTGCCCAGCTGGCGGGCGATGCTGTCCCGGTCGCTCGCGGCGACCGTCGAAGTGTTGATCACGTCAGTTCCCTGTCAGCGACTTCCACAGATCCGAATACCAGGCACCGTCGTCCTCCGGTGCCGGAGTCGCCGGCGGCGCCGTCGGTCGGCCGGGCAGTTCCACGATGTACGGCGTCTCGCCGGGCCGAACGTAACCCAGCCGGGAGCGGGCCTCGGCTTCCACCCGCTCCGGGTCGGACAGCTGCTCCTTGCGCATCTCCAGTTCCCGCACCTGCTGGGTGAGCTCGGTGCGGTGCTGCTCCTGCGCGGCCAGCTCGCCGCGCTGGCTCAGGTAGGTGCGCAGCGGCACGGACACGCTCAGCGCCATCGCGCACAGCAGCAGCGCCAGCAGCGCGGCGCGCCTGGTCGACGAGAGCTTGAACGCGCCCGCCGTCTCCGACCGGGACTTGTTCTTCGGCCGCGGCCGGGAACCAGCTTGGGCTCCCGGCCGCGTCCCGGACCGCTTCGCAGGGGTCTGCGCATCCGAACGGCGCTTCGCGCCGTTCCCGCGCGTCGAGGAGGCCGTGCCTGCCCGACGGCGCTGCTGTCGATCAGAAGATCGCCCGCTCGGCATCGTCCGCACCTGTCGTCGTGGTCACCCGGTCGTTCCGACCGCTGGTGACCAGGATGTCACGCCTCGATGTTGAGCCGCGGGAAAGCCAGTTCACCCGCGTAGCGGGCGGCGTCCCCGAGCGCTTCCTCGATGCGCAGCAACTGGTTGTACTTGGCGACCCGCTCGCTGCGCGCCGGGGCACCGGTCTTGATCTGGCCGCAGCCGGTGGCCACCGCGAGGTCGGCGATGGTGGTGTCCTCGGTCTCGCCGGAGCGGTGGCTCATCATGCTCTTGTAGCCGCAGGAGTTGGCCAGGTTGACCGCGTCCAGAGTCTCCGAGAGGGTGCCGATCTGGTTGACCTTGACCAGCAGCGCGTTGCCCGCGCGGCGGTTGATGCCCTCTTCGAGGCGCTCCGGGTTGGTGACGAACAGGTCGTCGCCGACCAGCTGCACGCGCTCGCCGAGCTCGTTGGTCAGCTGCACCCAGCCGTCCCAGTCGTCCTCGCCCAGCGGGTCCTCGATGGAGACCAGCGGGTAGTTGTCGAGCAGCTCGGTGTAGTAACCGGTCATCTGCTCGGCGCTGCGCTTGGCCTTCTCGAAGGTGTAGGCGCCGTCCTCGAAGAACTCGGTGGCGGCCACGTCGAGCGCGAGCACGATGTCGGTGCCCAGCTTGAAACCGGCCTTGTCCACGGCGACGGCGATGAGGTCCAGCGCCTCGCGGTTGTTCGGCAGGTCCGGGGCGAAACCGCCCTCGTCGCCGAGGCCGGTGGGCAGGCCCTTGGCCTTGAGCACCGACTTCAGCGCGTGGTAGGTCTCCGCGCCCCAGCGCAGCGCGTCGGAGAAGGAGTCCGCGCCGACCGGGGCGATCATGAACTCCTGCACGTCCACACCGGTGTCGGCGTGGGCACCGCCGTTGAGGATGTTCATCATCGGGACCGGCAGCACGTGCGCGTTCGGACCGCCGACGTAGCGGAACAGCTCCAGCCCCGCGGAGTCCGCCGCGGCCTTGGCTACCGCCAGCGAGGCGCCGAGGATCGCGTTGGCGCCCAGCCGGGACTTGCCGGGGGTGCCGTCGAGGTCGACGAGCTTCTGGTCCACCACGCGCTGCTCGGTCGCGTCGAGACCGGCCAGCTCGGGGCCGATCTCGTCCAGCACCGCTTCCACGGCCTTCTCGACGCCCTTGCCGCCGTAGCGCTCGGCGTCGCCGTCCCGCAGTTCGACCGCCTCGTGCTCACCGGTGGAGGCGCCCGAGGGGACCGCGGCGCGGGCCAGCGTGCCGTCTTCCAGTGCCACTTCGACCTCGACGGTGGGGTTACCGCGCGAGTCCAGGATCTCGCGGGCGCCGACCTGCTCGATGATCGCCACGTGTGCTCCTAACCAGGGTTTGAGGTATGGGCGGCCCGCCCGCCTCGCCGTTGGACGCGCGAGCGGGCGCCGAACGCCCGACGACCGACCATGAGCCTATCGGTGACGTCGGCGTCGACGCGGCCGACTTGGTGTGTCGTGCGCCCCGCCCATCCGGATCGATCAGGTCACCACGGGGCGTGATCACCACATGCTGGGACGTTGGCCGATAACATCCGCTCGGACGTCGATAAGCACCGGGGCCGGCACGTACCGTTGTTCGCGTCATGAGCAGCGAAGGCACCGTTGAAGCGTTCCGCCGGGCGGAGAGCCTGGTAGCCCAGCGCCGACCTTGGGAAGCTCTCCGCGCACTGCAACCCGTACTCGACATCGCCGAGGACAAGCCCTCCGTGCAGTTGCTGCTCGGCCGGGCCTACCTGTTCTCCGCTCAATTCCGCCGGGCCGAGCTCGCGTTCCTGCGGGTGATCGAACTCGACCCGTCCGACCACTACGCCCGGCTGGTCCTGGGCCGCACGCTCCAGCGGCAAGGCCGGCTCCAGGAAGCCCGCAGCCAGGTGAAGATGGCGGCGACGATGAATCCCGTTCCCGCCTACCAAGAGGCACTGGGCGAGATCAACGCCAGGCTGGCCCGCCGCGACGGCTGACCGCGGCCCGCCGAGCACGTCGTGCCCGGCGGACCGCGGTGATCCGGACGCGGCGCGCTCGTCCTCGTGGGAGGGCCGAGGGTCAGTGCCGCCTGCTGGCGGCCTTCGAATAGCTCTCGGCGATCGCGTAGACCTTCTGCCCGTACTCGACGGAGTTGTTGTACGACATCACCGCGCCCCACCAGCCGTCGCCGGTGGTCAGGTCGCGCCCGCTGGAGCACAGGTAGCGCCCGGCGGCCATCGCCGCGTCGTCGAGGTTCTGCGGGTCGCCGAGCCCGTCGCCGTTGCCGTCGGTGGCCCACTTCCGCCAGGTCGACGGAATGAACTGCATCGGCCCGACCGCGCGGTCGTGGGTGGCGTCGCCGTCCAGCGCGCCGCCGTCGGTGTCACCGATGGCCCGCACGCCGGGAGTGCCGTCCAGCGCGATCCCGATGATCGGCTGCGAGGGCAGCGCGTCGTCGCCGAGCACCCGGTTCCCGTAGCGGCCGTGGTTGGACTCGATGCGGCCGATCCCGGCGATGGTGGCCCAGGAGATCCGGCAGTCCGGCTCGTACTGGCGCATCGCCAGGTCCGCGTTGACGTAGGCGAGCAGCGCGCGGGACGGCACGTCGACCACGGAGGCCACCTGGTCCGCCCACTCCCGCACGGGGTCTTCGCCGAAGGGCGCGGGCTGTTGGACGGGTTCCTGCGCGAGCGGCGCGGCGGAGCCGGGCAGGACCGGTGCCGGTTCCACGACCTGTTCCGGTGGCGGACCGGCTTCGGGCGCGGCCTCCGGACGGCTCAGGGTCGCGGCCAGCGCGACACCGGCTCCCATCGCGGCTACGAGGGCCAGCGCAACGGCCAACCGCCCGATGGCGGCGACTACGCCACGCAGCCGGGATGCGGTGGGGACGGTCACGCGATCAGGTTACTTGGCGGTATCCGGGAGAACTAGGAGCGAGCACAAATCGACCAACTTCCGGATACGACCGCACCCAGCGGAAACCCGTCCCGCCGCACGGGAGATCAAGAGCGGGGACTCATCGTCCGCCCTCCGCGCTCAGGGTCCGGCTGGTCTTGCCGTAGTGGTCGGCGTGGTCGAGCACGTCCTGGCCGTAGTCGTGGCTCTCGTTGTAGTCGAGCAACGCCGCCCAGAACCGGTCCGGGTCGTTCATGTCGCCGCCGACGGTGCACAGGTACTGCGCCGCGGCCAGCGCCGCGTCGTCGATGTCGTGCGGGTCCGCGACGCCGTCGCCGTCCGCGTCGGAAGCCCACCGCTCCCAGGTCGTGGGGATGAACTGCAGCGGCCCGATGGCCCGGTCGAACACCGGGTCGCCGTCCAGCCGTCCGCCGTCGGTGTCGTCGATGCGCTTGACGCCGTGGCTGCCGTCCAGCGGCAGGCCGATGATCGGCACGCTCGGCCTGCCCGTCTCGTCCAGGCGAGCGCCGTTGAACCGGCCGTGGCTGGATTCGATGGCGCCGATGCCCGCGAGCGTCGTCCAGCCCAACCCGCAACCCGGATGGCTGGTCTCCGCCGCGCGGGCCGCGTAGCCGTAGGCCTGCAGAGCGGCTCGGGGGATGTTGAGCTCGTCGGACATCGACTCCGACCAGGCTTCGAGCTGGAGCTGCGGTCGTTCGGTGGTCGGCAGCGGCGGGGTGCCCGCGGGCAGGACCGACAGCGGTGGCGGGGTGACGCCGCTGTCCGGGGGCGCCACCGCGGTGGGGGGATCGGCCTGCACGCTCGGCTGCGTCTGCTGGCGAGAACTGCTCGGTTCCGAGCCGCACGAGACGAGCAGTGCGATCATCGGTACCACTCCGGCGAGCCGCCATGGTCTGCACGTGCTCAGTTGCTGCGACACGAATGCCCTCCCTCTCCCACTCCAGTGTGCACATGTCGGGTCGTGTTCAGTGGCGAACCGGACTTTTCGCACGTTGCGATGCGAGCACCGACCAGGACAACGATTCCGCGGGTCTCGCGGTACGCCCAGCGAGACCACGCCAAGCCATTCGTCCACTGAGGACAAATTGAGACGATCTTCGCAGGTGGCGACCCATCAAGCCGTCGATCCTCGAAACCGGGCCGAATCCGCCCGCGGCGTTGCGCGGACGAAGGCCGGGATTCCGCCTCACTCCCCGGCGGCGGTGTTCCAGTACCGGCTCCACTGCGCGGAGCTGAGCCCGTGCGGGTCCTGACCATCTGCCCGCGCGGCGGCCTCGGCGTCCCGGACCCGACCGGCGAAGGCGAGCGCGGCGGCCCGCAGGTCGTCCTCCGGATCATCTCCAGCCAGCCTGGCGCGGGCGACGAGGTCGAACAAGACCGCACCGGGTGATTCCCCGACGGCGACCAGTGCGCGCGGCACTCCGGCTCGCTCGGCCCGCTGCACCAGCTTCGCCGCCAGCGCGGCGGCCGGCTGACCGGTCGCAACACCGTCCACGATGGACTCCCGCTGCTTCTCCCGTTGCTTGAGCTCATCCCAGCGCAGCTGCTGGGACTCCGCGTCGTGCACGGACTCGAACTCGGTGAACACGTGCGGGTGCCGGGACACCAGCTTGCCCACCAGGTCGGCGGCCACCTCGTCCACCCCGAACGGCTCGGTGGCGTCCTCGGCGGCGATCCGGGCGTGGAACAGGACCTGCAGCAGCACGTCGCCCAGCTCCTCGCGCAACGACGGGCGGTCCTGCTGGTCGATCGCGTCGAGCAGCTCGTAGGTCTCCTCCACCAGGTAGCGGCGCAGCGAATCGTGGTCCTGCTCCGCGTCCCACGGGCAGCCGCCCGGCGAGCGCAACCGATCCATCACCGTCACGGCGTCCAGCAGCTCGACGCCCACCGGCGGATGCGAACCGAGCAACGCCGCACCGGCTCCGCGCAACGCCTGCACCTGCGCCGATGCCAGGTCCGGCGCGAACAGGACGACCGGCTCCCGCGCGGCCTGCGCCAGCAGCGCTTCCGCGGCAGGGGCCACGGGCTCGTCGAGCGCCTCGACCGTCGCGGCCGAGAGCCCCGGTGCGACGTAGACCGCCGCGGCACGGCGCAGCGCGGGCACCGCCGCCGCCGGGATCACGTCCCCGAGGCGGTCGTCCACGACGACCACCGCCGACCCCGGAACCAACGGTTCGGATGGGGAATCCGCGCTCGCCCCGAACGCCCCGGACGGGGTGTTCGAACGGTCGCCGGTCACGTGGTCCGCCGAACGTGCACTCTGCATGGTGCGATTGTCGCAACCACGATTCTCGTCCTCGCCGCAACGCTTGATCCATATCGCCGAGCCTGCCCCCGGCGCACCGACGCACCCCGTCCGACACACCGGCGCGTCACTCCATGCGGGTGATCTTCGGCGGCCGGGCGGCTCACCGGTATCGGCACGGCCGCCCGAAATCCGGCCGCGGACCGGCGATCAGGACCGGTCGGTGGCGGGGAAGACGAACCCGATCGTCTCGTCCTCGTTCGGAGCCGCCGCCAACGCGAGCTGGTCCCAGACGCCGTAGCGCGGGCTCAACTCGACACCGACCCGCTGGGCGGTCACCCGCAGCAGCTGATCGCCGAAGGACTGCATCCGCATCTCGTCCCCACCGGCCGCGCTCGGCGCGGGCGGTGCCGGGGCGACGTCGCGCCGCTTGATCCGCACCACCGACCACTGGCCGGACTGCGGTTGCAGCTCGAAGGCCATCGCGGTGCCCGCTCGCGCACCGAACAGCGGAGTACCCGCCGCCAGGTCGGGCACGTCCGCGGAACGCAGCCGCTGATCGGCCGCCGCGCCCTGCCCGGCCTGCTGATCGGCGGTGACGACGGCGGTGGACTCCGCGTCGCTCCGCGCCATCCGCCGCGCCTTCTGCTCCGCCTCACCGCGGGTGGCGGCGGAGGTGACGTCGTAAGTGATGGAGATCCGGTCGATGTAGCGGCGGCCGAGCTCGGCGGTCAGCAGCTTGCTGCGCACCACGGCCGCCATGTCGTCGGCGGTGTAGATCTGCCCGGCGCTGGCGGCCTGCTCGCCGCCGGCGGAGTCGATCACTTCGCGGACCCGCCGCTCGTCCACCCGCAGGCCCTCGTCCTTCGCGGCCTGGTCCACCAGCGCCCGGCGCGCCAGGTCACCGGCGAGCCTGCGGCCGAACTCGCCGAGCTGCTCCTGCTCCGCGAGCTGCGCCTTGGCCTCCGGCTCCTTGTCCAGCACGGCGCGGTACCGGCCCTGCACCTCGCTGACCGGGATCCGCGCGTCGCCCACCAAGGCAGCCGCACCGACCCGGCCGGGTTCGACACCACAACCGGCGAGCAGCGCGCAGGAGAGCGCGACCAACGCGAGCGGACGGAGGCGGGAGATGACGGAGCTCACAGCGATCACCCTCTCACGAGATCATCTCGGGGTGAACCCTCATCCTCGCCCCGTCAGTTCACGCAAGGCACCCCGCCCGCGGTGATCGGCTGGGTCGGGGCCTGCGCCCGCTGGAGCCCGTCGAGGCGAAGCGGGCGCGCACCGGCGAAGTTCTGCGCCCCCGGCCCCTCGTAGTCCGAGCCCAGGTACACCTCGACGCTGCCGGACTCCACGGAGCCGCTGGTGCGCACCGGCAAGCCGCCGAGCGCCTCGGCGACCTGCTCGCCCGCGGCCTCCTCGCCCGCCGCCACCCGCACCGACGACGAGCTCATCGACTCGGCGTTCCCACTGGTACCGGAGCGGAACCCCTCCCCGGTGAGGCGTTCCAGAACGCTCGCGGCGAGCCCCGTGACGCCGGAAGCGTTGTAGACGCTCACCGTCGTCTTCGACGGGCTCTCGCTCGTCGGTTCCTCCGACGAGGTCTCGGACTGCGAGGTCTGCTCCTGCGGAGCGCGCTCCGCCTGCTGGCGCACCGCCCGTTCCTGCGGGGACAGCAGCAGGTTCGCCACGAACCGCTGCACCTCCGCTTCGTCGACCGTCACCTTCTCCTTCCCGGATTCCCCGACCAGCTCCACCGGGATGGTCTGGAACTCGATGTCGCCGCCCGCGATGCCCTGCATCCGCTGCGCGAAGTCCATGACGTCCCAGCCCGAGTCGAGCACCACCGACTTCCGCAGCGCCGCCATCAGCTCCCCGAGCTTCACCGGGTTGCTCAACGTTCCGGCGGACAGGATCTTGTTCGCCAGCCCCGACATGAACACCTGCTGGCGCACCACGCGATCCAGGTCGGTGCGCGGCAGCCCGTACCGCTGGCGCACGAAGGACAACGCGTCCCCACCGGAGATCGTCTGCGGCCCGGCGGAGAACACCGCGCCGGAGTGCTCACTGTCGTCCACGTCGTTGAGCAGGCACACGTCCACGCCGCCGACGGCCTTGGTGATCTCGTAGAACCCGAGCAGGTTCACCTCGGCGTAATGGTCGATGGTCACGCCGGACAGGTCCTCGATCGTCTCGATCAGGAATTTCTGCCCCGCGGTCCGCGCCTGCCGCTCCTGCTCCTTCGGATCGGTCACGCCGTCGCTCTCCAACTGCTCCAACGCGGCCATGCGCTCGGTGTTGTAAGCCTCCGTGAGCTTGTGCTCGCCGTGCCCGTTGCCGAGGCTGACCTGCGTGTCGCGGGGGAAGGACACGGCGCTGGCGCGCTCACCACCGTTGGGGATGCGCATCAGGATCATCGTGTCGGTGAGGTTGCCGCTCTCGTCGGTGGTGCGCAGCTCGCGCAGCACCTCCTCGGACAGCGGGTTCCCCTCCGCATCGGTGCGGCTGTCGTTGCCGACGAGCAGGACGTCGACGGCGCCGTCCGGGGCGCTGACCCCGCCACCGATCACGTCGCTCCCGGTGATCCCACCGGTCCAGCCGTTGAGCGTGCCCCACGCGTACGCGCTGGTGCTGAGGATCGCGACGGACAGCAGGGCGATCAGCGTGCGGCCGAACACCCGCCCGGCGCGTCGCTTGGGCCTGCGGCGATCCCGGTCGTCCGCGCGCGGTACGACGGGTCGGCGGACCGTGGTCTCCTCACCGAGCCGTGACGGCCCTGGACGACGCGGAGAACTCGGCCGCCGCTGCCCTCTCGCACGATCCACACCGCGTCCTTTCCCCTGCCGGCAGAACCAGGCGACACGTCGAACCGGCGAGTCCGCCCACGGATTCAGACGTCCCACGCACGCGTTGGTTGCCCGGTGGCGATTTTTGACCACCGATCGGCCGACTCCCCGATCGGCAGATCGTGCCGAAATCGGATGAAAGAACGGTTATCCGAACGTTTCCGCCACCGAACGCGTCCTGATCATGCCGGGCGCGGCGCCCCCTCGCCAGCTGCGAGAGGCCGATCAGACGGCGGCGGGGCGACCGGCCAACGAGGTGAGCAGGTCGGCGCACCAGTCCAGCAGCGCCTCGTCGCGCAGCTGCGGCGCTCCGATGCGGCCACCGGCCGCGCCCTCCGTCGGCCGGGGAACCGACACCGTGCGGACCGTCGCCTTGTAGACGGCCTTCGGGTACAGGCGCTTGAGGCGCATCTGCTGGGAATCGGCCAACTCCATCGGCGCGATGCGCAGCGAGGAGCCCTGCAAGGTCACCTCGGTGACGCCGTGCTCGCGGCACACCT
The DNA here is from genome assembly GCF_026241095.1 of Saccharopolyspora sp. NFXS83. Lineage (GTDB taxonomy): Bacteria > Actinomycetota > Actinomycetes > Mycobacteriales > Pseudonocardiaceae > Saccharopolyspora_C. Next base: position 106,540 of record NZ_JAPFGB010000015.1, on the reverse strand, counting down.
GGCGGAACGTGGCGACCTTGAGCAACCGCTGCACCGGCTCCGGCAGCGGGCCGTAGCGGTCTTCCAGCTCGGCGCGCACCGCGTCCAGCGCGGTCTGATCACCGGCGGCGGCGATCTTGCGGTACGCCTCCAGCCGCAGCCGCTCACCCGGCACGTAGTCGTGCGGGATGTGCGCGTCGACCGGCAGATCCACCCGCACCTCGGCCAGTTCCCGTTCCAGGTCACCGGTTTCCGCGCCCGCGTGCTGCTTGAACGCCTCGACGGCCTCGCCGACCAGCCGCACGTACAGGTCGAACCCGACGCCCGCGATGTGCCCGGACTGCTCGGCGCCGAGGATGTTGCCCGCGCCGCGGATCTCCAGGTCCTTCATCGCCACGGCCATGCCGGCGCCCAGCTCCGAGTTCTGCGCGATCGTCGCGAGCCGGTCGTGCGCGGTGTCGGTGAGCGGCTTCTCGCCGGGGTACAGGAAGTACGCGTAGCCGCGCTCGCGAGCGCGCCCGACGCGACCGCGCAGCTGGTGCAGCTGGGAGAGCCCGAGCATGTCCGAGCGCTCCACGATCAGCGTGTTCGCGTTCGAGATGTCCAGCCCGGTCTCGACGATCGTGGTGCACACCAGCACGTCGTGCTCGCGCTCCCAGAACCCCTGGATGATCTTCTCCAGGCGGTCCTCGTTCATCTGGCCGTGCGCGGTGACGATCCGCGCCTCCGGCACCAGCTCGCGCAGCGACCGGGCCGCCTTCTCGATCGTCGAGACGCGGTTGTGCACGAAGAACACCTGGCCGTCGCGCAGCAGCTCGCGGCGGATCGCGGCGCCGACCTGCTTCTCGTCGTAGGCGCCGACGTAGGTGAGCACCGGATGCCGCTCCTCCGGCGGGGTGAGGATCGTGGACATCTCCCGGATGCCCGCCATGCTCATCTCCAGCGTCCGCGGGATGGGCGTCGCCGACATCGTCAGCACGTCCACGTGGGTGCGCAGCGCCTTGATGTGCTCCTTGTGCTCGACGCCGAAGCGCTGCTCCTCGTCGACGATGACCAGGCCGAGGTCCTTGTAGCGCACACCGGTCTGCAACAACCGGTGCGTGCCGATCACGACGTCCACCGAGCCGTCGGCGAGACCCTGCACCGTCTGCTCCGACTCCCGCGGATCGGTGAACCGGGACAAGCCCTTGATCGTCACCGGGAAGGAGCGCATCCGGTCGGCGAAGGTGTTCAGGTGCTGCTGCGCCAGCAGCGTCGTCGGCACCAGGACCGCGACCTGCTTGCCGTCCTGCACGGCCTTGAACGCGGCGCGCACCGCGATCTCCGTCTTGCCGTAGCCCACGTCGCCGCAGATCACCCGGTCCATCGGAACGGGCCGCTGCATGTCCGACTTGGCCTCGTCGATCGCCGCCATCTGATCACCGGTCTCGGTGTACGGGAAGGCGTCCTCCAGCTCCCGCTGCCACGGGGTGTCCGGACCGAACGCATGACCGGGGGCGGACTGGCGCGCGGCGTAGAGCTGCACCAGTTCGGCGGCGATCTCCTTGACCGCCTTGCGCGCCTTGGCCTTGGTGTTCTTCCAGTCGGAGCCGCCGAGCTTGTTCAGCGTCGGCAGCTCGCCGCCGACGTAGCGGGAGACCTCGTCGAGCTGGTCGGTGGGCACGAAGAGCCGGTCGCCGGGCTGCCCGCGCTTGCTGGAGGCGTACTCCAGCACCAGGTACTCGCGGGTCGCGCCGCCGACGGTGCGCTGCACCATCTCCACGTACTTGCCGATGCCGTGCTGCTCGTGCACCACGAAGTCACCGGCCTTCAACGCCAGCGGGTCCACCGCGTTGCGCCGCCGCGACGGCATCCGGCGCATGTCCTTGGTTGACGTGCCACCGCGACCGCCGGTCAGGTCGGTCTCGGTGAGCACCACCAGGCCCACCCCTGGTGCGGCGAACCCGTCCTCCAGGTCGCCTCGCACCACCGTGATCACACCGGTCTCCGGCTCGCCCGCGATCCCCTCGGCGGCGTGGCGCACCGGCAGGTCGCCGTCGCGGAACTGCTGGACCGCCCGTTGCGCGGTGCCCTGACCCGGCACCACCAGCACGGCGGCGCCACCGGAGGCGGTGTGCGCGCGCAGATCGGCGAACGCGCGTTCCACCTCACCGCGGTACGCCTCGACCTGCTTGAGGCCCAGGTGCACCACGCCGTCGTCCGCGCTGTCGCTGCTGAGCTGGGTCAACGTCCACCAGGGCAGGCCGATCTCCCGGGTGCGCTCGGCGACTTCCGCGAGCCCGCGGTACGCCGACGCCCCCAGGTCGATGGGGGCCTTGCCGCCGTCGGCGGCGACCATCCAGGACGCCTCGAGGAACTCCTGGCCGGTGCGCACCAGGTCCGCGGCCCGTGCCCGCACCTTCTCCGGATCCGACAGCAGCACGTGCGTGCCGTCCGGGACGAGTTCGGTGAGCAGCCGCATCTCGCCTTCGCACAGCGCCGGGATCAGCGCCTCCATGCCCTCCACGGCGGCACCACCGGCGATCTTGCCGAGCATCTCGGCTAGCTGCGCGTCGGCCGTGTGCTGCCGCGCCAGTTCCTCCGCGCGCTCCGCCACCTCGGGCGTGATCAGCAGTTCCCGGCAGGCGGGGGCGTAGAGCAGGGTGTCCGGGGCGTCCGGCAGGGACCGCTGGTCGGCGACCGAGAACGGGCGGATCTCGGTGACCTCGTCACCCCAGAACTCCACGCGCAGCGGGTGCTCCACCGTCGGCGGGAACACGTCGACGATGCCGCCGCGCACCGCGAACTCGCCGCGCTTCTCCACCATGTCGACGCGGCCGTAGGCGAGGCCGGCGAGCCGTTCCACCAGCTGCTCGAAGTCGTGCTCGTCGCCCAGCGCGAGCCGCACCGGGGCCAGTTCCCCCAGGCCCGGCGCGATCGGCTGGATCAGGCTGCGCACCGTCGTCACGAGCACCCGGACCGGGCCTTCCACGTGCTCCTCGGGGTGCGCGAGCCTGCGCAGCACCGCGAGCCTGCGCCCGACGGTGTCCGCGCGCGGGGACAGCCGCTCGTGCGGCAGCGTCTCCCAAGATGGGAACACCGCCACGCCGTCCGGGCCGATGAGGTCCTCCAGCGCCGCCGCAGTCTCCTCGGCCTCGCGGCCGGTCGCGGTCACCAGCAGCACCGGTGCCGCCGCCCCGGAGTCCGCGGCCAGCGCCGCCGTCGCGAGCGGGCGCGCTGCGACCGGGCCTTCCAGCTCCAGGTGCGGGCGGCCCGCCGACGACACGACGCGGCGGAAGGTCTCCTCCCGCAGCAGCGCGTCGAGCAGCCCGTGCAACGCGGCCGGAGCCGCATCCGTCGCCGTGGCAGGACCAGCCTGGGTCATCGCAATCCCTCGCACCGAGAAAACATCGCCGAACGCGCACAGACCCGTCCCCTGGACGACTGCTGCCGAGTCCGCGGGTGTGTCCGGCTCGCGAAAAGACCGACCTGCCGGGCGACCGCTCGCGACCGAGCCAGGACCGGCTCTCCCCAGGCGGACCACGCGATACCGGGTGACGGGAGTCGTCGTCCAGCCTACGACTCCGCACCGACACCGTCCGGCCGCCCCGCACCCGCTGCGCCGAGACGACCACGTGCGGTACCCGGCCGGTGCCACACTGTGGTGATGCGCGCTTGCCAAGTCGCCGCCCTCGCCCTGGTCACCCTGCTCGCGGCGTGCGGCGCACCGGATGGCGCGCCTCCCTCGCCCAGCACCCGGGCACCCGATCCGGTTCCGTCGACGTTGCGGGTGGAGGTCCTGGGCCGCGGTCTCGAACACCCGTGGGACGTCGGGTTCCTCCCGGACGGCACGGCGCTGATCGCGCAACGCCCCGGCAGGCTGGCGCTGCTGGCCGACACCAGTCCCGGCGCGCAGATCCGCCCGGTGCGCGCGGACCTCGACGACGTGCTCGCCGAAGGCGAAGGCGGCCTGCTGGGCCTGGTGGTGCACCCGGACTTCGCCGACAGCAGGCGGTTCGTCACCTGCCAGGCGCACCAGGAGGACGGGCGGGCCGTGGACGTGCGGCTGGTGACCTGGCGGCTCGCCGACGACGGCGGCAGCGCCGAGCGCGTCGGCAAGCCGCTGCTGACGGGGCTTCCGGTGAACACGAGCGGCAGGCACTCCGGCTGCCGACCGACCTTGGCCGAGGACGGCTCACTGCTGGTCACCACGGGCGACGCGGCCGATCCGCGGGCCGCGCAGGACCGCGCCGGGCTCGGCGGCAAGGTCCTGCGGATGGACCTCCGGACGGGCGAGCCCGCGCCCGGCAACCCGTTCCTCGGCGCGCCGAACCCCGTCGAGCGGCTGATCTTCAGCTACGGCCACCGCAACCCGCAGGGCATCGCTCCGCGCCCCGGCGGGCAGGTGTTCGCCGCCGAGCACGGACCGGACTCCGACGACGAGATCAACCTGCTGCGAGCGGGCGAGAACTACGGCTGGGACCCGTCGCGCGGCGGTCGCTCGGACACCTACGACGAGTCGGTGCCCATGACGGACCTGCGGCGGTTCCCGGACGCGGTGCCCGCGGTGTGGTCCTCGGGGCGCCCGACGGAGGCGGTGTGCGCGGCGACGTTCCTCACCGGGCCGCGGTGGGGCCGGTTCGACGGGATGCTCGCGGTCACCGCGCTGAAGGGCTCGAAGCTGCTGCTGTTCGGCCTCGACCCGGACGGGGCCGTGCGGGATGTGCTGGTGCCGCCGGAGCTCGACGGCCTGCACGGCAGGCTCCGCGCCGCCCGGCAGGGCCCCGACGGCGCCCTCTACATCACCACGTCCAACGGCACCGATGACCGGATCCTGCGCATCACCTCGGCGTGAGGCTCACGCCCCGCCGAAGCTCCGCTCGTACAGCACGTCCACGTCGAGCTCCACCGGAACGGGCGCGGCCTTCACCGTCGCGGGGTTCCCCGGATTCGACCACGCACGATTTCGCGTGCTCACCGCCGATGTGTTCGAAGCACACGATCGTCGGGAGCCCCGGCACCGGCTCGACCCGCCAGCAGAACGGGATCCCGGCGTTGGCGTAGGCGGCGGGCTCGACCATGCGGTGGCGGACCTCGTGCTGGCGCCGATCAGCGCCAGCTGCCGAGCTTGGGCTTGTGCTCCAAGTGGGAGAGGCCGTTCCAGGCGATGTTGACCAGGTGCGCGGCGACCTCGTCCTTCTTCGGCTTGCGCGCCTCCAGCCACCACTGGCCCACCAGCGCCACCATGCCCACCAGCGCCTGGCTGTAGAGCGGGGCCAGCTTCGCGTCGTAGCCCTTCGCGCTGAACTGCAGCCCGAGGATGTGCTCGACCTGGCTGGCGATGTCGTTGAGCAGCGACGAGAACGTGCCCGTCGTGCTGGCCACCGGCGAGTCGCGCACGAGGATGCGGAAGCCGTCGGTGGACGTGTCGATGTACTCCAGCAACGCCCCGGCGGCCTGCTCCAGCAGCGCCCGGGGGTGCCCGGCGGACAGCGCGGAGACCATCGAGTCGAGCAGCGCGCGCATCTCGCGATCGACGACGACCGCGTAGATGCCTTCCTTGCCGCCGAAGTGCTCGTAGACGACCGGCTTGGACACGCCGGCCCGGTGCGCGATCTCCTCGATGGAGGCGGCTTCGAAGCCCTTCTCGGCGAACAGCGCCCTGGCCACGTCGAGCAGCTGCTGCCGCCGTTCCTCACCGGTCATCCGGACTCGGGTCGTGCGCGCCGAACGGCGCCTCGTCTCCGAGTCCGGGGAGCTGCGCCTGCGCCGTCCCGCCACGTGGTCACCCTATCCGTGCGGGCCGGGATCGGTGCGAACCTCCCCGGAACGCCGCACACACCGTGGGGGATTCACCAGTGGAACCGCTCGGTTCCGGCGGGCCGACGGCGTCGAGGTCATCGCCTCATCAGCGGCGAAACCGATGAGCGGCGACCTCCACGCGCACCGGCACCACCGCGGTTTTCCGGGATCCTCCTCGCGATCACGCCGCGAGAAGGATCCCGGGGTCCGCCACCCGACCCGTGCTCCGAACCAGAGCGAGGGCGTCAGCCCTTGTAGTCGGTCACCGCGATCCGGGCCAGCCGCTTGTCGTTCGGCCAGCGGACCTTCCAGGCCCAGCCGACCTTCTCGAAGAACCAGATCACCCGCGCCGAGATGTCCAGCTGCCCGCGCAGCACCCCGTGCCGGGCGCAGGTCGGGTCGGCGTGGTGGGAGTTGTGCCAGGACTCGCCGAACGACACGATCGCCAGCGGCCAGAAGTTCGACGCCTTGTCGCGGCTCTTGAACGGGCGCTCACCGATCATGTGGCAGATCGAGTTCACCGACCACGTGATGTGGTGCAGCAGCGACGCGCGGACCAGCCCGGCCCAGAAGAAGCCGGTCAGCGCTCCCCACCAGGACCAGGTCAGCAGGCCGCCGAGCACGGCGGGCAGCACCAGGCTCAGCAAGGTCCACAGCGGGAACAGCTTGTTCAGGCGGACCAGCCGCTCCTCCTTGTGCAGGTCCGGCGCGAACCGCTCCTCGTTGGTCATGTTGCGGTCGAACAGCCAGCCCATGTGCGCGTGCCAGAAGCCCTTGGCCAGCGCCCCCGGCGTGCTGCCGAAGCGCCACGGCGAGTGCGGGTCGCCCTCGCGGTCCGAGTAGGCGTGGTGCCGACGGTGATCGGCCACCCAGGTGATCACCGGCCCCTGCAGCGAGGTCATGCCCGCGATGGCGAGGGTGGCGCGGACCGGCCAGTTGGACTTGAACGACCCGTGCGTGAACAGCCGGTGGAACCCGACGGTCACGCCGAGCCCGCTGAACACGTAGAAGAAGGCCGCGAGGCCGACGTCCACCCAGCCCAGGCCCCAGCCCCAGGCGAACGGGACGGCCGCGATCAGCGCGACGCACGGGATCAGGACGAATGCGTAGACGAGGAACTGGGCGAGTCGGGGACGGCTGCCCGCCGTCAGCGGTTTCGGTCCGGTCTCGGCGCCGGAAGCCTCAGGAGCAACGTCGGTCGCTGCGGTCATACTCACTACCTCAACTGGGTCGGGTGGCGGAAAACGGTCGGCAGAGCCGGGAAATCCGGCGTCGACCCCGCAGATCCTACGGGACCGTAACCTACGCAAGCGTAAGTTGGTGGATGCGCAATCGTCACCCCCCGGCGACGGAATTACGGCGTGTCGCCACCTGTCGGGCGTGTCCGAATCGACCGTTGCTGATCGTTCGTGCACCCGTGGGAGCGATCACGCTGGACGGGCATGCCACGATGTCGACTGGGCGGACACGGTCGACCGGCGTGGCGGTAAGCTCTGGCGCCGGGTCCGCGGACCACATCGCCCGATCCGCCGTGGTGTAAAGGCAGCACCTCAGATTTTGGTTCTGATGGTCCAGGTTCGAGTCCTGGCGGCGGAGCAACGGTCCCCGCGGGCGAACCTGGTAGGACGAGCTCGTGGCCACCGGGCGGGCGATGCCCGGTGGGGACCGTGGTCGATCGCCGACCTCCCGGCCTCGGCCGGGCCTGGATGCCAGCAGGGGGTGTGCGCCGCTGCGCGAGGACACGACGGACGTACGCGACGACGCGGCAACCGCGCTGAGCGAGGTCAGCGATGCGTGGTTGGTAGGTCGCGCTCGCGAACTCAACGCCGTCGGCCAGAACAGCGACGCCCTGGGCCAGCGCAGCACCATCCGGGAAGCCGACGGACTGCTCGCCGAGGCGCAGCGGCGCGGTGAGCCGCGCATCGTCGCCCAGCTGCTGCGGCACTGCGCCGCGATGCGGCTGTCCACCTCCGGGCTCGCGCACGGCGCGGAACCGCTGCTCGACGAACTCCTCACGCACAGCAGGCGGCACGGGCTCACCGTGCTGGAGGCCGACGCCTACGCGCTGCGCGGCAGGCGCGCGCTGCTCACCGGCAGCGAGGACAACGCGATCACCGAAGTGGCCAGCGGCCTCGCGATGCTGGAGGACGAACCCGTCCCGGACACCGCGCTGGGCAGGCGGTCCTGGGACCGGCTGCTGGCGACCGCGCTGATCGACCTGGGCTCGGTGCTCACGCAGCTCGGCGTGTACGAGACCGCCGACGAGGTGATGGCCCGCGCGCTGCACCGGATCCGGGAGAGCGGCGGCCCGCACGAGATCGCGCTGCACATGATGAACCGCTGCCGGATGTTCCTGGGCTGGGGCCTGCGGCTGGAGCGCATCGGGCAGCAGGACGCCGCGGGCGAGCGGTTCTCCACCGCCTCCGGGCTGGCGCTCGGGGTGGAAGTGCCGTGGCGGGAATCGTTGTTCCCGCGGCTCGCCGACCGTTCCGCGGCCGATCAGATCCCGGTGCTCGGCGCGGCGCACGCGTTGGCCCAGCCGAGCTCGGAGCACATCGAGCGGCTGCGGCGGCTGCGGTCGCTGGACCGCGCCATCCACCCGCGCGAGAAGATCATCGTGGCGATCGCGCTGGCCCGCTGCCTGGTCAACGCCGGACGGCGGACCGAGGCGGTGCGGATGCTCTCGGACACCCGTTCCAAGGTCACCGGCGACGCGGCCGATCCGACGCTGCGGATCTCGCTCGCCCGCGAGTACGCGCAGCTCACCGAGATGGACCAGGACCGGCCGACCAGCGACGCGGTGCACGACTACGTCCTGGACCTGGAGAACGAGCTGTGGGCCATGCGGGAAGGCCGGTACCTGACGCTGAGCACCCGGTTGGAGAACTCCCGGCTGAACCTGCGCCACGACGCGATCACCCAGCAGGCGCTGCAGGACCCGCTGACCGGGCTGTCGAACCGGCGCGCGCTCGACGAGCGGCTGGACTCGCTGCTGGACACTCCCGACTCGCAGCCGCTGTCGGTGGCCCTGGTGGACTTGGACGGGTTCAAGGAGGTCAACGACCGCTGCTCGCACGCCGAGGGCGACGACGTGCTGCGGGTCGTGGCGAGCACGCTGCGGGACACGCTGCGGGTCGACGACTTCGTGGCCCGCTACGGCGGCGACGAGTTCGTGGTGCTGCTGCCGGGTGTGACCTTGAACGCGGCGGAATCGGCGCTGCAGCGCACCGTGGAGGCGATCGCGCGGCTGCCCAAGGCGCTCTCGCGCGGGGTGACGTTGTCGATCGGCGTGGTGGCGCGGCGCCCGCAGGAGTCCGGGGCGCAGGTGCAGGCGCGCGCCGACGCGGCGATGTACCAGGCGAAACGCGGCGGCGGCAACCAGGTGGCGACGTTCGCGGTCGACTCGGGCTCCGGTGATCCCGACGACCAGGAGTCCTGGATCCCCCCGCAACCGCGCTGATCGGTTCGACCTCGCCCTGCTTCGCGCGGACGCCGTCGCGGAGCCGCGCGTCCCGGCGCTCAGGTGAGCCTCATTACACGGAACCCGGACCCGGTCAGGCGAAATGGTCGATTCACCCGGATCGACCTACGAGATGCTTGCACGCGCACTCTCCGTGAGCGCCGTGTCGCCGAGCCGGGCGTGCGCCGCTGCGGCGGGGAAACCGCGCCGAGCGTCTGGCGACAACCCGCCACCTTTCCCGCCGCTTGATCACGAATCCGCAGCTCGGGAAGGCTGTGGTGGCCGGAACCCGGTGGACCGGACGGGTAGCATCGGCTTCCGCCGGACAAGCGCGAAGGGCCACCGGCGCGAGAACGAAACGCCCCGGTTACCCTTCACCCGCTTGGACGCCACCAGCAGCCGGTTCACGACGAGACTGCTCACCGTGACCGCACCGACCAGGGCGACTCCGGCGTGTCGGCGTCGAACCCGCTTGAGACCCAAGGGAGTGCGTTGATGCCTCAGGGCGAGAACGCCCGGCCCGCCCCCCGCAGCACGTCCGGCGCGGCTTCCTCCGCTTCCCACTCCGCACTCGGCTCCGCGGTCAGCACGATCGTGCTCGCCGCGGGCGAAGGCACGCGGATGCGCTCGGCCACGCCGAAGGTGCTGCACCCCATCGCGGGCCGGCCGCTGGTCGAGCACGCGGTGCGGGCCGCGGCGGGCACCGGGCCGGATGATCTGGTCGTCGTGATCGGGCACGGCCGGGACGCCGTCAGCGAGCACCTCGCGCGGGTCGCCGACGACCTCGACCGCGAGGTCCACACCGTCGTGCAGGACCGGCAGCTCGGCACCGGGCACGCGGTGGCCTGCGGGCTGACGGCGCTGGCGAACCAGCGGCAGGGCACCGTGCTGGTCAGCTACGGCGACGTGCCGCTGCTGGACACCGCCACGCTCACCGCGCTGCTCGCCGAGCACCACGAACGCGGCAACGCCGTGACCGTGCTGTCCGCGGTGGTAGCGGACCCCACCGGCTACGGACGGCTGGTCCGCGACGACGCCGGCCAGGTCACCGGCATCGTCGAGCAGAAGGACGCCACCGAGGCGCAGGCCGCCATCGGCGAGATCAACTCCGGCGTCTACGCGTTCGACGCGACCGTGCTCTCCGACGCGCTCGACCGGCTCTCCACCGACAACGCCCAAGGCGAGCTGTACCTGACCGACGTGCTCTCCATCGCCCGCTCCGACGGCCACTCCGTGGGCGCGCTGGTGTGCGCGGACACCTGGCTCGTCGAGGGCGTCAACGACCGGGTGCAGCTGGCCCGGCTCGGCGCGGAGCTCAACCGCAGGCTGGTGCTCGGCTGGATGCGGGAAGGCGTCACCGTCACCGACCCGGCCTCGGTCTGGTTGGACTGCGACGTGACCCTGGGCCGCGACGTGACGGTGGAGCCCGGCGTGCAGCTGCGCGGCGGCACCACCGTCGGCGAGGGCTCGCTGATCGGCCCCGACACCACGCTCACCGGCTGCACCGTGCACCCCGGCGCCTCCGTCGTGCGCACGCACGGCGAAGGAGCGGAAGTGGGGCCCGGCGCCTCCGTCGGCCCGTTCGCCTACCTGCGCCCCGGCGCCCGGCTCGGCGAGAAGGGCAAGATCGGCACTTTCGTCGAGGTCAAGAACTCCGAGATCGGCACCGGCAGCAAGGTGCCGCACCTGACCTACGTCGGGGACGCCGAGATCGGCGAAGGCAGCAACATCGGCGCGGCAAGCGTCTTCGTGAACTACGACGGCGTCGCCAAGCACCGCACCGTGATCGGTTCCCACGCGCGGACGGGGGCGGACAACATGTTCGTCGCGCCCGTCGAGGTGGGGGACGGCGCTTACACCGCCGCCGGTTCGGTCATCACCCAAGATGTCCCCCCGGGCGCCATGGCGGTCGCCCGCGGAAGGCAGCGCAACATCGAAGGCTGGGTGGCACGACGCCGCCCGGACACCGCCGCCGACCAGGCCGCTCAGCAGGCTCAGGAGCGGTCCGGATCTGACCTGACCACCAATCCGATGAGTGACACCCGATGACGGGGGTCAACGGGGAGGGACGATGACCGTGAGTGCCATGTCTGCGACCCCGAAGAAGAGCCTCAAGCTCTTCTCCGGGAGCAGCCACCCGGAACTTGCCGAGGAGGTGGCCAAGCAACTTGACGTGACGGTCACGCCCCAGGCGGCCTACAAGTTCGCGAACGGCGAGATCTTCGTCCGCTACGACGAGTCGGTCCGCGGCTGCGACGCCTTCGTGATCCAGTCGCACTGCGCGCCGCTCAACGACGCCATCATGGAACAGCTGATCATGGTGGACGCGCTCAAGCGCGCCAGCGCCAAGCGCATCACCGTGGTCATGCCGTTCTACGGCTACGCCCGCCAGGACAAGAAGCACAAGGGCCGCGAGCCGATCTCGGCCCGGCTGATGGCGGACCTGTTCAAGACCGCGGGTGCCGACCGGATCATGACGGTGGACCTGCACACCGACCAGATCCAGGGCTTCTTCGACGGACCGGTCGACCACCTGCTCGCGCAGACGGTGCTGTCGGACTACATCCGGCAGACCTACGTCGACGAGAAGATCACCGTGGTCTCGCCGGACTCCGGCCGGGTCCGGGTCGCGGAGAAGTGGGCGGACAACCTCGGCGGGACCCCGCTGGCGTTCATCCACAAGACCAGGGACCCCACGAAGCCGAACCAGGTCGTGGCGAACCGCGTCGTCGGTGACGTCGAGGGCCGGCTGTGCGTGCTGGTCGACGACATGATCGACACCGGCGGCACGATCACCAAGGCCACCGAGCAGCTGCTGGAGTCCGGCGCGAAGGACGTCATCATCGCGGCGACCCACGGCGTGCTGTCCGGTCCCGCGGTGGAGCGGCTGTCCTCCTGCGGCGCGAAGGAGGTCGTGCTGACGAACACGCTGCCGATCTCCGACGAGCACCAGTTCGACACTCTGCGCGTGCTCTCGATCGCCCCGCTGGTCGCGGAAGCGATCCACCAGGTGTTCGAGGACGGTTCGGTCACCAGCCTGTTCGACGGCCACGCCTGAGCCTGATCAGCCGCGAAAGGCCCGGTCTCCCCCCTCGGGGCCGGGCCTTTCGCGTGCGCGGGTCCGCCTGCGTCAGACGGTCGTGACGATCTCGTCGTAGTCGTGGCGGGGCAGGCGGTCGAACCAGGGGTCTTCGCCCGGCTTGCCGATGTTGACCACCACGAGCACCTTCTCGCGCCCACCGGGGAAGAACTCGGCGTTGACGCCCGCAGCGTCGAACCCGGTCATCGGACCGGCCACCAGGCCGGCGGCGCGCACGCCGAGGATGAAGTACGCGACCTGCAGGGTGCCGTTGAGCTTGGCGTGGTCGGCGCGGAATCCGTCGTCACCGGCCCACATGTCCTTCGCGTTCGGCGCGTGCGGGAACATCCGCGGCAGGTTCTCGTGGAAGTCGGTGTCTGCGGCGAGCACCGCGACCAGCGGCGCGTTCTCCGTCTTGGCGCGGTTGCCCTCGGACAGGTGCGGCAGCAGGCGCTGCTTGCCCTCGCCCGACCGCACCAGCACGATCCGCAGCGGCTGCTGGTTCATCGAGGTGGGACCCCACTTGACCAGGTCGTGGATGGCCCGCAGCTGCTCGTCGGTGACGTCTTCGGAGCTGAAGGTGTTGGCGGTGCGGGCATCCCGGAACAGCAGGTCCTGGGCTTCCGCGGAGAGCTGGAGCCCGGTGGTGGTGTCGGTCGAAGTCATGATCACTTCCTTGCTCGGGGTTTCTCCGCCCAACGCATTTGAAACTTCCAGCATTCCGGAACCCGTTCCGAATCGGTGGCGACCGATCAGAGCAAGCCGACCAGCTCGTTGACCGCCACCCCGACGAACAGCAACAGGCACAGCGTGAGCAGCGTGTTCGACAGCCACCGGGAGCGGTGCGCGGCGGGCATCATCGAGCGCGAGTTCAGCAGCACCAGCAACGTGCCCGCCAGGAACGGCATGAACAACGCGCCGAGCACGCCGTAGACCAAGGTCAGCTGGAACGGCTTGCTGAAGATCAGCAGCAGCATCGGCGGGAACGTCAGCCACAGCAGGTAGATCCGGTACGGGGCGCTGTGCATGCCCGCCTTGTGGTCGTAGGCCGCCGCGGTCTCCACAGGCGTGTCCTTCGGCAACCGCCAGGTCCGCCACCAGTCGGCGAACAGCAGGCTCACGCCGTTCCACACGCCGATCACCGAGCTGAACGCGACGGCGAAGAAGCCCACCAGGAACGGGATCCGGGCCCACTGGCCGTAGTCGGCGGCGAGCACGTCGCCGAGGTTGAGCAGCCCCTTGTCGCTCTCGGTGAGGTCCTGCCCGAGCAGGATCTCCGCGCCGACCACCAGCATCGCCACCACGAAGATCCCGGTGGTGACGTAGCCGACCGCGTTGTCCATCCGCATGATCGGCAGCCACTTCGGCGTCCGCCAGCCCTTGGCGAAGGTCCAGTAGCCGTAGGCGGCCATCGTGATGGTGCCGCCGACGCCCCCCATCAGGCCGAGCACGTAGGCCACCGAGCCGTCCGGCAGCGTGGGGACCAGGCCCTTGCCCAGCTCGGGAAGGTTCGGCCCGACCAGGATCGCGGTACCGACGACGGTCACGAACATGACCCCCACCAGCACGGTCATGATCTTCTCCAGCACGGCGTAGCGGCCGAACCAGACCAGCGCGATCCCCAGCAGCCCGCACACGACGGCCCAGCCGCCGACCGGCAGCACCGGGAACAGCGCGTTCAGCGGCAGCGCCGAGGCCGACATCGCGGTGGCGCCGTAGACGAAGCCCCAGATCACGATGTAGACGCCGAAGTAGGTGGTCGCCCACCGGCCGAGGGAACGCCAGCCGGAGAGCATGGTGCGCTCGCCGCCGAGGTGCCAGCGGCCGACCGCTTCGCCGAGCGCCAGCTTGAAGATCGTGCCGACCAAGATCGCCCAGAACAGCGCGTAGCCGTAGCGGGCTCCGGCCACCATGGTCGCGACCAGGTCGCCCGCGCCGACGCCGGTGGCGGCGGCCATGACGCCCGGCCCGACCTGTTTGAACCGGGCCCAGCCGGTGGCCGGTTCGACCTCCGGGGGGCCGGCGGCGGTGCTCTCGGAGCCGGGATCAGAGCTCGTGTCAGCGGACATGCGCGTCAAACTATCGCCGAGTCAGGCGGCGGTCATCCGCAAGCGACCAAACCGTGACGGTGGCTTGTGCTTCCAGCGGTTCTGTGGCGTCCGGCGCAGAGTGAGCACTTTCCGCCGATGCCGCGCGGATCACTCACTGCCGCGGGTGACACCGGTCCGGTGGAACCATGCCTGAGCGCGATCAACGTGGCCGGACCGGTGCCCTCGCGCCGCGGTCACCGAGGAGCTCCTCCGCACCTCCGGAGCGAGCGGTCAGTACGCGACCGTGAACCGGGTGCGGCGGTGCGCGGGCCGGTCCAGCTCGTCGACGAACGCGAGCGCGTAGTCGTCACCGCCGATCGTCGAGCTCCCGTCGGCGTCGGACAGCAGCAGGTCCCCGCCGACTCGGTAGGTGCCGGTGCGCTCCCCCGCCGCGTAGGAGCCGAACACCGCGGGCGGGCTCACGTAGAACCAGTCCACGTCCTGCGGGGCCTCGCGCAGCGCGTCCAGCACCTTCGCGTGCGAGCTCGCCTCCGGCTTGAACTCGTCCGGGAACTCCGGGGTGTCGATCACCCGCGGACCGCCCTCGGCCACCAGGAGGCTGCCCGCGCCGCCGACGACGCCCAGCCGGAAGCCGTTCTCGCGCGCGGCGCCGAGCAGCGTCGGCACCGCGTCGAGCAGCTTCTTGCCGCCCTCCAGCGGACGTCCCGGTGTCGCGATCAGCACCGCGTCCGCGTCCCGCGTCACGTCGACCACGAAGTCCGGGTCGTGCATCGAGCCCGCCCGCGCGGTGAGCCCGCCGCCGTCGGCCAGCCCGCTCACGTCGCGGGCGACCCCGACGACCTCGTGGCCGCGCGACAGGGCCTCCTCCAGGATCCGGCCACCCGCGTAACCCGTGGCACCGAACAGAACGATCCGCATGAAAACCTCCTCGATCCAGAACCTGACCTCGACGGTAACCTTTGGTAATCAGTGACTTCAAAGTGCTATAAGTACCTCATGGTTACCAACCTGGTCCCGAACGTGTACGACCCCGCCTGCCCCACCCGCGCGGTGCTCGACCGGGTCGGCGACCGGTGGACGTCGCTGATCGTGCTGCACCTGGCGTCCGGTCCGATGCGCTTCACCCGGCTGCGCGCGGCCATCGGCGGCGTCGCGCCGAAGGTGCTCACCCAGACCTTGCGAGCGATGGAGCGCGACGGCCTGCTCAGCCGCGCGGTGCACGCGGAAGTACCGCCGCGGGTGGACTACGAGCTCACCGAACTCGGCCACTCGCTGCGCGCTCCCATCCAGGCCATCACCGACTGGGCCGAGGCGCACATGGCCGAAGTGGTCGCCTCGCGCGCCGACTACGACGCCGCCCGCGACTAGGCCCGACCCCCTCAGCACCACCCGGGCGGCGCACCCCGGGAAAGCAGGCTCTAAACTGTTCGGGTTGCCTCGGCGAGGCCGGGTTCCTTCCACCCGGCGTGATCGACGCGGCGGCTCGGTGTTCGCCCTCGTGGACGCGAAGGACGCCGCCGGTGCCGTTCGCACCAGGTGCCGCCCCATTCCGGTACGCGCCGCCCACGCCAGTGGCACACCCGCCGCCGCAGGCCGCCGACCAGTTTCATTTCCGCCCGACGTCACGAGGAGTGCACCACCGTGTCCGAGGTACGTATTTCCGTCGAACCGCGCACCGAGTTCGGTAAAGGCGCCGCCCGCCGCACCCGCCGCGCCGGCAAGATCCCTGCGGTGCTCTACGGTCACGGCTCCGACCCCAAGCACCTGTCGCTGCCCGCGATCGAGTTCGCCCGCGCCGTCCGCGACAACGGGCAGAACGCGGTGCTGACCCTCGAGGTCGCGGGCTCCGCCAACGAGCTGGCGCTGACCAAGACCGTCACCGCGCACCCGATCAAGAACTACATCGAGCACGTCGACCTGCTGCTGGTCAAGCGTGGCGAGAAGGTCACCGTCAACGTCCCGCTCGTGCTGGTCGGCGACGCCGTTTCCGGCACCCTGGTCACCCAGACCCTCAACGAGCTCGAGGTCGAGGCCGAGGCGCTGCACATCCCCGAGCAGTTCGAGGTGTCGATCGACGGCGCCGAGGGCGGCGCCCAGATCCACGCCTCCGACGTGAAGCTGCCCAGCGGCGTCACGCTGTCGGCTGACGCCGAGGTGCTGGTGGCCCACATCAGCGACGCGCCGAGCGCCGAGGACATGGAGTCCGAGATCGACGCCGAGGGTGCGGGCGTCGTCGAGGACGAGTCCGAGGGCACGACCGCCTCGGAGTCCTGAGCCCACGACGTCGGGCCGGTGGCCGGGGTGCGGCGATGCCGCACCCCGGCCTCTGCGGCTCCACCCGTCGTGACTCCCCTTCCGAGGATGGAGCCTGGTGACCACTCCTGAAGCGCCCACCTTGATCGTCGGCCTCGGCAACCCCGGCCCGCGCTACGAGGGCAACCGGCACAACGTGGGCTTCCTCGTCGCCGACGAGCTCGCGGCCCGCATCGGCGGCAAGTTCAAGGCGCACAAAGCGGGCTCCGACGTCGTCGAAGGACGGTTGGGCGCTCGCCGGGTGGTGCTGGCCAAGCCCCGGTCGTTCATGAACCTCTCCGGCGGCCCCGTCGCGGGGACGTCGAAGTTCTACAAGGTCACGCCCGAGTCGCTGATCGTGGTGCACGACGAGCTGGACCTGCCCTACGGCACCGTCCGGTTGAAGCGCGGCGGCGGCGAGAACGGGCACAACGGACTGCGGTCCATCACCAAGTCCCTGGGCACCAAGGAATACCTGCGGGTGCGGTTCGGCGTGGACCGGCCGCCCGGGCGGATGGATCCGGCCGACTACGTGCTCAAGGACTTCTCCGGCGCGGAGCGCAAGGACCTCGGGTACTTCGTGGACCTCTGCGCCGACGCCGTCGAAGCGCTGGCGGCCGACGGCCTGGAACCCGCGCAGAACCGGTTCCACTGACCCGTTCGGCGTCGGCGCCTAGTTCGACCCCGTCGGCACCAGAGCTGCGGTGGCTGCTCGTTTGAGCTTGCCGGAGGGGGTTTTCGGGAGAGTTCCCGGCGGCAGGACGACCACGGCCGCCGGGCGCGCCCCCACGGCGCGAGCGACTTGGGAGGCCACGGCGCCGCGCAGCGCCTTCTCCTCTTCGAGGGTGCCCGCGGTCTTCGATTCGAGGACCACCGCGAACCGCTCCCGGCGACTGCCCGCGTCGAGCCGGACGGCCGCCGCGTTGCCCGCGCGGACCCCGGCGACCTCACCGGCCGCGCGTTCGATGTCCACCGGGTAGATGTTGCGCCCGCCCATGATGATCACGTCCTTGCGCCTGCCGCAGATGACGACCTCGCCGTCGGTGAGGTAGCCGTCGTCGCCGGTGTCGAGCCAGCCGTCCGCGTCCCGGGCCGCCACCGGCCCGTCCGCCGTGAGGTAGCCCGGGGTGACGGCCGCGCCGCGGATGCGCAGCCCGCCGACCTCCCGCTCCCCCAGCTCGGCGCCCTCGTCGTCGACGACCTGGATCTCCATCCCCGGCAGCGCGCGGCCCAGCAGCGCGAACGACCGGGTGCCGCCCTCCTCGCCGCCGGCTGCGGGCTCGGCTCGGCGCCGCCGTTCCAGCGCGTCGGAGGAGACGGTGTCTACCCGCACCGGCTGGTTCAGCGCGGCGAACGACACCGCCAGCGTCGCCTCCGCCATGCCGTAGGCGCACACCATCGCCGTCTCCGCGAGCCCGAAGCGGGCCCCCGCCTCGGTGAAGGCCCGCACCGCGCCGGTGTCGACGGGTTCCGCCCCGTTGAGCGCGAACCGCAGCCCCGACAGGTCGAACGCGCCGTCCTCCGCCCCGGCCATCCGGCGTGCCGTGACGGCGTAGGCGAAGTTCGGCGCGGCGGTCACGGTACCGCCGTACTTGCTGATCAGCTTCGGCCACAGCAGCGGCGCGGTGAGGAAGTCCGTCGGGGTCACCTGCACCGCTTCCATCCCGATCGACATCGGCACGACGAGGGTGCCGACGAGGCCCATGTCGTGGAACAGCGGCAGCCAGGACACGGCGACGTCGCGCACCGGGTCGAGCCGGGCGGAGGTGACCATCGCCGTCGTGTTGGCGCGCAGGTTGCCGTGGGTGATCCGCACGGCCTTCGGGTCGGCGGTGGAGCCGCTGGTCAGTTGCAGCAGCGCCGCCGCGTCCTCACCGGTGGGCACCGGCTGTTCCAGCGCCTCCGGGTGCGCGGCGAGCTCCGCGAGGTCGCGGTACCGGATGCCGTGGGCGCGCAGCAGGTCGGCGAGCGGTTCGAACGGCGAGCCCAGCAGCACCAGCTCGGCGTCGACCACGCCCAGCACCCGCACCGCGTCCTGCGCCCACCGGGCGAGGTCGGTGCGCGGGGTCGGCTGGTGCAGCATGGTCACGCTGTTCCCGGCCAGCCAGCCGCCTTGCACGGCGGGAGCGATCAGCCCCGGGTCGGCGGCGAGCACCGCGACGGCGGCGCCGGGCCGGACCGATTCGACGAGCGCCGCGGCGATGCGCCGGGCCTCGTCGTGCACCTGGGCCCAGGTGCGGCGCCGCCCCTGCCGGGGCTCACCGGTGACGAGACCCCGGCCTCCTTCCCCGCCGCAGTCGAGCGCCGAGGCCACGATCCCGTCCACGAACCGACTCATGTGACGCACATTACGTCCGCCGCGAGACCACCGGAACCGTCTCACCGCCTAATCGGACGGGGAAACCGGCGCACCGCCCTTGCCCCGAACGCCCGGACCCGCTCCGGGAACGGGCGCGGCGGACGGGATCAGTCCAGCTGGTCGGCGAGTTCGAGCCAGCGCGCTTCCACGTCGTCCTTCTCCTGCTGGAGGGACCGCAGGTCCGCGTTGAGGCTCTGCAAGCGGCTCGGTTCGGTGGCCGCCTCAGCGAGTTCGACGTGCAGCTTCTCCTCGCGCTGGCCGAGCTTGTCGAGCTGCCGCTCCAGCTTCGCGAGGTCCTTGCGCGCGGCCCGGTCCTCCGCTCCGGAGAGCTTGTTCGACTTGGCCGCCACGACGTCCTCGGCCTGCTTGCCGACGGCGCCGCCGTCGGCCGACAGCAGCGAGCTGCGCCGCTGCAGGTACTCCTCGATGCCGCCGACGAGGTCGCTGAGCTTGCCGTCGCCGAACAGCGCGACGACCTTGTCACACACCCGCTCCACCAGGTAGCGGTCGTGCGACACGACCACCAGCGTGCCCGGCCAACCGTCGAGCAGGTCTTCGAGCTGCTGCAGCGTGTCGATGTCGAGGTCGTTCGTGGGTTCGTCGAGCACCAGCACGTTCGGCTCGCCCATCAGCAGCCGCGCCAGTTGCAGGCGGCGGCGCTCCCCGCCGGAGAGGTCGCCGACCGGCGTCCACTGGCGGCCCTTGCCGAACCCGAACCGCTCGCCGAGCTGGGAGGCGGTGAGCTCGTACTTGCCGAGCTGCACGCGCTCCGCCACGTCCTCGATGGCTTCGAGCACGCGCCAGTCGCCGGGCAGGTCGTGCAGTTCCTGCGTGAGGTGGGCGAGCCGCACCGTGGTGCCTTCGCGGCGGGTGCCGCCGTCCGGTTCGCGCTCACCGGCCAGCAGCCGCAGCAGCGTGGTCTTCCCGGAGCCGTTGACCCCGACGACGCCGATCCGGTCGCCGGGCCCGACCTGCCAGGTCAGCCCGCTGAGCAGCGTCCGGTCCGCGATCCGCAGGTCCACGTCTTCGAGGTCGATCACGGTCTTGCCGAGCCGCCGCTTGGCGAAGCTCACGAGTTCCACGGTGTCCCGCGCCGGCGGGACGTCGGCGATCAGCGCTTCGGCGGCCTCGACCCGGTAGCGCGGCTTGGAGGTGCGCGCCTTCGCACCGCGCTGCAACCAGGCGAGTTCCTTGCGCGCCAGGTTCTGGCGCTTGTCCTCGGCCTGCTGGGCGAGCCGGTTGCGCTCAGCCCGCGCGAAGATCCAGTCCGCGTAACCGCCTTCGTACTGCTCGACCTTGCCCTGGGTGACCTCCCAGGTGCGGTTGCAGACGGTGTCCAGGAACCAGCGGTCGTGCGTGACGATCACTAACGCGCACCGGCGGGACAGCAGGTGGTCGGCGAGCCAGCGCACCCCTTCGACGTCGAGGTGGTTCGTCGGTTCGTCGAGCACCAGCACGTCCAGGTCGCGCACCAGGGCCGCGGCCAGCGCGACGCGGCGGCGTTCCCCGCCGGAGAAGTTCACGACGGGCGTGTCGAGCCCGAGCCGCGTCATGCCGAGCCCGGTGAGCACCGATCGCACTCTCGCGTCGGCCGCCCACTCGTGTTCGGCGGTGAACCCGTGCGGGTCCAGCACCGCGTTGCGCACGGTCGATTCGGGCGGGAGCTCGGTGCGCTGGGTGACCACGGCCATCCGGGTGTCGCGGGAGTGGCTGACCCGGCCGGAGTCGGGGGCCTCCGCTCCGGAGAGGACTTCCAGCAGCGTCGTCTTGCCACCGCCGTTGAGGCCGACGACCCCGATGCGTTCGCCTTCGTTGATGCCGAGCGAGACGCCGTCCAGCAGCGGTCGCACTCCGTAGCTCTTGCTCACCGATTCGAGATTGATCAGGTTCGCCATCGGGGGTGTTGATCTCCAGAGGAACGTGAGGGGTGGATCAGGCGTGGACCTGGGGCGGGGTCGGCCGGTCCGCGCGTTCGTCGCTGACGATCCGGGCGCCGGGCACCGGGCCTTGCGCGACCCGCACGGTGCGGCAGACGCCCGCACCGGAGAGCTCGGCGGCCACCCGGACCGCGGCGTCGTTGTCGGTGCACAGGAAGGCGCAGGTCGGTCCGGAGCCGGACACGATCCCGGCCAGGGCGCCCGCCTCGACGCCCGCGCGCAGCGTGCGGCGCAGGTTCGGCCGCAGCGACACGGCCGCGGACTGCAGGTCGTTGCCCAGCAGCAGCGCCAGCTGCCGCGGATCACCGGAGGCCAGCGCCTCCAGGAGGGGTTCGACCTCACCGACGCCGTGCGGGCCGGTGTCGCCGCGCAGCCGGTCCAGTTCGCCGTAGACGCCGGGCGTTTCGAGTCCGCGCCGGTCCAGCGCGATCACCCAGTGGAAGGTGTGCCGGGCCAGCACCGGCACCAGCCGCTCACCACGACCGGTTCCGAGCGCGGTGCCGCCTTGCAGGGAGAACGGCACGTCGCTGCCGATCTTGGCGGCGATGTCGCTGAGCTCGTCGCGCCCGATCTCCAGGCGCCACAAGGTGTTCAGCGCCAGCAGCGAGGCGGCGGCGTCGGCGCTGCCGCCCGCCATGCCGCCCGCGACGGGGATGCCCTTGCGGATCGAGAGCCGCACGCCGGGTTCCTCCGGGTCGCGCCCGGAGTGTTCGGCGAGCAGGCGGACGGCGGTCCACGCGAGGTTGCTGGGCCCGGTCGGCACCGAGTCGGCGCCTTCGCCGTGCACCTCGATGCCGGGTTCGTCGGCGGTCTGCACCGTCACTTCATCGGTGAGCGACAACGCCTGGAAGACGGTGACCAGCTCGTGGTAGCCGTCCGGGCGAGCATCGCCGACCGACAGATGCAGGTTCACCTTGGCCGGGACACGCACGGTGATGGGGGTGGGTACCACGGAGAGCACTCCTAGAGCCTACGTGTCCGCGCGAGCCCGGTGCCGCCCCAGGACTGTCGAACTCGTTCTGAACAGGTGGCCGGGTAGCGGAATCCTCAGCGGTGACCCGGCCGCGTGGCCGGGTCACCGCTCGTCGGCTTCGCCGCTGACAAGACGAAGCCGACGGGTCCTGGCACGGACCGGGCAGGTTCAGAGAGTGAACGAGCCGCGGATCGGTCAGGAAGCGGGGACGACCGAGATCCCGCCGTAGGTCTTGTTGATGTAGTCCTTCACCTCGGGCGAACGCAGCAGCTCGGCGAGCTTCTGCACGCGGGGGTCCTTGGCCATCGCCGGGGACGCCACCAGGCCGTTCGCGTACGGGTTGTTCTCCGCCTTCTCCACGACGAGCGGGTCCTTCAACCCGGCCTTGAGGGCGTAGTTGCCGTTCACGATCGCCGCGTCGGCGTCGTCGACCGCGCGGGGCAGCTGGTCGCTGGAGAGCTCCTGGAACTCGATCTTCTTCGGGTTCTCCGCGATGTCGCGCACCCCGGCGCCCTGCTCGGCACCCGGCTTGAGCTTGATGACGCCGTTGTCCTGCAGCAGCTTCAGACCGCGAGTCAGGTTCGACGGGTCGTTGGGCAGCGCGATCCGCGCGCCGTTCGGCAGCTCCTGGAGGGACCCGACCTTCTTCGAGTAGATCGACAGCGGCTCCAGGTGCACCGTCTGCACCCATTCGAACTCGCCGCCGCGCTGCGCCTTGTACTCCTCCAGGTACGGCTTGTGCTGGTAGTAGTTCGCGTCCAGCTCGCCGTTGGCGACGGCCTCGTTCGGCCGGTTGTAGTCGTCGAACTGCTCGATCTCCAGGTCGATGCCCGCCTTCGGGGCGAGGTTCTCGTCGACGTACTTGAGGATCTCGCCGTGCGGCTGCGGGCTCACGCCGATGGCCAGCGGGGCGTTCGGGTCCTGCGCGGCCTCAGTGCCGCTACCGCCGCACCCTGCCAGCGCCAGCGAAGCGGCGGTGAGCACGACCGCCAAGGAACGAATGCGCATCAATGCGTCCTTTCTGGAATGAAGGCCGGCCGGTGACGCGCACCGGTAGCGGCAGCGGGCCCGCGAGGGGCCCCTGCCATCGGCCGATTCGGCTGAAGTGCGGTTGCGACTACCCGGTCGCGGTGCGGCGGCGGTCCACGGCCTTCGCCGTGAAGTCGGTGAGCAGCTGCATCGCGAAGGCCAGCACCGCGAGCACGACCACCGAGCCGTAGAGGACCCGCTCGTCGTAGGCCTGGTACCCGTCCTGGATGGCGGTGGTCCCCAGCCCGCCGCCACCGATCGCGCCCGCCATCGCGGCGTAGCCGATGAGCGCCACGGCGGTGACGCCGACGGCCCCGACCAGCGCGGCGCGCGCCTCGCCGATCAGGACCGTCCACACGATCCGCCACCGGCCGGAGCCGGTGGTGATCGCCGCTTCGACGACGGTGAAGCTCACTTCGCGCAACGCGTTCTGGGTCAGCCGCGCGAAGAACGGCACCGCGCCGATCGTCAGCGGCACGATCACCGCGGTGCTGCCGATGGAGGTGCCCACCAGCAGCCGTGTGAAGGAGGCGAGGACCACCAGCAGCACCACGAACGGCACGGACCGGACCACGTCGACGATCACACCGAGGATCCGGTGCAGCGTCGGCCGCGGGTCCAGTCCGACCGGCGAGCTCAGGTGCAGGAACACGCCGAGCGGCAGACCACCGAGCACTGCCAGCACGGTCGCCACCACGACCATGTAGAGCGTTTCGCCGGTGGCTTCACCGAGCATCTCCACGACTTCCGCCCAAGGGGTCGGATCACTCACGCAGCGACTCCATCAACACTGACCGGGGCGCGCCGCACGTGCGCGTCGCGGTCGACCATCCATTTCAGCGCCTGCTCCGAGCGCTCGCCGGTGAGTCCGATGCGGAACTTCGCGACCGGCGTGTCGCCGAGCCGGGTCAGGCCGCCGCCGAGGATGGACAGCTCCACCCCGAAGCGGCTCGACGCCTCCGGCAGCAGCGCGCCGACGGCGGCGAAGCCGACGAGCACCACTTCGGCGACCACGTCGTGGCGCACACCGGGCACGGCGGGCGCCTGGTCGGTCTCGGGCAGCAGGCTGGTGCTGACGCGGCTGCCGGGTTCGGCGACCAGGTCGAGCACCTTGCCGTGTTCGGCGACGCGGCCGTCTTCGAGGACCGCGACGTCATCGGCGATGCGGCGCACCACGCTCATGTCGTGGGTCACCACGAGCACCGTGACGCCCAGTTCGGAGCGGGCACGGTCGAGCACCGTGAGCACCGAGTCGGTGGTGCTCGGGTCCAGTGCGGAGGTCGGTTCGTCGGCGAGCAGCACCGAGGGCTTGGCCGCGAGGGCGCGGGCGACCGCGATCCGCTGCCGCTGCCCGCCGGAGAGCCGGTCCGGGTAGACGGGCGCCTTGTCGGTGAGCCCGACGAGGTCGAGCAGCTCGGCGACGCGGCTGCGGCGCTGCGGCGCGGCCATCCCGGCCGCCTCCAGCGGCAGCGCCACGTTGCCCGCGGCCGTGCGCTGGCGCAGCAGCGAGTCGCCCTGCGGCACGACCCCGATGTGGCGGCGCGCCGCACGCAGCGCGGAGCCTTCGAGCGCCACGAGGTCGGTGCCGTCGACGCGGATGGCGCCGCGGTCGGGCTTCTCCAGCAGCGCGATGCACCGGGCGAGGGTGGACTTGCCCGCGCCGCTGGGGCCGACGACGCCGCACACCGCGCCGGCGGGGACCTCCAGGGAGACGTTGTCGAGCGCGACGACGTCGGCTCGACTCGACTGGTCGTGCCGGAAGGACTTGGTGAGGTTCTCGACTGTGATCACGATCGCTCCGCATCAGCTCACGCCGGACCGGCGGGCATGCCGCATCGGCCGGGAAGGAGGAACAGAAAGGCTGGGGAAGGGGCTGCGACGGCTTCGGCCGTCAGCGGACGCGGCGACAGGCTGTCGTGGTGCGGCGTCCGTGATCGATCACTCGGCGTTGGGTCAGCGCGAGTCCGTGCGGGCCGGATCCGGTCCGGGCGCGACCACCGCGGGCGCGCCGACGGTTGATCCGGGGCGCGCGTTCACCTTCGAGCAGAGTTTCAGACACCACAACTCCATCGACCCTGGCGTTAGCACCTGCTCACTCGTGGAGTGGTTGCTGCGGCGTCGTAGAGCCAGGTCTCTCAGCCGCTCGGGATGGATTTCCCGCATAGTAGAACGCAGGGGTGTCGGCGAATGCAAGCTGCGGACGGTCACTATGTGGAATCGTTTGACAAATCACATCCCCCTTGCGAGCAGGGATTCTTGATCAATCCGAATATTCCAGTGACCATATGTGACCATCGCAACGCTTTTGGCCCCGGTCGGTCTAACGCTCAGCAGCGCCGCGAGTCCGAGTGCGAACTCAGCGCACCAGTCGGGCCGCGGCATCGGCCACCCGAGCGAAATCCACCACCGCGAGCTGCTCGCCCCGCGTCGTCGGCTCCACCCCGGCGGCCCGCAGCACCTGCTCCGCGCGCGCCGCCGACCCGGCCCAGCCCGATAGCGCCGCCCGCAGCGTCTTGCGCCGCTGCGCGAACGCGGCGTCGATCGCCGCGAACACCTGCTCGCGCGGCGCCGTCGACGGCGGGTCGGTCCTGGTGAACGACACCAGTCCGGAATCCACGTTCGGCACCGGCCAGAACACGGTGCGCGGCACCGGCCCCGCCCGGCGCACGTCGGCGAACCACGCGGCCTTCGCGCTCGGCACGCCGTAGGTCCGGTTGCCGGGTTTCGCGGCCAGCCGGTCCGCTACCTCGGACTGCACCATCACCAGACCGGTGCGCAGCGTCGGCAGCTCGGCCAGCAGGTGCAGCACCACCGGCACCGCCACGTTGTACGGCAGGTTCGCGACCAGGGCCGTCGGTGGCCGCTCCGCGAAGTCCGCGGCGCGCACGCGCAGCGCGTCGGCTTCCAGCACCCGCAGCTCGGCCTGGTGGTCGGGGGCGAACTCGGCGGCGGTGCGCGGCAACCGCTCGGCCAGCACCGGGTCGATCTCCACCGCGACCACGCCCGCCGCCGCGGGCAGCAGCGCCAGCGTCAGCGACCCCAGCCCGGGGCCGACCTCCAGCACCACGTCATCGGCGGTGAGCTCGGCGGCCCCCACGATGCGGCGCACCGTGTTCGGGTCGTGCACGAAGTTCTGCCCGAGTCGTTTCGTCGGGCGGATCCCCAGCTCCTCGGCCAGCCGGCGAACATCGGCCGGCCCGAGCAACCGCGCCCTGTTCGCGTGCTGTTCCACGAGGTCAAAGTTACTCGGGCGTCCCACTTGAGCTGCGTAGTGGGTCGGGTAGCGGAAACTCCGGCCGGTGGTCGGCCTGCGTGCGCGTGGGCTAATCGCTGCGCGATTGCAGGCACGACCTTCGGCCGCAAGGCAGGCACGGCCTTCGCCGCCCAACTGCACCGCTTCGCCGCTGGGAAAAACGACCGGCCACCGGCGGAATGCCGGTGGCCGGTCGGGAGAGCCGGAAGATCAGAGCCCGAGCTTCGAGGAGCAACCCGGCCAGGCGCCGTAGCTGCCGCCGCGGGCGTCGCGCACCTTGGTGGCGACCGAGATCTGCTGCTCGCGGCTGGCCTGGTGCGGGTAGGCCGCGTACTGGTCGCCGCCGTAGGCGTCCCAGGTGCTCTTGTCGAACTGCAGGCCGCCGTAGTAGCCGTTGCCGGTGTTGATCGCCCAGTTGCCGCCGGCCTCGCACTGGACCAGCTTGTCCCAGACGGCGCCGTTCGGCGGCTGCTTGGTGCCGACCCGGACGACCTTCTCCTTGGCTTCCTTGGTGATCTTCTCGCCCACCGCTTCGCGGCCGGTCTCCTCGCCGTTGCGAGTGCTCACCCGGGTGAAGACGATCTTCTCGCCGGGCGAACCCGGGTTCTCGACCTTCTCCTCGCCCTTGAGCATGGAGTCGTCCTCGATCTCCTTGACCGGGGGCTCGATCGGCACGGTCACGTTCACCACGGTGCTGCCGGTGCGGACGATCTGGACCTGCGCGCCGCTGGTGATCTTCTGGTCACCGCCGGGCGTGATGTGGTCTTCCGGCCCGAGCTGGAGGTTCTGCTCCTTCGCCAGCTCGTCGACGGTCACCGCGGTGGTGGTCAGCTGCCGCGGCTCACCGGCGCCATCGGTGATGGTGATGTCCTTGGCGGTCTTGACCGTGAGGTCCATGCCCTGCTCGGGCACGGCCATGCTGCGCGCGGAGGAGACCCAGGCACCGTCGTCGGCGACGCCGAGCTGGCGCAGCGCCTGGCCGACGGTCACCGACCGGACCCATTCCTCGCGCTGCTCACCGTCGACGGTCATCTTCAGCAGACGCCCGCGGTCGAGGGTGATCGTGTCGTTGTGCCCGACCTTGGACTGCGGGGAGGGGCTCAGCGCGTCGTGCTCGCCGATGCTGATGCCCTCGTCCTCGAGGACTTCACCGACGGTCGACTCGTAGGTGTTGACCTGGCGTTCCTTGCCGTCGACCTCGACGGTGACGGACTTGTCCATCGCCGCCGCGGCACCACCGGTGCCGGTCAGGGTGAGGATGACCGCGGCGACCGCGCCCTTGAGGAAGCGCTGCTTCCACGAGGTGATCGCCTCGACGACCTCGGGGGACGGCGCGGTCGCGCCTTC
This sequence comes from Saccharopolyspora sp. NFXS83, assembly GCF_026241095.1. Taxonomy (GTDB): domain Bacteria; phylum Actinomycetota; class Actinomycetes; order Mycobacteriales; family Pseudonocardiaceae; genus Saccharopolyspora_C. The sequence continues at coordinate 79,000 of NZ_JAPFGB010000015.1, read as the reverse complement.
GGGGTCGGAGAGCTCGTCCGGCAGGACCAGCGGCGGCATCACCACGGTCTCGGCGTTGACGAGCCGGATGAGCTCCTCGACGTCGATGTCGGCCGTCGCGAGCATCTCGTCGGCCTGCGGACCGAGCGCCTCGAGCACGTCGTCCGGCGTGATCTCCAGCGCGCCGGGCGGGAAGCTCGGGTGGTCTTGGGCCGGGTACCGGCCGCTGATGGGGGCGAACGGCTGTTCTGCGGTGATCTCGGTGTCGCTCTCGCGATCGAGCAGGCCGACCGCGGTCTGCTGCTCCGAGCTCACCGGGCTGAACCAGTCCGTTGATGCGTTGAAGGATTCGGCCCAATAGCCGTGATCCTGGCCTGCACCGCCCAGCGGTTGATCGCTGTAAGCAGTACTGCCGTGGGCACCGGGGATGCCTCGTCCGTTCACAGGGTCGCTACCTCTCGAAAGCGAGAAGCCGCCCGCAGCGCGCGGGTGATCATGGGGAGTTCGCCGAACATGCCTGTCCACGAACTCCTTCACCTGCCGCTACGCGACTTCGTGCTTCGTTTCCGTATCCGACTCCCGTAGCCAAGCGCCTTTTCAGCCGATACCTGATGCGTGCTGGTCTCGTTCCCAGCCCGATCGGTGGCACCGACTTCCCCGACGTACCCGGCGGCGACTAGCGGGCGTTCCCGTGACTTCGTTGTCATCGGTTACGAGGCCGAGACTCTAGCGTGATCGAGCGGGCCCGCCAAGGGGCGACCCGGTCCTGTGACCTGGGTTACGCCGAAATGCCGCACAACCGAGCACCGTCAGTGATCGAACGGCGGAATCCGGCGCGACTCGATCCCCATTTTCCCACTACCCCAACGGTTTCTCAGTCGATCATGCAAATCGACGGATCAGTCCGATGTGGACACCACGGTCGTCACTGGTGAGCGGGTCACGGGGCCGGAGGTTCCCGGGGTCTGATCGACCGCTCCGACGGGGGTTGGGGCACGGACGGCGGAAGAGCGCGGTCATCTCCCGCCGCCCGCGTCGGGGTCGGCACCGGCCACTCGGATGCGCAGGGTGATGATGAACGTCACTTGCTCACACTCTCGAGCGGTCTCGGGGGCCGGGGTGGAGCACCGCTCAGCGGGGCAGCCCGAGCTTGCGGGCGCAGGACGGCCAAGCGCCGTAGCCGCCGCGGTCCTCGCGCAGCGAGCTCGCCACCGAGATCTGCTGATCGCGCGAAGCCTGGTGCGGGTAGCCGGCGAACGCGCCGCCGCCGTAGGCGGCCCAGGTGCGGCGGTCGAATTGGAGGCCGCCGTAGTAGCCGTTGCCGCTGTCGGTGGCCCAGTCGCCACCGGATTCGCAGTGCGCGAGCCGGTCCCACACCGAACCGGAACGGGACTCGGAGCCGTTCGCGGCCTGCTCGGGGGCGGATGCGGGGGTCGCGGTCGCGATCGGGGCGCCGCTCAACGTGATCAGTGCGGCGATCCCGATCCTGGTGAAGCCACGGATGCGCATACAGGTCCTGACTGCCGTGCTTCCGGGCAGAGGCCCCGGCGCGGGCAGCGAACCGTCCGGTCCACTGTGGCCGATCGTCGAGGTCGTCCCCTCCCGGCTTCCGCAGGGGACGCTAGGTCGCCGGGCGGGCACCGCAAGTTCATGCGCACGCCCGGCGCATTAGCACAGCACTCTCCGTCAGCGCAGGTCAGCCCGTGGCTACCTGATCGAGCCGGAAGACCCGCTCGGCCGTGGCGGAGGTGGCCACGGCGAGTTCAGCGAGATCGGCTCCGCGCAGCTCCGCCAGGTCCCGAAGGGTGTAATTGGCGCAGTACGGCTCGTTCGGCCGACCGCGGAACGGGTGCGGGGTGAGGAACGGCGCGTCGGTCTCCACCAGCATCTGCTCCACCGGCACCAGCCGGGCCGCTTCGCGCAGGCCGACGGCGTTGGCGTTGCGGAAGGTCGCGGTGCCGGCGAACGACAGCACGTAGCCGCGGTCCACGCAGGCGCGGGCGAACTCGGCGTCGCCGGAGAAGCAGTGGAAGATCACCGTCTCCGGGGAGCCCTCCTCGGACAGGATGCGCAGGATGTCCTCGTGCGCGTCCCGGTCGTGGATCATCAGCGGCTTGCCGGTGCGCTTGGCCAGGTCGATGTGCCAGCGGAACGCCTCGTGCTGGGGCTCCGGCGGCGAGAAGTCCCAGTAGTAGTCCAGCCCGGTCTCGCCGATCGCGACGACCCGAGGCCGCCCCGCCAGCTCCTCCAGCACCCGCCGGTCCGCGTCGGTGAAGTCCTTGGCCCTGGTCGGGTGCAGCGCGACCGCCGCGAACACGCGATCGTCCCAAGTGGACGCTTCGGCGGCCCAGTTCGCGGCCTCGATGTCGTCGGCGACCGTGACCACCCTGGTGATCCCGGCTGCTTCCGCCCGGTCCACCAGCTCCCGCACGTCGTCGGCGGTCTTCGCGCCGCACGCGTCGAGGTGGGTGTGCGCGTCCACCGCGGGCGCGGGCAGCGCCTCCGGCATCGGCGGCCGTTCCTTCTTGTCCTTCTTGCTCACCGTCCACCCCTCGCAGGCCGCGCAGGCCCCGCTTCGTGCCGCACTCGTGCCGATGTCCCGGCGCCACGACCTCGTTCCGGCCGGGCGCCGCCACCGGCGAATCCGAGCCTACGGTCCCCGCGGAGCGCCCCCGGGAACGGGCATCACGCCAGGTCGGCGCGCAGGAAGGACACGTTGTACGGCCGCCACTGGGTCATCGTGAAGTAGACCGCCGGGCGGTCCGCCGCCCACGGATGCTGGAAACCGCCGTAGAGCGCCGGGAACCGCGAACCCGCCGCCAGCACCCGCCCGGCCGACCACGGCCCGGTGAGCCGATCCGCGGTGCGCAGCACGATCGCGGCCCGCCGCTCGTCCAAGTGCACCGCGAACCAGCAGCCGAAGTGCTCGTTGAACTGCACGGACAACTCCGCGACCGGGGCACCGATCACGGGCCGCGCCTCGTGCGGGTCCGCCGCCCAGCCCCGCGCCGTCCAGTACTCGTAGGCCGCCGGGTCGAGCAGGTCGTCCGCGCCGACCCGCGCGAGGTGCCCGGCGCCGAAGCGCCCGCTCGGCGTCCCCAGCAGGTGCACGTGACCGTCGACGACTCCGGCGAACGCGATCAGCTGGAACGGGTGCCCGCCCTGGTCGCGGCGGCGGAACCGGCTAAGGAACCGCTGCCCGTGGTTGCGCCAGACCGCCGTGCCGGACTTCGTCCAGGTCAGCCCGCCGTCGTCGGAGTAGGCCAGCGCGCCGTAGTTGGTGTGCCACACGCCAGGCATCCCCCAGCGGCGCACGGACATGTAGTGCACGTAGTTGCGCTCCCCGACGGCGATGCCCGCGGTGGGGATCACGGTGTGCTCGCGCGTCCCGGTGCGGTCGCCCGGCAGGAACTGGCCCGCCGAACCGTCCTCGCGCCGCACGACCCAGTCGAAGGCGAGACCGGAGTCGAGGTCGGTGTCGGTGGACCGGGCGAGCACGTTGTACCGCCAGTCCGCGCGCCGCGGCCCCGCTCCGTTGCCGCCCCAGCGGTCGCCGTAGGTGTCGCCGAACGCGGCCAGCACGCCACCGCGCCCGTCGTCCCACAGGATCCCGAGGTCCGTCGCGGTGACTCCGGAGCCCGCGTTGCGCGACTCCGCCCCCGTGATCGCCGCCAGCTTGGTCGTCCCGGTCACCCGCACCATGCCCGAAACGCTACGTTCCTCGGACTCGTTCGGCGTGATCCTGTGAACAGGTCCTGTCTCCGACCGCTAGGAGAGGCCCCGGGTGGCGAGAGCCCGTCCGCGAACTCGTCGCGCGAGGTGATGAGCAGCGTTCTTGGCTCTCGTGTCCTGCCAGCGGCAGAGCCGCTGAGGAGCCTGTCTTTGATCTTGTTTGGTCTGTGCCCTGTCAGCGGCGAAGCCGCTGAGCAGTGACCGGCCTGAGCACAAGGACCACCGGCGGGTTCTCAGCGGCTTCCTCGCGAGGACAGCGATTTCGCCGTGCATCGGACATGCATCAGAAATCGGTCCCGCGGCGAGGAAGCCGCTGAGGTTCCGCCACCCGACCCACTACCCAGGCCAGGCTCGAAGACAGGCGCGGAAGTCACTGCCGGGCGGCGAGGACCGCGGTGTAGAGGTCGTTCTTGCGCGCACCGCTGAGCTCGGCGACCTCGGCGACGGCGTCCTTCAAGCGCATCCCGTCCGCCGCGCGCTCCTCGACCTGCGGAACGAGGTCGGCCGGGTCCTGCGAGATGGGCACCGCGCCCGCGATGACCACGGTGATCTCCCCGCGCACCTCCCCCGCCGCCCACTCCGCCAGCGACCCGAGATCGCCGCGGCGCACCTCCTCGTAGGTCTTCGTCAGCTCCCGGCACACCACGGCCGCGCGGTCAGCGCCGAGCACCTCCACCGCGTCCGCCAAGGTGTCCCCGAGCCTGCGCGGCGACTCGAAGAACACGCAGGTCCGCTGCTCCGCCACGAGGCGCCCGAACCAGCGGCGCCGCTCCCCGGACTTGCGCGGCGGGAAGCCCTCGAAGCAGAACCGGTCCGAGGCCAGCCCGGACACCGCGAGCGCCGTCGTCACCGCGGACGGGCCGGGCAGGCAGGTCACCACCAGCCCTTCCGCGGCGCAGGCCGACACGAGCCGGTAGCCCGGGTCGGACACGCTCGGCATGCCCGCGTCGGTCACCAGCAGCACGTCGCGCCCCTCCCGCAACGCCTCCAGCAGTCGCGGGGTGCGGGCCGCCTCGACGTCCTCGTAGTAGCTCACGATCTTCCCGGACGGGCTCACCCCCAGCGAAGTCGCCAGCGCACGCACCCGGCGGGTGTCCTCGGCGGCGATGATCGCGGCCGAGCCCAAGGCGTCGATCAACCGAGCCGACGCGTCGCGGGCGTCGCCGAGCGGCGTCGCGGCGAGCACCAACGTGCCCGATCCGGATTCGAAGTCCATGAGCTCAACCCTACGATTCAGGTGTGAGCGTGCTCGTGCCGAACTCCGCCGGCGGCCAAGCCGAGAACATGGTCGGGCCCGGCCGAACTCCCCCCGCAGCCGAACCCGGTTCCTGGGACGCCCGGGCGCTGCTCGCCCCGAAGATGCCGGCGGACCGGTTGCGCAGCTGGATCATCACCCTGGTCATCGGGCTGATCGCGGGCGTGGTCCGGATCTGGGACCTCGGACGCGCCACGGACAAGGGCACCCCGGTCTTCGACGAGAAGTACTACGCCATCCAGGCGTGGCAGATGCTGCGCAACGGCGGATACGAGGACAACCCCGGCTACGAGGTCGTCGCGCACCCCCCGGTGGGCAAGCAGCTGATCGCCATCGGCGAGTGGATCTTCGGCTACAGCCCGTGGAGCTGGCGCATCGCGGCGGCGCTGGCGGGCACGGTCATGGTGGTGCTGCTCGTGCGCATCGCGCGCAGGCTCACCCGTTCCACGCTGCTCGGCGCGCTCGCCGGGGTGCTGCTGATCTGCGACGGGCTCAGCCACGTGCAGTCGCGCGTCGGGATGCTCGACATCTTCCAGGCGCTGTTCGTGCTGGCGGCGTTCGCGCTGCTGCTGGTCGACCGCGATCAGATGCGGGCCAGGCTGGCCGTGGTCGTCGCCGAAGGACGCATCGGCGACAGCAGGTGGGGCCCGCGGATGGGCTTTCGCTGGTGGCGCTTCGCCGCCGGGCTGTCGCTGGGCCTGACCTGCGGGGTCAAGTGGAACGGCATCTACTACATCATGGCCTTCGGCCTGCTCAGCGTGCTCTGGGACGCGCTGTCCCGGCGCACCGCCGGGGTCGAGCGGCCGTGGGTCGGCGCGCTGCTGCGGGACACGGTGCCCGCGCTGGGCTCGCTGCTGGTGCTGCCGATCGCGGTGTACTTCGCGACGTGGGCGAACTGGTTCGCCAGCGAGACGGCGACCGACCGGCACGCGGCGATCATCTCCGAGGACGTGGGGCTGAACTTCCTGCCCGACCCGCTGCGATCGCTGCTGTTCTACCAGCTCAACGTGCTGGACTTCCACACCCACCTGGACACCGGCAGCAACCCGCACCCGTGGGAGTCCAAGCCGTGGGCGTGGCCGATGGGCATGCGCCCGATGCTCTACTACTACGAGTCGGGGCTGACCGGCTGCGGTGAGTCCGATTGCGTGCAGGCCACGATGCTGCTGGGCACGCCCGCCATGTGGTGGCTCGCGCTGCCGGTGGCGGCGTGGGCCGTGTGGCGCGCGACGAGCCGGCTGGACTGGCGCTACACCGCGGTGCTCGTCGGGTACGGCGCCGGCTACCTGCCGTGGTTCATCAACCTGGACCGGCAGATGTACTACTTCTACGCGACGCCGATGGCACCGTTCCTGGTGCTGGGGATCGTGCTCATCCTGGGGGAGATCCTCGGCACTGCCCAGGAGCACACCGAGCGCCGCAAGACGGGGTTGCTGGTGGTCGCGCTGTACGTGGGCATCGTGGTGGCGAACTTCGTGTGGCTGTGGCCGATCCTGAACGGCGAGCTGATCACCCAAGAGCACTGGCAGGCCGAACTCTGGCTCCCCTCGTGGCGGTGAGCCGCCCCTGCTCTGGCTGAGCAGGCGTGAGCGGACCGTTCGTCCAACGGGATCGGGCGAACGGTCCGCTCACTTGGTTCCGGTGCGGCTCAGGGGAGTTCGGTCAAGGTGGCGCGCAGGGCGGCCACGGCCTCGGTGATCTCCTCCGGCGACACCGACAGGGACGGGCGGAATCGCAGCGAGTCGGGCCCGGACGGCAGGAACAGCGTCCGGTGCCGGTCTCGCGCCACGGCGATCGCCGCGTCCCGCTGAGCCGGTTCGAGGAAGCTCACCGCGCACATCAGCCCACGTCCGCGCGCTGAGCGGATCACCTCCGGGAACTCGGCGGCGAGCGCACCGAGCTCGCCGAGCAGCAGCTCGCCCATCCGGCGGCTGTGCTCGAACAGCCCGTCCCGCTCGACGATCTCCAGGATCCGCGTGGCCCGCACCATGTCCACCAGCGATCCGCCCCAGGTGGAGCTGATCCGGCTCGGCTCGCGGAACGCGTTGTCGGCGATGTCGAGCACCCGGCGCCCGCCCAGCACCCCGCACACCTGCAGCCGCTTGCCGAACGCCACCAGGTCCGGCTCCAGCCCGAGTTCGCGGTGCGCCCACACCGCGCCGGTCAACGCTCCGGTCTGCACCTCGTCGGCGACGGTGAGCACGTCGTGCTCGCGGCAGAGCTCCTGCACGGCGGTGAGGAATCGAGGCCGCAGGTGCCGGTCACCGCCCTCGCCCTGGATCGGCTCGTACACGAAGCAGGCGATCTCGGCTCCGTACCGGCGCAGCGCGGCCTCGGCGGCGTCGAGCGCGACGCGCTCCTCCGGCAGCAGCTCCGGGTCGTCCCAGCGCTGGCCGGGCTCGACAGCGGGGCTGGGGATGCGCGGCCAGTCGAACATCGGGTAGTCGCGGATCTTCGCCGGATCGGTGTTGGTCAGCGACAAGGTGTAGCCGCTGCGGCCGTGGAAAGCGCGCTCCAGGTGCAGCACCCTGCTGCCGCGGACGCCGATGCCCTGGCGGGCGTTGTGCTTGGTCTTCCAGTCGAAGGCGACCTTGAGCGCGTTCTCCACGGCGAGCGTGCCGCCGTCGATGAGGAACAGCAGCGGCAGCTCCGGCACGCCCGCCACGCGGCGGAAGGTCTCGGCGAACCGGGCCTGTTCGACGGTGGCGAAGTCCGGGTTGGCCGGCTTGACGCGCGCGGTCCGCACCAGCGCGGCCTCGAACTCGGGTTCGCGCAGGCCGGGGTGTCCGTGGCCGAGCGGCGCGGAGCTGAAGAACATCGTCATGTCGAGGTATTCGGTGCCGTCGCGCAGGTCGCGCAGGCGGCAGCCGTGCCCGGAGTCGAGGTCGACCACGATGTCCAGCAGGTCGCCGGTGACCTGCGCGCGGAGCGCGGGCACCGCCTGCTCGGCCTCGGTGGTCGCGGTGGTGGGCTGGTCGAGAACGGCTTCCTGCTGTGCGGTCATGTCAGCCTCCTCGTGCGTAGTGCGGTCGCGGTGGCGCCATCACTGTTCACGAAAAATTATGACCATCAGACAGGCAAGATCACAATATTTTTCCTCCAGATGCCCGTCTGCACGAAAGATTTCCTTTCGCTGGCGCCACACGTACTCCCGCGCCCGCCCAGGTGGCGGTCAGTGCGCTTCGCCCGGACCTTCCATCGCGCGCAGCAGGTCGGCGAGTCCGCCCGCCAGCGACTCCCGCTGCCGAGCCGCCAACCCGGCCAGCAGCGCCTGCTCGGCATCCATGACCCGCGGGAACAGCCCGTCGATGAGCCGCTCACCCTGCTCGGTGAGCCGCACCCGCGCGCTGCGCCGATCGCGCTGATCGGTGGAGCGCTCCAGCAGCCCGCGGTCGGTGAGCTCGCGGAGCCGCTTCGTGGTCGCCGCCCCGGAGGAGACGGTCAGCTCGTTGAGCCGCCCCGGAGTCACCGCCGCACCGCTGCGGCGCAGCGCGCACAGCAGGTCGAACTCCGCGCGGTTGAGGCCACCTTCGGAGATCGTCGTGTCGAGGCGCCGCCGCAGCACCGCCGCCGCGCGCAGCACCCGCCCGATCACGTCGATGCTGGTCGTGTCGATCTCCGGGTGCACCTCGCCCCACTGCGACCGGGCCGCGTCGATGAGATCCGGTGTCCGCTTCATCTCACCATCGTTTCACTAGTAAACTATTTTCTCTACACTGCCCAGGTGACCGGAACCGTCCTGACCCGCAACCTCCGGGACACGTTCCGGCTCCGCCGGAACGGCCCGTTCCTCTGGCCCGCCGCTCGCGCCCTGCTGGCGCTGGCGGTCCCGCTGGCCGTGCTGCTGCTCATCGACCGGCTCGACCTGCTGCCCGGCGCCGTGTTCGGCGCGTTGAGCAGCGTCTACGGCCGCACCGAGCCCTACTACCGGCACGCCAGGACGCTGGGCGCGGTGGCGGTCGGCATGGTGCTCGCCGTGGCCGTGGGCGAGGTGATCGCCGTGTTCGCGGGTGGCACCCCGTGGCACGAGGCGGTGGCGCTGGCGGCCACCGCGCTGGTCGGCGCCGCGGCCACCGTGCTCTGCGCGGCGGTCAAGCTCGGCCCGCCCGGTGGGCTGATCTTCGCATTCGCCGTCGGCGCCTGCGCGCACCTGCCGCTGGTCGCCGCCGACCTCGGGCCGCACCTCGCGGCGGCGTCGCTGTGTGCCGCGTTCGCCTGGATCGTCAACGTTGCCGGAGCGGCGGTCATCGGCCTGGCGCCCCAGCGCCGGGCGGTGGCGGCGGCGCTGGAGGCCACCGCGACCGCGCTGGTGGCGCGTTCCGATCTCGCCGTGCGGCACCAGGCCGCGGTGGCGGTGGAGTCGGCGTGGCACAGCGTCGCGCTCGTCGGCAGGCGGCACCGCGACTCCTCCGCGCACCGGGCGCTGGTCCGCGCCGTGGACGCGTGCGAGGTGCTGCTCGGCCCGGACGCTCCCGCGATCACCGCCGATGACGTGCGCGCCGCCGCGACCGCGATCCGCGCGGGCGATCAGATCCCCGAGCTGCCCCCGGTGGGCTCGGCCGACGTCCGCACCCCCATCCCGGCGTCGCGTTGGCGGATCATCCGCGAGGTGCTGCGCGCGGCCGTGCGCCCGCGTCGCGCCGGCTCCTGGCTGCTGCCCTACGCCGCCCGCGTCTTCGTGGCCGCGCTGCTCGCCGGTGCCGTCGCCGACCTGCTCGGCATCGGCCACGCCTACTGGGCGGCGGTGTCGGCGGTGTCCGTGCTGCAGGCGACGAGCACGGCGACCTCCGTGCCGCGCATGGTGCAACGCGTGTCCGGCACCGTGGCCGGAGTGCTGATCGGGGTGGCCGTGCTCTCCGCGCACCCGGCGGTCTGGATGCTGCTCGTCGCGCTGGTGCTGCTGCAGTGGGGCGCGGAGATGACGGTGACCCTCAACTACGCGCTCGGCCTGCTGTTCGCGACGCCGGTCGCGCTGCTCGTCAGCGCGCTGGGCGCTCCGGCGGATCCGGCCGTGCTCGCCTCCCACCGGTTCTGGGCGACGCTGCTGGGCGCGGCGGTGGCCGTCGGCATCTCCTGGCTGCTCCCGAACCGCGCTTGGCTCTCCCGCGTGCACACGGCGCTGGCCCGCGTGCGCACGCTCAGCGCGGCGGAGCCGATCCACCCGCCCGCGCTGCGCGGCGCCCTGGTCGAGCTGCACGAGGCCTACGAGCTGGCGGCGGGCGAGATCCGCCCGGCGCTGCTGCCGACCGAGTCGCTGCTCACCGCGTCGCACGAGGCCTACGCGCGGCTGGACGCCGCCGCACCGCACCGCGGCCTAGCCCCGGAACGCTGACCGGCGCCACGGGAGCAGGGCCGCGCGGCGCGGTCCCGCCATTCAGCAGACGCACCGGCCCGACGAAGATTGCTACTTTCCAGTAGCAAGTGGGAGCCAGCTGCGCGTCCGACCCCGGTGGCCGCGCTCGCCCGCCCTCCGACGAGGCGGTGCGGAGCCTGCCGCGGGACGTCGTGATCGCACGGGGGAGCCCGTTCACGCCGATGTGGAGGACTCGACGATGAGTTCGTCAGAAGACCGAGGTATCAGCCGTCGCGACGTTCTGGCCGCCGGGAGCGCGTTCGCCGCGACCGGAGCGGTGGCCGGCCTCGGCATGTCCCCCGGCTCCGCCGGCGCCGCCGCCGACGACGCCGAGGCCGACGCCATCGTCGTCGGAGCGGGCCTCGCCGGGCTGGTGGCGACCTCGGAACTGGTCGCCGCGGGACGGCGGGTGCTGCTGGTGGACCAGGAACCCGAGGCCAGCCTGGGCGGGCAGGCGTTCTGGTCGCTGGGCGGGCTGTTCTTCATCGACTCCGTCGAACAGCGAGCCGCGGGCATCAAGGACTCCCTGGAACTGGCGCGGGCCGACTGGTTCTCCAACGCCGGTTTCGACCGCGGCGTCGACGACCCGCTGGGCGAGGACCACTGGGGAGCGCGCTGGGCGGACGCGTACCTGCAGTTCGCCGCCGAGGAGAAGCGGTCCTGGCTGTCCGGTTTGGGCATGAGCTGGGTGCCGATCGTCGGCTGGGCGGAACGCGGCGGGCAGATGGCCGACGGTCCGGGCAACTCCGTGCCCCGCTTCCACCTGACCTTGGGCACCGGACCCGGCGTCATGGAACCGTTCGAGAAGCTCGTGCGCGAGGCGGCCGAGGCCGGGAAGGTCTCCTTCCGGTTCCGCCACCAGGTCGACTCGCTCAGCACGACCGGGGGCGTCGTCGACGGCGTGCGCGGCAGCGTGCTGGAACCCAGCGACGCCGAGCGCGGCACGCCCAGCTCACGCACCAAGGTGGGCGACTTCGAGCTGCGCGCCCCGATCGTCATCGTCACCTCGGGCGGCATCGGCGCGAACCACGACCTCGTCCGCAGCAACTGGCCGTCCTACCTCGGGGAACCGCCCGCCCGCCTCATCACCGGGGTCCCCGCCCACGTGGACGGGCGGATGCTCGGCATCAGCGAGGCCGCGGGAGCCCGCCTGGTCAACCGCGACCGCATGTGGCACTACACCGAGGGCCTGATCAACCACTCCCCCATCTGGCCCGACCACGGGATCCGCGTCCTCGCCGCCCCGTCCTCGATGTGGTTCGACGCCGAGGGTGGCCGCTTCCCCAACCCGGGCATCCCGAGCTACGACACGCTCGGCACCCTCGAAATGATCATGCGCACCGGGCACGACCACTCCTGGTTCGTGCTGAACAAGCGGATCATCGACAAGGAGTTCGTCCTCTCCGGTTCGGAGCAGAACCCGGAGCTCACCCGCAAAGACCTCGCCGCCTACCTGGCCGGGCGCCTGTTCCACGACACTCCGCCCCCGGTCAAGGCGTTCATGGACGACGGGGAGGACTTCGTCATCGCCGACGACCTCGCCGAGCTCGTCAAGGGCATGAACGCGCTGGCGGGCACGAACCTGATCGACGCGGACGACCTCGGCAGGCAGATCACCACTCGGGATCAGCAGGTCGACAACCCGTTCACCAAGGACAACCAGGTGATGGGCATCCGCAACTCCCTGGCCTACTCCGGGGACAGCCTCGCGCGGACCACTCCGCTGCACAAGATCCTCGACCCCGCCGCGGGGCCGCTGATCGCGATCCGCATGAACATCCTCACCCGCAAGACCCTCGGCGGTCTGCAAACTGATCTGTTCGGTCGCGTCCTCGACGTCGCGGGCCGGCCGATCCCAGGTCTCTACGCGGCGGGCGAGGTCTCCGGCTTCGGCGGTGGAGGTGTCCACGGCTACCGCGCCCTGGAAGGAACCTTCCTCGGCGGCTGCCTCTTCTCCGGCAGGCAAGCGGGCCGCGCGGCGGCCTCCGAGAGCGCTTGATCGAGCCCCGGGAACGCGAAACCGCCCGGCCGCGCCCGATTTCCGGGAACGACCGGGCGGCGAACGCGTCGTCCCGGCGGCCGGGTCAGTCGATGCTCTTGAGCAGCCGCTCGACCTCCGCGATCCGCCCGCTGAGCTGAGCGATCTCCTCGCGCAGCGAATCCTGCTTCGCCACGGCCTCCTCGGCGAGCTTCCGGTACGCGGCCATCGCCACGGCGTCGGCGCGATGCCGTTGCAGGCGGAAGTACGCGCTGACGCTGACCGTGATGCCGACCACGACGATCAGCACGATCAGGATGGCCACGAACGCTCCGGACATGTCGAGATTTCCTCCCCAGGGTCGACCGCTCGCGTCTGCGGGCGAGCGGTCAGTGGTCCTCTTCCTCGTCCGCGCGGAGCGCGGCGAGGACCGTGTCCACCGTCAAGTCCAGCTCGAACGGCACCAGCTCGAAGTACTTCATCGCCTTGCCGTCCGAGGAGAGCTCGAGCTTACCGGTGACCAAGCCCGCACCCTCCAGACGTTCCAGGTGCATGTAGAGCAGCGGGCGGGACAACCGGAGCCTGCGGGCGAGTTCGCTCACGTGCACCCGCCCGTCCGACAACCCGGCGATGATCCGCAGCCGCTGGGTGTGCCCGATCGCGGAGAGCAGGGCCAGCAGTTCTTCGCTGTTCACGACCCCTCCTCCTCCACTTCGGACATCGATCCCGGCGACGCCAAGATACGTGATTCGGGCATCCGCCCTCCGCGGCGGAGGCGGTGCCCCGGCCCGATCGCCGGGGCACCGCTCGCCATCACCTCGTCGCGGCGGAGACCGCTTCCCGGTCCCGGTCGCGACCGCCGCGCGGCGACCGGATCCGGGCGGGCCACCAGGTGCGCTCGCCGAGCAGCACCATCAGCGAGGGCAGCACCAGCACGCGGATCACGAAGGCGTCCAGCAGCACCGCCACGGCCAGCCCGAGCCCGAGCTGCTTCATCTCCGGCAGGCCGGTGAACACGAAGCTCAGGAACACCGAGACCATGACGATCGCCGCGCTGGTGACCACCCCTGCCGAGGACGTGATCCCCTCGTGCACCGCCTTCGAGGTGGGCAGGCCGCGCTGCACCGCCTCCTTGATCCGGCTGACCACGAAGACGTGGTAGTCCATCGACAGCCCGAACAGGATCACGAACAGGAACAGCGGCACCCGCGAGACGATGAACCCGCCGGACTCGAAGCCCAGCAGCCCCTCCGCCCAGCTGCTCTGGAAGACCAGCACCAGCACGCCGAAGGTGGCGCCCGCGGACAGCAGGTTCAGCAGGATCGACATCCCCGCCAGCACCGCCGAGCGGAACGAGATCAGCATCATCACGAAGGTCAGCAGCAGCACGAAGGCGACCACTTCGGGCAGCGTCTCGGACTGGTGCCCGGCGGTGTCGACGTTGCGGGCCACGCCGCCGCCGACGGCGAACTCGGTGCTCGGCACGCCGCCCAGCTCGGCGGGGGCGAGCTCGCGCAGCCGGTGCAGGGAAGCCGACGCCTCCGGGGAATCCGTCGCGTACGGGATGCCGAGCTGCACCGTGTGCACGAGCCCGTCCGCGGAGGTGCGCACCTGGGCGTCGTCCTCGCGGGTGATCGCCGGGTCCTGCTGGGCCCGCTCGACCAGCCGCCCCAACGCCTGCTCGGCCTCCGCCGCGTGCGCGGAGTCGGAGCGGACGGCGACGAAGTTCGAGGCGCCCTCGGCCGGGAACTCCTGGACCAGGCGGTCGTTCACCTGGATCCCGGGGATGCCCTTGGGCAGCGTGTTGTTGCCCGGCAGACCCAGCTGCATGTTCAGCGCCGGGGCGGCCAGCAGCAGCATCGCCAGCGCGGAGACCGCGAGGGTCGCCCCGGGACGCTTCATCGACGGGCGCAGCATCACGGGCCAGAACCGGCCGGGGCCTTGCCGCTCGGCGAGCTTGCCGAAGAACGGCACCCGCGGGCGGTCGATGCGCCGCCCCAGCTTCGCCAGCACCGCGGGCAGCACGGTCAGCGAGCTGATCACCGCGACCAGCACCACCGCGATCGACCCGGTGGCCAGCGAGGCGAACACGACGTCGCCTGCCAGGTAGAGGCTGGCCATCGACACCATCACCGCGATGCCCGACACGACCACGGTGTGCCCGGACGTCGCAGCCGCTACCTCGATCGCCGCGAAGTGCGAGAGCGTGCCGCCGGAGCGGGCCCGCTCCTCGCGCTCCCGCTTGATGTAGAAGAGCGAGTAGTCGACGCCGACGGCCATGCCGAGCAGCAGGATGATGTTCTTGACGGTCCCCACATCGGGGATCAGGTGCGAGGTCAGCGCGGACAACGACATGGCCGTGACCACGCAGGACAGCGCCAGCAGCACCGGCACCCCGGCTCCGAGCAACGAGCCGAACACCATCAGCAGGATGATCACCGTGACCGGCAGGGTGATCTTCTCGCCGAGCGCCAGGTCCTCGCCGAGCTGCTCGTCGATGCCCTGGTCGATGGAGACCTGTCCGGTCTGCTCGACCTTGAGGTCCGGGTGGGCCTCCTGCACCGAGGCGGTCTGCTCCAGCAGCGCGCCGACCTCGGGCAGGGCCTGCTTGTCGTCGCCGTGCATCCGCACCTGGACCAGCAGCGCGTTGCCGCTGGGGGCGTGGACCGGTTCGCCGACCTCGGCGACCGCGGGCAACGCCCGCATCCGCTCGGAGACCTCGCGCGCCGCCGCGTCGGCCTCGGGCGGGAGCCCGCCGGACGGCGAGGTGATCAGCACTTTCTCCACGACGGGATCGGTCATGCCGCCCTCGGCCAGCAGCGCCTCGGCACGGCCGGCCTCGCCGATGCGGTAGTCGGCGCTGGTGGCGTCGACCGTTCCCGCTATGCCGCTGCCGACGACGCAGACGGCCACGAAGACCACCCAGCCGATGATCGCCTTCCACGGATGCGTGGCGCTCCATCGGGCCATCCGCACGGTCACGGATCGCTTCTGCACGTTGCTCAACTCCTATCCGGCGAGCTGCCGGAGCGGTCGCGTCATCACTCCGGTCGGGATGTTGCGCGGACACGTCTCCCCGCGCGTGCGCCGCGGTTCGGCGCATGCGGGGCGGATCTCGGTTCGGTTCTCGGAGGGGGAAGGTGCGCCGGGGCTCAGCCCCGGCGCCGCATCAGTCGACGGCCGAGCGGGAAAGCGGTCCGGCCTCGTCGAGCGTCCGCTTGGCCGAGGCCAGCGGGTCGGTGTACGGGGCGAGCAGCGCGCGGGCGATCCCGGCGTGCAGCCGCGCCGCACCGGTGACCACGTAGGACAGCGCGAGGCTGAGCACGAAGAACACCGCGGCGACGCCGAGCGCGGTCTGCAGATCACCGACCCAGACGCCGAACTCGCCGCCACCGAAGGAATTCCGCGGCTGCTCCAGGTAGCCGATCATCACGCCGTGGGTGGTGATGCCGCCGTCGAAGTCCTGCGGGATGGACCAGAACCACAGCGGAACCGTGATCATGCCCGCGAAGGCGAGCCACACCGCGAGCACCACGGTGTCCAGCACCAGCAGCGGGACGTAGAGCAGCACCAGGTAGACCAGGTCCCGCAGCGTGGCCGGGTCCGCCCAGCGGGTCTTGAGCTGGGCGAACAGCCCGCTACCGACGACCTCCCGGTAGGCGGCCGGGATCGGCTCGGTGACCAGGGCCGCGCGGAAGCGCTCCACGTTGGCGCTGCCGCGCACCACGACCGCAGCCGCCACCAGCAGCGGGAGCCCGATCCAGACGATGCTCAGCACGCCCGCGGTGAGCACCACGGTCAACGCGACGGAGAACAGCAGGGTGCCGGTGACGATGTAGGTGGCGAGGTATCCGGTCGCCGCCCAGGGGGCGGGTGAGAAGAACATCCGGAGGGGGTTGCCGTGCGTTCGGTGCGCGCTGCCTGCGGCGGTCATTCGTAGCTCCTCAACAACTGCTCCACGGATTCCACCCGGGCGGAGAGCTCACCCAACCGGAACCGCAGCCCGGCCTGCTCCGCCACGGATCGTTCGACGAAGGTGCGGTAGTGGGCGTTCGCCACGGCGTCGACCCGGTGCGCCTGCAACCGGAAGTACGACACCAGGCTCACCGAGATTCCCCCCACGACCACCAGCACGATCAAGGCGCCGACCATACCGGGATCCCTTCCTTGTCCGGGGCTCTTTCCGCTGCGTTCCACCCGGTCGTTCACGTGCTCGGCGCCGGCCTTCGACGGGCGCCGCACCGGGCGGGGCGCGGCGGTGCTCACCGGGACGAGGAGCGCTCCCGCACTCCGTGCCGGTCGCGCTCGTCCCGGGAAGTTTCGATCATCCCCAGTGCTTCATCTGTAAGAATAGACTGACACGTGACCTAGGAGGTGTCAACGGCGGGTCCACCCGGTTCCCCCGCGCCGCCCCTGATCAGGCCTTTTCCTTGCCGCACAACGTGAAACGGCGCCCTGGCGGATACACCGCCAGGGCGCCGTCGGGCACCGGGATCACTTCGCCGAGCGCCCCACCAGGTCGAAGAACACGTCGTCCAGCGTCGGCCGGCGCAGCGCGAAATCGCTGACCTCCACCCCCGCGGTCCGCAACGCGCCCGCCGCCCGCTCCAAGCCGGCGACACCGTCGCGCAGCCGCAGCCGGATCCGGCCATCCGAGTCGTCCAGCACGGGACGCTCCGCCGCCACCGGCCGCAGCACGGCCAGCGCGGCGCCCGCCCGCTCCGGCGACGCCACCACGACTTCCAGCCACTCGCCGCCGACCTTGCGCTTGAGCTCGTCGGGGGTGCCGTCGGCGACGATCTCCCCGGCGGCGATCACCGCGATCCGGTCCGCGAGCTGATCCGCCTCCTCCAGGTACTGGGTGGTCAGCAGCACCGCGACCCCGTCGCGCACCAGCTCCCGCACCATCTCCCACAACGTCGCCCGGCTGGCCGGGTCGAGGCCGGTCGTCGGCTCGTCCAGGAACAGCACCGCCGGATCTCCGACCAGGCAGCTCGCCAAGTCCAAGCGGCGGCGCATCCCCCCGGAGTAGGTGCCCAGCGGTCGATCGGCGGCCTCGATCAGCTCGAACCGCTCCAGCAGCTCAGCGGCCCGCGCGCGGGCGCGACGACGCCCCAGGTGCAGCAGCCGGCCGATCAGGACCAGGTTCTCCCGGCCGGTCAGCAACTCGTCCACCGCCGCGTGCTGCCCGGCGAGCCCGATCCGCCTGCGCACCTCGTTCGGCTCCCGGGCGATGTCGTGGCCCGCGACGCGCGCCCGGCCCTCGTCGGGTTCCAGCAGCGTCGCCAGCGTCCGCACCGCCGTGGTCTTGCCAGCGCCGTTCGGCCCGAGCAACCCCAGCACCGACCCCGGCGGCACCGCGAGGTCGACGCCGCGCAGCGCCTCATGTCCCCGATAGCGCTTGCGGAGGCCTTCGGCCTCGATCCCCATGTCCACGCGCACTCCCACGCGGTCGCCGCGCCGCCGCGGCTCCGCTGTTCGAAGGACCGCCCGGGGTCACCGGGCGGAGGTACCCGCCTGCTCGCGGAGGCTCTTGGGCCGCAGGTCGGTCCAGTGCTCCGCGACGTAGTCCAGCGCGGCCCGCCTGCTCGCCCCGTCCAGCGCGACCCGCCAGCCGGCGGGCACCGCGGCGAAGGACGGCCACAGGCTGTGCTGCTCCTCGTCGTTGACCAGCACCGCGAACGTGCCGTCCTGGTCGTCGAAAGGGTTCGTCATCTCGAACGCTCCTCTGGTTCGCTCGCCGGCGTCGGCCTCCGCGCAGGGGCCGCCCTGCCATGCTCACCACCCGGGCTGACGACCCGCTGACGAACCCCTGACGCCTTCCGCCCGATCGAGGTGAGCGGCCCACCGGCCCGATCCCGTCGGGCGGGGGGCCGTTGACCTGGCTCCCCGGGTCAGGGGGTGAACTCGACCGGGAGGCTGCTGAAGCCGTGGACGAAGTTGGAGTAGAGGCGCTTCGGCTCGCCGGTCACCTGGACGTCGGCGACGCGGTCGCGGAGGCCCTCCAGCATCGCGCCGACGTGCGCGCGGCCCAGGAACGCGCCGATGCAGAAGTGCGGGCCGAAGCCGAAGGCGAGGTGCTTGTTGGGCTGCCGCGCCAGGTCGAAGCGCTCCGGCTCGGCGTAGACGGCCTCGTCGAAGTTCGCCGAGGAGTTCCACAGCGTCACGACGTCCCCGGCCTCGACCACCTGGTCGCCGACCGGCACGTCCTGCAGCGCGCGGCGGCCGAAGTGCATCGCCGGGGTGGTCCAGCGCAGCACCTCCTCGGTCGCGCTCTCCACGTCGGCCTCCCCCGACTTGAGCGCGCCCCATTGCTCGGGGAACTCCGAGAACGCCTTCACCGCGCCGATCGAGGACATCCGGCTGGACTCGTCGCCGCCGAGGATGAGGCTGTAGCAGTTGAAGACGATCTCGTCCTCGGTCAGCGGCTCCCCGTCCACGAGACCGGTGGCCAGCGCGCTGATCACGTCCTCGCCCGGCTTGCGGCGCCTGCGGCGCGCCAGGTCGGAGAAGTACATCAGGATCTCGTTGCGGGCCATCAGCTCGTCCTCGGCCGCCTCGTCCGAGCTGTGCCTGCTCAAGGTGAGGGTGTTCCACCGCACCAGCGGCGGCCGGTCGGCCTGCGGGATGTCCATCAGATCGCCGATGGTGCCGATCGGCACGTGGTCGGCGACGTCGGTGGCGAAGTCGAAGCGGCCCAGCTCCAGCGCCTGGTCCAGCAGCGCGCGGGTGCGTTCGTGGATGCCGCCGACGACGTGCTTGAGCACCCGGGGCGAGAAGGACTCCAGCACCAGCTTGCGGATCGCCTTGTGCCGCGGCCCGTCGGTGACCGCCATCATCTTGCCCGCGGCGGAATCGTGGCCCTGCAGCAGCGTGGCGAGCACGTTGCCGCGTTCGGAGGTGAACCGCTTGTTGTCCCGGTAGACGGCCATCAGGTCGGCGTGCCGGGTGACCGCCCAGAACCCGGGCGCCCCGCCGATCGCGCGGTGCCGGTGCACCGGACGCTCGGCGCGGAACCGCCGCCACATGTCGATCGGGTCCAGGTCCAGGAAGGTCTGCGGGTCGGTCAGGTCGATCTCGGTCAGGTCCGCGGGAATCGGCTTCATCGGTGCACTGCCCGTCCTTCAACTCGAGTCATGTTCGCTATTCCTCGTCCGGTCGGCGGCGGATGCCGCACTTGACCTGAACAACCCGGCTCCTCCCCGAGTCCGGTCGTCCTCGTCCTGCCAGCGGCGAAGCCGCTGAGCAGCGACCCAGCACGCAGCCGAACCACCCGCGGGTTCTCAGCGTTCTTCTCGCGAGGACGGCTTTTCCCTCGTGGCGGAGCCACTCGGGAGAAAGATCCCGCAGCGAGAAGAACGCTGAGGTTCCGCCACCCGACCACCAGAGCAAGCCAATACGGCTCATCCAGCGGCGGTGTCGCGGTAGCGGCGCAGGCTGATCCAGGTGGTCACCGCGAACAGCACGGCCAGCGTCACCAGCACCACGATTCCCGGGTGCTCGGAGGGAAATCCGGTGCCGGTCGTGACCGGGTTGCCCCACAGCTGCCGACAGGCGGTGGCGACGGCGCTGATCGGGTTCCACGCGGCCACCGGCACCAGCCAGCCCGGCAGGTTCTGCTCGGACAGGAAAGCGTTGGACAGGAACGGGAACACCACCGCGATGAGCGGCGCGAGCGAGTCGATGGATTCCAGGCTGTGCAGCACCATGCCCAGCAGCACGCCGACCCAGAGCATCACGTAGAGGAACACCGCCAGCAGCCCGAATCCCGCGAGCACCTGCAGCGGCCCGGTGTGCGGGCGCCAGCCCAGCAGCAGGCCCACCGCGGTGACCACCACCAGGCCGACCAGCCCCACCAGGAAGTCCGCGCAGGTGTGTCCGAACAGGACGGACGCGCGGGAGATCGGCAGCGAGCGGAACCGGTCGATCAGCCCGCCCTGCCGGTCCGAGGCGACCGCGATCGCGGTCGGCCCCACCCCTGCCAACCCCACCTGCAGCGCGGCCCCCGCGAACAGGTACTCCTGGTAGTCGCCTCCGCCCGGGATGGTGATCGAGCTCTGGAACAGGTAGCCCAGCACCAGGATCGACACCAGCGGGTTCAACGTGATCCCGATGAACCGGCCGGGGGCTCGGCGCAGGTGGCGCAGCCTCCGCCCGGCCACCGCGGCCACCTCGGTGAGCACGGCACCGGGTCCGCCCGGCACCGCGATGCCGGCTGTTGCGCTCACGATCGTTCCCCTCCCGACTGCGACCGGTCCACCCGGTCGAGCTCGGCGGCCACCGCGGCACCGATCCGGGCCAGCGGTTCCGCGTCCATCATGTCGTCGTGCCCGCACTCGATCCGGTGCGCGTGCACGGCACCGTCCACGTGCGGCGCCCACCGCAGGGCTTTCGCCTCGACCTCCTGCTCGGAGAGCCCGTCGGTGGCGGTGAACAGCAGCATCGAGCCGCGCAGCACCCCGGGCCGGTGGCGCACCGACATCCGCGAGTGCGCGCGCATCACCCGCAGCATCGCCAGCACCCGGTCGCGGCCCATCCCGGCGAGCGGGTTGCCGTCCTGCTCCAGGGTGTCGGCGATGCGGTCGTCGGTGAGCCGGTCGCCGGTGAGCTCGGCCCGCTCGTGGCCGATCAGCTCCCAGACCCAGCCGAGCATCGCCTGCTCGTCGTCATCGCCCTCGTCCGGTTCCGGCGGGTAGGCGTCGAGGTCGGCGACCACGCCGACCTCGGCGCCCTCGGACTGCAGCCGCACCGCGATCTCGTGCGCGAGGACGCCGCCGAAGGACCAGCCGAGCAGGTGGTACGGGCCTTCCGGGCGGATGTCCCGGATCCGGCGGGCGTAGTCGGCGGCCAGTTCGGGCAGCGTCTCCGGGATCTCGGCGAGCTCGGTGATCCCCGGCGCTTGCAGGCCGTAGATCGGGCGGTCGCCCAGGTGCGCGGTCAGCCCCACGTACGGGAGGCTGAAACCGACCCCGCTGTGCAGGCAGAACACCGGCGCCAGCGGGCGGTCCGGGCGCATCGCGAGGACGGTGCCGAACGGATCGGTGCCCTCGGTGTCGCGGACCTCGTCGAAGACCCGCTCCATCGCCTCGACCGCGTCCTCGCCCGCTTCCTGCTCGCGCTGCCGCGCGATGAGGGCGAGCGCGGCGACGTTCTGGTGCACGAACAAGTCGGCCACCACCAGCGGGATCCCGGCCGTGCGGGCGCGGCTGACCACCTGGATCGAGGTGATGCTGTCACCGCCGACGGCGAAGAAGTTCTCCTCCGCGCCGACCCCGGACAGCCCGAGCACGTCGGCGAGGATGCCGCACAGCGCTTGCTCCACCGGGCCGCGCGGTTCCCGGCCGCGGGCTTCGCCGGTGAGGTCGGGGGCGGGCAGCGCGGCGCGGTCGACCTTGCCGTGCGCGGTGGTCGGCATCGCCGCCAGCACCGCCCAAGCCGACGGCACCATGTACTCCGGGAGCACTTGGGCGAGCCGGTCGCGAACCTGATCGACCTCGACGCCGTCCGCGTCGGCGGCGACCAGGTGGCCGACGAGCCGCTTGTGCCCGTCGGAGTCGACGACCACGTCCACCACGGCGTCACCGACCCGGTCCAGGCCGCGCAGCGCTACCTCGATCTCGCCGAGCTCGATGCGGTGGCCGCGGATCTTCACCTGGAAGTCCCGCCGTTCCAGGAACTCCAGCTGCCCGTCCGGCCGCTGCAGCACCCGGTCGCCCGTGCGGTACATCCGCGATCCGTCGGCCGCGAACGGGTCGGGCAGGAAGGTCTGCGCGGTCTTGGCCGGGTCGTCCAGGTAGCCGCGGCCGACACCGGTTCCGCCGACGTAGAGCTCCCCCACCACCCCGGCCGGGACCAGCCGCAGGTGGTCGTCGAGCAGGTAGAGCCGGGTGTTGCGCACCGGACGCCCGATCGGGGCGCGGCTGCCTCCGATCACGTCGGAGGCGGTGAGCACCGCGTGCGTGACGTCGTCGGAGCACTCGGTGGGCCCGTAGGCGTTGAGCAGCGGGATCTCCGGGAACCGGGCGAACCAGCGGGCGCACAGGTCCGGCGGCAGCGCCTCGCCGGTGACCACCAGCCGGCGCAGCCCCGTCAGGTCCGGTGCCGTCCCGGTGTCCCAGGAGTCGAGGGCGGCCCGCAGCAGCGTGGGCACCACCTCCAGCACACTCACGCCGTCCGAGCCGATCAGCGCGAACAGCGCGTCCGGGTTCGCGGCCACCTCTCGGGGAACGACCCGGACCCGGGAGCCGGTGAGCAGGCCCGCGAGCATCTGCCACACCGCGATGTCGAAGGTGACCGGGGCGTTGTGCACCAGCACGTCGCCCTCCACCAGCGCCAGGTCCTCCACCTTGGCGAGCAGGTGGTTGACCATGCCGCGCCGGTGCACCATCGCCCCCTTCGGGCGGCCCGTCGAGCCCGACGTGAAGATCACGTAGCCCAGGTCCAGGCCGGAGCCCAGCGCCGGTGCGAGCTCCGCGTCCTCCACGCCGTCGAGCACCACCACCTCGACCGCGGCGCCCGAGTCCGCGACGACCTCCCCGGCGAGCTCCGCGTGCGCCGCGTCCGCCACCACGTGCCGGGCGCCGCTGTCGGTGAGCAGCGCGGCGAGTCGCGGACGCGGTGCGTGCACGTCCAGCGGGACGAACGCGCCACCGGCGCCGAGCACGCCCAGCACGCTGGTGACGAAGCCCGCCCCGGGTGCGGCCAGCACGCCGACCGGGCCCGCGCCCGGCAGCCGCCGGGACAGCGCGCTCGCCCGCGCGACCAGCGCCGCGTAGCTCACCTCGCCGGTGTCGTCGGCGACGGCGATCGCGTCCGGGGTGCGGGCGGCGCGCTCGCGCACCCGTTCCACCACGCCGTCCGCGGCGTCGGCGACGACCGCTCCGGTGCCGGTGCTCCGCAGTTCCGCTTCCTCGCCGGGCAGCAGCACGTCCAGCTCGCTGAGCCGCCGGTACGGGTCCGCGGCGACCGCGGCGAGCACCCGCAGGAACCGCTGCGCCAGCGCGGCCACCGTCTCCCGGCGGAACAGGTCGGTGCTGTACTCCAGCGCGCCCCGCACGCGGTCCGGCGCGCCGCCCGCGTGCAGCTCGTCGAGCTGCACCGTGAGGTCGAACTTGGCGCGCGGCGAGACCACCGGCTGCACCCGCGCGTCCAGGCCCGGCAGCGCGGCCTGCTCGTCCTGGTCGTTCTGCAGCACCAGCATCACCTGGAACAGCGGGTGCCGGGACAGCGAGCGGCGCGGGTTCAACGCCTCCACGACCTGCTCGAAGGGCACCTCCTGGTGGGCGTAGGCGCCGAGGCCGGCCTCGCGCACCCGGTGCAGCAGCTCGCCGAACTCCGGGTCCCCGGAGGTGTCGGTGCGCAGCACGATGGTGTTGACGAAGAAGCCCACCAGGTCGTCGGTGGCCTCGTCGGTGCGGCCCGCGATCGGGCTGCCCACCGGGATGTCCGTCCCGGCGCCGAGCCTGGTCAGCAGCACGGCCAGCGCGGCCTGGAAGACCATGAACGCGGTGACCCCGGATTCCCGCGCGACCGCCAGAAGTCCCTGGTACAGCTCGGGTTCCACGACGAACTCGACCTCGTCGCCGTGGTTGCCGCCGACGGCGGGACGCGGGAAGTCCGTCGGCAGCGCCAGTTCCTCGGGCAGTCCGGCGAGCGCCCGCGTCCAGTGCTCCAGTTGCCGCGCGAGCGCGCTGTCCGGGTCGTCCGGGGCGCCCAGCACCTCCCGCTGCCAGACCGCGTAGTCGGTGTACTGCACCGGTAGCGGCGTCCAGTGCGGCGCCTTCCCCGCGCAGCGCGCCCGATAGGCCGACGTGAGGTCGCGGGTCAGCGGCGCGATGGACCATCCGTCGAACGCGGTGTGGTGCAGCACCAGCAGCAGCACGTGCTCGCCGGGTTCGAGCCGGAACACCTGAGCGCGCAGCGGCGCTTCGGCGCTCAGGTCGAAGCCGCGGTCGGCCTCGGCGGTCAGCCGCTCGCCCAGCTCGGCCTCGCCGAGGTCGAGCACCGGCAGGTCCGGTCGCGCGGTGGCCGCGGGCAGCACCTGCTGGTGCGGCAATCCGTCGTCGTCCGGGATGACGGTGCGCAGGCTCTCATGCCGGGCGACGACGTCGCCGAGCGCCGCGCGCATCGCCGCCACGTCGAGCTCCCCGGTCAGCCGCAGCGCGAGCGGCACGTTGTAGGTGCCGGTGCTCGCCGATTCCAGCCGGTTGAGGAACCAGAGCCTGCGCTGCGCGTAGGACAGCGGGAGCCGACCAGTGCGGTCGGCCGGTCGCAGCGGTCGCCGCGCGCGCTCGGCCCCGCCGACCCGCTCGGCGAGCCCGGCGACCGTGCGCGCCTCGAACAGGTCCTTGATCGGCAGCTCCACGTTCAGCGCCGAACGCGCCCGGCCCACCACGCGGGTCGCCAGCAGCGAATGCCCACCGGCGGCGAAGAAGTCGTCGTCGATGCTCACCTGCGGGACCCCGAGCACGTCGGCGAAGACGTGGCAGAGGATCTCCTCCACCGGGGTGCGCGGCGCGCGGCCCGCCCGCGGCGCGGACTCGGGTTCCGGCAGCGCGGCCCGGTCCACCTTGCCCTGCGAGGTCAGCGGGAAGGAGCCGAGCGCCACCAGCGCGGCCGGGACCATGTAGTCCGGCAGCGAGTCGGCGAGGTGCTCGCGCAGGCCGCGCGGCAGCACGCCCTCGCCGCCGGCGGTGACCGCGTAGCCGACGAGCCGCTTGTCGCCCGACTCGTCCTCGCGGACCACGACCACGGCCTGCTCCACCTCGGGGTGGGAGCCGAGCACCGACTCGACTTCGCCGAGCTCGATGCGGAACCCGCGCAGCTGCACCTGGTCGTCGGAGCGGCCCGCGTAGTCCAACTGCCCGTCCGGGCGCCACCGGCCGAGGTCGCCGGTGCGGTACATCCGCTCGCCGCCGTCCCGGAACGGGTCGGCCACGAACCGCTCGGCGGTGAGGCCGGGCCGGTCCAGGTAGCCGCGGGCGAGCCCGCCGCTGAGGTAGATCTCGCCGACGGCGCCGACCGGAACGGGGCGCAGCGCCGCGTCGAGCACGTACACCCGGTGCGCGGTGGTGGGTTCGCCGATCGGCGGGCGCTGATCGCCCGACAGCGGGCCGCTGATCGTCGCGCCGACCACGGCCTCGGTGGGCCCGTAGCCGTTGAACAGCCGCACCCGGTCCGCCCAGCGGGCGACCACTTCGGCGGAGCAGGCCTCGCCCGCGACCACCACGGTGAGCCCGGCGGGCAGTTCGCTGCCCGGGGGCAGCGAGGAGGCGACCACCGGCGGGATGCCGATGTGCGTGATGCCCGCGGCGGAGATCAGGTCCACCAGCGGCTCGCCCGGCATCCGGGTCTCGTCGTCGGTGAGCACCAGGGTGCCGCCGCGCAGCAGCGCGAGTCCGATCTCCCACACCGAGGCGTCGAAGCTGAACGAGGCGAACAGCAGCATCCGGCTGTCGCGGTCCACGCCGAACCGCTCGCCGTGGCCGGCGATCATCGCGCACAGCGAGCCGTGCGGGACCAGCACGCCCTTGGGGCGGCCGGTGGAGCCGGAGGTGTAGATGACGTAGGCCGGGTGCTCGGGCAGCAGCGGGCGGGTCCGCTCCGCGTCGGTCACCGGACCGTCGTCGAACGCGGCGAGCTCGTCCTGGACGCCGTCCAGCGCCACCGCCGGAACGTCCGCATCGGACAGTGCGGCGAGGGTGTCGCCGGTGCCCAGCACGAGCGCGGGGCGGGCGTCGGCGAGCATGTGCTCGATCCGCTCGGCGGGCAGCTTCGGGTCCACCGGCAGGTAGGCCGCGCCGCTGGCCAGCACCCCGGCCACCGCCTCCACCATCAGGTGCGAGCGCGGCAGCACCAGCGCGACCAGGCCTTCCGGCTCGGCACCGCGCGCGATGAGCCAGCGGGCCAGCCGGTTCGCGCGCCCGGCGAGCTCGCCGTAGCTGCGGGAATCCGCGCCGAAGACCACGGCCTCGTGCTCCGGGCGTTCGCGGGCCTGCTCGGCCAGCAGGTCCGGGGCGACCGCGCGCGAGAACTCGGTGATGGTCCCGCCGAAGCGCACGACCTCCAGGCGCTGCTCCGGGGTGAGCGACTCCAGCGCACCCACCCGCGCGTCCGGCTCGGCGAGCACCGCGCGCAGCAGCTGCACGAAGCGGTCCACGATCCCGGCGGCGGTGGCGGCGTCCAGCAGCGCGGTCTGGAACTGCGCTTCCAGCCGCATCGGTTCACCGGGGTAGACGCCCAGCGCGAGCGGGTATTCGGCGACGACCCTGGCCAGGCCGCCGAGGGCCCGCACGCCGGGGACGATGCCGCTGAGCTCGCGGGCGTCGGACATCGGGTAGTTGTGGAAGCTCAGCACGGTGTCGAACAGGGCTGCGCTGGTCCCCGCAACCCGCTGCACCTCGGGCAAGCCCAGGTGCCGATGCGGGTCCAGCGCGAACTGCTGCTCCTGGAGCTCGGCGAGCAGCGCGGCGACCGGGCGGCCCGGCGCGGCGTCGACCCGGACGGGCAGCGTG
Source organism: Saccharopolyspora sp. NFXS83 (assembly GCF_026241095.1). Taxonomy (GTDB): domain Bacteria; phylum Actinomycetota; class Actinomycetes; order Mycobacteriales; family Pseudonocardiaceae; genus Saccharopolyspora_C. The sequence continues at coordinate 52,190 of NZ_JAPFGB010000015.1, read as the reverse complement.
GTCAGGAACGAGCCCAGCACCGCCTCCACACCGGGCAACTCCGCCGGGCGGCCGGAGTGCACCGCGCCGAACACGACGTCCCGCCGGCCGGTGAGCTGCCCCAGCAGGATCGCCCACACGCCCTGGACCACGGTGTTCGGTGTGAGTTCGCGGGCGCGGGCGAACTCGTCCAGCCGCCCGGTGAGCCCGTCCGGCAGGTCCACCACCAGCGCCTCGGGCAGCTCCGCGGCGTGCCCGGCCGCGCCGGGCGCCAGCAGCGTCGGCTCGTCCGCGGTGCCCAGCGCCGCGCGCCAGGCCTCCCGGGCGGCTTCGCCGTCCTGGCGGGCCAGCCATTCCAGGTAGCCGGAGTAGCGCGCCACCTCGGGCAGCGCGCCCACGTCCGCGCCGTTCGCGGTGAGCTCGAACAGCTCCCGGCCGAAGATCGGGTTGGACCAGCCGTCCAGCACCACGTGGTGCACCGTCCACATGAGACGGAAGTGGCCGGGTCCGGTGCGCACCACGCCGAGGCGCACCAACGGAGGCCGCGCGAGGTCGAAGCGGCGGGCCCACTCCTGCTCGGTGAGCCGCTCCAGTTCAGCGGCACGCTCGTCGGCAGGCAGGTGCGACAGGTCGGTCTCCTGCCAGGGCAGCTCGACCTCCGGCAGCACCACCTGCACCGGCTCGCCGGAACCCAGGCGGCGGAAGCCGGAGCGCAGCGCGGGATGCCTGCGCAGCAGGGCCTGCCCGGCGGCGCGGACGGCTGCGGTGTCCAGCGGGCCTTCGAGGTCCACCGTCACCTGGAGCGTGTAGACGTCCAAACCCTCCTGGTCCCGCTCGGCCTGCAGCAGCAGGCCCTTCTGCAGCGGGGTCGGCGGCAGCAGGTCCTCGATCGGGCCGAGTTCCCGTTCCAGACCGGTGATCTCCTGCTGCGGCAGGGAGATCAGCGGGAAGTCCGAAGGCGTGCGGCCTCCGGCGCCAGGCGTGGCGGCGTAACGGGCCAGCACCTCCAGGGCCCGCAGCCAGCCCTCGGTGAGCTCTCGGGCGTCTTGTTCGGACAGCAGCTCCCCCGCCCAGGTGCAGTCCACCACCAGGTGCGGCCCGTCGGCGCGATCCTCGGTGAGCGAGGCGAACTCCACCGCGTAGCGCAGCGGCATGTCCGGGTGCTCGCCGACGCCGACGGCCTCACCGCCACCGGTGAACGACCACTCCGCCTCCTCGTCCACGCCGAAGCGGCCGAGGTAGTTGAAGCCGATCTCGGGCCGCCCGGCGGCGGCGAGCGCGCCGCGGGTCTGCGGGTTGACGTAGCGCAGCAGGCCGTACCCCAGCCCGTCGTCCGGCAGCGCGCGCAACTGCTCCTTGACCGGCTTGAACGCCTCGGCGATCGCGGGTCCGCCCGCCAAGGCCTCCGCCACGTCGAGCGCGCCGGGGTCCAGCCGCACCGGGAACGCGGAGGCGAACCAGCCCACCGTCCGGCTCGGGTCCAGATCCTCGGACAGGCCGGTGCGGCCGTGGCCCTCCAGCTCGATCCGGGAGGCGGTGCCCGCGAGCCCGCGCCGGTGGCGCCGGTCGGCCAGCGCGATCGCGAGCCCGGTCAGCAGCACCGGGTTGATCTCGGCGTGGAACACGGCGGGCACCTCGGTGAGCAGCGCGCCGGTGACCTCCGCGGACAGCTCCACCCGCAGCGAGCGGGCGGTGCCGCGCACGTCGCGGGCCGGGTCCAGCGGGCGGTCCGCCAGCGGACCGCCGTCGCGCAGCTGCTCGGTCCACACCGGCAGCTCCCGCATCCGCGCGGTGGAACGAGCCTGCTCCCCGAGGGCCTGCGCCCAGCGGCGCAGCGAGGTGCCCACCGGACCCAGCTCGACCGGGGCACCCGCGTGGACGGCCCGCCAGGCGGCGGCCAGGTCGGGGACGAGGACCCGCCAGGACACCCCGTCCACGGCGAGGTGGTGCACCACCAGCACCAGCCGGTCGCGGCGGCCCGCACCGGTGCGCACCAGGACCGCGCGCAGCACCGTCCCGTCCTGCGGGGCGAGCTCGGCGCGGGCCTCGCAGACCAGCCGAGCGCACTCGGCGTCCACGTCCCCGACGGCGTCGGCGGTGCGCAGCAGCTCGGCCGCGTCGACCGAGCCGGCGGGCGCCGTCTCCAGCGCCCAGAAGCCCTCCGCGGGCACGTGCAGCACCAGGCGCAGCGCGTCGTGGTGGTCGAGCACGGCCTGCAGCGCGGGGACCAGCGAGTCGGCGGTCACCTCGTCCGGAAGCGCGAGCACGACGTGCTGGCTGAACTCGCGGACCTGCTCGGTGCGGGTGCCCGCGTCCTCGCGCAGCTGCTCGGCGATCGGGGTCAGCTCGACCGGGCCGACACCGTCCGCCGCGGTCGGCAGCGCCCGGGCGCCGATCGGCTGCACGACCTTCGCCAGCTCGGCGACCGTCTTGCAGCGGAAGATCTCGCGCGGGGTGAGCGCCAGTCCGGCCCCGCGGGCGCGGCTGACCACCTGGATGGAGCTGATGCTGTCGCCGCCGATGGCGAAGAAGTTGTCGTCGACGTCCACCGAAGGCAGACCCAGCACCTCGGCGAGCACGGTGCACAGCACCTCCTCCTGCGGCGTCCGCGAGCGGGTGGCCGAGGCGGCGGTGAGTTCCGGCTTGGGCAGCGCTGTGCGATCCACTTTTCCATTCCCCGTCAACGGCAACCGGTCCAAGGTCAACGCCACCGCCGGGACCATGTACGACGGCAGCGCGGCGCCGAGGTCCGCGCGCACCCGCGCGGTGTCCAGCGGCGTTCCGGGCTCGGTCGGCACCAGGTAGGCGACGAGCCGCTTGTGCCCGGCCGGGTCCGGCACCACCGCGACGGCGGCGTCGGCCACGCCCGCGACCTCGCGCAGCGCGACCTCGATCTCGCCGAGTTCGATGCGGTGGCCGCGGATCTTCACCTGGAAGTCGCGGCGCTCCAGGAACTCCAGCTGCCCGTCGGCGCGCAGCACGACGCGGTCTCCGGTGCGGTACATCCGGGAGCCGTCGGCGGCGAACGGGTCCGGCAGGAACGCGAGCGCCGTCTTGGCCGGGTCGCCGAGGTAACCGCGACCGACGCCGGTGCCACCGACGTAGAGCTCCCCCGGCACGCCCTGCGGCACCGGACGCAGCTGGTCGCCGAGCACGTAGAGGCTCGTGCGGCGCACCGGGCGCCCGATCGGCACCCGCACGCCGAACTCCTGCTCCCCTGCGGAGAACGCGCCGTGCGTGACGTCGTCGGAGCACTCGGTCGGCCCGTAGGCGTTCACCAGCGGGATGCCCGGGAACCGGGCGAACCACCGGGTGCACAGGTCCGGCGGCAGCGGCTCGCCGGTGACGACCAGCAGGCGCAGCGCGGACAGCGCGGGCACCGCGAGCCCGGCGTCCCAGCCGTCCAGCGCGGCCCGCAGCAGCGAGGGCACCACCTCCAGCACCGTCACGGACTCCGCCGCTGCCAGCGGGAACAGCGAGTCCGGGTCGGCGGCAACGTCCCGCCGCACCACCCGGACCCGGGAGCCGGTGAGCAGGCCCGCGAGCATCTGCCAGACGGCGATGTCGAAGGTGACCGGGGCGTTGTGCACCAGCACGTCGTCCGCGACCAGGGCCAGGTCCTCCACCTTGGCGAGCAGGTGGTTTGTCATGCCGCGCCGGTGGACCATCGCGCCCTTCGGGCGGCCGGTGGAGCCCGACGTGAAGATCACGTACCCGAGGTCCAGGTCGGAGCCCAGAGCCGGGGCGAGCTCCGCGTCGGCGGCGCCGTCCAGCTCCAGCACCTCCGCCGAGCCGGCCACCTCGGCGGCGAGCTCGCGGTGCGCGGCATCGGTGATCAGGCAGGCGCACCCCGCGTCCGCGATCAGCCCCGCGGTGCGCCCCGCGGGCGCGTTCACGTCCAGCGGCAGGAACGCCGCGCCCGAACCGAGCACGCCCAGCACCGCCGTGACGAACCCGGTCCCCGGCGCGGCCAGCACCCCGGCCACACCCGGCGACACCCGCCGCGAGACGGCGCTCGCCCGAGCCACCAGCTCCGCGTAGCCCAATTCGCCCGCGTCGTCGGCGACCGCGACCGCGTCCGGGGTGCGCGCGGCGCGCTCGCGCACCCGCGCGACGACGTCCACCGGTTCCACCGGCCCGTCCGGTCCGGTGCCGACGCGCAGCAGCCGCTCCCGCTCCCGTTCGCCGACCAGCTCCAGCTGCGCGAGCCTGCCACCCGGGTCCAGCTCGGCGAACCGGCGCAGGAACGCGCAGAACCGGGCCGAGTGCTCCCGGGTCTCCCGCTCGGAGTACCGGGCGCGGTTCGCGCTCAGGTGCACCTCCACCCCGCCGTCGGGGGCGTCGACGACGGTGACCTCCAGGTCGTCGACGAGCCCGGTGGACAGGTTGTGCACCACGACCTCGCAGTCGCCCAGGCTGGGGCGGGTCTCCTGCGGCAGCACGTTCACGAACGGACCGAACGGCCGGTTGTCGTCGCTGGCCAGTCCCATGCCCTGCCGGATCCGGCTGACCCGGTGCCGCTGGTGCTTGATCGCTCCGGCGAGCTCGCCGGAGAGCTGCTTGAGCAGTTCCGCCCGGGACATCTCGGGGTGCACCCGCAGCCGCAGCGGCACGTAGTTGTTCACCATGCCCGGGATCGCGCGCATCCGGCGGTTGACCCGCGCGGTCACCGGCATCGACAGCAGCACGTCCGGCCCGCCCACCATCCGCTGGGTGTAGACGCCGAAGGCGGCCAGCAGCACGGTCGGCACGGTCACCTTCGCCTCGCGCGCGGCGGCCTGCACCCGCTCCAGCACCCGCCGGCCCACCACCTCGGTGGCGCGGTGGAAGCGCTGCGCGGGCGCGGCGTCCACGCGCGAGAGCGTGACCAGCTCGGGAGTCCGCGGGAAGCGCTTCGCCCAGAACTCGCGGTCCCGGTCGGCCTGCCCGGACACCGCGTAGGAGGCCTCGGCGTCGATCAGCTCCCGCAGCGGGGGCAGTGCACCGTCCACAGCGGACTCACCGGCGAGCAGCGCGTCGTAGAGCTCGCCCAGCCTGCGCCAGAAGACCACCTGGCTGAACCCGTCGCACAGCAGGTGGTGGATGCACATCGAGAAGAACACCCGGTCCGGCCCGACCCGCACCAGGGCCAGCCGGAACAGCGGGAACTCGGTGAGCGAGAACGGGCGGTCCAGCTCCGCGGCGATCCAGTCCCGCGCGGCGGCGGCCGGATCGGCCTCGCCGCTGAAGTCGCGCAGCTGCAGCGGCGGCTCGGGCAGCGGTTCCACGCACTGCCGGGGTTCGCCGTCGACCTCGGTGAAGCGGCAGCGCATGCACTCGGCTTCGGCCACCAGCCCGGCGACCGCGCGGGTGAACAGCTCCACGTCCAACGGCCCGGAGATGTCCAGGTACCCGGCGGTGTTGTATGCGGCGCTCCCGCCGGATTTGCACGCGGCGCTCCCGCCGGAGCCGCCGCTCGCCGCCGCCACCTCGTCGAACCAGATGTCCCGCTGTCCCGCCGAAAGCGGCAGGCTCGGCGTCTCGACTGCCGTCATCGCACTCTCCTCGAAGACTTCACGCCCCGGTCACCCCTCCGCCGAGATCGGCCGAGGCGATCGCGTCCGCGCCGTAGATGTCGCTGACCCACTGCTCGTTGTGCACCGTGTCCAGGTACCGCTCCCCCAGATCCGGGGCGAGCGCCACGGCGGTCGTCTCCGGTCCGGCGCCGTTGCGCTCCAGCCACCGGGCCGCGCCGCACACCACGGTCCCGGTGGAGCCGCCGAACACGAATCCGTCGGCCACCAGCCGCCGCGCCGTGCGCACCGTGTCCACCTCCGCCACGTGCACCACGTCGTCCACGAAGGACTCGTCGAGCAGCTGCGGGCGGACCCCGGTGCCCAGCCCGGGGATCATGCGCGGGGCGGGCGGGGTGCCGAAGGTGACCGAGCCCTCCGAGTCGATCGCCACCACCCGCACCGCGGGCCGCACCTCGCGCAGGTAGCGCGCGCAGCCCATCAACGTCCCGGTGGTGCCTGCGCCGACGAACAGCACGTCCAGGTCCGGGAAGTCGCGCAGCACTTCCGGCCCGGTCGCGCGGTAGTGCGCGAGCCAGTTCGCCGGATTCGCGTACTGGTTGAGCCAGATGCTGCCCTCGTTCTCCGCGCAGATCCGCTTCACCCGGCGCAGCCGCGCGCCGAGCAGCCCGCCCTCGGCGTCCGGTTCGCCGATCACCTGCACCTCGGCGCCCAGCGACTGCATCAGCTGCCGCGCGCCCAGGTTGCAGCGCGCGTCGGTGACGCAGACGAACCGGTAGCCGCGGCTGGCGGCGACCATGCTCAGCGCCACGCCGAGGTTCCCGGATGAGCTCTCGACCAGCATCGTGCCGGGGGCGAGCTGCCCCGCTCGTTCGGCCGCGGCGATCATCTCGGCGGCAGCCTTCAGCTTGATGGAACCGGCGAAGTTGAACCCCTCGCACTTGAGGAACAACCGGTGGCCGGTCACCCGCAGCAGGTCCACGTAGAGGTCGTCCACGTTGAACTCGTGCGGTCTCGTGATGACAGGCACGCGATGTCTCCCGCCCACGCCGAGCCGAGGCTCAGCGCTTCCCGTAGCGATCCAGCTCGTAGAAGAAGTCCTCGACCACCCGCAACCCGCCGCCGCGGGCCAGCTCGTCGTGGACGTACTTGCCCACCGCGAGGTCCAGCACGCCGAGACCGAACGGCGAGAACACCACCGGCCGCTCCGCGTTCAGCCGGACGCGGCCGTCCATCACCTCGGCGAGGGTGCCGTCGAGGAAGTCCCGTCGCCCGGTGCGCTGCTCGGCCAGGTGCACCGAGGTGTTCGCCTTGAGGCAGTGCTCCACGTCGTCCACCACGTTCTGCGCGGCCAGCACCACCTCCGGCGACAGGTCGCGCAGCGACACGTGCAGCACCAGCGGCGCGTGCCCGAACCAGGCGGGCTCGGACACGTGCGGGGTCCCGGCGACGGTGGCGAACACGACGAGGTCGCTGGCGCGCACCAGTTCCTCGCAGCCGCCGTGCACCTTGACCCGGCCCGCGGAACCGGTGGTCTCCAGGTAGGACCGGAACCCCTCGGCGTGCTCGGCGTCGAGGTCGTGCACCCCGACCTCGTCGAAGTCCCAGCCCGAGCCGAGCAGGTAGGTGTGGATGTAGCGGGCGATCAGGCCGGTGCCCACGAACCCGACCCGGCGCGGCCTGCGGCCCTCCGCGCTGAGCCGGTCGGCGGCCAGCGCCGCCGAGGCCGCGGTGCGCACGGCGCTGATGATGGAGCTCTCCAGGCACGCCAGCGGATAACCGGTGGCCGGGTCGTTGAGCACCAGCACCGCCGAGGCGCGCGGCAGTCCGGAGTCGATGTTGCGCGGGAAGCTGGAGATCCACTTGACGCCGTCCACCGCGACGGCTCCGCCGACCGAGGCCGGCAGCGCGATGATCCGCGACTCCGGCCGGTCCGGGAAGCGCAGGAAGTAGGACGGCGGGTTCACCGTGTCCCCGGCGCCGTGCAGCCGGTAGGTGTCGGCGACCAGGTCCACCAGCTCGCGCTCCCGGCCGCTGAGCACCTCGTGCACCTGCGCGCCGGGCACCACCGCGAACGTCGGTCTCTCGGGCATGGGGTCTCCGTTGCTGCTCGGGCGGCCCGGCTGGGCCGGCGTGGCTGCGGGCGGCCTCGCGGCGCGCTCAGCCGGTGCCGGGGATCTCCCGCTGCGACGCGGAATTCCGGTCTCGCGACCGCCTTCCCGCACCGGCTCTCCCGATGCTGCTCCTGCCCGCTGACACCAAGCTGACTTCAAGCTGACGAGCCCGGTCGGTCGTCGTCCGCGAAGCAGCCCCGGGCACGCAATCGGCACCGCCGCGGGGCCGCGGCGGTTTCCTCGCGAGGGATGGCGGTTCCAGGTCGGCCGCACGCGAACACCGGGGAAGCGGCAGCGCAGGCACCCGCCCGCTACGCGGAGCGCCGGGCCCCGTCGACCTTCCCCGAGATGAGGCCTTGCGCGAGGTTGAGCTGCTGCATGTGGGTGGTGCCCTCGATGAACTCCAGGGACTTCGAATCCCGCACCAGCTTGTCCAGCAGCGGATGCTCCAGCCGGGCTGCGGGGCCGAAGAACTCGCAGGCCAGCAGCGCGGCCTCCTCGGCGAGGTTCCCGGCGCGCAGCTTCGCGGCCGAGGCGAGGTGCCCGTCCGCGGTGCGCGCGTCCACCGCGTCGGCCGCCTGTTCGGTCAGCGCGCGGGCGCCGTCGATGCGCCTGCCCAGCGCGTCGATCCGGTGCCGCTCGTCCTTGGACGGCGCGCGGCGGTGCGCGAGCACGTACTCGTGGGCGGCGCGCGCCATGCCCACGCCGATCGCCGCGACGCCGGGGCGCAGCAGGTTGAAGGTCTGCACGAACGCCCACATGCCGCGCCGGGTCGGCGACAGGTTCCGCCCGAGCACGTTCTCCTCGGGCACCCGCACCCCGTCCAGCTCGATGGAGCTGATCCGCGCCCCGCGCAACCCGATGCTGGGCAGCGGTTCGGCGGTGAAGCCTTCGGCCGGGGTCTCCAGCAGCACCGGCACGATGCCCAGCGGGCCGGGTCCGGTGCGGGCGAAGACCACGCCGAGCTGCGCGCGGCACGCGTTGCCGACGTAGCGCTTCGCCCCGGTGAGCAGATATCCGCCGTCTTCGGCGGGCCGCAGCGCGGTGGTGAGCCCGGCGGCGTCGGAGCCGCGGTCCGGTTCGGTCAGCGCGAAGAACGTCCACAACGGACTACCCAGCATCCGGCCGTAGAACAGCTCGCGCTGCCGCTCGTCGGCGACCAGGCCGACCAGCACCCCGGCCAGCAGCGGGCCCGGCGCGGCCACGAGCATCCCCGCGTCGGCCGCGGCCAGCTCTTCCATGATCACGACGCGTTCCCGGGCCAGCGCGCCGTGGCAGGGCCTGCCCGCGATCGGCTCCGGATCGTGGCCGTACTCCGGCGGAACGCCCATCGCGGCCAGGTAGCGCACGGCAGGCAGGTCGAAGTGCTCCCGGATCGCCTCCGGATCGCGGTCCAGCTCCAGAGCGTGCGGGCGCAGGTCCGCGCCCAGATCCCGGAACCGCTGCCGCAGCTCCCGGTACCAGCGGTCGGTCATGGCTCCTCCGGGTGCGCGTAGGCGGCGGCGAGCAGCGCGGAGACGTCCGCGACGTGCCCGGGCCCGCCGAGCAGGTAACCGCTCGCGCCGAGTAGCCGCGCCAAGCCGCGGTCGGCGGCACTGAGCCGGTCGTGGGCGTGAGCCAGGTCGGCGGCGGTGCGCGGCTCGGACCGGTCCAGCACGGCCCGCACCTCCAGCTGCCCGGTGAGCGCCTCGGCGAGCTGCGCGCGCACCAGTTGCCGGTGCAGCAGCGCGGAGTCCCCGGACGTGCGCTCGCCGAGGTAGCCGACGGCGGCCTCCCGCAGCGCCTCGGACGACCCGAGCCGCAGCCACAGCACCGCCTCGCCCCAGCTCGCCGGTTCGGCGCCGGGTTCCCCGCGCAGCACCACGACCTCGCCGCCGGGCAACCGCTCGGTGCGTTCCGCGCCGCCGCCGGCGAGTTCCGCGGGTGCCACCGCGAACCCGGTGGGCCCGTGGTGCGGTGCTCGCGGACTCAGCTCCGCGTGGAGCCCGGTCAGCGCCGGGGCCAGGCCCTCCTGCCGCGCGCACCCGCGCAGCAGCGGGCCCAGTTCCCGGATCGTGCCCGTCACTCCGGCCCCGCAACCACGCAGACCCCCAGGTCGCGGGTGGCCTCGTCGTAGTCCACCAGCGCCAGCGGGCCACCGCGCCCGGCCAGTTCCGCCCACACCCCGGTGCACGGCAGGCCCGGTGCCACCGGGCGCACGTCGCGTCCGGGCAGGTCGCGCTCCGGGTCCAGCGCGGGACCGGCCACGACCACCGGCCGCTGCGGGCCGCACAGCTCGGTGAGCGCGGCCTCGATGGCGGCGGGCACGTCCGCGCGCACCACCCCCGGCTGCTCGCGCACCGCGACCGGCGGCCGTCCCAGGTCGCGTTCGAGCAGCAGCACCACCGCGGCGTCGCCGCGGACGGCCGCCGCCGGGGAGCACTCCGGCTCGTAGGGCAGCGCGGCCTGGTCGGCCAGCACCACCAGCGCCCGCTCGTAGCCGTGCCGCTGGGCGTAGCAGGACGCCAGCCGCAGCGCGGCGAACGGGGCGCACACCCCGTTGTCGGTGAGCGTGAACGTCAGCCCGTCCGGCACCAGCACCTCGGACAGGTAGGTCGGCGCCGCGAGCCTGCAGTCCAGGTCCGGCGTCGCGTGCGCGACGACACCCAGCTGCACCGGCTCCGCCACCAGGTCGTGCTCGGTGATCAGCGCGGCGGCCATCGCCGCGAACGGGTTGCCGCGTTCGGCCAGGTCCGGCCGGTGCGCCACCCCGTAGGCGGCGGTGAGGTCCTGGAAGTGGCGCAGCGAGAACTCGTCGTCGATCCGGTGCTCCCCCTTCGGGAAGCGGCGGTGCACGATGCTGCGCAGCCCCAGCACCGGGGAGCTGATCCCGCGCGGCGCGGGGGCCGCCGAAGTCCGGTACACGCTCAGCTCCCCGACTCGCCCAGGACGAAATCGGTCAGCGTGCCCACCGTCTCGAAGTGGCCCATCTCCAGGCTGTCGGTGTCGAACTCGATTTCCAGCGCCTCCTCCAGCCGCATCATCAGCTCGAAGACGCCGGTGGAGTCCAGCCCCAGCTCCTCGAAGATCTTCGACTGCTCGGTGAGCTCGGGCAGTTCGTAGTCCAGCACCGCCTTGAGCTCGTTGATCACGCTCGTCACGGTGGTCGCGCGATCGGGAGTGGTGGTGGGGTTCTGCGGCATGGGATCGCCCTCTCCAGGTGGGTTGTCGTCGGTCAGGAGCGCACCGGCTCGGCGGGCGCGTCCTCCGGTTCCTGCGCCCGCAGCAGGTCCGCGGGCTCGTCGCGGCGGCGCACCAGCCGCGCGCGACCGTCGCGGACCAGCACCTCGGCCGGGTGGCCGTGGCTGAGGAACAGCACCGGGGAGGCGCTGGGCCCGTAGGCACCGGAGCGCAGCACCCCGATCAGGTCGCCCGCCCGCAGCGGCGGCAGCTCGACCTTCTTGCCGATCACGTCGTTCGGGGTGCACAGCGGCCCGGTGATGTTCCAGGTCTCGCTCGCGGGCTCGTCCCAGCGGTCCAGCACCCGGATCGGGAAGTTCCGCTTCACGAAGGACCCGATGCCCACCGCGGCCATGTGGTGGTTGGTGCCGCCGTCGGCGACGGCGAACCGCTCCCCGTGCGAGGTCTTCACGTACTGCACGCGGGTGACGTAGGTACCGGCCTTCGCGGTGAGGAACCGGCCCAGCTCCATCACCAGCCTGGTCCCGGGGTGCCGCGCGGCGAAGTCGTCGATCAGCGGGTTCACCAGCCCGGTGAGCACGTCCACGTCCAGGTCGGACTCGCCGTCGAAGTAGGCCACGCCGAGTCCTCCGCCGACGTCCACCAGCTCGGGCGTGAAGCCCAGGTGCGCGGAGAGCCGGTCGGCCAGCTCCAGGATCTGCCGGGTGTTCTCCGCGACGCTGTCCTCGGACAGGATCCGGGTGCCCATGTAGACCTGGACCCCCATCAGCCGCACGTGCGGGTGGCAGGCGGCCAGTTCCGGATCGGCGAGCAGCTGGTCCTCGTCGAAGCCGAACTGGCGGGGCTTGCCGCCCATCGTCAGGCCGGATCCCTTCACCGAGAAGTTCGGGTTCACCCGCAGCACGACCCGCGCGGTCCGGCCGCGACGCGCCGCGAGCTCGTCGATCACCGCGAGTTCCGGGAAGGACTCGCAGATGATCGCGCAGATGTCCTCGTCCAGGCAGGCTTCGATCTCCGCGCGGCTCTTGCCCGGCCCGAGGAACAGGATGTCGCGGGGCTCGACCCCAGCGCGGCGGGCGGTGATCAGCTCCGCCATCGAGGAGACCTCGGCGCGCGCCCCGTTCTCGTGCAGCAGCCGGCAGATCGCGATGTTCGGGTTCGCCTTGAGCGAGAAGAACACCTCCAGCGCCGGGTGCAGCCGCTCGCGCAGCGCGGTCAGCCCGCCCGCCAACTCGTCGCCGTCGTAGAGGTACATCGGGGTGCCGAATTCAGCTGCCAGTTCGGCGATCCCGTTTCCCTGCACGGTGAACTCCGCGCTCATGCGGTTGTCCCCATCCTCGCCAGGCGGGCGCTGATCTCGGCGTCGAGCGCGCCGAGCCGGTCCGTCGAGTCCGCCACCAGGAAGCCGTAGAGCCTCCCGTCGAAGGGCGCGCCGGATCCCGCGGCGGCGTTCACGGTGGCGAAGTTGTCCACCACCAGCCCGGTGCCGTCCTTCCAGAGCAGGTCGTCGAGCGCGGCCCGGACCTCGGCGAACGGCAGCGGTCCGGTGAGCCGCAGCGCGTGGTGCCGGGCGAGCGCGACCTGGCCAGCGCCGGTGAACCGCTCCTGCAGCGGCAGCTGGTAGGTGGACATGTTGTTCCGGGCGTTGATCTCCAGCAGCGGGAACAGCTCGCCGTCCGGCTCGACCAGCGCGTCCACTCCGACCACCCCGTAGTAGCCGTCGGCGGCGAGCCGGGAGCCGATCAGCGCGGCGGACTTCTCCACGACCGCGAGCTGGTCGGCGTCCAACGAGGCCGGGAACCGATGTCCTTTGTGGACTCCGCCCTCGGTGAGCGCCTCCTTGACGAAGTCGAACCGCACCGATCCGTCGCGGTGCACGGTGAACTGGTAGTTCAGGTCGGCGCGCTTGGCCACCCACTGCTCGACCACGAAGGCCAACCGGCCCCCGGCGTTCCCGGCCTTCTCGGCGAGCATCCGGTGCAGCCGGTCCAGGCGGCGGACCGAGTCGACCACCGCGATCCCCTTGCCGGAGACGCCGAAGGCCTCCTTCACCACGACCTTCGTGCCCGCCTCGACCAGTTCGCGGGCCGCCGCGACGGCCGCGTCCAGTTCGGCGACGGTCTCGCAGGTCCAGCCGAGCGGCTGGCGCAGGCCGAGCTCGTCGGCGGCTCTGCGGCTGTAGACCTTGCTGTTCACCGCTTTGCACAGCGCGGCCCCCGGGGCCGCCAGCGGCAGCCCGGCCGCGTCGGAGAGCCGCTCCTCCAGTTCGGAGACTCCGTGCGGGGCCAGCCGCGCGCCCGCCCCCGCGAGCTCGCGCAGCACGTCCAGCAGCGCCGGATCGTCGAGCACGTCCTCCGTCACGATCCGCTGCGCGTCCTGCCGCGCGACCGCGTGCACGGTCGGCACCGGCAACCCGAGCTCGCGCAGGTGATCCAGGTGGTCCGGATCCGGCGGCGCCTTGACCAGCACGTGGTCCGAGGCGCTGGCCGGCAGCAACGCGAACTGGTCCATGCGGTTGACCACCGCGGTCCCGCCGGGCGCCGAGAGCCGGGGCAACCCGAGCTCGCCGCGCGCCCACCGCTGCTCGACCTCGAAGTTGCCCAGGAACACCAGCGGCGTCCCCGGATCCCCGGTCAGGGCCGTCTTGAGCCGCCGGTTGAAGTCCTGTTCCATCTCGCCCTCCTGGACGCCTCAGTGCTGGAAGACCATCGCCGCGAACGTCTGCCCGAGGCCGACCGAGGTCATCAGGTAGCGGTCGCCGGGACGCAGCACGCCGCCGTCCACCACGGACCGGTAGTTGATGAAGGGGTCGGCGCAGAAGCAGTGCCCGGTGCGCGGCAGGTTGTCCATGAACAACTTCCGCTTCGGGATGCCGAGGTTGTCCGCCGCCACCGTCCAGGACACCCGGTTCACGTTGTGCGGCAGCAGCAGGTCGATGTCGTCGAGCTCCAGGCCCGCCTCGGTGACGGCCGCGAGCACGACTTCGGCGAGCACGTCCTGGTAGATCTTGCGGGCGTCCGCGGCGACCTCGGCGTTCATGTCGATGACGCCGTCGGCACGGCCGTAGATCCGGCTGGCGTAGCCGAGCATCCGATCCCGCTCCCCACCCGCGCGGACCAGCACCGCGGCCGTGCCCTCGCCCATGATCGAGACGTCGGTGACCCACTGGGTGAACGGGGTGAAGGTCTTCTCCCCGGTGAGGATGAGCGCCATCGCCTCGGGGTCTCCGTCCGCGGACAACAGCGTGTCGCAGACGTCGATGGCGAGCAGCCCGGTGGCGCAGCCGTGGTCGGCCACCCCGAAGCCGCGGGCGTGGCCCAGCCCCAGTTCGTCGCGCACCCGCTGCAGCGGGCTGTGCGGGTAGGGCGCGGTCGTGCGCAACCCCTTGCCGCGCACCACGTAGCGGACCCGGTGCTCGTTGCCGCGCAACGAGTCAAGCCCGCGGGCGGCGGCGAGCAGCAGCTCAGTCTCGGAATCCTCGGGTGCCTTGCAGATCTGGTCCAGCCCGTAGAGCCGGGTGAACCGGCGCAGCTGGAGATCGTTGAGCCCCAAGGGTTCCTGCAACGCCGCGACCGGTTCGGTCGACGGCAGGTGCCGGGCCACCTCGACCAGCGACGTCATCGCCGCACCGCCGCCGGAACGCACTTGCTGGAGTTCATGGGGTTCCTCCCTCGTCGAGCGCCGCGCGAACACGAGCGAACGGATCGACGCCCAGCGTCCAAGCCGCCGCTGACGGAAAGCTGACGCGACGCTGACGGAGGTGTCCGCGCGAACCGGGCGGGCCCGCTGGAGGGGAACGTTCGCTCGGGCGGAGAGGGAGAAGCGCTCAGCCGGTCGAGGCGACGGCGTCCAGGTGGTCTTCGAGCTCGCGGACTTCGGTGCGGTGGCAGCGCAGCCAGGTCCAGTAGGCGGGGACGCGGCGAGCGAGGACGCAGTAGTTCTCCCGCACCGCGTCGGCGATCCCGCGCAACCGGTCCGGGGACACCGCCCCGCGCCGGGAGACCAGCAGCACCTTGCGCCAGACGGCGTCCTGCGGAGGCACCAGCGCGACCCCGGGCGTCAGCGGACCGGTGGGACTCGCCAGCGCGGCAGCACCGGCTCCGGTCACCCAGGCCATCACTTCCGCCTGGCCGGCCGCATGGTGCACCACCTCGGGTTCCACCAGCTCCAGCCTGCCGAAGAACTTCTGCTCCAGGACGTGGAACCAATGTCCGCGCCGATGGCGCACCCAGGTCAGCGAGTCGAGCCCCGCCCGGTCCGCCAGCTCGGCCGCGGCCAGCGGATGCCCGGCGGGCACCGCCAGCCACATCGGCTCCCGGAAGATCACTTCGGAGACCAGGTCGGCGGTGGCGCCGCGCACCGGGTCCTCGGTCTCCGCGCAGGGCACCACGCACGCCGTGTGCGCGTCGTCGCTGACCGCCTGGACGCACAGCGCCGCGTCCAGGGTGACGGTCTGGAGCTCGACGTCCGGCAGCCGCTCGGCCAGTTCGGAGCGCAGTCCGACCGGAGTCCACTCCGCGGTGACCACGCGGATCACGCCGGAGGACACCGAACTGGACTCGGAGGCGATCTCGTCGGCCCGTTCGGCCAGCTCCACCATGAGCGGGATGATCCGCTCCCCCAGCACCGTGGGGCTGATGCCCGAGTTGGAGCGCACGAACAACGGCCCGCCCAGCGCCGATTCGATGCGCCGGAGCTGCATGGTCAGGCTCGGCTGCGGGAGCGTGAGACGTTGCGCGGCCCGCGAGATGCTGCCCTCGTTCGCTAGTGCCGCGACCACACGTGCATGGCGTACCTCGATCTGCATCTTCGGACGACCTCGCATCTTCCGGGCCTCAACGGCGGAGGTCTGCGAGTTCCGATGGTGTGCCCGCCGACGACGCCCGGGACCTGTCCGGTCACGAGCGCAGGGACGTTCGGAACGCCCGCAGGAAGGTCGGCGCGCTCCGCAGGAACACCATGAACCCCCAGAACATGTTGCTCGGGGAAGATCATACCTCGCGGAACGGCCGATCCAGCTCCGAAGTATTCCCATCAGACCCGGAAAAGCTCAACAAACGTCCTCGTCAGCCGCAGCCCCCCGCATGTCCGCCTTCGACCGTGCCCCAGCCGGATTCCGGCCCCACGAAGGGAACCGCGGCGGGCTCGGCACCACCGGGCAGTGCCGCGAGGAACAGCTCCAGCCGGTCCAAGCCCCAGAACTTCTCCCGCCCGGCGATGAAGAACGGCACCCCGAACGCGCCTTCCCGGCAGACCCGCAGCAAGCTGCCGATGCCCTCCGCGCGCAGCTCCTCGTCGTCCACCGCCCCGGCGACCCGCGCGGGGTCCAGGCCGAGCTCCGCCCCGATCTCGGCGATCACCGCCGGATCGCCGACGTCGCGCCCCTCCTCCCAGCGCGCCCGGTACACCAGCGAGATGTAGTCGTGCCCGCGCCCGGCCCGCAGCGCCAGGAAGTACGGCAGGTGCGCCACCTCCCACACCGGATCCCGGTCCACCGGCCAGGCCACCACCAGCCCCCGCGCTTTCGCCAGCCGCGCCACGTCCTGCAGCACGTAGAGGTGCTTGGCCCTCGACATCGCCGCGTACGGGAACCGGCCGCCCCGCTCTGCCAGCAGCGCGGTGGAACGCTCGTCGGGCTCCCAGAACGGGATCCAGTCCAGCCGGTCCACCAGCCCCGGGTGCCGCTCGCGGATCTCCCGGTAGGCCAGCCAGGAGTACGGGCTGCGAAGCGAGAAGTAGAACCGGGGCGCGCGTCCGGTGCTCACAGGACCAGCCCTCCGTCGAGCTGCAGCACCTGGCAGGTCAGGTACGAGGCGCGGTCCGAGACCAGGAACTCCACCAGGTCCGCGACCTCCTCCGGGCGCCCCAGCCTCCCCAGCGGAACCGCCGCGGTCGACGCCGCGAGCGCCTGCTCGGAGAGTCCGGCGAGCATGTCGGTCTCGATGAACCCGGGCGCCACCGCGTTCACCCGGATCCCGTAGCGGCCGACCTCCTTGGCCAGCGCCTTGGTGAGCCCGATGATCCCGGCCTTGGACGCCGAGTAGTTCGCCTGCGTCGCGTTGCCGTGCACCCCGGCGACCGAGGACAACGTCACCACGGAACCGCGCTTCCGCTTGATCATCGGGAAGAGCACCGACTTGCACAGGTTGTAGGTGCCGTCCAGGTTCACCCGCAGCACCCGGGACCAGTCCTCGTCCTTGAGCAGCGCCATCGGGTTGTCCTTGACGATCCCGGCGCAGGCCACCGCGGACTCCACGGGGCCGAGCTCCTTCTCGGCGTCCTTGACGAACCGGTCGACTTCGGCGCGCTCCGCCACGTCGACCTGCCGGACCAGCACCGCGGCACCGGACTCGGCGGCCAGCTCCGCCACCTCGGCGGCAGCGTCCACGTCGGACTGGTAGCACAGCGCCACGTCGTGCCCGGCGGCGGCGAGCCGGGTCACGACGTGCCGCCCGATCCCCCGCGAGCCGCCGGTCACCAGCGCCACGGGTCGCGTACTCGCGGACATCCCCACCTCTTTCATCGTTCATCGCTCTCGGTCTGCGTAGCGGGTCGTTCAGCGGAACCTCAGCGGCGGTGCCGGTGGGCATGGTGGTCACTGCTCAGCGGCTTCGCCGCTGGCAAGAAACCGGCCAAGAACCGGCTCGCCTGGAACGCCGGGTTCACGGGCAGGCTCTTCGGAACCGCTCATCGAGCGTCCGCTCCGCCGGGGCGCAACACCTCGGCCCCGCGCCGCGCCACGGTCAGCTGCCCGACCCGGACGGCGATCCGGCCGTCCACCGCGCACTCGCCGCGGAAGATCGCCGCGTCGGGCAGTTCCCGCACCGCGATCACCTCGTGCTCCACCACGTCACCCGGAAACACCGGTTCCAGCAGTTCGACGCCGCGCAGCCCGGTCAGCAGTTCCACCTGCCCGGTGAGCACGTCCGCGTTCGGCCGCTGCCAGCTCGCCAGCAGCACCGCGGACTGGGCCCAGGACTCCAGCAACCGGCTCAGCGGGTAGGCGTACTCCGCCTCCGGCGCGTCCTCCGGCAGGCCCGCGTAGCAGTGCTCGGTCCCGCTGATCGCTTTCCGGGTGCGGATCCGCGCCCCGGGATCGACGGACACGACCCGGTCCACCAGGAGGATCGGGTGCCGGTGCGGGATCGTCGCGCGGATCCCCGCCTGCCCGGTCACGCGGCCACCGCCGGCACCCGCAGCCCGCAGCGGAGCTGCGCGACCCGCCCCTGCTCGCCACCGATCGCGACCGCGCAGCCGCCGTCCGCGCCGAACTCCACTTCGACCGCGAGCTCGTCGCCCGGCCGGACCTCGTGGAAGAAGCGCACCCGCTCCACGCCGTCCAGTCGCGCGAACTCCCGGCCGGGGCAGCTGCGCACGACGGCCTGCACCACGTCCAGCAAGGCCAGGCCGGGAAGCAACGGGAAGCCCGGGTAGTGCCCGGCGAACACCGGTTCCGCCGGATCCACCCGCACCGTCCCGGACACGGCGTGTTCGGAACGCGTCGCCGCCCGCACCTCGACGCGGATCACGAGCCGCCTCCGCCGAGCGCCAGCAGCACGGACCCGACGGTGCCGTCCCGCTCGATCCCGGTGATCAACGCCAGGTCGCCCGGCTCGGTTCCGCGTGCCTGCGCCCAGGCCAGCACGGCGGCCAGCTGCATCGCCCCGGCCGCGGCCGAGGTGTCCCCGATGAGCGTTCGCGGTCGCACCCGCTCGGCGTCCGGCACCAGCTCGTCGAGCACCGCGCGCTCCCGCTCGCCCCACTCGCCCGTGTCGTCCAGCGGAGCCACCACCCGCACCGAACCGGCCCGCGCACCGGTCTCGGTGAGGTTCGCCAGCACGCACCCGGCCAGCGCCCGGTCCGCCCGGCCCGGCTCACCGAACGCCCGGAACCGGCTGCCGAGCACCCTCGCCAACGGTGTTCGGCCCGCCTCGGCGGCGTCCGCGGCGGGCTCCAGCAGGAAGGCCGCACCGCCTTCCCCCAGCGCCCAGCCGTCCTCGGCCCGGCCGTCCACGGCCCGCCACTCCAGCCAGGAGCGCTGCGGGGTGTGCTCCTCGGAGGCGCCGAACACCACCCGGTCGCAGTGCCCGCCGCGCACCAGCCGCACACCGTTGCGCAGCGCCAGCGACCCGGTCAGCGCGCCGCCCGCGATCGTGGTGTTCGGGCCCTTGATGGAGTGCCAGATCGCGCTCTGCCCGGCGGCCCGGTTCATCACGGTGTTCGGGAACTTCGCCGGGTCCACGTGGAACGGTTTCGCCCCGGTCAGCGAGTCCCGGGTGAAGTCCATGATGCTCTGCGCGCTGCCCGATCCGGTCCCCCAGGTCAGCGCCAGCCGGTCGGACTCCGCGGTGAGCTCCGGACCGCACTCCTCCAGCAGTACCCCGACGGTCTTCACCGAGATCGCGGTGACCCGGTCCATCGAACGGGTTCCCTTGCGGCCCAGCTGTTCTGCGGCGGCGAAGTCCGGGATCACCCCGCCCCGGCGGAACGGCCCGGCCGACTCGTCCAGCTCCGCCACGCAGCCGCGGCCACCGGCGATGCCCGCCTCGAACGCCGCACGCCCGACGCCGAACGGGGACACCGCCGACCAGGCCGAGAGCACCAGCTCACCGCCTCCGACGCGGTGGTCGTCCGCGGCGATCGCCGTCATCGCCCGCGCCCCTCCGCCGCACCGCTCCCGCCGCCCAGGGCCGCGAGCATCTGGTCGTCGAAGTCCACCAGCGACCAGTCCCGGCGGTTGTCGATCACCGCGTAGCCGTGCGTGATCCGCCCGGTCGCGGTCGGCACCAGCACGCCGTCCCGCAGCACGTAGCAGTCCATCCGCGCCGTGTAGGTGAGGCGTTTGAACACCCGCTCCACGGTGAAGATCGTGTAGAGCTCCTCCTCCATCCGCGCTTCCCCGAGCAGCTCGATCCGGGAGTGCGGCACGACCGGGATCCAGTCCTGCTCGTCCAGCAACTTCTTGATGGACACCCCGCGGTCCGCGAGGAAGAGGTCCACGACCTCCTCCATCTGGCGCAGGTAGCCGGACATCTGCACCCGCTCGGTGAAGTGGCAGTAGAAGTACGGCATCCGCCACGCCCAACCGAAGGCGTTGGCGCCCTCGGTGAGCAGCTCGATCGGATCCCGGTCGCCGACCTCGACGGCCTCGGCGGGGCGCCCCAGCTCGGCGACGACGTGCTCGGCGAGCTCCGCTGGGACCGGCTCCACCGGCAGGCCGCGGTCGTCGGCGCGGAAGGAGACGGTCACCTTCGCGGTCACCGCCTTGACCTGCTCCGCCCGCTGCACCGTCAGCTCCACCTCGAAGGACATCCCCGAACCGGCCCCGGCGACCGGGCGGACCTCGGCGACGGCCAGGTCGTCGATGTGGAAAGCGGTGAGGATCTTGGTGTCGATCGCGGAGATGTCGGTGCACAGCCCGTACCGCTCGTAGAGCGCGCCCGCCGGGAACCCGCGCCGGCGCAGGTGGTCCAGCACGGCCTCCTCGACCATGAAGTTGACGTGCTTGAAACCGATCCAGGTGCAGATGTTCGAGCCCTCGTAGCGGGGGCGCAGCTCGGTCCGGGTGGTGTCCGGTGCGGTGCCGCGCTCGATGGTCACGACGGCATTGCTGTTGGCGTTCACATCAACTCCATGCTCGGTTCGGGTTCGTGCCGCCGGCGTTCGCTCGGCAGCGTGGTCAGGAAGTCCACGACGGCACGGGAGAACCCGTCGGCGTCCTGCGCCATCGGGAAGTGCCCGCACCCGGGAAGCCGCGCGAGCCGCCCGTCCGGGAGTGCCTCGGCGAGCGCCCGCCCGTCCTCCGGACGCGCGGCGATGTCCTGCTCGCCCACCACGACCAGCCGCGCGGCGGTGGTCGTGGACAGGTCCACCAGCGGACTTCGCAGGTAGGTGTCGAAGAAGCGCATCCAGCCGTAAGGCCCGACCCAGTCGCGCAACCGGTGCGCCATCCAGGTCCGGTAGTTCGCCGGGAACCGCGCGGTCTCACCGAGGGTCATCGCTTCCAGGAACGTGCGGTGGAACTCGTTGAGGTAGTAGCTGATCGAGGACCAGTCGAACTCGTCGGCGCGGGGCCGGTAGAACGGGCTGACCAGCACCGCGGGCAGCTCCCGGAACCAACCGCGGGAACCGGCCTCGGTGACCAGGTTCGCCGCGAAGGAGTGCGCGACGACCAGGTCGAAGTGCTGCCCGTCCAGGGCCGCCGCGAGCAGCTCCACCGGATCGCCCCGGTGCGCCCAAGTGGGGTCGGCCATGCCCGCCCAGGGCAGCTCGACGTCCCACCACTCCCAGTCCTCGGGGGCGCGGTCCAGGAACGGTCGCCACACGTCCGCCCGGCCCGCCAACCCGTGCAGCAGGATCGCCCGCGGCGCGCCCGGCTCCTCGGCGGGACGGCGCAGCCGCAGCGCACCCCCGTCACGCGGAGGCATCGGCGGTGACCTTCCGGTCGTGCCTGCCCAGCAGCAGCACCGCGTTGTTGCCCGCGAAGGCCAGCGCGTTGTTCTGCACCACCGACAGCCGCGCGGGCCGCGCCTCGTTCGGCACGCAGTCCACGCCGCAGTCCGGGTCGGTCTCCCGGTGGTTGATCGTCGGCGGGATGAAACCTTCGGTGAGCGCCAGCGCGCACGCCGCCGACGCCAGCGCGCTCGCCGCGCCCATGGTGTGCCCGATCATCGACTTGATGGACACCGTGGGCGGCGGCGTGCCGAACACCTGGCGGATCGCTCCGGCCTCGGTGACATCGTTGGCCCTCGTCCCGGTGCCGTGCGCGGAGATGAAGTCCACCTCTTCCGGCGTCACACCGGCGTTGCGGTGTGCCAGCTCCACGCACCGCGCGATGCTGCCCTGGTCCGGGGCGACCGGATGGTGCGCATCGCAGTTGAGGCCGTAGCCCAGCACCTCGGCGTAGATCCGCGCGCCGCGCGCCTGCGCCGATTCCAGGCTTTCCATCAGCAGGATCCCGGCGCCCTCACCGGTGAGGATCCCCTTGCGGTCCAGGTCGAACGGCTGGCACACCTCGGGCGCGATGGTGCCCAGCCGGTAGAAACCGGTGAACGTCTTGCGGCAGACCGCGTCCGCCCCGCCGCACAGCGCGACCTCCACGTCGCCCTCGCGGATCGCGTCGAAGCCGTAGCCGATCGCGTAGTTCCCCGCCGCGCAAGCGGTGGGGATGGTGACGGCTTCGACGTCGGTCAACTCCAGCTCGCGGACGATGCTGGTGGACAACCGCCCGGCCGTCGCCCGCCGCGCCCGCACCGGGTCCCACTGCTCCGGCCCGTCCGCGAGCTGGTCGGCCACCAGGCCGTCGAGGTCGCGGGACTCGGCGTCGGTGGTGCCGACCGAGACCAGCGCCCGCTGCCGCCGCAGCAGGTCCAGCGGCATCCCCGCGTCCTCAGCGGCCATCCGCGCGGCGGCCACCGAGAACTGGCTGGCCCGCCCCAGCTCCTCCGGGTCGACCCGGTGCATGTACTCCGCCGGAGCGAACTCGGTGATCTCACAACTGTTCGCGTGCGCGAAGCCGGTCGTGTCGAAACTGACGAGCGGCGTCACCCCGCTGCGCCCGGACCGCAGCCCATCGCGGAACTCCTCGACGCCGACCCCCAGGCAGGTCACCACGCCCAGACCGGTGATCACGACCCGGCGGTGGGTCTGCTGCTGCTCGCTCACTGCTCGCCCCGTTCCCCGGTGGACGGCTCAGTTGGCCGGCGCGTCGTTGACGACCGCCACCACGTTGTCCAGGTTGACCATGCGGGTGAGCTCGGACTGCTCGATCGTGACGTCGAAGGTGCTCTCCAACGCGGAGAGGATCTCGATGGCACCCATCGAATCGGCACCGTGATCGTCTTTGAACAGGCTGGTGTCGGTCATGTCCGCGGGTTCGATCTCAAGAATGTCGCAGACGATTTCCTTGATCTTCCCGCGACCGGCCTCGTCGACCCGAGCATTCGTGGTGGTCATGTCAGCTCCCATTCTCGTGGAATAGCGAAATGCAAACCGGAGAACTCGGGGGACGCGAAATCGCGCCAGCGACGAGGGGCGCCCCCAGCGCACCCGGACCGTTCTACCGAGTCCAACACTGCGACTCGGGGATATGGGATTTCTATATTCGCAGCGTGGCGGCACCGGCCCGGACCGATTCCCGCGGCGGTTCCAGCGAGATCGGATCGGCCGCGTCGGCCGTCAGCACCGCGTGGTGCGCCCGGCGCAACCGCACCCCCGGGTCCACGCCCAACTCCGCGGCCAGCAACCGCCGCCCCTCGTCGTAGAGGGCCAGCGCCTCGGCCTGCCGGTCACAGCGGTGCAGCGCGATCATCAGCTGCGCGCGGAACCGCTCTCGCAGCGGGTGCAGGCGCACCAGCCCGAACAGCTCCGCGGTGAGCCGCGCATGCCCGCCCAGCACCAGTTCGCCCTCCACCAGGCCTTCGAGCGCGACCAGCCGCAACTCCTGCAACCGAGCGTCCTCCTCGGCGGCCAGCGACTCCGCGACGTCGACCAGCGCCGGGCCGCGCCACAGGCCCAGCGCGCGCCGCAAGTGCCGCACCGCCTCCTCGCAGCGGGCCGCCGCCAACGCGTCCTGCCCCAGCCGCACGCACTGCTCGAACTCCGCGAGGTCGAGCCTGCCGTCCCCGATGTCCAGCACGTATCCGGGCGAGCGGCGCCCGATGGCCACCTCGTGGCCCAGCAGCTTCCGCAACCGGGAGACGTAGGTGTAGATCTGCGCAGTGCTGGTCGCGGGCGGGCGCCTGCCCCACAGGAACTCGCTGAGCCGCGCGTCCGAGAGCAGGTTCGGCCCGGAGATCAGCAGGGCGGCCAGCACCGTCCGCTGCTTCGTCCCGTCCAGCACGACCCGCTCGCCATCGTCCCGCAGCACCTCCACCGGGCCCAGAATCCGGTACTCCACGTGTCACCCCATTCACGAATCGTCTTGATGCCGGCGTGCGCGCCCGGTCCTCCCCGGGACCTGGCGCCTCAGCCGAGCACCTGATCTTGAATCAAGATCGATTCATAGAGCTTGCGCAGTTCACGGCCGGGTTCCAGCCCCAAGTCGCGCACCAGTCGCTGCCTGGTCCGGTGGAAGACGTTGACCGCCTCGGTCTGCCTGCCGTTGCGGTAGAGCGCGACCATCAGCTGCCCGCTGAACCGCTCCCGCTCCGGGTACTCGGCGGTAAGCCTGCGCAGCTCGGAGACCACGGCGCGCTCCTGGCCGATGGCCAGCTTGGCGGTGATCAGGTCTTCCTGGGCGGTGAGCCTGCGCTCGTCGAGCCGCACCGCCTCCAACCGGCAGCGCAGCGTGTCGGTGTCCAGCAGCGCAGGCCCGCGCCACAGCCGCAGCGCGCGCTCCAGCAGCACGACGGCCTGCTCCGGATGCGAGTCGACGAGCTCGCCGCCCCGCTCGGCCAGCGCCACGAACCGCTCGGCGTCCACCGTCTGCGGGTCCACGTCCAGCCGGTAGCCGCCCTGGACCGTGCGCACCAACTCGTCACCCGCCCGGCCGGTGCGTCGCTCCAAGAACTTGCGCAACCGCACGATGTTGGCCTGCAACGCGTTGCGCGCGTTGCCGATCGGTTTGTCCAACCAGAGTTCATCCACGAATTGTTCGGATGCAATTGACTTCGCCGGCGACAACGCCAGCACGGCCAACACTGTGCGAACTTTCCCCGACGGAACGCCGACGAGCGAGTCGTCACTTCCCGAACTCAATGCCACCGAACCGAGCAAACGGATCTCCATGCACCTATCCCCCAGCGCATGCACGTGAATTCACCGGTACTCCCCAGATTTCAAGCGACCGGGAACCCCGTGCAGACAACAGTTCACAGTACAGATAGCTGAGCCGGATACTGCCGGATCCGCCGGAATACCTGGAAATACCTCATCCCCCGCACCGCCGCCCGGCGGAGATATATCCGCAGGTAGCCGCCCGTGCGACCGCCACGCGTTGGCGACTTCTTGACATCCGGTCCGGATACCGGAAAGGGCCGGATCAGGCGACGTTGCGAACATTCGGCGAACGACGGCCACGAAGCGGACGTTCCGGCCCCTCCGAACCACCCCCGCGACCGCCCACTGGACGGAACGGACCGTCGAACGAAGAAAGGGCCGATGTTCCGGAGAGCATCGGCCCCTTCCACGAGAGCGGAGGGCTCACCGACCCCCGAACCGGTGGTCAGTGAGCAGACCGGGAACGCTCCCCGACGAAAGAAGCCGACGCACCCCGGCCACCGCACCGCGGGGGCCTACGGGGGTTCGGCCCCCGCACAAGCAAAAAGGAGCCGGGAAGACGCAAAGCGTCGACCAGACTCCTCCGAGTGGAGCTGAGGGGAATCGAACCCCTGACCTTCTCGATGCGAACGAGACGCGCTACCAACTGCGCTACAGCCCCTTGCCTTAGTGCTGTTGTAGCTTAGCAGGGCCCCAACAGCACTTCGCACACCCCCTCCGCTGGGGAGCGTGGGACCTATTCGCCCACCGCACGGCGGTAAGGCTGCCAGGTCCGCTCGTCGAGTTCGTCGAACATCGGGTCCTCGTCGTCGATCTCGACGACGACGGCGCCGGTGTTGCGCGGCGCCGGACCGCGCGGCTCGTCCCGCTCGTCGTACTCGTCGAGCGCGGGTTCGCCGTATTCCAGGTCGTCGTCGTCCTCGTCCTCGCGAGCCGCGGACATCCGCGCGAGCCGCCGCTCCCGGATCTCCTGCTCGATGCGGACCTGGCGGCGCAGGTAGGTCAGGTAGCCGATGATGGCGAGGTCGACGAGGACGTGCAGCGTCCACATCGGGGTCCAGGCGAGCGCCGCGATCAGCGCGGTGGTGATCGCGGTGACCACCATCGCGATCGTGATCCGCTGCCTGCGCGCGTACTTGGTCCGAGCGGCGAGCGCCGCGGCCTCGGGGTCGAACCCGCCACGACCGGGCCGGTACCGGCGTCCGGCGCGGACGTCGTCGCTGTGGACCCGGCGCGCCTGACCGTCGTCCGCTTCGTCGGCCTCGTCGAAGTCCTCGAGCTCGTCGGGGTCGACGTCCTCGTGCCGGTCGGTGTCGGCCATGCCGTGCGCCTCCTGCGCCCTATCCGTTCCCACGCCGGTCGCGGACCGATCACTGCCCCTGCGCACCACTCGCGCCGCCAGTGCCGAATCCGTCGTTTTGGACACTTCCTGCCGGCGACGGGCGAACATCGGAACAAGCACGACCAACCATGCCGCCGCAAGCGCCGCGAAGATCAAAGAACTGGGCACGCCTCGCCACCTCCCCCTGGCTGCCTGCCGCACACTGCTGCGACCGCCACGCTAGCCACTCCTGTCACATCTGTCTCTGAGCCACGCCGACCGGATTTCGTTTCGTCCCGGAGGCAGAAAACCGCACGCGCGAAACGCAGGACGGGAAGCGAAGCCCCGGCGTGTCGGCATCCGCACGCCTGGGAGCAGGGAAAATGCACTCGGTCGAGCGACGGGGCGCCTCGGCTCGGTGATGAAGGTCTCGGTGGCCCGGAGGCCGGAACTCAGGCGTACCGAGCCCGTCCGCTGCGCACCAGCGCCGCCGCCGCGCCCGACGGGTTGTCCTCGGCGGTGAGTCCGAAGACGTAGTGGTCGCGCCAAGCACCCTCGACGTCGAGGTAGCGCTCGAAGAGCCCCTCGCGGCGGAACCCGGCCTTCTCCAGCACGCGCAGGCTCGGCGCGTTCTCCGGCCGCACCGTGGCTTCCAGCCGGTGCAGACCGGCGGGGCCGAAGCAGTGGTCCACGGCCAGGGCCACGGCGGCCGTGGCGACCCCGCCGCGGGAGTGCCCCTCGGAGACCCAGTAGCCGACCCAGGCCGAGCGCAGCGCTCCGCGCACGACGTTGCCGACGGTGAGCTGCCCCGCGAACCGGCCGTCGACCGTGATCGCGAACGGCAGCGCCTGGCCGCGGCGCGCCAGGCCCCGCAGCGCGCTCCACTGCGCGGGCCAGGCCAGCAGCGCGTTGCGGTCCCGCCAGTCCCCGATCGTCGTCGGTTCCCAGCGCTGCAGGTAGGCCCGGTCGCGCAGGCGCAGCCCGCTCCACGCCGACGCGTCCAGCAGCCGGGGCGGTCGCAGCTCGACGGCACCCGCGGGCACCAGCAGCGGCCCCGGACGCGCGGGCCAGCCCGGGTGGCGGGAGGGGAACAGCGCTTCGGCGTCCTCGGACATGGCTCGGGTCACGCGCGCTGGGACAGGAACCGGACCCGGACGTCCTCTCCGGTTCCGACTTCGGTGACGTCCTCGTCGACCAAGATCAGGCAGTTCGCCTCCGCCAGCGACGCGAGCAGGTGCGATCCGGAAGTGCCCAGCGGCTGCACCATGTAGGCGTCGGTCTCCGGGTCGCGCAGCAGCTGCCCGCGGAGGAATCCGCGGCGCCCGGGAGCCGAGGTCACCGGGGACAGCAGGTTCGCCGAGACGGTGCGGCGGTGCGGATTGCCGCGGCCCAGCGCGGAGCGGATCAACGGCCGCACCAGGACTTCGAAGACGACCAGCGAGCTCACGGCGTTGCCGGGCAGCAGGAACGTCGGCACCTCGTCCGGGCCGAGCCTGCCGAATGCCTGCATGGAACCGGGCTGCATCGCGACCCGCGTGTCGTCGAGCTCCCCGAGGTCGCCCAGCGCCGCGCTGACCTCGCTGCCGAGCGCGCCGCCGACACCACCGGCGATCACCACGATCTCGGAGAGCAGCAACCGGCCCTCGACGACTTCGCGCAGCCGCTTCGGGTCGGTGCTGACGATGCCGACGCGGGTGACCTCGGCGCCCGCGTCGCGAGCCGCGGCGGCCAGCGCGTAGGAGTTGACGTCGTAGACCTGCCCCTGGCCGGGAGTCCGGTCCACGTCGACCAGCTCGTCGCCCAGCGAGAGCACCGAGACGCGCGGTCGCGGATGCACCAGCACCTTGTCCCTGCCGACGGCCGCGAGCAGCCCGACCTGGGCGGAGCCGATCGCCGAGCCGCGGCGGACCGCGAGGTCACCGGTCTGCACGTCCTCCCCGGCCCTGCGCACGAACGCGGCGGAGGGCACGCCTTGCCGGACGGTGACCTTCGCGGGGTGCTCGTCGGTGTGGTCCAGCGGCACCACCGCGTCGGCCAGCGTCGGCAACGGCGCCCCGGCCGTCACCCGCACGGCCTGGCCGGGTTGCAGCCGCCGGGCCTGCCGGGAGCCGGAGGTGATCTCGCCGACCACCGGCAGCACCGAGCCCTCGCCCGCGTCGTTGCGCACGTCGACGCTGCGCACCGCGTAGCCGTCCACCGCCGCCTGGTCGAAACCGGGAAGTGCCTGCCCCGCCACGATCTCCTCGGCGCACAGCAATCCCTGCGCTTCGGAGATCGCCACCCGTACCGGCGCGGGCCGCACCGCGGCGGTGAGAACACGCGCGAGCTGCTCGTCCACTGACCTCATGGCACTCGACCTCTTCCGGGTGGAGCCGAGGCCGCCTGGGCGTCAGCTCCTGTTCAGCCTTGCACCGAGCCAGTTCCGCAGATCCGGCCCGTACTCGGGATCGTCCAGCGCGAAGTCCACCGCAGCTTTGAGGAAACCGCCAGGATTTCCCAAGTCGTGTCGCGCCCCTCGGTGCACCACGACGTGCACCGGATGCCCCTCCGAGATCAGCAACGCTACGGCATCGGTGAGTTGTAGCTCACCTCCGGCACCGGGTTCGATGCGCTTGAGCGCGTCGAACACCGCCCGATCGAGCAGGTAGCGCCCGGCGGCGGCGAAGCTGGACGGCGCGTCCTCCGGAGCGGGTTTCTCCACCATGCCGCGGACCTGCTTGACGTCGTCCTCGTCGGTCTCGGCGACGTCGAAGACGCCGTACGAGGAGACCTGCTCGCGGGGCACGTCGAAGGCGCAGAGCACGCTGCCGCCGTAGCGGGCGCGGGTCTCGGCCATCTTGGACAGCACTCCGTTGGGCAGCACGAGGTCGTCGGGCAGCAGCACCGCGACGGCGTCGTCGGCGGCGTCCAGGTTGTCCTCCGCGCAGCTGACGGCGTGGCCGAGGCCGAGGGCCTCGTGCTGCAAGGCCGTCTCCGCCTTGATCAGTTCGGGGGCGCGGCGGACCTTGTCGAGCAGGGCGTCCTTGCCGCGTTCGCGCAGCGTCCGCTCCAGTTCGGGGGCGGGCTGGAAGTAGTCGGTGACGGCCTTCTTGTCCGGGGAGGTCACGATCACGAGGCGCTCGGCGCCCGCTTCGGCGGCTTCGGTCGCCACCAGTTGGATCCCCGGAGTGTCGACGACGGGCAGCAATTCCTTGGGCACGGCCTTGGTGGTCGGCAGGAACCGGGTGCCCAGGCCCGCTGCGGGCACGATGGCAGTGCGGAACGCAGCGTTCGCGGGGTTGCTGGCAGCGGTGTTCATGGCTCGGGAGCCTATCGGGCGCACCTATGGTGGAGCTGTGACCTCGCTGGGAGAACTACGGGAAACCAAGTCCGATTGGCGGCGCACCCTGGCCGAACGCAGACGGAGCATCAGCGAAACCACACGATCAGCGGAAGCGGATTCGCTTCGTTCGGTGGTGCTGCGCTGGGCCGAGCGGCGCACGCCTCGGGTGGTGGCCGCGTACGTGCCGGTGCGGGGCGAACCGGGGTCCGCGGCGATGCTCGACGCGCTGCGCGGGAGCGGGTGCCGGGTGCTGCTGCCGATCGTGGTCGGTGCCGCGCCGCTGGACTGGGCCGAGTACACCGGCGCGGACTCGTTGGACCCGGCCCGGTACGGCCTGCTGGAGCCGAACGGGCCGCGGCTGGGGCCGGCCGAGATCGGGGCCGCCGATTCGATCCTGGTGCCGGCGCTGGCGGTGGATCGCCGCGGTGTCCGGCTGGGCCGGGGAGCCGGGCACTACGACCGGTCGTTGCCGCTGGCGGATCCGGCGGCTCGGCTGATCGGGGTGGTGCGCGATGCGGAGTTCGTGGCGGCGTTGCCCGGTGAGGAGCACGACGTGCGGATGCACGCGGTGATGACGCCTGGTCACGGCGTCGTGCCGATCGACACCGGGGACGCCGGGCACGCGGTGTGACCTAAGAGTGTTTGCGCTGGGCACCTCATTTGACGCATCATCGTGCTGGCACTCTGTTCATTCGAGTGCCAACACGATGACGCCCGGAGGTTGACGGCCGTGCCCACCTACCAGTACGCCTGCACTGAATGCGATCACCGTTTCGAGACGGTGCAGTCCTTCAGTGAGGACTCGTTGACCGAGTGCCCGCAGTGCACCGGTCGGCTCCGGAAGCTGTTCAACGCGGTGGGCATCGTGTTCAAGGGCAGCGGCTTCTACCGCACCGACAACCGGTCGAACTCGAATTCGGGTTCGGGCTCGTCGTCGGGGTCCTCCTCGTCCGGTGAGTCGAAGAGCTCCGGCTCGTCCTCCGACTCGTCCTCCTCGTCCTCGTCGAGTTCCTCTTCCGGTTCGTCGTCGAGTTCCTCCTCGACCACCGCGGCGGCTTCCTGAGCCGTTCCACCTGATCCACGAGATCGCCGACCGCACTCGCGGTCGGCGATTTTTTTCTGCACTAGTGGCAAATTTCAGGATTCCGATTCGAAGTTGTCCACAGGCGGCCGATCCATCCACAGATTCCGAACTTGACCCTGTCCACGTCCCGCGACCTCCCCTAACGTCGATCACAGCTGGTCGACGACGGGGAGGAACCATGGGCGGGCGGCACGAAACCAGGCGCTGCGGATTCGAGAGCGGACTTCCGGAAGAAACCACGCGAACGACCGATTCATTCGGTTCCACCGATTCGCACCGCGCGGAACGCGCCGAATTCGCGTGGCGCGAGAGACCACCGGGATCCCCCGATTCCGCGCAGCGAATCCAAGCGCCACGAGCCCGCATCCGAGCCGGGCGCGAGAAGGACCGCTCGCTCGCGCCGAACCTGCGGGAGCGGATCGGCGCGCTGCTGCCCGGACCACCGCGACCGCGGGGGACCCGCGCGCTGCTCGCGCGCCGCATCGCGGCGACCGCGCTGTTCGTGCTGGCCGGCGCGCTCGCCGTGCTGCCCGCCGGCCGATCAGGTGAGCCGCGGGCCGACGTCCGGCTCGCCGGAGCCGAACCGGGCACGACCGAGCCCGCCGGGACGGCCCCTGCGGGCGTGGCGCCGGATCCCGGCCAGGTCGCGGTGCCCGTCCGGCTCGCCGACTCGGGCGTGGCGGACCTGCTGCATCCCGGCGTTCGAGTGGACCTGGTCACAAATCCAGAGCGTTCCGCCGACGGATCGGTGTTGGCCGAGCGAGTGCCGGTGCTCGCCGTGCGCACCACTGGCAGCGGTTCGGACCAGGGACGACTCGTCCTGGTCGGCATTCCGGAGCAGCGGGCGCCAGCAGTGGCCGGAGCGTCATTGATCCATTCGGTGACCGTTACCCTCCGCTGAGCAGCCGCAGGGATGCCTCCGGATCGGCTTCCACGGTTTCACCGCTCGGGACGGTCTCGGGCACTTTTCAGACGAATGAAGGAGTATTCCGTGCTCAAGGGCTTCAAGGACTTCTTGATGCGAGGCAACGTGATCGACCTCGCGGTCGCGGTCGTCGTCGGCAGCGCGTTCACCGCCCTGGTCACCGCGGTCACGACCAGCGTCATCAAGCCCGTGATCGCCGCGACCGGCGGTTCGAACGTGACCGGGCTGTCGTTCCAGATCCGCGCAGGCAACGACGCTTCGATCATCGACTTCGCCGTGGTGATCAACGCGATCATCACGTTCCTGATCACCGCCGCGGTGGTGTACTTCCTGTTCGTCATGCCGATGCAGAAGATCCAGGAGCGCCGCAAGAAGGGCAAGGAAGAAGGCCAGTCGGAACCGACCGACGTGGAGCTGCTGCTGGAGATCCGCGACCTGCTGCGCCGCGAGCAGGGCCTGCCCATGGTGAAGGGCCTGTCCGAGGTGGACGACACCACGGCCACCGCCTCGGTGGCCGCGAAGTCCGCGAACGGCGACGCCAGCAAGAACTGAGCCACCGTCCAGGGGAGTCAGCCGCCGTGGTGCGGTGGCCGGTTCTCCCGGTACCAGCGGTCGGTCTCCCGCTGATCACCCTCTCGCCGGTCCGGCCCCTCGGATCGTTCGTCGGACGTGGTCTGCGGGAGCACCTCGCCGAAGATCTCTGCGAGGCGGCGCCTGCGCTGCCGTTCGGTTTCCGTCACCCCACCATCGTCCCCCATCTCGGGGAAGAGCGGACGACGGACGCCATGGCTCGCTTCCTCCGTCAAGATCGTGGTGCCACCATGGATTCCGCACCCGGGGATTTCCCGGTGGCGGCCGGGACGCGCTGACGCCCACGGCTTCGGGCCGCGTTCGGCACCGCGGCGTCCCGGCCGCCGACAGCGGCAAAGCCACCTGGAGGCAGCGGATGAGCTTCATGGACAAGGCGAAGGACCTGGCCAACCAGGCCAAGGACAAGGCGGGCGAACTCGCCGAGAAAGCGGGTCCGAACGCCACGAAGGGGCTGGACGCCGCCAAGTCGAAGCTGGACAAGGCCACCGGCGGCAAGTACCACGACCAGATCGAGAACGTGAGCAGCAAGGTCGAAGGCGTGCTCAAGCGCGACCAGGGCGCCTCCGGCGACACCGCGGACGGCTCCGGCGGCACCGCGCAGCCGGGCACCGGCTCCTCCGGCACGGGTTCGCCCAGCACGGGTTCACCCAGCACTGGTTCGCCCGGCACTGGTTCGCCCGGCACCGGCTCCGCGGACCCCGGCTCCTCCGGCACGGCGCAGCCCGGTGAGACGCCGCGCAAGCCGGACACCGACGGCCCCGGCACGCCGCCCTCGGCCTGACCCGGGAAACGACGACGGTGGCGGCACCCGCAGGGCACCGCCACCGTCCTGTCGATGTGGGGATCAGGCCTGTTCGAGCCCCGACAACTGCTCGATCACGTGCGTGACCAGCGGCGACAACGTCGCCATCCCATCGCGGACCGCGGCCCGCGAACCGGCCAGGTTGACCACCAGCGTGCTGCCGGACACCCCGGCGAGCCCGCGCGAGACGCCAGCGTCGACCGCGCCCGCGGCCAGCCCGGACGCCCGCAACGCCTCGGCGATGCCGGGCACCGGCATGTCCAGCACACCGGATGTGGCGTCCGGCGTGACGTCCCGAGGCGAGACGCCCGTGCCGCCGACCGTGATGACCACGTCCACGCCGCCGATCACCGCGGTGTTCAGCGCGTTGCGGATGTCCACCGTCTCCCCGGCCACCGCGACGGTTCCGTCCACGATGAATCCGGCTTCCTCCAGCAGTTCGGTCACCAGCGGACCGATGCTGTCCTCCTGCTCGCCCTGCGCGGCCCGGTCGTCCACCACGACCACCAGGGCGCGTCCCAGCCGCTGCGCGCTGCGTTCCATGCCGTTCACCGTAGTGGCAAGCAGCTCCGGGGGGAGATCCAGTGACCCGCCGGGCTCGACCAGCCGAGCTCGGTCCTGGTGGGGCCGGTGCGGAATGACATGACCGTTGCGTTCGGACATCTGTCGCGTTCTCCTTGTCACCGCGGCCCGACGGGCCGTTCGGATGGCCGCCGGAGCAGCCGGGTGGTCGATCAGCCCTTCTGGCCGGCTAGCACGACGTCGATCGTCCGCTCCGGGCCACCGTTCGCGCCGGTCAAGGTCACCTGGACCTTCTGCCCCGGCTGGTGCGAACGCACGGTCGCCACGAGCGCGTCGGCGTCCTCGATGAACCGGCCGTCGAACTTGGTGATCCGCTCGCCGTTCTGCATGCCGGCCTGCTGCGCCGGACCGTTCGGCACGACGTCGGCCACGACCGCGCCGCCCCCTTCAGCGCTCCTGATGCGCACGCCCAGCGTGGTCTGGGTGGCGGAGCCGGTGTCCTTGAGCTCCTTCGCGGTGCGCTGCGCCTGGTCGATCGGGATGGCGAAGCCGAGGCCGACCGAACCGCCCTGCTCCTGCCCGGAACCGGGGCTGTAGATGGCCGAGTTGATGCCCACGACCCGCCCGTCCATGTCGACCAGCGGGCCGCCCGAGTTGCCGGGGTTGATCGCGGCGTCGGTCTGCAACGCGTTGAGCACGCTCTCCTGGTCACCGCTCTGGCCGCCCGCTCGCACCGGCCGGTCCTTCGCGCTGACGATGCCGCTGGTGACCGTGCCGGAGAGGCCGAACGGCGACCCGATCGCCACGACCGGCGAGCCGACCGGCAGATCGTCCGAACGCCCCAGTTCCGCGGGCGTCAAGCCGGTGATGTCGGCCTTGACCACGGCGAGGTCGGACCTGGGGTCGGAGCCGATGACCCGGACCGAGGCGGACCGGTTGTCGTTGAACATCGCGGTGAGCTTGCCCTGACCGGCGCCTTCGGCGACGTGGGCGTTGGTGAGGATGTAGCCGTCCTGGCTGAGCACGATGCCGGAGCCCTCGCCGGATCCCTGCGCGCTCTGCATCTGCAGCTGCACCACGCTCGGCAGCACCTTCTGCGCCACGCCCTGCACCGACCCTTCCGGGGCGACGCTGGCGCTGCGCGCGGGCGGCTGCTGCTCGAGGCTCGTGGCCTGCGATTCGGAGCCGGAGGAACCGAGCCGGTAGCCGACGAATCCGCCGACGCCACCGCCGATGAGGCCGACCGCCAGCGCCCCGACCAGGGCGGTGGCGACGAGGCCGTTGCGCTTGCCCGCGCGGTTCTCCTGCACCGGCACCGCGCCCATCGGCTGCTGGTACCAGCCGTGCTGGTGCGGGGCGCCCATGTGCGGGTACTGCCCGCCGGGGGTGCCGCCGATTCCTTGCTGCTCGTACCCGTAGGGGCCGGGTTGCTGCTGCGTCGCGGCGTGGCCACCGGGCTGCTGGGCCGGTTGCCCGTACGCCGGGTCGGCGTACGGGTGGGCCTGCTGGGTGGTGGCGGATCCGTCGAACGCCCCGGCAGGCGGCGTGTCGCCGGTCGCCTGCGGAAGGTGCGCCGTTCCGCTGTTGTCTGCCTGCTGCCGCGGGTCCTCGGACGATTCGCCCGAGCCGCGCTGGGGCTCGTCGTTCATGTTCCCCACTTTGGGGCATTCAGCTGAGAACCGCCTGAGACCCGCCTGTGGAGTGGCCGACGAAATATCGACAGCGCCCCCGCGGAACATCCCCCGGACGAGAGCTCGGCCTCAGCCGTCGTTCACTACGCGTAGCGCGCGCTCCCGGGGGCCCGGCCGGTTCACACCGCGCGGAGCCGATCAGCCACCTGCTCCGGCGTGACGTCGTTGATCCACACGCCCATGCCGGATTCCGACCCGGCGAGGTACTTCAGCTTGTCCGCGGAGCGCAGTACCGAGAACAGCTCCAGGTGCAGCCAGGACAGGTCCCGGCCGGTGCGGACCGGGGCCTGGTGCCACGCCGCGATGTAGGGCAGCGGGCGGTCGTAGAGGCCGTCGAGGCGCCGCAGCACTTCCAGGTAGGTGGTGGCGAAGTCGTCGCGTTCCGCGTCGGTGAGCGCGACGAGGTCGGGCACCTGGCGGTGCGGCACGACGTGCACTTCGACGGGCCAGCGGGCGGCGGCGGGCACGTACGCGGTCCAGTGCTCGGATTCCACGATCACGCGGCGGCCGGAGGCGCGCTCGGCCGCGAGCACGTCGCCGAGCACCGGCCTGCCGTGCTGCGCCCGGTAGTCCTCGGCGGCCCGCAGCATCCGCTCCGTCTTGGGCGTGACGAACGGGTACCCGTAGATCTGCCCGTGCGGGTGGTGCAGCGTCACGCCGATCTCTTCGCCCCGGTTCTCGAAGCAGAAGACCTGCTCCACACCGGGCGTAGCGGCGAGCTCGGCGGTGCGGTCGGCCCACGCCTCCACGACGGTCCGCACCTGAGCGGGGGTGAGCTGGCCGAACGAGGTGTTGTGGTCGGAGGTGAAGCACACGACCTCGCAGCGCCCGCGCGCCCGCCCGGTCGGCACCATCGGCATCCCGTCCACTGCGGACGGATCGGGTTCGGCGGCGGCGAAGGACGGGAACTGGTTCTCGAACACCGCGACTTCGTAGTCGGCCTCGGGAATCTCGGTGAGCCTGCCGGGCGTGCTCGGGCACAGCGGGCACTGGTCGGCCGGGGGCTTGTAGGTGCGGGTCTGGCGGTGGGCGGCCATCGCGACCCACTCCCCGGTCAGCGGATCCCGCCGCATCTCGGAGACCGGTGGCCGCGGCGGGAGGTCGCGGGCGTCCACGGCTTCGCGCACGCGCGCCGGATCGGTGTCGTAGTAGAGGATCTGCCTGCCGTCTGCCAGTTCCCGGACGGTGCGCTTCACCGCGCGGCCTCCTGATCGCTGCCGGCCTGTTCCGGGCCGGGCTTGTCTGGTGCGGACTCCGCGGTGAGCACCGATTCGGCGATCACGAGCTCGTGCACCTGCTCGGCGAGCAGCTGCCTGGCGTCGGCGGGCAGGCCGTCGTCGCTGATCAGGACGTCCACTTCGGCGAAGTCGACGATGGTGGAGATGCCGACCGTGGACCACTTCGCGTGGTCGGCGACCACCACGAGCCTGCTGGCCGCTTCGGCCAGTGCGCGGTTCGTTTCGCTCTCGTTGAGGTTCGGCGTGGTGAACCCGGCGCGCGGCGCCATGCCGTGCACGCCGAGGAACACCAGGTCCAGGTGCAGGGCTCGCAGCGATTGCACGGCGACCGGGCCGACCAGGGCGTCCGACGGGGTGCGGACGCCGCCGGTGAGCACCACGGTCCGGTCGGTGCGACCGCGCTGCTGGAGCACGTCGGCGACGCGGACCGAGTTCGTCACGACCGTCAGGTCGGGGATGTCGTCGAGGTGCCGGGCGAGGGTCCAGGTGGTGGTCCCGGCGGACAGGCCGATGGCCGTGCCGGGCCGCACGAGGCCCGCCGCGGCGCGGGCGATGGCTTCCTTCTCGGCGAGCTGGCGCACGGATTTCGCTTCGAAGCCGGGCTCGTCGGTGCTGCGGCCGAGGGTGGTGGTGGCGCCGCCGTAGACCTTCTCGACGAGTCCTTGGCGGGCGAGCGCGTCGAGGTCGCGCCGGATGGTCATGTCGGAAACGCCCAGGCGCAGCACGAGCTCGCTGACCTGCACGGCGCCGGTGCGCCGCACCTCGTCGAGGATCACTTCCTGGCGTTGGCGTGCGAGCACTCCACCCGTCCCATCCAGCCGGCCCGGACCGCTCGTCCTCGGGCGGGCACTGCGTCGGTGCGCGTCCTGTTCGTGAGGATGCTGCTGACTTGACGAGTCAAGTCAACATGAACCAACACTACCCGCAACGACTCACCGGGAAAATCGGGGTAACCACCGACAATGATCACCAAATGTGTTCGATGCTGTTGGATTTTCGGGCAGATTGCTCCGAATGAACCCTTCCGAACGGTACGAGGATCACACGCAGGCACCAACGCCCGCGAAACAGGTCACCACCGGCGCGGCCGATCAACCGTGACCCACCGCCAGCCGGAGCAGACCGCGCCCGCGACCGGGTCGAACCCCGCCCGCCGGGCGGGGCCGCGGGCGCGGATCACGCCAGGTGCCCCGGCAGGATCATGCGCAGCAGCGCGCCGCCCTCCGGCGCGGCACCGGCCCACACGCTGCCGCCGTGCCGCTCCGCCACCTGCTTGACGATCGAGAGCCCCAGCCCCGAGCCCGGCAGCGTGCGCGCCAGCGACGACCGGTAGAACCGCTCGAACACGTGCGGCCGATCCGCCTCGGCGATGCCCGGCCCACTGTCGGCGACCTCCAGCACCACCGAACCAGCGCCGTCGGCGTGCATGCCGACCCGCACGGTCCCGCCGTCGCGACTCCACTTCGCCGCGTTGTCCAGCAGGTTCAGCACCGCGCGTTCCAGCGCCGTGGCGTCGCCCATCATCGACCACGGCTGCAGCCGCACGTCGAACTCGACGGGGCCCGCGCGCCTGCGCGCCCGGTTCAGCGCGCGTTCGACCACGTCGACGAGTTCGACCGGTTCGTGCACGGCCTGCGGGGCGTCCTCCCTGGCCAGTTCGACCAGGTCTCCGACGAGCGCGGAGAGCTCGGTGATCTGGCCGCGCACGTCCTCGAACATCTCCTCGCGGTCCTGCTCGGACAGCGCGGGCGCCCCCGGTTGCGCGGCGGCCATCAGCAGTTCCAGGTTGGTGCGCAACGAGGTCAGCGGCGTGCGCAGCTCGTGCCCGGCGTCGGCGACGAGTCTTCGCTGCCGCTCCTGGGATTCGGCGAGCGCGCCGAGCATGTCGTTGAACGAGGTGGTGAGCCTGGCGAGCTCGTCGTCCCCGGACACGGGGATGGGCCGCAGGTCCCCGGTCAGCGCGACGCGTTCGGTGGCCGCGGTGAGCCGCTGCACGGGGCGCAGCCCGGCGCTGGCCACGGCGGTGCCCGCGGCGGCGGCGAGCAGGATCCCCGCTCCGCCGATCACGACCAGCACCAGGCTCAGCTGTGCCAGCGTGGCCTTCGTCGGGGCGAGCGACTGCGCCATGACCAGCGCCCCGTTGTCCGCAGGCACCGCCACGATGCGGCTGTTGGTGGCGTCGTCGGTGCGGATGGACTTCGGCAGCTTCCCCTGCGCCACGGCCAGTTCCAGCGCCCCGGAGGGAGGCCGCTTGCCCGGCGCCAGCTCCGCGCCGTTCGGGTAGAGCACGCTGATCTGCAGGTTCGCCGCCGTGTAGAACGCCACCGGGACGCCCTGCAACCCGGCGGGAGCGCTGATCAGCGGCCCCGCTTCGGCTTCGACGGCACGGCGCAGCAGGCTGTCGTCGAGCTGCTCGTAGAGGCTGTCGCGCACGGTGAAGAACGCGCCGAGCGACACCAGCGCCACGGCTCCGGCCACGCATATCGCCGCCAGCAGCGTGACCCGGTTGCGCAGCGAGATGCGCTGCAACCGGTCGCGGCCGGCGGTCGCTTCGGGCGGCGGTGGGGCGGATTCGATCACGGCGGGGTCTCGCGGAGCACGTAGCCGACGCCGCGCACGGTGTGGATCAGGCGCGGTTCACCTTCGGCCTCGGTCTTGCGGCGCAAGTACCCGACGTAGACCTCCAGGGCGTTGCCCGAGGTCGGGAAGTCGTAGCCCCACACGTCCTCCAGCAGCCGGCTGCGGGTGAGGACCTGCTTGGGGTGCGCTATCAGCAGTTCCAGCAGCGCGAACTCGGTGCGGGTGAGGCTGATGGGGCGGTCGCCGCGGCGCACTTCGCGGGTGCCGGGGTCGAGGTCGAGGTCGGCGAAGTGCAGCGCGGGCGGGCTGTCGTAGCCGTCGTCCTCGGCCGGGGAGGCGCGGCGCAGCAGGGCGCGCAGCCGGGCCAGCAGCTCTTCCAGCGCGAAGGGCTTCGGCAGGTAATCATCGGCGCCCGCGTCGAGTCCGGCGACCCGGTCGGAGACGGCGTCGCGGGCGGTGAGCACCAGGATCGGCAGATCGTCGCCGGTGCTGCGCAACCTTCGCGCCACCTCCAGGCCGTCCAGGCGCGGCATCATCACGTCCAGGACCATCGCGTCCGGCCGCTGGTCGGCCAGCCAGTCCAGGGCCTGTTGACCGTCCGCGGCGAGTTCCACCTGGTAGCCGTTGAACTGCAACGAGCGACGCAGCGACTCGCGCACGGCCCGGTCGTCATCGACGACGAGGATGCGCATGCGGACAGTGTTGCGCGAAGCCCTGAGAAGGACCTGAGAACGGGCCTTCGCACGCCCCGGCCCCGGCCGGATGTGACTCGACTCCCAGCCGCACCAGCGCTTTCGGCGCCCGGCCGTCAGCGACGACGTCCCGGTGGTCTTCTCGCGATCCCGCGGCGAGAAGACCACCGGGCCCCGCTACCTCGCCCCTGCGCAAGCGCCCTTCACCGCTGCTGGAAGTAGCGGATCAGGTTGCGCGGGACGAGCTTGCGCTCGCCGTCGACGACGATCGGCACCAGTTCGGGCGCGGTCGCCTTCCACTGCGAGCGCCGGTGCCGGGTGTTGCTGCGGGACGTCTTGCGTTTCGGAACGGCCATGCGGGTGCTCTCCTCAGCGGGTGCGGTTGCCGTAGCGGCGGCGGAACTTCTCGACGCGGCCTTCGCTGTCGAGGACTCGCTGGTTCCCGGTCCAGAACGGGTGCGAGTCGGCGGTGATGTCGACGACGATCAACGGGTATGTCGCACCGTCCTCCCAGGTGACGGTGTCCTCCGACGTCGCGGTCGAGCGGGTCAGGAACCGGGCTCCGGTGGAGCGGTCCTGGAACACGACCGGCCCGTATTCGGGGTGGATGTTCGGTTTCACGTGTCTCCTCCTCGTGCTGGGACGTTCTTGCTCGACGCCCGAGCGGGCTCGGGTGCCGGGGCTACCCCGCGGTACCGCCTGCTCATGCCCGCCGTGCGGGTTCTCACCGGTCGCCGCCCCGTTCGCGCGACGCGGGTGCCTGTTCCGGTTCGTCTTCGGCGCACGGGTCCTCGTGCCACTCCCCGAACGGGTCCGGGAACTCGCGCCATGCGGCCTCGCCGAGCGCCAGCTCCTCGTCGGTGAGCAGGGCCGCCAGCAGCGCGTCGCGGATGTCGCCGGGCTTCGCCTCGTGCGCGATGATCACGAGCTCCTGCAGCCGGTCGCCGTAGTAGTCGTCCCAGTTCAGCGAGGCCTTGACCTGGCGTTCCGGGTCCACTTCGGCCCACTGCTCGGGGCTCTGGGTCACCAGCCACGGCCCGGCGTGCCCGACCCGCAGACCGCCGCCCGCGGATTCGAGCCACAGCGCGATGTCCGGCTGGCTGGCGACCCAGGCGCGTCCGCGGGTGCGCACGACTCCGTCGAGCAGCACGTCCAGCGAGTCGTGCAGGCGCTCGGGGTGGAACGGGCGGCGCTGCTCGAAGACCACGACGGAGACCCCGGCCTCGTCGTCGAGCGGGGGTTGCCCGCGCAGCAACGGCCCGTGCGCGCCGTCGACCTGGCCGCGCCGGGCATTGTCCGGGAGGCGCCGCAGCAGCGCAGGCAGGTCGAGCCCGGCGAGCGCGGCGAACGGCGCGGCCGGGGTGAGCCGGTGCAGCACGGCTTCGGTGCGCGCGGCCTGCCAGCGGTCGGCGTCGCCCGCGAGCACGACGGCGTCGGCGAACTCGGCCTGCCCAACGCCGACCTGGGCGACGGTGCGCTCGTCATCGGGGCTGCCGGCGAGGCCGCGCTCGTAGAGCGGCTCGTCGCCGCCCGCGTCGGTGAGCCAGCTCGGCAGGTCGACGGCGGTGATGACGGCCTGGACTTCGACGTCCTCGGCCACGGGCGCGGAGTCGACGACGACGTGCTCGATGGCCCAGCAGATCGCCTCCGGTTCCAAGGACGGGTCGAGGCGCACGACGATGCGCCGCACGTCGGGGGCGGCGGCGAGCCTGCGCAGCAGCGGCAGGAAGTCCTCGCGCAGCGTGCAGGAGACGCAGCCGTGGGCCAGTTCGAGCACGGTGAGCTGCTCGGAGTCGCCTTGCCGGAGGTGGCGGCGGACGACTCCGCCGGTGACTTCGCGCAGGTCGTGGTGGACGACGGCGGTGCCCTGCGGGTCGGTGGCGCGGGCGGATTCCGCGGTCGCCGCGACGTGTTCTTCGTGGAGCCCGGCCACCACGATCAGCGGCACTCGGGCGGTCCGGGACGGTTCGGTTCTGTTGCCCACCTGCAGCCCCAATCGGGAACGGTTTTCATCTGCTGTGCCGACACGGTACTCTTAATGAAAACGACTGTCGTTACCAGGAGGCTCAGGTGTCCATCCGCTGCCAAGTGACCGGGAGGGAACCCGGCTACGGGAAGCAGGTGTCGCACTCGCACGTGCGCACCAGCCGCCGCTGGCTGCCCAACGTGCAGCAACGCCGGTACTGGCTGCCGTCGGAGAACCGCTGGATCCGCCTGCGGGTGTCGGCGAAGGGCATCAAGACCATCGACAAGCGCGGCATCGAGTCCGTCGTCGGCGAGATGCGCGCACGTGGGGAGCGCGTCTGATGGCGAGCAACGACATCCGCCCGGTGATCAAGATGCGCTCCACCGCCGGCACCGGATTCACGTACGTGACCAGGAAGAACCGCCGCAACAACCCGGACCGCCTGCGCCTGCGCAAGTTCGACCCGGTTCTCGGCAGGCACGTGGAGTTCCGCGAGGAGCGCTGAGCGCGCCCGACTACCCCGAAGGAGGCCAGGTGGCCAAGAAGTCCAAGATCGCCCGCAACGAGCAGCGCAAGGTGATCGTGGCCCGGCACGCCCAACGGCGCGCGGAGCTCAAGCGGATCATCTCCGCGCCGGGCAGCTCCGCCGAGCAGCGCGACGCCGCTGTGGCCGAGCTGTCCCGCCAGCCGCGCGACGCCAGCGCGACCCGCGTCCGCAACCGCGACGCCGTGGACGGCAGGCCGCGCGGCTACTTCCGCAAGTTCGGGCTCTCCCGGGTGCGCCTGCGCCAGCTCGCGCACCACGGCGAGCTGCCCGGCGTGACCAAGTCGAGCTGGTGATCACCGTGGCGACCAACGACCGCAGACCGCCCCGCCGCAAGCAGAACCTGCTGCGCAAGGAGGGTGTCGTCGAGGTGGACTGGAAGGACGCGGCACTGCTGCGCAAGTTCCTCTCCGACCGCGGCAAGATCCGATCGCGCCGGGTGACCGGGCTGACCATGCAGGAGCAGCGCGAAGTCGCGAACGCGATCAAGAACGCGCGCGAGATGGCCCTGCTCCCCTACCCGAGCCCGGCCAAGCGCTGAAGCGCGGCACCTGCCGGGAGGAGCCTCCCGGCAGGTGCCGCCTCGTGCACAGCGGGTCACGGCACGCCCCGATGTGCTCCCCACCATCACGCCCGAGTCCCGGGGCACGGCAGGATCGAGCCAATGACCACCGCTCGATCCACCGACCCGATGCCCGCGGCCGACCTCTACGACGTGCTGGCGCGCCGCCGCGACGTCCGTTCCGAGTTCACCGGCGGCGAGATTCCCGCCGACGTGCTGCGTCGGGTGCTGACCGCCGCCCACAGCGCGCCCAGCGTGGGCCTGAGCCAGCCGTGGGACTTCGTGCTGGTCCGCGACGAGTCCACCCGCCGCGCCTTTCGCGAACACGTGCTCGCCGAGCGCAGCGTGTTCGCCGCCGAGCTCAGCGGCGAGCGCGCCGACACCTTCTCGAAGATCAAAGTCGAGGGCATCGTCGAATCCGGCCTCGGCATCGCCGTCACCTACGACCCGGACCGCGGCTCCCCCGCCGTGCTGGGCAGGCACGCGATCGCCGACGCGGGCCTGTACTCGGTGTGCCTGGCCATCCAGAACCTGTGGCTGGCCGCGACCGCCGAAGGGCTCGGCGTGGGCTGGGTGAGCTTCTACCGGGAGGATTTCCTGCGCCGCCTGCTGGACATTCCCAGCGGTGTGCGGCCCGTCGCGTGGCTCTGCGTGGGCCCCGTGCACGCCCTCGCGGAAACCCCTGACCTGGAACGACACGGCTGGCGGCGGCGGGCCCCGCTGGAGGACGTGGTCCATCACGACAAGTACCGGCGCGGCGAGCCCCGGTAGCCTGTAGCAGGACGCGGGGAACGGGGCACGAGGGACACGATCTCGGAGACGCCGTGCGACA
Organism: Saccharopolyspora sp. NFXS83; assembly: GCF_026241095.1. Classification (GTDB taxonomy): domain Bacteria; phylum Actinomycetota; class Actinomycetes; order Mycobacteriales; family Pseudonocardiaceae; genus Saccharopolyspora_C. Next base: position 9,013 of record NZ_JAPFGB010000015.1, on the reverse strand, counting down.
GGATGATTCGTTGATGTCGGGGCACATCCCCGCGCAGGATCGTCGTGTGCGGCTGCTGCTGGACTCCGGTCGGCTGCACGAGGCCGACGTGGCCTTCGACGAGCTCATCGCCACCGGGGTGAACCGGGTGGACGAGCAGTGGAACCGGGCGACGGTGCTGGTGCACCGGGCGTGGTTGTCCTGGCGGCTCAACCGGATCCCGCAGGCGCTCGAACTGGCCGCGGAGGGCTGGACGGAGCTGGATTCGGACCAGCCCGCGGGCAAGTCGGCTGCCCAGACCATCAGCATCCTCGGCAATTTGCTGGAGACGATCGGGCACCGCGCCTCCGCGCTGGAGCTGATGACGCTCGCCGTGCAGGTGGCGCGCAAGGACGGTGACCCGGAGACGCTGGCGCACTGCCTGGTCCGCCAGGCCAGCGCGCTGATCTTCCGCTCGGTGGCGCGGGACACCGAGTCGGCGGAGCGGCTGTTCACCACGGCCCGCGACCTGTTCGACGAGGCGCTGCTGGTCGTCGACAAGGGCCAACTGCAGCGCGTGGCGCTCGCGGGCGGCGCGCGGGCGCTGGCCGGGCTGGGCCGCCTACCGGAAGCGGACCGGCTGGCCCGGCGTTCCCTGGAGCTGAGCAAGCAGGCCGAGGACTGGTTCTGCACGGCGGTGGCCAACTGGGTGCTCGCCGTGGTGCGCCGGGACGAGGGCGACCTGCAGGGGGCCCGGACCTTCGCCAGCCGCGCCCTGGACAACGCCGAGAGCATCGGCGACACGATGCAGATGATGCGGTATTCGCTGGACTTGGCCGCGATCTGCGTGCACCTCGGCGACGCGGTGGGCGAGGCGGCGGCGCTGCGGCGCACGGTGCGCGCGAGCGGCATCGCGGTGGAGACCTTGCAGGAGGGCTTGGGCCAGGCGCTGGAGCAGCGGCGGGTCGCGGTGCAGGCGCAGCGGATGGCGACGGCCGCGCAGGAGGCCGCGGTGCGGGATCCGCTGACGGGCCTGGTGAACCGACTCGGCTTGCAGCGCCAGGCACCGGTCCTGCTGGAGACCACGGCGTCGCAGGGCCGCATCCCGTGGTTGGTGCTGCTCGACGTCGACTGGTTCAAGGATGTCAACGACCTTGCAGGCCATGCGGCCGGTGACGCGACGTTGCAGGAGGTCGCGCACTTGTTGCGACGCGAGTGCCGCGCCGACGACCTGCTCTGCCGCTGGGCCGGGGACGAGTTCGTGGTGCTGCTGGTGGACGACGCGGAGGACTCCCGCCATGCCGGTCCGGTCGTCGCCGAGCGGATCCGCGCGGCCGTGGACCGGCACGACTGGCGCCTGGTGCTGGGCCGCACCAGGCAGCCGCCGACGGTGAGCATCGGCGTGGCCGGTGGCCCGGCGAAGCTGGACCACCTGTTCGCTGCGGCGGACATCGCGCTGTACCGGGCGAAACGGGCGGGGCGGAACCGGGTGGAGATCGACCGCGGCGATCCGGAGCAGGACCGGCCGGAGATCCAGGGCGGTTAGGATCGGCGGCCATGCCCGCCGACGACGCCGCCCCCGACGCGGATTCCCCGATCGCGCGTGGACAATCCGCCCCGGAGTCCCGGAGTCCCGGAGTCCCGGAGTCCCGGAGTCCCGGAGTCCCGGAGTCCCGGAGTCCCGGAGTCCCGGAGCGGGGCTGCCGTGGGTGAGCGGGCCGATCGCTGGTCCACGATCCCGGTTCGCCGCCGGGTGCTCGGAGTGGTCCGCACCCTGACCGCGCTGGACCGGTTGCACGACGTCTTCGCCGTGCTGGCGGACGATTTCCGCGTGGAGACGCGCTTCGCGGTCGCGGCCGGTTCGGAGTTCGAGGCGGACCTGCAAGGCCATCTGGACGCGGCCCGCATGCGGTCGCTGCCGTGGCGGGACGCGACGAAGGACCACGTCGACCTGGCGATCTCCCCGAGCAGCAACGGCGCGCTGCACGAGCTGGACGTCCCGGTGCTGACGCTCCCGCACGGCGCGGGCTACCACAAGCTCCGCCCGACGGATTCGGGCGTGGCCAACGACATCTCCGGGCTCTCAGCCGAGCAATTGCTCCACGATGGACGAGTGGTTCCCTCGGTTCTGGCGCTGTCGCACCGGAATCAACTGGAGCTGCTGCGGAGTTCATGCCCGGACGCCGCCGAACGCGCCGTGGTCGTCGGCGACCCGTGCTTCGCCCGGCTGCGCGCGAGCTTGCCGATGCGCGAGCAGTACCGCGCGGAGTTCGGCCTCGACGGGCGGCGGCTCGTGGTGGTCAGCTCGACCTGGGGCGGCGGTTCGCTGTTCGCCGAGTGGCCGGAACTGGCGTCGAGCCTGGTGGACGAGCTGCCGGACTCCCGGGTGGCGCTGGTGCTGCATCCGAACGTGTGGTCCAAGCACAGCGCCTGGCAGGTCGGCCAGTGGACTCGGCGGGCGCGGCGCTCGGGCCTGGTGGTGGTGCCGCCGCACCGCGGCTGGCGCGCGGCGCTGGTGGCCGCGGACACCGTCGTGGCCGATCACGGCTCACTCGCCCTGTACGCCGCAGCGTTGGGAAAGCCGCTGCTCCTGGGCGCGTTCGCCGAGCCGGAGCTGGCGCCGGGCACGCCGATCGCCCACCTCGGCACCCACGTGCCCCGGCTGCGTCCGGTGAACCTCATGTCCCAAGTGGACGGTGCACTGCCGGTGCCGGACCACGAATCCCTCGCCGCGCGAGCCTTCCTTCGCCCGGCTGAAGCGGTCGCGCGGCTGCGGGAGGCCGTCTACGCCCAGCTCGATCTGAGCCCGCCCGCGTTCCCGGCGGTCCCGGAGCCGGTCTCCCCGTTCACCCCGTCCCCGATCTAGCTCGGAGGCGGATCACTCGATCTCAGCGAGCCGGTCGCGAACGCGCTGCGCACCGGTGTTCCGCGCGTCGTCGAGGACGTCCAGCGCTTCGCGCAGGCATCGCCGGGCGCCGTCGGCGTCACCGGTCCCCAGCAGCGATTCGGCGAGCAGCTCCAGCGGTTCGGCCAGGTCGAACGACGCCGTCCGGGCGCGGACGCCGTCGACCGCCGTGCGCAGCGCGACGATCGCCGCTTCGTGATCACCGAGCTGCTGGTGCGCCCTCCCCAACGCGACGTTGATGCGCCCGGGCGTGCGTCGATCTCGCGGGAATTCGCGGAGCCGCTCCGACGCGGACGTCAGCCACCGCACCGCCTCCGCGGCATCGCCACGCCCGGTCAACGCCCGCCCGATGAGGTATTCCTGCAGCGCGACGGCGCGCGGTTTGCCCAGTTCGACGTTGATCGCGCGCGCCTGCTCGAAGAGGGAGATCGCCTCGGACCAGGCTCTCTGTTCGAGGTGGACCTTCCCGTGGAATTCCAGCGCGGACCCGAGCACCCGGCGGTGCCCGGATTCTTCCGCGATGGCACGCGCACCAGCGGCGGCTTCGTCGGCGTCGGTGAACTCGCGCAGTTCGAGCAGCAGCTGCACTCGCAGGGTCCGCAGCCGCGCCTCGGCCACCCGGTCCTGCTCGCGCCGCGCCGCCTCAACTCCCGAGCCGAGCGCGGCGAGCGTGTCGGAGTAGTGCTTGTGCTGGTTGTGCAGCGCCCACAGCGGGCCGTCGCACAGCGAGATCACCGCGCGGTTCCACTCCTGCCGGTGCGCGGCGTCGAGGACCGCGAGCAGGTTGACCCGCTCTTGCTCCAGCCAGCGCAGCGCAGCGTCGTGGTCGAACGGGTTCTCCGCCGTGAGCAGCTCGTCGTCCTGCCCGACGCGCAGCCGCTGCGGTTCCAGGACGGCCCGATCCGCGTAGGCGCCCCGAACCCGGTACCAGTCGACGAGGCGCCGCAACGCCTCCGCGTCCGGCGTCCGCAAGCGCGTGGCGTGCAGCCGGACCAGGTCGTGGAACCGGAATTCGTCCTGGTCGTTGCATTCGAGCAGGTTCGCCTCGTGCAGCTCGTACAGCAGCTCCTCGGCGTCGGCGACCGGCAGCTGAGCGAGCGCGGCGACGGCGTCGGCGGCGAACGCCGGTCCGGGGATGACGCCGAGCAGCCGGTACAGGGATTCCTGCGCTTCGGGCAGTTCGCCGACGGCCCGGTCCAACGCTTCGCTCACGACGGGCACGCCTCCTTCGGTGAACCGGTCCAACCGCTGCCGGTCGTCGTCGAGTTCCGCGACCACTCGCGCCACCGTCCACCTGGGCCGTTTCGCGAGGCGCCCGGCGGTGATGCGCAGCGCGATCGGCAACCCGCCGCACAGCTCGACGAGCCGCCGGGCGGCGTCCGCCTCGGCCGCCACCCGCTCGCCAGCTCCGGCGCGCAGCAGGTCGATCCCCGCGTCGACGTCGAGCCGCCGCAACTCCAGCGGCAACACCCCGTCCACCACCAGGTCCCGGGACTGCCGGTGCGTGATCAGCACCATCAGCCCCGCATCCGAAGCGGGCAGCAACGGGAGCAGCTCCCGCGGCTGCGCGACGTCGTCGAAGACGAACGCCACCTTCCGCCCGCTGGTCCGGCTGCGGTACTCGGCGAGCGCCTCGTCCTCGGAGCTCGGGATGTCCGCACCCCGCATCCCCAACCCGCGCAGGCAATGCGACAGGACACCGCCCGTCGACACCGATTTCCCCCGCAGGTCGACGTAAACCTGCCCGTCGGGGAACCGGTCCCGCACCCCGTGCAGCCAGTGCAGCGCCAGCGCGGTCTTGCCGGTACCGCTGCCACCGCTGATCGTCACGCACAGCGCGCGTTCCCCACCCCGCTCGAGCGCCTCGTCCAACCGGGCCCGCTCCGGTTCCCGGTCGACGAACCCCGCGGGCGGCGGCGGGAGCTGCTCGGCGCGCAGCACCTCTGCGCCGTGGTGGTGTTCGTGGAAGTGCACCTGCCCGACCGAGCCCGCCTGCACGAGTTTGTCGACGTCGCCGCGGTTCTCGTTGCCCATGCCCACTCCCCCAGACCGCATCGGCACGGCCGGCTCGGCTGTCCAGTGACGATCACCTCACCATACGCGACCACTCGATCACCAACGGCCGCTTCACCACTCCCTGCTGTCGCCCGGCGATCCCCGGCCGGTACCCTCCAGGGGTCGACGCGTCGACGCACGCCCCCGTAGCTCAGGGGATAGAGCACGGCTCTCCTAAAGCCGGTGTCGCAGGTTCGAATCCTGCCGGGGGCGCATTACCGCTGGTGAGAGACGCGGGGATTCGGTCGGTTCAAGATCGACCCCCGCTAAACCCCCGCAATTGGCATCAGCTCTCCAGCTGCATCTTCGCCAGCGCATCTGCCGCCGAACGACCCTTCGACTTGCGGTGCATGTACACGTCCTGCGTCATGCTGACCCGCTCGTGCCCGAGGTAGTCGGCGATCTCCCGCGCGGAGAGACCGGCCGCGTCCAGGACCGTCGCGACCAGGTGGCGGAAGGCATGCGGGTGCAGCCCCTCCCACTCCGTCCCGTCCACAGCCTCCCGCAGATCAGCACGGGTGTTGTCCGGATCTCGAAGCGTTCCTGTGGACGTGGGATACACCCACGGCGATTCTGATTCCGCGTTGCGGCGATTGAGGATGTCCACGTACCACGCGGGCACCGTGATCGTGCGCATGCCGGCACCGGACTTCGTGTGCGGCTGGACCATCAGACCGTCGCCGGTAACCCGGATGACCGTGCCCTCGATAGCGATGGTCCCAGCGGCGAAGTCGACCTTGCTCCAGTCCAGAGCCAGCAGTTCGCCGATGCGGCAACCGAGAGCACCCAAGCCGTCCACCACACCCGGAAGATCCCGGCGAACCGCCTTCTTGCGACCCCGCAAGTGCTTACGCAGCTTCGGCAACTCTTCGGGTTCCAGGACCATGCGTCCCTTCTTGGCCTTCTTGCCACCGGACTTCGGAAGGACGACCTCCCTGATCGGGTTGTTCTCGATCGCGTCGTGGCGGACGTAGAGGCCCATGATCCCGCCGAGCACGACCTTCGCGTGTTGCGCGCTTCCAGGACCCGCCGTGTCATGAACGGTCCGCAGGACTCGTGTCGCCAACGAAACCGTGATCTCGCTGCCCCGCAACGCACCGACAGCCGGTTGAACATCCCTGGTCCAGCTCTCTCGGTAGGTCCGCTTCGTGCGCAGCGCCTTGTCCGACTCGTCGAGCTCCCGAAGCCACATCTCCGCGACGACCTCAAGCTTCGTCGAAGCCATCACTTCGTCCCCAGCAACGGCACGGGATCGGTCGCGCAGAGCCGTGCGCAGGTTCTCCTTGGCGCCCGTCTTGCTCCGGCCGATCCGCTCCACGTCCCGAACCTTGCCGTCGTAATCGCGGTACTTGGCCCGAGCCCGCCACTTGTTCGACGCGATCTGATTGCAACGAATCTCGCCGTACGTTCCCAGCGGAAGGGGTGGCCGTCCCACTTCAGATCACCCCTTCAGGTTGTTCGTCGAACCATGCTTCGACGTTTTCGGGCCGGTAGCGGACGTGCTTGCCGACGCGCTTTCCCGTAGGGCCGGTGCCTCGGGTGCGCCACTGGTAGACGGTGCCCACGGGCACACCGAAGAAATCGGCCACGTCGTTGGGTCCCCACAGCTTTTGCATGGCGGGTTAGTCCTTTCGTTCGGTGGTGTGGTGGTGTTTGCGGGTGTCGCGTCGGCGTTGGGCGATGCCTTCGGCGATGTCGCGTTCCTCTGGGGTGCGGTGTCCGACTGAGGTCAGGTCCCAGTGGTTGACCACGGTCACGGCGTCTTCGGTGACGCCGAGTTCGTCGAGGGCGGCTTCGAGGCGGTAGCGCTGTCGGTCGCCACGGATCTGTTTGAACGTCGTGGAGAACGCCTTGGACTTGGACAGGAAGTGGCCGCGGAAGGCGAGCATGTGGCACCAGCGCCGCAGGTTGAGGTGATCCAGCTCCTCTAGGCCGCCGAGTGCCCATGCGGTGCGCATGAGCTGCTTGTAGTGCTCGTTGATCCGCAACTGTTCGATGTGGGCATCGGAGCGGATCGGACGGTCCGCAGCCTCAGACTTGCCGGTGCCCTTGGTGGCGTACTTGGCCACGTAGGAGGAGAGGCGGTCGTCGGTGATCTCGCCATTACCGTCTTCGAAGTGCGGGGCGTTGGCGGCCTTGATGGTGCGGACGTCGATCTGACGGCCCCAGGCCAGTTCGAGTGCCTGGCCGTCGATCTCCGGTGTGGTGATCTTGACCTGTGCATGCGCCGCGTGGATGGCGTCGGCGAGCAGGTCCGGAGTCGCCCACGCCGGGGCCTGGTCCGAGGCGCCGCCGGGTCTGTCGAGGCGGATCACGGCATGGAAGTGGATCGCTCCACGACGCTGGTACTCGGCGACCTTCGCGTACGACAGCCGGGCATGGTCGGCGAAGTCGCGGACCCGGATTCCGGCCGCTTTCGCGAGGTGGCGGCGAAGCGCGATGACGAACCGGTGCCAGAGCTGCCCGGCGTGTGCGTTGAACAGGACGTGCCCGGTGTAGTCGTACCGAGTCGGGAAGCGGGGTTGTCCGTCGTCGCGGACCGGGCCGAACGAGGGTGCCGTGAGGGTGAGGAACACCCGGGGGCGTTCGGTGACGTGCTCGGGGACGCCTTTGGTTCCGCCGGAGAGCCCGGCGCGCAGGAGGTGGAAGGCGTCGGCGGCGTACCGGTCGGAGCACGCGGCACAGACCGACTCGCGCCGGTTCCCGCACGGCACCATGACGTGCCCGCCCTTGTGCGCGAGAACCTGGCTGGTGGTGTTGTCGGTGACGGTCCAGGCGCCGGTCATGCGCACGGGGTGGGTGCATCCGCCGGTGGCTTCGACCTGTTCACGCCATTGCTGGTAGTCACGGCTGTGGAGTCGTCGTTGGTAGCGGTCCACGACCGCCGGGTCAGTACGCACCATCAGAGGTGATCCTTTCGAACATGACGAAGGCGGAGCACCACCGAGGTCGTTCGGTGGTGGTGCTCCGCCTTCGTGGGGTTGTGCTTATTCAGTTGTGCCAACGATTTCCGGTCAGGTGGTGATGAGATCGGCGTGGATGGCAGCAGCCATCGCGTCCGGGACCTTCACCACCTGCTGCACATCCACCGGAGCAAACCCACGGCCCTCTTCAGCCGCCTGGTCGCGGGCACGCTTGAGCGCGTCGACGACGTGCGCGGGCAGACGCGGACCGCGTTTCACCGGCTCTGCCGGAACCGCTGTCGGCATCGGTGCTTCCTGCGTGGCTGGAGCCGGGGCCGGCTGTGCGACTACTTCCCTGGTTTCCGCAGGTGAGTCATGCTCTGCGGCATCGGCATAGCCCTGCATCACGACTTGCCGTGACCGGGCCTGAATCACCGGGATCACCTCGGCCAGCCCGTAGACGACCACGGGAATGATCAGGTGCACCGCCAGCGACCCGAGTTGGAACCGGGCCGGGTCGAGTTGCGGGATCACGTTCATGAACAACGTCGTGCCCAGCAAGACCCGTTTGATGCGTGTCCACCAGTGGTGACCAGGCTCGACACCGTGCGCCAAGATCACGGCTTCGAAGTTCAGCAGCAGGATCAGCAGCCCTGCGAACATCGGTTCCACCGTCCACGCCGCCCACCACACCGGATCATCGGACGTGGCGTCACCGGCGAGGAACGCCTGAACCCCGGTGGTGGTGAACGACAGCCCCAGGGCGAGGAAGAACCACAGCCCGGCCACCGTGCGCCGCCGGGTGCGTTCCATCGCCACAGCGATCAAATCCGGGTCGAGGGACAACGGGCGGAGTCGTTTGGACTCGGCGATGCGTGCGCCCAGCCGCTCCACCCGCCGGGTGTTCCCGGAGTTCTGATCGGTGGTTTTGCGGAACGGCCACATCACCCGTCCCTCCCTTCCCTATTCCTCTGTTGTGGTGGTGATCAGGGACTTCACGCCCTGCACGAGCAGCGCCAGTACGAGCAGCACCAGGAGCCCGGATGCCGAACCGGCCAGCACCCACACCAGCGCCACCACTCCGAGCGCGAGCAGGCCCAGCAGGACGAGGACGCCTAACAACTCGTTTCAGAATGAGGTTGGTAGTTGGCGGTAGCAGATGAGGGCGCAGCCGAGTTGGAGGAGTCCGAGG
>NZ_JAPFGB010000014.1 GCF_026241095.1 Saccharopolyspora sp. NFXS83 | reverse complement strand
GCTGAGAACCCGCCGGTGAGCGGCTTTTCGACGTGGGCTAAAGCGCTTCGCGCTTTACAGGCACGGCCTTCGGCCGCGAGGCAGGCTTTGCTTCGCTCGCCTACTGCACGGCCTTCGGCCGCGAGGCACGGCTACGCCGCGAGGCAGGCTGGCTTCGCCGCCTACTGCACGGCCTTCGGCCGCCAGGCACGCCCTTCGGTCGCACGACAGGCGGGCATTGCCGCCCACTGCACGGCTTCGCCGCAAAACACTGCCTTCGGCCGTGGGGCAGGCGGGCTTTGCTGTAAGGCTCGGCTTTGAGGCGGGAGGCGGGCTTCGTCGTGGGGCTGAGCTGGGCAACGGGGTTGACGTTCGGTCACTCGCCGAAGAGTTCGCGGACTTCCGCTTTGCGGATCTTGCCGGAGCCCGTGGTGGGGAGGTGGTCCGCGAAGCGGACCGAGCGGGGGACCTTGTAGCCCGCGAGCCGGCCGCGCAGGTGCTCCAGGAGGGCCGCGGTGTCGATGGTGGCGCCGGGGGCGGGCACGATCACGGCTCGGCCGACCTCGCCCCACCTGGCGTCCGGGACCGCGATCACCGCGCAGGCCGCGACGCCGGGGAACCCGTGGACGGCGTTCTCCACCTCCGCGGGGTGCACGTTCTCACCGCCGGAGATGAACATGTCCTTGAGGCGGTCGACGATGTAGACGTAGCCGTCCGCGTCGACGGTGGCCACGTCGCCGGAGTGGAACCAGCCGTCGCGCAGCACCTCGGCCGTCTCGGCGGGCAAGCCCCAGTAGCCCGGCATCACGTTCGGGCCGCTGACCAGGACCTCGCCGTGCTCGCGCGATTCGACGTCGCGGCCGGAGGCGCCGACGACGCGGACGTCGGTGAAGAACGACGGCACTCCGGCCGAGCCGATCTTGTCGGTGGCGTGCTCGCGGTCCAGCAGCAGCGCGCCGGGCGCGGCCTCCGTCATGCCGTAGCCCTGCACGAAGCTCAGGCCCCGCGCCAGGTAGCGCCGGATCGTCGCGGTCGGCACCGGGGAACCGCCGCACAGCAACGTGCGCACCCCCGACAGGTCCGTGTCGAGCCAGCGCTCGTGCGCGGCGAGCGCGTCGTACATCGCGGGCACGCCGAACATCAGCGTCACCCGCTCGCGCTCGATCGCGGCCAGCGCCGCCGCGGGGTCGAAGGACGAGTGCAGCACCACCTTGCCGCCCTTGAGCAGCGTCGGCAGGCACACCATGCCCAGCGCGGCGGCATGGAACAGCGGAGCGGCGACCAGCGCGCACTCGTCGGCGGCCAAGTCGGTCTCGACCAGCACGTTCACGCTGTTCCAGGTGAGGTTCCCGTGCGTGAGCACCACGCCCTTGGCGCGTCCGGTGGAGCCCGAGGTGTACATGATCAGGCACGGATCGTCGGTGCCGACGGGCAGGTCCACGGGCTCCGCGGGGGCGCCGGTATCGAGTCCGATCTCGCCGTCGGCGGCCACCTCGACCGGGCGGGCGCGGGTGGTGAGCGCGGCGACCGTCGCGGCGTGCTCGGTGGTGTGGATCAGGAGGGCGGCGCCGGAATCGTCGAGCACGTGCTCGAGTTCCGGTGCGGCGAGCCGGAAGTTCAACGGCACGAACACCGCGCCCACCGAGCCGCACGCGAACAGGACTTCCAGGTACGCGGGATGGTTCGGTCCCAAGTAGGCGACCCGGTCGCCAGGCCGCACCCCGGCCGACCGCAGGCCGTGCGCGAGGCGGTCCACGCGGGCGGCGAGCTCGGCGTAAGTGGTGGACCTGTCGCCGTGGCGCAGCGCGATCCGGTGCGGCGTCATCCTCGCTCGCCGAACGGGCCAGGAACCGAGCCCCTGGTTTCGCAACGGGTTCACCTTTCGCCGGGCGTCCGCAGGACGCGGACCGCGGTCTTCTTGGACGATCTCGCGCCGGGCCTCGGCGGGCGAGACCCGGCGCGGTGAATTTCCCGCGTGCGCCGCTACTTCCCCGGGTCGAAGGTGCTCAGGCCCGGCCGGTAGGTCTTGTCGTCCAGGAACTGGCTGAGGCCCTTCGCGCGGGCTCCGGCCTGGTCGGCGAACTGCGACTGGTCGAGCTTCGCGTAGAGGTAGTCCTCGGACTGGTCCCACGGCATGTCCGCGGCGACCTTGTACCCGACCTTCGCCGCGTGCAGCACCACCTGGTTCATCGAGGCCAGCTTCGCCGCGAGCTCGCGGGTGCGTTCCCGCAGGCGTTCGGCGGGCACGGCCTCGTTCACCAGCCGCATGCGCGCGGCCTCGGTTCCGTCGAAGGTCTCGCCGGTCATGATGTGGTAGAGCGCGTCGCGCTGGCCGACGGTCGCGGCGAGCGCGCGGCTGACCACGCCGCCCGGTGGAATTCCCCAGTTCACCTCGGAAAGCCCGAACTGCGCACGTTCGTCGGCGATGGCCAGGTCGCACGCGACGAGCGGGGTGAAGGCACCGCCGAAGCACCACCCGTTGACCATCGCGATCGTCGGCTTGATCCAGTGCGCGAGCCGCTTCCACTGCCATTCGGCGCTGGCGCGGCGAACCCTGGTCTGCACGGCGGCGCTGCCGGTCGCGTCGACCTCGCGGAAGTACTCCTTGAGGTCCATGCCCGCGGAGAACGATTCGCCCGCCCCGGTCAGCACGAGCACGCGGCAGCGGTCGTCGCCTTCGAGGTGGTCGAGCACGCGGACCATCTCGTCGTTGAGCGCCGGGTTCATCGCGTTGCGCTTGTCCGGCCGGTTCAACGTCACCCAGGCGATGCCGTCGTCGAACTCCACCTGCACCGTGTCACCCCAGGGCTCGGGGGCTCCTCGCCGTTCGTCGTTCACCGCAGCACTCATCGGCCACCTCGCTGTGTTCATCAGGTTTCCTGATGAATGTTTAGCAGCGCGGTCGTCGGCCGGTCAAGGTCGGGCGCGGGCGGTGGGGCGCCGTGGTGGATCGTCGTTCCGCGGCCGGTTCGCCGGAATCGGCCGGCCGGTGGCGAGGGTCACGTCCGGAAGTCGGCGTCCTCGTCGGCGGCGGCTCCAGCTTCACTTCGTGCGGAAACTGCTTTCCCGGAAGATGTCCGAAATCGAGTCCACTATGGACGAAACGGCGCCTTGGGGATCCGGAGTCTTGATCATGGCTGGGGCGGCGGTTGTAATCCGTGCTGAACTCGGGCCGCCGCACCGGCCCGGCGAGCCCGGACCGGCGGGCCGCCGCGCGGTGGTGCGGACGGAACGCCCTGATGAACCGTCCGCAGTGATCCGGATCAGCGATCGTGGCCGCACGTGCGGAGGAGTGCAGATGACGGTGTCCGAACCCCCACCGGGCCACCAGGTGGAGACCGACGTCCTGATCATCGGATCCGGCCCCGCCGGAGCGTCCGCGGCCCTGTTCCTGTCCACGCTCGGCGTGGCCAACGTCATGGTGACCAAGTACCGCTGGACCGCGAACACGCCCCGCGCGCACATCACCAACCAGCGCACAATGGAGATCTTCCGCGACGTCGGCATCGAGCAGCAGGTCCTCGCCGAGGCGACCCCGCACGAGCTGATGGGCGACACCGTGTTCTGCACCGCCATCGCCGGTGAGGAGCTGGGCCGGATCCGCACCTGGGGCACCCACCCGGCGCGGCACGCCGACTACGAACTCGCCTCGCCGTCGTGGAACTGCGACATCCCGCAGACCTACCTGGAACCCATCCTCGTCAAGAACGCCACGCAGCGCGGCACCCAGACCCGGTTCGCCACCGAATACCTGTCCCTGGAGCAGGACGCCGACGGCGTCACCGCCCGCGTGCGGGACCGGTTCACCGGGCACGAGTACGACATCCGCGCCAAGTACCTGATCGGTGCCGACGGAGCGCGGTCGCGAGTCGCCGAGGACGTCGCGCTGCCGATGCGCGGAGAGCTCGACACCGCCGGGTCGATGAACATCACCTTCAGCGCCGACCTCGCCGAGCACGTCGCGCACCGGCCCTCGGTGCTCTACTGGGTGGTGCAGCCCGGAGCGAACGTCGGCGGCATCGGCACCGCCGCGGTGCGCATGGTCCGGCCGTGGCACGAGTGGATGATCGTGTGCGGCTACGACGTGCGCGGTGAGCCGCCGGTGCTCGACGACGACGGGGCCACGGCGATCGTGCGCCGGCTGCTCGGGCTGCCGGAACTGGACGTGAAGATCACCGGAACTTCGTTGTGGGGCAACAACGAGCAGTACGCCACCCGGTTGCAGTCCGGACGCGTGTTCTGCGCCGGGGACTCGGTGCACAAGCACCCGCCGAGCAACGGGCTCGGCTCCAACACCTCCATCCAGGACTCCTACAACCTGGCGTGGAAGCTCGCCGCCGTCCTGCGCGGGCAAGCGGGGGCGGAGCTGCTGGCGACCTACACGGCGGAACGCGCGCCGGTGGCCGAGCAGATCGTGTTGCGCGCCAACCGATCCGGGCGCGAGTTCGGTCGGTTCTTCGAAGCGCTCGGCATCGCGGAACCGGGCTCCGACACCGAGGTGGTCGAGAACATGGAGCAGCGCAAAGCGGCCACCCCGGAGGGCGTGGCCAAGCGCGACGCGCTGCGGTGCGCGATGGAGCTCAAGGACTACGAGTTCAACGCGCACGGCGTGGAACTGGGCCAGTTCTACGAGTCCGCCGCGATCGTCACCGACGGCTGCGCGCGGCCCGAACCGGAACGCGACCCGGAGCTGTACTACCAGCCCTCCACGGTTCCCGGTTCGCGGTTGCCGCACGCGTGGGTCGGTGACAGCACCCGGAAGATCTCCACGCACGACCTCGCGCCCGCCACGGGGTTCACGCTGCTCACCGGCATCACCGGGCAGGTCTGGAAGGACGCCGCGGACAAGGTCGCCCACGAGCTCGGCGTGGAGCTGAACACCGTGGTGATCGGCCCCGGCCGCGAGGTCACCGACCTGTACTTCGACTGGTCGCGGCTGCGGGAGGTCGACGAGGACGGCGTGCTGCTGGTCCGGCCGGACAAGCACATCGGCTGGCGCTCCCGACGGTTGCCCGCGGACCCGGCGTCGGCACTGCACGAGGCGATGAGCTCGATCCTCGGTTCGAGCGTCCCCGCGTAGGGGCGTCGCTTCCCGGCGGGAGCTACTCGTGCATGGACTTCCCGAGTTCGTTGGCGATGCGGAGGTCGAGCCCGAGTCGTTCGCGCAGGAGGCGGACGACCTCGATCTCCGCCTTGTGCTCGACCAGCGGGCGCAGCTGGGCGTCCAGCTCCGGGTCGCGTTCGCGGATCTCCCGCACGACCTCGGCGTACCCGGTGGGGTGGTCGTCGTGCTCGACGAGCCGATCGGTGAGCAACTTGGCCTGCAGCAGCGAGACCGCGGGAATCGCCTCGCGCAGCGTCGACACCGCGCGGACCTGATCGCCGGTGCGCATCAACTCGCGCACCGCCTGCTGGATGTCCCACGGGACAGGGATCGCCCACAGCAGCTCGCGCTGGCGCTGCGCGCTGAAGCCCTGCCGGAACCGCAGCCACTTGCTCAGCGCCACCAGCACCAGGGCGATCGCCAGCAGCACGAGCACGAGCACGAACACGGGGCGCATCGGATCGGTCGACGCGGCCTGCGGGGCGGCGATCGGCGCACCAGCCCCGAGCAGGAGGAAGATCGGCATGATAGCGATCATGCCCGAGCGCGTTCCGCCGCGGGAGCACGGGTACCCCGGCGCTGCGCCGGTCGCCGTTCGCGCCGCGGCCGGACGGGGGAGGGTCGTGCGCCCTCCCGCGCCCGGTCGCGGATCAGCGGATCACCAGTCGGCGTCGGTGTAGCGGACGATGCCGCGCAGGTTCTTGCCCTCCCGCATGTCCTGATAGCCCTTGTTGATCTCGTCCAGCGAGTAGGTCCGGGTCACCAGCTCGTCCAGCTTCAACCGCCCCTGCCGGTACAGCTCCAGCAGCCGCGGCACCTGGGTGCGCGGGCTCGCGCCGCCGAAGATCGCGCCTTGGATGCGCTTCTGCAGCAGCGTGAGCTCGAACATGCCGATCTTCGCGTCGGTGGCGGTCATGTCGGCGAGCGCGGTCACCACCACCTGGCCGCCCTTGCCGGTGATCGCCAGCGCCTCGGCGAGCTGATCGCCTTGCAGCTCGCCGACGGTGAGGATGGTCGTGTGCGCGAGGCGGCCCCAGGTGACGTCCCGCAGCGGCTCCAGCGCCTCCTCCATGGACGCGAAGGTGTGGGTGGCGCCGAACTCGACGGCCTTCTCCCGCTTGAACTCCACCGGGTCGATCGCGGCGACGAAGCGGGCGCCCGCCGCCGCCGCGCCCTGCACCGCGTTGATGCCGATGCCACCGGCGCCGACGACGACCACGGTGTCGCCGGGACGCGTCGCGCCGACCTCCGTCGCCGAACCCCATCCCGTCGACACCCCGCACCCCAGCAGGGCCGCGGTCTCCAGCGGAATGTCGTCCTCGATCTTGATGACGCTGGACTGGTTGACCGTCACGTACGGCGCGAACGTGCCCAGCAGGCACATCGGGGCCACCGGCCGTCCCCGGTGCGTCACCCGGTGGGTGCCGTCGGAGATGGCCTGGCCGGTGAGCAGCCCGGCGCCCTGGTCGCAGAGGTTCTGCATCCCGGCAGAACAGGGACGGCAGACCCCGCACGCGGGGATGAAGCCGAGGACCGCGTGATCACCTTCCCGCACCCCGGTGACTCCGGGGCCGACCTTCGTCACCACGCCGGCGCCCTCGTGCCCGCCGAGCACCGGGTACACCGGGACCGGCATCGCGTTGGTGCGCAGGTGCTCGTCGGAGTGGCACAGGCCCGTCGCCGCCAGCCGGAGTTGCACCTCGCCCGCGACGGGATCGCCGATCTCGATCTCGTCGATGGCCCAATCCTGACCAGGTTCGTGAAGGAGCGCGGCCTTGGTCTGCACGATTCTGTCCTCCCGCGAGGCGTGGGCGGACGGCGTGGTCCGCCGGGAAGCGATGGCGTCGTCGGCATCGGGCGGGGAGCGGAAGCGATCCGCGTCCCGGCCACGGGGAATTAAGTGACCTGAGTCTCATGCAGACCGTGTCATGTGTCGTGGCGAGCGGTCAAGCGGTCAGCGTTGACTCCGTTGGGTAAAGGAGAGCGTCCCGAGGGGTGCGCATTCCGCCCGTTCGGCTCATTGCTCGGGAGCGACCGGCCGTGCTCGCTGAGGTGAACGGAGCCATCGCCGCTGGTGCGAACGGTGGTGAACGGCCGCGCCGCCCGTCGCTCTCCGCAGGCGCGCGCAACCGCAGCGTTCCGGCGCGCCGCGCACTCCGGAGCCGCATCGACTTACCGCGTCCCATCGTGATCGCGCGCACCGCTGAATCGGCGTGACCTGCGGTAGCTTGCGAACATGCCATTCTCCGACCCGGCCAATCCCGCCGAAGCCCTCCAGCTCCTGATCCAGGGCAACAGTCGTTTCGTGGACGGCACCCGGCTGCACCCGAACCAGGACGCCGACCACCGGACCGCGCTGGCACCGGGGCAGACGCCGTTCGCGGTGCTGTTCGGCTGCTCCGACTCCCGGCTCGCCGCCGAGATCATCTTCGACCGCGGGCTGGGGGACCTGTTCGTGGTGCGCACCGCCGGGCACGTCGCGGGATCCGAAGTGCTCGGCAGCATCGAATACGGCGTCGGCGTGCTCGGCACCCCGCTCGTCGTCGTGCTCGGGCACGACTCCTGCGGTGCCGTCACCGCCGCCTCGAACGCCTACGACGACGGCAACTCGCCCACCGGCTACGTCCGCGACGTGGTGGAACGCGTCTACCCGAGCGTGCTCAGCGCCCGCGCCGCCGGCCGCACCTCGATCGACGAGATGGTCGACGAGCACATCCGCAAGACCACCGACTTCCTGGTCGAACGTTCCGGCGTGCTGGCCGCGAAGATCGCCACGGGCGAGTGCGCGGTGGCGGGCCTGTCCTACCGCCTCCACGAGGGCACCGTCCGGCTCGTGGCCGGTCACGGAGCCCTCGGTGCGCTCGGTGACGAGCTGATCGAGCAGAGCGAGCAGCAGAGCACCCTGTGATCTGTTCCCGCACCCGGGGCGGGCGGGCGCGAGAGCGCTAGCCGTCCTCGCGGAAGCAGGCGGCGAGTTCGGTGCGCGAGGCGATGCCGAGCTTCGCGTAGATGCGGGTCAGGTGGAACTGGACCGTCTTCACCGACACGTACAGTTCCACCGCCGCCTGCTTGTTGGTCATCCCGGCGGCGACCAGCCCGGCGACCGCCCGTTCCCGGGCGGTCAGCCCGGTCAGGTCGGTGGCGCGGACCGAACAACCCGCTCCCACCGGCACCGCCTTAGGGAACTCCGCCACCAAGCGGTTCCGGTAGGAGCGGATCGCCACCGACACCAGCACCGCGCTGGGCGACCGAGCTCATTGAGGCGGTACACGGCGTGAGCCGCCGCCACGAGGTCACCTGCGAGGAGCACGGGGGAGAAGGCCTGCTCGCAGGAGTTGCAGCGGGCCGGGCTCTGGTCGCACATCTGGCGGTGCGCGGGGCGGTACTCGAACCGCAGCGTCCTCAACGTCGCCGACAACGAGCAGCTGCACGAGGTGCTGTGGAACCTGCCGCTGTTCCCGTACATGTCGATCGAGGTGACCCCGCTGGCCACGCACCCCTCGGAGGTCGCGGCGGGGTAGCGGGCAGGCGGCGCCGCGCGGGTGACCTCGCTGTTCCCCCTGCTCGTCGATGCGGCATGATCGACGTGGGAGGGGATTCGATGAGCGAGAGCCGCGTCGTCCAGGCGGCCGAAGGCACGTACCTGGTCCACGGGAGCAGCACGAACTGGGTCATCCTCGTCGAAGACGACTCGGTGACGCTGATCGACGGCGGTTACCCCGATGACGCGGACGCCGTGGAGGCGTCGGTGCGCGAGGTCGGGTACCGGATGCGCGACGTGGAGGCCGTGCTGGTCACGCACGCGCACGTGGACCACATCGGTTCGCTGCCGGAGCTGACCCGCAAGTACGGCATCCCCGTCTACCTGGACCGGGTCGAGGTGGCGCACGCGAAGCGCGAGTACCTCCAGCAGGCCACGCCGAAGCAGATCGTTGCCAACGCGTGGCGTCCCGGGGTGCTGCCGTGGGCGGCGCACGTGCTGCGGGCCGGGGCGTTGAAGCCGTGCGCGATCCCGTCCGCCGAGCCGTTCCCCCGCGAGGGCGCGCTGGACCTGCCGGGCAGGCCGGTGCCGGTGCCCACCCACGGCCACACCTCCGGGCACAGCAGCTACCACTTGCCCGAACGCGGGGTGCTGATCAGCGGCGACACCGTGATCACCGGGCATCCCACGTCGCGGGCCAAGGGGCCGCAGATGCTGCTGCCGATGTTCCACCACGACGGTGCTCGCGCCCTGCAGTCGCTGGACTCGCTGGAGGGCCTGCGCGCGGACGTGCTGCTCCCGGGTCACGGGCCGCTGCGCACCGGGTCGCTGAGCAGGGCGCTGGGCGAGGCCCGGGAGAACGCCGCACGCCACTTGCGGTGAGACCGGTCAGGCGGTGTAGCGCAGGACCGGCAGCATGGCGTACTCGTCGGCGTCCTCGGGCGCCTCGGCGGCGCAGTCCGCGAGGCGGGCGCGGAGCTTCTCCGCGTTCAGGTCGGTGCCGATCAGCACCAGCGCCGTGCGGTGCGGTTCGCCGCCGGACCACGGAGCGCGGTGGAACCGCACGTAGTTGCCGACCGTGTTGAGCAGGAACTTCTGCCGATGCCCGGGAATTCCGAAGTGGACGGTCCCCTTCATGCGGTAGAGGCCGCTGGGCCGGTCGTCCAGGAAGCTCATCAGCGCCCGCGGATCCAGCGGCCGGTCCGAAGTGAATTCCACGCTCTGGTAAGCGGAATGCGCGTGCTCGGAGCAGTCGTGCTCGGCCAGCAGGTCCGAAAAGGACAGTTGTCGTGGGCCGGTGTCGGCGGGCCGTTCCGGACGGTCGAACAGGAACGCCGGATCCACCTGGCCGCGCACCGCTTCCAGCACCGGTGCGCCGGGCGCCTCGGCGTCCACCGTCGCGCGCAGCGCGGCGAGTTCTTCCGTCGACACGCGGTCGATCTTGTTCAGCACCACCGCGTCGGCGTACCGCAGGTGCGCGGCGAACTCCGGGTGCCGCCGCCGGGTGTCGTCGAACTCGACGGCGTCCACGACCTCGACCAGTCCGCCGTAGCCGGTGTTCGGGTCCTCGCCCGCCAGCAGCATCCGGATCAGCTCGCGCGGATCGGCGAGACCGCTGCACTCCACGACGATCACGTCGATGCCCGCGCTCGGCTCCGCCAGCCGCGCCAGCATCGCGTCCAGGCCGCTCGCGTCGACCGCGCAGCACAGGCAGCCGTTGCCCAGCGACACCATCGAGTCCACTTGACCGGCCACGTTCATCGCGTCGATGTTGATGCTGCCGAAGTCGTTGACCACCACGCCGATGCGGGTGCCGCCCGCGGTGGCGAGCAGGTGGTTGAGCAGCGTCGTCTTGCCCGACCCGAGGAAACCCGCGACGAGCACCACCGGGATCTGCCTGCCTGCCACGAGGCTCCTCTCACGACGATCTGCTCGGCGGGTCGGTGGCGGAACCCCAGCGGCTCGCTCGCGCCCCTGATCCGCCGTGGCCGCGATCTCTCGTGCACGCCGACATCGCCGTCCTCGCGAGGAGGCCGCTGAGAACCCGCCGGTGGTTCCGTCGTCCTGGTGATCGCTGCGCAGCGGCTCCGCCGCCGACAGGACGCAGGCCGGCGCGCACGGGCCCGCCGACCCGACCGCCGAACCTACCGGGGCTCCCAGGAGCGGTCGCGGAGGGTGGGTGCGGCGCACCTAGGACATTTCGGCCCTGGTAGCGCCCGCGAGCCGCGCAGCACAGTGGGGACGTCCCGGCTCGTGCACGCGACCCGGCGACCTGTTGTCCACACTCGCCGCCGGTCGAACACGGGGGCGAGCGCACGCGAGGAGTGCGACCCGAGCATGACCGGCGATCCCACCACCACCGACCTGGTGCTCCACGTGAACGGGCAGGCCCTGCCCATGACCGTCGACAACCGGGTGACCTTGCTGGACGCGCTGCGGGAACACGCGGGGCTGACCGGGGCGAAGAAGGGCTGCGACCACGGCCAGTGCGGTGCCTGCACGGTGCTCGTCGACGGCAGGCGGGCCAACGGTTGCCTGCTGCTCGCGGTGACCGCCGAAGGCCACGAGGTGATCACCATCGAAGGCGTCGCCAACGGCTCCGCGGACGGCCTGCACCCGATGCAGCGCGCGTTCCTGGAACGCGACGGTTTCCAATGCGGCTACTGCACCCCGGGGCAGATCTGCTCGGCGATCGGGGCGCTCACCGAAGCCGACGAGGGCTGGCCGAGCCACGTCACCGCCGACGTCGCCGACGGCGTCGCGGACGCGGCGGCCCTGGACGACGCCGAGGTGCGGGAGCGGATGAGCGGCAACCTCTGCCGCTGCGGCGCCTACGCGGGCATCCGCGAAGCCGTCCTGGAGGTCGCCGCGCAGGTGGGGGCGCACCGATGAGGCCGTTCAGCTACGCCCGCGCCACCGACGTCGCCACGGCTTCGCTCGCCGCGCAGCGACCCGGCGCGATGCTGCTCGGCGGCGGTACGAACGTCGTGGACCTGATGAAGCTCGACGTGCTGCGCCCGAGCGCGCTGGTCGACGTCACCGGGCTCGGGATGGACCGCATCGAGCACGACGCCGACGGCGGGGTGCGCATCGGCGCCGGTGTGCGCAACAGCGACCTGGCGGGGGATGCGGGGATCCGCCACCGGTTCCCGCTGCTCGCGGAGGCGGTGCTCGCGGGAGCCTCCGGGCAGGTGCGGTCGATGGCCACCACCGCGGGAAACCTGGTGCAGCGCACCCGCTGCCGCTACTTCCAGGACACCAGCAAGCCCTGCAACAAGCGGGAACCGGGCTCGGGCTGCCCTGCGATCGAGGGCGCGCACCGCGACCTCGCGGTGATCGGCACCTCCGACTCGTGCGTGGCCTCGCACCCGTCCGACCTGGCGGTGGCGTTGTCCGCGCTGGACGCGGCGGTGCACGTGCGGCGCGCGGACGGCGCCGAGCAGTGCTACTCGCTCGACGACTTCTACCGGCTGCCCGGCACCACCCCGCAGCGGGAGACCGTCCTGGAGCCGGGCGATCTGATCACCGCGGTGTCCCTGCCGGCCCCACCGGCGGGGGTGCGTATGCGGTACCGCAAGGTCCGGGACCGGGCGTCGTTCGCGTTCGCCGTGGTGTCGGTGGCCGTGTCGCTGACCTCGCGCGCCGACGGATCGCTCATCGGTCTCAGCGCCGCCTTCGGGGGAGTGGCGCCGAAGCCGTGGCGGGCGCGGGCCGTCGAACGCGCGTTGCAAGGGCGGCGACCGGACGCGGAGCTGCTGCGCGCCGCGGGCCGCGCCGAGTTCGCCGACGCCAGGCCGCTGCCGCGCAACGAGTTCAAGATCGACCTGGCGGCCGACGTGCTCGCCGCCGTCGTCGGCGACCTCGGCGAAGGTGCCGTGCGATGACCACGTTCGAACGAGCCGCGGGCGCCGGGCTGCGCCGCACCGAAGGCCGGGCGAAGGTCACCGGCCAGGCCACCTACTCCTCGGAGTGGCGGATGGAGAACGCCGCCTACGCCTGGCCCGTCACCGCCACCATCGCGCGCGGGCGGATCGGCGCGATGGACCTGGACGCGGCGCTGGCCGTGCCCGAAGTGCTGGCGGCGATGGAGCCGGGAGCGTCGGGGCGCTTGGTGCGCGGGGCCAACCCGGAGACGTGGATCCTGCAGGACCACGAGGTGCGGTTCCGCGGCCAGATCATCGGCGCCGTCGTCGCCACCTCGCCGGAAGCGGCGCGGGAGGCGGCGTCGCTGGTGCGCGTCGACTACGAGCAGCACCCGCACCAGGTGCTGCTGGACCCGGACGCGGAGCTGGAGACGACGCCGACGGTGAACGCCGGATACCCCTCCGCCACCGATCGGGGCGACGTGGACGCGGCGTGGGACGCGGCGCCCGCGCGGATCGCCGCGACGTACTCGACGCCCGCCGAGCACACGAGCTCGCTGGAGCCCTACGCCACCATCGCGCGCTGGGACGGCGAGGAGCTCACGCTCTACAACTCCGATCAGGGTCCTGCCGTGTCGGCCCCGGAGTTCGCGGCCCTGTTCGGCCTGCCCGAGGGAGGGGTGCGGGTCATCGCCGAGCACATCGGCGGCGGCTTCGGCGCGAAGGCGTTCCCCCGCTCCATCCCGGTGCTGGCCGGGCTCGCCGCGAAACTGGTGCGGCGGCCGGTGAAAGTGGCCGCGACCCGCCGGCAGATGTTCAGCCTCGCCGGGCACCGCACGCCGACCGTGCAGCACGTGCGGCTCGCCGCCGACGCCGCGGGAGCGCTCACCGCGGTGGACCACGAGGCGATCATGCACACCTCGCGGTACGGGGAGTTCATCGAGCAGACCGCCACCGTCGGCCGGGTGATGTACCGGACGCCGAACCTGCGCACCGCGCACCGCGTGCAGCGGGTGGACCTGCCGACTCCCGGACCGATGCGGGCGCCGGGGGAGATGCCGGGCCTGTTCGCGCTCGAATCGGCGATGGACGAGCTGGCGCACGAACTGGACGTGGACCCGATCGAGCTGCGGGTGCGCAACGAACCGGAGGTGGAACCGGACTCGGGCCTGCCGTTCAGCAGCCGCAACCTGGTGAGCTGCCTGCGCGACGGCGCGCGGCGCTTCGGCTGGGACGGACGGGACCGGACACCCGGGGTGCGCCGGGAGGGGCGCTGGCTGCTCGGGACCGGAGCGGCGGCGTCCAGCTTCCCCGCGTTCGCGCGACCCTCGTCGGCGACGGCGCTGGCCGAGCCGGACGGCACGTTCACCGTCCGGATCGCCGCGGCGGACATCGGGACCGGCGCGCGCACCGCGCTGCTGCAACTGGCCGCGGACGAGCTCGGCGTGCCACCGGACCGCGTGGCGGTGCAGGTGGGGCGCAGCGCGTACGGGCCGGCGCCGTTCGCGGGCGGTTCGGCGGGCACCGCCTCCTGGAGCTGGGCGATGATCAAGGCGATCCGGTCGTTGCGCGCGGACGTCGACGAGCACGGCGGCGTCGTCCCCGACGGCGGGCTGACGGCCACCGCGGACACCACCGAGGACATCGCGGGCAGGGCTGAGCTGTCCCGGCACGCGTTCGGCGCCCAGTTCGCCGCGGTGCGCGTGGACGTCGACAGCGGCGAGGTGCGGGTGGACCGGCTGCTGGGGGTGTTCGCCGCCGGGCGCATCGTCAATCCCCGGACCGCGCGGTCGCAGCTGCTGGGCGGCATGGTGATGGGGCTGTCGATCGCGCTGCTCGAACAGGGCGAGATCGACCCGGTGCACGGTGATTTCGTCAACGACGACCTGGCGAGCTACCACGTCGCGGCGAACGCCGACGTCCGCGAGATCGAGGCGCACTGGATCGACGAGCACGACGACGACCTGAATCCGGCCGGGGTCAAGGGAATCGGCGAGATCGGCACCACCGGAACGGCCGCGGCCATCGCCAACGCCGTCCACCACGCCACCGGCACCCGGTACCGCCACCTCCCGCTCACGATCGACCGCATCCGCGCGGACGGTCTTCCAGGGCGGTCCGCCTAGGGGGGAACCGCGGCGGCTTCCTCGCTGCGGGATCGCTCTCTCAATGCTCGTCGTGCACGGCGTAATCGCCGCCCTCGGGAGGAAACCGCTGTGAACCTGCCGGTGGTCGTCTTGTCGAGCCGGTCGCGGCTCCGCCGCGGACGGGACGCGCAGCGCAGGCCGCTCTGCTCGCGCGGGCGTTGTCAGCATGTGACAACGCGGGTTGGTCGGGGAGGTCGGGCGCGGCAGCATTCGGGTTGTACGGCTCGGGTGGGCCGGGTCACAGCGAACGGGAGGGCACCTCATGGCCGCATCGGCACCGACGCCGCGGGTAGCGCTGGTCACCGGAGCAGGACAGGGCATCGGCCGGAGCATCGCGCTGCGGCTGGCCGCTGACGGATTGGACGTCGCGGTCAACGACATCCCGTCGAACGGGGAGGCGCTGCGGGCCGTCGCCGCCGAGATCGAGTCCGCCGGGCGCCGGACCACGGCGGTGCTCGCCGACGTGTCCGACCCGGTGGCCGTGGACGACATGGTCGAGCAGGTCGCGGCGGACCTCGGCAAGCTGGACGTGATGATCGCGAACGCCGGGATCGCGCACGTCAAACCGCTGCTGGAGGTCACTCCGGACGAGTTCGACCACCTGATGTCGATCAACCTGCGCGGCGTGCACCTGTGCTACACCGCCGCGGCCAAGCGGATGATCGCCCAAGGCGGCGGGGGCAAGATCATCGGTGCGTGTTCGATCGTCGGGTACCGGCCGTTCCCGCTGCTGGGGCCGTACTCGGCGTCGAAGTGGGCGGTGCGGGGGCTGACGCAGGCGGCGGCGATGGAGTGGGCGCAGCACGGCATCACCGTCAACGCCTACTGCCCGGGAATCGTGGGGACCGCGATGTGGGATCACATCGACGAGAAGCTCGCGGAGAACGAGGGCTTGCGCAAGGGCGCTGCGATCGACAAGTACTCCGAGCTGATCCACCTCGGCCGGGTGTCGGTCCCCGAGGACGTGGCGAAGTTCGTCTCCTACCTCGCCTCCCCGGACTCGGACTACATGACCGGGCAGTCGGTGATGATCGACGGCGGCATCCAGTTCTCCTGACGCAGCCGAGCGGCCCGTTCGACCGGCGACCGGTCGGACGGGCCGTGGGCGGTCAGCTCGTGGCGACGGCCGTGCGGGACAGGCCGGAGCGGCGGAAGAGGCGATCGATCCACCAGCTGTAGAGCACCGTCAGCAGCGTGATCGGCAGCACTTCCCACGCCGAGAAGTCGCCCGCCTGCTCCAGTCCCGGCACGCCCTGCATCGAGTCCAGCAGTGCGGCGCTGATGTTGTTCACCACGTGCAGCGCGATCGCGGCTTCCAGGCCGCCGGTGCGGATCGTCAGCCAGCTCATCGCCATCGCCGTCACGAACAGGTCGGCGACCACCAGCGGGTCGTCGTACTCGTGCAGGACCACGAACAGCAGCGCCGCGAGCACCGCGCCCGGCCACGGGGTGCGCAGCCAGGAGGCGAAGCCCTGCAGCAGGAATCCGCGGCACAGGTATTCCTCGGCGGCGGCCTGGAACGGCACCGCGACCAGCGTGATCAGCGCGATCAGCAGGTAGTGCGGCCAGCCGGGCCACCCGGACAGGTCCGGCGCTCCCCCTTGCGCCAGGCTCACCACGAGGACGACGGCGAAACCGAGCAGCGCCCATCCCGCGCACCGCCACATCCACCGCCACCGCAGCCGTCCGTCCACACTGGACAAAGTTCCGACCGGGCGGCGCTGCGTCCAGCGGACCACGAGCAGCACGACGGGCAGCAGCACCGCCACCGACAGCATCGCAGCCGCGTACTCCCAGGTCGGGTCCGTGAGCCCCTCCTCGTCCATCCCGACCCCGGCCAGCGCCCCCGATCCGATGAACACGCCGACCAGAACCAGCACCGCGACCCCGGCGAGCACGGGGAACAGCCCGAACCCGAGCAGGGTGCGCCACCAGCGGTGCCGGGAGGTGCGCTGCAACAGGTGGTACGGAACGCCTTCCACCGGAGTGGTCCGCGGCGGCTGTTCTTGAAGCATCTGAGTCCTCACGTCGAGCGGTCCTGATCGACGCTAGAGGTGCGCTCGCCCCCGGTCTTCCGCCGAGCGGCCACGGCCGGTGGTCGATCGGCCACGATCTCCGAGTCACCCGGCGCTACCGCCCGAGGGCGGGTGCGGTGAGAATGTCCTTGTGCCCTGGGAAAAATTGAAGCGCGTTCCGTCCGCTGTGGCCGCCGAGGCGGATCGGATCGCCGCCGCCGCGCGCGCCGCGCCCCGCCGGACGGTGGTGCTGGAGTCGCTGTGCTTCGTGCTGCTGCTGGCGGAGGGGCTGTTCACTCCGCTGTTCGTGCTGCTCGATCCGTGGTCGCTGCCGGTCGGCATCCCGTTCGCGGTGTTCGCCGCCGCGCTCGTGCCCGCGCGCAGGTGGTGGCCGGCCGGGGCGCTGCTGGCGACATCCGTGCTGGGCGCCGGTGGTTCGCTGGCCGCCCCGTTGATCGCGTCGGTCGTCGTCGCCTTCACGGCGGCTCGACGGGTGCGGTGGGACTGGCGGCTCTGGTCCGCGGTGCTGATCACGGCTGTCGTGAAGGCGGTGCTGATGGTGCTGGCCGGGGATCAGGTGCCGTTCGGTCAGCTGGTCGCGGTGCTGGCCGTCTCCCTCTCCGTCGAACTGTTCATCCCGATGATCGCGGGCGCACTGCTGGGCGCCCGCCAGCCGCTGGTGCGCCTGCTGCGGGAGCGCAACGACTACCTGGAACAGGCCCGTCACCTCACCGCCGAACAGGCCCGTTCGACGGAGCGGGCGAGCATTGCGGGCGAGATGCACGACATGCTCGGGCATCGGCTCTCGTTGCTGTCGCTGCACGCGGGCGCGCTGGAGCTGTCCGCCGCGAAGGAGACGCCGAAGCTCGGCGAACAGGCGACTTTCGTGCGCACCACCGCCGGTCAGGCGCTCACGGAACTCCGCGAGATCCTCGGGGTGCTGCGCTCCGGAACGGGTGAGCACGAAGCGCTCGACGAGCGCAGCGGCTGCCGTGCGGACATCGAACGTCTCGTCGCGGAGTCACGGGCCGTGGGCATGCCCGTCTCGCTGCACTGGCGAGGCATCGACCTCGACGGAGCGGATCCGCGCACCCGCCACGCCGTGCACCGCATCGTGCGGGAAGGGCTCACCAACGCCCACAAGCACGCGCCAGGAGCGTCGGTCGTCGTCGAGGTGACCGGGGCGGATCGGATCCTGGTCCGGGTCGGCAACGGTCCGGGGGAGGGGCCGAACCGGGCCGCGCCCGGTCTGCGCAGCGGCCTCGCCGGGCTGGAGGAACGCGCCAGGATGCTCGGCGGTGAGCTGGCGGGCGCGTCCGGATCGGACGGCGGCTTCTCGCTCACGGCGGAACTGCCCGCCCGTCCACCGATGTCCGCGCCGCGGCCGGAGATCGCCCCGGTGCAGGAGCCGCCGCCCGTGCTCGACGCCGATGTGCTGACGCTGCCGCGAGCTCTCGGTGCTGGATGCTTGATGCTGCTCCTGGGGTTGCTGCTGCTGGTGACGGTGGTGGTCCTGGTGGCCGCGGCTTTTGCGGGTGGCCTACGATTCGTCCCATGATCAGGGTGCTCATCGCGGACGACGAGGCTTTGATGCGCACCGGTATCCGGCTGATCCTGGACAACGCCGAGGACGTCGAGGTGGTCGCGGAGGCCGCCGACGGGCCCGCCGCGCTGCACGCCTGCCGGAACCAGGAGATCGACGTGGCCCTGCTGGACGTGCAGATGCCCGGCGGCGACGGCATCACCGCCGTGGCCGGGATCGCGCGGGAGGCGCCGCGCACCCGCAGCATCGTGCTCACCGCGTTCGGCGACGACCGCAACGTCGCGCGAGCGCTGCGGGCCGGAGCCGGTGGCTTCCTGCTCAAGGACACCGGTCCGGCCGAGCTGATCCGAGCGGTGCGCCAGGTGTCCGGCGGCGAGCCGATCCTCGCCCCGCAGATCACCCGGAGCCTCATCGAGCGCCACCTGCTCTCGCCGGACGCGGCCGAACCGGCGCGGCGCCGCCTCGCCGCGCTCACCGAGGCGGAGGTCGACGTGCTTCGGCAGGTCGGCGCCGGATCGTCGAACGCGGAGATCGCGCAACACCTGCACATGGCGGTGGGCACGGTGAAGGCCCACCTGAGCCGCATGCTCGCCAAGCTGGACTGCACCAATCGCGTCCAAGCAGCCATCCTCGCCCACGACGCAGGCCTGCTCGATTCCTGAACCACCCTTCGCGAGGGTGATCACCGCTCGGCTTTCAAGATCAACTAACTGGGTGCGTCAGCTCCAGCGCGCCCCGAGCTCGAAGCCGACCGCTCCCGATCTTCCGCCCCCGCGGCGGCAGGCGAAGTGATCCGAAGTGAACGGACCGTTCGTCCAACGGGTTCGGACGAACGGTCCGTTCGCTCAACGTGCCGCGTGTCCGACGGCGAACGTTGTTGATCTTGTGTGTGCCGAGGGGGTTCGGAGTGAGCGGACCGTTTGTCCAACGGGTTTGGACGAACGGTCCGTTCACTCGGCTCCGCCTGGGCGACGAGCGCTGTGGATCTTGCGGTCCTCTGCGGCAGGTGGAGGGGTTCGGAGTGAGCGGACCGTTCGTCCAACAGGATTGGACGAACGGTCCGCTCACTCCGAAGCCGTCGGCGGCGAGGTGCGGCGGGCGTCGAGGTGGTAGCCGGCGTAGAAACCGGCGATGGCTGCGGTGAGGACGGCGATGGTGCCCACGGCGTGCAGCATGGTCCGGGTCCTTCCCAGGGGCGGGCGATCGGCTCCGGGAGCGGGCCATCGGCTCGACCCGTCCGACCGGAGGCGCCCAGTCTCGGCCAGCCCCGTGTCGGCGCCGTGAAACCGCGGCAACAGGCCCGTTACCTGCGAAGAGTCACCCGTTGACGCCGGTCTCGGTCACGCCTCGCACGAGGTACCGCTGGAGTCCGACGAACAGCAGCACGATCGGCAGGATGGAGATCGCCGCCGCCGCGAACAGCAGGTTCAGCTGCGGGTTCTGCGCGGTGAGCAGCCCGGACAGCGCGACCTGCACCGTCCACGACGACGAGTCCTGGGCGATGACCAGCGGCCACAGGAACGAGTTCCAGCTCCCGATGAACGTGATCGCCGCGATGGCGGCCAGGAACCCGGTGGAGTTGGGCAGCACGATCCGCCGGAACACGCCCCAGCGGCCGAGCCCGTCGATGCGGCCCGCGTCTTCCAGTTCGCTGGGGAAGTCCAGGAAGAACTGCCGGAACAGCACCGTGTTCAGCGCGCTGAACAACCCAGGCACGACCAGGCCGCGCAGGTCGGAGAGCCAGCCGAGGCTGGAGACGAGCACGAAGCTCGGCACGAACGTCACCGAGGTCGGCACCAGCAGCGTCGCCACGACCACGCCGAGAACTTTGCCGGAGTGCCGGTGCGGGATCCGCGCCAGCCCGTACCCGGCGGCCGAGCACAGCAGCAGCTCACCCGCGGTTTGCAGCACGGCCACGATCGCCGAGTTGAGCAGGCTGCGGGCGAAGGGCACCTCGGTGTCCGCGAACAGCGCGGCCACGTTCTCCCAGTGCAGTTCGGCGGGCAGGAACGTCCACTGCGGTGAGGTGATCTCCTCGCGGGTGGCGAGCCCGTTGCGGATCAGCAGGTAGAACGGCAGCAGGAACAGCACCGCCGCGGACACCAGCGCGACCCAGCGCAGCGCGGATCCGGCGCGGCTCACCGGTCCCGCCCCTTGCCGAATCCGAGCACTTTGCCCTGCACCAGCGTCACCACCGCGATCAGCACCGACAGGATCACCGCCCCCGCGCTGCCGCGACCGAGGTCTTGGCCGCCGGAGCCGAGCGCCGTGTAGTACAGGTACACCAGCGGTGGCCGGCCGTAGGGCGGGTAGCCGCGCGCGTCGCCGAGGATGTTGTAGAACTCGTCGAACGCCTGGAACGCGTTGATCAGCAACAGCAGCAGCACGGCGACGCTCGTTCCGCGCAGCTGCGGCAGCGTGATGTACCGGAACACCTGCCAGCCCGGTTTCGCCCCGTCCAGCCACGCGGCCTCGTAGAGCCGGTCGGGGATGCGCTGCAGCGCGGCGATGAACAGCAGCATGTAGAAGCCCAGCTGCAGCCACAGCCGGGCCGTGATCAGCACGATCCAGTACAGCGGCGGGTCGGCGGTGCCCGTCCACGCCACCGGGTCGATCCCGAACGCGCCGAGCGCGCTGTTGACCAGCCCGTAGTTCACCCCGGAGAACAGCGACGTCTTCCAGATCAGCGCGGCCACCACGTAGGAGCACGCGAACGGCAGGAAGAACACCGACCGGAAGAAGGCCTTCGCGAACTTCACCCGGTCCACGGCGAGCGCCAGGGCGAGCGCGGCCACGTAGGTCAGCGGCACGATGCCGACGGCGAACGCGCTGAACGTGACGAGGCTGGACAGGAATGCGTCGTTGGTGAGTATCGCCGCGTAGTTCCCGACGCCGACGAACACGTCGGGGGTGACGGTGTTGCGGGCGTCGAAGAAGCTCAGGTACAGGCTCCAGCCGATCGGCACGTAGGAGAACACGATCAGCCCGAGCAGCAGCGGTCCGACGAACAGCCAGAAGTCGCGGGCGTCGCGACGGGAACGCGTGCTCACCCGTGCAGGCGCTTCAGCTCGACGTCCGAGGCGGCCACGACCTCGCGGGTCTGCGCCACCGGGTCGGCGCCTTGGCGGGCGATGCGGAACAGCGCGTCGGACAGCGCCGAATTCGCCGCCGAAGTCCACAGTGGACCACCGACGAGGTGGGCGTGCTCGCGGGTGAACCGCACGGCGTCGGCGGCGGGCCCCGATCGCAGGTTCGCGGCTCGGTCGGTGAGGCTGGTGCGAGCGGGGATGTGGAAGCCGAACCCGGTGGCGAACTCGGTCTGGTGGTCGGTGCGCTCGACCCACAGCCAGCGCAGGAAGTCCTTGGCGGCGGCCACGTTCGCGCTCTTCGCGTTCACCATCGCGCCGTACGCGCCGATCGGCACCGACGGGGCGCCGTGCGCGTCGAGGCGGGGGAACGGCAGCACGCCGAAGTCGTCGCCCAGCGCGGCGGCGACCTTCGGGATGTTCCACAGCCCGGTCCACTGCATCGCGACGAGCCCGTCGGCGAACGCGCTCGGGTCGGACCAGTCGGCGGGCGCCCCCAGCAGCAATCCGCCGCTGTCGTTGAGCTCGGCGAGCTTGCCGAAGGCGGTGGCGGCACGCGGATCGTCGAAGCCGGTGCGGCGCTGGTCGGCGCTGAGGTAGTCCAGCCCCGCCGACCACAGCAGCGGCCCGCCGAGCACGCCGACTCCGCCGTCGTTGCCGACGAAGAGCCCCTTGCCGGTGGGTGAGTTCAGCCGCTTCGCGGCGTCGATCAGCTCGTCGACCGTCTCGGGCGGTCGCACGCCCGCCGCCGCGAGCCTGCTCTTGCGGTAGAACAGCACCTGGGTGTCGACGGCCTGCGGGATCCCGTAGAGCCGTCCTTCGACGGTCGCCGTCTCCAGCACTTGAGCGGGGAAGTCGGCGCGCACGTCGGCGATCAGGTCGTCCAGCGGGACCACTTGGCCTTGGCGCACCCAGTCGACCTTGACCTGCGCCTCGAACACGTCGGGCACCGCGCTGTTCTGCAACGCCGTGACGATCTTCGAGTCGTAGTCGCCCGGGTTCCACTGCACCGACACCTCGCCGCGCGGGTACTCGGCGGCGTAGCGCAGCACGGCGTCGTGCACGCCGTCCTCGCCGTAGGCGTGGTACCACTGCTGCAACGAGCCCGGCGCGGAGCCGCCCCGTCCGGTGTTCGACCCGCACCCGGCGGCGCCGAGCCCCAGCGCTCCCGCGCCGAGAGCGGTCAGCAGGGTCCGCCGGGACAGGCCCGGCCCACCGGGAGCACCGGCACTGGAAGTCGATCTGCGCACGACGGCTGACGCTAGGACGCAAGATCGTGCAGGTCAACCACTCCCACACCGTGGTCGCCGCATCCTCCCTCCCCATCGAAGCAGGACACTCGGTCCGATGATCACCACCGCGTCGGGCGGCACCCGCTCGACGGTTCGCCCGATGGAGTGGGCTTCGAGCAGGCGCGCACCGGATTCGGTCGAGTGAACGGACCGTTCGACCAATCCGATTGGTCGAACGGTCCGTTCACTCGCCGATGCAGCGGGTCCGACCGGAGCTCGGGGGCAACGGCTCCGGCCGGACCGCCGGGAGGACGAGCGGTGCGGGACGGGGGAGGTTCCGCTCGTCCTCGACCTCACCCGTCCGGGCGCGCGCCGCGGGGAGGTGGCGGCGCGGCGCCCGGCGGGCATCGGCCCGCGATCTGCCGGGGTGAGATCAGCGGACCGAGTTCAGGGAGCGGTCACGCCGCTTCGATCACGCCGCCGACCATCCGGACGCCGCGCCGCCCGTGGGCGGGCGCGACTCCGAGCGACAAGAGCGCGGCGCACTTCATGCACGGCATGCCGTGCGGCTCGACCTCCACTTGGGACACCGGAAGCGGTTCGCCGCACCGCGCGAGGTAGATCGCGCCGTCCCACTCCAGCACGGCAGGGTGCACCACCCGGCGTGATTCCCCGACGACCCCGGCCCGGTATCGCACCGGGACGGGCGTCGTCGGGGGTTCCGAACATTTCACCTGTTTGCCTCCGCTCCTAGGAAGTGGTGCCAATTGGCCCCGACAAATATTCATGGTGGGTCCAGAATGCACAATTACCCTATCGGAGGAATATCAACTTCCCTGTGGTCAGCATTATTATGTGGCACATGGTTGGCACCACTCCGAAAACCCAGGCCATCGGCGTCGCATTGCGTCGAGCACGCGAGGACGCAGGGCTGAGCGCCCGTCAGCTCGCGACGAAACTCGCGAAGTCGCACACCACTATCGGCAGGTGGGAGTCAGGCGAGCGCGCCCCGCGACCGGTGGACGTCGCGACCGTCCTGTCCGCCCTCGGCGCGGACAACTCGCTGCGCGAGGAATTGGTGGAGCTGGCCAGGAACGCCGATGGTCGGCAGTGGTCGTCCTCGGGGCTGCCGGAGCAGCAGCGCCAGCTCACGACGCTGCTGGAGATCGAGCGAACTGCGCACCGGATCGTGAGCGTGTCTCCGCTGCTGGTGCCCGGATTGCTGCAAACCGCCGACTACGCCCGGGCGATGATGTTCACCGCAGGAATCCCGGCGAACGAAGTGGAACTGCGCGTGGCCGTGCGCATCGGTCGACGCGATGTGATCGCGAAGGAAAAGCCCGCGCACCTCGTGGCGATCACCTCCGAAAGCGCACTGCGGGCCCTCATCGGCGGGGAAGAGGTCATGTCGGCGCAGCTGCGTTCTCTCGTTTCGCACGCGACGTGGTCGAATGTCGATCTCCGGGTGGTGCCGACCGGCACCGGTTGGCATCCAGGGCTCGAAGGCCCGTTCTCGGTCTTCGAGTACGCGGGGAAGAGCGTTGTCCACGTTGAGAACAGGGTGAGCGGACAGTTCTTTCACGAACTTGCCGATGTGACGGCATATGCCGACGCGATCGCTACGATCACGGACGTGGCGTTGAGCCAGGAAGAATCAGCCCGGCTCATCGCCGAAATCCTCGACGAGCAGGAGGAAACGTCATGAGCGAGCAGGTGCGGGGATGGCACAAGTCCAGTCGCAGCGTCAACACCGACAACTGCGTCGAGATCGGTCGGCTCGGAGCCGGTGCGGCCGTCCGGGACACGAAGGATCGCGGGGCTGGGTACATCACCTCCAGCGCTGCGAGGTGGGACGACTTCTTAGCCGCCGTCAAGGCGGGCCGCTTCAACGGCTGACGGTGCCGGAGCCGTTCACTCGAAGCTCAGCGGGTCGTGGCCTTGTCCGATCTGGTTCCGAGGGCTTCGCCGCGGCGGCAGGCGAGGTACCAGCGCTGGGAGTTGTCGTACCAGCGCATGCCCTTGCGCACCGCGGCGATCTGGCTCGCCTGGTGCACGCGGTACTGCCACGGCGGTTGGTAGCCGTGCCGGGCCGCCATCGCGTAGGCCACGTCGGTGGCGTTGCGGTCCAGGTAGCGGTCGGCCCGCTCGAACCACGACATGCTGGTGCGCCCGGCCGCTTGCAGCGGGCGCAGCGCGGCCCTGCCCTGCTGGTCGAAGTCGCGCAGCGCGGTGTCCAGGTGCTCGTGGTCGTGCAGCTTCTGCGCCAGGATCACCGCGTCCATGATCGCCAGCCGGGTGCCGGAGCCGATGGTGAAGTGAGTGGTGTGCGCGGCGTCGCCGAGCAGCATCACGTTGTCGTGCGTCCAGGTCCGGTTGAGCACCTGGGTGAACCGCTGCCACCGCGCGGGTTGCCCGCGCGACTGGCTGATCAGCGAGTGCCCGTCCAGCGGCGCGGCGAAGATCTTCTCCAGCAGCCGCACCGTGTCCTCGTCGTCGCGGGAGTCGAAGCCCAGCGCCTTCCAGGTCTGCTCGGTGCACTCCACGATGCAGGTGCTGATGCCGGCGCTGGACGGGTAGGCGTGGAACCAGATCCAGCCCGCTGAGGTCTGCTCGAAGGCGAACGTGAACCGGTCGAACACCATGTCCGTGCCGAGCCAGATGTACGGGTTGTTCCCGGTCTCCACGCGAGTCCCGAACTCCTCCTCGTGCAGCGAGCGCACCTTGCTGTTCGCCCCGTCCGAGCCGATGATCAGGTCGCTGTCGGCGAACTCGGAGAGGTCGTCCGCACCGTGCTCGTAGCGGATGTTCACGCCGAGGTCGGTGGCGCGCTCGGCCAGCACGTCCAGCAGCGTGGACCGGTTCACGCTGAAGCCGTAGCCGCCGAGGAAGCCGAAGTCCTTGCCGCCCAGCACGATCTGCTGCTCCTGCCACAGCGTGGAGGCCGACCGGATCTGCTGCGCGCTCTCGGCGTCGTTGGCGTAGAGGGGGTCCAGCAGGTTGTCCCAGTAGACGACGCCCCACCCGTAGGTGGCTCCAGGCGGGTCACGTTCGATGATGGTGATGTCGTGCCCGGCGTCGCGCAGCTTCGCGGAGATCGCGAAGTACAGCCCGGCCGGTCCTGCGCCGACACACGTGATCTTCATGGGCACCTCCTGGACGGGGACGGCGCTGGCCGCCCGGTTGTTGTTCGACGACGGTGATCACGTGCGCTCCCGCGCCTCACCGTTGTGCTGCGCCGGGGCGCCGTCGACGAGCTCCGTCGACGGGTGGTGCAGGTGGTACAGGTGCGCGTAGCCGTTGTTGCCCTCCAGCAGCTCCGAGTGCGTGCCGAGGCCCGTCACCCGGCCGTGGTCCAGGTAGAGGATCTTGTCGGCGTCGGTCACCGTCAGCAGGTTGTGCGAGATGATGATCGTGGTGCGCCCCGCCATCAACCGGTTGAGCGGGCCGAGGATCCGCTGTCCCGCCTCGGCGTCGAGGCTCGCGGTCGGCTCGTCGAGCAGCAGGATCGGCGCGTCCCGGATCATCGCGCGGGCGATGGCGATGCGCTGGCGCTGCCCGCCGGAGAGCAACCGGCCGCGTTGCCCGACGCGGGTCGCGTAGCCCTCGGGCAGCGCGTCGATGAAGTCGTGGGCCTCGGCGGCGCGGGCGGCGTCGACGAGTTCGGCGGGGTCCGCGTCGGGTTTGCCCGCGAGGATGTTCTCCTCGATGGTGCCGTCGAGCAGCAGCGTCTCCTGGAGCACGATGGCGATCTTGGAGCGGAGCTCCTTCGGATCGAGCTCGCGCAGGTCCGCGCCGTCGAGCGTGATGCTGCCCCGGTCCGGGTCGTAGAACCGCAGCAGCAGCTTCGTCAGCGTCGACTTCCCCGCGCCGCTGGCGCCGACGATGGCGACGCGTTCCCCGGGAGCGGCGGTCAGGTTCACGTCGGTGAGGACCTCGTCGACGGTGTCGGGGTAGTGGAACCCGACCTGCTCCAGCCGCAGCGAGCCGTCCACCCGGTCGAGCGGCTTCGGGTCGCGAGGTGTCGGCACGTGCGGGCGCTGGTTGAACAGCTCCAGGATGCGCTCCGCGCTGGCCGCCGCCCCGAAGATCACGTTGGACAGCTGCCCGAGGTTGCTCACCGGCTGGTAGAGCTGCGACAGGTACACGAGGAACGCGAGCAGCCCACCCAGGGTGATGCGTCCCGCCGACAGCTCGTAGATGCCGACGCCGACGATGGCCATGATGGCCATGACCTCCAGCAGGTCCACCAGCGGCTCGAACAGGCCGCCGATGCGGGCCGCGGACAGCTCCGCCGACAGGCTCGACCGGCTCTGCCGGGAGAACCGCCGCACTTCCGCGGATTCCCGGCCGTAGGACTGGATCAGCGGTGCGTTGCCGAGGCTCTCCTCCGCCACCGTGCTGATCGAGCCGGTGCGCCCGGCGACCTCGCGGGACGCGGACTTGATGCGCTGCGCGAAGAACCGCGCGATGAACAGGAACAGCGGCACCACCAGCAGCGCCACGACCGCCAGCCGCCAGTCGAGGTAGAACAGCACGCCGGCGAACAGCACGATCTTGATCAGCGAGGCCGCGGTCTGCGTGATGCCGGAGAGCACCAGGCTCTCGATGGCGGCCACGTCGGTGGTGAGCCTGCTCAGCGTGTCGCCGAGCCTGCGCCGGTCGAAGAAGTCCACCGACAACGTGTGCAGGTGGGTGAACACCCGGATCCGCAATCGGTTCAGGAAGTGCTCACCGATCCACACCGTCACGTAGCTCTCGCCGAACCCGACGACCCCGTTGACGATCGTGATGACGGCGTAGGCGAGGGCCACCCACGGGAACATCGAGAAGTCCCGCGGCGTGAGGACTTCGTCGATGAGGACCTTGAACATCCAGATCGCCGCTGCGTCCAGCAGCGGCGACACCAGCACCAGCCCGAGGCTCAGCACCATGTACCAGCGGAACGGCCGCGCATCGGGCCAGAACCGCCGGAATATCTCCCGGACCCCGATCGATGGCGCGGTCTCCACCAACCCCGCCTCCTCGGCGGCCGGTGGATCGAACAACCACCGTATCGGTCCCCGCACGTCGTACCCCCTGTTGCCGACGGGAGTGACGCCCGCACCAGGGAAGGTGCGGGCGTCACCCGGACATGAGCCGTGTCGCTACTTGCGGCCCCAGCGGTGGTGGCCCCAGCCCCAGCCGTGCCTACGACGGCGGTTGTTCACGTACACGAACACGCTCTTGATGCTGCTCATCGCCATGCACCTTTCCGCATTGCCGATTTCCCCCAGAGAAGAACGTCTTCTACGACATTCCCCCGGTCGGTGCCGAGGAAACTCGATACCGGGTTCGCGACCCGGACCACCACGTTCGCCGAACGCACCTACGGTCAGCACTCGTGCAGATCGTTTGACATCGGCGAGACCGGCACGTTCCGCGCCGGTCGCGTTGTCGCCCGGTGTCCTTTCCGGACCTCCGCGCGCTTCTCCAGTGGCTCTTCCAGAAGGTAGGTGCCCCCCATACGGCGAACGACCTGACCTGCCTTTGAGTAGACCTCACTCGGAGGGTGCTGCCCAGAGGACTATCGGCCCTGATTTCCCGCTGATCTCCCGAATTCGTCGTCGGCGCCGACTGGACACGCGTGGTCGCCCGAGGAACATGGGCGGGGATGACAGCACAGATGAACCTGCGAGCGTGGGTGGACCGCGCGGTCGACGAGATCTCGTGGTGGCAGCGGGGTTTCGGGGAGGTTCCGCCGCATCCGGACGCGGTGGTCACCGACGCCGATTTCGCGGTGGCCTTCGGGGAACTGCTCGACCGGCTGCGCGACACCTACCCGTTCCACCACCCCCGGTACATGGGGCAGCTGATCAAGCCGCCGCACCCCGCGGCGGTGGCGGGCTACCTGGCGGCGATGCTGCTGAACCCGAACAACCACGCGCTCGACGGCGGGCCGTCCACGACCGCGCTGGAGCGGGAGGCGGTGGCGCGGCTGGCGGCGATGCTGGGGATGCCGGACGCGCTCGGCCACCTCACCACCAGCGGCACCATCGCGAACCTCGAATGTCTTTTCGTGGCACGGGAAACGCGCCCCGGTGCGGCGATCGCGCACAGCGCGCAAGCGCACTACTCGCACGCCCGCAACTGCCACCTGCTCGGCGTGCGGTCGGTGCCGGTCCCGGTGGACCGGGTGGGGCGGATGGATCTGGAGGAGCTGGAGGCGCTGCTGGGGCGGGAGGACATCGGCACGGTCGTGCTCACAGCAGGCACGACCTCGCTGGGCGCCGTGGACCAGATTCACGAAGTGCTGGAGCTGCGGCGGCGCCACGGGTTCCGGATCCACGTCGACGCGGCCTGCGGCGGGTTCTTCGCCCTGATCGCCGACGACGCGCCGGACGGGGTCGCCTCCGCGCCGTTCCAGGCCATCGCCGAGTGCGACTCGGTGGTCGTCGACCCGCACAAGCACGGCCTGCAGCCCTACGGGTGCGGTGCCGTGCTGTTCGCGGACCGGTCGGTGGCGCGGTTCTACCGGCACGACTCTCCGGCCACGTACTACACGTCGGCGGAACCGCACCTGGGGGAGATTTCGCTGGAGTGCTCCCGTTCCGGAGCCCCGGCGGCGGCGCTGTGGCTGACGCTGCGGCTGCTGCCGCCGACCCCGGACGGGCTCGGGCGCGTGCTGCGGGCAGGTCGGCGGGCGGCCCTGCGCTGGTCCGAACTGCTGTCCGAGTCTCCGGTGCTGTCGGTCTACCAGCGCCCGGAGCTGGACATCGTCGCGGTCGTGCCCAACGCCCCCGACATGTCCACTGTGGATCAGCGCACGATGCGGATGCTGCATGAGGGGATGCGGTCCGCTCCGGAGCGCGGTGCGTACCTGGCCGCGCTCGACGTGGCGGCAGCGGAGCTGCGGGCGCGCGGGCACCCGGTCCGGGAGGACGCGCCGCGCGCCCGGATCTTGCGCAGCGTGCTGTTGAAACCGGAGCACGAGCACTGGATCGAACGGTGCCACGGCGAGATCGAGGAGCTGGCTCGGCGAGCCGCCGGATGACCTGCGCAGCGCCGGTTTGCGCCCGGCAGCGGTGGGGCACCCGGGTGGTGCGCTCGCCTGGGGACCGGACGGGCGCGGGGTCGTGCCAATCCGAAATCCTTGGGGGTCACCGAATGTCAGCTCGCGCGTCCGTCCGTGCCCGGAAAGTCCGGCCGGCGTTCCTGCACACCATGTGGGCCGAGTCCCGCACCATCGCCGACGCCCGCCACCGCTTCGTCCGGGGCGGGCCTCCGGGCGCTTCCGGCGGACAGGCGGTCCCGACCCAGCGGTGATCCGGCGACGGCGTCTCGCCGGCAGGCTCTTCAGTCCGCGCGGCGGGGCGCTCAGCGGAACCTCGGCGGCTTCCTCGCCGCAGGATCGATTTCTCGTTGCTACGCAATGGAATGGCCGTCCTCGCGAGGAAGTCGCCGAGAACGCGCTGGGTGCGCGAGCTTCGGCCCCGCCGCCGGCGGGACGACGAGCCCGGTCACGTGCGGAATTCACCCGGCGATGTCCGGGCCTGGCGGTGAGCTCTCGCGGCGCCATCGCGCCACCGCACGGGCCAGCGAACCGGTCCAGCGGTGCAGGATCGCGTCGCCGTCCGTCGCGTCGGCCGTCGTCGGGTCGCCCAGGACGCCGTTGGGGCTGACCGGGCGCACGCCGCCGGCGCGGAGGCGGTCCATCAGCTTGGGCAGGGGAGCGGTGTTCCCGGCCGCGGCGGCGTCCGCGGCGACCTCGTCCGGATGCAGGTGCAGCATCGCGGAGGTCTCGGTGCCCCCGGCGTGGCTGTCGTCGGCGGGGGCGTCCGGTGACCACACGAGCACTCGCCTGCCCTCGGAGCGCAGCAGCGCGGCGGCCCGGTGCGCGGTGGGCAGGTTGCCGCCGTGGCCGTTGACCAGGACGACGCCCGCGAAGTGGTCGGCGGAACGCACCAGCTCCACCAGCAGCAGCCGCAGCGCCTCGTGGCCGATCGAGAGGGTGCCCGGGAACTCGGCGTGCTCACCGCTGGCGCCGTAGGGCACGGCGGGCGCCACGACGACCTCCGGCACCCGGCGGGCGAGCCGGATGCACAGCTCCTCGGCGATGGCGGTGTCGGTGCGCAGCGGCAGGTGCGGGCCGTGCTGCTCGGTGGCGCCCAGCGGGATCGCCAGCGTCGGGGCGCGGGCGGCGAGCTCCGGCCAGCGCATCGCCCCCAGGTTCCGGTGCTCGCTCATCGCGCCGATCCTCCGGTGATCTGCGGCAGCAGGGCCGCCGACGTGCGGTGCCGTGCGCAGCCCCTCCAGACTCCGGCCGCGTAGGCGAGGTCGTCGAGCACCCGCAGCGCGAGCCAGGACGGCGTCGGGCGCGGAGCCCGCAGCGCGTCCAGCAGGCAGGGCAGCAGCGCGGCGAGCAGCACGAGCCGGGCCCGCCTGCTCACCAGCGCGGGCGGGACCAGCAGCGGCCACCAGGCGCGGCGCACCGCCTCGGCCAGCAACCGGCCCGCGCCGAGGTGTGCGAACGCGGCCAGCCGCCACGACTCCCCGTCCGGAACCCCGTGCGCCCGCAGCTTGCGGGGCAGCGCACCCGCCCCGACCGCCGCCAGTGCGGCGGCGAGCACCGGCCGCCCGGCCGCCAGCGCCGTCCACGACGCGGCGCTCCACGCCGAGAGCCGGGCGCAGCTGAGCAATCCGGGATGGCGGTGCGACAGCGGTGCGGCGGAGCCGCCGTAGTCGAAGCGCTGGCGCAGCCACGTCCGCAACCGGGGGCGCGGCCGGTGCCGCACCACCGACTCCGGCACGTACCGCACGGTCGCGCCGTCCGCGATCAGGCGCCACACCAGGTCGACGTCCTCGCCGAACCGCAGCGCCCCGTCGAACCCGCCCACGTCGTCGAGGGAGTCGCGGCGCACCACGAGCGCGGCGCTGGGCACGTAGCTCACCCGGCTCATCGGCCGCACGGCCGCCGCTTCGGCACCCAGGTCGAGGCCGGAGCGGTCCGCTTCGTAGGCGGCGATCTGGCCGCCGGTCGCGGCGCCGCGGATGCGGGGCGCGACCGCTCGCACTGCGGGGTCGGCGAAGTGGCGCAGCAGCGGGTCGAGCCAGCCGGGTTCCGGCAGCGCGTCGGCGTCGAGGAACGCGACGAGCTCCGT
Source organism: Saccharopolyspora sp. NFXS83 (assembly GCF_026241095.1). Lineage (GTDB taxonomy): Bacteria > Actinomycetota > Actinomycetes > Mycobacteriales > Pseudonocardiaceae > Saccharopolyspora_C. The sequence goes on along the minus strand of NZ_JAPFGB010000014.1, from coordinate 153,061 downwards.
GGTGGCCCGCCGCCACCCCGCGTTGCGCGCGGCGGCGGGGCCGTGCGGGGTCGGGTGACGCACGGTGGCCTCGGCGACGGGGGATGACGAACCGTCGTCCACGACGATGCGGTTCGGCAGCTCCTCGGTAGCGGCCAGCAGCGCGGCGAGCCCGGCCGGGTCGTCCTTCACCGGGACCACCGCGGTCACGTCGGCCGGCCCGAGCGCACCGGGCGGCGGCTCCGGATGCGCGAGCCCGGCGTCGAGGAGCCGCCGCGCCAGGGCGCCACCGGAACGCACGGGTTCCCCGGCGAGCCACCGGTCGATCAGCCGGGCCGCGGTCTCCCCGACGCGCAGCAGCCGCACGGGAGACCCGCCCAGCAGCACCCGGCCGCCGCAGGCCCGCCGCAGCGAGGAGTCCGGCACCAGCCGGGTTCCCGCGGGCACCGGGGCGGTCACGCGGTGAAGCCGCCGTCGGCGTGCACCACGGTTCCGGTGATCGCCGAGGAATCGGGTGAGCACAGGAACGCCACCACGGCCGCGACCTCGTCCGGCTCCAGCAGGCGTTCGGTGAGCTGGTGCGGCGCGAATTCGTCCACATCGGACAGGTCGTAGAGCGCGGCGCTGGCGTCGAGCATGTCGGTGCGCGTCGAGCCCGGCGACACGGCGGTGGCGCAGACCCCGGTGCCGCGCAGATCGGTCGCCAGACCGCGGACCAGCCCGACCACGGCGTGCTTCGCGGCGTTGTAGGAGGTCAGGCGCCACAGCCCGGTGTGCGCGGCGGCGGAGGCCAACGCCACGAACCGGCCGGACCGCGGTTCGGGCCGCCGCAGCAACGCGGGCACGGCGGCCTTGGCGAGGTGGGCCACACCGTCCACGCCGACGGAGAACAGCGCGTCCCACTCGCCGCCGTCGGCTTCCCAGAACGGTTTTCCGCCCGCCATCAACGCCGCCGCGCCGACCGCCGCGTCCAGCCCGCCGAACCGCTCCTCGGCCAGCGCGACGACACCTCGCAGCGCATCGAGGTCCTGCACATCGGCGACGACGTCGACGACGGAACCGGGAAATTCCGCGGCGAGCGCGGAAAGCTGCTCGACCGTCCCCAGCGGGTAGCCGACGCGGGGATCGTCGGCGCACCGATCGACGGCCACCACCCGCCAGCCACCCCCGGCGAGCCGCCGCACCACGGCGGCCCCGATGCCGCGAGCGGCCCCGGTGACGACGGCGACCCTCGGCTCGGCCATCTACGGGCGGAACCCGGCGAGCGGACTGGTGTCGCACGCTCGATCCGGGATCGCTTCGGGCTCCGGCGGACCCCAGCCGATGCCGACCGCCACCGGCTGCTCCTTCCGCCGACCGCGGTGCGAATGGTCCTTGTCCGGTTTGGGGACGCCCGCCCCGACCCCGGCGAGCGCGCGTTCCCCGTTGCCGAGCACGCATTCCGGGTCCGGCCCGTCCAGCGGCAGCCCGGTGAAGAACTTCGCCGCCATGCATCCGCCCTGGCAGGCGTCGTAGGCCGAGCACGAGGTGCACGCGCCGCCGGTCTGCGGCTCCCGCAGCCGCGCGAACAACTCCGATTCCCGCCACACGGCAGCGAATCCGCCGTCGTCGCGCACGTTGCCCGCGAGGAACTCGGAGTGGATCGCGAACGGGCACGCGTACACGTCGCCGACCGGGTCGATGAGGCACACGACGCGGCCCGCCCCGCACAGGTTCAACCCCGGCAGCGGGGTGGAACCGAGCGCGTTGAGGTGGAAGAACGAATCGCCGGTGAGCACTCCTTCGCCGTGCGCGACGAGCCAGTCGTAGATCTCCCGCTGCTGCTCGGCGGTCGGGTGCAGCTCGTCCCACACGTCCGCGCCGCGACCGGAGGGGCGCAGGCGGGTGATGCGCAGCTGCGCACCGTACTCGTCGGCGATCTCCTTGAACCGGTCAAGCTGGCCGACGTTCTCCCTGGTCAGCACGACGCTGATCTTGAAGTCGCGAAACCCGGCGTCGCGCAGGTTCGCCATCGCGGTCAACGCCGTGTCGTACGAGCCCGCGCCGCGCACCCGGTCGTTGACCTCGGCGGTCGCCCCGTCCAGGGAGAGCTGCACGTCGACGTAGTCGGTGCCCGCGAGCCAGCGCGCCCGCTCCGGGGTGAGCCGGACGCCGTTGGTGGAGAACTTGACGCCCACCTGGTGGTCGACGGCGTACTCCACGAGCTCCCAGAAGTCGGAGCGCACGGTCGGCTCGCCGCCGCCGATGTTCACGTAGAACACCTGCATGCGCTGGAACTCGTCGATGACCGCCTTGCACTCGGCGGTGGACAGCTCGTGCGGATCGCGGCGTCCCGAGGCGGACAAGCAGTGCACGCAGGACAGGTTGCAGGCGTAGGTCAGTTCCCAGGTGAGGCAGATCGGGGAGTCCAGTCCGTGCTGGAAGTGCTCGACGAGCCGCATGGGCGTCTCCTTGCGTGGCGGTCGGCCGTTCAGCCGCGGGGCCGGATGGTGCCCGCGTCGCACAGCCCGGCGAGGGCTTGGAGGTAGCGCGGGTGCTGCTCGGCGGGCACGCCGGTCTCGGCGAGCGCGGCGTGCACGTCCGGCTGGTGCTCCAGTTCGCGGACCAGGGCGACGAGTTCCGGCGTCTTGAGGAACGACAGCCGGCGGGTGGTGAAGTCGTAGACGAGCGCGCCGAACCGCTCCGGGCGCAGCGAGACGGTGGGGCTCAGGCGGTGCGGGCGGCCGGGGTCGAAGCCGGCCGCCGCGCCGGGCTCAGTAGACGCCGCACATGCCATCGATCGACACTTCCTCGACGAGCAGGTCGTCTTCGACGCCGTCCACGGGTGCGGTGTCGGCGGGTGCGCCGTGCTGGGAATCGCTCATGGGATGCTTCCTCCCGATCACCTGCTGAGTTGTGATGGCGGGCACACAATAACGACACCGAGTGTCACAATGGAAGGGATCAATGGCCGGGCCAGCATCCGTTCACCCGTCCGGCGCAGGAACGGGACCTGGGCGGCGGCGCACCACCAGCCCCGTCGAGCTGGAGCGCGTCGCGTTCGCCCTGTTCGACTCCGACGGCTTCGAGCAGACGACCGTCGAGCGCATCGCCCGCGCCGCCGGGATCGGGCGGCGCACCTTCTTCCGCTACTTCGAGTCGAAGAACGACGTCGTGTGGGGCGCGTTCACCGAGCAGCTCGACGGGATGCGGGAGCGGTTCCGCGCGCGGCCCGCCGACGAGCCGCTGATGGAGTCGATCCGCGCGGTCGTCGTCGAGTTCAACTGCGTCGAGCCCGCCGAGACCGACCGGCACCGCCGCCGCCTCGAACTGATCCTCCGCGTTCCGGCGCTGCAGGCGCATTCCACGCTGCGCTACGGCGAATGGCGGGCGGTGGTCGCCGACTTCGCCGCCGACCGTCTGGGCGAGCCCGTCACCGCGCTGCTGCCACAGACCATCGCCCACACCACCCTCGGCGCGGCCCTGGCCGCCTACGAGCACTGGCTCGCGCACCCCGGGACGGACCTGTGCACGGCCCTCGACGACTCCTTGCGCCACCTGTCCCGAGGACTCTCCGGCCAGGCCCCGCGGTGAGCGGCTCCGCGACGCGACGTCCGGCGGGGTGGCACTCCGCGCTCGTCCCCTGATTCGGAACCGCACCCGCCCCTCCACGAGTTCGCGGGAGATCCGCGCCCGCCGGGGAAAGCGGGATCACGATCGTGGAGGTGCTGCAGCCGGTGCTCACCGGGTGAGCGTCCCCGCGGTCGGGACATCGCACCGAAGCCGTCCGTCAGTCGAAGGTGATCACGCCGCGGATCGTGTTGCCCTCCTCCATGTCGCGGTACCCCCGGTTGATGTCCTCCAGGCGGTAGGTGCGGGTGATCAGCTCGTCGAGCTTCAGGCGGCTCGCGCGGTAGAGGTCGAGCAGCTTCGGCACGTCGTTGCGGGGCTTGCAGCCGCCGTAGACGCCACCGCGCAGCTGCTTCTCGAACATGACGAACGGGAACAGGCTCAGCGACACCTGCTTCGTGCTCATCGCGCCGACGCCGCCGAGCGCGAGCACGCCGCCCTTGCTGATCAGACCGAGCGCCGGTTCGATCATGTCACCGGGGATCACGCCGACGGTGATGATCGCGCGGTCGGCCATCACGCCGGCGGTGAGGTCGGCGACCAGGGCGTGGGCTTCGGCCAGGTCGGCGGCGGTGTGGGTGGCGCCGAACTCGCGGGCCTTCTCCCGCTTCCACCGCACCGGGTCCACGGCGACGATCACGGCGGCCCCGGCGAGGCGAGCGCCCTGCACGGCGTTCATCCCGACACCGCCGGTGCCGATCACCACGGCCACGTCGCCTTGCCGCACCTGCGCGATGTTCACCGCGGTCCCCCAGCCGGTGGGCACCGCGCACCCGGCGATGGCGGCGACGGTCATCGGGATGTCGTCGCCGAACTTCACCAGCGAGTCGGCGGGGCAGACGGTGTAGGGCGCGAAGGTGCCGAGGAACGTCATCGGCGTCACGGGTTCGCCGTGCGAGTGAACCCGCCGGGACCCGTCCATCGCTCGCCCGGTGAGCAGGTCCGCACCCCGGTCGCACAGGTTGCCGCGGCCATCCCGGCACCACCGGCAGTGCCCGCAGGACGGGATGAACGTGGTGATCACCCGGTCTCCGACGGCCAGGTCCGTCACGCCGGGCCCGACCTCCTCGACGATGCCCGCGCCCTCGTGCCCGCCGAGCATCGGCAGCGCGTCGACGAACCCGTCCCCGGCGTCGTAGTGGAAGTCGGAATGGCACAGCCCGGCCGCGGCGAGCTTGACCCGGACCTCCCCGGAGCGCGGTTCGCCGATCTCGATGTCGTCGATGGTGTACCCGGCGCGTCGTCCTTGTTCTCGCAGCAGGGCGCCTCTGGTCTTCATGGGCCTGGTCCTCCCGGCGCTGGATCGGCCCTTCGGCCGCCGATCGTTCGGGCCGGGACGCTAGCCGACCGGGTGCCACCGGCGGCCGTTGTTGATCAACTTGGCTGCAAATTCGCCCCGATCGGCGCACATGCGCTACCGCGGTGGCCGTGCGTCACCGGGCCAGGCGAGTGCGCGGCGGCTCTCGAAGTGCCGCGCGACACCGGTGATCGGATCGGTGAAGCGGAGGATTTTCGCCAGCAGCCGCAACGGATCCGCGAAGTCGTCCGGCGCGCGATCCCGCACCGCCGGGTAGAGGTCGTCGCCGACGATCGGCGCGCCCAGCGAGGCCAGGTGCACGCGGAGCTGATGGGTCCGCCCCGTCGCGGGCAGCAGCCGGTAGCGGGCGGCGGCGCCGCGGTGCTCGACGAGTTCTACGCGGGTCTCCGCGTTCACCGGCCCCGGCACCTCCCGGGCTTGGAGCACGCCGCGTTCCTTGACGATCCTGCTGCGCACGACCGCCGGCACGGCCCGCCCCGGATCGTGGTGGGCGATGGCCTCGTACTCCTTGTGCACCAAGCGGTTCTGGAACAGCAGCTGGTACTCCCGGCGGGCCGCTTCGTGCACCGTGAACAGCACGAGACCCGCCGTCATGCGGTCCAGCCGGTGCGCGGGGCTGAGCTCCGGCAGGTCCAGCGCGCGGCGCAACCGGACCAGCGCCGTCTCGGCGACGTGCCCGCCGCGCGGGGTGGTGGCCAGGAAGTGCGGCTTGTCCACGGCCAGCAGGTGCTCGTCGCGGTGCAGGACGTCGAGTTCGAACGGCACCGGCGTCTCCACCGGCAGTTCGCGCTGGATCCACAGGAACGCGCCCGGAGCGAAAGGCGTGCCGGCGTCGACGAAGCTGCCGTCGGCCGCCGCGACGCGTCGTTCCCGCAGCATCCGGTCGACCTCCTCGGGAACCACCGGCAACCGGTCGACGAGGTGGTCCCGCATCGTCCGCCACGCCCCGGTGTCCGGCAGGCGCATCCGCGCGGCGTCGAGGCCGTCGCGTTGCGGCAGGGGGGAGCGCAGCTTGCGTCGCATCACCGGCCAGCGTAGGCCGCCGCGGAGGGACGTCGTGCTCCGCCGGTGCGAACCCGGTCCCGAGGAAGATCGTCCAGTCCGTGGGACGGCCGCTCGCGGTGTTGACCACGGCTGGGGGCGGGGCAAGAATCGTGGTGTGGATGTCGCGGCGCGGTTCTTCTTCGCTCGCCTGCACGTCGATCTCCGGCGGCACGCGAGCGCGATCTGTGCCCCCGCGCTGCCCTGAGCAGCGCCCTGGTGATCGGCCGGTACCTGTCCCGGCCGTTGTCAGTCCTGTGTGGACTTGTTCTCCGATCGTCCGGCGCGGTGGCCGGGATCGGATCGTGGCGGAGTGACCGAGCGGCTAGGTAAGGGCCTGCAAAGCCCTGCACACGGGTTCGAATCCCGTCTCCGCCTCCCTTTCCCCTCCGGCGAGCTCGTGCGTCCCCGCGGCGCCTCGTCGCGTTCTCGGCGCGGCCGTTCCGGGCGAAGTCCCCCAGCGGCCTGTTCCACCCGCGCGCAGCGGGTACACGGAGGCAGTGATGACATCCGTTCCGCTCTCGGTCCTCGACCTCGCACCGGTGCCCTCCGGCGGCACCGCCGCGGGCGCTCTGCGGGACACCGTCGACCTCGCCCAGCACGTGGAGCGGTACGGCTACCAGCGGTTCTGGCTGGCCGAACACCACTTGGTGCCGGGGGTCGCGTCCTCCTCCCCGGCGGTGCTGATCGCGTCCGTGGCCGCCGCGACCCGGCGCATCCGCGTCGGTTCCGGAGCGGTGCTGCTCGGCCAGCACACCCCGCTGCAGGTCGCGGAGGACTTCGGCACCATCGCCCAGCTACACCCGGACCGGATCGACCTCGGGCTCGGGCGCTCCGGCCTGGCGAAGTTCGTCGAGCTCGCCGAAGCCGCGCTCGAACGGGAACCGGACGACGTTCCCGAGACCCCGCCGGAACCGGTGCTCGTCGACGGGCTGCCCGTGCCGCGCACCGCCCGCGGCGGGTCCCTGTCGCGGGCCCGCGCGCAGCGGCTCGAAGCGCACGCCCGGCTGCTCGGCGGCACCGGACGACAGGAGTACGACGAGCAGGTGCGCGACGTGCTCGCCTTCCTCGACGGCACCTTCCGCGACGTCGACGGGCAGGAAGCGCGTGCGGTCACCGCGGAACGGGCGCTGCTGCAGGTGTGGGTGCTCGGCGCCAGCGCCGGGCCCAGCTCCCGCGCGGCCGGGCGGCTGGGACTGCCGTTCGTGTCGAACTACCACGTCACGCCGAGCACCGTGCTCGAATCCGCCGCGTCGTACCGCGACTCCTTCGAGCCCTCCGCGCGGCTGGACCGGCCGTACCTCGTGGTGTCGGCGGACGTACTGGTCGCCGACGACGACGCCACCGCGCGGGAACTGGCGAAACCGTTCGCCGGGTGGGTGCACGACATCCGCTACGGCGACGGCGCCCAGCCCTACCCGACCCCGGCGGAGGCGGACCGGCGCACCTGGACCGATCCCGAGCGCGCCGTCGTCGCCGATCGCGTGCAGACCCGCATCGTCGGCTCCCCGGACACCGTGGTGGAACGCTTGGAGGTGCTCCGCCGGGTCACCGGCGCCGACGAGCTGCTGATCACCACCATCACGCACGACCACCAGGACCGGCTCCGCTCGTTCGAGCTGCTGGCGGAGGCGTGGGCCGGTGCGACGGCCGGGCGCTGAGGACACGTCGGAGCACGGCCGCCCCCGGGGCACGCTCACCCGCGCGAGTTCCTGCTTGACTGTGACCTGAGGGCACGGTTTTCCATTGCCGGAGGAACCCGACGGCTCGATCCCGAGCCCGAAGCAGGAGGGGGCATCCGGTGGGATGGAGCACGCGCCAGGTGGCGGAGCTCGCCGGCACGACGCTGAAGACGGTCCGGCACTACCACAAGATCGGGCTGCTGGACGAGCCGGAACGCTCGACGAACGGGTACAAGCAGTACGGGGTCACGCACCTCATCCGGCTGCTGCGGATCCGCCGTCTCGTCGATCTCGGCGTGCCGCTGTCCGACATCTCGGCGGTGGAGGAGGCGGGGGAGAACGCGGAGCAGGCGCTGCGCGCCCTCGACGCGGAGCTCGCGGCCAGCATCAACCGCCAGCAGCGGATGCGGCAAGAGCTCGCCGTGCTCCTCGAACACCGGACTTCGGGTGACGTGCCGGCGGGTTTCGACGCGTTCGCCCGCGAGATGACCGCCGCCGACCGCTCCTTCCTGATGATCTGCGCCCAGATCCTCGGGCCGACGGAGATGGCGGCGTTGCGGCAGTTGCACGCGGCTCCCCGCAGCGCGGTCGACGAGGAGTTCGACAACCTGCCCGCGGACGCGAGCGAACAGGCGCGGCAGCAGGTGGCCGAACGCTTAGCGCCGGAGGTCATCCGGCAGTTCACCGACCACCCGTCGCTGAAGAACCCGGTCACGACGGGGCAAGGGGGCGAGGCGCTGGCGATATCGGCAGTGGGCCGAGGACTGGTCGAGCTCTACAACCCCGCCCAGGTCGACGTCCTCATCCGTCTGCACAAGCTCATCGAGAGCCACCGCGGCTGACCCGCGCCGGCTTCGGTGCCGTCAGCGGACGAGCGAGGCGACCCGCTTCACCGCGCACCACCGGACAGCAGGTCGAGGGTGCCGTCCTTGATCGTCGGCCGGGAGGCGGCGACCAGGGTGAACGTCGCCTCGCGCACCAGCCGCTGCCCGTGGGCGCCCGCGAGCAGCGCAGAACTCCCGGCCGCCGTCACGAGCGCCCCGGCCGCGCGCAGCGCGAGATCGGCCGCGGCGGCGCGGGCCGGGGCGATGTCCGCGCCCGCCGCGAACGCCGCGTTGAGCTCCTCGCGCGCACCGTCCCGTTGCGCCTCCAGCCGCTCGGCGACGTGTGGCCGTCCGGCGTCGGCGATGAGTCGCGCGCAGCGCCCGGCCAACCCGAGCGGGAGCGCGCCGTTGAGCCAGGAACCGCGGGCCTGCGCGGTCAGCACCTCGGCGTGCGGGAGCACACCGAGCACCCGCTCGGCGGGCAGGAAGAAGTCCTCGAACCACAGCCGCACCGTCGAAGTCGCCTGCGCCGCGACGAGTGCGAGCGGTTCGACGCGGATCCCGGTGCCGGGCCGCGCTTCGACGAGCCCGTTGACGACGAGGTCGTCCTGGCGCGCCGACAGCTGCAGCACGTCCACCAGCCCCCAGCCGCTGACGAACGGTGCCTCGCCGTCGAGCCGGTAGCCGCCGTCGACGGGCACCGCGTGCAGCCGAGGTGGCTGCGGGACCGCGCCCGCGAACGACACGCCACCGCGCACCGCGCCGCGCACCAGGTCCGCGAAGTAGCGTTCCCGCAGTTCGGCGCGGTCGGCGGTGGCGACCCCGTGCACCACCCCGTGGTGCTGGGCCCAGACGAACGCGGTCGTCAGGCAGCCCCCGGCCAGCGCCTCGAAGACCCGCGCGGAGTCGACGAGGCTCAGGCCGGGACCACCGCGCTCCGGCGGTGCCGTGAGGCCGTAGAAGCCCTCCGCGGCCAGCAGGTCGAAGTGGCTGCGCGGCCCCTCGCCTCCGGCGTCGACCGCGGATGCGGCGGGGAACAGCACTTCGTCGGCCAGGACCTGCGCACGCTCAACGGTGACCACGTCGCGAGGCTACCCAGCGGCCGGTGGCGACGGGGGTCGTCTCAGCCATCGAGCCCGCCGAGGTCCAGCACCTCCACGTGCCCCGTCTTGTCGCGCCGCAACACCGGAATCGTGCCGCTGACCCGATCACCGGAGTCGTTGAGGTGGAACCGCCCGCTGGCCCCGGTCACGTCGTTGCGGGGGTAGTTGAGCCCCATCAGGCTGTCCCGGACGTCGGTCGCGCTCGGAACGAAGTCGTCCTGCTCGACGGAGAGCTTGGCGGCGGTGATCGAGGTCAGCGTCACGTCGTGTCCCATCACGGTCCAATTGGACTCGTCGACCCCGTCGCCGAACCGTTGCCGCAGCGCATCCGTGAAATCCAGGTACTGCGACTGGAAGCGGTTGTCCGGGTGCCCCAGCGCGGCTGGATCCGACACCGACGCGTACAGCACCGACACCGCGGTAGGGGCGTTCGGCGGGGGCTTGGGCAGATCGGTCGACTCGGACCCGGTCAGGACGGTGATCTCCTTGTCCTTGGGGCAGGTGCGCTTGCTGATCTGCTCGACGAAGTCGGGGAGCAGGTTGCTGCGACCCGCGTACAGCACGGTGTTCAATTCGTCGTCCTCGCACAGCCGGCCCGCGATGCGGTCGAATTTGGTGTTGAGGTTGTACGGGTCCTGCCCACCGGTGTACGGGCTGACGGCCAGCTCGTCGGCACTCCCCGCCTGGAACTGCTCCTCGAAGTTCGTGCGCAGGTCCCCGGTGTAGTAGTCGTTGTCGTTGTCGTCGCGGACGAGCAGTGCCCTGGACGGTCGCGTCCCGGTCTTGTCGAGGTAGGCGGTGAGGGTGGCCACCTCGTTCGCCAGGCTCGGTGATACGCGGGTCAAGTTGCGGAGGGGATCGCCGAAAGCCTCGGAGGTGTTGTTGAACCCGTCCGCGCTGAGGTAGCCGACCATCGGCACGCCCGCGTCGCCCAACTTGCGCACGCCCTTCACCGTTTCAGTGGTGCTGACCCCGAGCCCGGTCACGGCGACCAGGTTCGCCTGCGCATCGACTTCTCCCGGCACGTCGACCATGTCGAGCAGCTGATCGGTCACCTGGTCCCAAGCGTGTTCGCCGCGCCCCTCGTTCGCCAGCGCCAGCTGGATCTTCAGGCCGTGCGCGTCGCGGTTCGCCACTTGTTGCGCGATGTAGGCGCCTTGGAGGTATTCGCGGATCTGCGACGTGGAAAGGCTGTCGTCGGGTTCGGCCGTCATCGGCATCAGCACTGCCACGGTCACGTACTGGGGAGCGTCCGCGGCCTTCCTGTTCTCGGCCAGGATCTTGCCCTCGACGTCGGCCAGTTCGGGGGAGAACGGGAACGAACCGTCGGTCACCCCGACGCATTCGCGGTCGTCGCCCGCGTGCCACACGTCGGTGCCGCACCGCTGCACGAACCCGACGACCGCGACGACGCCGAGCACGAGGACGAGCACGGTTCCCAGCGCCAGCGAGACCCGTAGGAGCCATCGAGGGCGTGGTGGCGTTTCGAAGCTCACGCTGTTCCTTTCGTCCGGCGTCAATCCGTCAGTTCGGACCACCTGCGGTACTTCTCGGATTCGGCGCGCAACGTCGCCAGACCGCTGCCGGAGAACGGCGCGATCTCGTCGTAGCAGGCGGCGATCTCCAGGTAGAGCGAGTGGCGCCTGCCGTCGCCCAGCGGGTCCGCGTCGATCCACAGCGCCGCCACCAGCCGGGCGACCGGTGCCAGCGGGACGCTGCCCGGATGCGTCCAGTCCGTCAGCGACCGCACCAGGTCCAACTGGGCGTCGTCGTGATCCAGGCGGTTCGGCGCCGCGGTGCTCCCGGCCAGCATGTCCAGCCAGATCGTCAAGTCGCTGTAGGGGAGCAGCGCCGCGAGCCGGCGTGCCACGAACTCGACCTCGCCGGCGGCGAGCGCGTGGTAGAGCTCGCCGACTTCGTCGCCGTTCTCGGCATGATCCTGGCTGAGCCAGGTGTGCACCTTGGTCCAGTCCGCGGCGTCCTCCGGTGCGCGAGCGGCGAGCTCGCGCAGCAGCAACCTGCGCAGCACCGGCGGCAGCACGTTGTCCACGCCGTCGTCGGGAACCCACAGTTCCGGAGCGAACACCGATCGCCCGCCCCGCGCGGCGACGAGCTCGCTTCGCGCCACGAGCCGCTCCGCCTCGTCCTGGGTCCGCGCGGCCGAGCAGGTGATGAGGTCGTTGACGGCCTCACCGGGAGTGCCGGCGAGGAACCGCGCGACGGGCCCGTGCACGGCGATGGCCGGATCTTGTTGCGCGGCGCCGAGTTCCGCCGGAGGGAGCAGGTCGCGCAGGTCGATCGGGTCAGCGGCGTGCGCTTGGATCGCGTCCAGCACGTGACGGGTGGAACCCGGATGTCCGCGCGTGAAGCGGAAAACGGTGTCGCTGACGCGCCGCTTCTGGTTGCCCGCGTAGCGGCCGAGCTCGTCGACCATGTTGGCGATCTCGTCGAGCGCGAGATCGCGCAGCCGGACCGGGTACCACGGTTTCTGGCCCTGCTCGGCATAATCCGAGTAGTACGGCTCGTCGCGGGTCAGGTCGAACTCGTCGAGCTCGCGCATGGGCGCGGATTCGCCGGACGCGATCACCGCCCCGGAGCGCTTTCCGCGGCTGGTGGCCACCAAGGTCAGCGGGTCGGAGCCGTCCGGGACGTGTGCGGCGTACTGCCTGCGCGCCTGGACCAGGCCGTCGAGCAGCATCTTGGCGGCGGGCGAGTCCACGTTGTCCAGCAGCACCACGCAGTTCAGCGGGCGGCGGGCACCGCGGTTGCCGCGGTCGAAGTTCTCGCGCAGGTCGGCGAGGAACGCCGCCCACAGCAGTTCGCCCGCCTCGCTCGCGCCGTCGGAGTCCTCCGGTTCGCGCGCCCGCCGGTTCAGGTCGGTCAGCACGTCGAGCGGGTCGCGGGTCAGGCCGCGGTCCTGGTGTCCGAACCAGTCCTGGCCCTCGCCGAGCAGCACCCGGCGTCCGCGGCGCCAGGACACGAGCCCCCGCAGCAGCAGGTCGGGAACGTGGTGCCCGGCAGCGGTCCGGTGCTCGCCCGACGCGTCCGGCGCCAGCTGGGCCAGGAAGTTCCGCAACCGATCGCCGCCGCGGTGTTCGGCGAGCGCCTGCTCGGCCTGCGCCCGCGCGAGGGCGGGATCGGTGCCGTCGAGGTCCTGCTCGGCGACGATCTGCCCCGTGATGAAGCGGGGGAACGCGATCCGGTCGTGCCCGGCATCGGTGCGGTTGAGCTCGTAGGCGATCGACGAGAGCGTGTCCCGGATCGAGCCGAGCCCGTCGCAGTCGAGGTGCGCATGCGGCACGTGCCGTTCGAGGCGGTGCGCGAGGGCGGCGAGGAAAGCGGTCTTTCCGCTGCCGCGCGGCCCGGTGAACAGCAGCACCGGCAGCGGTCTGCTGCGAGCCCGTCCTCCGTGGCGGGGGCGGTCGGCGAACTCCCGCACCAGGAGCATCGCAGGTTCCCGGCCGAAGAGGTGCCCCCCTACACCCGGTCTGTCCCCGGTTGCGCGCAGTGCCACGTAAGTCCCCCGACTCATTCAGTTGAACTGCATTCCCCCGCCAGTAGGCCACCGAGCGTAGCCACGGGTGATCGACGCGTCAACGAAAGCACTCCGCCGGGAGGCGTCCGCGGACCGCGTTGCGGGTGAACGGGAGATCGTTCCGATCACTGTCCACTGTGTCCTGAGTGGGGAGTGGTGAACGTTGGAGAACAACGAAAACGCGTGATCAACCGACGCGATGGAGCCGGTTCGACTCGGGTTCGGGACACGTCACGTCCTCGTTCGCCACCACCTGAACGAGGGAAGTGCCTGGCACACCGGGGGATTTCCCGGAACCACCACGAGGGTGGGGTGCATCCCCGGAGCGGATGAATCGAACCGGTCGCCGAATGGCAGTCGATCCGATCGGCTCGTACCGTCGGATTCGGCCGATCTGGGGGGAGCGGACATGATCGAAGGCGATGTGGAAACCGCCGTGCGCGCCGCGCGCAGCTGGATGTACACACCCGGCACGAAACCGGAACTCTTCGACTCGGCCGCGAGCAACGGGGCCGACGCGGTGATCCTCGACCTCGAAGAGTCGGTGCTGCCCGAGGACGAGGCGATCGCCCGCGGCATGGTCATCGACCACGTGACCACCGCGCGGCGCGAGGACCTGGTGACCGCGGTGCGGATCAACTCGGCGTCGACGGCCGCCGGACTGGCCGACCTCACCGCGCTGATCTCCGCGAGCGTCGCGCCGGACGTGCTGGTGCTGCCGAAGATGGAGTCGGCGGGCGCGCTCGGCGTCATCGAGAACCTGCTGTTCGAGGCGAGCAGCAGGACGATGCTGGTGCCGCTCATCGAAACGGCGCGCGGCGTCCGGGACCTGCCGCGCATCCTCGCTTCGCAGCACCGGGTGGTGGCCGTGCTGGTCGGTGCCGCGGGCCTGGTCACGAGCCTCGGCGCGGCCGGGGACTGGGAGTCGCTGCGGTCCGTGCGCGGCTCCATCGTGCTCGCTGCCGACGCCGTGGACGTCGTCGCCATCGACGCCCCGTTCTTCGACTCCGGCGACCAGATCGGTCTGGCGGAGGAGACGCGCAGCGCCGCGAAGCTGGGATTCTCGGCGAAAGCCGCGATCCACCCCAAGCAGGTCCGCGCGATCAACACCGCCTTCGCCCCGACGGAGGACCAGCTGACCTGGGCGCACCAGGTCATGTCGCTCTACGCCTCCGGCGGCGGGGAGCTGGCGGGCGAGGCGGTCGACGACGCCCTCGCCCACCGAGCCCGCCGCTACCTCCGCCGGAACCAATCCGTCGACACCCTCAGCCCTGCGTAGGAACCTCAGATCCTGTCTGCGAACCGGGTCTGCGCAGGTGTCCGGGTGGCGGAACCTCTGCGGCGTCCTCGCTGCGGGGTCGATTTCTGGATTTCTGATGTAGGCCCCTACACCACGAAATCGCTGTCCCCGCGAGCTGAGAACCCGCCCGTGCTCACCTTGCTCAAGCCGGTCACTGCTCAGCGGCTCCGCCGCTGGCGCGGGGGAAGGATCGCTGAACGCACGAACGCACCGCCCTCCCTTCGAGGCGGTGCGTTCGGCTGCCCTGCGGTGACCGCCAGGTGGCGCCCGCGCGGTCGTGCAGGGTGGTTTCGGCGGGGATCAGCGCTGGATGCCGTCCAGCTTGAGCATGCGAGTGATCACGGCGTCCAGCTGCTCGTCGTTGAAGATCTTCTTCCAGTCGTCCTTGATGATCGACTCGCGGCCGTAGTCCATCGCGATCAGGCAGGCGTCGGAGAACGGGTTGTCGCCCTTGAGGGTGTTCGCCAGCGCGACCTGGGTGTGCCCGAGCAGCATCGCGCGCGCCGCGGGCTCCGGGACGCCGACGGTGTGCACCGTCTCGTGCAGCGCCTCCTTGAGCAGGTCGCCGACCATGCAGGCCACCGTCTCCACCAGCGTCGGCTCCAGGTAGGCGAGCTGCTTGACCGTCACCCAGTGCACGTCCACGACCGGCGCGTACATCGCGCGGATCACCGTCTCCGCGACCGCGCGGCGCTGCTCGTCGCCGGACTCGATCGCGGCGACGACCTCCTGCGGCGCGGCGATGCCGCCGAAGGTGTCCGCGAGCTCCTCCGGCGTGCGGCGCTGCAGGAACACCGACGGGTGGCAGGGGTGCGCGACGACGTACTCCAGGTCTTCGCGCTGCGCCAGCAGGTTCGCGTACGCGGCGGCCGGGTCGAGGGTGACCACGATGGAACCGGCGCGCAGCTGCGGCACGACCTCCTCGGAGACCTTGCCCAGCACGATGTCCGGCACCGCCAGGATCACCACGTCGGCGTCCGCGATGGCCGCCGAGGTCTCGGTGACCTCGCGCCCGGCCTCGGTGACGCGTTCCCGACCGGTGGGGGAGTTCTCGCTGTAGCGCACGGTGTGCTCGGTGCGCTGCAGGTTGTTCGACACCCGCATGCCCATCTTGCCGCCGGCGCCGATGACCGCGATCGTCAGCTTCGAGTCCGTCATGTCCGCTCACTCCTCAAGTGGTCCAGGTTGTGCGCGGTCCACTCCCGTTCGACCGCGCAGGTCGTCTCCGCGTCGCCCTGCCAGGGCAGCCAGTGCTCGACGACCTCGTTGACGCCGCGTTCGGCGGCGCGCACCGCGCGCACCTCGTGCGCCCGGTCCAGCTGCCCGGTGCCCAGGGGCGCTCCCGTGAGCTGGAACCCGACCCAGCCGGGGGAGCGGGTGAACGCGAAGTCCTTCACGTGCACGTTCACCACGTGCGGGGCGGTCAGGTCGATCACCGCGCCGGGCAGTTCCAGCGCCGCCACCACGTTCGCCGGGTCCAGGCAGATGCCCAGGTGCGGATCGGCGACGCGCTCCACCAGCTCGACGAGCGTGGTGGTGGGGACCTGCTCGTAGGTCTCCAGCGCGATCGTCACCCCCGCCGCCGCGTACTCCGGCACGACCTCGCGCAGGTACGCCTCGGCCTCGTCGAGCGTCGGCTTGCTCTCGGCGGAGTGCATCATCGAGCGCACCAGCGCCGCGTCCAGCCGCCCGGCGAGCTCCAGGTAGCGGCGCAGGTGCGCGGGCCGCAGGCCGCGGGTGCCGAGTTCCAGTCGCACGCCGAGCCGCCGCGCCTGCTCGCGGACCTCGTCGAGTTCCGCGTCGCTCATCGACTCCAGCGGTGGGTAGTCGCAGATCTGGAACAGCTGCACGCCGTGCCGCGCGGTGTCGGCCAGCATGTCGGCCAGCGACAGCGGTTCCGGGACCTGATCCGACCACTGCCAGAAGTACGCGTAGGTGCTCAGGCCGATCACGGCAGCGCTCCGTCCAGTGCGACGACCTCGTCCAAGATCTCCTCCAGCGCGGCGGGGTCGTGCGCGAACCGGCCGAGGAACAGTCCGTCGGCGGAGTCGCCGAGCGCGCTGAGCAGTCCGGGTTTCGCGCTGCCGCCATAGATGACGCGGCTGCCCGCCAGCAGCGGCTCGGCGTCCAGCGCGGTGCGCAGCTCGCCGCACACCGCACCGATGAACTCCGGGTCGGCGGGTTCGGCGGCGCCGATCGCCCACTGCGGTTCGTAGGCCACCGCCACCGCGCCGAGGCAGTGCGCCTCGCGCGCCGCGGCCAGCGCCGCGTCCAGCTGCTCCCGGCAGGTGCGCGCCGCGTCGGTGACGCCGCCCGCCTGCTCCTCGCCGAGGCACAGCACCGGCACCAGCCCGTTGCGCAGCGCCGCCGCCGTCTTCGCCGCCACCGTCGAGTCGTCCTCGCCGAACAGCCTGCGCCGCTCGGCGTGACCGACCTCGACGTGGCCGCACCCCATCTCGCGCAGCACCGAGCCGCTGACCTCGCCGGTGAACGCGCCCTCGTCCTCCCAGAACAGGTCCTGGGCGCCGACCTCGACCGGGGTGTCCCGGAAGCGGTCGAGCGCGGGAGCCAGCGCCGGGAACGACGGCAGCACGAACAGCTGCGCGGCGCCGTCGCGCACGGCCGGATGGCGGCGGGCGATCTCGGCGACGTCCGCGCACCAGTTCAGCGTGCGCTCGTGCCCGAAGTACATCTTCAGGCTGATGCCGATGGTCCGGGTGCTCACCGTCCGGACCCGTTCTCGTAGTCGGTGATCAGGCAGACCTTCTCCGCCGAGGCGGATGCCGGGTCGAAGCGGTGGGTGAGCCATTCGGCGGCGAGCTTGCGCGCCAGTTCGATGCCCACGACGCGCTGGCCGAAGGTGAGCACCTGCGCGTCGTTGCTCTTGATCGCCCGTTCCACGGAGAACCCGTCGTGCGCGGTGACGGCGCGGATGCCCTCGACCTTGTTCGCCGCGATCGCCACGCCCAGCCCGGTGCCGCACACCAGCAGCGCCCGGTCCGCCTCGCCGGCCGCGATGAGCTCCGCGGCGGCGATGGCGACGGTCGGGTACGGGGTGTGCCCGGTCGCGTCCACGCCGACGTCGCGCACGGACTCGACCAGCGCGCTGCCGTCCAGGTCCTGCTTGAGGATCTCCTTGTAGTCGAACCCGGCGTCGTCCGAGCCGACCACGATGCGCAGCTTGTCGCTCACGTCAATTCTCCTTCCACACAACGGGGTTCGGGTGTCACCTGGCGAGCACGGCGTGCACGGAACGGGTGATCAGCGACAGCGAGACGGCGCCCGCGTCGGGGGTGCCGAGGCTCTTCTCCGCCAGCGGGCGGGCACGGCCGCGCAGCGGGCGCAGCGAGGCGGTGGCCTCGGCCGCCTTCGCGGCGGCGGTGGCGGCGGTGTCCCAGGCGGTGGTCAGGTCCGCCCCGGTGCCGAGCGCGGCTTCCAGCTCGTCGGCGAAGGGCACCAGCGCGTCGACCATGGTCTTGTCGCCGAGTTCGGCCTTGCCGAGCCGCACCACCGCGTCGGAGGCGGCGCGCACGGCGGCGCCGATGGTGCGCGGGCCGGGCGCGGTCTCGTCGCCGAGCTCGGCGCCGATCGCGCGCAGCGCCACGCCCCACAGCGCGCCGGAGGTGCCGCCCGCCCGATCGGCCCAGGCGTCGGCGGCCCGGTTGAGCGTGCTGCCCGCGCCCGCGCCGCGCTCGACGGCATCGCGGGCGGCGGCCACCGCCGCGTCCGCGCCGCGCTGCATGCCGATGCCGTGGTCGCCGTCGCCCGCGACCGCGTCGATCCGTCCCAGCTCCGCCACGTTGTCGTCCACAGTGGACTTGAGGGCGTCGAGCGCGGCCAGCGCGCACCGCGCGGACTCCCGCGATTCGTCGGTGGCGGGCGGGATCACGTCGAGCGCCACGCAGTCCTCGGCCGCCTCGGCGTCGTCCGCGGCGACCGACGGGGTCTTGCGGTAGGCGGCGGAATCGGCGGGAGCGCGCCAGAAGCGTTCCAGCTCCTCGTCCAGCCAGCACAGGGTCAGCGAGGCGCCCGCCATGTCGAAGCTGGTCACCAGCTCGCCGACCTCGGGTTCGACGACCGCGACCCCGGCCTCTGCCAGCAACCCCGCGACCCGCCGGTACACCACGAACAGCTCTTCGTACTTCACCGAGCCGAGCCCGTTGAGCACCACCGCGACCCGGGATCCGGCGATCTCGACGCCGTCGGGCACCTCGGCGAGCAGGGTGCGCACGAACAGCTCGGCGAGCTCGTCGGCGGTAGGCACGTCCTGCTCGTCGATGCCCGGTTCGCCGTGGATTCCCAAGCCCACGGCCATCTTCCCCTCCGGCACGGTGAACAGCGGCTCCGCCGAACCCGGCAGCGTGCAGCCGCCGAAGGCGACCCCGAACGACCGGGTCCGCTCGTTGGCGCGCGCGGCGACCCGCGCGACCTCGTCGAGGTCGTAGCCCTCTTCGGCGGCGGCCGAGGCGGCCTTGAACACCACCAGGTCGCCCGCGACGCCGCGCCGCTTGTCCCGCTCTTCCGGCGGGGCGCTGGAGACGTCGTCGGTGACCACGACGGTGCGGCAATCGATGCCGTCGCCGCGCAGCCGCTGCTCGGCCAGGCCGAAGTGCAGCACGTCCCCGGCGTAGTTGCCGTAGCACAGCAGCACTCCGCCGCCGTGGTGCGCGGACGTCGCCACCGAGCGGACCTGCTGCGCGGACGGCGAGGCGAACAGGTTGCCCATCGCCGCGCCGTGCGCGAGCCCGTCGCCGACGAGCCCGCTGAACGCGGGGTAGTGCCCCGAGCCGCCGCCGATGACGACGGCGACCTCCCCGGAGCGGCTCCGGTTGCGGCGGACCACGCCGCCCGGCACCCGGCGCACCCGGTGGGCCTGCGCGGCGGCGAAACCTTCCAGCATCTCCTCGGCGAACGAACCGGGATCGTTGAACAGGCGGGCCATGAGCTCTCCTACGGGACGGGATGTGCGGCGGTCACTGGGCGGTGGCCGTGGGGCTGCCCGCCCGGTCGGCGCGGCTGAGCAGCACCATCAGCACGGCCGAGAGCAGCAGGAACGCGCCGACGACGAACATCGGCACCACGTAGGAACCGGTCCAGTCGAACAGCGCGCCGGTGATGTACGGCGCGAGGAAACCGGCCAGGTTGCCCAAGGTGTTGATCAATGCGATGCCCGCGGCGGCGGCCACGCCGCTGAGGAACTTCGTCGGCAGCGTCCAGAAGTTGGGCAGCGCGGCGAAGATCGCGCAGGCGGTGATCGTGATGACCGCGATGGTCAGCTCGGGCGAGCCCGCGAACAGCGCCAGCGGCACGCTGACCGCGCCCACCACCGCCGGGATCGTGATGTGCCAGGACCGCAGCCCGCGCTTGGTGGCGTCCCGCGACCACAGGTACAGCACCACCGCGGCGGGCAGGTACGGCACTGCCGTGATCAGGCCCTTCTCGAACACGCCGAACGTGGTGCCGAACCGCTGCTCGAAGTCGCCGATGATCGCGGGCAGGAAGAACGCCAGCGTGTAGAGGCCGTAGATGAAGCCGAAGTAGAGCACCGACAGCGTCCACACCCGCCCGTTGCGGAACACGGCGCGCAGGCCGTGGTGCCCGGACTTCTCCGCCTTCTGCTCCCGCTCGGCGGCGAGCTCGCCGGTCAGCCAGTCCTTCTCGGCGTCGGTGAGCCACTTCGCGTCGCGCGGATCGTCGGCCAGGTAGAACCACGCCACCACGCCGAGCACGATCGCGGGCAGGGCGACGCCGAAGAACATGAACCGCCAGCCCTCCAGCCCGAACACGCCGTGCTGCTGGATGAGCCACCCGGCCAGCGGTGCGCCGATGACGGTGGTCAGCGGCTGCGCGAGGTAGAACAGCGCGAGGATCTTGCCGCGGTGCCGGGCAGGCACCCACAGGCTCAGGAACAGCACCGCGCCGGGGAAGAACCCGGCTTCGGCGACGCCGAGCAGGAAGCGCAGCACCGCGAGCTGGGTGAAGTCCTGGACCCAGGTGAACAGCAGCGCGACGATGCCCCAGGTCACCATGATCCGCGCGAGCCAGCGGCGGGCACCGAACTTCTGCAGCGCGATGTTGCTCGGCACCTCCAGCAGCAGGTAGCCGACGAAGAACACGCCGGAGGCGAACCCGAACTGGGCCGCCGAGAGCGCCAGGTCGTCGCGCATCCCGTTCGGCGCCGCGAAGCTGATCGCGGTCCGGTCCAGGTAGTTGACGAAGAACATCAAGGCCACGAACGGCACGAGGCGGACTGCGACCTTGCGAATGGCCGACTTCTCCACCCCCGGACCGCGCTGGGGCGCGGTGGTCGAGGTGTCCACATTGACTCCTTTGAAGCGGGTGCGGGCGAGGGTCCGCATCGGCTCGTGCGGGGGAGCCGGGAGCGTCCCGGCGATCTCCGGCCGGGTGCGTGCCCGAGCGGAGCGGAGCCGAGCGGTGTCGCCGTCCGGGCCAGTATTCGAAAATCCGCGCAACCTGTCAACCGGTTGACCAATTTTCGGTCGTGGATCTTGCTAGGATGCGTGGCCATGCCCCCGTACCCGGAAAATCCCGACGCCGCGTTCGGAGCCGCACTCGGCACCGTGCCCGCAGGTACGGCGGTGTCCGCGGTCGCCAAGCGCCTGCTCGACCTGTTCACCACCGGCGACCTCGAACCCGGAACCCGGCTGCCCCCGGAGCGCAGCCTCGCCGCGTCGCTCGGCGTGGGGCGATCCGCGATCCGCGAGGCGCTGGCCGCGCTGGAGATCCTCGGCATCGTCGACGTGCGCCCCGGCTCCGGCACCTACCTGCGCGGCAGCGCCTCCGAACTGCTGCCGCAAACGCTCAGCTGGGGCTTGATGCTGGGGGAGCCGCGCACCCGCGAACTCGTCGAGGTGCGCAACGGGCTGGAGGTGCTCGCGGTGCGCAGCGCCGCCGTGCGCCGCACCGACGATGACCTGGCCGACCTCGCCGCGCAGCTCGACGGGATGCGCGAGAACCGCACCGAACTGGACAAGTTCGTCGAAGCCGACCGGCTGTTCCACCTGCGGATCGCGGTGGCCTCCGGCAACGTCGTGCTCCAGCAGCTGCTGCAGAACGTGCGCTCGCTGCTGCGGTTGTGGGTGGAACGGGCGCTGGCCGACCAGGGCCACGCCGATCTGGCGCTCGCCGAGCACGAGCAGGTCTACGCGGCCCTGCGGGAGGGCGATCCGGACGCGGCGGCGCAGGCGATGAGCGCCCACATGCAGACCGCGGCGGGCCGGCTCACGGAATTCCTCGACCAGGACCAGTGATCCGGCCGCGACCGGCCCGGAAGCCGGTCACCGCACGGCGACACCCTCGACCTCCACGAGCATCGCGGGATCGGACAGGGCCGCGACCTGCACGAGCACGCTGGCCGGGCGGCAGCTCGCCTCGGGGAGGATCATCGTGATCACGTCGTAGTTCGCCGTCACCGCCTCGATGTCGACGGCGTGGATCCGCAGTTGCACCACGTCGGCGAGCGCGAACCCGGCTCCGTCGAGCGTCTCCCGGATCCGCTGGAACGTGAGGCGCAGCTGAGCCCGCACGTCCCCGGCGTGCGCGATCGTGCCGTCGTCCGCCCGCGCCTCGTGCCCAGCGATCATGAGCCAACCGCTGCGGGTGCTCCACCAGGACGGCGTGCTCGTATCCGAGCTGGTCGCCGAAGTACCGCGGGCCGATCTCCCCGCGCTCCACCGCTCGCTCCCCTCCGCTCGACCCGGCGCGCCCGCCGACGCCGGACGGGACCGGGTGAACGGCCCGTTCGTCCAACGGGATTGGGCGAACGGTCCGTTCACCCGGGGAGCTCTGGGGGTGAGCGCCAGCCGACTCGTCCGGCCGGTGGCTGGTTCGGGTGGGGTGAACGGCCCGTTCGTCCAATGGGATGGGACGAACGGTCCGTTCACCCCGGGGATGCTTCGAGCGAGGGCGACGTGCTCGGCCACCGGCGCTTCGCGCGTTCGGATCGGGTGAACGGCCCGTTCGTCCCACGGGATCGGGCGAACGGTCCGTTCACCCGATCCCGCTGGGGCGGGTGGTCACCAGGTGACGGGGAGGGACTTCACGCCGCCGGTGACGCGGTCCGAGCGGACGTCGAGGTCGTCGATGTCGACGGCCAGGCGCAGCTTCGGGTACCGCTCGAACAGTTCGGTGAACACGACGCGGAGTTCGGTGCGGGCGAGGCTCGCGCCGATGCAGAAGTGCGCGCCGTGCCCGAAGGACAGGTGCACGTTCGGCTTGCGCTCGGGGTCGAACTCGGTCGGGTCGGTGAACGCGCCGGTGTCCCGGTTCGCCGCGCCCGTCGGGATGATCACCGCGTCTCCGGACGGGATGGTCTGCTCGCCGAACGTGACGTCCTCGTGCGCGTAGCGCAGCAGTCCGAGCCCGCCGGGGTCGGCCAGCCGCAGGATCTCCTCGACCGTCTGCTGCGCTAGCCCTTCGGGGTCCGCGACGAAGGCGTCGCGCCGGTCCTGCTCGGTCAGCAGCATCAGGACGCCGAGGTCGATGCGGGTCACGGTCGTCTCGTGCCCGGCGAACAGCAGCCCGGAAGCGAGCCTGGTCATCTCGTCGTCGTCGAAGTCGGGGTCGTCGCGCTGCGCCTCGACGAGGTCGGTGACGACGTCCTCGCCGGGGGAGCGGCGCTTCACCTCGGCGAGCCGGCCCATGTACTCGGCGAACTCGGCGCGCGCGGCGAGCGCGTCCCCACCGGTGCCCATCCGGCTGATCCGGTCGGAGAGCTGGTGGAAGTACCCGCGGTCCTCGAACGGCACGCCGAGCAGTTCGCAGATCACCAGCACCGGCAGCGGGAACGACAGGTGCTCGTGCAGGTCGACGATCCCGTTCGGGTCGGCGTCGTGCGCGGCCTCCATCGAGGCGAGGCAGCTCCCGACGAGTTCGCGGACGTGCTCGGTGAGCAGCCGCATCCGCTTCGCGGAGAAAGCCGGGGTGAGCAGCTTGCGCAGCCGGGCGTGCGCGGCCTTCTCGGTGTCGTAGCTGCCGGACGGCCCGTCGAGGACGCCCGCGTCCGAGACCCGGGCGGCCTGCTCGGGAGCCGGGTGCGAGCGGCCGAAGCGCGGGTCGCCGAACACCGTGCGCGCCACCTCGAAGGAGGTGATCAGCCAGGCCGGGTCACCGGCGGGCGTGCGCACCCGCGCGATCGGCGCCTGCTTGCGCAGCACGTCGTAGAGCGGAGCGGTCTCCAGCACGTTGGGCCGGTCGAACGGCAGTTGCGGCAGCTGTTCGGCGGTGGTCATCGGCGCTCCTTCTCCTGTGGTGGTGCGGAAAACGATGGTGCGCCGGTGGCGCGGGCGTGGATGCCGGCGAGCCAGTCGAGCTCGGCGTGGACCCGGCGGGCGGCCTCGCGCAGCGCCTCCTGCCCCCAGCCCTCGGAGCTGCCGCGTTCGAGCGCGATGAGGCGGTCGCGGCGTTGTTCGAGGGCGTGGCGGCGGGCGTCGAGCACGACCGCGCGCTCTTCGACGGTCAGCCAGTCGAAGTGGGCCAGTCGCGCCAGGAACTCCGGTTCGTCGCCCGCGAGTTCGGCGGGCAGGTCGGCGAGCATGTCGTGCAGCAGTTCCCGGCCGACCTCGGTGATCGTGTAGACGTTCCGCGGCGGCCTGCCCTCCTGCGGTTCCGGGTTGCGCAGCACCGCCCCGGCCTCGGAGAACCGCCGCAGCGCCGGGTAGAGGGAGTTGTTCGACAGCGCGTAGCCGGTTCCTTCCTCCACGCGCTTGCGCAACTCGTAGCCGTGCGAGGGCCGCTTCGCGAGGTCCGCCAGCAACAGCACATCGATCCACACCTATGTCACGATAACCTAGGTCAGCGTGACCGTCGATGACGCGGTTCGACGACGGGACGCGCCGGTTCAGGTGGTGGTGCGATTGCGGCTGTCGCGACTGGTGCGATGTCGAGGGGTGGTCGGCGGAGCGGCGTGAGCCGTTCAGCGCTCACGGCGATGCGGGTCCCGACCTCCCGCGCCCGTCACCCCTCGGCCGGCGCCGGACGATCTCGTTGATCCAGATCGGCGCGTACGGAGAGGTGCAGTTCGGCGGGGTGGGGTAGTCCTTGAGCACTTCGAGCCGTTCGCCGATGCCGATCGCGCGGGCGCGGTGCTCGGGGTGGTGGATGCCGATGGCGGCGAGGCACTCGTTCATGGCCCACTGCAGGCGTTCCGGCGCGTCCTTCATCCCCGCCTCGATGAGGTCGAGGAGCTCGGCCAGGTCGAGCCCGGCCGGAGCCTTCGCCACGCGGTCGCCGGTCAGCGCCCACCCGGCGCCGGCGACGACCGGATCGGGGTCGGCGAACCAGGCGGCGCGGAGTTCGTCGGCGTGCGGACTCTTCTTGACGACGTTGCTCAACAACCAGCCGTGCACCTTGGGCACGCGGGCGTCGCGGAGCATCGCGTCGAGCTCGGCCGCGCTGTAGGTCTTGGGGCGGCTGATCAGGATCGCGACGAGCCGGGCGGCGGTGTCGCCGGTCTTCCAGAGCTCGCCCGCGAGGTCGTGCTGGATCTTGAGGCGCTTGGCCACCGCACGCAGCTCGGTGAGGTTGACGCCGTGGTCGTCCCCGCGGCGTTCGTTCACCGCGCGGATCTTCGGGTCTTCCAAGGCCGCGAGTTCCGCCAAGACGTCGTCGACGCTCCCCGGAGGTGCGGAACCGGTCGCCACGATGTCCTCCCCTGTGTTCCCGTCCGTGCTCGTCCTAGCGTACGTGCGGTTCGCGGGCGCCCGGCCGCCGTGACGGGGGATCGGCGCGAGCGCGGCTTGAACCGGTGGTGCGGAATTCGGCGGCGCCGAACTGCGCGGTCAGCAGAATTCGCGCCATTCGACTGCGCCGTTCGGTGTAGCTGTGATCGTTTTTCAAATCGGTTGATCTTCGAGTCATTAGGCCATTGGTGAAAACCGCTTGACCTTCTGCCGCGATCTCAAGAAACTGATCCTCGCGCAGCGGTTTAAGCAGGTGAGCCGCCGGGCGGGGGTCCCTTCCCCGCTCGACGCGCGAAAAGTCGGAGCCCTTCGGTTCCGATCAGCCATTGGGGGAATGGTTTCATCTCACGGCCCGGCGCTCGCCGGGTGGAGCGCTTTTCCGCGTCCGCATCCTGCCGCCTTTCCCCCTGCGCCGCACGCTTTCCGGCGTCCGGAGGAATGGGAGGGGCATGCCGACGAACACGTCCTATCCAGGTGTCCATGTCGAGGAGATCCCCAGCAGCGCGCGCACCATCTCCACCGTCACCACGTCGGTGACCGCGTTCGTCGGGCACACCAGGCGCGGGCCGCTCAACGAGCCCGTGCGCGTGACGAGCTTCGCCGAGTTCGAGCGCCGCTTCGGCGGGCTGACCTCGCGCGGCGCGCTCGGCTACGCGGTGCACCAGTTCTTCGCCAACGGCGGGACGATCGCGCTGATCGTGCGGGTCGCCGCCCGAGGAACGGGCAAGGCCGCCACGGTCGTGCTGCACGCGGGCGACCGGCGCAAGGACTGTCCGGTGCTCGCCGTGCACGCGAAGGAACCCGGTGTGTGGGGCAACGGCCTGCACGTCACCGTCGACCACGACACCTCCTGCCCGGAGGAGACGTTCAACCTGCAGGTGTCCGACGCGAGGGTCGGTGCGCGCGAGGCGTTCGGCGGCCTGTCGCTGGATCCCGGGCACGGCCGCTACGCGGAGACCGCGGTGAACGCCGCCTCGGCGCTGATCCGCGTCGAGGTGCTGGACTCGGGGCTGCCCGCGGCGAGCGGCACGGTGTCGCGGCCGTTCGACGGCGAGCTGCCCGATCTGGCCGTCGAGCTCACCGCGAAGATCGGCGACGTGGAGCGGGACTTCGCGCTCTACGAACCGGACATCGATGGCGCGGCTCCGTGCAGCGTCGCCGAGCTGGCGCTGTTGCTGGAGCGCAAGCTGCGATCGCTGCCGGACGCGCCGGGCAAGCGCGCGTTCGCGGGGGCGACCGTCACCGCGTTCGGCGACCGGGTGCAGACCGTCGCGGGCTCCACCGATCCCGCCGACGAGGTCCGGTTCCGCGGCGAGTGCGCCGGGGACCTCGGACTCGACGAGGTGGTGCGCCCGCCGGTGTTCCCGCTGGAGTGCGGCGAGGACGGCGATCCGCCCGGCCCGCGCGATCTCATCGGCAGCGAGGCCCGCAAGACCGGACTGCAGGCGTTGCGCGACGTCGACGACGTGAACCTGCTGGCATTGCCCGAACTCGCCGGGTACGAGTCCACTGAGGACGTTCTCGCGGTGCTCACGGCGGCGGACCGGATCTGCCGGGAGCAGCGGATCTTCCTGCTCGTCGACGCGCCCTCGGCCTGGGCCGGGGTGGACGCGGCGCGGGCCGGGATCGCCGCGTTCGACCCGGTGCGCAGCGACCACGCGGGGCTGTTCTTCCCGCACCTGCAGCTGATCGACCCGCTGACCGGGCGGCTGCGGTCCTTCCCGCCGTGCGGGGCGGTGGCGGGCGTCATCGCGCGCACCGACGCCGAACGCGGCGTGTGGAAGGCCCCGGCCGGTACCGAGGCGAAGCTGCTCGGCGTGCGGTCACCGTCGGTGCTGCTCACCGACCGGGAGAGCGGCCTGCTCAACCCGCTCGGGGTGAACTGCCTGCGCAGCTTCCCCGTGGTGGGTTCGGTGGTGTGGGGCGCGCGGACGCTCGCGGGCACGGACGCCGCGGACTCCGAGTGGAAGTACCTGCCGGTGCGGCGGTTGGCGCTGCACGTGGAGGAGAGCCTCCGGCGAGGCCTGCAGTGGGCGGTGTTCGAGCCGAACACCGAGCAGCTGTGGCAGCAGATCCGGCTCAACGCCTCCTCCTACCTGCACACCCTGTTCCGGCAGGGCGCGTTCCAGGGCGGCACGCCGCGCGAGGCGTACTTCGTCAAGTGCGACGCCGACACCACCACCCAAGAGGACGTCGACCGCGGCATCGTCAACGTCGTCGTCGGCATCGCTGCGACGAAACCCGCCGAGTTCGTGATCGTGACGATCCAGCAGTTCGCCGGCCTCCCGCAGGCATAGCGAACCGGAGGAGTGAGCATGGCCGAGTTCCAGATCAACGCCCACCGCTTCGACCCGTACAAGAACTTCAAGTTCCTGGTGCTGTGGGACGGCCGGACGGTGGCGGGCGTCAGCAAGATCAGCCCGTTGAAGCGCACCACCGAGGTGGTCAAGCACCGCCACGGCGGCGACCCGAGCTCGCCGCGCAAGGCGCCGGGCCGGTCCGAGTTCGAAGGCATCACGCTGGAGCGCGGGGTGACCCACGACCCCGAGTTCGACCGCTGGGCCAACAAGGTGTGGCAGGTCGGCGCCGGGCTCGGCTCGGAGGTGTCGCTGGCGGACTTCCGCAAGGACATCGTCATCCAACTGCTCAACGAGGCCGGGCAGGTCGCCGTCTCGCACAAGCTCTACCGCACCTGGCCGAGCGAGTACCAGGTGCTGGGCGAGCTCGACGCGAACGCCAACGCGGTCGCCATCCAGAGCCTGAAGCTGGAATGCGAGGGCTGGGAACGAGATTACGAGGTTCCCGAACCCACCGAACCGGCGTTCACGAACCCTGCGTGAGCCGTTCTCCGAGGGGATGAACGCCTCGCCGGGCCGGACGGAGTCGAGGTCAGCGTCCGGGCGAGGAGCCGGGTTCGACGGGGAAGGGGCTTCGGATGGTGGTGACGGGGCCGGCGGAGCTGCTGGCGACCTGGGAGACGGGTCTGGAGCGGCGCGCTGCGGGCCGGGCGCTGCTGCTGCACCGGGCGGCCCGGCCGGAGGCGACCGCCGAGCAGCTCGACGCGGAGCCGCTCGGGGCGAGGGTGGCGGACCTGCTGGTGCTGCGCCGGGCGTTGTTCGGCGAGCGGATGCAGGTGCTGCTGGAGTGCGCGGCGTGCGGCGAGGTCGTCGAGTTCGACCTCGACGCCCGCGGCCTGGGCGAGCACCCGCGTCCGACGGGCGAGGTGCTGCGGGTGGCGGAGGGCGGTGTCGCGGTCGAGTTCCGGCTGCCGACCGCCGCCGACCTCGACGCGGTGGCCGCCGCGCCGGTCGAGCAGCGCGGGTGGCGGCTGCTGGAGCACTGCACGCTCGCCGCCGAACGCGACGGCGAACCCGTCGAGCCCGCGCGGATTCCGGAGCAGGCGCGGCGGCAGATGGCGGAACTCGCCGAGCAGGCCGACCCGGCGGCGGACCTGGCGGTGACCGTGCACTGCCCGCACTGCGGCGGCAGCACGCCGACGGTGCTCGACATCGCCGACTTCCTGTGGGCCGAACTGGACTCGTGGTCGCGGGACGTGCTGCTGGACGTGCACCTGCTCGCCTCCGCCTACGGCTGGAGCGAGCCCTGGATCTTGGCGCTCAGCCCGCTTCGGCGGCGTTACTACCTGGAGTTGTGCGCTGATGGCTGATTTCTTCGACCGGCTGGCGGCCCGGCACGATCCGGTGGACGGGCCGGTGCGGCTGCGACCTCGGTTGCCGGGGCCGTTCGAGCGGGTGGACTCGCTGCCCGCGGCCTCCTCGGATTCGGAGGCGCCCGCGGCGCGGACTCCTTCGCCGTCACCGGTGCGGGAGCGCGAAGTGCGGCGGTTGGAGCGGGAGGTGCGCACCACCGACCGGATCACCTTGGTGCGCACCGAAGCGTCGCCGGTGGAGCGACCGCGTCCGGCGGAAACCCCGGTGCGGCAGGAGGAACCGGAATCGGGCCCCCGACCGGTGGTCCCGGCTCGCGCCACGCAGCCGGAGCAGCCGCGTGGCGTCCAGGCCGCGTCCGGCGAACCGGAACCCGCTGCGCCGGTGCCGGAACGCGGCGGCGCGCTGCGGGCGGCCGTCCTCCCACCGGCACCGGCTGAGTCGCCGCGCACCAGGATCACGGCCGCGGCGTCCGCGCCGCGGACCGCTCCCGCACGCAGCCGGGCGTCGGAACCGGCGGACCCCGCCGTGCGGGTGGAGATCGGCCGCCTCCAGGTCAGCGCCGCGCCACCGCAGCGGCCACCACACCGCCCGCGACCGGCCCGCCGCGAACCCGCCGTGAACCTGGACGACTACCTCGACGGGCGGGCGATCTCATGAGCAACGGGCTGGCCCTCGCCACGGTCACGCAGGCCCTCGCGCTGCTGATCGAGAGCAACCTGCGTCCGGAGATCGACTTCGCGGTCTCGGTGGAGACCCGCAAACCTCCGGCGGAGCCGCCGACCGACCCGACGATCACGGTGTTCCTGTACCAGGTGGCGCCGAATCCGTCGATGCGCAACACCGACCTGCCCAGCCGCGGCTCGAGCGGTGCGCTGCTGGCGCGGCCGACGGCGGCGCTGGACCTGCACTACCTGATCAGCGCCTACGGCGAGGAGACCGAGCTGGTGGGGCAGCGGCTGATCGGCTGCGTCGTGCGCACCCTGCAGGAGATCCCGGTGCTGTCGCGAGATCTGCTGCTGGAGGCGGCCTCTCGGCCGCACTTGGCGGGCAGCGACTTGGCGGACTCGCCGCAGCGGGTGCGGTTCTCGCCGATCCAGATGGACACCGACGAGACCTCGAAGTTGTGGGGGATGCTGCACCAGACCCCGTACGCGCTGTCGGCGACCTACCAGGGCTCGATGGTGCTCATCGAGGGCCGTGAGCAGCCGGTGCCGCCGAAGCCGGTGGAACGCGTGGTGCCGTCGGTGCGCCCGTTCGAGGCGCCGGGCGCCCCAGCGACGCGCCCGCCGGAGCCACCGGGCTCCGGGGGTTCGGCCGAGCCGCCGGAGACGGCCGCGTCGGCTTCGAAACCCGCCGATTCCCAAGCTGGGCGACCGGTTTCGGAGTCGCCGCAGCCGAAGCGGCCACGAGCCACCCGCACTTCCCGCAACGGCGGTACTTCCTCGGTGAAGCGCTCGGGCACGGCGAAGAGTGCGGCCGGCGCGGCCTCGGCGAAGCGCTCCGAGGGATCGACCAAGCGCAGCGGATCGGCGAGAACCACCCGAGCCGCGAATCCCACGACCAGGAAATCCCCGCCCGCCGAAGGAAAAATCGCCGAACCATCCACATCGGACGAACGGTCGGGGCAGGACGGGAAGGGCTGAGCCAGTGCGCAGCGAGCGGGGAGGAGGAACGCGGTGACCGAGGAACCCGGCGGAGCGGGCTCGGCGCTGGGCGCCGCGGTGCGCGCGGTGCTGGCCAAGCTCGACGCGCACGCACGCGGTGAACCAGCGGAAATCGACGTCCCGCCGGTGCCCGCACTGGACGCGCTGACCGACTGCTTCGGCTTGAGCCCGTTCGAGCGCGAGGCGCTGCTGCTGTGCGCGGCGATGGAACTCGACGCGGGCACCGCCGCCCGGTGCGCGGCGGCGAGCGGTTCGGCGCGCGCTCACCCCACGTTCTCGTTGGCGTTGGCGGCAATGTCCGAGCCGCACTGGAGCGCCCTCACCCCGGTGTCCCCGCTGCGCCGGTGGCGGCTGGTGGAGCTCGACGATGCGGCCGGGTTGACGACGGGCAGGTTGCGCATCGACGAGCGGGTGCTGCACTTCCTGCTCGGTTCGCCGTACCTGGACGCCCGCCTGCACGGCCTGCTGCGCCGCATCCCGGAGCCGGGGTCGCTGCCCGGTTCGTACCGGAGCGCGGCGGAGCGGATCGCGTCGAGCTGGGCCGACGGCGACGCTCCGCTCAGGGTGGAGCTCGTCGGCGGCGATCCGCGCACCCGCGCGGACATCGCGTCGGCCGCCGCGGACGCCTGCGGCCTGGGCCTCCACGCCCTGTCGGCGGAGGACCTGCCCGACGATCCGGCCGAACGGGACCTGCTGGCCCGGTTGTGGCAGCGGGAGGCGGTGCTGCTGCCCGCCGTGCTGCTGCTGGAAGTCGACGAACCGAACCGCGAGCAGCTCGCCGCGGCGGAGGCATTCGTGGAGTCGGCGGCGGTGCCGCTGGTGATCGGCAGCGACGAGCCGCGCCCGAGCTCGCGCGCTCGCGGTGAGCGGATCTCGGTGCCCGCGCTAGACGACGCCGAACAGTTCGAGCTGTGGCGCGACGCGTTCGGCGAGCTCTCCGACGGCGACGTCGGCAATCTCGTCGCCCAGTTCTCGCTGCCCCCGCACGTGGTCGCCTCCGCCGCCGCGTCCACCCGCCGCTCCCAGGACGGGCAGGACTTGGCTGAGGTGGCGTGGCGGGCCGGACTGGAGCAGGCCCGGATGGGGCTCGACGAGCTGGGCAGGCGCATCGAACCGGACGCGGGCTGGGGTGATCTGGTGCTGCCGGACCGGCAGCTGCGGGTGCTGCGCGAGGTCGTCGCGCACGTGCGGCAGCGCGCCACCGTGCATCACGACTGGGGCTTCTCCGCGACGCTGCGCCGCGGGTTGGGCGTGACGGCGCTGTTCGCGGGCGGTTCCGGCACCGGCAAGACCCTCACGGCCGAGGTGATGGCCCGCGAACTGGGGCTGGACCTGTTCGTCATCGACCTGTCGCAGGTGGTCAGCAAGTACATCGGCGAGACGGAGAAGAACCTGCGCAAGGTGTTCGACGCGGCCGAGCGCGGCGGCGCGCTGCTGCTGTTCGACGAGGCCGACGCGCTGTTCGGCAAGCGCAGCGAGGTCAAGGACAGCCACGACCGCTACGCGAACCTCGAGGTCAGCTACCTGCTGATGCGGATGGAGGCCTACCGGGGCCTGGCGATCCTCACGACGAACATGAAGAAGGCGCTGGATTCGGCATTCCTGCGCCGCATCCGGTTCGTGGTGGACTTCCCGTTCCCCGGTGAGGCCGAGCGCGCCGAGATCTGGCGGCGCGTGGTGCCGGAGCGGGCGCCCGTGAAGGACCTCGACCCCGAGCTGCTGGCGCAGCTGACGGTGGCGGGCGGCTCGATCCGCAACATCGCGCTGTCCGGCGCGTTCCTCGCCGCCGAGGACGGCGAACCGGTGCAGATGCGGCACATGCTGGCCGCCGCGCACACCGAGTACCGCAAGCTGGAGCGTTCCCTGACGCCTTCGGAGGTGCGGGGATGGGTGTGAACGTGCACATCGGCGAGCTGGTGCTGGACGGTTTCGACGGCGTGGACCCGGAGCGGGTCGCGGTCGCGTTCCAGGCGGAGCTGACCCGGCTGGTGGAGCAGCGCGGCGTGCCGCTGGCCGCGTGGGGGCCGCGCCAGGTGGACGGCATCGCCGACCTGCCCCCGTTGCCCGCGACGACGTCCCCGGCCCGGTTGGGCGAGGCGCTTGCGCGTTCGGTGCACGCGGGCCTCAGCGGGAGGGGGCGGTCCGGATGAGCGCACCCATCCCGGCTAGGCAGTCCCGCTCGACGCAGGATTCGCGGCGCCGCAAGCGGAAGAACAACACCGCGAACCGCGCTCCGGAGCCGAAGGAGATCGTCAGCGGCGCCGGTCAACCCCTCGACCAGAGCACCCGACGCGAACTGGAGGAAGCGCTCGGCCACGACTTCAGCCGCGTCCGCCTGCACACCGATCGCGACTCCGGCGAGCTCGTGCGGGACTTGGGCGCGGACGCGGTGGCGGTGGGCCAGGACGTGCTGTTCGCGCCGGGCGAGTTCCGGCCCGGCACGGCCGAGGGAACCCGGCTGCTCGCGCACGAACTCCTGCACACCGTGCAGAACCCGCACGGCCTCGGCGCGCTGCGGGCGGGCCGCGACCTGGGGGCGGTGAGCCTGCCGCAGCAGGCCATCGAGCGCGAAGCGGAGTTCACTTCGGACTCTGCTGCGGTCCGCAGCGGCCAGGCCACGCCCGGCTGGCTGCGCTACGCCACCGTCGACGCCGACCGCCGCCGCGCGGAGGAACTGGACCCGGCGACGATGGTCGACCGGCTCGCCAACGGCATCCAGCGTTCGCTGCGCGGCGACCCGGAGGACCGCTCGAAGCGCACCCGCACACGGCTGGCGCGGCTCCCGGAGGACGTGCTGGACGTCGTGCTCGATCGGCTGGAGTCGAGGTTGCTCAGCTCCGAGCACGAACGCGTCCTCGACCTGCTCGACGAGGTGGAGGCCGACGACCACCTCGAACCCGGAGCCATGGCCACTCCGGCCGTGGAACCGGACGCGGGTGCCGACCTGCTCGCCGAACGCGAGAAGCAGCAGCGGGAGTCCGACCAGCAGCGGGAATCAGAGGAGGCGCCGCCGGAGGCGTCCGGGCCGGACAAGGAGCAGGAGGTTCCCGGCGGTGCGGGAGGCGGCACGCCGGAGAACTCCGCGCCGGAGCAGGAAGAACCGGCACCGGGGGAACAGGCCGCCGGTGAGCACCAGCCCGCTGAGCAAGAAGCGGGCGGGGATCAGCAGGACCCGGAGCAACAGCCTGCCTACGCGGAGAAGGCGGGCGAGGAGAAGACCGAGGACGGGCAGGACGACGCGAAGACCGCGGGAGACGAGAAGTCCGGGGAGAAGCCCGAAAGCGAGGAAGGAGGCGCCGAGAAGGACGCCGCCGCCGAGCAGGACTCGGAGGCGAAGAACCGCCCTGGCGCCGTCGATCCGCTGGTGGCGGGTGAGAAGCCGAAGGACCCGCACCAGGACGTCGAGGGCTCGGCGACCACGGCGGGCAAGGACACCCAGCTCGCCGGAGCGGTCGATTCCCTGGACGGCGCCCGCAACCAGGACGTGCTCGGACCGGAGGAGGAACCCGAGTCCGAACCGCACGGCGGAGACTCGGAAGTCGAGGTCGGCGGGGAGGAGAAGAGCGCCTGGGACGTGAAGCTGGCCCCGGAGGACTTCCTGCCCGAGCAGGACTTGGACGTCTCCGGCGTGCCCACGGCGGACGAGCTCGAACCGGGCGCGGCCCCGCCATCGATGCCGTCCTTCCCCGCGCCGCCGCCCACGAAGGCCGAGGAGGTGCAGGCGGAGCGCGAGGCGGAGGACGCCGAGGACGCCGCCGCCGAAGCCGAACCGGAGGAGGCGGAACCGGAGGCGCAGGCCGAACCGGAGCCGTCGATCACCACCGAAGGCACCCCCGGAGCGGCCGGTCTCGCGACTCTGGCTGCGGAGAAGGCTGCGGAGAAGCAGACCGGAGCGGGTGAGAAGCCGAAGGACCCGAAAGCGGGAGCGGCCCCCGGAGCGGGACCCGCCGACGCGCAACGCCTCGCCCAGGAAGCTCCCGGCAAGACGGAGGGCGCCAAGGACGAACCCGGCGGCGCGGTCAAGGAATCCGCGGCCAAGGAGGAGAAGGAAAGCGCGGGCGGGGACGAGGGCTCCGCGGAGAAGAAGGGCGCGGGCGAGGACAAGGGCTCCGCGGAGAAGACCGCGAAGTCGGGTGAGGCCGAGAAGTCCGAGAAGCCGGACAGCACCGAGGACGGCGGCAAGGCAACCGGCGACGGTGGCCGAGCAGCGGACGGCGCTGCAGCCGAGAAGGCCACCGACGACGCGAAATCTCCCTCAGCGGCGAGGGATTCGCACGTCACCGGCGGCTCCGAGCAGACCAACGGGACCAGCACCTCCACCGACCCCGAGCAGGAGCAGCCCGCGCCGGCGAAGCAGAGCTCCGCCCCGGCGCCGAAGACGGACGCCCCGAAGCCGACTTCCGAGCCGAGGCCGATGTCCGGGGCGAAGCCCGCCACGCCGACGGCGGCTCCCGCCGCGAAGCCCGAGAAGGCCGCGCCCGCCAAGTCCGCCGCGCCGAAGGCGGAACCCGCTCCGGCCGCCCCGCGCTCCGGCGGCGGCAAGGGCGCGGGCAAATCCGGCAAGGGCGCGAAGGCCAAGAAGGCGCAGGCGGCCCCGAACCTCTCCCAAGTCTCCCCGGAGGCGGGCCTGCGCACGGCCTCGGGCCTGAAACCGCACGTGGCGTTGCAGGCGATGGGCGGCGTGGACGGCGCGGTGGACCGCACCGTCGGCGACGAGCACCAGCAGCTCGCCTCCGATCCGCCGTCGATGCAGCGCCCCTCGGGCGCTCCGCAGACGTTGCAGGGCGCCCCGAACAGCGACGCCCCCGCCGAGTACTCGGAGGACGAGGCCGCGAAGTCCGACGCTCCGGAGAGCAAGGAAGCCGAAGTCAAGGGCGAGAAGAAGCCGGAGGGCGCGATCCCCGCCGAACAGGTGGAGGAACCGGACGGCTGGGACACGTTCCTGATGGGCGCGGGCTACGTGATCGGCAAGGCTGCGGAGTTCCTCGGCGCCGACGTCGACCCCGAGGAACTGGCCGCCAAGTTCGCCGACATGCCCACCGAGGACGAGGCGATGGAGGAGGCGAAGGCCGGAACCGCCCCCGGCGTGGCGATGCAGGGCGACGCCGACGCCAAGTCCGGCGAGCAGGACGAGGCGGTGAACACCAAGGGCGAGCAGACCGCCGACACCGCCCGCGACGACGCGAGCCGTGGAATGGGTGAGGACCAGGTCTACCCCGACGCCGACAAGGAGCAGTTGCGCGGCAAGGTTCCCGGCCGCGAAGGCGGTAAGCCCGGCGGGAAGGTCGACGCCGGAACCGGTGCGGTGCCGCCGGAAGCGGCCTCGGAGGTCGCCGAGCACGAACGCGGCAAGGAGTTCAAGTCCGCGTTCGGCAAGGGCGAGCAGGGCTTGGCCGAAGGCAAGAAGCAGAAGGACCGCGACACCCGCACCTCCAAGCAGAAGCACGATTGCGAGGTCGATGCCGAGGTCAAGCGCAACACCGAGCAGCAGACCGGGAAGCGGGAGTCGACGGTCGGCGACGTCGGCGGCGAGCGGGAGAAGTGGCGCGCGGAACAGGACGCGGAACTCGACAAGCTCGGCACGGGCAAGACGGAGAAGCGCGAGCAGGCCCGCAAGGACGTCGAGGCCCAGGAGAAGGACACCGACAAGAAGGTCGAGGACCGCAAGAAGACCGACGACGAGGGCATCAAGGCCAAGCGCGAGACCGCGAAGTCGGACGCGAAGACCAAGCGCAACGACACTTCGCGGGAGTCGAAGAACTGGGTCGAGAAGGCCTTCGACGAGATCAAGAAGTTCTTCATCGAGCTCCGCGACAAGATCGTGGAGATCCTGCGGGCCGCGCGCAACGCGATCACCGAGTTCATCGTGAACTTCAAGCGCGACATGGAAAACCTCATCAAGAACATCCGCGACAAGATCGTGGGGCTGATCGAGGACCTGATCGACGCCTTGATCGAACTGGCCGTGGCGCTGGTGAAGGCGGTCATCGAGCTGGCCCGGCGCATCCGGCAGTTCATCGAAGACCTGATCGCCGCCGCCATCGCCTTCGTGACGGAGCTCGCCGCGAAGCTCAAGCAACTCATCACCGACCTGCTCGAAGCGATCTCGAAGCTGCTCAGCGACATCCTCAACCTGCTGAAGAAGGCGCTGGCCGACGTCCTCAAGGCGGTCAAGGACGCCATCAAGTCGGTCCTGGACTTCGCCTCGAAGCTGCTGTCCGGTTTCGGCGAGTTCCTGATGGTCGCCGTCGACTTCCTCGCCGACCCCGGCGGCTGGCTCTCCGGCGCGAAGAGCTCCGCGGAGGACGGCGCGAAGAGCCACTTCTTCCGCGAGGTCAAGAGCGCCGTCAAGGACTGGTTCAACCAGAAGATCGAAGAGATCATCGGCCTGCCGAAGGCCATCATGGACCGGCTCATCAAGGGCGGCATCACCCTCCAGGAGATCGTCAAGGAGACCTGGGACGCCGTCGTCCCCCAACTGCCGTTCATCATCGGCGAGATCGTCATCACGAAGGTGATCGCGAAGCTCATCCCCGGCGCGGGCTGGGTCGCCGCCGTCATCGACGCCCTCCAGACCGCGATCGGCGCCCTCGGCGAGATCCTCCGCGCGTTCGGCGCCGTCCTCGACTGGCTCAAGTCCGTCGGCAAGGGCGGCAACGGCGTCCTGTTCGCCAAGGCCGTCGCGGCGGGCGTGGTGGCGCTCCTGGAGCTGGCCTACCAGTTCCTCCTCGACGGAATCGGCAAGTACGTCAGCAAAGTCGGCGACCGCTTCAAGACCGTCGCGAAGAACCTCGGCAAGAACAAGGACAAGACCAAGGACGACGGTGCGGAACCACCCCCGGACCGGCGCCCCGGCGAGACCGGCGGCCACAACCGCGCGACCGACCGGCCCGGCAAACTGACCGCAATCCCGCATCGCCCCGGCTCCGATCGCGGCGACGAGCCCGGTGGCCGCGGCGACAAACCCGGCGAGCATCCGAAGCGAGACCCCGAAACCCCGAAGAAACCCGCCGACAAGCCGAAGAGCGACAAGCCCAAGGACGACGAACCGCAGAAGGACCGGCCCGCGGACGACAAGCCCAAGGGCGACAAGCAGAACCCGGACCGCGATCACTGGAAGGACAAGTACGGCCAGAAGCGCCGCGACCCCGACAATAGCGACGGCAAACGCCGCGACCGCGCCGACGACCACGACACCCCGGCGAAGAAGAAGCAGAAGGACGACGAGCAGGACCGCAAGCGGGACAACGACGAGCAAGACCGCAAGCGCAAGGACGACGACGCGCAACGCAAGAAGATAGACGAGGCGGACCCGGACCGGAAGAAGCACGACGAGGCCTCGGAGCGCCCGAAGAAGGACGACGACGTACCCGGTCGCCGAGACGATCGGCGCAGCCAGGAGCGTGACCGGAAGAAGGACCGCGACGAAAAGCGGGACCGGGACGGTAAGAAGAGCCGGGACAAAGCCGACAGTCGCTCGAGTAGGCGAAACCGCAAGCGAAAGGACGACCGTGACGGCCCGAACAACCGGCGATGGTCGAAGAACCAGAACCGTGAAACCTTCAATGATCGGAAGCGCAAGCGCGACAAGGATCGAAACGATCACAAACAGAACCAAAAAGATGATCGCAAGAAGGATGAGGAATCCAAGAAGTCCAAAGATGATCAATTAGATAAGATTGTGGCACGCATACGGCCCAAGCTGTATTCGAAGATGAAGAGCGGGATTCAGCGTCCGCGGTTCTTCGACCTGCTTGCTGCATTGAAGGCGCACTATCGACTGGCCAGTCTAGAGCCGGCCGGTGGCGATCCCTTCGTTGTGGTGGCCACTTTGAATCCGTCGCGGCCAGTCTTGAATGGGGAGTACACCGATCCTCATTCTGAGCCTGACGTGTACAGCATTCCTCCTGGCGAGCCGAAAGAGGAGGATGTGGTTCAGGATGGTTGGACCGGTCGTGCGAAGAAGGGGCAGTGGTACACCGGAAAGATCATGCGGGTTAGACGTAAGGATGGACGGCAGGTCCAGTTCGACTTTTACGGCCACGGTCCTGCGGGGAAGAGTGAGTTCCGGGTCCCGGTGCGGGAGGCTGAGGGGCGTTGGGAGCGAGTCGACTTCGACAAGAGGTGGTACAAGCTCGGTCCAGACTTTGAAGCCATAAGGAATAAGGATCTGTGGAGTGAGTACAACGAGGCTCGGCAGGTTCTGAACTATCGGATGACTGCAAGGTTTACTAACCCGGATACGCCCACTAGTACCTCTAAATCGGGAAACTCGATAAAACCACAATGGCATCATATTGTCGAGCGTCGACAAAATGGTCCCAATCATGCGAGAAACTTGGTGCTCACTGCGGCGACCGCCAATCAGGACTTCAATACTTGGATGGATCGC
Organism: Saccharopolyspora sp. NFXS83; assembly: GCF_026241095.1. Lineage (GTDB taxonomy): Bacteria > Actinomycetota > Actinomycetes > Mycobacteriales > Pseudonocardiaceae > Saccharopolyspora_C. The sequence continues at coordinate 114,243 of NZ_JAPFGB010000014.1, read as the reverse complement.
GATCAGCCTGCGGGCAACCCGTCGAAGACGTCGAAGCACACCCTTCCTTCGACAAATGGGAAACCGGTGTACCAGTACCTTCAAGGTGCTGGATTTTCGGAGAAGATGGAGTGGGGGGTGCGTTGCATGGAGGAGGTGCTTGGAAAGAACCCACTTGGGATGCAAAGCGTTAGTAGGGGGCGTGGAGGCTTCCTGAAGCTTCCATAGCGACGATCACGGGTGGAGGATTCAATTGGGGATTGTCATGCTGTTCGATGGCGCAGACCGCGATACGTGGTCGGAGTTGTCCACTCGGGGGGGGTGTCGTGGTTGCTTCCGATCCCGAGGAATGGCGAATTCCGGATGAGGTGTTCGACGAGATGGTCGACACCTTGGTTGGCAGAGGATATCAATTGCGGGTGACGTCGCCTTCGTTGGGAAAAGAAGTTCCCAGGGTTGAGCAAGCTGCTTACCTGTGCCTCGTGCCCGAATGGCAGGTGGACGACCTTCCCCCTGGGCCGAAGCTGACTTATGCCGAGGACGGTAAAATCATAGGGAATCAAGACTTGGTGGCTGCAGTCGCCCCGTTGGCGCCTGATGTTCAATGGTCGCCGAGTGATCGCGAGGAGTTCTGGGAGCTTTCATATGCGCCCGATCTTCCTGATCCAATCGAAATAAGGTCACTTTTCAAGAAATGGCGACGAAGTGGCGGGAAATGGGTTGTTTCGCACGATGGCCGCGAGTATTTCACCAATGCGAACGCTCATGCGATCGCTGTGAATGGAATGGCGTGGATGACCGGATATCGGCATGGGGGGAAAATTCTGCTCAGTCCTCCGACTTTGATCTGGGGTGGTGCGGTAATTGATGCCCTAGTTTCTCGGGGGATTCAGTTCTCTGGTAGCCCCGTTTATTATCTTTGTGAATCTTGTGACCGGTAAGCGCGAGTTGATTGGACTGGTATGACCAGATACGCCGACATACCCAAGCCGATCCGGTCCGGGATCGTGCTGGTTGATCCTGAGCGCGGTACCCCGCAGCGGGTGATCGTGTTGCAGTTCAACCCCGACACGCTCGAACGGTCGGTGGCGCCGCAGTCTGCTGGTGGGGAAGGGGATTCCGGTGGTGGGGGTAGCGGGTCGGGGGACAAGAACGAGGCGCTGCGGCTCAAAGGGCCGGCGGAGGAGTCGTGGAAGTTCACGGCTGAGATCGATGCGACGGATCAGCTGGAGATCTCCGCCCCCGAAGGCATCCACCCGCAGCTCGCCGCGCTGGAGATGCTGGTGCAGCCGACGACGGCTCAGCTGCGGGAAGCGACCAGGCTCGCGAAGAACGGGACGATCGAGATCAGCCCCACCGAGATGCCGCTGACCCTCTTCACCTGGGGCGGCAAGCGGGTCATCCCGGTCCGCCTCACGGAGATGTCCATCAACGAGTCCGCGTTCGACGTGAACTTGAACCCGATCCGGGCGAGCTTGAGCCTCGGCCTGAAGCTCCTCACGGTCAGCGACCTCCCGCCGGGCCACCGGGGCGCGGAGCTGTACCTCGCGCACTTGGCGCAGAAGGAGCGCCTCGCGGGCATCGGGACGCTGGGTTCGCTGGGTTCCCTGGGCCTCAACGGCGTAGGGGCGGGGAGGTAAGCCGTGATCGAACCGTACGAGGCCGCGCTCGACGACATCCCCGGCGCGCACCCATACCCGCGCACGAGCCGGTACCACGACGTGGAGATCGGCGTGCACCGCCAGGCCGACGGCACGGAGGTCCGCTACGCGAAGCGGCGCCTGCTGCCGAAGCTCCCGGAGCACGCCGACGAGCACGTGGTGAACGCGGGCCAACGACCGGACCACTTGGGCCAGCGGTTCTTCGGCGACCCCGGCCAGTGGTGGCGGATCGCCGACGCGAACCCGGTGCTGGATCCGGCGGAGCTCACCGCCGAACCTGGCCGCACGGTCGACGTCCCGAGTCCGGGGAGCTTCGATGTCTGAGGTCCCGATCGGTTCCGGGCCGGTGCACCTGAGCCTGCACATGGGGCCGAAGCTCACCAAACCCGTGCCGGGCGAGGTGGCACAGGCCCTGCTGTCCGCGCAGATCACCAGCACCGCGGGGGAGCGCAGCGGGTTTCAGCTGGCCTTCGACCTCACGAAGAAGGGCCGGATCGTCGATCGGCTCTTGCCGGAGGGATTCTTCGACCCGAAGACGCGCGTGATCCTGGAGCTCACCATCAAGGGCACGCCGAGCGTCATCCTCGACGGGCTGATCGTGCGCAACGAGGTCGGCGCCAGCAACCAGCCGGGCCAGTCCACGCTCACCGTCACCGGCGAAGACCTCACCTTGCTGCTGGACCTCGAAGAGCGCACCGATCGGTATCCGAACCTGGCGCCGTCGCAGCGGGTCGAGCGGATCCTCGGCAAGTACGCCGACTACGGCATCGACAGCCGCATCATCCGCGAACAGGTGCACCAGCCGCCGCGGGAGGAACTGCGCGTCGACTACCAGTCGAGCACCGACCTCCAGTACGTCAACGACTTGGCCCGCGCCAACGGGTACACCTTCTACCTCGACCCCGGCCCGCGCCCTGGTCGCTCCACCGCCTACTGGGGGCCGGAGCAGCGGTTGGGGCAACGGCAGCACGCGCTTACCGTCAACAGCGATGCGCACTCCACAGTGGACCAGCTCACCTTCGCCTACGACGGCACGGCCCGCGAACAACCAGAGGCGCGCGTGCAGGACCCGGCGACGCGCCAGGTCACGCTGCTGCCGGATCCGGACATCGGGCCGTTGCGCCCGCCGCTGGCGCTGCGCGAATCCCCGGCGTTGAAGCGGAAACCCCTGTCCGGCACGGCGAAGATGGATCCGGAACGCGCCCGCGCGCAAGCGCTCGCGCGGGCGGCGACCTCCGCCGACGCGATCTCCGGTTCCGGGTCCCTCGACGTCAACAGGCACGGGTACGTGCTGCGGCCTCGCGAGCTCGTCGGGGTGCGGGGCGCGGGCGTCACCTACGACGGCGACTACTACGTGAAATCCGTGACCCACGACCTGCGGGTCGGTTCGTACCAGCAGAACTTCACGCTCTCCCGCGAAGGGCTCGTCGCCCGCAGCGGCACCGTTCGCCCCTAGCCGAGGAAGGACCGCATGGCCGACGCATCGAACAACCGCTTCCTCGGCAAGTTCCGCGGCCGGGTCGTGGACAACGCCGACCCGTTGCAGATCGGACGGATCACCGCGCAGGTCCCCGACGTGCTCGGCGACGTGGCGTCCACCTGGGCGTTGCCGTGCCTGCCGTTCACCGGGCGCGGAGCCGGGCAGTACGTGGTGCCGCAGGTCGGCGCGGGCGTGTGGGTGGAGTTCGAGCAGGGCGATCCGAGCTTCCCGATCTGGACGGGCTGCTGGTACGGGGACCGCTCCGAGCTGCCGCCGGACGCGCTCGGGGAACGCCAGCCCGTGGTGATCCGGACTCCGGGTGATCACAAGCTGCTCATGTCCGACGTGCCCGGCGGTGAGGGGATCCTGCTGCGCGCACCGGGTGGCGCGTACGTGCAGATCGACGAGAAGGGCGTGACCGTCGGCAACGGCCAGGGCGCGTCCGTGGAGCTCGTCGGCAACGAAGTGAACATCAACCAGGGCCGGTTGATCGTGCCCAAGAGGCAGTAGGGGGAAGTCGTGACCGGAGGGAACCTCGTCACCGCGGCGACATCGGTGCACTGCCCGCACGGCGGTCGCATCGTCGCCGCCGCCGGGAGCGCGGCGGTCCGCGCCGACGGGCAGGCCGTGCGGACCACGGGTGCGGCGTACGCCGTGCTCGGCTGCCCGAACCTCAGCGGGCCGTGCCGCACGGTGCGCTTCACACCGCGGCGAGGTGCGCTGCTCATCGACGGTGTTCCGGCGCTGCTCGACGACACCGACGGGCAGTGCTTCAGCGCCGACCTGCGCCCGCAGGGGCCGCCCGTGTTCCGCGGCGACTCGCGGGGGGTGCGGTGCCGGTGAGGACTCACATCGCGTTCCCGTTCCGCGTCGACGGGCGCGGTCGCACCGCGCGCGCCGGGCATCAGGAGCACGTCCGCGACCTCGTCGAACAGGTGCTGTTCACGAGCCCCGGTGAGCGGGTGATGCGGCCCGACTTCGGCTGCGGGCTGCTCGACCTGGTCTTCGCGCCGAACAGCCCGGAGCTCGCGGCGACCGTCGAGCTGTCCGTGCACGCCGCGTTGCAGCGCTGGCTCGGCGACCTCGTCGAAGTCGAAGCGCTGGACGTCGCCGCCGAGGACGAGGTGGTGCGCGTCCGGCTGCGCTACCTGGTGCGGGCCACCGGCGACCACCGCGACGAGATCTTCGAGGGGAGGCGGGCATGAGCGAACCGGACTGCCGCACCGGCGGCAGGCGAGCGCGGGTCCGCGAGGCGCGGCTCGGCGGGGTGGACGCGGTGGAGGCCGCCGACGACGGGCGCAGCCTCATCGTCACGTTCATCGGCAAAGCCCCGCACGGGGTGCGGCCGGAGAACGTGCGCATCGACGGTGGCCGACGCATCACCGGCATCACCGCGGTCGACGTCGCCGTGGAGCGGGAGAAGGACCCGGAGCTCGACGACCGCATGTTCGTCACCGTCGACCGGCCCGGCGACACCACCCGCTACCGGCTGTCCTTGGTGGACACGGACCCGTACGGGCGTCCCGGCGCGGAGCCGTTCTCCGGGTTCGACCAGCGGTACTTCAGCGCCGAGTTCACCTTCCACCCCGGCCGTCCCACGTCGTTCGACCACGCCGCACCACCGCCGTGCGAACCGGAACCCGGCCCGGCACCGCTGATCGACTACACCGCCCGCGACTTCGACACGCTCAAGCGCGTGCTGCTCGACCGGCTCGCGCTGACCACACCCGGCTGGACCGACCGGCTCGCCCCGGATCTCGGCGTCACCCTCGTCGAGCTGTTCGCGCACACCGCCGACCAGCTGAGCTACCAGCAGGACGCGGTCGCCACCGAGGCGTACCTGGAGACCGCGCGGCGGCGCGTGTCGGTGCGCAGGCACGTGCGGCTCATCGACTACCCGATGCACGACGGGTGCGCCGCCCGCGCCTTCGTCGTCGCCGAGACGGCCACCGAACTCGACCTGGCACCGGGAGAATTCCGGTTCGCCGCCGTGGATCTGCGCCCGCGCGGGCCGCACGACCCGCCCGCGCCGGGACCCGTCCTCGACGAGGACGACCTGGCGGAGCTCGACGAGCAGGACGCGGTGGAGATCTTCGAACCCGTCGCGGACGGGCCGTTGCGGTTGCGGCCCGCGCACAACCGCATCCGGTTCTGGACCTGGGGCGACGAGGACTGCACGCTGCCCACCGGGGCGACGAGCGCGACCTTGCGCGACGACGACCGGGCTGTAGAGCTTCGCCCTGGGGATCTGGTGGTGCTGGAGGAGGTTCGCGGCCCGAACACCGGCACCCCTGGAGACGCCGACCCGGCGCACCGGCAGGCGGTGCGGCTCACCTCGGTCACGCCCGGCGTGGACGCGCTGCTGGAACAGCCGGTGCTGGAGGTGACGTGGGCGCGGGCCGACGCGCTGCGCTTCCCGCTGTGCCTGAGCTCCACCGGCGGCTACGACTGCGCGCCGATCCCGGACGTGAGCGTGGCGCACGGCAACGCCGCGCTCGTCGACCACGGGCGCACGCGCGACACTCCGGACCAGGTCACCGTGCCGCCGGAGCCCGCGGTGCTCGGCGCCTGCGACGCCTCCGGCTGCCGGGACCGCACCCACGGCAACGAGCCCGCCGAGCTGCTCGGTTCGCTCATCGACCGCACCCGTGGCGGGCGGCTGCTCACCGCCGACGACGTGCACGGCCTGCACGCCGTGCTCGGCGAACCCGCCACCACCCGCGCGGGCATCGGGGTGGAGAACGCGGGGCGGCGGCAGGAGGAAGTCGTGCCCGCCACCGCGCGCGAGCAGGCCGAGGCGCTGCGACGAATGCTCGCGCAGTCCGCGTACCCCGGTATCCGGCCCCGGTTTCGGCCGGTGCTGCACCGCTCTCCGGTGGTGCAGGCGGTGCCGTACCCGCAGGCCGAGCACATCGCGGCGGGGCAGGCGGAACGGCTCGCCGCGATCCCCGGCCACGTGCGGGAACGCCTCGTGGAGCTGTGGCGCAGTGCCCGCGACGAGGACGGGCTCGGCGCGGCGGAGATCGAAGAACTGGCCGTGCTGTTCGACCGGGACCTGCTGGAACGCCTCGAACTGCGCCGCCACCCGGTGCGCGCGCTGCGCGACCTGCTGCACCGCAGCGATCACCTGCTCGCCACCAAGCGCCGCAGGCTCGAAGTGCTCACCGCCCGCGCCCACGCCGGTACCGTGCTCGGGCCCGACATCGCCTGGGAGATCGCGCAGAGCTGGGGCGAGCGGCACGCCGCCGGCCTCCACCCGGGCGACCCGGTGCTGCACGGACCGGCCGCGCAAGCGCAAGATCCGCGCGTCGCGCTGCCCGCCGTGCACGTCACCGACGGCACCGACCGCTGGGAACCGCGCCGCGACCTGCTCGGCAGCGGGCCGCGCGACCGGCACTTCGTCGGCGAGCTCGGCGACGACGGGCGGCTCGCGCTGCGCTTCGGCGACGGGCGCTGCGGCGCGCGGCCGGAACCCGGCGCTCGGCTGGAGATCCGCTACCGGCTCGGCGGTGGACCTGAGGGCAACGTCGGCGCCGAAGCCATCGACCGGCTGGTGCTGCGGCGCGAACCCGGCGCGGAACCGCTGCCGGGCGTGGTGGTGCGCAACCCGCTGCCCGCCGTTGGTGGCACCGAACCGGAGCCGGTCGAGCAGGTCCGCCAGCTCGCGCCGCTCGACCTGCGGCGCACCCGGCCGCGCGCCGTGACCGCCGCCGACTACGCGGAGTTGGCGGGCGGGCTGCCCGGCGTGCAGCGCGCGGCTGCCGAGATCCGCTGGAGCGGCAGCTCCCGCGAAGTGCACGTCGCCGTCGACGCCGACCGCACCGGAACACCCGGACCGGAACTGATCGCGGAGGTCACCGACTTCCTCGAACGGCACCGCCGCATCGGCCACCACCTGGTGGTGCGCCCGGCGCGGCAGGTGCCGCTGGAGGTCGCGCTGCGGATCTGCGCCGCACCCGGCCACCAGCGCGGGCCGATCGTCGCCGACCTGCTGCGCGCCTTCGGCAGGCGGCGGCTGCGCGGCGGGGCGCTCGGCTTCTTCCACTCGGACGCGCTGAGCTTCGGCGAACCGGTGCGGCTGAGCAGGCTCGTCGCCGCCGCCACCGCCGTGCCCGGTGTGCGCAGCGCCCGGGTCACCCGGCTGCGGCGGGCCTTCCACGACGACGACGGCGAACTCGACGCGGGCCTGCTGAGGGTGGCCCCGCTGGAGATCGCCTGCTGCGACAACGACCCGGAGCGCCCCGAGAACGGCGTGCTCCAGCTGGACTTCGGGGGTGCGCGGTGAGCGGATGCGGATGCGGTTGCGACCGCCACGACGAACGGCGCGCCCCGGACCGGCCGCACAACCCGCCGGGCCGGGAGGCGCTGGACCTGCGCGCGGGCGAGCACGGCACGTTCCTCGCCGCCATGCTCGACCGGCTCGCCTCGCCCGCCTACCCGGCGTTGCGCGGACTGACCGTGCGCACCACCGACGATCCGGCGATCGGCCTGCTCGACGCGTGGGCGGTGGCAGGTGACCTGCTGACGTTCCACTCGGAGCGGATCGCCGACGAGGGCTACCTCGGTACGGCCGACGACCACCGGTCGCTGGCGATGCTGGGCAGGCTCGTCGGGCACCGGCCGCGGCCGGGCGTCGCTGCGAGCACCTACCTCGCCTACGCGCTGGACCGGGATCCGCGGGACGAGAGCGCGACGGTGCTCATCCCGCGCGGAGCCCGCAGCAACAGCGTGCCCGGAGCCGCCGAGACCGAGTCCGTCGTGTTCGAGACCAGCGAGGACCTCACCGCGCGCTGGACGTGGAACCGGCTCGCGGTGCGGCGTCGCCGCCCGGCGCTGCTGACCGCGCAGGACTTGGGGCAGCGGTCGGAGCTGTTCGTCGCCGGGACCGCGATCTCCTTGCGCACGGGGGAGAAGCTGCTGTTCGACTTCGGGGAGCAGCGCCTGCTGCTGCCCGTCGGGCAGGTGCGGGTGGACCGGGACGAGGACGTCACGGCGATCTCGCTGCCGGGCTCCCCGCCACCGACCTTGGCCGAGCTGCGCGCCGAACTCGCGCAGTGGATCACGCCCGGCGCCGGCGAACCGTCCCCGCAGCTGCCGAACCCGCGACCCGCGAGCAGCGTCATCGAGGAGTTCGACGCGCAGGTCCTCGCGCCGCTCTACGCCGAGCTGCCCACGATCGGCTCGCCCGCGCAGTTCGCGTTGCGGCTGGGCGAACCCCTCGCTCGGCTCGCGGAGGCCGAAGTGCTCGCCGAGTCGCGGGAACCGGTCGCCGACTGGTTCGGGCGATTGCGGGCCGTCGTCGCGGAACTGCACGATCGGGCGCGGGAACTGGCGCCCGCCGGGCCGGAACCGACCAGGCCCCGGTCTCCCCGCACCACGGCTCGCCGCTCGTCACGTTCCGCTGCGGTGGGCGGATCCCCGCAAGCCGCTGCGGTACCGGGCCTGCTCGGGGAGCTGCTGGCGATGCGGGTGACCGCCGCGCCGTTCGGCGCGACGGCCCCGCTGCAACCGGTGCAGGACGACGCGGGCCGGGTGGCGCGCCAATCGGACTGGCCGCTGCCCGGCGGCACCCGCACCAGCGTGCGCATCGCGTTCGACGCGGCGGGCGCGAAACCGGTGCGCGCCGAGTTCCAGCGCACCGAACCGGGCGGCGGGTGGCAGCGGGTCGAGGCGCTGCCCGTCGAGACGTCCTTCGAGTTCGGCGGCGGACGCGTCGAGCTGTCCGCACCGGACACCGCCCGGCCCAGCCCCGGCCCGCGCCCCGAGAACGCGCTCGCCGCCGGGGTCACCGTCCGCCTGCTGCCGGAGCTCCCGGCCTGCACGCTCACCGTCTCCCGCCCGGACGAGCAGGGACGCGTGCACGTCGGCGTGCACAACGGTTCTCGCGAGGACTGGGACTTGGCGCCGCAGGACGAGCAGACCGCGTTCGTCGGCCCCTACCGGCTCACCGCGCGCTACGGGGCCGGGAGCGAACCGGCGAACGTCGAGATCACCTTCACCACCGCGCCGTATCCGGGAAGCGAGCGGCTGCTGGTGCTCGACGGCGTGCACGAGGAGATCACCACCGGAAGCCGCGTCGTAGTGGATCGCCCCCGCAAGGGCGCACCGGGCGGGGTTCCCGGTGATCCGGCGCTGGCGTTCGTCGTCACCCGCGTCGTCGCGGTCCGCACCACGGCGGCCACCCGGTTCGGCATCACGGGCCGCGCCACCGAGCTGACGCTCGCCGATCCGTGGCTGGACGACCAGGACCGGAACCTGTCCGACATCCGCGACGCCACCGCGTACGCGGGAGGTGAGCCGCTGCGGCCCGCGGACGAACCGCTCGACGAGGAGGTGCGCGGCAACACCCTCGAACTCGCCGACCTGCACGAGGGGCTGCGCCCCGGCAGATACCTGGTGGTCTCCGGGGAACTCGCCGATCCGCCCGGCGCGCCCGGCACGGAGGTCGCCGTCATCGCCGCCGCGGAGCAGGTGGTCGACCCGGAACTGCCCGGCGACCACCCGCACACGGTGCTCACCCTGACCGCCGACCTGGCGCACCGCTACCGGCGGGACACCCTGGTGGTGCACGGCAACGTCGTGCCCGCCACACACGGCGAGAGCCGGGACGAGCCGATCGGCAGCGGCGACGCGAGCAAGGTGCACCAGACCTTCGCGCTGTGGCAGTCGCCGCTGACGTGGCTGCCCGCCGACACCCCGCTCGGCGCCACTCCGGCGCTGGAGATCCGGGTCGACGGTCTGCGCTGGCACTCGGTGGACAGCCTCGCCGGGCGCGGCCCGACCGAACGGGTCTACGTCGTCGGCGGCGACGCGTCCGGCCGCACCACGGTCACCTTCGGCGACGGGGTGCACGGGGCGCGGCTGCCCACCGGGCAGGAGAACGTGCGGGCCCGCTACCGCTTCGGCACCGGCCGCGCGGCGAACGTCGGAGCCGACCGCATCACCCAGCCCGTCACCCGGCCGCTGGGCGTCACCGGGGTCACCAACCCGCTGCCCGCCACCGGCGGGACGGACGCGGACGGGCCCGCGCTGACCCGCCGCACGGTGCCGCTGGCGGTCTCGGCGCTGGACCGGTTGGTGTCGGTGCGGGACTACGAGGACTTCGCCCGTTCCCGCGCCGGGATCGGCCGGGCGTCGGCGCGGCGCGTGTTCGACGGCAGGCGCGAAGTGCTGCACCTGACCGTGGCCGGGGTGGACGACATCCCGATCGCGCCCGACGGCGAGCTGCTGCGCGCGTTGCGGGCGTCCCTCGACGAGTACGGCGATCCGAGGTTGCCGGTGCGGGTAGAACCGCGCGAGGAGGTGGCGTTGCGGGTGTCGGCGGAGGTGAAGCTGGAACGCGACCACGCGTGGGACGTGGTGGAGCCCCGCGTCCGGCGGGCGCTGCTGGCCGAACTCGGCTTCGCCGGACGGGAATTGGGGCGGCCCGCGCTGCTGTCCGAAGCGCTGGCGACCGCGCAGTCCGTCCCCGGTGTGTCCTACGTGGACGTCGACGTGTTCGCCGGAGCACCGGAGGACGGCGCGGACCTCGCCGACGTGGTGCCCGCGCGCCTGGCCGAGCACGTCGAGCAGCGCCACCGCGTCGCCGACGGCGGCGAGTCGCTCACCGAGGTGGCCGCCCGCAACGGGATCGCGCTGCGCGACCTGCTGCGCCGCAACCCCGACATCACCGACACCCGCAGGCTCGAACCGGGCCGCCGGGTGTTCGTCCACCGCGGTGTCCGCCCCGCCCAGCTGGTGTTGCTGTCGCCGGACTCGCTGATCCTCACGGAGGTCCACCGATGAGCAGGCAACCGGACGCGCTCGCCGACCTGCTGCCCGCCTGGCACCGGTTGCGCGACGCCGAGCGGGGCGAGCCGCTGCGTGCGCTGCTCGCCGTCGTCGGCGAACAGCTCGACCTGGTGCGCGACGCCGTGGAGCAGCAGTACGACGACTGGTTCGTGGAGACCGCCGCCGAATGGGTGCTGCCGTACCTGGGCGAGCTCGTCGGCTACCACCGGCTGCCCGGCTACGAACGGGTCGGCACCGCCGGGCTCCGCGACGGCGGCGATCCGGCCGAGGCGCGGCGACGGCTCGCCGAAGCGCTCGCCCCGCGCCGGGACGTGGCCGCCACGGTCGCGCACCGGCGGCGCAAGGGAACGTTGCCGCTGCTGGAAGAACTCGCCGCCGGAGCCGCCGGGTGGCCCGCCCGTGCCGTGGAGCTGTCCCGCCTCGTCGCCCACCACCAGCCGGTGCGGTTGCACGGCACCGGGGACGTGGCGCGGTTGCGGCGGGGGAGGTTCGTGGACGTGCGGGAGTCGGCGGCGCTCGACCTCGCGGGCGGCCCGTTCGGCGCGGTCGCGCACTCCGCCGACGTGCGCCGCGCGGGTTCCCGGCATCGCCGAGGCGGCTTCACCCCGGCCGGGGTGGGGTTGTTCGCGTGGCGGCTGCGCCCGCACTCGGTGACCGGAGCACCCGCGTACTGCATCGACCGCACCCGCAGCCTCTACACGTTCTCCATCCTGGGCAACGACGTGCCGCTGGTGACGAAGCCGGTGCCGGAACCGGCGGCGACGCACATCGCGACCTTGGACAACGTGCCCGCGCGGCTGCGCCGCAGGCAGGTCGCGGACCGGCTCGCGGACTACTACGGGCCGGGCAAGAGCTTCGTGATCCGCCGGGACGGCCACGACGAGCCGGTGCCGCTGTCGGCGATCACGGTGGCGGACCTGTCCGGCTGGCGCTACCGGCCCCGCTACGGGCAGGTGGCGGTGGATCCGGCGTTGGGCCGGATCGCGTTCGGCTCCCGCTCGGCGCCGCGCGACGGGGTGTCGGTGGACTACCACCACGCGTTCTCCGCCGACCTCGGCGGCGGCGAGTACCCGCGCAACCCGGAGACGCCGCCGCACGCGCGGGTCCGCCGAGTCGGGCCCGGCCAGGAGCACGCGCTGATCCTCGACGCCTACGAATCCTGGCGCGAGGAACGGGATTCCGGCGGCGCGGCGGACTGCGTCATCGAGATCGCGCACAATGGCGCCCACCAGGAGGAGTTGGACTTCGACCTGGGGCCGGGCGACCGGTTGCAGCTGCGCGCCGCCGACGGAATCCGCCCGGTGGTCCGGCTGCTCGACACCTACAGCAACCGTCCGGACGCCCTCAACATCCGGGTGCCGGAGGACGTGCCGGTGGGCGAGCGCCCGCGCGTGGTGCTGGACGGACTGCTGATCACGGGGCGCGGTATCAACGTCACCGGCCCGCTGGCGGCGCTGGAGCTGCGGCACTGCACCTTGGTTCCCGGCTGGTCGCTGGAACCGGAGTGCGCACCGCACGCCCCCGCCGAGTCGAGCCTGCTGCTGGATCGCACTTCGGCGTGCGTGGAGATCGACCGCTGCGTCCTCGGCACCATCACGGTCATCGGCGACGAGGTGAGCACCGATCCGCTGCAGATCCACCTGCGCGACAGCGTCCTCGACGCGACCGCGCACGACCGGGAGGCGTTGTCCGCGCCGGATTGCCGCCACGCGCACGCGGAGCTGCACGCGCACCGCAGCACCGTGTTCGGCGAGGTGCACGCGCACGCGGTGCGGCTGGCGGAGAACAGCGTGTTCACCGGCCGGATGCACGTGGCGCGGCGCGGCATCGGCGATCTGCGCTACAGCTACGTGCCGCCGGGTTCCCGCACGCCGAGGCGGCACCGCTGCCCGGCGGACGTGGCCGAGGGCGTGCGGCCGGTGTTCGATTCGGTCCGCTACGGCACGCCGCACTACGCGCGCCTGGCGGCGAACTGCCCGCCGCCGATCCGCCGCGGCGCTGAGGACGGTTCCGAGCTCGGCGCGTTCCACGACCTGTACGAGCCGCAGCGGGAGGACAACCTGCGCGCCAGGTTGGCCGAGCACGTCCCGGCGGGGGCCGACGCGGGCCTGATCTTCGTCTCCTGATCTTCAGCACGAGAGGACGCTCCGACATGCACGCAGACCTGTCCCGCATCACCTTCCGACCGGAGCGCGGGTATTCCGCGGTGGTCGCCCAGCAGGGCCGCGTCCAGCTGGATTCGGACGCGAACGAGCAAGCGCTGATCCAGCTGCACGAGCAGCGGGTGCTGCTCACCGACCTGATCGGCCCGCACGGCGGCCCGGTCGACGCCACGGGTTTCGGAATCCAGCGGGTCGCGGGGCCGCACGGGCTGGACGACTTGGCGATCGGCAGTGGCCGCTACTACGTGGGCGGCATCCGCTGCGACGCGTACCGGCCCGCGCCGGGGCAGGCGGTGCCGGACGAGGACGAGCCGGTGCCGCCCGTCGAACAGCCGTCGAGCTGGACCTACTGGGACCAGCCGGACGGCTTCCGCGACCCGGAGCTGCCGGGCGACCGCTTGCCGGAGGAGCCGTACCTGATCTACCTGAAGGTGTGGGAGCGGATCGTCACCGCCGCCGAGGACCCGCAGCTGCGGGAGGTGGCGCTCGGCGCGGCGGCCCCCGACACGTCGGCGCGCGTCAAGGTGGTCTGGCAGGTCTTGGCGCTGCCCGCCGCCGAACTCGGCGTGACGAACGCGGACGCGCCCGCGGAGGCGGTGCGGGAGGCGTTCGACGGGTGGACGCGGGAGCAGCGGGCCCAGCCGCCGCTGCTGGCCGCCCGGAGCAGGCGACCGGCCGATGCCGACACCGATCCGTGCCTGGTAAGCCCGGAGGCCCGCTACCGGGGCCCGGAGAACCAGCTGTACCGCGTGGAGATCCACGAGGGCGGCGCGGAATCAGGAGCCACGTTCAAGTGGTCCCGGGAGAACGGCTCGGTCACGTTCCCGGCCGACGAGGTCGACGGGACGTGGGTGGCGTTGGCGTCGCTCGGCGGGGACGAGAAGCTGGACCTGGACGTCGGCGACTTCGTGGAGGTCGTGGACACCGCCTACACGAGCCGCCTGGAACCGAAACCGCTGCTGCGAGTGGAGGAACTGGACTTGCCGGAGCGCCGAGTCCGGTTGTCGGAAGAACCCGGGGTGGGCCGCAATCCGGAGCTGCACCCGTTCCTGCGCCGCTGGGACCAGCGGGAGGGCAGCAAGCAGCCCGGTGCCCCGACGAGGCCGATGCGCGGCGGCGCGATCCCGGTGGAGGAGGGTCGGTGGCTGCGCCTGGAGGACGGCGTGGAGGTCTGCTTCAAGAGCACCGACCCGAACCGCCCCGCCTACCGCACCGGCGACCACTGGCTGATCCCCGCCCGCACGGCGACCGGGGATGTGGAGTGGCCGACCGACCCGGCGAGCCGCCCGCTGCTGCGCGAACCCACCGGCATCCTCGTGCAGCACGCCCCGCTGGCGTGGGTGGCGGGGGAGCAGCAGATCGTCGACCTGCGTCTGACGTTCGGGCTCACGTGACCCGCGAGGACGTGGGAGCCCGGCCGGGGGTGTCGGGGAGAGCCCGGCCGGGCTCCGCAACGCGGCCGGGCGAGCGGGGAGGTGCCGCGCCCGGCCTGGCCCCGCCACCGGCGGGGTCCCGGCCCGCGCCTGGTCGGGGGTTCAGGGCGACGGGCCGAGTTCTGCGAGCCGACGCGCGGAGAAGTCGCGCGTGCTCGGGGAAGTTCGTTGTTGCTGCGGGAAAGTCTTGTGCGCTAGCCGAGAACTTGTGATCTCAGCGGGATTCCGGTGTCTCGGTGTTCCTAGCGGCGTGCAGCGCGGCGTTGCACGAGTCGCAGGACGGCGCCCGCACCCACTCCTCCTCGGAGACGTCCCCGGCCAGCGAAACCTCCACCCCGCACACGGAAGTGGCATCAGAGCGCCCGTTCCACCGCATACCGCGGAAAGCGTGCCGCACCCCGTCACCCGCCGGGCGCCAGAAGTGCCGCCCGCTCACGCCGCCCACCGGAAGTTCCGGCACGACAACCTCTCCTGCGGCCGAGCGCAGACCGTGCCGAGGAGGGAAGCACACCCGCCGCACACCTCTCGATCCCCCTCACCGTCCGGAAAACCCGCGCGCCGCGGGTGGACCGGGCCGTAGACGTAAGTCCCGCACAACGCGGCCAACGCCCCGCCTCCGGCCCGCCCCACCGCGTGCCAGCGCGTGTCCACCGGCCCGCGCGACGCCGCCCACACCGAGACCGTCGCCGTGATGCCGGGATCTTCTCGAAAGCGACGGTTTCCGAAGTGGAGCTCTCTCATCGTGATTTCACCGCCGTACCGGGAATTTCCGGTTGTGGCGTTCTGGGTGTTCATCGGATTGCTCCTTCGGATTCTCGTTCCGGCACTCGGTTTCCGGGGCTGTCGGGGTGGGCTGGCATCATGCTCGGAGAGGCGGTCAGCGCGTTGCTGATGTTCGAAAACGATGCACCGGCAGGGGATTCGCCGACAACGGCGTGCTTTTAACCGCATCGGGTGATCAGGTAGGTGCACTCGCGGCCATCCCGATGGCGCGGGTATGACAACACGGAGCGCGGATGGCGAGAACTCCGAAGAATCATGCCTTGGGCAAGGCGTTGCGGCAGGCGCGGGAAGAACACGGGTTGACGTTGCGCGCGTTCGCCAAGCGGCTGGAACGAGATCCGGGAGTCCTCTCGCGATGGGAGACAGGTGATCGCACGCCTCGCCCGGAGCAGGTGGCCCAAGCGCTGACCTCGCTCGGGATCAACGGCGAGCGGTACGAGGAGGTGGTGGCGCTCGCGCACGGCGCCGACGACCCGAACTGGGTCGCGACGACGCTTCCCGCGCAACGGCAGCAACTGGAAGCGCTGATCGATTTGGAGCGGCGCGCGACGAAGATCGTCGAAGTATCACCGCTGATGATTCCAGGACTGCTGCAAACGAGTGACTACATCGGTGCGGTCATGAGAGGAGGAGGCGTACCTGAATCCGAGCTCGCCGGAAGGACTTCCCGCCGGATCAGTCGCAGGGAGTCGGTGATCGGGCAGCAGCCAGCGGAGCTCGCCGCGTTCATCGGCGAGGCCGCTTTGCACCAGGTGATCGGTGATCGGTCCGTCATGCGTGCGCAGCTGCGTTTCCTGGATCAGGTCGCGGCTAAGCCGAACATCGAGCTTCGCATCGTTCCGCTCGCGAGCGGCTGGCATCCAGGGCTGGAAGGTCCTTTCCTGCTCATCCGAACCGAGCTGGACGAGGTCGTCCAATTGGAGAATCGCAAGTCCGGACTCTTCCTGCACGAGCAGGCGGATGTGAAGATCTACCGAGAAGCCGTCGGCATGGTCGAGAGCGTGTCGAAGAACGCGTTGGAGTCTCGATCCATCATCGCGGACCTCGCCAGGAGGATGGAGGAGCGCCGATGAGCGCGGAACGTACCTGGATCAAGTCAAGCCGCAGTCAGAACACCTCGACGTGCGTCGAGGTGACGACGACGCTCGACGAGATCCGGGACTCGAAGGACCCGAACGGCCCCACCCTCAAGACCGCCGTCGCATCCTTGGTGCGGGCGATCAAGGCTGGACGCTTCGGGAGCTAGTGGCTCTGGTCCGAGTTTGCGGGGGAGGTGCTGATGAGGTTGGTGCTGAGCTCGTGGTTCCTGCCTCCGGGTATCCGCCCGGCAGCGCTTCCCCACACCTCCCGCACCGCTAGAGCAGGCATCGTCTTGAACGCGCTCGATGCGTCCGGAGCCGCGCGCTCCCGCGTGCACGACCGCGAACGGCGCACCCTCGAGGGGTTCGGGTACTCGTGCGAAGAGCTCGACCTCCGCGACCACTTCGCCGAGCGCGAGGAACTGCCTCAGCGCTTGGCCGGACTCGACCTGGTCTGGGTCGTGGGAGGCAACGCGTTCGTCCTGGCCCGCGCCATGACCCGGGCGAGATTCCGCGACGCCCTCGCCGCGCAGTTCCCCCGGCGCGAGTTCACCTACGGCGGTTGCTCGGCGGGCGCCTGCGTCGCCGGACCGGACCTCCGAGGAACCGACCTCATCGACGACCCGGCGGTCCTGCCCGACGGGTACTCGCCGACCGCCGCACCCGAGTGCCTCGGCCTAGTGCCCTACCGGATCGTCCCGCACTGGCGTTCCGGCCAGCCCGAATCGGGTAGCGCGAACAACGCCGCCGCTCACCTGACCGAGCACGGATTGGCGCACCGATGCCTTCGAGACGGGGAGGCGGTGAACGCCCACGACATCACCGGTCCGGCCGTCCGGCCGACGCCTCGGCTCCCGGATCCTGGTGAGATCTCCAGGCGAGCGCCGAACCGCTGGTCAACGCGTCCCGCTGGTTCCCGGCGTACGGTGATCTCGGGCGGCGCGGGGGAGCGCCGTGGCTGATCTCGGATGGAGAGCGGCGCGCGCCGGTGGTCACCGGCGGCATCGGAGAGGCGAGGCATCATGCGTGCGGTCAGGTACCACGAGTACGGCGGCGTGGAGAACTTGGTGGTCGAGCAGGTGCCCGACCCGCACCCGGGAGCCGGTGAGATCCGCATCCGCGTCGCGGCGGCCGGCGTCAACCCGGTCGATTGGAAGGTGCGTTCGGGCGCGGTCCGCGACTTCCTCCCCCTGGAGCTGCCCGCGATCCCGGGGCGCGACGCCGCCGGGTGGTCGACGAGATCGGCACCGGCGTCTCGGGGGTGAACGCGGGTGACCGAGTGTTCGGGCTCGGTGGTGTCACCGGTGCGACGGCGGAGCTGGCGGTGCTGTCCGCTTGGGCCGCAGCTCCCGGCACGTGGGACGACGCGCAGGCCGCGGGCGCGGGCCTGGCCTCGGTCACCGCGATCTGCGGGCTGGTCCCGCTCGGCCCGCTCGACGGGCGAACGCTCCTGGTGGAAGGCGGGGCAGGTGGAGTGGGCAGTGCAGCAGTGGAGATCGCGATCGCCCGAGGCGCCACCGTGATCGCCACGGGAAGCGAGCGCAACCACGCCTACCTCGCCTCGCTCGGCGCCGTGCCCACGACCTACGGTCCCGGCCTTGCCGAGCGCGTCGGCGCCCTCGCTCCCGGCGGTGTCGACGTCGCGCTGGACACCGCGGCCTCAGGTTCGCTCGCCGACCTCGTCGCGATCGTGGGCGACGCCGCACGCGTCGCGACCGTCGCCGACCAGGCCGGGGCGGAGCGCCTGGGCGTGCACCAGGCCAACGCGGAGAACAACTCCGCGTACCTGGCCGAGGCGGCGGAGCTGGGCGCGGAAGGTCGCTACACGCCCCGGATCGAACGGAGCTTCCCCCTGGAGGAGATCGCCGACGCCCACTCGTACGTCGAGCGCGGGCACACCCGGGGGAAGGTCACGATCTCGTTGTGAGCGGTCGGAACTGCGCCGCCTGAAGCACGGGGAGCCGTTGCCGTGGCGCGGTTCTCGCCGTGTCGCCCGCGACGATCCACTACGCGCCGCCCGCCGGATGGCGGAGGCGGGCTCGGGTTCGTTCGGCGGCGGGGTCGGCGAACTCGGCGAGCAGGTCCGCCGCGTCGCGCCGGGACCGGTCGGCTTCGGCGGTGGCTCCGGTGCGGTCGAGCGCGGTGGTGAGGTGGGCCAGCGCGAAGGCCAGCTGCCACCGGTCGTCGAGCTCGCGGAACGAAGTCGCCGCCAAGCGGTGGAATCCGGCGGCTTCGTCGGCCCGGTCCAATTCCAGGTACACCGCTCCGGTGGCGTCGATCGCCTCGGCTTCCCTGGCGCGGTCGGCCAACCTGCGTTGCATGGAAGCCGCGCGCTGGAAGGAGATCAGCGCTTCGGACGGCCGTCCGAGGTCGACCTGCACCCGTCCGAGTTCGAGCGACCAGTACGCCTCCCACGCGCGGTTCTCGTGCGCGTGGGCGATCGCCAGCGCCTCCTCGACGTAGCGGTGCGCGGCCTCCGGGCGCCCGAGCCCCCGGTGGGCGTGGCTGAGGCCGCGCAGCGCGTCGCCCCTGCCGCCGGGAGCGCCGAGCCGGGCGTAGCGCTCCACCGCGTCCCGCAGCAGCACGGCGGCCTCCTCGAAGCGCTCCAGTCCCAAGTGGACGTTGGCGGTGTTGTTCGACGACACCGCGATCCAGTACTCGTCACCGACGTCGACCGCGAGCCGGTGGGTCTGCTCGAACATGAGCAGCGCCCGGTGCAGCTCGTGGCCGCGCAGGTGCGCCATGCCCACGGCGTTGGTGGAGGCGAGCTCGCCCCGCCGGTCGCCGAGCTCGCGGCGGATGTCGAGAGCCGCGCTCTGGAACCGAATCCCCTCAACGCGCCGCGAGGACTGCGTGTGCGCCTTTCCCAAGCTCTCCAACATGTCGGCTTCGGCGTGCCTGTCGCCGGAGGCGCGCGCGGCCCCCAACCCGATGGTGCTGGTCGCGAACCAGTCGTCGAACTGGTTCCGGCCCGCGTAGATGCCGCGCAGCAGTGCGGGAAGCAGCCACGCGAGCTCGTGCAGGTCCGCTTCCTCGGCGGCCCGCGTCGCGGCGAGGAGGTTCATCCGCTCGCGCTCGTACCACTGCGCGGCCTCCTCCGGCGTGGCGAAGTCCGGGGCGCCGGAACCGTCGATCGGCGGGCGACGGTGCGCCGGGGCGAGCACCCGCACGGCCCGGTCGGCGCAACCCGCGTACCAGCGCACCGAACGGTCGAGCGCCGCGCGGGTGGTCTCAGCGGATTCCTCGGTGCGAGCCTGGTCAGTGGCGTAGGCCCGCAGCAGGTCGTGGAACTCGTAGCGGTCCGGCCGCCGCTGCTCCAGCAGGTGCGCGCCGACCAGGTCGTCGAGCAGCCGGCGCACGCGGACAACCGGCAGGTCCGCCAGCGCGGCGGCTGCGGCCGAACCGAAATCGCGACCGGGATGCAGCCCGAGCAGCCGGAACAAGCGGCTCGCGTCCTTCGACAACGCGCGGTAGGACCAGGCGAACACGGAGCGGACCGCGTCCGCATCGTCGTCGTCGCCCGCGGTGAGGGCGTCCCACAGCGCGGATTCGTCCCGCAGCTCCTCGACGAGGTCGCCCAACGGCACGCTCGGCCTGCTGATCGCGCGTTCCGCCGCGATGCGCAGCGCCAGCGGGAGACGAGCGCACAGCCGGGCCAGCTCGTCGAGCTCCGAACCGTCGTCGGCGCCGCGGTGGCCTTCGGCGAGGCTCCGCAGCAACCGGACGGCCTCCTGCTCGGGCAGGACGCCGAGCGTCACCCGCCGCGCGCCGTCGCGCGCGACCAGCCCGGACAGCCTGCTGCGGCTGGTGACCAAGGTGAGGCAACCGCCGATGCCCGGCAGCAGCGGCCGGACCTGCCCGACGGTGGCCGCGTTGTCGAGCACGATCAGCATGCGGCGCCCGGCCAGCTGCGAGCGGAACAGGGCCGCGCGGGGTTCGAGGTCGACCGGGATCTGGTCGCCGGGGACGTTCATCGCCCGCAGGAAGCGATCGAGCGCCTGATCCGGTGTGACGAGCGGCCCCGGGTCGTAGCCGTGCAGGTTGACGTACAGCTGCCCGTCCGGGAAGCGCGGCGCCATGCGGTGCGCCCAGTGCACGGCCAGCGACGTCTTGCCCACTCCCGCCGTGCCGACCACGACGCACGGCGCCGCCGCGCGTCCCTCGCCGTCCTCGGCGGGCAGCAGCAGGTCGAGCTGGTCGAGCTCGCCGTGCCGGTTGACGAAACCCGGTACGTCGGCCGGGAGTTGCCGGGGAACGCCGTCGTCGGCGCGACCCGTCCCGTGGAAGTGGATGCCGCCGCTGACGCGACCGGCCTGGATCACTTCCTTCGCGCTGCCGGAGAGCTCGTTCCTGGCTTCGTCGCCGTCCCGCGTCGGCATGTCACCCATCTCGGTTCGCCGTCAAGCGGACGGAGCTTCGCACTGCGCGGGCCGCAATCCCGCCACTGCTCGGTCGAAGTAGGCGTCGAGCTTTTCCCCGTTCTGGTGCTGGGCGTCGATGAACTCCGCCCAACGCCGCGCGGTCGACCGCTCGACGCACCGGATCGCGCCTTCGGCGACGCCGTCGGCGTCGTAGAGGACCTGGTACACGGTGTCCGGTCCGATCACGAAGATCTCTGGCAGCGCGCCTTCGCGCTCCAGTGGTTCCAGCGAGCCCGCGTCGACGACGCTGATCGACGCGCCGGACTGGTGGCGGATGAGCAGCGAGTTCAGCTCCCAGACGAGGTAGGAGCTGAGCGGTTCCTCCACCACCCGGACGCGGCGCACGAAGAATCCGTGCGCGGAGATGCGGTCGAAGTAGTCCTCGAGCTTCGCCCGCCGCTCTTCGAGCAGCCGCAGCGACAGTTCCCAGTTCCCGCCGTGGAACGCATTCCAGCTCGCGCTTTCCGGCTGCCGGAAGGTCTGCGCGCGTTCGAATTTCCATGCGCCGGTGTTCCGGGGTCTCCAGAAGCGCTCGTTGAAGTCATCGGCGTATTCGTCGAGCGTCAACCTGTCCCCGGATACCATTCGGCCGGGAGTGCCGGTCGCCTCACCCATGGGGCATGTCCCCCTTCGCGGACTGGAGCATGGATCCGGGAATCACGACGAGTCGTTCGTCGGAGCCCACGTTCACTCCGTCGGGCAGCGTGTTCGTGTAGCTGGCAGTGAGGTCGCGGCCGATCACGGCGATGTCGCCGTTGTCGAGTTCCCAGATGTCCGGGCAGGTCAGTTCGTTCGCTGGCACCGAGTTCGAGCGCTGACTTGCTCGTCTCCGGAAGGTCGCTGCCGGGTCCGCTTCCCAAGGTCGTGGCATGGTCCCTCCGCTCATCAGCGCGCCCACGGGAAAAGTCACGAAACTTCAAGCTCCCGCGTTAAATTCTCCGCGAGGAATCGTGCTGTTGGAAGATGCCCGTTGTTCGCATTGGCGCTTGCCTCGTGGCAGGTCAGTGTAAGTGCATTCGTGATCGACGTGGTCTCACTGCTCGATCGTGCCACTCGAATGAGCGTCAGCAATCGCCTGATCGATGGCTTGAATCCGCGCGAATGCGGGTTTTGATCCGGCATTTGTGGAAATGGAAACCGCTTCGGAATAGTGCGGCAAAACCGGCTATTCGTGGATAAGTCACCCGGAATACTCATAGCGCGAGCGAGGATAGCGTCTCGTGCACTGTCATTCGCCCGGAGAAGCAAGATCGTTACCGTGCTCCCGCGGCAGCCGCCGTTCGGTGCAATCGGCGGTGCGTGAAAGGAGCTTGCGGAGTGCGCCGGAACGCGGAAGCGCCCCGGAACCGGTGGTTCCGGGGCGCTCTCGTGGCGGGGTGCGGGTCAGGCGAGTTCGGCGAGGACCTTGGAGACGATGGTTCCGCGGGCCAAGCCGTAGCGCTCGTGCAGCGTCGGCAGGGCGCCGGCGTCGAGGAATTCGTCAGGCAGGGCGATCGGCACGACGCGCTTCTGCTCGCCCACCTTGGCCATCTCGGCCGCGAGGGTCTCGAAGAGGCCGCCGACGACGGTGTGGTTCTCCAGCGTCACCACCAGCCGGTCGCCGTCGGTCTCCCGCAGCACGGTCTCCGCGTCGAACGGCTTGATCGTGGGACTGTGCACCACGGCCACGTCCACGCCGTGCTCGGCGAGGTCCTGCGCGGCCTGCAGCGCGCGCATCGTCATCAGGCCGCTGGAGACGAACACGACGTCGTTCCCGCCGCGCAGCACCGAAGCCTCGCCCAGCCGGAACTCGTAGTCGTACTCGTCGAGCACGGTCGGCACCTTGCCGCGCAGCAGCCGCAGGTACGTCGGGCCGTCCGAGGCCGCCAGCTGCGGCACGGCCTGCTCGATGTCCACCGAGTCGCACGGGTCCACGATCGTCAGGTTCGGCATTCCCCGGAAGATCGCGATGTCCTCCGTCGCCTGGTGGCTCGGGCCGTAACCCGTGGTGAGCCCGGGAAGTCCGCCGATGATGTTGACGTTGAGGTTCGGTTCGGCGATGTCCAGGCACAGGAAGTCGTAGGCCCGCCGCGCGGCGAACACGCTGTAGGTGGAGGCGAACGGCACCAGGCCGACCTCGGCCATGCCCGCCGCCGCGCCGAACAGCAGCTGCTCGGCCATGCCCATCTGGAAGAACCGGCCGGGGTGCGCCTCGGCGAACACGTGCATGTCGGTGTACTTGCCCAGATCGGCCGTGAGCCCGACGATCCGCTGGTCCTGCTCGGCCAGCGCGGCCAGCGCGTGCCCGAACGGCGCGGGGCTGGTCGGCTGACCCGGATCGGCGAACGAGGCGATCATCGCCGAGGTGGTGAGTCGCTTCTTGGTGGGGGTGCTCATGCGCTCGCTCCTTCGAAACCGGCGGTGAGCTGGTCGCGGCACTGCTGCCACTCGTGCTCGTCGATCCGCATGAAGTGGGCCTTCTCGCGGGCCTCCAGCAGCGGAACACCGCGCCCGATCACCGTGTCGCAGAGGATGACCGACGGCGTGCCGTGCGGCTCGGCCTGCTCGGCGGCGGCGTCGAAAGCGGCCAGCAGCGCCTCGACGTCGTTGCCGTCGACGCGCTGGGTGAACCAGCCGCACGCGGCCCACTTCTCCTCGGCCGGCTCGATGCTGAGCACCGACTCCGTCTTGCCGTCGGCCTGCAGCGCGTTCATGTCGACCATCGCGGTCAGGCCGCCGAGCCCGTGGTGCTTCGCGCCCATCGCGGCCTCCCAGGTGGAGCCCTCGTCGAGTTCGCCGTCGGAGAGGAAGTTGAAGACCTGCGAGGACGACGACCGCAGCCGCAGCCCCAGCGCCATGCCGACCGCGACGGTGAGCCCGTGGCCGAGCGAACCGCCGGAGATCTCCATGCCGGGCGTGTAGGAGGCCATGCCGGACATCGGCAGCCGCGAGCCGTCCGAACCGTAGGTGTCGAGCTCGTCGGCCGGCACGATCCCGGCCTCCGCCAGCGCCGCGTACAGCGCGATCGCGTAGTGGCCGGTGGACAGCAGGAACCGGTCCCGCTGCTCCCAGTGCGGGTCCTCGGGCTTCAGGCGCAGCTGGTCCACGTAGGTCACCGCGAGCATGTCGGCGACGCCGAGCGCCTGGCCGACGTACCCCTGGCCCTGCACCTCGCCCATGTCCAGCATGTGGTGGCGCATCCGGTGCGCGGCTTCGCGCACCCGATCCGCCCGCGCGGCGAGGTCGAGCCCTTTCGTGCGTGACGCGCTCACTGCGGTCATGTTCACTCCTCTCCGAACTGCGGGTCGATGGTCAGGCCGGAACGCGGTCCGGCTCGGCGAGCTTCGCGGGGGCGGTCTCCGGGGTGAACGCGGCGGCGGCGGTGGAGATCACGCCCAGCAGCACGAACAGCAGCGCGGGGCCGATCCAGCCCAAACCGCCGTAGAGCGCGGTCGCCAGGAACGGCAGCAGCCCGGCCACCATCGACGCGCCGTTGTAGCCCAGCGAGATCCCGGACGAGCGCACGTCGCGGGGGAACTGCTCGGAGAACCACGACGACTCCACCGCGAAGATCGGGTCGTGGCTCAGCAGCAGCCCCAGCGACACCGCGACCACCACGGCGATGCCCGCGCCGGTGTTGACCAGCAGGAACATCGGGATGCCGAAGGCGATGGTGAACACGGCACCCAGCAGGAACACCGGCTTGCGGCCGATCCGGTCCGACAGCGCGCCGAACAGCAGGTGGCTCAGCAGGCCCAGCGCGGAGCCGACGATGGTGCCGATCAGCACGTTCTGCTTGTCGGTCAACCCGGCGAGCACCACGTAGGAGAGCATGAAGCTGGTGGTGATGTAGTAGCCGCCGGTCTCCGCCAGCCGCAGCGCCACGATCTTGAGGATGGCCCGCCAGTCGCGGCGCAGCACCTCCAGCGCCGGAGCCTTGTGGATCTCGCCGCGGTCCTTCATCGCGGTGAAGTCCGGCGACTCGGAGATCTTCATCCGGATGAACATGCCCGCGCCGACCATCACGATCGACAGCAGGAACGGGACCCGCCACACCCAGTCGCCTTCGAACACGGCCTCCGAAGCCAGGAACGCGCCGTTGGCCAGCAGCAGACCGGCGGGAATGCCGATCTGCGGCACCGCGCCGAAGAAGCCGCGCCTGCGCTCGGGGGCGTGCTCCACCGACATGAGCACCGCGCCGCCCCATTCGGCGCCGAACCCGATGCCCTGCACGATGCGCAGCAGGATCAGCAGCACCGGAGCCAGCAATCCGGCCTGCGCGTAGGTGGGCAGCACGCCGATCAGCACCGTGCCCAGGCCCATGATCGCCAGCGACCACATCAGCACCGTCTTGCGGCCCAGCCGATCGCCGTAGTGCCCGGCGAGGTACCCGCCCAGCGGGCGGAAGAAGAACCCCACGGCGAGCGTGGCGAACGAGGCCAGCACGCCCAGGAGTTCGTTGCCGGTGTGGAAGAACACCGATCCGAAGTACGCCGCCGAAGCGGTGCCGTAGATGAAGAAGTCGTAGCTCTCGACCGCGGTGCCGATCATCGAGGCGACCGACACCTTCGTCGGGTCGTCGCGCGGTGGGCCGGTCGTGGGGGCGGCGGACATGATCTGCTCCTTTGCAGGAACCGCCGGGGTTGGATGCCCAGGCGGCCGGTTTCCCGCGATGTGCGGGGAGATTCGGTCAGGCGGAGGTGTAGGTCTCGATCACTCGGGAGTCGTCGCGGGTGCCCAATCCGGCGTCGGCGGCGCGTTCGTAGCGCTCCCGGGCGAGATCCAGCAGCGGGGTGTCGGCGTCGGCCTGGCGGGCGGCGTCGGCGACGAGGTTGCTGTCCTTGACGAAGATGCCGATGGTGCTGGTGACCTCGACATCGGTGCCCTGCACCATGCGCGGCCCCCGGTCGGAGAGCATCCACGACCCGGCGGCACCGCCCTCGACCAGCGACAGCACCTGCTCGCGGTCCAGCCCGAGCTCACCGGCCAGCGAGAGCGCTTCGGCGGCGGCGACGATGTGCACCGAGCACAGGTGCTGGTTCACGACCTTGATCGCCTGGCCGTCGCCGACCCGCTCACCGACTTCGCGCACCGCGCCGAAGCAGTCCAGCACCGGGCGCGCGAATTCCACGGTGGACCGGTTCCCAGCGGCGAACAGGGTGAGCTCGCCGGTGCGGGCCCGCGCGACACCGCCGGTGACCGGCACGTCCAGCACCAGCGCTCCGGCCTCGGTGAGGCGAGCGCCCTGCTCGCGGACCGCGTCGGGGCCGACGGTGCTCATCACGATCCAGCGCTGCCCGTCGAGGTCGGCGCGGGTGAGGGCCTCGTCGACCAGCGCGGCGAGCTGGTCCGGGGTGGCGACCATGACCACGACGAACTCCGCGCGGGGAGCCTCGGTCAGCGACGGAACCGCCGGGATCCCTCGCGCCGCGGCCCATTCCCGCGCGCTCGGCGTCGGATCCACCGCCGTGGTCGTGCGGCCCGCGGCGACCAGCCGGTCCGCCATGTGCCGTCCGATGGCGCCGATCCCCACGAACACCACATCGGGTTCGCCCATGAGTCAACCTCCTGCTCCGGCCCGTTTCGGGCAGCACGCGTCGGCGCCCGGTCGCGCGGGCGCGAATTCCTGGAGTTGTTCCGGTCCCGGCGGTCTGCCGGGAGGGTGCGGTCAGGCCTCGCCGGTCAGCGCGGACCACACCTCGAAGTGGCGGCGCATCGCCGACCGCGCACCCTCGCCGTCGCGGGCTTCGACGGCGTCGACGATTCCGTAGTGGACGGTGTCGATGACGCGGTTCTCGCCCGCCTGCAGCGGTTCCCGCTCCACGGCGACCCGGCGGCGGTCCACGACTTCGTCGCGCAGCACGTGGCTCAGCCCGTCGTGCAGCAAGGTGAAGATCGGGTTGTTCACCACGGTGAACAGGTGGCGGTGGAAGTCGAGGTCCGCTTCCAGCGCGCGTTCGTCCTCACCGGCCGCGCTGGCGCGCACCATCTCGTCCACCAGCCCGCGCAGCACGTCCACGTCGTCGGCCGTCGCCAGGCGGGCGGCGGCCTCCGTCATGGAGATCTCCAGCATCTCGCGCGCCGAGCGGAACTGGCCGCCGCCGAGCTGCCCGAGCTCGCTGGAGAGGTCGAAGTAGAGCTGGATGAAGCTCGCGTCCGGCACGCCCAGGTAGGAACCCCGGCCCTGGGTGCGGGTCAGGAAGCCGAGCATCTCCAGCATCGACAGCTGCTCGCGCAACGTGCCGCGGCTGATGTCGAGGGAGGAGACCAGTTCCCGTTCCGTGGGCAGGCGCAGCAGGTCGGTGCCCGGCTCCGGCGTCGCCTGCTCGGCCAGGCTGCGCACCAGGAACGACAGATCCACACCCACGAAATCCTCCTTTGGTAAAACCAATGTGGCGTACGTTAAGCGTCGGCTACCGAGGTGTCAACGCTTTGGTTAGACCTTTGCGCGGGAGTTGGGAGTTTCGCGACGGACGGCCGATGCCTGGCGTGCGGGGGTTCGAGATCGGCTGTTGTGATGTGCGGCACAACTGTGTTGAGCATGCCCCAGCGGCACGGCTTCTCCTGTTCCCGCGCCCGCCGGGTGGTCGACTCGCGGTGATGCCCGCGAAGCGGGGACGAGTCGAACGCTCGGAGGCTCCGCGGCAAGGGGCGGGCCAGCCCGCTCGTCAGAGGAGCGCACGAGCTCCGCGTGCACCACCAGCCCGCTCAGCGACGCTCGCCTCCGCGAGTGCGACAAGGAGAATCGATGTACGACACGATCATCGTCGGCGCCGGATCGGCGGGGGCCGCGCTCGCGGCCCGGCTGACCGAGGACGATCAGCGGCGGGTGCTGGTGCTCGAAGCGGGCCCGGACTACCGCTCGGCCGAGACACCGGAAGCGATCCGGGGCGTCGAACCGGGCAAGAACCGCCTCGTGGAACAGCTGGCGCAGTCCCACACCTTCCCGCAGTTGCAGGCGTCGCGGTCCGCCGCACAGGAACCGGCGAGCTACCCGCGCGGTCGCGGGGTCGGCGGGAGCTCCGCGGTGAACGGGCTGTTCGCGATCCGGCCCACCGCGGAGGACCTCGACGGCTGGGCGGCGAACGGCTGCGCCGGGTGGAGCCATCGGGAAGTGCTGCCGCTGCTGCGGAAGCTGGAGAACGACCAGGACTTCGGCGCCGACGACCACCACGGCGCCGACGGCCCGATCCCCGTTCTCCGGCCGCGCCGCGAGGACTTCGCCACCGTCGAATCGGCCCTGGACCAGGTCACCGGACGCATGGGGCACCCGTGGGCGCCCGATCACAACGCGCCCGGCGCGACCGGGGTGTCGCCCTACGCCTACAACAGCCTCGGCGGGCGGCGGGTCTCCACCAACGACGCCTACCTGGAACCGGCCCGGGAACGTCCCGGCCTGCACGTCGTGGGCGGCGCGCTGGTCGACCGGATCCTGATCAGCGGCGGGCGCGCGACGGGGGTTCGGGCGCTCGTCGAGGGCGAGGTCACCGAGTTCCACGCCGCCGAGGTCGTGGTCTCGGCAGGCGCGGTGCACTCCCCGGCGATCCTGCAGCGCTCCGGGATCGGCCCCGCCGCGGAGCTGCGGAAGGTGGGCGTCGAGCCCGTCGTGGATCTGCCGGTGGGGCGCGGGTTGCAGGACCACGCGGCGATGATGCTGATCCTCGGCCTGCACGAGCCGCCGGACTACCGCGGCCTGCCTGAGCGCGGGCAGCTGTTCCTGCGCTTCACCACCGGAGTCGGGGAGGCCGTCAACGACGGCGTGATCGCCACCCCGGGCGCGCTGGGCGAAGGGCTCCCGGTCGCCGGGATCGTCGGCTGGAACAACCGGGCGAGCTCGACCGGCCGGGTGCGGCTCACCTCCACCGACCCGACGATCGACCCGGCGGTGGAGCTGAACCTGCTCGCCGACCCCGTGGACCTGCGCAGGTTCCGCGTCGTCGTCGACGAGCTGCGCGAGATCGCGGCCCAGCCGGAACTGCAGAAGATCTCCGCCGGGATGGGGCTCGGCACGGCGATGGTCCCGCCGGACGCGCCGATGTCCGACGCGGAGTTCGCGCAGTTCGCCCTGGCCAACGTCATCGACACCGCGCACGCCTCCGGCACCTGCCGGATGGGCGCGCCGGGAGCACCGGACGCCGTGGTGGACCCGGACGGCCGGGTGCAGGGCGTCGAGGGGCTGCGGGTGGCCGACGCGAGCGTGTTCCCGTGGGTGCCGCGGGCCAATCCGCACCTGACCGCGGTGCTCGTCGGGGAGAAGATCGCCGCCGCGATGCGGGAGTGATCAGGCCGGGCGGAGGGCGTCGCGGGTGAGCTCGGCGGGGGAGGCGTGGCCGGTGAGCCCGAGAGTGAGGTCGAGCTCGGCGAGCACGTTCGCCGCGACCGCGCGCACGCCTTCCGCCCCGGCCAGCGCCAGCCCGTAGAGGTACGGGCGGCCCAGGCAGACCGCGTCCGCACCCAGGGCCAGCGCCTTGACGACGTCCGCGCCGGACCGGATGCCGCTGTCGAACAGCACGGTGAGCTCGCCGTCGACCACCGGCGCGATCTCGGCCAGCGCGTCCAGCGCGGCGACGGAACCGTCGACCTGGCGACCGCCGTGGTTGGACACGACCACTCCGTCCACCCCGGCGTCGACCGCGCGGCGCGCGTCGTCGGGGTGCAGCACGCCCTTGAGCAGGATCGGCAGCGACGTGCGGTTCCGCAGCGTCGCCAGGTCCGACCAGTTCAGCGACGGCCGGGAGTAGGTGTCGAGGAAGGTCTGCACCGCCGCGCGCGGCTCCGGGGAGCGCAGGTTGCGCAGCAGCGGGCCGGGGAACCGGCGGCTCATCGACAGCAGCGCCCGGATCGCGGAGAACGTGACGCGGACGTCGGACTCCTCGCCCGCGCCGCCGGCGACCCGCTCGCGCACCATCTCCCGGAACCGGGGGTCCGAGGTGTACTGGGCGATGCCCTGGCCCCGCGCGAACGGCAGCGAACCGAGGTTGAGGTCCTGCGGGCGCCACCCCAGCAACGTCGTGTCCAGCGTGACCACGATCGCTTCGGCTCCGCAGCGCTGCGCGCGGGACAGCAGGCTGTCCACCAGGTCGTCGTCGGTACTCCAGTACAGCTGGAACCAGCGCGGGGATGCGCCCATCGCGGCGGCGCACTCCTCCATCGGGACGCAGGCCTGGTTGGAGAACACGTACGGCAGGCCGAGCTCCGCCGCCGCCTTCGCGACGGCCAGGTCCGCCTCGGGGTGGATCAGCTCGGCGGCGCCCACGGGTGCGAGCAGGACCGGCGCCGGGATGCGGCGGCCGAACAGCTCCACGCCCAGGTCCCGCCGGGACACGTCCCGCAGCATGCGCGGCACGATCGACCAGCGGTCGAACGCGGCCCGGTTCGCGCGCATCGTCGCGCCGTCACCCGCGCCACCGGCGACGTAGGCCCAACCCTCCGCGGAGGCCGTCCGCCGCGCTCGCCGCTCCAACGTGCGGAAATCGGTGGGGACCACGGGTTTCCGCCCGGACACCCCGGCCCGGTAGATCGAGGACTGGCGGTCGCGGCCGATACCGGCGGCGGGTTCGTCGGGCATGCGGGTTCCTGTTCGTGGTCGGCTCCGTCCGATCATCTCCGGCAGCGCACGCCGAGTCCATACCGGACGTCGGCTCCAGGTGTTCAGCCGCGGCGGTGGCGGTAGCCGGTGTTGATGACCTCGGTCAGGCGTCCGAGCTCGGCGGCCAGGTGCAGGCGTTCTTCCGGGGTGAACACCGCGTAGCCGCGGGCCTGCGCCTGGCGTTGCTGGGCGCGGAGTCGTTGCAGCGCTTGGATTCCCGCATCCGTGAGGGTGATCAGCACTCGGCGCTCGTCCTCGGGGCTGCGGCGGCGGGACACGAGCCCTTTGCCTTCGAGCTGCTGGAGCATCCGGGTCGCGGTCGGCAGCGTGACTCCGGCCGCGGCGGCCAGGTCGCCCACCGGCAGCTCCGCGCCGGTCGCCAGCGGCAGCACCATCGCGAGCTGGGCCAGCGAGAGCCCGCCCACCTCGGCGGCGTGCGCTGCGCGGGCGCGGCGCATGGCGAGGAACAGGGCGTCGGTCGCCTGCGCGAGCTCGTCGACGCCGGTGTCGTCGGCGGGCTCATCAGGTGCGGACTCGGGACGCTGGTGGCTACCGGTCATGGGTGCTACCTTACCGATTGATTAGCAAGCTAAGTAATAGGAGCGGTCATGGCCTCGGCTCGTCGCATCGATGTCCACCACCACGTGGTTCCGCCCGCGTACCGGGACCGGTTGCTGCGCGACGGCGCCGACGCCGGAGGCCGCGGCACACCGGACTGGAGCCCGCAGGCCTCGCTGGACCTGATGGGCCGCAACGACATCGAGACCGCGATCCTGTCCGTGACGACACCGGGAGTCGAACCGTGGCCGGGGCAGGACGGCCGTGCCATGGCGCGCACCGTCAACGAGCACTGCGCCGAGCTCGTCGCCGAGCACCCCGGCCGGTTCGGCTTCTGGGCGACGCTGACGCTGCCCGACGTGGACGGAGCGCTCGCCGAAGCCGCCTACGCGCTCGACGAACTGCACGCAGACGGCGTGGTGCTGCTGGCCAACAGCGGCGGCACCTACCTGGGCGACCCGGCCTTCGAACCGCTGATGGCCGAGCTGGGCAGGCGGGGTGCGGTGGTGTTCGTGCACCCCTCGGCGCTGCCCGCCGAACCGGTGCCCGGGATTCCGCCGTTCGCCGCGGACTTCCTGCTCGACACCGTCCGCGCCGCGACGAACCTGGTGGCGAGCGGCACCCTGCACCACCACCCCGATCTGAAGATCATCCTGTCGCACGCGGGTGGTTTCCTGCCGTACGCGGCGGAACGCATCGTCGCCTGCCTGGAGATGGCGGGCGGTGAGCGCGGCACGGCGGAACTCCTCGACGACCTGCGCCGGTTCTACTTCGACACCGCGCTGTCCGCCTCGCCCTACTCGCTGCCCGGCCTGACGGCGTTCGCCGACCCGGAACGCATCCTGTTCGGCAGCGATTTCCCGTACGCGCCCGCGGAGATCGCCACCACCATGACGGAACGCCTGGACGCGGCACCGGAGATCGACCACGCCGCGATCGACCGGATCAACGCCACCCGCCTCCTTCCTCGATGGGGCTGAGCGCCCGAGCCGGGCGGAAGAGGGGTCCGCAGTGGAGTGCTCCTTGCCGGTGTCGCGGCTGGTCCGGGGGAGCGGTGATCACTATCGTTGCTCGGCGATGCCGCAGGTGGTGCGGTGACGGCGTGCGGAAGCAGGTGAGGGTTCAGTGGATCTCGGGCTGACCGGTCGGGTCGCGGTCGTTCCCGGTGCGACCTCCGGGTTGGGCGCGGCGGTCGTGCGCGGGCTGGCGGCCGAAGGCGCGCACGTCGCGTTCGGCGGACGCCGCGCGGAACTCGCGCAGCGGCAAGCCGCTGAGCTGCCGTCGGCCGTGGGCATCGGAGTGGACATCACCGAACCGGACGGGCCGCGCTCGCTGGTCGACGCCGCCGCCGGTTTCGGGCCGGTGGACGTGCTGGTGCTCAACGGAGGCGGTCCCGCCCCGGGCACCGCGGCCGAGATGAGCGCCGAGGCCGCGCAGGACGCGGTGCGGTTGCTGCTGTCCGCGCACATCCGCCTGGTCGAGGCGGTGCTGCCGGGCATGCGGGAACGCGGCTGGGGCCGGATCATCGCCATCGGGTCCAGCGGCGTCCAGCAGCCGATCAACGGGCTCGCCGCGTCCAACGTGGGCCGCGGCGCGCTCGCCGGGTACTTGAAGACCCTCGCCGGTGAGGTCGCCGCCGACGGGGTCACCGTGAACATGGTGCTGCCCGGCCGGATCGAGACGGAGCGCCTTAATTCGCTCAACGCCGCCATGGCCGAGCGGCGCGGCGTCGCCGAGGACGAGGTGCGCGACGCGTCCCGCGCGGACATCCCGGCGGGCCGGTTCGGCACCCCCGAGGAGTACGCGGCGGCGGTGGTGTTCCTGGCCGGCGCCCAAGCCTCCTACATCACCGGCGAACAGCTCCGCTGCGACGGCGGACTGATCCGCGCGCACTAGCTCACCGGCGCCGGTCCCGGGCGGAGTGCGCGCGGTTCGCGTGGCGCAAGGCGGCGAGCGGATCGGCGTAGAGGAAGTCCAGTGACACGGCCGCCGCCGCTTGCTGCTGGATCCCGTTCCCGGCGGCGGTCACCCGGAATTCCCGGTGCGGTACCGCGGAGTTCTCCGCCGCGGACCGCGCCACTTCGCGCGGAGTCCCGGAGAACTCGGTGAACGCCTGGCCGCCTAGGATGATCCGATCCGGGTTGATCACATCGGCGATGTGGCCGAGGGAACGCCCCAGCACGCGGGCCCGCTCGCGCAGCAGCGCCAGCGCCGATCCGTCGCCCGCCTCGCCCCGCGCGGCCAGCTCCGCGGTGGAGCCGACGGGCAGACCGGCGGTTCGGGCGGCTTCGACGACCGCGGTGTCGCTCACGGCGTCGCCGAGCCTGCCGGTGCGGCGCGGATCGAGCAGTTCCGTCGGCCCGGCGGGCAGGTGCCCGATGCCGCCCGGCCCGGTGCTGGGGTTGTGCACGGCGCCGTCGATGGTCAGCGCGACGCCGATCGTTTCGCGGGCGTAGCAGTACAGCGTGCTGCCGTGCGGCTCGTGGGCCGGTCCGAACGACAGCTCCGCGGCGGCCATCGATTCCACGTGCGGCGCCACGGAGATCGGCAGCCCGAGCCGCGAGCCGATCAGCTCGCCGACCGGGGCGTCGTGCCAGCCGAGCCGCGAGTGCTCCACCTGGCCGCGCTCGTCCACGCGCCCGCCGAGCGCGACCCCTGCCCACAGCGGGCGCCTGCCCGGCCAGCGCGCCAGGAAGCGCCGCGCGCGGGCGCCGACGGAGGTGAGCACCTCCGGCGCGTCGTCGCCGGACGTGCTGGTCCGGATGCCGCCGAGCACCCGTCCGTGCAGGTCGTGGGTGGTGATGGTGGTGGTGCGGTAGCCGATGTGGACCCCGACGGTCAGGTACGGCTCCCGGCGCAGCTCGAACGGCAACCGCGGGCGGCCGACCGCGCCGGACGGAGCGAGGTCGGCCCGTTCGCGCAGCAGCCCTGCTTCGACGAGGGCCACCACGTGCCGGTTGACGGTGGGCAGGCTCAACCCCGTTCGGGCCGCCGCGGCGTCGCGGAAGATCGGCCCTTCGCGGCGGGCGACCCGCAGCACCGCGGCGGCGGGCGTGTCCGCGATGCGCAGACCTGGTGCTACGACGGGGAAATCAGCGGTGCGGACAGGTGCGACGGCGTGCAGGGCTGCGGTCATGGGTCCTCGCAACGTGCGGGACGGCACCACGAGCGCGGGCGGATGTGGGCGCACCGGGCCGGGGTGCCGTGCGGTCGGCGGAGTTCGTCAGGAGAGCGGCGACGAACCGCGACAGAGGACCCGGACCAGCGGCAGGCGGCAACCGAGCGCGACGGTCACGTAGGTGACGATCGGCGGGGCGGTCGGATCGCTGGGCACGATCGAAAACTACCGCGCCAGAACAGGTTTTGACGACCCGTGTGATGCACCTCGCCGACCCCGCGCGCCCGGCGGCAGCGGTGTCCCGGAATGTGGGAGGGCGACCGCTCAGAAGTAGCCGTTGACCGGCAGCGGGGTCGAGTTGATGAACACGTCGCCGACCGCGGCGGCCTTGTACGACGTCGGGTTGTGCAGGGTGAGGGTGCGGATGTTGCGCCAGTGCCGGTCCAGGTTCCGGGATCGGGAGGCCGCCGACGCCCCGCCCACCTCGAACACGGCGTTCGCCGCGCGCAGCCCGACCTCGTCCACGTGCACCTTCACCTTCGAGGCCGCCAGCGATGCCGCGGTGAACAGCGCCGGATCGGGTTCTCCCAGCCGTTCGGAGCGGTAGGCGGCGTCGATCTCGTCGGCGGCGGCGAGCACCGCGGCCTCGGCGACGTAGGCGGCACTGGTGATGCGCCCGACCTCGGCGTGCAGGATCGGGTCGTCGGCCGGTGAGGCGGTCGGGGCGTGCTGGAACGAGCGGGTGCGGCCCCGGACCAGCCGGGCGGCGTCGTCGGCCGCGTTGCGCAGGATGCCGGTGATGATCGCCTGGAGGTAGAGCTGGAGCAGCGCGACATCGCTCGCGCCGCGCGGGGAGCCGTCGTTCACGCGCACGTCGAGCACTTCGTGCTCCTCGACGACGACGTCCTCGAAGGTGGTGGTGCCGGTTCCGGTCCGGGTCTGCCCGATGCCGTCCCAGTCGTCGACCACGGTCACGCCCGCGCGGTCGATCGGCACCAGGACCGCCGCGACCGTGTTCTGGTCGAGCTGCGCGGACACCCCGATCCAATCGGCGAACAGGGTGCCGGTGCTGTAGAACTTCTCGCCGTTGAGCCGGAAACCGTCGCCGGTGCGGGTGAGCCCGGTCGCGAACGAGAACGATCCGGCGGCCTGCTCGCCGCGTTCGCTGCTGGCGTTGCCGAACAGCTTGCCCGCGCGGATCTCCTCGACCCAGCGCTGCCGCTGCGGACCGGGCGGCAGCGCCCGCAGGATCTCGTTGACCTGCCAGAAGTGCGCGCGCAGGACGTGCGCGACGTTCGGGTCCGCCGCGGCGAGGTCGATCACCAGCGACAGCAGGGCGCGCACGGAGACGCCGGGCCCGCCGTCGGCGACGGGCAGGGTGATAGCGCCGAGGCGGGCTCGCCGGATCCAGTCGATCTGCTCGTGCGCGTTGAGGTCGTGCGCCGCGCGGTGCTCGGCTCCGGCGGCGATCTCCGCTACCAGCGCGGAGACCTCCGGTGATCCGGGCAGCACCGGGTCGACGTGCGCGGGCGGGGTCTCGATGTTCACTGCTGCTCCTCGGAAGTCCTGCTCGGAATGATCTGCGTCGTGGTCGGGCGAGGTGACCGTTGATGTGCTGCACCCCGCTTCCGCGCCGTGCGCGTCTCCGCGACCGTGATCACGCTTTCCCCGGGTTCCTCGCGGGATCGCAGAGGAGGGTGAAGTTCTGAAGCACGGTGCGAGCGCGGAACGTGAGGGACCCGGGCCGGTGGCGGGGGTTCCGCACCCGCCCGTCGTGCAGGTCACGGCCGGTGGGTCAGGAGAACGCGCCGCGGTAGGCGGCTGCGGGGTGGTGGTCGTCGAGGTGGTCGGCGCCGGTGAGCTTGTGGCGGGTCGTGCCGGGGCGGTATTCCCGTTGCGCCAGGCCGCGTTCCTGCAGCACCGGCGTCACGTGCTCGATGAATTCCGAGTAGCTGCAAGGAATCGTGTAGTTCGTGACGTTGATGCCGTCCACCCCTGCGTCGCGCCATTCGGCGAGCCGATCGGCGATCTGCTCCGGGGTGCCCACCACGCGGCCGTTGCGGGTCCGCAGCCGCGCGAGGTCCCGCACCGTGGGCTCCCGGTCCGGGACCGCCTCCCGCAGCCACAGCAGGTGGCTGCGCGACCCCTCCGATTCGATGTCGCCGATCGGGGTGTCCAGGTCGTAGTGCCCGAGGTCGACACCGATGCCGCCCGCCGCGTGCGCGATGATCGCGTCGTCGTCGATGTACTCGTCCACCTCGTCGGCGCGGCGCCGAGCCTCAGCCTCGGTGCTGCCGATGACGAACGACAAGCCCTGGAAGAAGTTCAGGTCGCCCGCCTTGCGCCCGGCCTCCACGACCAGGCGGCGGGTGTCGTCGATCAGCGCCTTCGCGTCTTTCGGGCTGGGCGACTGGATGAACTGGGCCTCCGCGTTGCGGGCCGCGAACCGGCGCCCGGTGGGGGAGGACCCGGCCTGGAACAGCAGCGGGGTGCGCTGCGGTGACGGCGCGACCAGGTGCGGGCCTTCCACGCGGTAGCGGCGGCCCTCGTGGTGGATCTTGTGGATCTTGCTGAAGTCGCCGTGCACGCCGCGCTCCTTGTCCTGCAGCAGCGCGCCGTCGTCCCAGGACCCTTCCCAGAGCTTGTAGACGACGTCGACGTACTCGTCGGCCCACGCGTAGCGATCCTCGTGCGGGGTGATGTCGTCGTAGCCGAAGTTGCGCCACGCGTTCGGCGACAGGCTCGTGACGATGTTCCAGGCGATCCGGCCGCGCGAGGCGTGGTCCAGCGTGGAGATCTTGCGCGCGAAGTTGAACGGGTGCTCCTGCAGCACCGAACTGGTGATCGCGATGCCCAGCTCCGAGGTGGCGTGCGCGATGGCCGAGGCCAGCACCGACGGATCGTTGCTGGGGATCTGCAACCCGGATTCGACGAACTTCTCCCACGACGAGCGGTGATCGGCGTAGAGCCCCACGACGTCGGCGAAGAAGATGAAGTCGAACTTGCCCCGCTCCAGTTCGCGCGCCAGCGACACCCAGTGCTCCAGCGAGTTGAACTCGGTCTGCCGCGCCTCCGGCAGCCGCCAGGCCCCATGGGTGATGTGCGAGGTCGTGTTCATGACGAACGCGGAGAACTGCAGTGGGCGTGGCATCGGATTCCCTCCCGGGCGTCGGGTTCCTCCCGCATCGCGCGGGCCGGCTCTCGGCTGTCCGGCTCCCGCCGACGCTAGGGCTCGCGCGCCGCCCGGCCGAGGGTTGGCATCTCCCTGATCGCAACCCTTGGCGCCCCCACCGGCGCTCCTTAGCTTTCGGAGCACACCCGCGTCCGGCGGGTGGTGCCGGTGCGGTGGCACCGGCCGCGGAGGAGGAGGTACATGGGGTTCACGTCGTTGCCCGGCCGCGCCGCCCGGTGCGCCGCCGCGCTCGTGGTGGTGGCGCTGGCCGCGAGCTGCTCGGCCGCCGACGGCGCGGCACCGGACGACGGCGGGGTCGTCGAGTACGCCCACGAGCAGGAACCGCCCTGCGTGCACGGCGGCTGGGTGCAGAACGCATACCTGGCGCGGCAGTACCTGGACAACCTGGTGTCGCTGGACTCCGGCGGCGAGGTGGTGCCGTGGCTGGCGCAGCGCTGGGAGATCTCGCCGGACCAGCGGACCTACACCTTCCACCTCAAGCCGGGCGTGCGCTTCACCGACGGAACGCCGCTGGACGCGGCGGCGGTGCGGGCGAACTTCGAGCACTACCTCGACCCGGAGACGCAGAACAGCACCGTGTTCGCCTACATCGGCGAGTACTACGAGCGGGGCGAGGCCGTCGATCCGCTCACCTTCCGGATGCACCTGACCAAGCCCTACGCGCCGCTGCTGACGGTGCTGACCCAGGGCTACTTCGGCGTCCAATCGCCCACCGCGCTCGCCCGCGGCACCCGGGCGAACTGCGAGCAGCCGGTCGGCAGCGGCCCGTTCCGCATCGAGAGCTGGGAGCGCAACCAGCGGATCACCTTCGTGCGCAACGAGAACTACACTTCCGCGCCGGCCAACGCCAAGCACCAGGGACCGGCGTACGCGCGCAAGCTGGAGTGGAAGTTCCTCAAGGACCCCACGTCGCGCTACGGCTCGATCAGCAGCGGCGAGTCCGACGTGATCTACGACGTGCCCGCCATCGACTGGGCCGAGGCCCGCGAGCGGTTCGAGGTGCAGCAGTACATCACCCCGGGGAGGCCCGTGGCGCTGAACATCAACGCCTCCCGCGCCCCGTTCGACGACGTGCGGGTGCGCCGGGCGTTCGCGCACTCCGCCGACTGGGAGTCCGCCGTGCGCGCCTCCTTCTTCGACGTGGTGCCGTACAACGGCAACGGCGCGCTCAGCAGGAGCACTCCGCTGCACGACCCCGAATTCGCCGACGCGCACCGCCACGACCCGGCCAAGGCGAACGGGCTGCTCGACGAAGCGGGCTGGACCGAGCGCAACGCCGCCGGCTACCGGGTGAAGGACGGCGTGGAGCTGAAGCCGGTGATCGTCTACCCGGCGGGCGCGGTGATCGGGCCGGAAGGCGTGGCGCTGCTGCAGAACGTCCAGCAGATGGCGAAGGAAACCGGGTTCCACGTCGAGCTGCTGCCCGCGACGCAGAGCGAGTACTTCGGCGGCAAGTACTCCTCCCCGGACAGCTACAACGCCATCACCGGCTATTGGACGAGCCCCACGCCCGGCCTGCTCTACATCAACTGGCGGCGCAGGCTGCCGGAGCGGCCGAACCCGCAGAACAACACCTTCTACGACAACCCGGAGCTGGAGCGCGTCATCTCGCGCGCCAACTCCACCCTCGACCCGGCCGAGCAGCGGACGCTGTACTCCGAAGCGCAGCGGATCATCTCCGACGACGCGGTCGCGATCGGCCTCTACACCCAGACCACCTCGCTGGCCGTGCGGCCGGGCCTGCGCGACGTGTGGATCGAGAAGTCCCAGGGGGAGCCGGTGTTCCACGACGCGAGGTTCGTCCGATGACCGCGGCGGAACTCCCCGAACCGGGCGCGGGATCCGGGCGTCGCGTGGCGCGCTGGATCGCCTCCCGCGCGGTGGGCGCGCTGATCGTGCTGTGGGCGGCGGCCTCGGGCACCTTCCTGATCCAGGCGTTGATGCCGGGGGACCGGGCGACGCTGCTGCTCAACCAGTCCAGCGGGGAGAACCGCGAACGCACCCCGGAGGAGCTCGCGCCGGTCAACGCGCAGCACGGCTTCGACGATCCGCTTCCGGTGCAGTACTGGAACTACTTTGCCGGGCTGCTGCGCGGTGACCTCGGCACCTCCTACCAGCTGCACCGCCCGGTGCTCGGGCTGATCCTCGAGCAGATCACCCCGACGCTGGTGCTGGCCTGCACGGCGCTCGTGCTGGCGTGGGCGTTCGCGGTGGTCGTCACGGTGCTCACCGCCGGGCGCGGGAGGTGGATCGCGGCGATCGGATCCGGGCTGGAGACGGTGGCCGCCGCGCTGCCGCACTACTGGCTGGCCGCGATCCTGCTCGTGGTGTTCGCCATCGAGTTCCAGCTGTTCCCCGTCGAAGGGCAGGGCGGCGCGCTGGGGCTGGTGCTGCCCGCGCTGACCTTGGCGCTGCCGCTGTCCGGGTTCCTCGGGCAGGTCACCCGCGACGAGTTCACCGCCGTGCTGGACCGCCCGTTCGTGCTCTCCGCCCGCGCCCGCGGCATGAGCGACCTGCGGGTGCGGGTGCGCCACGTGCTGCGGCACTCGCTGCTGCCCGCGGTGTCGCTGTCCGGCTGGGCGATCGGTGCGCTGTTCTCCGGCGCGGTGATCGCCGAGACGGTGTTCGTGCGCCCCGGCATCGGGCAGGTGCTGGTGCAGGCCGCGAACAGCCGGGACATCCCGCTGGTCGGCGGCATCGTGCTGTTCGTCGCCGTGGTGTACGTGCTGGCGAACCTGATCGTCGATGCGCTGCACGCGCTCATCGACCCGACGTTGGGCGACTCATGACCGCACTCGCTCCCGCACCCTCCCGGCCGGTCGTGCGGCTGCGCCCCGGCCTGCTGCTCGCCGCCGTCGCCGTGGCGTTCTTCGCCACCGCGGCGCTCTGGCCCGCGCTGGTGACCGCTCGCGACCCGCTCGCGATCGACCTCACCCGCGTTCTGGAGCCGCCGTCGTGGCGGCACCCGCTGGGCACCGACCCCTCCGGGCGCGACCTGTACGCGCGGATCGTGCACGGCGCGCGGGATTCGCTGCTGATCGGGGTGGGCGCGACCGCGCTGGGCATGTCGGCGGCGGTGGTGCTGGGCGTGCTCTCCGGGCTGTCCGGGCGCATCCTCGACGGGGCGATCAACCGGTTCATCGAGGTGCTGTTCGCGTTCCCCGTGCTGCTGCTGGCGCTGCTGTTCGTAGCGGTGTTCGGTCCGGGGCCGGTGACGCTCGTCGTCGCGGTCAGTGTCGGCACCGCGCCCGGCTACGCGCGGATGATCCGCGGCCAGGTGCTCGCCGCGCGCGGCTCCGGCTACGTGGAGGCCGCGACCGCGTTCGGGCACTCCTACCCGCGCGTCGTCGCCCGGCACGTCTTCCCGAACGCGATGCGCCCGCTGGCGGTGGCCACGACGCTCGGCGTCGGCCAGTCGATCGTGTGGGCCTCGGGGCTGGCGTTCCTCGGGCTGGGCGCGGCGCCGCCGTCCTCGGAGTGGGGTGCGCTGCTGGACGCCGGCCGCGCCTACATGACGCACGCGTGGTGGCTGGAGGTGTTCCCCGGCGTGGCCGTGGTCGGGCTGGCGTTGTCGGTGACCGCGCTGGGCCGGGCCCTGCAGCGGCGACTGGAAGGAACGCACCATGACGGGTGAACCGCTGTTGCGGGTCGAGGACCTGCGGATCGGCTTCGGCGCGCGCGAGGTCGTGCACGGGGCGTCGTTCGAGCTGCACGCCGGTCGGTGCCTGGCCATCGTCGGTGAATCGGGTTCCGGCAAGAGCGTCACCGCGCGCACCCTCGTCGGGCTCACCGGCGCCGGTTCGCGGGTGTCGGCGCGACGCCTCGACTTCAACGGCACCGACCTGCGCGGGCTCGGCGACCGGCAGTGGCGGCGGATCCGGGGGCGCGACATCGGGTTCGTGCTCCAGGACGCGCTGGTCTCGCTGGACCGGCTGCGCCCGGTCGGCCGCGAAGTCGACGAAGCTCTGTCGCTGCACGGCCGGGGAAACCGCGCACAGCGCGCCGAGCGGGTGCACGAGCTGCTGGAACAGGTGGGCGTGCCGGAACCGCGGGTGCGTGCTCGCCAGCTGCCGCACGAGCTCTCCGGCGGGCTGCGGCAGCGGGTGCTCATCGCGCAGGCCATCGCGCTGGACCCGGGGCTGCTCATCGCCGACGAACCGACCACCGCGCTCGACGCGACCGTGCAGGTCCGCATCCTCGACCTGCTCGCGGAACGCAAGCGCGCGGGGCAGAGCCTCATCCTCGTGAGCCACGACCTCGCCGTGGTGTCCCGGCTGGCCGACGAGGTCGCCGTGATCCGGCAGGGCGAGATCGTCGAACGAGGTCCGGTCGGCGACGTGCTGGGCGCACCCCGCCACGAGTACACCCGGGCGCTGCTGGACGCCGTGCCCTCGAACCACCCGAAGGGCACCTTGCTGTCACCGCACCCCGACCGGCCCGCCGGAACGGTGCTGCCGGACCGCGGCACCGCCCGGACGCACACCCCGGTGCTGCGCGCCTCCGGTCTGGTCAAGCGCTTCCGCGGCCCCGACCGACGCGTGCGCACCGCCGTCGACGACGTGTCCTTCGAGCTGCGAGCAGGCGAAACCCTCGGCGTGGTGGGGGAATCCGGCTCCGGCAAGACCACCACCGCCCGGATGGCGCTGGCGCTGGAGGCACCGGACGACGGCACCGTCGATCTCCTCGACGGCCCGTGGACGACGCTGAGCCCGCGGCGGCGCAGGCCGCTGCGCAAGCGGATCACCGTGATCTACCAGGACCCGCTGAGCTCCTTCGACCCGCGGTGGAGCGTGGAGCACGTCCTGCGCGACAGCCTCGATCCGGCGGAGTTCACCACCGCGCGTGCCCGAGCGCTGCGGGTCGGCGAACTGCTGGAGCAGGTCGGGCTCGGCGACGAGCACCGGCGGCGCCGGCCGCTGCACCTGTCCGGCGGGCAGCGCCAGCGCGTCGCCATCGCCCGCGCGCTCGCGCCCCGGCCGTCGGTGATCGTGTGTGACGAACCGGTGTCCGCGCTCGACGTGTCGATCCAGGCCCAAGTGCTCGACCTGCTCACCACCTTGCAGGCCGAACTGTGCGTGGCGTACCTGTTCATCTCGCACGACCTCGGCGTGGTGCACCACATGAGCGATCACGTGCTGGTGATGAAGGACGGCCGCGTCGTCGAGCAAGGCCCGCAGGAGGAGGTCTTCACCGCACCCCGAGCCCCCTACACCCGCAGCCTCCTCAACGCGCTGCCCGCACTCCCACCGCGACGCGAACCGGCGGCGGCGCCGTCCTGAGTCCTCCCGCGCGACGCGCGGCTCCGTCCACGACCGGCGTCCGTCGCGCTCAGCGCGAGGAAATGCTGCGGAGGCCTGCGAAATCGGCCAGCGGGGCGGGTTTGCCGAACAGGAAGCCCTGGCCCAGGTCGCAGCCGATCCGCTGGAGGATCTCCAGCTGCTCGGCGGTCTCCACGCCCTCGCCGACGACGGTGAGGCCGACGGCGTGCGCCATGGCCACGATGCTCGTCACGATGGCCTGCGCGTCCTCCGACTCGCCCAGGTCGGACACGAACGAGCGGTCGATCTTGAGGGTGTCCAGCGGCAGCCGCCGCAACTGGGCCAGCGAGGAGTAGCCGGTGCCGAAGTCGTCGATGGCCAGGAACGCGCCGAGCTTGCGCAGGTTGCGCAACGCCCGCACCGCCGAGGTCGCGTCCTGCATCAGCGCGTTCTCGGTGACCTCCAAGCACAGCGCCTCCGGCGGCATCCCGGCGTCGTCGAGCGCGTTGCGCACGATGTCGTGCAGCCGCGGATCGCCCAGCTGCCGCGGTGAGAGGTTCGCGTTGATCTGCAGCGCGGCGCCGCGCTCCCGGCGCAGTTCGGCGAACTCCCTGGTGACCGTGCGCAGCATGAACTCGCCGATCTCGTTGATGAGGTCGCTCTCCTCGGCCAGCGGGATGAACTCGGCGGGGGAGATCGAGCCGTGCTCGGGGTGCGACCAGCGCAGCAGCCCCTCCGCGCCGATCACCTGCTCGGACTTGAGGTCCACCACCGGCTGGTAGGCGACCCACAGCTGCTGCTGCGACACGGCGTGGCGCAGGTCCTGCTCCAGCTGCATGTGCCGCTGCACCCGCTCGCGGAGTTCCACGTCGAAGAACGTGTAGCGCCCGCGCCCCTGCGCTTTCGCCCGGTACATCGCCACGTCGGCGTCGCGCAGCAGGTCTTGGGCGGAGCGGGTGTCGCCGGGCCGGGAGACGACGATGCCGATGCTGGCGTCCACGTGCAGCCGGATGCCCTCCACGTGCGTCGGTTCGGTGAGGGTGCGCAGCAGCTGGTCGGCGCGGACGCTCAGCTCCTCCTGGTCGAAGGGGTTCTGGGTGGCGATCACGAACTCGTCGCCGCCGAGCCTGCCCACGAACTCGCGGTCGTCGGTGGCGCGCACCAGCCGCTGCCCGATGTTGCGCAGCACCTCGTCGCCGACGCCGTGGCCGAGCGAATCGTTGACGATCTTGAAGTTGTCCAGGTCCACGAACAGCACCGTCAGCGCCTGCGCGCGGTGCGGGGAGTTCACCGCCGCGTCCAGGTGCCGCAGGACCAGCGTCCGGTTCGCGAGCCCGGTCAGCGGGTCGTGGGTGGCCTCGTGCTCCAGCCGTTCGCGAGCGGCCCGGCTCTCGGTGATGTCGCTGAACGACACCAGCACCCGGTACGGCGGCCGGTCGTCCGGGTTCAGCGCCCGCGCCGTCACCGCCAGCCACACGCTCTGCCCGTCACCGCGCTGCACGCGCAGCACTCGC
Organism: Saccharopolyspora sp. NFXS83; assembly: GCF_026241095.1. Classification (GTDB taxonomy): domain Bacteria; phylum Actinomycetota; class Actinomycetes; order Mycobacteriales; family Pseudonocardiaceae; genus Saccharopolyspora_C. The sequence continues at coordinate 70,245 of NZ_JAPFGB010000014.1, read as the reverse complement.
GAGTTCACCGGCCGCCCGGTGCGCAGCGTGGTCGCGGACGGACGGGTCTGCTCGGTGACGCGGTCGCCGTTCTCGTCGAACATCGGCCACGCGTCGGCGTTCACCCCGACGATCTCGGTGGGCTGGGCGCCTAGGATGCGCTGGGCCGCCGGGTTCGCCGATTCCACGATCGCCGTCGGGTCGATCACCAGCACGCCCTCGTCGAGCGCGTCGATGACGGTGGCGAAGGTGCGCTCGGCGTGGCGGCGGGCGGTCTCGTCGGCGCACACCAGCACGTAGCCACCGTCCATCTCCGCGGCCGAGACCCGCACGACCAGCGCGCTGCCGTCGCCGCGGCGGTGCAGCGATTCGCTGACCCCGCCGGTGGCCAGCAGCTCCGCCGGACGCAGCGCGGCGCCGACGAGTTCCTCCACCGGTTTGCCCAGCGCGTGCTTCGCGGAGATCCCGTAGACCGCTTCGGCCGCCGGGTTCCAGCTGGTGACCACCGCGTCGTGGTCGATCGCGATGATGGCGTTGCTGACGTGCTGCACCAGCGCGGCCTGGTAGCGCAGGCTCGCCTCGGCGGCCTTCTTGTCGGTGATGTCGCGCAGGATCACCTGCAGCGCGGGACGGCCCTCCCAGGTGGTCAGCACCGAGACGACCTCGACGGGAGCCGTGGTGCCGTCGAACCGGTTGAGGTCGGCCTCGGCGGGTTTCGTCCGCGAGCCGGGACGGGTCAGCGACCGGAGCCGTTCGTGCATCTTCGGCACCGAGCGGGTCTCCACGAAGTCGGTGATGGGGCGGCCGAGCACGCGTTCGGCGCTGTCGACGCCGAGGATGCTCAGGGTCGCGGAGTTGGCGTAGCGGACCAGGCCGTCCTGGTGCACGCAGATCGCGTCCGGGCTGAGCTCGACCAGCAGCCGGTACCGGTCGGCGAGGTCGGTGAGCGTCTGGCGGTCCTGGTGCACGCGGGTGACGTCGGCGGCCACGCCGATCAGGTGGTCACCGGCTTCGGGGTCGCGGAACCGGCGCGCGTGGAAGTGGATGAACCGGGGCTCGCCCTCGTCGCCGTCGCCGAGCGGCTGCTCCAGATCGAGGTCGTGCCATGCGGCGGAGGTGCGCGCCGAGACCGCCATCGGCGCGATGAGATCGAACAGCCGGTCGCGCAGCGCTTCGTCGCTCACGCCGGCGACGCCGAGCAGCGCGTCCATGCCCCGGGTCCAGGTGATGGTGTCGTCCTTGAGGGACAACGACCAGCGGACCGCGCCGTTGGCGGTCAGTGCGAGGTCCAGGAACTCGCGGTCCAGTTCGGGCCCTATCGAGTGCTCGGCCACTGGGTCAACTTCCATCGAACATCCACGGGACAGATCTTGTGCACGCCATCCGCATTAACGAACCACCACCGTTCACGGCCTTGGCGTTCCGGCGCCGAGTCCTGAAGCGTCCCTTCCTCGCGGTCGGACGGATCGGCATCCGAACGCTCGTAGTTTCCCATGCGTGCTGCTCACGAACCGTCCTGAGTGGCCGGGCGGCCGGGGAGCCCGGCTGATCATAAGCCCGCGCCGCCGCGGCGGCGAACACGGGATGTGATGTCGCGGGATGTCTTCGTAGTGATCTCTTGGACCATTCGCGTGGTAAATCGAGGTCCAAAGCACTATTGGTATCCATTTATCGCCTTCTCGCTTCACTCTAAAGAGGATTTCGTTGTCTCAGTTCACAGGAATGAGTGACTGCGCGTAGTTCGATCTCGATGTTGGCGGCCCGTCTCTCCGGTGGTACCGGCGGAAATTCCGCCCGGCTCTCTCGCGAGTGATTTCCGGCGCCGCCGAACGCGAATCGCGGCGAACTGATGCGGCGGCGCGAAATCGATCGATCGCAAAAGCGAGAAAGGGATGAGCGATGATCTCCCAGCACTCTGAAATCGAAATCGGCGGCATCGGTGCCGTGACCGGCTACGGCTGGGGACGCGAGGCCCTGTGGGAGGGGCTGGCGGCCTCCGAACTCGCCGCCACGCTCGTCGACGGGCACGGGCCCGATCAGGACCGGCCCGCCTGGGTGGCGCGGGTGCCCGAGGGCGGCGACCCGGCCGACGGGCCGAGCCGCTTCGCCAGGTCGATGCGCGCCGCGGCCCGCGAAGCGATCACCGACGCCGAGGACCGGGGGTGGACGCCGGGCCGGCGCGTGGGGCTGCTGCACGCGGTCGTGCTCGGTGAAGTCGACCTGTGGCGGGAGTTCTACCAGGCCCGCGAAGGCCGGGTGACGATCCGCGAGTACCTGGCCCTGATGCCGTCCACGCCCATGTCGACGTTCATGAAGGAGTTCGGCTTCCACGGACCCGCCATGAACGTCTCCGCGATGTGCGCCTCCGGCAACGCCGGGCTGCTCACCGCGAAGGCCTGGCTGGACGCGGGAATCGTCGACGACGTGGTGTTCGTGGCCACCGACCTGTCGGCGAGCCCGGAGAACCTGCTGCACTTCGAGCGCCTCGGCGTCACGATCACCGACACCGAGCCGCTGGACGCGTGCCGCCCGTTCCAGGAGGGCAGTCGCGGCTTCATCATGGGCGAGGCCTCCGTCGGCATGGTGCTCTCGCGCGGCTTGAGCACCCCGTACGCGCAGGTGCTCGGCGGGGCGATGTCGCACGACGCCCACCACGTCACCTCGATCGAACCGAGCCTGACCGAGGTGACCGGCTGCGTCGCCGACGCCCTGGCCAACTCCGGGGTGAAGGGCGGCGACATCCGCTACCTCAACGCGCACGGGCCGGGCACCGCGCAGTGCGACCGCGCCGAGGCGCGGTTCTGCGAGGACCTGCTGGCGGCGGAAACCGAGATCTACTCGGTGAAGCCGCTGGTCGGCCACTGCCAGGGCGCCGCGTCGGCGGTCGAGGTCGCCGTCGCCGCGCTCGGCTACCGGCACGGGCTCATCCCGGCCCCGCCGCGGCGGGCGCCGGGCAACCCGAGGCTGCTGGACGGGCCCACTCCGCTGACCGGAGGGCTCACCTTGAAGTCCTCCATCGGCATGGGCGGGCACAACTCGGCGGTCGTGCTGGCGCCGCCGCAGTGAGCCACCCGGCTCCACCGTGAACAGCGGTGCCCGGAACTCCACCGGAGTTCCGGGCACCGTCACCGCCCGAGCCGACGTCGGGCCCGTCGGGTCCGTGCCTTGCCAGCGGCGAAGCCGCTGAGCAGCGATCACCGAAGCAGGGCGACCACCGGCGGGTTCTCAGCGGCTTCCTCGCGTGGACGGCATTTTTCCTCGTGGCGGAGCCACTGGGAAAGATGATCCCGCGCGGCGAAGCCGCTGAGGTTCCGCTACCTGCCCCCTGCGCGAGCCGCCACCACGACCAACATCAAGGAGTCCAGGCTTCGACCTCGGCGAGGAACGCGGCTTTGCGGTCCTCGTCGAGGAAGGAGGCGTGGAAGGAGTTCGCCGCCAGCGTCCGGAGCTGCTCGGGGCTCAACCCCAGCTCGCGGCGCACCGCGTCGAAGTTCTCGTCGGCGTAGCCGCCGAAGTAGGCCGGGTCGTCGGAGTTCACCGTCACCAGCAGCCCGTGCTCCAGCAGTTGCGGCAAGGTGTGGCGCCCCAGCTCCGGGAACGCTCCCAGTCGCACGTTCGACAGCGGGCACACCGTCAGCGGGACCTGTTCCCGCCGCAGCCGCTCGACCAGCTCGGGGTCCTCCAGCGCGCGGATCCCGTGGTCGACGCGCTGCACCCCGAGCAGGTCCAGCGCCTCCCGCACGTACTCCGGCGGTCCTTCTTCGCCCGCGTGCGCGACCGCGCGCAGCCCGAGCTCGTGGGCGCGCTGGAACACCTCGGTGAACTTCGACGGCGGATGCCCCACCTCGGCGGAGTCCAGCCCGACGCCGACGATCCGGTCCAGGAACGGCTCGGCGAGGCGCAGCGCCTCGGCGGCGGACTCGGCGGACTCGTCGCGCAGGAAGCACAGGATGAGCGAGGCAGACACCTCGCTGTCGTCGAGCGCCGCGCAGAGCCCGCCGATCACGGTCTCCATGGCGACACCGCGCTTGAGGTGCGCCTGCGGGTCGAAGAAGATCTCCGCGTGCCGCACGCCCTGCGCGGCGCAGCGGTCCAGGTAGGCGGCTGCCAGGTCGCGGAAGTCCGCGGCGGTGCGCAGCACTGCCATGTTCGCGTAGTAGATGTCCAGGAACGACTGCAGGTCGGCGAACCGGTACTTCGCCCGCAGGTCGGCGACCGACTCGTGCGGCAGCGCGATGTCGTTGCGCTGCGCCAGCGCGAAGACCATCTCGGGTTCGAGGGTGCCTTCGATGTGCACGTGCAGTTCGGCCTTGGGCGGAGTGTTCATCCCGCGAGACTAGCGAGGCGATCGCGCGGGATCGCGGGTCCGGCGGCCGGGGGAGACGGCGCTCACCGTCCGGCGGGCGCGGCCTTCGCCCGCTGGGCGGCGGCCATGACCTCGCGCAGCGCGGTGTTCAACGACTCCAGCTCGCCGATCGGCATCCCGAGGCGTTCGACGATCTGCTGCGGGATCTTCTCCGCCTCGGCGCGCAGCGCGCGGCCCGCGGGGGTGAGTCCCGCGGTCACCAGCCGTTCGTCGCCCGCGCTGCGGCTGCGGGTGAGGTAGCCGACCGATTCGAGCCGCTTGAGCAGGGGTGACAGCGTCGCCGGTTCCGCCTGCACGGTGTGGCTGAGGTCCTTGACCGAGCGCGGATCCGACTCCCACAGCGCCAGCATCACCAGGTATTGCGGATGGGTCAGGTTCAGCGGTTCCAGCAGCGGCCGGTACAGCGCGATCACGCCTCGGGAGGCGACCGACAGCGCGAAGCAGACCTGCCGGTCCAGCGCCAGCGGGTCCTCGCCGAGGTCGACCCGGTCCGCGGACTGATCCACTGGTTCGACGGGGTTCATCACGTTCCTCTCGACAGGCCTGGAACGCACGTTAACATATCGTGTGCATGTGATTAGTGCGTTAAACATTCGCGCGTGACACCGTCCGGTTGAGCGCGGGACGGCAGGTGGAAGGGCGGTGTGCGGTGGCCGACGCGAAGCGGGTGCGGCCCGACCCGGTGCGCTGGATCTGGTACTCCTTCGGCGGCAAGCTGCCGTCGCGCTACGACGAGTGGGTGCTGCACGACGTCACCGCGCGCACCTGGCAGCTGCGCCACGGCGTGCGCAGCCTCGTGCAGATCTCGCCGGGGCTGCTGTTCCTGCTGGTCCCCGGCCCGATGTGGATCAAGGCGATGGCGATCCTCGGCGGCGCGATCCTGGCGGTCTGGTACGGGATGGCCTACGCCGAGTTCACCTGCGAGCACCGCGCCTTCAAGCAGGGCTATCCGCTCGGCATCGCGCGGCAGCGCCGCAAGGAGGCCTCGGAGCAGATGAGCGCGGACCAGCAGGCCCGCTACGCGGCGCTCTACCGGTCGGAACCGGAGCGCCCCGAGAGCGACGCCGGCTGACCGGATCATCCGGTTCCGCGTCCGGTGCCGGATTCCGCGTCCGGCTCGCGGACCCGGCCGCGGTGAGCGGGAAGCCGTTGTGCCGCAACGGGATCCGCTCCCGTCGGGCACCCTCGTCGCACCCGCCGCCGCGGATGATTCATGCTGGTGACACCCGTCCACACAGCGAAGTGCCCGGAACGCGGCACCCTGGGACGGTGGTCGATACCGATGCGCCGGAACCGGCACGCGTCCCGCGGAGCTCCGCGAGCGGCGGCCGGGTGGTTCCGGCGGCCCGGACCTCTCCGGAGCCGGGAATCGGCCGAACGGCACAGACATTGAAGGAAGGCAGCGCCATGACGACGACACTCGGAACCCTGCTCACCGCGATCGTCACCCCGTTCGACGACGAGCTGAAAGTCGATGAGGACGCCTTCGTCGCGCTGCTGCACCACGTCATCGACAGCGGTTCCGACGGCATCGTCGTGTGCGGCACCACCGGTGAGGCGGCGACGCTCACCAACGAGGAGCACCTGCGGCTCGTCGAGATCGCCTGCGCGGAGCGGCCCGAAGGGGTCACGATCCTCGGCTCCACCGGATCCAACGACACCGCCCAGGCGTGCGCGATGACCGAGCGGGTCACCGAGCTCGGGGTGGACGGCGTGCTGTCGGTGACGCCGTACTACAACCGGCCGAACCGGCGCGGCCTGGTGCGGCACTACGCCGAGATCGCCCACGCCACCGACAAGCCGATCGTGCTCTACAACATCCCGGCCCGGACCGCGACGGACATGCCCAACGACCTGCTCGCCGAGCTCGCGCAGATCGAGCGGGTGGACTACGTCAAGCAGGCCAACGACGACAACCTGGCCCTGGTGGACGGGCTCGGCGTGTACGCGGGCAACAACGAGACGTTCGCGCGCACCCTGGACATGGGCGGCGCGGGCGGCATCGTCGTGGCCAGCCACATCGCGGGCCCGCAGATGCGGCGGATGATCGACGAGCCGGAGCGCCGCGCGGAGATCGACGCCTCGCTCAAGGACCTGTACTCGGCGCTGTCGGTGACGACGAACCCGATCCCGGTGAAGGCCGCGCTGAACCTGCTCGGCCACCCCGTCGGCGGCCCGCGGCTGCCCCTGGCCGAGGCCGACGAGGCCGAGACCGAGGTGGTCCGCGCAGCCCTCGTCGCCGGCGGCTTCCTGGCAGCCTGAGGTCCTCGCGAATCGAGCCCCGGACGACCACGTCGTCCGGGGCTCGACCTGTTCCGAGCGTGCCGCTCAGCCCGCGGACTTCTCCGTGATCAGCAGGTCCTCCAACTCGCGCATGGCGGTGCGGAGGTTGTCGGCGAACGCGTACATGCCGCCCGAGACCGCCAGCGGCGTGCTCAGGTAGAGGTGCAGCCGGTCGGGCAGCAGCACGTAGGCCACGCCGATGCACTTCCCGCTCGTGGAGCCGAAGCCGAAGTACTGGATGTTCGTCGACGGCGCCGAGCTGGTGCTCAGGTAGTCGTCGCGCATGATGTTCCAGCCCGGCGTGTCGTAGAGCGCCAGCGGTTCGGTCGCGCCCAGCTCGGTGCCCCGGCGGCGCTGGACGAGCTGCAGCTCCCACAGGTGCTGCTCCGGTGCGTCCCCTGCCTGGCACTGCTTGGCCCGCGCCACGTGCTTGTCGGCGGCGGCCCGGAACGCCGCGGTGCGCTTCGCCGCGTCCGCCGCGGGATCGTCCATCGTGGTCACGAACTCGACGATCTCGGGAGTCACCACCCGCATCGCCTCGGTGCGGCCGTGCCGCCACTGCCGGGTCGCGATCGACTCGTAGGTGGCGCCGATGCCCTTGGTGCGCTTGTGGGCGAGCTGGTACGCCATCTGCACGAACGCGTCAGGGGACATGCCCAGCCGCTTCGCCCGGTCCGAGCCGAAGTCCTCGAACGCCAGGATCTTGTTGGAGGTCTCGGCGGCGAAGGTGGCGAACGCGCCCGCCGCGCCGCGCACCTCGGCCCGCAGCGCGTCGTCGAGGGTGAACTCGACGCCCGCGACCTCCGGGGTGCCCTGCGAGCGCGCCCCGGAGTTCGCGGCGTGCTGCTCGGGCGTGGAGTTAAGCAGGGCGTCGACGAACGTCAGGATCGTGGTGCCGTCCAGGCCGCAGTGCTCCACGTTGATGCCGGCCCGGCCGTCCTCGAAGACGATGAGCGACACGGCCTTGTCGAACCAGCGGTTGCCGCTGTCGCCGTGCAGCAGCTGGTCGCATGCCTCCTGGGTGTCGGTGGGCGCGAAGTCCTCCAGGCACACGCAGAACAACGCCGACTCCACGGTGTCGAGCTCCTCGGCGTTGCCGAGGTCGAGCAGCCGCTGACGCGTCCGCGCCCAGTCCGCGCGGGCCTTCGTGGTGAGGTTCCCGACGGCGTCGTCGACGGTGGCGCGCGAGGAACCGGCCTTGCGGACCTCTTCCAGCCCGGCTGCCAGGTCCGCGAGGTCGTGCGGCGTGCCGTCGGGGGCGATCACGTCGAGGCGGAACAGGTTGCCGCGGAAGAACACCACGATGTGCCGGGCGGGCGACGGACCGGGGTGGTCGGCGGAGTACGGGGTCCGCACGGTGTCCTGCTGCTCACCGGGAATCCTGGTGGTGGAGAACAGGAACTTGTTCTGCTCCATCGAGGACGCCTGGCCGCGCTGGACCAGCGGCGGCAGCGCCTCCTCGTCGAGGGCCTGCTTGTAGGCCACCGCGCCGGCGATGAGCCCCGCGGCGCGATCGATCTGCCCGAGCTCGGAGTCCTGGAACAGGAAGAAGAAGTTCGCGTTCAGCGCGATCCGGTCCCGCCTGCCGAGGTAGCGCGACGGCCAGAACTCGTCGAGCCAGCTGTGCACGCCCTCGCTCGCGTCGAAGCGCTCCAGGTCGGCGTGCAGCGCGCGGGCCGGGCTCTCGGGGCGCAGGTACTCGGCGACGGCCTGCTCGGTGCGGGCGAGCTCGTCGGCGGTCAGCAGCGGCGCGCACCATTCGAGGAAGCGCGCGCAACTGTTCTCCAGCGTGGGCACCGGCACGCGCGGCAGCCGGTCCTCGTTTCCGAAGGTTCGGGTGGACCATTGCTGTGTGTCGTTCACGGTCATCCTCGCGAAATGGGGGGTCGGGTATTCGGCGGTGCTTCGCGGTGTCATTCGGGTGGTCGGGACAGGAACAGTTCCGCGTAGAGCCAGCCCTCGCTTTCCAAGCCGTCCGGGGAAACTCCGGCGCCGGCCAGCGTGTCCAGCATCAGGGCCCGTTCTTGCGGCGAGGCGAACCGGCGCTGTTCGAAAGCGCCGTCGACGTGCACGGTTTCGTAGCCTAGCTCCGCGAGGCTCGCGGCCACTTCGGTGAACGGGAACATGCGCAGCACGAAATGCGCCATCCACGGCTTGCGCGGTCCCGCGGCGTCGGCGATGCGGCGGACCGTGCGCTCCCCGACGTAGCCGAGGCAACCGGTGGACACGACCACGTCGGCGGTGGCGAGCCGCCGCCGCTGCTGCTCGTCCGGTTCCCGCGCCTCCAGGTCGGCGTGCACGACGTCGTCGAGGAACCCGGCGTCGAGGGCGTAGTCCAGGGCGGGCCGCGAGGTGTCGAGGCCGATGAACCGCGCGTCGCGCCCGCCGCCGCGCGCCCGCAGCCAGTCCCGGTCGCGGGCCAGCATCTCCTCGTGCCCCAGCGAATCGGCGGCCGGGTCGGTGTAGTGCGCGTAGAGCTCGTCCAGCGCCGCGTCGCACTTCAGCAGCGCGGCGTTGATGCCGTAGGAACTGCCGATGTCGACGACCGTCGGTACCGCCACCTGGCGTGCCTGCCGGTACTCGTCGAGGAATTTGCCGAAGTACGGTTTCGCCAGTTGCGGAATCCGGTAGTCCAGGGTCCGCAAGGTGCGGAAGTAGTCCCGCGGATCGGGACGGGTGTAGATGTGGTCCAGCGTGACTTTTCCGGTGGAATCGAACTGCACGGGCCGGTGCTCCTCTGCGAGGGGGGACGTGGTCAGTCGAGCAGCGCGTCGCCGCGCACGGCGTTGCCCTCGGCCGCTACGTGCTCGGGCAGGACCCGGCCGAAGATCTGCTTGGTGCGCGAGACGCTGCCGATGACTCCGGGCCGCTCGCTGTAGGCGAAGATCGCCGAGTAGCGCGCCGTCGACCCGCCGACCTCGGTGACCCGGTGCAGCGAGTAGCGCCCCTTGAACAGCTGCAGGTCGCCGGGCCGCAAGGTCAGCCGCCGGACGAGGTGCTCGCCGTCGCCGTCGAGCACGGCCCGCACGTCGTCGAAGTTCTCCTCGTCGCCGGAGCGGATGTCCTGGCAGTACTCGAATCCGCCGCCGGACTCCGGTTCCTGGGTCAGCATGCTGACCGCGAACTCGTTGGTGTCGAAGTGCCACGGGTGCGCCATGCCGGGATTGACGACGTTGAGCGTGAGCCCGGCCAGCGGGTCGGCGAGCGGGTGGATCCGCGGCAGCTGCACGCAGTCGGCGAGGAACCGCTGGAACAGCGGGTTCGCGTAGAGCCGGTGGATGATGGCCTCGGCGGGGATCTGGTCGCGCGCCACGAACGCGTTGCCGCGCTCCAGGGTCTTGCGGCCGGGGTGCTCCGGAGGCAGCTCGATGCTGGTGTCGATGTTGTAGGCGTTGACGACCTCGACGTCGTAGTGCGCTTCCGGCGCGATCTCCGCGCATTCCCGCCGCAGTTCCTCCTGCAGCGCGGGACGGATGAAGTCGGGCAGCACGCTGCAGCCGTGCTCGGCCAGGTCGTGGCGAGCACGGGCGACCACCTCGGTCCAGCCGGGACCGTCCGGTTCCGCGAGGGGGTAGCGGGTCGTGTCGACCACTCGCTCGACCAGTGGGGACTCGGATGCGCTCATGTGGTCCTCTCCGCACGTCGAGTTCACCGACCCGAGCGAAGCGGGCCCGGTGCACGCGATCCGCGCCGCTGCGGTGTACTCCGGATCCAACGAATCTGGCATGGCGCGGTTACTGGCGGGTGCCCGCCGCGTCGGGGAATCCGGGCGGTTTTTCTCGCGAAGATCAAATTAGCGGATTTGCTGGGAGCGCAGCAGGTTCGCGAACGCGGATCGTGTGATCGGGATCGCTTTGTGCCTCCGGTGCCGCGACGTGTAAAGGGGCGTGACCGGATCGGCCGCGCCCCTCGGGAGATCGCCTCAGCGCCCTGCGGGCTCGGAGATCGGCACGAGCACGAAGTCGTGACCGCTGCGCCCGTTCGGCACCGAGACCCGGCTGGCCGCGGGTGCCGCTCCGCGCGCGGCGGCGACGACGGTGACGAACCGGTCCGGCAGGTCGTGCACCTCGTAGCAGCCGTCGGCGTCGGCGTCGACCCGCGCGAGCTGGTTGCCCGCCGAGTCCGTCACGGTCACCACGGCGCCCGCCGCGGGCACGTCGCCCCGCAGCCGGACGCTGCCCGCCAGCGTCCGGTGGTGCGCGGGCTGCGGGGGCTCGAAGAGCGGGTCGACCACGGTTGCGCTGTCGTCCTCGTGCTCGTAGGAACCGGCTTCGGCCACGGCCTCCGGGTCCCGGTCCTGCTTGCGCTTCGCGTACCACTGGGTCGCGGCGGTGAGCGCCACCCCGGCCACGCACCAGGCCACGAGCCCGACGATCCCCGGCCACGATCCGGCGCCGTCGAAGTAGAGGATGCCGCGGATCGAGTCGGCCGCCTCGCCCAGCGGCAGCAGCAGGTGGAAGAACTGGAAGAACGGGTGCACCAGCTCCTTCGGGATCGCCCCGCCGCTGGAGGGCATGCTCAGCAGCACGAACAGCGTCATGGCGACACCGGGGATGAACTGCTTCACCAGCGGCACCAGGCCGAACGTCGTCCAGCCGACGGCCTGGGTGAGCAGGAACCCGAGCAGCACCACCACCGGGTGCGCGGGGATCACGTCGAGGAGGCGGCCCGCCGCGTAGCAGACGATCGAGGCGAACGCTCCGACGCCGACCAGCGACAGCAGCTTCTGGCGGGTGGTGAGTTCGGCGCGCAGCAGCACCATGACCGTGACGTACGGCGGGATGTTCATCGCCAGCAGCAGGTAGAACAGCCCGGTGCCCAGCACGTCGCCCGGGGCGGTGGGGGCGAGGTCGACGGTGGTCAGCGCATGCCCGCCCGCGGCGGCGACGGGCGTGAACATCTGCTGCAGGAACTGCACCAGGGCGGCGCCGTTGGCCTTGGCGTAGAACAGTTCGCCCGAGGCCGGGTCGTAGGCGGCGACGGCCTCCCGGTCGGTGATCGCCGCGCGAGCCGCCGCGGCGTCGGGGACGGCGGCCACGTCGACTCCGCCGGGCAGTGCCGCGGCGAACTTCGCGTCGAGCTGCTGGGCGACCTGCTCGCCGACGGCCACCACCGGCAAGTGGTGCGGCGACGGCGCGTGGAACGGCAGCAGGTAGCACAGCACGAAGCCGAGGATGAAGAAGATCGGGAACCACAGCGACGATGCCAGGGTGCGGACCAGCGATGTCGGCTGCTGCTCGGGCACGACTTGCTCCTTGTCTCGGTGGCGGCGTGAGCGGGTGAGCTCGTGCCGGGCTGCGGATCGAGTGCGGCGAACCGCCGTCCGGGCGCCCCGTGACAGGTCGGCTGCGCGGAGTCGAGTGCGGGGCGATGTCGGCGATGCGGGACTCCGGGCGCGGCGACGATGCCTGCTGCCCCGGCGACCCGGGCTCCGAAACGGTATCAGTACCTGCATTCGATGCAAGAATGCACGTACTGCAACTTTTTCCCGGTGTCGTGCTTTGTCCGGTTGGGGCGGAGTCGGAGTGCCGGGGGTGCCGCGCACTACGATGGACGGCCCGACGTGCATCCGGCCGCGACGGATCCGTGAACGGGAGCCCAGGATGTCCAGAACCACGATGCCCCGAGCGTCCGGCGACCTCCCGCCGCGCGAGCAGGAGGGCCTGCGCGAGCGCAAGAAGCGCGCCACCAGGCGGGCGCTGCAGCAGGCCGCGGTCCGGTTGTTCCGGGATCACGGCCCGGTGTCGGTCACCGTGGAGGACATCTGCGCCGCGGCGGACGTGTCGGCGCGCACCTTCTTCAACTACTTCGCCTCGAAGGAAGAGGTGCTGGTCCCCTGGGATCCGCAGACCGTCGGGAGCACCGCGCGGCGCATCGTCGACCGCCCGGCCGCGGAATCGTTGCTGAGCGTCGTGCACCAGGTGCTCGGGGAGGCGATCGACACCGCGATGGCCGCGCCCACCTGGCGCGATCAGGCCTTGGTCCTGCGCGATCACCCCGACCTGGTGAGCCGGGTGGCGCTGGCCTCGTGGGACTTGGAGCAGGCGCTGGCCGAAGGGCTGGCTCGCCGCACCGGGAGCGAGCAGGAGGATCCGTACGTGCGGCAGCTGGCGGCGACGGCGGTGACGACGCTGCGGGTGGCGATCCAGTGCTGGCACCGGGCCGACCCGGATTCCGCTCTGCACGATCACCTCGACTCGGCGTTCGCCCGGTTGGCCCAGGGGCTCCGCCCGGACTGAGCACCGCGGCGCGACGGCGGTGCGATCCGTTCGGATCAGCGGTCGTTGGTCTTGTCGTCGGCTCCTCCTTTTCACTCTTGCGAGTGAGTCTTAGATACGTATAGTCACCTGATCATGGGCTCGGCCGCAGGTGGCGCAGGCGATGCGCAGGGATGCTCGCTCCGGATGTCGCCGCGGCGGCTGGCAGGCGAACTCTCGGTAGTCGTGCTGGTGGCCGTCGTCGTGAGCCTCGCGGTGCAGTTCCCCATCGCCCGGCTCGGGCTCAGCGAGCCCACCGAGCTCCCCGCGCTCGCCGCCACCGCCTGCGCCGCGCTGCTGCTGGCGCTGCTGCTCGGCGGCGCCCGCTGGGCGGACCGGATTCCCGCGGCACTGCGGCTGCCCGCGGTGTGGGTGGCGCTGCCCGCGCTGGCGACCACCGTGCTGGCGTGGCCGCTGGAGCCGACGCGGCTGTACTACGGCGGCGTCTCCGTCGACCAGATGTTCCGGATGCAGTACCTGACGCGGTTCGCCGACTCGCCCGCGCTCGCCGACATGAACTACCCGGGCCTGGCGCCGTACTACCCGGCGGGCTGGTTCTGGCTCGGGGGCCGCTTCGCCGAGCTGACCGGGATGCCGGCGTGGGCCGCGTTCAAGCCGTTCGCGCTGCTGACGATCGCGGTGACCGCCGGGGTCGCGTTCACGTTGTGGAGCGTCGTGGTCCGCAGGCGGATCGCCGTGCTGTGCGCGGTCGCCACCACGCTCAGCGGGTTCCTGCGCGGCTTCGACGAGCCGTACGCGTGGATGTCGGTGGCGTGGCTGGTGCCGGTCGCGGTGGCGGCCTGGCACGTGCTGCGCTGCCGGGAGCATCCGCACCGGGCGGCGACGGTGGGGCTCGGGCTGTTCCTGGGCTTCGCCGCGATCACCTACGCGCTGTACCTGGCGTTCGCCACGATGGTGCTGGTGGTGATGGCGGCCGTGGTCGCCGCGCGGCGGCTGCGGGCGGGCGGCGCGTGGCGCCGCGTGGCCGGTGGGCCGGCGCTGCGGCTCGCGGTGATCGGCGCGGTCGCGGCGGCGGTGGCGCTGCTGGTGTGGGCGCCGTTCGTGCTGGCGAAGCTGGGCGGTGCCGGGTCGGCGGGCGCGGCGAACCGGTACCTGCCCGCGGAGTCGGTGCCGCCGTTCCCGTTCCTCGAACCGACCTTGTTCGGCGCGTTGTGCCTGGCCGGTTTCTGCTGGCTGGTGCTGGCGTTCCGGCGCAGCGAGGCCGCGGCGGCGCTGCTGGTGCTGACGGCCTCGGTGTACGCGTGGTTCGGGTTGTCGGCGCTGGCGGTGGCGGCGCAGACGACGTTGCTGGCGTTCCGGACCACGGCCGCGCTGGAGGTGCTGCTGGCGGTGGCCGGAGTGCTGGGGCTGCTCGACCTGTGGGGCTGGGCGCGCACGCGGCTGGACGCCCGGTTCCGGCGGCAGGTCGCGGTGCTCGGGTTCCTGCTGCCGCTGGCGGGCGCGGTGAGCACCGTCGAGACCGCGCTCGCGTCCGCGGTGGACGAGTCGGCGGCTCCGGCGTACCAGGACTACTACCCGACGGGCGCCAACGCGCAGCGCCGGGCCGATCCGGCGGAACCCGGCTCCTGGAACGACGAGCTCACGGCAGCGCTCGGCGATCTCACGGGGCGCGCACCGGCGGACATCACGGTGCTCACGACCTACCACCCGATCATGTCGTTCGCCCCGTACTGGGGCTTCCAGCAGGAGACGCCGCACTACGCGAACCCGCTGTCGGCCTACGAGGACCGCGCCGCCGTGATCCGCGAGTGGGCGGCGGCGAGCGGCCCCGAGGAGCTCGCCGCGCTGCTGCGGCGCAGCCCGTACCCGGCGCCGGACGCGTTCCTGCTGCGCCGCGAGAGCGACGGGCTGCACCTGACGCTGTCGCACGACGCGTTCCCGCACCAGCCCAACGTCCAGGTCTACGACGTGCGGTTCGACCCGGCGCTGTTCGACTCGGCCGCCTTCGTCCGGCGTGACGCGGGTCCGTTCGCGGTGATCGCGGTGCGCTGATCGTTTCGGGCGGTCCTGACCGGGTGAGCTGAACCCGCCCCCGCTGTCAGGTTAGCCTTGCCTCAGAGAACCAGTCGCGATGAGGAGAGCTGATGGCTCAAGCGGGCAAGTCCAGGCCGGTCAAGCGGCTGCGAGTGCTGCGCAAGGAACAACTCACCCCGCACATGATCCGCATCGTCGCGGGAGGGGAGGGAATGCGGGCCTTCCAGGCCAACGAGTTCACCGACGCGTACGTGAAGGTGGTCTTTCCCGTCGACGGCGTGTCCTACCCGGAGCCGTTCGACCTCGGCGTGATCAACGCCGAGCTGCCCCGCGAGCAGTGGCCGAGCACCCGCACCTACACCGTGCGCCACTACGACCAGCAGGCCGGCGAGCTCACCTTGGACTTCGTCCACCACGGCGACACCGGGCTCGCCGGGCCGTGGGCGGCGAACGCCGCGCCCGGTGACGAACTGCTGCTGGCCGGACCCGGCGGGGCGTACGCGCCGGACGCCGCCGCGGACTGGCACCTGCTGGTCGGGGACGAGAGCGCGCTGCCCGCGATCGCCGCGGCCCTGGAAGCGATGCCCGCCGGATCCCAGGTCCGGGCGTTCGTCCTGGTCGACGGTGCCGACGAGCAGCAGGCGCTGTCCACCAAGGCCGACGCGGAGATCCGCTGGCTGCACCGCTCGTCGGGCGACGACCTCGTCGGTGCCGTGCGGGACTCGGAGTTCCCGTCCGGTGACGTGCACGCCTTCGTGCACGGCGAGGCCGGTTTCGTGCGGGAGCTGCGCCGCTACCTGCTCAACGAGCGCGGAGTGGGCAAGGACCGCCTGTCGATCTCCGGCTACTGGCGCGAAGGCAAGAACGACGAGCAGTGGCGCAAGGAAAAAGCGGCCGAACGAGCCGCGGAAGAGGCCAAGGCCTCCTGACGAGAGCTCGGCCGAACCCCGGTCACATGCGGTCGGCCGGGGTTTGGCCGGGGATCACCCGGACGACCTCGCGGAGTGCGACGACGAGGGCTTCGACGGCGGGTGACGGCGGGCCGCCGCGGATCGCGACGGCGATGGTGCGGGTGACCGTGGGGCTGACGGGGATCAGCCGGACGCCCGGGAAGCTTTCGACGGCGGCGCGCGGCGCCAGCGACACGGCCAGTCCGCCCGCGACGATCGTCATCTGCGTCGGGAAGTCGTCGGCGACGAACCGGACGTCCACTTCGATGTCGTGGCGGCGCATGATGTGCAGCTGCGCCTCGTGGTGGTCCGTTCCGGGCGGGCACGCGGCCCAGACCTGGTCGCGCACGTCGGACAGGTCGATGCGCTCGCGGGAGGCGAGCGGGTGCTCGGATCCGACGGCGAGCACCACGTCGTGGTCGACGAGCGGGTGCAGCTGGACCCGCGGCGGCATGCGCATCGGCAGCGACGACCAGTTCTCGATGATCACCGCATCGAGGTCGTGGCTGAGCAGCAGCGGGATCATGTCGATCGCCCCGCCGCCGCTGCGCGCGCTGGGCAGGACGTCGGGGTGGCGCAGCGCCAGCTTGTGCAGGGCCGGTGCCAGCAGCAGGCGGAAGCTGCTGTGCAGGGCGCCGATGCGCAGCGGTCCGACGGCGCGGCCGTCGAGCTCGGACAGCGCGTGCTCGGCCGCGGCGATCTTGCCGCCCGCCGCGCCGGCGGCCTCCGCGACGATCCAGCCGGCCGTGGTGAGGCGCATCCCGCGCCCCTCCGGCTCCACCAGCGCGGTACCGGCCTCGCGTTCCAGCTTGCGGATCTGCTGCGTGATGGCGGGACCGGTGACGTGCAGGGCGGCGGCTGCCGCTGCGACCGAGCCGTGCTCGGCCACCGCGGCCAGCACGCGGAGGCGCTCCCAGTTCAACACCTAAGCGATACTAATCTGATCAGCCGAAAAATAGTAACTAGTGCTGAGCAGTGTGCGGCGGCAGAGTGAAAGCCGTGAACGCTGATGGGTGGAAGCACGCCGCGAAGGGATCGACGGCGCCCGTGGTGTGGGTCGTGCTGGGGGCGCTGTCGCTGTCGGTGTCGGCGACGCTGATCGCGCTGGCCGGCACGTCCTCGGTGACGACGGCGTTCTACCGGTGTTCGCTGGCGCTGGTCATGCTGCTGCCGCTGCTGGTCCGCGAGGTGCGCAGGCACGGCCTGCCGGACCGGCGCTTCGTCGTGATGGCGCTGCTCGGCGGCGCGTTCCTCGGCGCGGACTACCTGCTGTGGAACGTGAGCATCGGCGACGTCGGCCCGGGCATCGCGACCGTGCTGGTGAACATGCAGATCGTGCTGTTCCCCGTCGTGGTGCGCGTGATCACCGGAACTCCGCTCGCCCGCCGGTTCGTCGTCGCGATCCCGGTGCTGCTGGTGGCGGTGATGTTGGCGGGCGGAGTCGTCGGCCCCGCTCCCGGGGGAGCCGCTCCGCTGCGGGGCACGCTGCTCGCGCTGGCCGCGGCGCTGGGCTACTCCGGGTACCTCTACTTCACCAGGGACTGCGGCGTCCGGTCGCCGGAGTACCTGGTCGCTCCGGTGTTCCTGGCGACGTTCGCCGCCGCCGCGATGGCCGCGATCACGGGCCTGTTCACGTCGGGCATCGAGGTCGACCTCCCGCCGCGGACCTGGGTGTGCCTCGTGCTGGTCGCGCTGTTCGGCCAGGCGGTCGGCTGGCTCCTGGTGGGGGCGGCGCTGCCCAGGTTGGCCCCGGCGCTGTCGTCGACGTTGCTGCTGCTGCAGCCGATCGGCGCGGTGCTGATCGGGATCATCTGGCTCGGCGACGTTCCGACGCCGCTGCAATCCGCGGGCTGCGCGATCGTGCTGGCCACCGTCTGGGTCCTGACCGCGGGAAGCGCGCGTTCGAAGCGGGGGAAGGGGCCCGAGTCCGGTTCCGGAGGTGACCTCGCGCGGGACGCGGAACGAGCGGTCGCAGCGACGAAGCCCTGATGCGCTCCGCCCGGCCTGGCAGGACGTGGACGGGCCGCCCCGGGGAGCGGCCCGTCCGGTGCGTCAGCAGTCGGATTCCGGGGTGTCGCCGTCGAAGCGGTCGGCGAGGTAGTCGACGGCGGAGCCCGCGCCGGTGATCAGGGTGCTCACGTGCTCACCGGGGAAGGTGCGCCAGGTGACCTCGGAGCCCGCCGCGCAGTACTGATCGCGGAGTCCTTCCGCCTGGTCGCGCGGGAGGATCTCGTCGTGGGTGCCGTGGAACAGGTAGATCGGTGCCTGCTGCGGGCGGGAACCGAGCGAGTTCTCCTCCAACCGCGCCTGCCAGCGCGGATCCTCCAGCGGGCTGTGCGTCGTGTAGTCCTTCAGGCGCTCGAAGGCGTGCCCGAACACGGCGTCCACGCAGGCGTCCTTCTCCTCCTCGAAGGTCTCCTTGCCCTTGTCGTTGAGGAACGACATCAGGTCCAGCTCTGGGTACGCCGCGTCGAAACCGGCGGCGGTGAGCATCGCGAACCCGAACCCGATGCCGCCGTCCAGGAAGGTCGACACCGCCGCCAGATCCGCCGGGTTCCCGCCCGCTGCCACCCCCACGACGTCCATCTCCGGCGCGTAGTCCGGCGAGAGCTCACCGGCCCAGGCCGCGGCACCGCCGCCTTGCGAGTACCCGGAGAACGCGATCGGCCCGTCCGGGCTCAACCCGGCAGCAGGCAGTCCGGTGGCGGCGCGAGCCGCGTCGATCACGGTGCGGCCCTCGGATTTTCCGACCACGTAAGGGTGTGTTCCGGGAGTGCCGAGACCTTCGTAGTCGGTGATCGCCACCGCCCAGCCCCGCTGGAGCATCGGCTCGACCAGCGGGCGCTCGTAGTCCGGCTGGAACTTCGACGGCGCGCAATCGTCCCCGATCCCGCGCGTTCCGCTCCCGATCGACACGACCGGCCGCTCGCCCTCGCCGCGCCACTCGGTGGTCGGCACCAGGACGCGGCCGGTGACGGCGATCGGCCGCCCGGTCGCGGATTCGGAGCGGTAGAGCACGAGGTACGCCTTGGTGCCCAGCTGCTGCGGCAGTTCGCGCCACCAGATCACGTCGCCGTTCACGCCGTCGGGCAGGGGAGCGGGCGGTTGGTAGAACTCGTCGCCGGGCGGGCCTTGCGGCGGTTCGGCGGTGGCCGCGGCGGCTCCGGAAGGAACGGCCAGCGCCAGCGCCGCGGCGACCGCGAGCGTCCGCCAGCCGAACGTGCGGAGTGGGGTGCGGGAGGACGAGATCGGTGGCACGGGAACTCCTCGTTGAGCGCGCACGCCGTCGTGCGCTTCCTGACCGATGTGGACGGTCGCGAAACCCGGTGGGTGCGGGGTCGCCATCGTCGGTGCGAGCGGGGTGCGCCGGGCGGGCTCCGGTGCCGGGGCGTTCGTCGGCGGCAGGCGGTCGTGGGCCGGAACAGATGCCGTGTTCGGCGAGATCGTCGCTGATCACAGCCGTGCGAGGACGGAAGTGTAGATCGCCGAAGCGGGACGTGGAACTCCTCGACGATCTCATTACGCGCGAGTAACCTGTTCGGCCTCCGCATTCGCGAGCCGAGCGATTTCCGCCGCGCAGCGGGGTTTCCGCGCGCTCGGCCCACCACCGGAACCGTCAGGTCAGCGCGTCAGGACGTCCCGGATCGCTCGCACGACCGCGTCCGGTCGGCTCCAGGTGATGTTCGAATGTCCGGCGTCGTCCAGCCGCCGGATCTCGGCTCGGGGGCGCGCCGCGGCCAGGTCCGAGTAGAGCCGGTGCTTGGCCCGGCCGGATTCGGCGGACTCGTCCCGAGATCCGGGCGGTGCGAGCTCGTCGGCGATCGGATCGGGCCCCATGGCGGACACGACGATCAGCGGCACGTCGGGCTCGGAACCGGCGTCGCGGACTTCGTCGAACAGGTGCCGCAGGTTCAGCGGTTCCCGCAGCGATCGCCGGTAGCCCTCGTCGCCGAACGCCCGGTCCAACAGCGGTTCCCGGATGTCGCCGGGCCAGCCGGTGAGCGCTCGGTCGAACGCGGCCCGGTACGCGGAGCGCATCGCGTTCACCTGCTCGGCGTGCGGGGCCGAGGGGTCGGTGTTCCAGTTCCGCAACCGCCGGGCTTCCTGCTCCGGGAGGTAGTCGGCGATGTCCTCGTGCGTGGGGTCCAGCAGGACCAGACCGGCGACCTCAGCGGGGAAGCGCTTCGCGTAGAGCCGTGCGTGCAGGCCACCGAGCGAGTGCCCGACCAGCAGGTACGGGCCGGGCACGGCCGCCGCGCGCAGCAGTTCGCGCAGGTCGTCGGTCACCTGCGCGCCGCTGCGGGGGAGGTCCACCGCGTCGCTCCAGCCCAGGCCGAGCCGGTCGTGGATGACGCTGGTGGTGAACTCCGCGACGAGGTCGTGCACGTTCCAGTAGTACAGCCCGGACATCCCGCCACCGGCGAGGAACACCACGGGCGGGTCGCCGGTGCCGGAACGGTGCAGCAGCATCGCGCCGCCCGAGACGTCGAAGAGCTCTCCTCGCGGAGCCGTGCTCGCGGTGTCGTCCACTGGACTCCTCGGCAGGAAGACCGGTCAGTGCTTCGCTTCCCTCGCAGGGTATCGGGAGAGGAGCGTCGGTCCCGCTACGTGAGCTGCTGGGCGGTGAGGGTGGCTGCGCCCGCGAGGGACAGGAGCATCGCCAGGTTCCGCGTGCGGCCCACGTCGAGGTGGGCGGCCAGCGGGCGGGCGAGCAGCACGCCCGCCGCCGCGGCGGGAGCGAGCAGCACCGCGTAGCGCAGGCTCTCGGTGGTCACCACGCCCGCCAGGCACAGGCCGGTGAAGGTCATGATCGAACCGAGCAGGAAGTACGCGCTCATCGTGCTGCGCAGCCTCGGGCCGGCCAACCGCTGCCACACCATCGCCATCGGTGGGCCGCCGATGGCCGTGGTGGTCGCCATCAGGCCCGAAGCCAGGCCCGCCACCACCACGGCGCGCCGCGTCGGGTGCGGGGTGAAACCCCACCACGACGCGAGCACGCCGAGCGCCACCACGGCCGCCACGCACAGCGCGAGCGCACGCGCGGGCAGCGCCGCCACCAGCACCGCCCCGGCGGCCACTCCGGGAACGCGGCCGAGCAGCGCCCACGCGGTGCCGCGCACGTCCAGGTGTTCGCCTTCCAGCAGCACGACCGCCCCGGTCACCGCCGCCGCCAGCAGCACCACCACCGCGGGCAGCAGCTCCGGCGCGAGCAGCGCGAGGACGGGGGCCGCGAGCATGCCCAGCCCGAACCCGATCGACACCTGCAGCAGCGCGCCGACGAGCACCACGACGCACAGCGCCGCGAACACGCCGCCGCTCATGCGGGCGTCAGCGGGAAGTGGCACCGGCCTTCGTGCGGTTCGGCGCGCACGTCGCCGCGGCTCACCACGCCGGGTGCTTCGGCCGCGCACCGGTCGGTGGCGTGGTGGCAGCGGGTGCGGAACCGGCAACCCGAGGGCGGGTTCAGCGGGGACGGGATCTCGCCGCCGAGCAGGATCCGCTCGGATCCCGGCGCGGGGTTGAGCTTCGGTGCCGCGGACATCAAAGCGGCGGTGTACGGGTGCAGCGGCCGGTCGAAGACGTCCGAGGTGCGGCCCTGTTCGATGATCTTGCCGAGGTACATCACCGACACCCGGTCGGCGACGTGACGCACCACCGACAGGTCGTGGGAGATGAACACGTACGACACGCCGAGCCGCTGCTGCAGCTCCGCCAGCAGGTTCAGCACTTGGGCCTGCACCGACAGGTCCAGCGCGGAGACCGGTTCGTCGCACACGATCAGGTCCGGGCCGAGCGCCAGCGCGCGGGCGATGCCGAGGCGTTGCCGCTGGCCGCCGGAGAACTCGTTCGGGTAGCGGTGGGCATCGCCTGCGCGCAACCCCACCAGGTCCAGCAGTTCGCGGATCCGGGCGTCCTTCGCGGGGCCAGTGGGCGCGGCATCGCGGTGCGTGCGCCACGGCTCGCCGATGATGTCGGCGGCCGTCATCCGCGAGTTCAGCGAGGCGAACGGATCTTGGAACACCATCTGCACCCGCCGCCGCCACGCCAGCAACTCCTTGCCGCGCAACGAGAACGGGTCCGTTCCGGCGAAGCGCACCGCGCCCTCGTCGGGGCGATCCAGCATCAGCAGCACGCGGGCCAGCGTCGACTTGCCGCAGCCGGACTCGCCGACCAGCCCGAGCGTCTCGCCGCGCCCCAGCCGCAGGTCGACGCCGTCGAGCGCGGTGAGCCGAGCGCCGCGCGCCACGCGGAACGTCTTGCGCAGACCGGAGACCTCCAGCAACGGCTCAGGCATGGGTGAGCTCCTCGGTGAAGTGGCAGGCGGCGGCGCGGGAGTCGCCGGTGGCGGTCAGGGCGGGGCGCTGCTCGGTGCAGCGCTCGCGGGCCATCGGGCACCGGGCCTGGAACGCGCAGCCCGCGGGGAGGGCGCTGAGTTCCGGCGGGCTGCCCGGTACCGCGGGCAGCGGCCTGCCCTTCTCGGCGTGCTCGGGAACGGAGTCGAGCAGGCCCTTGGTGTACGGGTGGCGCGGGTTCGCGAAGACCTCGGCGACCGGGCCGGTCTCCACCACGGTGCCCGCGTACATGATCGCCACGTCGTCGGCGTGCTCGGCGACGACGGCCAGGTCGTGCGTGATGAGCACCAGCGCCATGTCGTGGCGCGCCTGCAGGTCCCGCAGCAGCCGCATGATCTGCGCCTGCACCGTCACGTCGAGCGCCGTGGTCGGCTCGTCCGCCAGCAGCACGTGCGGCTCCAGCGCCACGGCCATCGCGATGAGCAGCCGCTGCCGCATCCCGCCGGAGAACTGGTGCGGGTAGGAGCGCGCGCGGGCGCGCGGTTCGGGGATGCCGACGGTCTCCATCAGCTCCACGGCCTTCTCCCGGGCCTTGCGCCGCGACAGGCCCCGGTGGATCCGGAACGGTTCGGCGAGCTGCCTGCCGACCGGCTGCACCGGGTTGAGCGCGGTGAGCGCGTCCTGGAACACGATGGACAGCGCCGGTCCGGCGAGCTTGCGGCGGGCGGTGGTGTCGAGCCGGAGCACGTCGGTCCCGGCGACCCGCACGGAACCGTCGGTGACCCGCGCGATCGGGTCGAGCAGGCCGACGATGGCCTGCGCGGTCATCGACTTCCCGCAGCCGGACTCGCCGAGCAGCGCCAACGTGCGTCCCTTGTGGACGGAGAATCCGACGTGGTCGACGGCGCGCACCGTCACGTGCGGGGTGCGCAGGTCGACGGTGAGGTCCTCGACGGCCAGCGCGGCATCCGGTGCGCCGGGCGCGCTCGCGGGCGTCGCGCCGGCCTCCGTGGTGGAGGAAGTCGTTGCGGTGGAACGGTTCCCGGTGGGGACGGCGCCCTCCTCCGCGCGCGGCAGCGTGAGCCGCCAGCGCTGCGCCGGATCCGTGGCCAGCCGCACCCACGCCGCCAGCACCGTCGCCGACACCGTGGTCACCACGATCGCCAGGCCCGGCAGCACCGCTATCCACCAGGCCGTCTGCAGGTATTGGCGGCCCTGCGCCACCATCAGGCCCCAGCTCACCTCCGGCGGCTGGATGCCGATGCCGAGGAAGCTCAGCGAGGACTCGGTGAGCATCACGAAGCAGAAGTCGGTGGCGGCCACCGTCAGCAGCGTCGGCATCGCGATCGGCAGGACGTGCCGGTAGATCGTCGGACCGCTGCCGGTGCCGAAGGTGCGCGCCGCGTCGACGAACAACCGGCTCTTGAGCTCCGCGGCCTCGGCGCGGGCGGTGCGCAGGTACACGGGGATGCGGGCCAGCGCGATGATGAGCACGATGTTCGCCGCGCTCGGCGCGAACACGTACAGCACCACCACCGCCAGCAGCAGCGACGGGAAGCTCAGGATCACGTCGGCGACGCGCATCGCCACGTTCTCCCGCCGGCCGCCGTGGAATCCCGCCCACATGCCCACGGCGGAACCCAGCAGCAGCGAGCACAGCACTGCCGGCACGGCGATGGACAACGTGGTGCCGGCGGCCTCGACGAGCCGGGCGAGCACGCTGCGGCCCAGCACGTCGGTGCCCAGCAGGCCGGTGACGCCGTGGTCGAACGACGGCGCCAGCAGGGACGCCCGCAGGTCCTGGCGCACGGCCGCGTCGCCCAGCAGCAGCGGGCCGAACACGGCGGTGACCAGCACGAGCCCCAGGACCACGGCGGCCACCGCCGCCATCCGGTCCTTGCCCAGCAGCGCCCACCAGCGCGGCGGTCGCCGGGACGCGTCGGCCGCGGTTTCGGCAGTCGTCATCGTCGTTTCCTCCGGCTCGGCAGTGCTGCGGCGGCCATGTGGGCGTCTGAACGAGGTGCTCCGGCTCGTCGTGCTGCCGGGGGCGGAGCCGCTGAGCGCGCGCAGCCGGACCACCGGCGGGTTCTGCGCGGCTTCGTCGTGCGGACGGCGATTTCGCCGGGGGAGCCGCACGAGAAGGCGATCCCGCGGCGAGGAAGCCGCTGAGGTTCCGCTACCCGGACACCTGCGCAGGTCATCCCGTAACTCCTTAGGCCGGTGCGGTCTGGCGCACGCGCGGATCGAGCAGCGCGTAGCAGACGTCGATGAGGATGTTCAGGGCGAAGATCGTCACGGCGGTCAGCAGCACGGCCGCCTGCAGCACCGCGAAGTCGCGCTGCAGGATCGAGTCGATCATCAGCTTGCCGATGCCCGGCCAGCCGAAGATCGTCTCCACCACGACGGCGCCGTTGACCAGGCCGATCGTCAGGTCGCCCGCGACGGTCAGCGCGGGCACCGTGGCGTTGCGCAGCGCGTGCCCGAACACGACCCGCCGCTCGCTCGCTCCCTTGCTGCGCGCCAGCTTCACGTAGGGCGCGGACAGCGCCGCCACCATCGCCCCGCGCACCACCTGCACCAGCACGCCGAACGGCCGGATCAGCAGCGTCGCGATGGGCAGCACCCACACCTCGGCGCCGCCGTCGACGCCGGAGGTCGGCAGCAGCGCCAGGCTCACCCCGAACACCAGCACGCCCATGATCGCGAACCAGAAGTCCGGGATGCTTGCCGCGGTCATCGACAGGAAGCTCGCGGTCCGGTCGGCGGGCGAGTTCGGCCGGTACGCGGCGAGGCTGCCGATCAGCACCGCCCCCGCGATCGCGATGAGCATCGTGACGGCCGCGAGCTGCAAGGTGGCGGGGAACGCGGCGAGCACCATCTCGCCCGCGCCCTGCCCGGTGCGCAGCGATTCGCCGAAGTCCAGCCGCAGCGCGCCCAGCACGTAGTCCCACAGCTGCACCAGGATCGGCTGGTCGAAGCCGTGCTCGGCGGCGAACTCGGCGCGCTGCTCGGCGGTGGCGCTCAGCGGCAGGTACAGGTTCACCGGGCTGCCGGTGAGCCGGGCCAGGCAGAACACGCCCAGCACCACCACGAGCAGCGGGATCGCGCTGGAGACGATGCGCTTGCGCAGGAAGGTCGTCATGTCAGCGGACCTGCCCGTCGGCGGGGGTGACGGCGGCGAGCCGCAGTTCGTCACCGGTGGCGGAGTTCGGTGCGTAGCGCACGGTCTTCGCGATGCCCAGCAGCCCGCGCATGTGCGCGAGGTAGGCGTACTGCGCGACCGCGTCCCGCTCGACGGCGAAGATCGCCGCGAAGGCGTCCTGGCGCGCCTGGCCGGAGAGCCCGTCGGCGCGGGCGATGCGCTCGTCGAGCTCGGGCGTGCCGAAGTTGGACTGCGGCCCGTCGCTGATCAGGTACTGGCTGGTGGTGAACGCGGCGTCCCCGGCCTGGTTGCCGTGCATGATCAGCAGCGCCACCGGTCCGGCGTCCACCGGCATCGGCCGCAGCTGGTACTGGAGGTGTTCGGCGGTGTCGGCCATCTGGATCCGCACCCGGAGGCCGACCTGGTTGAGCTGGTACTGCAGGGCTTCGGCAGTCTCGGAAACCCTGGGGAACTGCGCGTTGCGGGCGATGAGCGTGATCGGGCGGTCCACCGGCACGCCGTCGGCGGCGGCTTCGGCGACCAGGCGCCGCGCGGTCTCGGGGTCGGGGGGTGGCGCGGTCATCGCCGGGTTGAAGCCGACCACGCCTTCGGGCACCAGCTGCGCGGCGGGCTGGGCGAGCCCGTCGAGCAGCGCGTCCGTGATCCCCTGCCGGTCGATGGCCAGCCCGATCGCTGTGCGCACCCGGATGTCGTCGAGCGGTGCCTCCCGCCCGTCGAGGCGCAGCGCGGTGGTCTCGTTGTTCGGGTACGCGACGGAGTCGTCCTGGTCGGCGTCCTCCGGGTCGAGTCCGGTGGCGATGTCCGCCTCGCCCTTCGTGATCATCGCGGCGCGCACGCTCGATTCGCCGCGCCAGACGTAGCGCGCGGCGGGGAACGCGGGCCGCGGGCCCCAGTAGTCGTCGTTGCGGTGCAACGAGATGGACACGCCGGTCTGCCAGTCGGCGATCGAGTAGGGGCCGGTGCCGACGGGCTCGCGCACCTTCGCCTCGGTGCTGGTGCCGCGCGGCACGATCTCCACGAAGCTCAGCCGCAGCGGCAGGATCGGGTCCGGTTCGGCCGTGGTGATCGTGAGGCTGTTCGCGTCGTCGGCCCGCACGCTGAGGTCGCGGCCCTCGAAGACGTAACCGTCCACATTGCACGCGAGGTCGGAGTTCACGGCGCGGTCGATGGAGAACGCGGCGTCCTCGGCGGTGAACGGGCGCCCGTCGTGGAATCGCACTCCCGGCCGGGTGGTGAACGTCCACGTGGTGGGGGAGCTCTGGCGCCAGCCGGTCGACAGCAGAGGCCGCAACGCGCCGGAGGTCGGGTCGCGCTCGATCAGCGGTTCGCTGATGTTGGAGCGCACCACCACGCCGGTGGAGGTCAGCGAGGACTCGCACGGTTCGAGCGTCGGCGGTTCCTGGGTGAGCACGACGCGCAACGTGGCTCCGTCGGCCGCACCCGCGTCGCCGGTGGAGTCGCTGTTGGCGACCGCGCAGCCCGACAGCGTCGCCGCGACGGTGGTGAGCACGACGGCGTGGCGCAGGAACTCCCGGAGGGGCGCGCGCCCGGTGCGGTCGGGTTCGCCGGGGCGTGGCCCGGTCGCGGCAGGTGCGGAAGACATCATCGTCTCTCCGGGGTCCTCTTGTCGTTCGCTCCCGGCGACACGTTCACCCGGTCCCGAAACACCGAGCTGTCTATAAACGTGCAATCGGTCTGCATGTGTAGACGGAACCTAGGCGTGTCGAACGTGACCGTCAATACACCCGGGACGCCGCTCCGGGTCCGCCCCCGAGGAGGTCGAGGCGAGCTCCCGGAGTGCTTCGATCCCGCCGCCCACCTGGAGTCCGGATCGCTCGCCGGCCGGTATCGGTGGTGGTCAAGGCCCGTTCGTCGAGGCTTTCGCGAGGTGCGGGGCCAAGTGATCGGCGGGGTGGGCGTCGATCCGGACCACCTCCTGCCGGCGGGCATCGCACGTGCCGGACGAAGTCAGAAAAGGTATCGGCGGATGCCGGATCGGTGTTAGATCCGGCATCACCGCCGACCTAGGCTCGCCAGCAGCCGCCCACCTCCCGGCGAAGCGCGAGCACCACGAGCGCCGGACAGCACGAGGAGTTCCGCATGCCCCAGTCCGCCCCGCACGGCACCGTCCTGCAGGTCTGCCCGCTGTTGCCGTCGCTGGAGGAGTCCCTCGCGGCCCGCTACGACGTGGTCCGCCTCGCCGAGCAGCCCGACCCGGCCCGCTACCTCGCCGAACACGGCTCCGAGGTGGTGGCCGCGGTGACCAGTGCGCGCGTCGGGTTGAGCCACGAACTCATGGACGCGCTGCCGAAGCTCGGCGCGATCGTCCACTTCGGAGTCGGCTACGAGACGACCGACGTGGCGCGCGCCCGCGCCCGCGGCATCGACGTGAGCAACACGCCCGACGTGCTCACCGACTGCGTCGCGGACCTCGCCGTGGGCGGGCTCATCGACGTGCTGCGCGGCCTCGCCGCGGCCGACCGCTACGTGCGCGCGGGCGAGTGGGTGCCGAACGGGTTCGGGCTGCGCACCAAGGTGAGCGGCACACGCGTCGGCATCCTCGGGCTCGGCCGCATCGGGCAGGCCATCGCGCGCCGCCTGGAAGGGTTCGACGCCGAGATCAGCTACCACTCGCGGCGTCCCGTCGACGGTGTCGGATACCGCTACGCCGACTCGCCGCGCGCGCTGGCCGACGGCGCCGACGTGCTGGTGGTCGCCACCTCCGGCGGCGCCGAGACGCGGAACCTGGTGTCCGCCGACGTGCTCGACGCGCTCGGACCGCGCGGGTACCTAGTGAACATCGCCCGCGGCAGCGTCGTAGACGAACCCGCCTTGGTCGCGGCGCTCGTCGAGGGGCGCATCGCGGGCGCCGCCCTGGACGTCTTCGCCGACGAGCCGAACGTGCCCGCTGCGCTGCTGGAGGCGGACAACGTCCTGCTGCTGCCGCACATCGCCAGCGCCACGCACGAGACCCGGCAGGCGATGGGGGAGCTCACCTTCCGCAACCTGGACCACTTCATGACCGACGGCACCCTCGTCACCCCGGTACCCCCGGTCGTCTGACCGCTTCCTCGAGTGAACGGCTCGTTCGTCCAAGGTGATTGGGCGAACGGTCCGTTCGCTCCGATCGGTTTCGGGGTGAGCGGCGTTACTCGTGCGGTCTCCGGTGGGTCGTTGCCTCCGGGGGCCGGGGTTCTTAGCGTGTCCTGCGCACGGTGTCCGCTCGACCCGCGACGACCGCGGGCGGGAACGGCCACCTGCTGAGGAGGATGGCGTGAGCGGACGAGGTGGGAGCGGGCCGTCGCCCGGGACGAGGCGGGCCGATCGCGACCGAGGGCGAGGTCGTCGATGAAGCCCTTCCACGTGGTGTTGCTGTTACCGGTCGTCGCGCTGCTGGGGACTCCGTTCTTCCCGTTCGTCAACGCCGCGACGCCGTGGTTCGGGCTGCCCTCGGTGGTGGTGTGGGTGTGCGCGTGGTGCGTGCTCACCAGCCTGCTGCTGGCGTGGGTGCTGCGCCGCGAGGAGAGCGCCGGGCTGATCGGCGACGACGATCCGGCCGAGGCCGACGCCCCGGATCCTGGTGAGCGGCCTCCGGCCGGCTCCGCGGGACGGGAGGACCGGGCATGATCGCCATCGCGTTGGTCGGCCTAGTGCTGATCGCCGTCGTCGGCCTGCTCGGCAGGCGCGGCGGCGGGTTCGACCTGGCGGCCTGGACCGTCGGCGGGCGCCGCTTCGGTGCCGTGGCCACGTTCTTCCTGCAGGCCGGGGAGATCTTCACGACCTTCACGTTCCTCGGCATGTCCGGGATGGTGCTCGGCGGCGGGGTCGCCGCGATGTACATGCCGTCGTACCTGGTGCTCGGCTACGTGGGGATGTTCCTGGTGGGTCCGTTGGTGTGGCGGCTGGGCAAGCGCCACGGCTACCGGACGAACTCGGACTTCCTGCGCCACCGCTTCGGCAGCCCGCTGCTGGGCGGGTTGACCGCGGTGCTGGCGATCGTGTTCTTCATGCCCGTCATCCAGGTGCAGCTGGTGGGGCTCGGCACGATCGTCTCGTTCATGACCGGCGACGAGTCGTCGGGGACGGTGAGCATCGTGGTGGCGATGCTGCTGATCCTGCTGTTCGTGCTGTGGTCGGGCCTGCACGGGGTGGCGGCGACGTCCTACTTGAAGGACGTGCTGATGGTGGTCGCGCTCGTCGTCATCGCCGGTGGCGTGCTGCTGGCGCGGCAACCGGAGGGCGGGCTGTTCACCGCCGTGTTCCAGGGCGCGCGGGAACTGCTCACGATCCAGCCGTCCGGAACCTACGGAACGGCCTGGTACGTGACGAGCATCCTGGTCAGCGCGGCCGGTTTCGGGTGCATGACGCTGCCGTCGAGCTGGCCCGCGGTGCTGTCGGGCCGGTCCTCGAAGGCCGTGGCGTCCAACCACGTGTTCCTGCCGCTCTACACGATGGCCGTCGCGATCCCCGTCATGGTGGGCTTCTACGCCGTCGCGGACGCCACGACCCGAGCCGGGGACGAGAACGCCGCGCTGCTGGGCCTGGCGCAGGCGACGTTGCCGCCGTGGTTGCTGGCGGTGGTGCTCATCGGCGGCGCGGCCTGCGCCATGGTGCCCGCGGCGGGCGGCCTGATCTGCGTGGCGACGCTGGTGTCGAGCAACCTGGTGCCCAGCGGCGTGCCGGAGCAGGGGCGGCTGCGGGCGAGCCGGATCACGGCGGCGGTGGTGTCGGTGCTGGTGCTGGCGTTGACGCTGGGGCGGCCCGACTTGATGGCCGACCTGTACTTGCTCACCTACAGCGGCATGATCCAGCTGGCGCCGGCGAACCTGCTGGCGCTGCGCGAACCGGTCCCGGTGCGGTCGTCGGCGGTGCTGGCCGGGTTGATCGCGGGGGAGTGCGTGGTGCTGGGCGCGGCGCTGCTCGGCGTGAGCCCGTTCGGCGTCAACTCGGGGCTGACCGGCCTGGCGGTGAACCTGCTGGTGCTGGGCGTCGCCGTCGCGCTGCGGCGCCGCACCCCCGCGCCGCGCGAGCCGATCGGGGCGTGACCGTCCGGCGCGGAGCCCGCTGCGGTGGGTTCCGCGCCGCGACAGCGAGTGATCTTTCCTGTGAGTAGGGCCACGGGTGAGTAAAACCACTGGTAAAGACCATCTCGGGCTCGACGGTGGGAAGGCCGGCGGGAACGGCTCGCGGCGCACTCCGCCGCAATGCGCCGGAAACATGCCGGAAACTCGCGCGTACGCCCCTTTTTCGCCGTTCCCGGCCTGGTCTCTGGGCCGGACGAATCGGGCCGCGAGACGGGCGCGGAGCGGACTCAGAACGCGCTCGGGGGCTCGGAGGCCGAGATAGGGTTTCGCGGAGGCGGTAGCGGGCCGCCGGGACGAACGCTGGTTGCGGGCAGGGCTCACCAGGTATCACGCCGATGTTGACCGCCGAACCGGGTGATCAGACGAGATAGGAGCGAGCCTTGGCGAATCTCGACGAGAAGCTGCAGGACATCTACGACGAGGTGCTGCACCGCAACCCCGGTGAGGACGAATTCCACCAGGCGGTGCTCGAAGTTCTCGACAGCCTCCGCCCCGTCGTCGCGAAGCACCCGCAGTACGTCGACGCCGAGGTCATCCGACGGTTGTGCGAGCCGGAGCGGCAGATCATCTTCCGGGTGCCGTGGGTGGACGACAAGGGCTCGGTGCAGATCAACCGCGGCTTCCGCGTGGAGTTCAACTCGGCCCTCGGGCCGTACAAGGGCGGCCTGCGGTTCCACCCCAGCGTCTACCTGGGCATCGTCAAGTTCCTCGGTTTCGAGCAGATCTTCAAGAACTCGCTGACCGGGATGCCGATCGGCGGCGGCAAGGGCGGCTCGGACTTCGACCCGAAGGGTCGCTCCGACGGCGAGGTCATGCGCTTCTGCCAGTCCTTCATGACCGAGCTGTACCGGCACATCGGCGAGTACACCGACGTCCCGGCGGGTGACACGGGCGTCGGCGGGCGCGAGATCGGCTACCTGTTCGGCCAGTACAAGCGGATCACCAACCGCTACGAGTCCGGCGTGCTCACCGGCAAGGGCCTGACCTGGGGCGGTTCCCAGGTGCGCCCGGAGGCCACCGGCTACGGCACGGTGTTCTTCGTCGACGAGATCCTGAAGACCTCCGGCGATTCCTTCGAGGGCAAGAAAGTCGTCGTCTCCGGTTCCGGCAACGTCGCGCAGTACGCGATCGAGAAGGTCCACCAGCTGGGCGGGACCGTCGTGGCGTGTTCGGACTCCAGCGGTTACGTCGTGGACGAGAAGGGCGTCGACGTCGCACTGCTCCAGGAGATCAAGGAGGTGCGGCGCGACCGGATCGAGGAGTACGCGAAGGCGCGCGGCTCCGCGGTGCGGTTCGTGGCAGGCCGCACGGCGTGGGAGGTGCCGTGCGACATCGCGCTGCCCTGCGCCACCCAGAACGAGCTCGCCGCCGACCACGCCGCCGAGCTGGTCCGCAACGGCTGCAAGATCGTGGCCGAGGGCGCGAACATGCCCACCACGCCGGAGGGCATCAAGTTCCTCAACGAGGCCGGGGTGAAGTTCGCGCCGGGCAAGGCGGCCAACGCGGGCGGTGTGGCCACCAGCGCGCTGGAGATGCAGCAGAACGCTTCGCGCGACGCGTGGAAGTTCGAGCACACCGAGCAGCGCCTCGAAGAGATCATGCGCGGCATCCACGATCGCTGCCTGCAGACCGCCGACGAGTACGACACCCCCGGCAACTACATCGCGGGCGCCAACATCGCCGGGTTCACCAAGGTCGCCGACGCGATGCTGGCCCTGGGCGTCGTCTGAGCCGCGCGACCGGCCCGGCATCCGAACCGCGGCCGGGCCGGTCGCACCACCACCTGGCACGGGGTTCCGGGCGGCGAAGGTCGGTCTCACATGAGCGGGCTCACGGCGGCGGGCGGCAACCCGAGCAGCACGCCGCCGACGACGGCCGGGAGCCACCACGGGGCGCCGCTCCTGGCGAGGACCGCGGCCCAGGCGAGGTGCCACAGCAGCAGTGCCCCGAGCAGCGGCGCGATCAGGAGCACGAAGCTCGGCAGGACGCCCGCGACCGCCGCCGCCCCGATGCCGAGCAGCGCGGTGCACAGCACCGCCGCCCGCACGCCGTCCCGCCGCCGACCGTGCAGGCCGCGGGCCAGGAGCTCCGCGGCGGCGCAAGCGATGCCGCAGCCGGCGACCACCAGCGGGGTCCACCACCAGCGCGGACCGTGCGGAATCGGCTCGGCCAGGCCGAACCCGATGGGAACGGCGACCGCGAGCACGGCGTAGCTGGTGACCGCGCTCGACCTCCACGGAGCGAACCCCCGTCCACGGTGGACCGAATCCGGGGCGAGCAGGGCGAACGCGAGTCCGCTGCCGAGCCCGAACAGCGCGAGGAACCACCCGACCTCGCCTCCGACCGCCAGCGGTGACCATCCGGTCGGGACCAGTGCGGAACCGGTGACGGCGAGGACGGTTCCGGCCGCGACCGCACCGGCGATCCGGGCTGACGCGCCTGCCCGCGCCGTGCCTGGAGGCGCAGGGCGGAAGAGCTTGCGCACGAAGGGGAGGAAGCCGACCGCGAACGCGCCCCAGAGCAGCGCGGCGGCGAGCACCCGTTCGCCGGCCGCGTTCCCGTCCGGCGCGGCGGTGCCGTGCAGCGACGCCCGCAGCCAGCGCGCGGCTTCCGCGTGCGCTCGGGGCGCGAAGAGGATCGTGATGTGCTCGGCGTGCTCGACGGTGCGGCCCTGCCGAGCGTTGCCCAGCGCGGGATCCCCGTTCGGCGACCCTCGAACCGAGTCGGGATATCCGGCCCGCAAGGCGTCTTCGGCCGCCCGGTGGAACGCCGGGAACTCGTACTGGCCGGTGAGCAGGAGGAGGTCCTTCGGCAATGCCGGGTCCTGGAGCGAGTCACCGCCGCCGGGCAGCGAGATCGCCACCGTCGCCGCGATCTCGGGGTGCTCGGAGGCGAACCGGTGCACCGCCCCCGCTCCCATGGAGTGCCCGGCGAGGCCGATGCGGTCCGGATCCACCTCCGGCGTCCGGCGCAGCAGGCCGACGGTCGCGGTCAGGTCCGCCGCGAGCCGGGACTCCCGCGCGGAGCCTTCGGGCAGCGGCGTCCGGTTGGCTCCGTGCCCGGCGAAGTCCGGCAACGCGACGACGAATCCCGACCGCGCCAGCGTCGTGCCCCAGTCGGCCATCAGTCGACGGCTCCCGGCGTACCCGTGCGCCACGATCACCGCGGGCGCCTTCTCGGCGCTCATGTCGGCGGGGCGCACCAGGTCGATCGGTACGCCGTCGGCGACGGTCGTCGTGCGGACCACCCCCGAATCGACCCGCGCCACCCCGAACCCGGCCCCGACGAGCAGCAGCACCACCACGACGCACGACAACAGCAGCGGACCGGACCCTCCGGCCTCGGACCACGAAGACCTCACCACCCCGAGATCGTCCCACGCCCCCCGCCCGCCGAAGATCATCGGTGCTCGGCGGAGCGCGGCTCACCGCGATCCGCCGCTCTCGTCGCGGGGGATTCCGCGAGGCGATCGAGTGGTGGCAACGGGAACCGCGTCGAGGTCGCCGCGTGGAAAGCGGGATCGCGGCCGGCATTCGAAGGATCCGGATGGTCCGGTTCACCGCGGCGCAGTCGCCGGGGCTCGTGGCTCGGTGGCGGGATCCGGGCGGCCGGAGCGAGCCACCGGCCCGCTCGTGGTCCTCGTGGTTGGGTGCGGCGTGGTCGTGCGGTGGGGCTCGTCGGCGATGTCGCAGCGGGCCGCGTCCAGCCGGTCCCCGAGCCGGGCTCAGCCCCGGCGGGGACGCAGGACGGTGCGGGCGAGCGCGTCGAGGGCGTAGCCGAGCACGCCGATCACCAGGATCACCGCCATCACCTGGTCGTAGGCGAGCTGGTCCCGCGAGTTCAGGATCTGGTAGCCCAGCCCGGAATCGACGCCCAGCATCTCCGCGGGCACCAGCACGACCCACGCGATGCCCAGCGCCAGCCGCAACCCGGTCAGCACGTGGCCGCGCGCGGTCGGCAGCACCACGCTGGTGAGCACCTCGAACCGGCTCGCGCCGAGCGAGCGCGCCACCTGGAGGTGGCCGGGGGACACGGAGTGCACGCCCGCGGCCGTGTTGAGCACGATCGGCCACACGGCCGCCGCCGCGACAAGGAACGTCACCGGCCGGTGGCCGATGCCGAACACGGCCACCGCGATCGGCGCCCAGGACAGCGGCGAGATCATCCGCAGGAACTGGAACACCGGGCGGGTGGCCCGCTCGACGACGTCGAGCGAGCCCACCAGCAGCCCCACCGGGATGCCGATGACGGCGGCGATGAGCATGCCCAGCAGCAGCCGCCACAGGCTCGCCGCCACGTCCGGCAGCAGCACGCCCCGAGCCATCAGGTCGCCCACCGCGGGCACCGCGTGCTGCGGGGCGAACGAGGACAGCAACCGGTCGCCGGTGAGCACGTCGGTCACCAGCCACCACAGCGCCACCGCGACCAGGACCGCGACCAGCGGCGGTCCGGCGCGGTGCAGCAGCCGCCCGTCGTTCGAGGATTGCGGGGCGGTCTCCTCGGCTCCGCGCGGGGAGGTCGCGGTCATGCGGGGTTCACCTCTTCGCTGCGGAGTAGGGAGTCGGGCAGGCCGAACGCGCCGGGCCCGCCGAAGCGGTCCAGGCTGCTGCGCACGAACCGGTCGTCGACGAGCTGCCCGTGCACCTCGTCGGGGCGGATGCCGGTGAGGAACCCGGTGTCGCCGTCCACGACCGTGTCCCGCATGGCCGCCACGAGTTCGGCGGTGAAGCCGGGGAACGGGAACGGCTGGAACCCGATGCGCTGACCGGCCCAGCCGGGGTGGCGCAGCGCGCCGCGCTCGACGTAGTCGGCGGGCGGGTAGTCCAACGCCTTCGACACGGCTGTGAGCGGCTGCGGCAGGTACTTGCCGCCGGTGAGCGCCCGCGCCCCGGCCTGCCGGTCCCGCGCGAGTCCCAGCTGCGCCAGCGCCAGCGCGTCGACCAGCCCCTGCGCCCGGTCCGGTGCGGCGCGCAGGAAGTCCTCGTGGGCCAGCACCACGCAGCAGGCGTGGTCGCGCCACACGTCGCCGACGAAGCGCAGGATGCGCCCCACGCCTTTGATCTCGGCGATCGCGTTGAACGGGTCGGCGACGATGAAGCCGCCGACGGAACCGTTGTCCAGCGCGGGAACCATGTCCGACGGGCTCATCACCACCAGCTCCACCGTCCCGTCCGAGACCGAGGGCCGTTGCCGTACGACGGGGGTGAGCCCGGCGGCGCGCAGCATCCGCTGCA
Organism: Saccharopolyspora sp. NFXS83; assembly: GCF_026241095.1. Taxonomy (GTDB): domain Bacteria; phylum Actinomycetota; class Actinomycetes; order Mycobacteriales; family Pseudonocardiaceae; genus Saccharopolyspora_C. The sequence goes on along the minus strand of NZ_JAPFGB010000014.1, from coordinate 34,641 downwards.
GCACGATGTTGTGGATGGACCACCAGAACGGGATGGCGACCTTGCGCCCGGCGAGCTGCTCGATCCGGTCGAGGGAGCGGTGCACGGTCAGCGCGGAGCCGTTGGTGTGGTTCCACGCCAGCACCCGGCACGCGGTGCCCATCGCGTAGCGCAGCTGCACCGCGAACGGCATCAGCAGGTGCACCACGTCGACCTGGCGGGTCAGGAACGCTTCGGCCAGCGAGGCCCAGCTGCGGAACTTCACGGGACGTTGCGCCCCGGTGCCGTGGTCGTCGAGCAGTCCGCTGCCGTGCGCGACGAGCAGCGGCGCGGCGTCGGTGATCGGCAGGTAGCCGATCCGCATGGCGGCCGACGAGGCATCGCGGTGCTGGGCGGCGTGCAGGCCGAGGTCCGCGGTGGCGCCGATCCCGGCCGCCGCCCCGAGCGCGCCCGCGCCGAGCAGCAGCGAGCGGCGGCTCCACGGCGGCCCCATCAGATCGCCCCTGCGCTGACCGGCCCCGCCGGGTACCGCGCCAGCAGTTCGTCGCGCAGCGGTCCGTCGACGCCGCCCGGAGCGTTCGACCACTCCTGGGCCACGCCACCGGACCCGTCGAGCATCGCGATGCGGTCGCCGACCAGCAGCGCCTCGTCCACGTCGTGGGTCACCAGCACCGTGGTCAGCGCCAGGTCATCGGTGGTCGACCGGACCCAGCGCCGCAGGTCGTCGCGCGCGGCCGGGTCGAGCGCGCTGAACGGTTCGTCGAGCAGCAGCAACGCCGGTTCGATCGCCGCCGCCCGCGCCACCGCGACGCGCTGCGCCTGCCCGCCCGAGAGCTGGTCCGGGTAGGAGTCCGCGAGCTCGGCCAGACCGAGGCGGGACACGAGCTCTTCGGCCCAGGCCGGGGCGAAGCGGTCCCGGTTGGCGCGGTAGCGCCCGCCGAGCAGCACGTTGTCCCGCACCGTCGACCACGGCATCAGGTGCGGCTGCTGGAACACGGCCCCGATGGGCGGCCGGGCGTCGCCACCGGACCACTCGACGGTGCCGCCGTCGAGGGATTCCAGCCCGGCGAGCACCCGCAGCAAGGTGGACTTGCCGCAGCCGCTGGGCCCGAGGAGCACCAGGAACTCCCCGTCCCGCACCGCCAGTTCGAGTCCATTGAGGACTCTGCGGCGGCGCGGACCGCGGCCGTAGGACTTGTCCGCTCCGGTCAGGCGGACCGTGAAAGTTCCCACCGCAGTTGCCCTTCCGTCGGAGCCTGGATCGGGAGGAAGGCCGCTTCGCGCAGCCGGCGGCTCGTGGCGCTCGTGGCGACGTAGCCGCGACCGCCGGTGACGGCGGACTCCAGCCTGGTCGCCGCGCCCGCGACGCGCGCGGCGTCCAGCCGCAGCCGCAGCAGGTCCGCCGCCGACGGGCGGTGCGTTGACCTGGCGAAGTCGAACAACCGGGCGCGCACCGAATCGTGCTCGGATGCGAGCTCGTCGAAGTCGTCGTCGAACTCGGCGTTCAAACCGGTCAGCAGCTCCGCCGAGCACCGCCGGGAGGCCCCGGCGAGCCCGGCGCAGAACGCGCTCTGCACCAGCAGGAACGTCGGGCGCACCGAGCGCACGAACCCGGTGAGGTCCTCGCTGAGCACGTGCTCGGCGGGCACCTCGACCCGCGAGAGTGTCGCCGAGGACGACCGCGTGCCGCCCAGCGCCAGCAGCTCCGGTGCATCGTGGACGGTCACCCCGGGATCGTCGATGCGCAGCACCGCGATCAGCCCGCCGCCGTCGGCGAACCGGGCGGGCACCACGACCAGCGCGTCCTCGAAGAGGTTCGACGCCCAGCGGATCGGTCCGTCGAGCCGGACGCCTCCCGCGGTGCGCTCGGCGATCACCGGAACGGGTTCGAGTCCGGCGACGTGCTTCATCGCCGGAGCCATCGCGGTGACACCGATCCGGGAACCGGCCCGCAATGCCGCGAGCTCGCCGTCGAGTTCCGGACCGGTGGATCCGCGAGCGAGGTACTCGACGACCATCCGCTGCGCCCACAACGAGAACCCGGAGCTCATGCAGCTCGCGGCGACGTCCTCGACCACCAGCAGCATGGTCGCCAGCTCGTCGCCCGCGTTGTCCGGGGCGCCGAGGCCGAGCAGTCCGCGTTCGCCGAGGAAGCGCAGACCGGGACGGACGTCGCAGCCGCCCCGGTCCAGCTCACCGGCCTGCGCGGTGAAGAACTCCGCGACGGCCGCGCGCTCCGGGTAGCCGGTGGGCGCCGCGACCTGCGCGGCGGTGTGCGCGGAGGTCATGGTTCAAGGTCCTTCCAAGATGGTCTTTCGTGGTGCCGTCCCAGCGGCGGAGCCGCTGCGCAGTGACCAGTTCGGGAGAGGTGACCACCGGCGGGTTCTCAGCGGCTCCCTCGCGAGGACGGCGAGTTCGCCGTGCGGAGCTGCGCGGGAGATCGATCCCGCAGCGAAGGGGCCGCTGGTTCCGCCACCCGGCCCGCCGCGCGAATCCGCGGCTTGCTCAGCCCCGATCCAAGGTGTGCAGGCGGTCGATGGGGGTGCTCACGACGTCTCGGGCCTTGCGGACGACGTCTTCGTCCGGCGCGTCGTAGAAGCACAGGCACTTCGCCATGTCCTCGCGCACGTAGGTGCGCAGGAACGTGACCTCGGGGACCTCGGCGTACTTCGGGGCCTTGGCCTTCTTGTTCGCCAGGTAGGTGTCCATGTCCAGGTCGGCGGGGAAGTCCCACTCGACGAGGTACCCGGCGTCCGGGCGGGCGGCCTTCACGTCGGCGAGTTCGGCGCCGACCAGGCGGACCAGGTGCGGGCCGGAGAGCTCCGCGACCTCGGGGAGCCGCTCGGTGTTCAGCGCGCCGCCGAGGTCGGCGTCGTCGGCGGCCTCCACCACGACGAACACCCGGTCCAGCGAGCCGGTCACCTGGGACTCGATCACTTCGCCGCCTGCGGTGCGGGCGGCGGCGTCGAAGGTGCTGAGCAGCTTCTCCGTCTCCGGGCGGGCGTTGTCGGTGGGCACGATCTCGTACAGGTACAGGGACATGGCGAAGCCTCCGGAACTGGCTCGGGACATGCGGCGTCGGACGGCTCTCAGCCGTCGCAGAGGTACCGCGGAAAGGGGAGATTCAGGCCAGGGGAGCAGGACAGACCGCGCTGGCGACCCGAAGCAGGTCCACCTGCAGTCGCCGCACGAGCTCCGAACGTGGCATGGCCCCACCCTAGGGCCAGACGGATCGGTCTGTCTATTGGTGTTACGGTGTGGTCATGGCCACCACGCGATCAGGCGGGACCGCACCCGCCCAGCGGCTGCTGGAGGCGGCCGGCGACCTGTTCGTGCGCGAGGGGATCCGGGCGGTCGGGATCGACCGGGTGATCGCCGAGGCGGGCGTGGCGCGGGCCAGCCTGTACCACGCGTTCGGTTCGAAGGACGCCCTCGTCGCGGCGTACCTCGACGACCAGGACGACGCCGACCGCAAGAAGTGGGAGAAGGCCACCGCGGGCCTCGACGCCCCGCGGGACAAGATCCTCGCCCTGTTCGACCTGGCCCACGGCGCGGCTGTCGCCCGGCGGTTCCGAGGCTGCCTGTACCTCAACGCCGCCACCGAGTTCCCCGACGCGGGGCACCCCGCCCGCGCCGCCGTGGACCGGCACCGCGCCTGGTTGCACGAGCTGCTGGTCGACCTGGCCGAGCAGGCGGGCGTCGCCGAGGCCGAGGCCACCGCCGAACGCGTCCGCTTGCTCTACGACGGCGCGGTCGCGGGTTCGAAGTTCAGCCGTAGCACCGACCCCATCGACCTCGGCAAGGAACTCGCGGCGAGCCTGCTGGACGAACGAGTCGCCCAGCGCGCGTAACCGCCACCGCAGTCCCTGAAGTGAGTGCCTCCTCCGTCCGGTGGGACCGGACGGAGGAGGCACCCGGCCGCAGGCCCCGTCGGCCCGTTCGGCCGGTGGGACGACGGTGGCGCTTACCCGAGCCGATCCGCGGGCGGTCGCGGAGTCCGCGAGGGGGAGTCAGCGGATGGTCGCGGCCGATTTCTCCTGACTGCGCACCAGATCGTCGTGCAGTGCGGCGATCTTGACCTGGAGTCGTTCGACGGCGTCCGGACCGAGCACGAGGTGCGAAGGTGGGCGGCCGTCGCCGCCGACACCGTGGCGATGCCGCGCCTCGACGCGGGCCGCCACCCGGACGATCCGAAGCTCTCGGCGTTGAACGGCGAATCGTCCATCCACAGCGGGGAATTCCGCCGCTGGTGGCCGGATCACCGCGTCCACCGGCGCACCACTGGCACCAAGGGCTACCGCCACCCGCTCGTAGGCGAGCTCGCCGTCACCTACCAGGCCCTGCAGCCCGCCGGAGATCCGGAGCAGACCCTGTTCGTCTGCACCACCGAACCGGATTCACCGTCGCAGACGTCGCTGCGGTTGCTGGCGCAGTGGAACGGGCCGGATCGCAGCCGCGGTCCGGCCGGGAAGTTCTGACCAGATCCCGCAGGCCTTTTCACCCGGACGGCGACATCGCCGGAATCGGCGTCCGGAGTCGGATCCGGGGATTCTTCTGGTAAATATGTGAGCGGGTGGTTCGAGATTGCCCTGAATGGATGGAAAACTTTCCGGAATCGGCTGGTCCGAGCGATCTGCCGACGGTGGTCGTTGCCGCTTCCGAGGCGGATCTGTACGGTTGTGATCACCGCATTAGACAACGTTGTCATGGGGGATTTGTGCGCGCTTCGGGGTCTTCCTCCTGCTGTCGGCGACGGTTCTCCGGGGCGTTGCTGCGACCGGAGCAGGCTCGGCGTCCCCTTCGCGCAGAACGGGATCCGCTGAATACGTTCCGGCGGAACCGCCGGAGGAAATGATGCAGCGGCGCCCGGATTCGCGATCCGCGCTCGCAGCCCGTTCGCGCTCACGCCGGAAAGGCGCCGCCTCCTCGCATCCGGTAGCGGACCGATCGAGTTCCCGCGGAGAATTCCGGTTCGCGATTCCCGCGCCGGGCGTTCCCGCCGCCACCTCGTCCTGACCCGTCGTCCCGTCACCAGGGAGAGGAGCACGATGCGCACATCCAGGCGCAGACGCACATCCGGCCGATACCGATCAGCGCTGGTCACCACGGTCGGGCTGGTCACCGCACTGGCCATGCCCGCGGCAGCGGTACCGGCCATCGCCGCGGCACCGGCCGCGCCGGACGTCGAAGATCCCGCGCAGTACGTCAACCCGTTCACCGGAACCCAGGTCGGCGGTCCCGACTTCGGCCACGGCGGCGGCGCGGGCAACACCTTCCCCGGTGCGGTGGCGCCGTTCGGGATGATGCAGTGGAGCCCGGACACCGCCGAATACCAGCACGGCGGCTACCAGTACGAGGACGACCGGATTCGCGGTTTCAGCCTCACCCACATCTCCGGTGCCGGCTGCGGGGACTTCGGCAACATCCCGTTCCTGCCCGTGCTCGGTGACGCCCCGGTGGCGGACTACGCGTTCTCGCACGAGAACGAGTCCGCGTCGCCCGGCGCCTACGACGTCACCTTCGACAACGGCCTGCGGACCGAGCTCACCGCCACCCAGCGGGCGGGGATCGCGAAGTTCACCTATCCGGAAGGGCAGACCGCGTCGCTGTCGGTCGACGCCGCGAAGGCGTTCAACGACGCGTCCGGATCGGTGACCGTCGAAGGCAACAGCATCAGCGGCTACACCGACGGCGGCGGTTTCTGCGGTGGCAGCAACAAGTACCGGATCTACTTCCACGCCGAGTTCGACGAGGACTTCACCGGCAGCGGCGTCGTGCGCGACGGCAAGGTCGACCCGTCGAGCAAGGAGATCACCGGCTCGGCCGAGGGAACCGCACCCGCGAACGACGGGCGGCCGGCCCCGCAGGACGACGGCGCGCAGGCGTTCGTGTCCTTCGACCCCGGCGCCGACCGCACGGTGACCGCCCGCGTCGGCATGTCCTTCGTCAGCCTCGACGGAGCGAAGGCCAACGCCGCCGAGGAACTCGGTGAGCGCGGCATCGGCGAAGTGCGCGACGGCACCAGGGCCGCGTGGAACGAGATGCTCGGCCGGATCGACGTCGGCGGCGGTGAGGAGCAGGACCGGCGTCGCCTCTACACCGGGCTCTACCACTCGCTGCTGCACCCGAACGTCTTCAGCGACGTCAACGGCGAGTACACGGGCTTCGACGGCAACGTGCACACCGCGGAACCGGGGCACGCCCAGTACGCGAACTACTCGGGCTGGGACGTGTACCGCTCGCAGATGCAGCTGGTCTCGCTGATCGCGCCGGACATCGCCTCCGACATCGCGCAGTCCGCGGTGAACCAGTCCGTCCAGGGCGGCTACTTCGACCGCTGGACGGTCGCCAACGGCGGTACCGGCGTGATGACCGGCGACCCGCTGCCGATCATGATCGCGAGCGCGCACGCCTTCGGCGCCACCGACTTCGACACGGCCGCGGCGCTGGAGCGGATGGTGGCGGGCGCCTCGAACGCCGATGAGCGCCCCGTCCACGACAAGTACGGGGAGCTCGGCTACATCCCGGCCGATGACGAGGAATCCTGGGGATCGGTGTCGACCACGCTGGAGTACACCAGCGCGGACTTCGCGGTGGCCCAGTTCGCCCAGCGGATCGGTGAGAGCGGCACGCACGACGAGTTCCAGCGCCGCGCGCAGAACTGGAAGAACCTGTTCAACCCCGGCAACGGCTGGATCCAGCCGCGCGAGGCCGACGGCGCCTGGCCGGCGTTCGCCCCTGAGCAGCAGGACGGCTACGTCGAGGGCAACGCCGCGCAGTACACCTGGATGGTGCCGTTCAACCACCGGGAGCTGTTCGACCAGATGGGCGGGGACGAGCAGGTCACCGGGCGGCTCGACGAGTTCTTCGCCGAGCTCAACGGTGGCCCGGACAAGGCCAACGCCTACCTCGGCAACGAGCCCTCCGCGAACACCCCCTGGGCGTACGCCTACGCGGGACAGCCGCACAAGACCCAGGACGTGGTGCGGCGTGCGCTGACCGACCTGTTCAGCGCGGAACCCAACGGTCTGGTCGGCAACGACGACCTCGGCCAGATGTCGTCCTGGGCGGTGTGGGCGTCGCTCGGCATGTACCCGGAGGCGCCGGGCCGGGCCGAGCTCGTCCTGGCCAGCCCGCTGTTCTCGTCGATCAGCATCGACCGGGGCAACGGGAAGACGATCAACATCAACGCCCCGGACGCCTCCCGGGACACGAAGTACGTGCAGGGCCTGGCGGTCAACGGCGCGCCGAGCGGCAAGGCGTGGCTGTCCGAGCAGTTCGTCAACGAGGGCGGCACGCTGGACTACACCCTCGGCGCCGAACCGAACGCCGAGTGGGGCAGCGCACCGGAGGACGCGCCGCCGTCGTTCGGCGCCCCCGGCCAGTGATGATCAGTCCGAACAGGATGGTCCGACTCCGCTGCGGTGGAGAAGGTTCGAGGCCCTCGGCTCGCGCCGGGGGCCTCGGTCCGTTCGGCTCCGAGAGGCGAGCAGCGGGAGCAGGACCTCGTCGACGATCGCGCGGACCTCGGCCTCGGGCACGGCACCGCGTCCGCTGGCCGACGTCCGCGCGACCCGCGCGCTGCGGCGGATCTGGCGTGGTGGCGTCGAAATCACCCCAGAAGGCTGACCTGGGCCGAGCGGGTGCTCCCGCGCCTGCTCGGCCCGGTGTCCTACCCCGGTGGGATCACACGTCCCAGGGGGTCCCGTACTTCTTCGTGAGCTCGCGGATCTGCTCCGGTTCCAGCAGTCGAGGCGTGTGCGTGCCCAGGCGCAGCAGCAACGCCGCGACCTCCTCGATCTCCACCGCCGCGTCCACCGCCGCCGCGAGCGTCGCCCCGGAGGTGATGGGCCCGTGGTTCTGCAGCAGCGCCGCGCGGAAGTCGAAGTCGAGCGCTTCCAGCACGTCGGCCTGCGCCGGGTCGCCGGGTGCCGCGTAGGGGATCAGCGGGGACTGGCCGACGCGCATCACGAAGTACGGGGTCAGCGGCGGGATCGCGCTGCGCTGCGACCACGGTGACAGGCACGCGACCCCGGCCGCGTTGCGGGAGTGCAGGTGCACCACCGCGTTCGTGCCCGGTTCTCGGCGGTAGAACGCGCCGTGCAGCGGGAACTCCTTCGACGGCCGGGGACCGGCCAGGTGCTCGCCGTCGAGCGACAACTCGGAGAGCGCTTCGGGGTCGAGTTCGGCGAGGTCCGCTCCGGTCGGCGTGAGCAGCATCCGGTCGCCTTCGCGGACGCTGATGTTGCCGGAGGAACCCGGGCTGAGGCCGAGCGCGGCCAAGCGGGCACCGGCGGCGACCAGTTCTCGCCTCGTCATGACAGCACGTCCCAAGCCGTGGTGAAGATGTCGACCCCTCCGAAGTTCCCCGATTTCAACGCCACGTCCACCGCGCGGACCTCTCCGTCCACATGGGACTCGGTTCGGCACCACGGCACGCCCGGAGCGATCTGCGAGCCGACGTGCAGCGCGGTCGCGCCCAGCGCCAGCACCACCGCGCCGGAGGTCTCGCCGCCCGCGACGAGCAGCCGCCGCGCTCTGGACACGACCAGTTCGCTCGCGCAGCGCGCCAATGCCCGTTCCAGCAGCTCCCCGGCGGGCGTCGCGCCCTCCGCCGGTTCGAGCTCGTCGCCCGCGCCCACCGCGTAGATCATCGGCGGCAGGGCGGGATCCGCCTCCCACCGGGTACGGACGAACTCGATCAGCTCGGCGACGGCTGCCTCGAAGTCCGCGCGCAGCGCCGCGACGTCGAGCTTCCGGTTCGGCAGCAGGGACTTCGCGTGCTCCACCTGCCCCCGGGTCGCCGCCGAAGCGCTCCCGGCGAGCACCACGGCGGGCCCCGGCCCGGCCGACTCCGCGCGGGCGCTGCCCGGGTGCGGACCGGTGAGGCCGAGCGCGAGCCCCGCGCCGCCGGTGAGCACCGGATCCTCGGCGGTGGCCGCGGCGATCGTCATCAGGTCCGCGTCGGTGGCGGCGTCGACCACCACCAGCGCCGATCCCGATCCGGCCAGCTCGTCGCGCACCGCGTCGGAGCCTGCCCGCACCACGTCGTGGCCGATCAGCCGCACCGGGCGGCGGGTCTGCGGGGCGAGCAGCCGCAGCAGGTCCGAGTCCCGCATCGGAGTCAGCGGGTGGTCGCGCATCGGGCTCTCCGCCAGCGGCTGATCGCCGACGAACAGGTGCCCGCGGTGCACGGTGCGGCCGGTGGCCGGGAACGAGGGCACCACGACGGCCCGGCCGGCCCCGAGCTCGTCGAGCACGGCGTCCACGACCGGGCCGATGTTGCCGGTGGGCGTGGAGTCGAACGTGGAGCAGTACTTCACGTAGATCCGCTCGCATCCGACCGCCCGCAACGCGCGCAGCGCGGCGAGGGAGTCGCGCACGGCTTCCTCGACGGGGGCGGTGCGCGACTTCAGCGCCACCACCACCGCGTCCAGCTCGTCCAGCGGCTCGGCGGGTTCGGCCGTGCCGATCACCACGGCGGTGCGGAAGCCGCGGGAGACGAGCATCGTCGCGAGGTCGGTCGCCCCGGTGAAGTCGTCGGCGATCGCGCCGATCAGCGGCATGCGTCCTCCCGGTCGCGGTGCGCCCGCGGGGAGCGGGCGGTTCGGTCGTCCGCGGGACGCGGACGGGGTGGTGGGCCGGTGCTGCTGCCCGGCCGCGTTCGTGCGGGAGCCGCCCTCGTGGGGGAGGACGAGCCGATCCGCATCCGTGAAAAAATGTTAGCACGCTTGACTATTATGTGAATCAATGAATATGTTCTGTTAAACCGTGTGATGCCGGACTTGACCGGATCGGCCATCGCGCCGCAGCGCCAGCGCTCGACGACGCGAGGACTCAACGAGGAGACCCATGAACGTGCAGCCACGCCCACCGGGCACCGGCGATCGGCCCGTCGGCTACGCGCTCTCCGGCGCGGCCGGCGGATTCGCGCGCACCCTGCTGGCGCAGACCCTGCTGATCCCCGCGCTGGCCCCGGCAGTGCTGTGCGACGTGGACGTGCCCCGGCTGCACGCGCTGTGCCTCGAACTGGGCTACGCGCCCGAACAACTGCGCACCTGCACCGACGCCGAGCAGACCGCCGCGGCCACCGCCGCCGGGCGGATCGCGCTCGTCGCCGACCAGGAACTGCTCGGCGCCGGGCAGTGGGACGTGCTCGTCGAGGCCACCGGCAGCCCCGCCCACGGCTACGCGATGGCCCGCGCCGCGCTCACCGCGGGCAGGCACGTGGCCATGGTCAGCAAGGAGGTCGACTCCGTCGCCGGACTGCACCTGGCGAGGCTGGCCGCGGACAACGACGTCGTCTACGCCCCCGCCGAAGGCGACCAGCCCGGCAACCTCATCCGGTTGCTCGACTGGGCCCGGCTGCTGGGCATGGACGTCGTGGCCATCGGCAAGTCCAGCGAGTACGACCTGGTCTTCGACCCGGCGACCGACACGGTGACGCAGCTCGACCGGACCGTGCCCGCCCCGGCGATCGGCGAGCTGCTCACCCTCGGCGAGGACGTGCGCGGCACCCTCGCGGCCCGCGCGGACGCCGTCGCGGAACTGCCCACCGGGGCGACCGCCGACTACTGCGAAATGGCCGTCGTCGCCAACAACACCGGGTTCCGGCCCGACGTGGAACGGCTGCACTACCCGGTCGCGCGGATCGCCGAGCTCGCCGACATCTACTCGCTGCGCGAGCACGGCGGCGTGCTGCACGAGGCCGGCGCCGTGGACGTGTTCAGCGCGCTGCGCCTGCCCGACGAGGCCTCGTTCGCCGGCGGCGAGTTCGTCGTGCTGCGCACCAACGACGCCGAGACCTGGCGGATCCTCGCCGAGAAGGGCCACGTGGTGAGCGAGGACGGGCGCTACGCGACCGTCTACCTCCCGTACCACCTGATGGGCGTCGAGACCCCGGCGACGCTGCTCGCGATCGCCGCGCACGGCCGGACGCCGGACGCGACGCCACCGGGCAGGCACGCGGTGCTCGCCGGACGCGCCCAGCGCGACCTCGCCGCGGGCACCGTGCTCGACATGGGCGGGCACCACCACGACGTCACCGGCGTGCAGGCCGTCCTGCTGCGCGACGAGAACGCCCCCGCCGACGTCGCCCCGCTGTACCTCGCCGCGCACACCGCGCTGGGACGCGACGTCGCCGCCGGAGAGCTGATCACCCTGTCCGACCTGGCGAACCCCGACCCGGCGCTCGTCGAGGCCTGGAACCTGGGCGGCGAGTGGGCGCGGGAGATCGCCCGATGAGCGCCGAACTCACCCCGCTGCTGCTGGCGGCAGGCGCGATCGTCGTCCTGATCGTGCTGATCACGAAGATGAAGCTGCACCCGTTCCTGGCGTTGATGATCGCCGCCCTCGGGCTCGGCTTCGCCAACGGCATCGCACCCGGCGAGACCGCCGAGCACTTCCAGACCGGATTCGGCGACGCCCTCAGCGACACCGGACCCGTCATCGGGCTCGGCACCATCCTCGGCGGCATCCTGCTCGGATCCGGGGGAGCGGACCGCATCGCGACCGCGTTCATCGGGACCCGGCCCGTCAAGTGGATCCCCGCGGCGATCGCCGCCGCCGCGCTGCTGATCGGCATGCCGCACCTGTTCGACGTGAGCTTCGTGATGCTGGTGCCGCTGGTGTACGCGGTGGCCAAGCGGACCGGCTCGCACCTGCTGTTCGTCGGGCTGCCGATGGCGGCCGGGCTCTACGTCTCGCACGGCCTGCTGCCGCCGCACCCGGCGCCGACGCTGGCGGTCGCCGCCTACGACGCCAACACCGGGATGACCATCTTCTTCGGCCTGGTCATCGCGATTCCGGTGGCGATCATCTGCGGCCCGGTGCTGACACCGCTGCTGGCCCGCTGGTTCGGGCCCGCGCCCGACCTGGACAAGAGCCCGGTGCCCGACCCCGGTCCGGCCGAGGGCGAACTCCGCCGTCCCGTGTCGCTGGTGCTGGCGCTGATCACCGTGGTGCTCCCGGCGGGCCTGATGCTCATCGGCACCCTCGGCACCTCGATGACCGCACCGGGAACCTGGGCGAACGTGCTGTTCGAGGCCTGCGACACGCCGGTGCTGTCGCTGCTGGCGGCGGTCGTGTTCGCGTTCTTCGCGCTGGGCGTGCGGTCCGGGTTCGGGTTCGCGAAGTTGCAGAAGATGGCCGCGAAGGGACTCGGTCCCGTCGGCGCGATCATCCTGATCCTCGGCGCGGGCGGCGGCCTCAAGGAGATGCTCTCCGCCACCGAGGTCGACAAGCTGATCACGCAGTACGCCGTCGACTGGGCGGTGCCGCCGCTGCTGCTGGCGTGGACCGTGGCCGCGCTGCTGCGGATCTGCCTTGGTTCGGCGACGGTCGCCACCGCCGCCGCGACCGGCATCGTGGCTCCGCTGGTGGCCGCGTATCCCGGGCTGTCGCCGGAACTGCTGGTGCTGGCGACCGCGTCCGGTGCCGTGATGCTCTCGCACGTCAACGATTCCGGGTTCTGGCTGTTCAAGGAGTACTTCCAGCTCAGCGTGTCCCAGACCTTCCGGACCTGGACGCTGATGCTCTCCTTGCAGTCCCTGCTGAGCCTCGGCGGCGTGCTCCTGCTGAGCGCCATCGTCTCCTGACGCCCGTCGGTGACCGCCTCCTCCGCCCACGAGCAACGGCGGAGGAGGCGTTCACCGGAAAGGGCAGCGGTGGGTTCCGGGGAGCCGCCGACGTGCGGTGGCGACAATGGACGTGATCGGTTCGCCGACGAATGGGGAGTGGGGCATGGACGCGTCGGAGAATCCGCCGCTCATTCCTGATCAGCGCCGCGAGCAGCTGGTCAAGCACCTGCGGCGGGAAGGGGTGCTCAGCGTCCAGCAGATCACCCAGCTGTTCGGCATTTCGCACATGACCGTGCGCCGCGACCTCGCCGAACTGGAACGACAAGGCCTGGTGTTCTCGGTGCCCGGCGGCGCGCGCATCGCCAGCCAGGTGCACGCCGAACCGACGTTCCAGACGAAGTCGGTGACCGAGCAGCCCGAGAAGCAGGCGATGGCGCGGGAAGCCGCCCGGCACGTCCACGACGGCATGACGGTCTACCTCGACGCGGGCACCACGATGCTCACGATGATCCCGCTGCTGGTGGAGCACGCCGAACTCACCGTCGTCACCAACGACTTCACCGCCGTGGAACGACTGCTGCCCGCCACCCACCTCGACGTGATCCACCTCGGCGGGCTCGTCGAACCGGCGAACCGCTCCAGCGTGGGGCGGCTGGCGGCGGCGACGCTGCGCCAGCTGGCGCTGGACGTGGCGTTCATCAGCGCGAGCTCCTGGGACCTGCTGCGCGGCGTGACCACCCCGTCGGAGCGCAAGGTCGAGGTCAAGCACGCCGCGATGGCCGCCGCCTCGCGGTCGCTGCTGGTGGCGGGTTCGTCGAAGTACGGGACCTTCGGCCGGTACAAGGTCGCGTCGCTGCACGCCTTCGACGAGGTGATCACCGACGCCGCCTTGGCCGGCGCCGCGGCGGAAGGGATCCGCGCGGAGGGGGCCGACCTGCGGCTGGTGAGCCCGGAGGACTAGGCGGTGCTGCAGGTAGCGGGTGGGTCTTGGGCGGATAGCTCTACGGCCAGTTCCATGCAGCGCAGGCGGGCTGGGGAGAAGTCGTAGGGCATCTTGCCGCTGGTTTCGAGCGCGCTCATGGAACCAGCCTCCCGCCTGCCAGAGCCGAGGTCGGCCTCGCCGTCATCGGCGGTGGCAGGGTGCAGGGTGTCCCAGGCGTCGAAGAGGGCATCGTCGTCCTCATCCAGGCCGGACTCCTCGATGACGGCGTGCAGGGCGCTTTCGAAGGCGTGCCGCTCGGCGGCCACTCGAGCCACCCGTGGATCATCGACGGCGACGCTGTCGTCGAGTGCCTCCTCGGCGTCATCGATGCGGTCGGAATCCTCCCGCAGAGCGGGATGCGTGGCCAGGGCGACGAAGCGGGTGGCCTGGACGGCGGCGCCGAGCGGGCCGAAGATCCGCTCAGTGACCAGCAGGCTGTCCAGGTCCGCCTGACGCAGGGAGTCTTCGGGCAGGTCCTTGAGGCGTTCGGTGACGAAATCGGAGAGCAGGCCCATCCGGCTGCCTTCGGTGCGCATCCGCTGCACGGCGGTCCGTTGCCGCCGCAATTCCGCCTCCTGCTCGGCGAGGGCTTCCTCCAACCGCTCCAGGATGCCCGCGACACCGTCTCCGCTGTCCGCGCCGGCCCCGGTGGTAAGGGCGTCGCGGATGTCGTCCAGGGCGATCCCGGCGTCGGCCATCCTGCGAATCCACAGCAGGCGGATCATGTCCTCGTACCCGTAGCGGCGGCGGCCATCGCCGCCCCGCTCAGGCTCGGGGAGCAGGCCGATCTCGTGGTAATGGCGGATCGCCCGTGGCGTGCTGCCGACGAAGGCCGCCGCGTCACCGATCTTGACCTGGCGGGGTGACATGAAGGACGAATGCATGAACTGGGACCTTTCCTCGGGACGTAAGTCCACCGGACCACATGCCGCTACGGAAGGTGCAACCCCATCCACACCGCGCCGCCGGGTCGAAGAAGGGCGGACGGCCACCGCCACGTCCGCGGCCCCTGCGGTTGCGGATCTGATCGGCCGGGTCAGGAATCGTGCACCTGTTGCCGCATCCGCGCAGGTAGGCGCGATTCGCGCGTGAAGAGCACGCCTTGTCGCCCGCGCCCCGCAGCGGGCGGCTCCTCGGCCGACTGACCCCAGGCCGGGGCACCTCGATCGCGTTCAGGACCGGCTCGAACTGCGGACCGTCGCCGCACTGCCCGGCGGTGATCAGCAGCGACAGCGGTTTCTGCCCCTGCTCGCACGCCAGGTGAATCCTTCGTGGTGAACCCGCCCCGCGACCTGCCCGCTCCAGGGTCTTCAGGTGCGGTGCTGACTCCGCCTGGCGGTTCTTTCTGCGGCACCAGGCGTTCCGCACCTCGGTCCCGCGACGTATCCCCGGTCGTGGAGGTGGGTGCAAGAAAAATCCGGCCGGCCGAGGGATCTCGACCGGCCGGACGGGTTCCGGTGTCAGTGCTCGTCGTAGTGATCGCCGTGGACGGCGTGGCGGTGGCCGTCGTGCAGGTAGTCGGTGTGGTCGCCGTGCGGCACGGCGGTGTGGCCGCAGTCCGGCCCGTGCGCGTGGGAATGCCCGTCGTGCGCGATGTGGTCCGACGGTTCGCACTCGTCGTAGTGGTCGTCGTGGGCCCGGTGCAGGTGACCGTCGTGCGCGTAGTCGGTGTGGTCGCCGTGCGGCACCGCGGTGTGCCCGCAGTCCGGCCCGTGCGCGTGCGGGTGGTCGGCGTGCTGGGCGTGAGCCGTCGTCATGAGGAACCTCGCAACTGCGTTTCGGTCGGTCGGCACCGCCAGGTGGAGCAACCTCGCGGTCCTCGTCACATTAGTCACCGTGCATATGTCGGCAACTCGGCGCGCCGCCCCGGCAGCCGCCGATCCCGCCGCCCGCGTCGTGGCTCGACACCACGAGCCGGGCGGCGGGACCGGGTGATCAGGACACGACGCCGCTGAGCTCGTTCGGCGCGGCGGGCAGGGTGCCCGTGGCGGTCTTCTCGCCGGTCGCCAGGTCGATCGCGTGGATCTCCTTCCGGTTCGGGTCGGTGACGTAGGCGGTGCCGCCGCGCACGAACAGCGCGGGGCGCGGCTGCTGCCACTCCAGCGGTTCCTGCCACGAGCCGGTGACGGGGATCGTGTTCACGACGCGTCCACCGGCCGGGTCGATCACGCGCAGACCGCCGTCGGTGCCCAGCACGAGCGCCTCGCCCTGCGGGCCGCGCGCCAGCGAGCGGAAGGTGTAGCTGGTGCCGAGGTCGACCAGCCGCAGGCTCCCGTTCGCGGTGTCGATCAGCGAGATCTGTTCGGGGCGCTCCAGCTCGGCGTCCTCGTCGACCTTGTAGTCGCCGAGCACGACGGGGGAGTGCTCGGAGCCCGCCTGGTTGCCGATGCGGCCGTACTCGGCCGGGCTGGTGATCTTCGTGATGGTGCCGTCCCGGTAGACCACCGCGCCGTTCTCGCAGCCGACCACGATCGCGTCGCCCTGCGCGGCGGCTTCGCCGTGCACGCCGGGGCAGTCCTCGTTGCGCGCGATCTCCTTCCCGTTCTCGTCGAGCACCACGATGCCGACGCGTTCGTCCTCGTTGCCGAGGGTGGTGAGGAGTTCGCCACCGGCGAGTTCGACGGCGACGCCGTGGTGCGGTTCGGCGGTCTTGTGCTGCTCGGTGGCGGGTTTCCCGTCGCCGAGGTCGTTCGGGTCGAAGGAGGTGACCTCGCCGGTGCCGTCGCTGAACAGCACGGTGCGCCCGGCGTGGCGGACGACGTGGCCGGGCTTGGCGCCGGGGAACGTGACGTCGGTCAGCGCGGGGTGCGCGGCGTCGAGCAGCTGGAACCCGTCGGAGGTGGACACGACCACGTGCTCGTCGTCGCCCGCCGGGTTGAGGCGGTTGAAGCCGTCGAGCGGGATGTCGGCGGCGACCTGGAGGGTGCGGCCGTCGAGCACCCAGATGCCGCCGTCGTAGGTGGCGACGACCGGTTCCGGCACGGCGGGACCGGCGGGAGCGGCCTGCGGCTTCGGTTCGGGCGACGCGCAGGCGCTGAGCGCGAGCGCGGCGGTGGCGAGCGCGACGCCGGTCTTGACGGCGGTCCTCGTGGTGGGCATGGAGGTTCCTCTTCTCTTGTGCCGTCGAGTGGTTCCGGTGCTCGGCGGGGTCATCCGCCGAGCCCGGTGGCGATGGCTTCGGCGTTGGACCGGGTCATCTCCAGGTAGGTGCCGGCGCCCTCGCCGGGCGGGCTCAGCGATTCGGAGAACAGCGGCACCACCCGCACGTCGAGCCCGGCCTGGTCGGCGAGCGCGCGGGCGAGCCGGTCGGGTTGCGAGGAGTCGGCGAAGACCGCCCGCACGCCCGCCTGGCGCACGGCTCCGGCGAGCCCGGCGAGGTCGGAGGCGCTGGGGGAGGCCAGCGTCGTCCCGCTGGGGATCACCGCGCCGATGACCTCGAAGTCGTAGCGCTGCGCGAGGTAGCCGAACACGTGGTGGTTGGTGACGAGCTTGCGCTGCTGCGCGGGAATGGCGGCGAACCGCGCGGCGGTGGCGGTGTCGAGCGCCTCCACCTCGCCCCGGTAGCGCGCGGCGTTGGCCCGCACGACCGCCGGGTCGACTCCGTCGACGTGCTCGACGACCTGCTGCGCGATGACGTCGACGGCGGCGGCGACGCGGCGCGGGTCGGTCCAGAAGTGCGGGTCGGCCTGGCCGCGGGACTCGTCGCTGGTGTAGCGGATCGGGTCGACCCGTTCGCCCACCGGCAGCGTCGCGACCCCGGCGGTCTCCGCGGCCCGCACGCTGCGCAGCACGCCCTCCTCCAGACCGAGTCCGTTGTGGACGACGAGGTCGGCGAGCTCGAACTCGGCTGCCTGCTGGGCGGAGATGCCGAACGAGTGCGGATCCGCTCCGGGACGCATCAGCACCGACACCTGGGCCTGGTCGCCGAGGACGTTGCGGGTGATGTCGCCGAGGACGTTGGTGGTCACGACCACCTGGGCGCGTTGCGGTCCGCCGCCGGAGCAGCCGGTGAGCACGAGCAGCACCGCCGCCGCGGTCGCGGTGAGCGCCGCCGTGATCCGCCGGCTCATCGTCCGGTCTCCGCGAGGTGCGCGGCCTTGCCGCCGAGCCGGAATTCGCGGGCCAGGCGCAGCGAATCGTTGTAGTCGATCTCGTGGATCGTCCCGGCGTCGACGTCGTTGACGTAGGCGCGGGTCGTGTCGATCCGGATCACCGGCAGCGGTCCCGAGGTGTCGACGGGACGCTCGGTGACCCTGGTCTTCGCCGTGGCGGCACCGGTTTCGGGGTCGTGGGCGTGCAGCACGCCGTCTGCGGTGAGCGCGAGCAGCGGGCCGCCTTCACCGACGGCGTTGACGGCCACGACGGGCCCGGTCTCGACGTGCGTCCACTTCCGGTCCGAGAGGTCCAGCGACCACGCGCCGCGCTCGCCCGCCTTCGCGGCGAGGGTGGCGCTGCCGGGGCGCTGCTGGAACTCGCGGGCGCGTTCGTCCTCGCCGACCGGGCGCGGGTAGGGGATCTTCTCGCCGTGGAAGGCGCCGTCGTCCTCGGAGACGAGCAGCGCGCCGTCGGCGCAGCCGAACACGACTCCGCGCCGGGTGAGCGCCGCACCGCTCGGCCGCGGGCAGGACGGCTCGACGGTGCCGGTGGCCTCGCCCGCCCGGTCGAGCACCCGCACCGCGCCGTCGGGGGAGACCGTCAGCACGTGCGCCTCGTAGGGGACGGCGGCGGTGCCCGGGGCGAGTTCGGCGCGGCCGACCTCGGTGAGGGTGCCGCCGTCGAGCGCGGTCCGGTCGAACAACGTCGCCGAACCGTCCGAAGTGGACACGGCGGCGACGCCGGTGTCGTTGTGCGCGCCGGAGGTTCGGCCGGGGAGGTCGCCGACCTCGCGGATGTCGGCGCGGTAGTAGTGCACGTGATCGCCGTGGTCCACCCTCCACGAGCCGCTGTCCACGACGCGCGTGCCGCGGTCCCCGGTCAGGTAGGCGTACCGGCCGTCGTCGGTGATGTCCCGGACTCCCGGCACCGCGCCGAGTTCCACCACTTCCTCGGTGATCAGGTCGAGCACCCGCACCGCGCCGGTGTCGCCATCGGCGACGACGAGGCGGGATTGGGCTTCGGCGGCCTCCTCGGCGCCTTCGACGTAGCCGTGCGGCACGTCCGGTGGCGGGGCGGCTTCGCCACCGGGGGAGTCGCAGGCGGTGGCGGCCAGCGCGACGAGCGCGAGGGCCAGCGCGGCGGGTTTCGTCTGACGAGGTCTCACAGTGCGTGCTCGACTTCCGTGTTGGTTTTCTCCGGGGTGGCCCGGACCCGGTCGCGCAGTTCGGCGCCGAGTGCGGACAGGAAGAACAGGACGACGGCGGTGGCGGCGATCGTCGCTCCGGCGGCGGTGCCCCAGTGCCAGGAGACGAGCAGCCCGATCGCGGTGGCGGCCATGCCGAGCGCGGCGGCTCCGGCCATCACCACCGGGATGCGCTTGGCCCACAGCACGGCCGCCGCGGGCGGGGCGATGAGCAGCCCGAACACCAGCAGCGTGCCGACGATGCGGAACGAGGCGACGATCGCGAGCGTCACCAGACCGAGCAGCAGCGCGTTCGCCAGGCCGGGGCGCAATCCGAGGGTGCGGGCCTTGCGCGGGTCGAACGAGAGCGCCACGAACGCGCGGTGCCCCGCGACGGAGACGATCACCGCGAGCAGCAGCGCGACGGCGAGCTTGCCCAGTTCGGGGCCGGTCACCGCGAGCACGTCGCCGAACAGGAACCCGGTCAGGTCCACCGCGAACGACTGCGAGTGCGACACGATGATCACGCCGGCCGACAGCATTCCGACGAACAGCAGGCCGATGCTCGTGTCCCGCGACAGTCGTTGCGAGCGTCCGAGCGCGGTCACGCCGAAGGCCATCACGCCCGCGCTGAGCGCCGCGCCGAGCAGCAGGTCCCCGCCGAGCAGCGCGGCCAGCGCCACCCCCGGCAGCATCCCGTGCGACATGGCGTCCCCGAGGAAGGCCATGCCGCGCAGCACGACCCAGGTGCCCGCGAGCGCGCAGATCAGCGAGACCAGCACCCCGGCCCACAGCGCGCGCTGCACGAAGGACACCTCAAAAGGGACGAATAACCAATCCATGACAGATCACCCTATAGTGAAAACGATTGTCGTTGTAGGGTGAGCTTCGTGAGAGCCATCACCGACGACGTGACCACCGACGATCGCCCAGCCGCCCTGCGCGGCGTCTCCGCCGGGTACCGCAGGCATCCCGTGCTGCACGACGTCACCGCCGAGTTCCCGGCCGGGCGCCGGACCGCGGTGGTGGGGCCGAACGGTTCCGGGAAGTCGACGCTGCTGGGCGTGCTCGCCGGCGTCCTCCCGGTCCTCTCGGGCTCCGTGCGGCGACCCGGTTCGGCGGGTCCGGCCCTGGTCGCGCAGCGCAGCTCGGTGTCGGACGCGCTGCCGCTGACGGTGCGCGCCGCCGTCGAGATGGGGCGGTGGGCGAGCACCGGCCCGTGGCGCCGGTTGTCGAAGCGGGACCGGGAGGTCGTGGCGGACTGCCTGGAACGGCTCGGCGTGGCCGAACTGGCCGAGCGCCCGCTGGGTGCGCTGTCCGGCGGCCAGCGGCAGCGCGTCCTGGTCGCGCAGGGATTGGCGCAGCGAGCGGGTTTGCTGCTGCTGGACGAACCGGCGGCCGGGCTGGACGTCGCCGCGCAGCGGCACATCACCGCGGCGCTCGACCAGGAGCGGTCACGCGGCACCACGGTCGTGCAGGTCACCCATGACTTCGCCGAAGCGCGCGAAGCCGATCACTGCCTGGTGCTGCGCGATGGCCGCCTGCTCGCGGCGGGGCCTCCTGGCGAGGTCCTCACGCGAGAGGTGCTGAGCACCGTCTGGGCCGGTGTGCCCGCGTTCTGACTCGCCGGAAGTCGTTGCGACGCTGGGGTTTCCCCGCCGCGATCACCGAAAGCGCAGCGCTGGTCCGGTGAATTCGGGCGGTGGCAACGGGATTCGCCGCCGGTGACCGAGCGGGATCAGGCGGTCGCCGCGCCGTCGGTGTCCCCGCCGAGCCGCCCCGGTTGGAAGGTGCTGCGGTACGTGCTGGGGGAGATGCCGAGCCGGGCGCGCAAGTGCTGGCGCATCGAGGCCGCCGTCCCGAACCCGGAATCCGCCGCCACCTGGTCGACCGGCAGCTCGGTCTCCTCCAGCAGCTGCCGCGCCCGTTCGACGCGCTGCCCGGTGAGCCACTGCACCGGTGACAGCCCGGTCTCGTCGCGGAACCGGCGGGTGAAGGTGCGCACGCTCATCGATTCCAGGTCGGCGAGCTCCCGCAGCGACAGCACCCGGTGCAGGTTCTCCAGCGCCCACGCCCGCGCCCGCCCGGTGGAGGAGCTCCGCGGCTCGGGCACCGCGCGCCGGATGAACTGCGCCTGCCCGCCGTCGCGGTGCGCGGGCACGACGGCGCTGCGGGCCACGTCGTTGGCGACCGTCGCGCCGTGCTCCTCCCGGATCATGTGCAGGCACAGGTCGATGCCCGCAGCCTCGCCCGCCGACGTCAGCACGGAACCCTCGTCGACGTAGAGCACCGACGGGTCGAGCTCCACCTGCGGGAACGTCCGCCGGAACCGCTCGGCCGCGTTCCAGTGCGTGGTCGCGGTCCTGCCGTCGAGCAAGCCCGCGCCCGCGAGCACGAACGCGCCGGTGCAGATCGACGCGATCCGCGCGTGTTCGGGGATCCGCGCGAGCGCGGCGAGCAGTTCGGGATCCGGTTCGGTTCGCGGCTCGTAGTCCTCGTCGGAGGCGGGCACGAACACGATGTCGGCCGCCGCCAACGCCTCGGTCCCGTGCCGGACGCGCACGGAGAAGTCGGTGGTGGTCCGCAGCTCGCCCGGATGGACCGCGCAGGTCACCACGTCGTACAGCGACTCCCCGGCGGCGTCGCGGGCCAGCGAGAACAACTGGTGCACGAAGCCCAGTTCCATCGGCAGCAGCCCCGGTCGCACCAGCACCGCGACGCGGCACCGGCCCGGTTGGCGAGAAGCACCCATGGCCCGATCCTTGCACATGTTGTCCTTCGGGCCACTCGTGCCGGCTCCGGTGCGGCACCACGATGAGTGGCACGACGTCGATGACGCCTCCGCCCGGCCACCCGGTGGGCGGAACCGAAGGTGAACAACGCCCGCTGCGGGCGGATTCCGGAGAGGAACCGGCGATGGCACTGGTGTGGATCGCGCTGCTTGTCGAATTCGCGGTGGTCTTCAGCATCGCGGCGGCCCTGGCGACTTGGGCGCAGCACAGCTGGACCGGGCGCGTACGACCGCGACCGGTGGGTCGCCCGGCGAAAGACCGTCGGCTCGCCGACCTGGCGCCGAACCACCGAACCCCGTGCGCGGACCACTGAAAGCGGTGCGGAACCCGACCGGGGTTCCGCACCGCTTACCGCCCTGCTGGGGGAAATTCGTCGACACGACGCCCCGCGGAGCACGACGTCTTGTCAGCGGCGAAGCCGCCGAGCAGCGACCGCCGGACCAGCCGGCACCGCCGCGGGTTCTCAGTCGTCTTCTCTCTCGAGAGGACGGCTTTTTCCCTCGTGGCCGAGCCACTCGGGAAATAGATCCCGCAGCGAGAAGACGACTGAGGTTGCGCCACCCGCCCCTCTCGGCGGCCCTGGCTCAGGCGCTCGGGTTGAACTCGATGTCGGCGGGCTTGGCCTTGGCGAGGTTGTCCTCGAAACTGCCGTCCTTGATGCCGAGGCTGGCGCTGCCGAAGTCGGCGCCGGTCAGCTTGTCCCGGATGCCTTCGGGGTAGTTGTCCCAGCTGACCGGGTCGGGGTACTGCCAGGTGCCGTAGTCGTTCTCCGGCTGCTCGTCCTTGCCCGCCAGGCGGAAGCAGTGCGTGCTGGGACCGTCCTTGTGGTAGACGATCTTCGCGTGGGTGTCCTCGAAGCCGACGTCCGACGCGGGGTAGGTGGAGAAGTCGCCGTGCGCCGAAGTGGAGACGTACTTGGCCTGGTCCTCGTTCACCCACACCACGACGTGCTCGATGTCGTGGCGGTGCCCGAACGCGTCGTGCACGCCGTCGAGTGCCTGGTCCTTCTCGAAGTAGAGGTCGTACATGTGCGCGCACCAGTCGTTGTCGCATTTGGTGCGCACGTAGGAATTGGTGTTGTCCAGGTCCGACTTGTCGTGGCAATTGCCGTTCAACGCACCGGACGGTTCCAATCCGGGAGCGAGCGTTCCGTCCGGTCCGATCGCCGGAGTGGGATAGCAGCCGTCACCGTCGTAATCGAAAGCGGGCTGCCATTTCGCGTCGGCGTCGGTGGCGCTGCCCGGCAGCGCCTGCGGCGGGTCGGCCAGGGCCGCGGCGGGCGGCAGGCCGATGAACAGCACGGCCGTGCCGACCATCGCGCGGAACGCGAACGAGGACTTCCCGAGTCGCCGGGGGCTTCTCCGCGTTCTGTCGGTCTCCATTGTTCCCATCGCAGCAGAGCCTTCCGATCGCGCCGATAAGATCGCCATGATCATAAGGTCCGGTGGTGGAGCTGGATAGTGCGTCGGCCGATGCGTTCGGCCGGGTTCACGACCGGTTCACCTTTCTTCCGATCCCGCTGTGGCGAATATAGGACAATTGTTCGCCGTGCTGGACGAGTCGGCATAAAATGCGTCCTCCTTTCCTCGTTCGGCGGCGGTGCGCTCCTGATCCGATGAGCGTGCGGAACCGGCTGGGCCCAGTCGGCGCCGCCGGTCGGCGGCGGGGTCAGCGCGGCGCCGGGATGCTGCGCAGGGCCAGCAGCGCGTTCTTGTCCGGCTTGCCCGCCGACGTCAGCGGAACCTCGGGCAGCGCGGTGATGGTGGCGGGCACCGCGCCCGCGCCGAGTTCGGCGGCCACCAAGGCGCGCAACGACTCGTGGTCCGGATTCCGCCTGCCGGCGGCCACCAGGTAGGCGTGGATCGCTTCGCCGGTGCGGTCGTCGGGAGCTCCGGCCACGTAGGCCTGATCGACGTCTGGGTGCGAGGCGAGGACGCGTTCGATCGGGCCCGCGTACTGCAGCACCGCGTTCACCATGATCACGTCTCGGGTGCGCCCGGTGAGGTGCAGGAATCCGTCGTGGTCGAGGTGGCCGAGGTCGCGGGTGCGGACCCAGCCGTCGTGCAGCACCGCGGCGGTCTCCTCCGGAGCGCGCCAGTACTCGGACAGGGCGTTGGGCACCCGCACCCACACTTCGCCTTCCGCGCCGGTGGGCACGGGTGCGCGGGAGTCGTCGCGGATCTCCAGCCGCACCCCGTCGCGCGGGCGCCCGACCGAGTGCGCCGCGTCGGGGGAGGCCGCGATGTCGTCGGCGGACAGCAGGCTGACCATGCCCAGTTCGGTCTGCCCGTAGCCCACGTGCACCGCGGAGCCGATCCGCGCGTGCGCCTGCGCCAGCCGGTGCGGTTCCAGCGGCGATCCGGCGACCAGCAGCATCCGGGCCGCGCTCAGATCCACTTCGCGCTCGCGCAGGTCGTCGAGGATCTGGTGCAGCCGCGGCACGGTGAGCAGGCAGGCGGTGATCGACAGGTCCGCCAGCACTTCCGGGAACTCCGGGGGGCCGGAGGGGATCACCGCGGTGCCGCCGGAGTTCAGGCACAGCGCGAGGTGTTCCTGCATCACGGCGCTGCTGAGCGTGCCGAACAGCAGGAAGCGGCGGTAGTTCGCGGCGAGCCGCGCGGTTTCGTCCGTCCACTCCGGCAGCTGCCAGGACCAGTGCCGGGTCAGGGCGCGGTAGTCGAACACCGTCCCCTTCGGCGTCCCGGTGCTGCCGCTGGTGAACGTGATGATCGCCGGGTCGTCGAGTTCGCCGCGCGCCACGGGGGTTTCCTGCTCGCGCAGCAGTTCCGGCCCGATCGTGAGCACCGTCGCCTCGCCCGCCGCGGTGCGCAGCCGGGCGGTGGGTTCGTCGGTGACGACGGCGTCGATGTCCTGGTCGAGGATGTGGGCGAGCTGCTGCGCGGTGAGACCGGGCCGCAGCACGATGACGCGGCAGCCGAGCGTGTGCGCGGCGAGCTGCGCGGCGAAGCCCTCCGCGCTCACGGCCGTCGCGATCGCGACTCCGCTGCGGTTGCCGAGCCCGGCGGCGCGCAGCCCCGCGGTGCACCGGCCGATCAGCTCCAGCAGTTCACCGCGAACGAGGATGCGACCGTCCTGTTCGAACGCGGGGGTGAGCGGGTCCGCGCCGAGCGCATCGAGCAGTGCTTGCGGAAAAGGTTGTGCCCGATCTGCGTGGTGATGATCACCTGCGGGATTCACTGCTCCCATTTTTACCGCTTTCCGTCGAATAGTCGAACGTTTTCGGGCGCATGGCTCATCGGTTTCGAACGAGCGGTCCCGGCAAGTGGATCTCTACCACCGGAACAGTGGTCCAACCACATATCGCCGCTGTGACGTGCATCACGAACAACTACTCCGGGGTAGTGCTTTAAGGTTCAAGTAAGAAACTTCCTGCCCTGTTCGGAGGCGAACGATACGTGGCCGAAGACTACTCCCTTGATTATCTCGTTATCGGTGGCGGTCCCGCCGGTCTGCAGGCGGGGTATTTCTTGGAACGCGCCGGGCGCAATTATGTGATCGTGGAATCAGGGGAATCCCCCGGAACCTTCTTCACCGAGTACCCGCGGCATCGGCAGCTCATCTCCATCAACAAGGTGCACACCGGCTCGGACGATCCGGAGCTGAACCT
Source organism: Saccharopolyspora sp. NFXS83 (assembly GCF_026241095.1). Classification (GTDB taxonomy): domain Bacteria; phylum Actinomycetota; class Actinomycetes; order Mycobacteriales; family Pseudonocardiaceae; genus Saccharopolyspora_C. The sequence continues at coordinate 9,404 of NZ_JAPFGB010000014.1, read as the reverse complement.
GCGCACCGACTGGAACTCGCTGCTGTCGGAGGAGAACGCGCCGCTGTTCACCGAGTACACGCCGCGCTACTTCCCCGCCGCCGACGACTACGTGCGCTACCTGGCCGACTTCGCCGACACCCACGGCCTGGCCGTCCGCTTCGGCACCCGCATCGTCGAGGTCACCAAGCCGGACGACTTCCTGGCCCGTGACCAGCACGGGAACACATACCGGGCGAAGCGGGTGATCGTCGCGACCGGGGTGACCCGGCCGAACATCCCCGAGATCGACGGCGTCGAGCACGCCGAGCCCTACACCGAGGTGTCGGTCGACCCGGCGGACTTCACCGGGCAGCGGGTCCTCATCATCGGGCGCGGCAACTCGGCCTTCGAAACCGCGGACAACCTCATCGAGAACGCGTCCGTCATCCACGTGGCGGGTTCGGGGTCGCTGAAGCTGGCCTGGCAGACGCACTTCGTCGGACACCTGCGCGCGGTGAACAACAACTTCCTGGACACCTACCAGCTGAAATCGCAGAACGCGGTGCTGGACGGCCGCATCCTGGGCATCCGGCGGGACGGCGACGGACTGGTCGTGCGGGTGAGCTTCGAACGCGTCGACGAAGTCGTGAAGGAAATCCGCTACGACCGGGTCATCCTCGCCACCGGATTTCGGTTCGACGCGTCCCTGTTCGCGTCGGAATGCCGTCCGGAACTCATCATCGACGACCGATTCCCGGCGCAGAACAGTTTTTGGGAATCGACGAACGTGCCGGGGCTGCACTTCGCGGGCACGATCACCCAGGTGCTCGACTTCAAGAAGTCGACGAACGGATTCATCCACGGATTCCGCTACGGGGTCCGCGCGCTGCACCGCATCCTGGAACACCGGGAGCACGGCGTGGCCTGGCCGGTGCGCGCGCTCGCCGCGACCCCGGAGGCCACGACCGACGCGGTGATCGAGCGGGTCAACCGCACCTCCGCGCTGTGGCAGCTGTTCGGCTTCCTCGGCGACGCCGTCCTGCTGGGGCCGGACGGCCCGCGCTACGCCGAGGAGGTCCCGGTCGCCTACTTGCACGAGGCGGCGGACGGCGGCGCGTTCGGCGACGTCGAGTCGTACCTGACGATCACCTTGGAGTACGGCGAGGACCACGACCGGATCAACCCGTTCGACGTCACGGCCGGCCGGGTGTCCCAACAGGACACCGCCGGGCTCGACGGCCGCTACCTGCACCCTGTGGTGCGCCACTTCCGAGCCGGGGAACTGCTCGCCGAGCACCACATCACCGAGAACCTCGAGAACGAATGGGACGGCGAGCAGGTGCACCGCGCGCCGCTGCGCGAGTTCCTGCGGGACAGGCTGACGGTTCCGGCGGGCGCGTGATGAACGGGTTCGCCGAACAGCACGACCGCGCGAAAGAAGTGCTCGACCCGGTCGCCTACGACTACTTCGCGGGCGGCGCGGGCGACGAACTCGCCCTGGTGGACAACGAGAACTCGTTCGCGAGGCTGGCGCTGCTGCCCAGGGTGCTGCGGGGCGGGGCGAACCGGGACCTGACGGTGCGCCTGCCCGGCGCCCCGAGCGCGCTGCCGATCATGGTGGCGCCGACCGCGTTCCACCGCCTCGCCCACCCGGAGGGGGAGCTCGCCACGGCGCGTGCCGCCGCGGCGGCGGGCGCCGTGCTCATCTCCAGCATGGCCTCGACGGTCGCCATCGACGAGGTCGCCGCGGCAGCCCGCCAGGTGCGCGCCGAGGCCCCGGTGTGGTTCCAGCTCTACCTGCAGCCGGATCCGCGGGTCACCGCCCGGCTCGTCGAACGCGCCGAGCGCGCGGGCTGCTCGGCGCTGGTGGTGACCGTGGACTCGCCGGTGTTCGGCATGCACGAGCGGGATCGGCGCAACGGGTTCCACGACCTGCCCGACGGGTACGCGGCGGAGAACATGCGCGGTCTGCCCGGCGGGCCCGCCGGTGGCACGCGGGACATCGAGATGTCCCCGGAGATCTCCTGGCAGGACGTGGAATCGCTGCTGGCCATGACCCGGTTGCCGGTGCTGCTCAAGGGAATTCTGCATCCCGATGACGCGCACCTCGCGGTCGGTTTCGGCGTGGACGGGATCATCGTGTCCAACCACGGCGGGCGGCAGCTGGACGCGACGCCCGCGCCCATCGACGTGCTGCCGCACATCACGAAGGCCGTCGGCGGCGCGATCCCGCTGCTGCTGGACGGCGGAGTGCGCCGCGGCACCGACGTGGCCGTGGCGCTCGCGCTCGGCGCCACCGCGGTCGGCGTCGGCAGGCCCGTGGTGTGGGGGCTCGCCGCCGACGGGGAGAAGGGCGTGCGCGACGTGCTGGAGCGGCTGCGCGTCGAGTTCGACCAGGCGCTGGCGTTGTGCGGCGGGCGCTGCTGCGGCGACCTGACCCGCGACGTGGTGGTGCCCCGGGGTTTCGGAGGTTCCTGGTGAGAGTGGTCCCCGTGCTGGCCGCCGCCGCGGTGCTGACCGCGCCGCGCTGGTTGCCGCAGCGCGTGGTGGCGCTGCGCGGCAAGGTCTTCGAACTCGTCAACGGCGACAACGCGATCACGCTGCCCGGCGAGCGGTTCGGGCCCGAGGAGTTCCGCGAGATCTACTCGCACCCGAACGCAGGTGGGCGCAGCGAAGGAGCCGGGCTCTCCGACCTGTTCTGGTACTGGCTCTCGCCCGGCCCCGAAGTGCACCAGGAGCACATCGAGGCGGGCCCGCGCTACGACGACGTCGCCCGCACCACCCAGCGCTTCCTCGCCGGGAGCAGCGCGTCGCTGGCGGCCACCGCGGCCCGGTGCGCGGCGGCGGTCCTCGACGAGGAGGTCCGGGGGGACGTGACCGCGGTGCGGTTGCGGGACCTGATGATGCCGATCTGGGCCGAGTTCAACTACGAGCTCGTTTTCGGCGAACCCTGCCCGCGCCGCGCGCGCGATCTCATCGTCGGCAACGCCACCGACGTCGTCAACGCGCTCAAGTGCACCGGCCTGCGCCACCCGGAACGCCGGGCCCGGCTCACCCGCTACCTGCGGGCCCGCGTCGAGGCCGGGGACGTGGTGCACGACCTGCCCGCCACCCTGGACATCCCCGAGCAGGTGCACTACCTGCAGGGCACGTTCTTCAACACCTCGGTCGTGCAGCTCTCGGAAGCGATGGCGCACCTGCTGCTGGTGCTCGCCCAGCACCACGACGTGCAGCAGCGGCTCGCGGCGAACCCGTCCGACGAGCGCTACTTCTCCCACGTGCTCGACGAGGCGCTGCGGGTGTTCCCGCTGTTCGGCATCGCGCACCGCATCACCACCGGCGACATCGACGTGGACGAGCACACCACGCTGCCGCGCGGATCGGTGCTGTGCTTCAGCTATCCCGACTACCACGCGAGCGGCCACCGGGACCCGGAGGTGTTCGACCCGTGCCGCTGGGCGGAGCTCTCCGCCCGCGACGTGCCGCACGTCCCGTTCGGCATCGCCGCGAACCGGCCCTGCCCGGCGTGGCGGTTGTCGCCGCTGGTGATGCGCGCGGTGACGGGGGAGGTGCTGCGCCGGTTCCGGCTCGATTCCAGCGTGCGCCACACCCGGTCGCTGCCCTCGCGCGGGCCGTGCTTGCTGGTGCGCCGGGGCGCGCCGGAGCGGGGGACCGCCGCGGTCCTCGGTCTGCTGCGCGTGCGCGACCGGTGGGAGGACGTCGAGTGCAGCCTGCGGCAACTGGTGCTGGGGACCTGGATGGTGCTCGACGCCCGCAGGCAACGCCTCGCCGGACGCTACTTCGAACAACCCCCGCCGGGCTGCCCGGCGCACCGCTGACGTCTCGAATCTCCCGCAGCAGCACGGAATCGCCGTCCGGCGCGCGTCGTCGCGCCCCTCTCCCGCGGAGGAAGCACCATGTCCCCCACCGAACTCGCCCCGGCGTTCTTCTTGGCGGCGATCGTGATCCTGGTCAGCTGCCGGTTGGTCGGGCGCGTGCTGCGGGCCTTCGGGCAGCCTCCGGTGGTGGGGGAGATGGTGGCGGGGGTGGTGCTCGGCCCGTCCCTGCTCGGCTGGATCGCGCCCGCCGCGGAGCAGGCCGTGTTCCCGGAGGCGCTGCGGCCGGTGCTGTACGTGGTGGGGCAGATCGGGCTGGTCGTGTTCATGTTCCAGGCGGGCTACGAGTTCCGGGTGGACCGGTTGCGCCAGGTCGCGCGGCCCGCGTCCCTGGTGTCGGTGGCCGGGATGCTCACCCCGCTGCTGCTGGGGATCGCGCTGACCTGGATCGCCGCGGACACCGGTGGCATGTTCCCACCGGGCGTGCCGCTGCTGGTCTCGGCGCTGTTCGTGGGTGTCACGCTGGCGATCACCGCGTTCCCGATGCTGGCTCGGATCATCACCGAACGGGGGCTGTCCGGCACCCGGTTCGGGTCGTTGTCGCTGGCTTCCGGCGCGGTGGACGACGCCGTCGCGTGGGTGCTGCTGGCCGGAGTGCTCAGCATCAGCGCCGCCAGCATCGGCCCGTTCGCGATCACGGCCGGCGGCAGCGCGGTGTTCGTCGTGGTGCTCGTCGCGATCGTCCGCGCCGGGGGCCGGGCCCAACGCGCGGTGCGGCGGCTCAACCCGGAGCACCTGCTGATGGCCGTGGTCGTGGTGCTCTTCTTCGCCGCCTGGTACACGGACAAGATCGGGCTCTACGCCGTGTTCGGCGCGTTCAGCCTCGGAGTGGTGCTGCCGCGATCGGCGGCCGTCGACGCGGCGGTGCACGCGATGAAGCCGGTCAGCACGCTGTTCCTGCCGTTGTTCTTCACCTATTCGGGGCTCAACACGAACATGGCGCTGCTGCTGGATCCGGGGCTGCTGCTGTTCACGATCGGCGCGGTGTTCGTGGCGGTCGTGGGCAAGCTCGGTGCCTGCTGGGCCGCCGCGCGGCTGGCGGGGGAGCCGAACTCGGTCGCCGTCCGCGTCGGCGCGCTGATGAACGCCCGCGGGCTGATGCAGCTCATCGCGATCAACGTGGGGCTCGCGGCGGGCATCGTGACGCCGCAGCTGTTCAGCGTGCTCGTGGTCGTCGCCCTGGTCACGACGATCATGGCGACGCCGCTGCTCACCTTGTTCGACCGCCTGGAGCGCAAGCGGACACCGGAACCGGCGGGGGTCTGATGCCCGGATTCGGTGCCACGACCAGCGCATTCCCGCAATGTGGATCTTGAAGTGCCGGGTCGCGAATTCGCCCTATGCTCGTCTGCGCGGTGCCGCTTCCGGGCACGGTGGAAGGTGAGGGGAATCGCTGATGCGGCATGCGCTCAGGTGCGCGGTGCTGTTCCTGCTGGTGATGGTGGCCCTGCCCGCGCACGCGAGCGCGGCCTCGGCGCAGGAGCCCGAACGGCCCGTGGTCCGGGTCGGCACCGAAGGGACCTATCCGCCCTTCTCGTTCCACGATCCGGGGACGCAGGAACTCACCGGCTACGACATCGACGTGATCAAGGCGATCGCCGACAAGGCCGGGTGGGACCTCGAATTCGTCGAGACGCAGTGGGACGCCGTGTTCCCCGCGCTCGACGCCGGGCGGCTCGACGTCATCGCCAACCAGGTCTCGGTCAACGAGGAACGCGCCGCCAAGTACGGCCTGTCCGATCCCTACACCTACTCGCGCGGTGTGATCATCCGGCGCACCGGTGACGAGGGCATCCAGACGCTCGACGACCTGCGGGGCAAGACGACCGCGCAGTCGAGCACCAGCAACTGGGCACAGGTCGCGAAGGACGCGGGCGCGAACGTCGAAGCCGTCGAAGGCTTCGCGCAGGCGGCGGCACTGCTCACGCAGGGCCGGGTCGACGCGATCGTCAACGACAACATCGCCGTGCTCGACTACCTGGCCAGCACCGGCTCCACCGAGGTGGAGATCGCGGGCAACGCCGGTGCCGAGACCAGCGAACAGGTCCTCACCTTCCGCAAGACCGACCAGGCCCTGCTCGACCAGGGGAACCGGGCGATCGCCGAGCTCAAGGCCGACGGGACGCTCAAGGGCATCTCGGAGAAGTACTTCAAGGCCGACGTCTCGGTGCCCGACGGCGGTGAAGCCGACCTGTCCGAGGGGCGCGGTCACCGCAGCACCTGGGACGTGCTGCGCAGCACGGCGTGGCCGATGTTCGTCGGCCTCGTCCAGGTGACGATCCCGCTGACGGTGCTGAGCTTCGCGATCGGGCTCTCGCTCGCCCTGCTCGTGGCCCTCGCGCGGATCTCGCCCTACAAGGTCCTGTCCGGACTGGCCCGCGCGTTCATCTCGATCATCCGCGGCACCCCGCTGCTGCTGCAGCTGTTCATCGTCTTCTACGGGCTGCCGCAGCTCGGGGTGAAGTTCCCGCCGTTCACCGCGGCCGTGATCGCGTTCAGCCTCAACGTCGCCGGTTACGCGGCGGAGGTCGTGCGCTCGGCGATCCTCGCGGTGCCGAAGGGGCAGTTCGAGGCGGCGGCCACGATCGGACTCGACTACCGGCAGACGCTGCGCCGGATCATCCTGCCGCAGGCGACGCGGACGGCGGTGCCGCCGCTGTCGAACACGTTGCTGTCGCTGCTGAAGGACACCTCGCTGGGGTCGGTGGTGCTGCTGACGGAGCTCTTCCGGGAGTCGCAGCTCGCCGCCGCCGAGAGCAACGAGTTCCTCGCCCTGTACGCCTTCGCCGGGCTGTACTACTGGGTGATCTGCGTGGCGCTCTCCGCCGGGCAGAAACGACTGGAAACCCGACTGGACAGGTACGTGGCCCGATGACCGACACCACAGCGCACCGAGCAGAGCCCGCCCGCGTCCGGGTGCACGGGCTGGAGAAGTCCTTCGGCGACCGGAAAGTCCTGCGCGGCATCGATTTCGAGTCCAGGCGCGGGACCTCGACCGTGCTGCTGGGGCCGTCCGGTTCGGGCAAGACCACCGTGCTGCGCTCGCTGAACGTGCTGGAGACGCCCGAATCCGGTGTCATCGGCATCGACGACGTCGAGATCGACTTCGCCCGGCTGCCCACCGGCAAGGCCGGTCGCCGGGAGGGCGCCCGGTTGCGGGCGCAGAGCGGGATGGTCTTCCAGGCGCACAACCTCTTCCCGCACCGCACGGTCCTGGAGAACATCATCGAGGGCCCGGTGGTGGCGCAGCGGCGCCCGCAGGAGGAGGCCGTCGCCGACGCCCGGATCCTGCTCGACCAGGTGGGGCTCGGCGACCGCGCCGACTCCTACCCTTTCCAGCTCTCCGGCGGGCAGCAGCAGCGCGTCGGCATCGCGCGAGCGCTGGCGTTGAAGCCGCGCGTGGTGCTGTTCGACGAGCCGACGTCGGCGCTGGACCCGGAGCTGGTGGGCGAGGTGCTGGCGGTGATCAAGGACCTCGCCGCCGAAGGCTGGACGATGGTGGTCGTCACCCACGAGATCCGCTTCGCCCAGCAGGTCGCCGACCAGGTGTTGTTCCTCGACGGCGGCGTCATCGTCGAGCAGGGCACCAGCGCCCAGGTGATCGGCGACCCGCAGGAGGACCGGACCCGCCGCTTCCTCAGCCGCATCCGCGACCACGGCTGACGGCCCCGAGTCCGGTGCGCACGAGCTCGGGCGGTGCGAGCCCGCCGCCCGAGCCGTGCCGTGCGAACGTTCCGACTTGCAGTGACCCGTGCCTTAGCCGAGGCAGGCCCCGCAGAGCCGGAATCCCTTGATATCACTGGGAAAGAGCCGGTCGAGGCGATCCGGTGTCGCATTGGCGAGGATGGTCCATGCCCTTGCGCACCGCGGACCGGTCCGGCTCGGACTCGTCGAGTTCAGCCGGGGGTGGCGTGCGCGAATGCCACGAGCGGGCCGGTCGTCACGCCGGATCCCCGTCGCCGATCGCCTCGGCGACCGCGTCGGCGAACGCCGCGGTGCCGGTCGACCCACCCATGTCCGCGGTGCACGTCCCGGCGGCGACCGCGGCGGCGATGGCGGATTCCAGCAGTGTCGCGGCCCGGCGCAGCGCGTCGTCGTCGTTGCGGTTTCCCAGCCACTCCAGCAACATCGCGGCGGAGAGCATCATCGCGATCGGGTTGGCGATGTCGCGTCCCGCGATGTCCGGGGCCGAACCGTGCGAGGCCTGGGCCATGCACTGCCGGTCGGAGGCGTTGATGGAGGGCGCGATGCCCAGCGATCCGGCGAGCTCGCCGGTGAGGTCGGAGAGGATGTCGCCGAACATGTTCTCGGTGACGATCACGTCGAACTCGGGAGCGCGGCGCAGCAGGTGCACGGTCATCGCGTCGATGTGGAAGTCGTCGACGGTGACGTCGGGGTACTGCTCGGCGATCTCGCGGCACACGTCGCGGAACAGCCCGGTGGTCAGGCGCAGCACGTTCGCCTTGTGCACGATCGTGAGTCGCTTGCGCCGGCCGCGGGCCAGCTCGAAGGCGGTGTGCGCGATCCGCTCCACCGCGGGCCGGGTGATGATGCCGTGCGCGATGGCGACGTCGGGGGTGGGCATGAACTCGCCGGTGCCCGCGTGGGTGTTGCGGTCGGCGTAGAAGCCCTCGGTGTTCTCCCGCACGATGACCAGGTCGGTGCCGGGCACCATCGCCTTCGCGCCCTCGAACGCCTTCGCCGGGCGGATGTTGGCGTAGAGCCCGAAGCGGGTGCGGATGGTCCCACTGGGGTTGAGCCGCGAGCGGTGCGGTTCGGGGTAGGCCGCGCTGTCGTGCGGTCCCAGCAGCCACGCGTCCAGCCCGGCCAGCGCCTCCAGCGTCGATTCCGGGATCGGTGTCCCGTGCTCGTCGATCGCGGACCGGCCGAGCGGCAACGGGAGCCAGTCGACGCCCGGCGCCTCGGCTGCGGCCAGCGCCGCATCGACGACGCGGGTCGTCGCGGGCACGATCTCCGCGCCGATCCCGTCGCCTTCGAGCAGGCCGAGTCGGTACGCGGGGGTGGGGCGTGCGGTCATGGAATCTCCTCCGGAAGTCGCGGACGGCGATATCCTGGAGGTTATAACCTCGGTTGGTCAATGTTTGGATCTGAAGTCTTCGATCGGTGAGGAGCCAGCCAATATGCGAGGAGTACTCCTTATAGCGAGTTCGTCCAGGGCGTTTCACCTGGTGGTCGGGCGCGGAAGCCGGCGCGGTAGCTTATAGCCGAACGGGAGGTGCGGCATGAGCGAACCGGCGGTGTCACCGCTGATGACCAAGAGCGAGCTGGCGTACGTCAGCGTCCGCGACAAGATCCTCTCGGGCGAGTTCCCGCCCGGTTCGGTGCTCAACCAGGCCACGCTGGCGCGCACCATCGGCATCAGCACCACGCCGCTGCGCGAGGCGCTGCGCAGGCTCAAGGCGGAGCGGCTGGTCGAACTGGACGCGCACCGCGACGCGCGGGTCACCGAGCTCCACGCGGAAGAGGCCCGCGACCTGCTGGAGATCCGGCGCTCGCTGGACCCGCTCGCGGTGTCGCTGGCCGCGC
>NZ_JAPFGB010000013.1:66555-198607 GCF_026241095.1 Saccharopolyspora sp. NFXS83 | reverse complement strand
TGCGATGTTTCAAACTCTAGCAGGCCCGATTTTCGGCCGTTTCAGGGGGGTCAACCTCGCGGTCACCCGCACCCCGGTCGGCCAGATCGTCGACCTGATTTGGAGTTGTCCACTGCTAAGTCGTGACCCGCTTCCGTGGAAGCGCCTCTCGAATCTTAGCGACTGTCGTACGTTACCCGGTCCGCTTCGCGGTGTCAAACCCGCTCGTCCCGTCCGGTGCGCGCTACTGGGAATCCCCAGGCGCCGCCACCTTCGCCGTCCCCGCCAGGCTCTTGCGTCCTGTTCCGTCCGGCTTGCCGTGCGACATGGAGAAACTTACGCACACTCTCCGTGAATGTCAAATCGCCTGGTCAGACTCTTGACATTCACTGTTCACCGCGAGTCAGGACTTGCCTTTCGGGCGCAGCCAGAGCTTGACCGTGCTCGTGGAGCCGGCGGCGTCGATCGCCTCCAGCAGTTCCGAGGCCGATACGGCCGTCGTGCGGCCCACGGGAACCAGCTCGTAACCCCAGGTTCCGAACTCGCGCAGTGCCGTGGCCGGGTCGTCGCCGAGTTCCGTGATGCCGGAAGGGGTGAACGAGCACACGATCGACGGACGATCCCGCCGGAGCAGGCGGACCAGGCCGCCGAGGACTCGGTGCACTCGTGCGCCGACGTCGACGTGCACCACCGACAGCGTCATGTCGTGCAGCGTCGAGGTGTTCTCCAATTCCTTGTCGAGGCGCACCCCCGGCACCCGCGCTTCGTCGTCCTCGGAGTCCGACTCCTCCACCGGTCGCACCGAGACCCCGCCCGCCAACGACGGTTCGGCGATCAGGTCGGCAGGGGCGTCCCAGGCCGCGGCGGCGAGCGTGACCAGGCGGTGCCCCCACGCCGTGGGGACGTTCACCTCGACGTTGCGGTTGAGCAGCGCGCGGCCGTCCGCGCTGGGCTCGACCGCGATCACGGCGCCGCTGTTGCCGAGCCTGCTCAGGACCCGGACGGTCTGGTAGCCGACGTACGAACCGACGTCGAGGAACACGCCGTCCGGTTCGAGCAGCGAGTCGATCAGCCCGGACACTTCCGCGTCCCAAGTGGCGTGTGAGGACAACCACGGCAGCATCATGGCGTCGTCGGCGGGCAGCCTGAGCAGGCCCGCGTCGCAGAGCACCGGGGTGCTGCTGCCGTCGGCGGTGCCGGTGTTGCGCTCGTGCTCGCGCAGCAGGATTCGTTGCAGCACGTCCGTGCGGTGCAGGGCGTACGCGGCGTCGCTGGTCGCGGAGCGCAGGGTGGTTTCGAGTTCCTGGTCGCGGACCTGTTCGCGCTCGCTCTCCAACGCGTCGATCCGGTCCAGGGTCCGCTCCACCGCGCCGGTGAGGCTGTCGAGCCGCTGCGCCAGCAGGTCGTTGTGGTCGGGCTCGCCGCCGGGCGAACCGCCGCCCGCTTCCAGCGCGCGGAGTCGCCGGTGCTGGTCGGCGAGGTCTGCCCGAGCTCGCACCATGCCGTCGTCGGTGCTGGTGAGGCGTTCGTCGAGCTCATCGTGCCGCTGGTCGATGCGGCCGAGTTCGGTGCGGAGCAGGTCGAGCTCCTCCCCTCCCCCGTCCGCGTCGTACTGGCGGCGCAGCAGTTCCGCCGCGGTCTGCTCCACGCCGTCGACCATGGAGCGCAGCACGTCGCGGATGTGCTCGTCGTAGTGGCTGAGCACCCGAAGCACCGCCTTGCGCAGCGCGGGGGCCACCGAGTTGCGGCCACCGGCGCCGACGTCGGGGGCGCGGTGCAGCGCGTGCCGCGCCACCAGCAGCGGGTGCAGCGGGTCGTCGAGGTCGCCGTGCCGGTCCTTCGCCCACTTGGTGCGCCAGTTCCGGTAGGCGTGCTCGACGTGCTCGCGCAGCCGCTCGGCGGCGTGGTTGACGCTGTGCTGCACGAGCAGGTGATCGCGGGCGCGGCGGCCGGCGGCGGCCGTCTCCTCGGGGTCGTCGGCCGCGGTGCGCAGGGCGACGGCGGCGGCCTCGACGTCCGGTTCGCCTTGGCCTTGGCAGGGCACGAGGATCGCCCCGGCGGAGCTGAGCAGTTCGGTGACGGCGCCGTGGTCGGCGGCGAGCACCGGCACGCCGTGCGCGGCTACCTCGAGCAACCGCAGCGCGTACCGGTCACCGCCCGTCGGGCGGTGCAGCGAGGCCACGGCGTCCGCCGCGGACAGCAGGCCCTCCGTGCCGATCTCCTCCTCGACGAGGTGCACCCGCGGGTCGGCGGCCGTGGCCAGCCGCAGCCGCTCGGCGGCCTCCGGGTGTTCGGCCGCGGCGGTGACGGCGACGAGCAGGTGCGCGTCCTCGCGTTCGGGGAACGCGGCGAAGAACGCGGTGACCAAGCCGAGGATGTTGTCGCGGCGTTCGTCGGAGTGGTCGGCGAACGCGCCGATGACGAACTCCTCGGACAGCCCGAACCGGGCGCGTGCCGCCTTCCGCGTCGGCAGGTCCACCGGGCCCGGATCGAGCAGCGGGAGGGCGACGACCCGGGTGGTGGGTCCGCCCGCGCGGCGGGCGGCCTGCCGGGCGGCTTCGGAAAGCACCCACGCTTCCACCGCGCCGTCCGCCTCGGTGGTGTCGGGCTGCACGTCGATCAGGTGCCGGCCCGCGGGCACCGTCAAGCCGGGTTCGCAGCGCAGCACCACCGGGTAGTACGGCGTGTCGGCCGAGGGCAGCCCGGAGGCGCGCACGGCCGCGCGGACGAGTTCGGCGGTACGGCCGGTGCCCAGGACGGCGACGCCGAGCTGGTCGACGAGGGTCGAGCCGTCGGTGCCGCCGAGGTTGCGCACCGCGCCGGCGGGCACCCGGCCGCCGGCGACGCCGACGCCCGCGCACCATTCGCGGAACGCGTCGGCGTCCGCGCCGAACGGGTCGGGGTAGTTCTTGCGCAGCACCTGGTCGTCGGCCCACACCGCGGCGGTCCAGCGGGAACCACCGGTGCCGCGCTGCCGTTCGTCCACGGGGGCGCAGGCCCAGTCGAGGAAGTCCTCGACGTCGGCACCGGTGGCGAACGGGCTCGCCGGGGCCTGGTCGCGCTGCCAGGCGTCGAGGTAGTCGCGCCGCAGCGGCTCGGGCAGCGGGGTGCCGTCCGGCAAGGCGTCGTAGGGGTGCGGTTGTTCCCGCGTGTAGCCCGCTTCGACGAGTTTGTTGCGGTAGGCGGCGCAGAGCCCGGCGAGCACCGGATGTTCGGACAGCAGCACTCGCGGGCGGTCGGCGTAGTGCGTGGACAGCAGCCAAGGCCGCTGCGGCTGGAACCCGTCGAAGTGGATGCTGCGCAGCTGGGAACCGTCGACCGCGTGCCCGCCGTCGCCGGTGGGGATGAGTTCGCGTTGCGCCGCGTTCCACACCGACAGCCCCACGCCCGGATCGCGCAGCACGTGGTGGTCGATCAGCGCGGGTGCGCCGTCGAGCAGCATGCCGACGCTGGGGTCGGCGCGGACCTGGTCGGCCCACGCGGTGAGGAAGTCCTCCGCGCCGGGGCGCACGCCGAGCACGCTCGGGTCGAACGGGCCGGATTCGACGAGGTCGGTGGCGCTCGGGCGGAACCCGTCGGCGTAGAGGGTGCGCAGCACCCTCGGCACCAGCGCGACCGGGCGGTCCGGGGACAGCTCTCGCAGCAGGTCGTCGAATTCGCTGAACACCTGCACCGACGGTTCGAGGTAGAGCACGGTGGCGCCGGTGGCCAGCAGGTGCTGCAGCAGCCGGGGCCGCAGCACAGCGCGCAGCTGGTCCGCGGTGCAGGCGACGGCGAGGCCCGCGAGCTCGTCGGCGTCGACGCCGATCCGCTCCGGGGTGAGCACGTCACCGCCGATCTCACCGCCGATGGGCAGCACCACGAACCGGGCTCCGGGGTGGCTGTGCAGGAACGATTCGCGCAGCACCCGCGCGGCGGGCAGCTGGCCCGGTCCTGCGACGGTGCAGCCGATCAGGGTGGCCTGATCGGCGTCGAAGCCCGCGGCGGCGTCCGGGTGTTCGGCCGGCCATGCCGGTTCGTCCGCCCGGTGCTCCAAGAGGTCGGAGGTGGCTTCGGCGTCGGGGTCACCGGAGGGCTCGGGCTGCGGCTGCGAATCAGTCACGGGGCGAACCTATCGCCCCACCCTCCGGGTGCCCACGGCCTGACCCCACGAGATCGGTTTGAGCCCGGTCACAACATCGGCATCAGGCTCTGCAGCTCGTACGGCGTGACGCGGCTGCGGTAGGAGTCCCACTCGTTGCGCTTGTTGCGGAGGAAGAAGTCGAAGACGTGCTCGCCGAGGGTTTCGGCGACCAGCTCGGAGTTCTCCATCTCGCTCAGGGCGTCGTTGAGGTTCTGCGGGAGGCTGGCGTACCCGGCGGCTTTGCGCTCGCCTTCGGTCAGCGACCACACGTCGTCCTCGGTGGCGGGCGGCAGCTCGTAGCCCTTCTCCACCCCGCGCAGCCCGGCGGCGAGGATCACCGCGTACGCCAGGTACGGGTTGCAGGCCGAGTCGGGGCTGCGGACCTCGACGCGCCGCGAGGAGGACTTGCCCGGCGAGTACATCGGCACCCGCACCAGCGCGGAGCGGTTGGCGTGGCCCCAGCAGACCGCGGTGGGCGCCTCGCCGCCGACGATGAGCCGCTTGTAGGAGTTCACCCACTGGTTGGTGACGGCGCTGATCTCGCGCGCGTGGGTGAGGATGCCCGCGACGAACGCCCGCCCGGTGCCGGAGAGCTCGTAGGGGTTCTCCGGGTGGTAGAAGGCGTTCTGGTCGCCTTCGAACAGGCTGAAGTGGGTGTGCATGCCGGAGCCGGGCTGCGCGGTGAACGGCTTGGGCATGAAGGAGGCGTGCACGCCCTGCATGAGGGCGACCTCCTTGACGGTGTAGCGGAAGGTCATCACGTTGTCGGCCATGGTGAGCGCGTCGGCGTAGCGCAGGTCGATCTCCTGCTGGCCGGGGGCGCCTTCGTGGTGGCTGAACTCGACGGAGATGCCCATCGCTTCGAGCGTTTCGATGGCGTTGCGCCGGAAGTGCGGGGCGGCGTCGTGGCTGGCCTGGTCGAAGTAACCGCCGGAGTCGGCGGGTTCCGGTTCGACCCCGGTGGTCGGCAGGTTCTTCAGCAGGAAGAACTCGATCTCGGGGTGCACGTAGCAGGTGAACCCGGCTTCGGTGGCCTTCGACAGGGTGCGGCGCAGGACGTGCCGCGGGTCGGCCCAGCACGGGGAGCCGTCGGGCATCGCGATGTCGCAGAACATGCGGGCCGAGTAGTGCTCGCCGTCGGGCGTCTCCCAGGGCAGCACTTGGAACGTGGTCGGGTCGGGCTTGGCGACCATGTCCGACTCGTAGATGCGTGAGAATCCTTCGATGGCGGAGCCGTCGAACCCGATGCCCTCGCTGAAGGCGCCCTCGAGTTCGGCGGGCGAGATCGCCACGGACTTGAGGATGCCGAGGACGTCGGTGAACCACAGCCGCACGAAGCGGATGTCACGTTCCTCCAGGGTGCGGAGCACGAACTCCTGCTGGCGGTTCATGCTCGCAGCCTAATTCCTGCGGTTCCCGCGATGCCCGACCGTGCGTGTTGAGTCCTGGTTACCGTCCGGTGCCGGGGCCGGTCGTGGTGGCGGGTCACTTGCACCGGGTGCCGTCCGCGGGCAGTTCGAGCTCGGTCAGGTAGTCGATCCCCGCGTCGTCCACGCACGAGTTGCCCTGGAGGAACGCGGTGTGCTGGGTGCCTTCGAAGGTGAGCAGCCTGCCGCGCAGCGCCTTCGCCAGGTTGACCCCGGCGTCGTAGGGCGTGGCCGGGTCGCCGGTGGTCGAGATCACCAGGGTGGGCGGTAGGCCCTGAACCTGGGGCTGGGCCGGGTCGCCGGTGACCGGCACGGGCCAGAACGAGCACATGTCCATCGCGCTGTTGGCGGGCAGGCCGTCGTCGAGGAAGGGCGCCGCCTCGCGGTAGCGGCGGTCCGCTTCGCGCAGCACGGCGCGGTCGGTGACGCGGGGATCGTCGACGCAGCGCACGGCGTTGAACGCGTCGGTGATGTTGCTGTAGGAGCCGCCGGCCTCCCGCCCGTAGTAGGAGTCGGCGAGGGTCAGCAGCACGGTGCCGCGTCCCTGGGCGAGCTCGCCGAGCCCGGTGTTGAGCGCGGGCCACATGCTCTGCGCGTAGAGCGCCTGGACGGCCGCGGTGGTGGCGTCGGTGTACGAGAGCTCCCGGTCGCCCGCGGGCGCGGGGTGTTCCAGCAGCGGCCGGGTGAGTCGCTGGAACGCCGGGACCGCCCGCGCCGGGTCGTCGCCGAGGGCGCAGTGGTTCTGCCCGGCGCACCACCGCGCGAATGATTCGAAGGCGCGCTGGAATCCGGCGCCCTGCATGACCTGCTGCTCGATGGCGTCCTGACCCGGGTCGATGGCGCCGTCGAGGATCATCGCCCGCACGTTGCCGGGGAACCGCTCGGCGTATTCGGAGCCGATGCGGGTGCCGTAGGAGTAGCCGAGGTAGGTCAGCTCCGGGTCGCCGAGCGCGGACCGCAGCACGTCCATGTCCTGCACGACGTCGCGGGTGCCGACGTGGGCGAGCACGTCCTCGCCGGTCCGCTGCACGCACTTGCCGGTGTAGTCGCGCACTTCCCGCTCGGTCTGGGCGGTTCCCTCCGGCGAGGTGTCGGCGTCGGAGTCGAGGCGGTCGGCGTCCCACTCCTCGTCGGTGAGGCAGCGGACTTCGGGTTCGCTGGCGCCGATGCCGCGCGGGTCGAATCCGATCTGGTCGAAGCGCTCACCGAGGTCGGTGGGTTCCAAGGTGGGGGCGAGGCTCGCGGCGGCGCTCATGCCGGAGGCCCCGGGGCCTCCGGGGTTCATCAGCAGCGAGCCGATGCGGCTGTCCGGGTCGGTCGCGGGTTTGCGCAGCACGCCGATGCTGATCTGGCGCCCTTGCGGTTGCGCGTAGTCCAGCGGCACGCGCAACCGCGCGCATTCCAGGGCCCGGTCCTGGTAGACGCCCTGGTCGGTGCTGGTGACCGCGTAGTCGGCGCACGGACCCCAGGCGAGCTCTTGGCCGTAGAACTCGCCCAACCCGGCCGGGACCGCGCCGGCGGGCCCGCTGCGCTCGGTGCGCGGTTGCAGCAGCGGTCCGCTCGACGGCGAGGGGGCGCAGGCAGCGGCACCGCTGAGCAGCAACAGCGCGCACCCGGCGGTCAGCAAGCGACTCATTCGGGGGATGGTGTCACGCGTTCGGAGTCGGCTTCGTCACGGGCGGTGGGACTTCGTTCGCCGCGTGCGCGAAGATGACGTCCATGCCGCAGCTGCGCCTCGCTCTAGCCCAGGTCAACGCGACCGTCGGGGACATCGCCGGGAACAAGGCGATGGTCCTGGATTGGACCCGCAAGGCCGTGCAGGAAGGCGCCCACGTCGTCGCCTTCCCGGAAACGGTGCTCGCCGGATACCCGGTGGAGGACTTGGCACTGCGCAAATCCTTCGCCGCGGCGAACCGCGCCGCGATCGACGCGCTGGCGGTGAACCTGCGCGAAGCGGGCTGCGGGGACGCGCTGGTCATGGTGGGTCACCTCGACCGCGACGACGAAGGGGTGCGCAACTCGGCGTCGCTGCTGTTCGGCGGCGAGGTCGTCGCGACCTACGACAAGTACCACCTGCCGAACTACGGCGTGTTCGACGAGGCCCGGTACTTCGCGCCGGGCTTCGACCTGCCGATCGTGAAGCTGCACGGCCTCGACATCGGCGTGGTGATCTGCGAGGACATCTGGCAGAACGGCGGCCCGGTGGCCGCGCTGGGCCAAGTCGGCGTGGACCTCGTGGTGTGCGTGAACTCCTCGCCCTACGAGCGGTCCAAGGACGACGTGCGGGTGCCGCTGGTGGCGCGGCGGGCCGCGGAGGCCGGTGCGCCGATCGCCTACGTGAACATGGTCGGGGCGCAGGACGACCTGGTCTTCGACGGCGATTCGATCGTGGTGGGCGCCGACGGCGAGGTGCTGGCGCGGGCTCCCCAGTTCACCGAGCACCTGCTGGTGCTGGACGTGGACGTGCCCGCGGGCGGGCACACGGCGACGACGGTGCCGGAGCAGCCGGGCCGCATCCGGATGCCCGCGTTCGACGTCACCCGCACGGTGCTGCAGCCCGAGCCGCTGCCCGCCTACGAACCGCTGCCCGCTCCGCCCGGCGTGGAGCCGCTGCCGGAGCTCGCCGAGACCTGGGCGGCGCTGGTGACGGGCTTGCGGGATTACGTGCACAAGAACGGTTTCCGGTCGGTGACGTTCGGGTTCTCCGGTGGCATCGACTCGGCGGTGTGCGCGGCCCTGGCCGCGGACGCGCTCGGGCCGGATGCGCTGCACGGGGTGTCGATGCCGTCGCACTACTCCTCGGAGCACTCCCGGTCGGACGCGGCCGAGCTGGCCCGCCGGTTGGGCTGCCACTTCGAGGAGCGGCCAGTGGCGGACATGGTCGCGGCGTTCGTGGGGCCGCTGGGCTTGACGGGGCTCGCGGAGGAGAACGTGCAGGCCCGCTGCCGGGGCATCACGTTGATGGCGATGTCGAACCAGCACGGCCACCTGGTGCTGGCGCCGGGGAACAAGACGGAGCTGGCGGTCGGCTACTCCACGATCTACGGCGACGCGGTCGGCGGGTTCGCCCCGATCAAGGACGTGCCGAAGACACTGGTGTGGGAACTGGCGAAGTGGCGCAACGCGGAAGCGGAGAAGCTCGGCGAGGTGCCGCCGATCCCGGAGAACTCGATCGAGAAGGTGCCGTCGGCGGAGCTGCGGCCGGATCAGACGGACCAGGATTCGCTGCCGCCCTACGAGGTGCTGGACGCGGTGCTCGACGGCTACGTCGAGGGTGACCGGGACTATTCCGACCTGGTCGCCGACGGCTTCGACGCGGAACTGGTGGAGCGGGTGATCCGGATGGTCGACGGGGCGGAGTACAAGCGCCGCCAGTACCCGCCGGGCACGAAGATCACGCTGAAGGCCTTCGGCCGCGACCGGCGCCTGCCGATCACCAACCGCTGGCGCGAGAGCCGCCCCTGAGGAGGTCCGCTGCCCCGCTTCGGCTCACGCGAGGGCTTCGCGGAGCGTTCTGAGCGGGGTGGGGCGGTGCTCGAGGTGCACGGCGATGACCTCGGAGCCGTCCCCGATTATCGGGAGCCCGCGGAGGAAGCCGAGCTGGACGTCGCGCTCGTCCGCGTGGGCGGCGAATTCGGCGAGGTGGATGCTCGCGTCGAGTTCCGCCTGCAACGGCGGGAACTGCTGACGAGGCAGAACCCGCCCTGGATGTGGTTCGTGATCGGCGAAGCGGCAATCCGCGGTCCCCTCGGTGGGAGAGACGTGCTGCACCAGCAACTTCCGCATCTCGTCGACATGATCGAGCGAAATCCCCCGCCCGACCGTCCGAGTTGCACCGTTGGCAGCAGCCGATCACCCGCTATTCGGCGCCGATCCGGAAATCCTTCGGTTCGGCGGCCTCCCCGTCGACATCTCCGCCAGCCGGCCTTCATCGGTGGCGACGTCCACCTGACCGAAGATCGCGATGCCCGTGAGTGCGCGCGCCTGTCCCACCGACTTCGCGCGGTCGCCCTCGGGCCCGACGAAACTCGCGCGCTCATCGCAGAACGTGGTTGACGACGAACGCGGACCACCTGGTTCAAGAGCGGCTGCAGCGGACCGCGGAACAACAGCTACCTCGAAGCGCGGATCACCGGGCGCGGCATCGACGTCCGGGACTCCGAGGATCCGGGCGGTGGTCATCTCAGCTTCAACTTCGGGTGTGGCAGGGGTTCCTGAACCCGCTCGGGCGGTGACCGCGCTCGGCCGCGCATCTCGGATGCCGGAAATCCCGCCGGGCGCAGGAGTTGCGGGAAGTGGAGCAGTACGTGAATCACCCACTGGACCGATCTTGGTGGACGAATGGGCCAGCGCTTCGGATAGTCTCGCCGCACGCCGGATCGTTTCGGCGTTGCCGGGAGGGAACACATGGGGTGGAGAACCACGGCGTCGGGTGTCGTGCTCGCCGCGCTGACCGCGTCATTCGCCACCGGATGCGCGGATTCGAGCACCGAATCCGGCGCCGCCCCGGAATCCGGTGACGCCGCGAAGGAAAGCACCACCGGGCAGGGACTTCGGTCCACGATGGACGCCATTGCCGAGCGCGGCGAACTGCGGGTGTGCAGCACCGGGGACTACCGGCCTTTCACCTATCGCGACGCGAACGGCGCCTGGAGCGGCATCGACATCGACATGGCGCGCGACCTGGCCGCCGAACTCGGCGTGCGCGCCACCATCGTCGCGACCACGTGGGAGTCGCTGAGCGAGGATTTCGCGCAGCGGTGCGACATCGCGGCTGGCGGCGTGTCGGTGACGTTGAAACGCGCGAAGGAGGCGTTCTTCAGCGACGCGTACGTCGTCGACGGCAAGACGCCGATCACCCGGTGCGAGAACGCCGCGCGATTCCTGACGCTGGAGCAGATCGACCGCCCCGGCGTGCGCGCCGTGGTCAACCCCGGCGGCACCAACGAAAAGTTCGCACGCGAGAAGTTGCACCGCGCGGAGATCGTTCCGCATCCCGACAACAACACGATTTTCGAGGAGATCCGCAGCGGCCGAGCCGATCTCATGATCACTGACGGCGCGGAGACCAAATGGCAGGCGCGGCAACACCCCGAACTCTGCGCGGTGCACCCGGACCAACCGTTCACGTTCTCCGAGAAGGCATATCTGCTGCCGCGCGGTGACGTCGTCTTCCAGCAGTTCGTGAACGAGTGGCTGCACCTGCGCAAGCACGACGGCACTTACGACCGGATCGCGCGGCCATGGATCGGCTGAGCACCGGATGCGGAACCGAAATCACCCGGAAGTCGCGCATCCCGATACCCGGTGGAATGACGATCGCTGCCCGCAATGCACCGCGCCCACAACCGGGACACGCACTCCACCAGCCGAGATCACCTACCGGTGTTTTCAGCCCCCGGAGAGTGAGTAGCATCGCGAGCCCAGGGGAGATCAGCGGGATTTCACCGAGCAAGTCGAATCAGGGGTGGCCGGGTGTCGGCCCGTCCGAAAACCTCCCCGCCCGACTCCCCCGCCGCACCGCCGAGGGCCCGCGGTGCGCAGGCCAGTGCCACCGACCGCGACGAGGACCTGATTGATGTCAGCACCCACCCACACCCAATCCGCGGCCAAACGCCGCCACCTGGCCCGAGCCCTGCTGGTATTGCTGATCTCCGGGGTCGTGACCGCGGCGCTGAGCACCTGGGCCGCCGTCGCGAGCCCCGACTCGGCCACCGTGCTCGTCGCCTGGAGCACCGGCATCGCCGCAGCCCTGATCAGCATCGCGTTCGCGTTAGCCAGCTGGGGCCTGCAGAACGCCACCTTCTACCGCACCCGCGCCGAGAAGGCCGACGGTGCCACGGCGAAGCTCGCCGACGAAACCCTCCCCGCACTGGTCACCCGGCTGCGCGCCGGATCCTCCGTGGACACCGCGCTCGGCGAGATCGACCACCCGCGCAATCCCACGCACCAGCGCATCCTGCGCGCCCTCGGCCAGGAGATCGGCCAGGGTGAACGCGCCCGCGCCGCCGCCATGCTCGCCTGCGCCAACGCCGCGGGCCGGATGCAGGCGCTGTCGACGAACATGCTCGCCAGCCTCCGCGAAATGGAGGAGCGCCACGACGAATCGGTGCTGGGCGACCTGCTCGAACTCGACCACACCACCGCGCAGGCCGGTCGCCTCGCGGACAGCATCGCGGTGCTCACCGGCGCCCGGTCCGGCCGCCGCTGGACCAAGCCGATCAAGATGGAGAGCATCCTGCGCGGCTCCGTCGGCCGCATCGCCGCCTACAAGCGGGTCCGGCTGCACTCCACCAGCACCGTCGCCATCGTCGGCTACGCCGCCGAAGGCGTCATGCACGCGCTGGCCGAGCTGATGGACAACGCCACCAGCTTCTCCCCGCCGTCCGAACTCGCGCACGTCTACGTGGAGGAAGTCCACTCCGGCGTCATCGTCACGATCGAAGACGGCGGCCTGGTCATGAGCGAAGCGGCGATGAAGCGCGCCGTGCACGCCGTCGGCACCGAACCCCTGGACCTCACCACGCTCAACGGCACCCGGCTCGGCCTCGCCGTCGTCGGCTGCCTCGCCAGGAAGCACGGGCTGACCGTGTCGTTCCGGCCGTCCTCGCGCGGCGGCACCGGAGTCGTCGTGATGATCCCGCGCAAGCTGATCACCCAGCCGCGCAAGCAGGAGGAGTTCACCCTCCCGAGCCGCACCGTGGGCGCGGCGCAGCCCGCGCAGCTCAGCTCGGTGACGTCGGCGGGTACCGCCACCGCGACCGGCACGCTCACCCGGCAGGACCTCAACGAGAAGCCCGCGGCACCCGCCGAGAACTCGGAGGCGACCTTGCAGAACCTCCCGAAGCGCCGCCGCGGCGAAACGCTGGCCGCGGCGTCCCCGTCGTTGGTGTCCGGCTCCGACGACGACAACACCCAGCAGCAACCACCCGCACCCGCACGGCCCCGACCGAACGCGGGCGCCCGATTCGGCGCGTTCCGGCAGGCGAGCCGACCCAGCGACGGCTCGCAGTCCGACGACGCGCGCTGACAAGTCTGCCGACGAGAAAGAATGGAGGCAGGGGCCACCCGGCCACGCGGGTACCCCGAAACCCTGATGACCAACGACCACAATCTCGACTGGTTGCTGGAGAACCTGCTGGGACGCACTCCTGGCGCCAAGCACGCCGTCGTGCTGTCCAAGGACGGGCTGAAGGTCTGCCACTCCCCGGGGCTGACCATCGACCAGGCCGACCAGCTCGCCGCGATCGCCTCCGGCATCCAGAGCCTCTCCTACGGGGCGTCCGTCGAATTCGGCGACGGCAGCGGCGGTGTCCGGCAGTCCATGACCGAGTTCCACGGCGGCCTGCTGTTCATCGTCGAAGCCGGTGAAGGCGCGCACCTGGCCGTGCTCGCCGACGAGGACTCCGACGTCGGCGTCATCGGGCACAACATGAACGAGCTCGTCGAGCAGATCGGCGAGTACCTCAGCGCTCCGCCCCGCCAAGCCCAGCCGAGCGGGTTGTCATGATCTGGCGGCCCCTCGACAACGAAGATCCGGACCGGCTCTACACCGTCACCGGGGGACGCAGCAGCACGGACGAAGAATCCCTGGACCTGGTCACGCTCATCGTCAGCGAGTGCGACCCGGCGCCGGGCATGCAGTCCGAGCACATCCGGATCCTGCAGCTGTGCAGGCAACCGATGGCGGTCGTGGAGATCTCCTCGCACCTGGGCATGCCCGTCGGAGTGGTGAAGATCCTGCTCTGCGACCTGCTCGACACGAACCGGATCACCGCACGACACCCCACTTCCGCGCCGGCGAGCAAGAAGGCGCAACTGCCCGATCCCGACATCTTGAAGCAGGTTCTCGTTGGACTCCACAACCTCTGACCCCACGAGCGCACCGCTGCGCAGCACCGCCAGCGACGGGCTCAAGATCGTCATCGTGGGCGGCTTCGGGGTGGGCAAGACCACCATGGTCCGGTCGGTCAGCGAGATCCGTCCGCTGAGCACCGAAGAGACCATGACCCAGGCGAGCCTCGGCGTCGACGACGCCAGCGCGGTCCGGGAGAAGACCACGACGACGGTCGCGTTCGACTTCGGCCGCATCAGCCTCGACGCCGAGCGGGTGCTGTACCTGTTCGGCGCGCCCGGTCAGCAGCGGTTCTGGTTCCTGTGGGACCGGTTGTTCTCCGGAACGCTGGGCGCCGTCGTGCTCGTCGACACCCGGCGGCTGGAGGACTCCTGGTACGCCATCGACCGGCTCGAACACCACGGGATGCCGTTCATCGTCGCGCGCAACAACTTCGACGCCCAGGACCACCCCCTCGAGGACGTGCGCAACGCGTTGTCGCTGCCGGAGGACATCCCGCTGATCGACTGCGACGCGCGGGACCGCGCGTCCAGCAAGCACGTGCTGATCACCCTGGTGAACCACCTCTACGCGCTGGCCACGGCCCCGCAGGGGGCCAGATCGTGAGTTCGCCCGATCCCATCACCGAAGCCTGGCCGCAGAGCGACCAGGAGGCCCGCCGGATCCGGACCGACGCGATCGAACTGTTCGGGCCCCGGTTCCACCAGGACCCGGCCGAGCTGTACCGGGCGATTCGGGCGCAGTACGGCCCGGTCGCCCCGATCGTGCTCGAAGGCGGCGTGCACGCCTGGTTCGTCGGTGATTACCGCGAGATCAACCAGGTCTGCGGCAATCCGGACCTGTTCGCCCGCGACTCCAGGCGCTGGAACGCGTGGGACCAGGTCCCGCAGGACTGGTCGCTGAACCCCTTCGTGCGGTACCAGCCGACGATGGCGTTCGCGGAAGGCGACGAGTACCGGCACCGGATCGGGATCTTCGGAGACGCGCTCGGCGTCATCGACCAGTTCGAGCTGCAGAGGTACTGCGAGACCACCGCCGATCGGTTGATCGACGGGTTCGCGACCACCGGTTCGGCGGACCTCATCTCGCAGTTCGCATACCAACTCCCGCTGTTCGTGCTGGCGTGGGTGTGCGGAGTGCCGCGGGACGACTCCCCGATCCTGCTCGAGGACTTGGTCGCTTCGGTGGGAGACGGCGACAGCTCGGCTGCGCACCAGCGCATCGTGAACCGGATCCGGCGGTTGATCCGGCGCAAGCGGGAACTGCCGGGACCGGACCTCACCAGCCGGTGGCTGGAGGGCGGCCCGGAGCTGCCCGAGGAAGCGCTCACCCAGGACCTCGTCACGGCCCTGACCGCGGGGCAGCAGACGGTGGCTCATTGGATCGGCAACGCGCTCCGGCTGATGCTCACCGACGAGCGCTTCGCCGTCACCCTCACCGGGGGGCGGCGTTCGGTCGGGCACGCGCTCAACGAAGTGCTCTGGGAGGACACCCCCACCCAGAACTACATCGGCCGGTTCGCCACCCGGGACACCGAACTCGGCGACCGGCAGATCCGAGCCGGGGACATGCTCGTGCTGGGACTCGCGGCGGGCAACACCGACCCGCGGATACGACCGGAGTCCTACGCGGACTCCATCGGCAACAACGCGTTCCTGTCCTTCGGCACCGGTGACCGCGGCTGCCCCTACCCGGCACCGCAGCTGGCCGAGACGATGGCCCGCGCCGCCATCGAGGTGCTGCTGGACCGGCTGCCCGACGTCGGGCTGTCGGTACCGCCGAACCAGTTGGAGTGGGTGCCCTCGGTGTGGATGCGCGGGCTGCTGGCCCTGCCCGTCGAATTCAGCCCCAGCTACATCATCGGCGACTAGAGAGACATGCGACGACGGGCCCGCCCGCCGTCACCAGGCGGGCGGCCTCCCCGGTCGCCCGCCTGCTTCCTGGTGACCCGCCGGGATGCCGTCATCCGTCGTCGGCAACGATTCCGCGCCGCCAGCGGCCGGGCGTGCCGACGTCACCTGGCGACATCCGGTGATCCGACCGCAGCCGGACCCGGCCGACACCGCGTCCGGATGTGCATCGGTCGCCAGGTCGTTACTCCCTGTCCGAACGGAAACTCGGGAGCTTCATTCCCTATGACCAATCCAGACATCTGGCCGACCACCGATCCCACCACCCAGGGCTGCCCGATGGGCAAGGAACCCATCGCCATGCACGGCCCGCGGTTCCAGCAGAACCCGGCGCAGCTGTACCGGCAGATGCGCAACGAGTACGGCCCGGTCGCACCGGTGCGGCTCGAAGGCGACGTGCCCGCCTGGCTCGTGCTCGGCTACCGGGAGATCCACCAGGTGGAGAGCAACCCGGAGCTGTTCGCGCGCGACACCCGGCGCTGGAACGCGTGGGACCGCGTACCGGAGAACTGGGGCCTGATGGCGTTCGTCGGCTACCAGCCCTCGCTGATGTTCACCGAGGGCGCCGAGCACCAGCGTCGCACCGGAGCCATCGGCGACTCCCTCGACGAAGTCGACCAGTTCGAGCTGCGCGGCATCTGCGAGCAGATCGCCGACGAGCTGATCGACTCGTTCGCGGGCACCGGCGAAGCCGACCTGATGGCGCAGTTCGCGCACCCGATGCCGCTGCGCGTGATGGCGCGGCTGTACGGGCTCGGTGACGACGAGGCCGCGCAGCTGGGCCAGGACCTCACCGACACCGTCGCCAGCGACGACGGGGTCGGCGCCTACCAGCGCATCCAGGAGCGGATGCAGCGGCTGGTGCAGCGCAAGAAGGAGAACCCCGGGGCGGACCTGCCCTCGCGGCTGCTGGTGCACCCGGCGGGCATGACCGAGGAAGAGATCCTGCAGGACCTCCTGGTGGTGCTCACCGCGGCGCAGCAGCCGGTGGCGTACTGGATCGGCAACGCGATCCGGCTGATGCTCACCGACGAGCGCTTCGCGGTCACGCTCGCCGGCGGTCGCCGCTCCATCGGCCAGGCGCTCAACGAGGTGCTCTGGGAGGACACGCCGACGCAGAACTTCATCGGCCGGTTCGCCTCCCGCGAGACGGAGCTCGGCGGTCAGCGCATCCACACCGGCGACATGCTGGTGCTCGGTTTCGCCGCCGCCAACACCGACCCGCAGGTGCGGCCGGACGCGTACTCCGACTCCATCGGCAACAACGCGCACATGTCCTTCGGGCACGGCGAGCACGGCTGCCCGCACCCCGGCCCCGAGATCGGCGCGGTGATCTCCCGCATCGCCATCGAAGTGCTGCTGGACCGGCTGCCGGACGTGGCGCTCGCCGCCAACCCGGACGCGCTGGTGTGGCTGCCCTCGGTGTGGATGCGCGGGCTCGCCGCACTACCGGTGCAGTTCAGCCCTAGTTACACGGTCGGGTCTTGAGCCGGTCGTTCTGCGTAGGGGGCGGGTAGCGGAACCTGAGCGGTCTTCTCGCTGCGGGATCAATTTTCCGAGTGGCTCCCCACACGCAAAATTGCTGTCCTCGCGAGAAGACCGCTCAGAACCCGCCGGTGACCGGCTTTTCGACGTGGGCCATGCGCTTCGCGCATACAAGCACGGCCTACGGCCGCAAGGCAGGCGTGGCTCCGCCCGCCCTACTGCACGGCTTCGCTTCGAGGCAGGCTTCGCCGGTGTTGGGGCTTCGGTCAGTTGGGGGTGAAGCGGACCGGGACCGATTGCGGGCCTCGGGTGAACACGCCCTGTTCGACGGGGTCGAAGCCGGGGGCCAACTCGGCGTCCGGCATCGCGTCGAGCAGGTCGTTGATGCCGACCTCGATCTCGGACTTCGCCAGCAGGGCGCCGACGCAGAAATGCCTGCCCAGGGCGAACGAGAGGTGGTCTGCGGCGGCCGTGAACGCCGTGCGCGCGGGCAGGTCCTCCCGGAACACGTCGAAGCGGTCCGGGTGCGAGTAGTGCCCGTCGTCCCGGTTCGCCGCCCCGATCAGGCAGGTCACCGTGCTGCCCTTGGGCACCACGCCACCGCTGAGCTCAACGTCCTCCGCGGGCTGGCGCATGATCATGTGCACCGGCGGGGAGAAGCGCAGCGTCTCGGCGAAGGCCTGCGGGATCAGATCGCGGTCGGCCTGCACCGCGGCGAACTGGTCCGGGTGCTGCAGCAGGTTCAGGAACAGGGCTGCGATGGCCTTGTCCGTGGTCTCCCCGCCCGCGGCGAGCAGCAGGCTGCAGAACGCCTTGATGTCCTCGTCGCTCATCTGGGTGCCGTCGATCTCCGCGGTGCACAACGTGGAGAGCAGGTCGTCGCCCAGGTTCGCGCGGCGGTCCTGGATCACCGGGATCATGTACTCGGCGAACTCGGTGCGGGTCCGCACGCCCGCCTCGACGACGTCCGGGTCCTGGCTCAGGTTGCCGAGGAACGCGATGATCGCCGTGTACCAGCCCTGGAACCGGCCGCGATCCTCCTCCCGCAGCCCCAGCATGTCGGCGATCACGTTGATCGGGAACTTGGTCGCGTAGTCGGCGACGAGGTCCACGCTCCCGGTGCCGCGGAACCGGTCGATCAACGCCCGGGAGTTCCGCTCGATCACCGGCAGGAACTTCTCGTGCAGTTCGCTGCCGCGGAACGCCGGAGCGACCAGCGCGCGGCGGACGGCGTGCTCCCTGCCGTCCAGCTGCAGGATGGTGCGGCCGTGCACGGGTTCGAGCTGCCAGTCGTAGTTCTGAGTGGTGAAGACCGGTTCGCGGAACGCCCGCTTCACGTCCGCGTAGCGCGACACGATGTAGCTCTGGGTCGCTTCGTGCCAGAGCAGGGGGAAATCATCTCGCAGCACTTGGTAGGACGGGTTCGGATCGATGGCGAATTCCGGGGACAAGATGTCTGGAGCTTCTTTGGCCGCGGTCATGCTGCTCCCTCTTTGGTGCGTTGCAACGCGATCAGGCTAGGCAAAATGCCCGAACCAGGTCCAGTAGATGATCTTGACTTGACCCGGAGGGCCCAACGCGCTGGGCTGAAGGTGCGTACGGACGCCGCTGCCTGCTGCGTTCGGTTGCCACCACCTGGCTCCACTGGGCGCAACGCCGATGCATCGATGCAACACCGGTCTCGCAGCCGCCCCGGCGGCCTCCGCCGAGCTGTGACGTGTGTCGTCGAGGGCTCCTGGGCGGCGCCGGGGCGTGCGACCCTGGCAAGCGCAAGACGTCGCATAACGCCCAGGGACCCGCAGTGCGGGCCTTGAGGAAAGGGACGGTCAAAGATGACTGCTGCACACTCTTCGCAGCCTGCCCAGAGCGAGACCGCCGCCCCGTACGGGAGCACTCCCGCCCGGCGCCGCGTTCGCATCCCCCACCTGCAACAGCTCAAGGAGCGCGGCGAGAACTGGCCGATGCTCACCTCCTACGACATGTACACCGCGCGGATCTTCGACCAGGCCGGGATCCCGGTGCTGCTGGTCGGCGACTCGGCGGCCAACAACGTCTACGGCTACGAGTCCTCGCTACCGGTGACCGTGGACGAACTGCTGCCGCTGGTCCGCGCCGTCACCGGCGCCGCCGAACACGCCCTGGTCGTCGCCGACCTGCCATTCGGCTCCTACCAGGGCTCCCCGGAGCAGGCGCTGGCGACCGCTGCCCGCTTCATGAAGGAAGGCCGCGCGCACGCGGTGAAGCTCGAAGGCGGACGGCGCTACGCCGCGCAGGTCGAAGCGCTCGTGTCCGCCGGGATCCCGGTGATGGGGCACATCGGGTTCACGCCGCAGAGCGAGCACGGGCTCGGCGGCTACCGGGTGCAGGGCCGGGGCGACCAGGCCGCGGAACTGCTCGCCGACGCGCAGGCGCTGCAGGAGGCCGGTGCGTTCGCGGTCGTGCTGGAGATGGTTCCGGCCGAGGCGGCCAAGCACGTCACCGCCGAACTGCGGATCCCCACCGTCGGCATCGGGGCCGGGCCGGACACCGACGGGCAAGTGCTGGTGTGGACGGACATGGCGGGCATGAACACCGGGCGCACCGCCCGCTTCGTGAAGCGCTACGCCGACCTGGGCGGCGTCCTCGCCGACGCCGCGGGCCGCTTCGCCGACGAAGTCCGCGGCGGCTCCTTCCCCGCCGCCGAACACTCCTTCAACTGACGGTGGGGAGTGAACGGACCGTTCGTCCCCTCTCGTTGGGCGAACGGTCCGTTCACCCGATCCCCGGCGGAGCCGGTCTCACGGCGTCGGTCTCACGGCGTCGGTCTCGCGCTCCGGTGGGGAGTGAACGGACCGTTCGTCCCATCGCATCGGACGAACGGTCCGTTCACCCCTGTGCCGTCAATCGGCGCGGTGGGCGAGGACGTCGGCGTGGCAGATCTCCGGGGCGCACCAGCAGCCGAGGGCCCGGCCGCTCAGCTCGCCCTCGCGCAGCCTGCGCACGAGGTCGGGCTGCTGGTCCAGCCACTGCTCGTAGTGGCGGACCATCGCCTCCCGGTCCGCCTTCGCCTCCCGCACGAACGGACTCGCGAACTCGGAGGCCGCCCACGAGTGCCGCGGACCGGAGTGGCCGACGTAGGTCAGCAGCCCCTGCCGCTGCAGCCACGGCACCAGATGCCGGTGCGGCCCCTGCTTGCGCACGTTGACCACGGTGGCGTGGCCGTCGAGCAGCTGGCTGGCGCGTTCCCGCTCGTCGTCGGTCCAGCTCGTCGCCTCCGACGGCAACTGGGTCTGCTGCCGCACCATGCGAGTCCCTCCTCCAGGCCGCGGCTCCTCCCGCGAGGGTGCCCCGCGGGAACGCGAGCTCACACGTCGGTGACCCGCACGCCGGCGTGCGCCTTGTAGCGGCGGTTGATCGCGATGAGGTTCGCCGTGAGCGCCTCCACCTGGTGCGCGTTGCGCAACCGGCCACCGAAGATGCCGCGCACACCGGGGATCGCGCCGGCGAGTTCGCGCACCACGTCGGTGGCCTCGCGGTCATCGCCGAGCACCAGCACGTCCAAGTCGACGTGCTCGACGGACAGGTCCGCCAAGGTCACCGCCGAGACGTGGTGGAACGCCGCGGTCACCCGCGAGTCCGGCAGCAGCGCGGCGGCCTGCTGAGCTGCGCTGCCCTCCGGCACGGCCAGCGCGAACGGGCCCTGCTTGTCGAACCCGAGCGGGTTCACGCAATCGATGACGATCTTGCCCGCCAGCTGCTCGCGCAACGCTCCCAAGGTGTCCGCGTGCGCGTCCCACGGCAACGCGGCCAGGACGACGTCGGCCGCGGCGGCGCAACCCGCGTTGTCCTCCCCGGTGACCTGCCCGTCGGCGGTCTCGGCGATCTCCCGCGCCGCGGCCTGGGCGCGTTCGGCCTTGCGCGAGCCGACCACCACGCGCAGCCCGGCCGCCGCCCACCTGATCGCCAGGCCCTTGCCCTGTGCGCCGGTGCCTCCGAGCACACCGACGGTCATCTCGCGCACCTCAGCCACGCTGGGCCTCCTCGTTGTCACGTTGCGACGCTGCCCTTCCACGATCCGCATCCACCGGAGCCCGCGCTAGACGAGCCCCCTGTGCTTCCCCCCACTGAACAAGCCTCTCAGAACCCGTCTTCGAACTCGTTCCGCGTAGCGGTGCGGGGAGCGGAACCTCAGAGCCCGTCTTCGACCTCCCGTTCCGGCGTGCGCGTGGTCGTCGTCCCGTCAGCGGCGAAGCCGCGGAGCGGCGACCACGCGAGCAACGGGCACCGCCGCGGGTTCCTCGCGAGGACGGCGATTTCGCCGCGCACGGGACGGCGCGTCGCGGCGAGCAGGCCGCTGCGGTTCCGCCACCCGCCCGCCACGCGGCACAAGACCGAAGGCAGGTTCCGGCGGAGGTCACGCCTTCGTGAAGTCGACTTCGCGGCGGTGCGGGTCCGCGCGGGTGAGGCGGACCTGGATGCGCTGGCCCTCGGTGAGGTCGTCGCCGGCGCACCGCGCGATCACGGGCGGCTCCGGGATGAAGACCTCGCCGTCGCCGGAACCCGTCCGCAGCACCGTCGCGGGGAACACCGAACCCACCCGGTTCGCCAGCGACCACGCCTGGGCCTGCGCGAGGCACGCCCGCTCCACCTGGGTCGCCACCCGGTCCGAGGAGCCCATCGCGGAGGGCAGCGCGGGCAGCGCCTCCCGGACCCATGCCGGTACTTCGCGGCCCTCGCCCACCGCCAGGCACACCTCGGCGCCGTACCGATCCACCAACCGCCGCAGCGGAGCCGTCACGTGCGCGTACGGGGCGCCGATCCCGGCGTGGCGCGGTTTCGACGGGGCGGTCGACTCGAACGAGGTGTAGCCCGCTCCGCGCAGCAGCCGCGTCGCCGCGACGTGCACCGCCAGCGCCTCCGGCCGAACCGGGTCGAGCCCCGCCAGCGCCTCCGCCGGCGGCAGGTCCTCCGGCCACTCCACGCCCAGCCGGGCCGCGGAGCGCCGCAGCGCCGCCACCGTCGGCGGCTCCGGATCAGGCACGGTGCGCAAGATCCCGATGCCGGCCTCCAGCATCATCTCGGCCGCGCACATGCCGGTGAGCAGGGAGATCTCCGCGTTCCACTCCTCCACGACCAGCCGTGGCCGCAGCGCGACCCGCCAGCCGCCGGACTCGTCGGCCTCCACCTGCTGCTCCGGCAGGCCCAGTTCGATCGCGCCGCGCCGCAACGCCTGCGCCCGGCGCAACCTCCCGATCACCGGCAGCAGCGCGATCGACGGGTGCGCGAGGCCCGCCCGCAGCGCGCGCTGCACGCCCTCGTAGTCGAGCTGCGCGACCGAGCGCACCAGCGCCCGCCGCACCCGTGTGCGCACCGCCAGCCCGTCCGAGTCCAGGTCGATCGTCCACAGCACCGCGGGCCGCACCTGATCGGGCAGCAGACTCGCCGCGCCCTCCGATAACAGCGTCGGGTGCAGCGGCACGTTCCCGTCAGGCAGGTACAAGGTCTGGCCGCGGCGCCGCACCTCCGCGTCCAACGGGCCGCCAGGGCGCACGTACGCGGCCACGTCCGCGATCGCGTACTCGACGCGGAACCCGGTGCCCCGACGGGTCAGCAGCACCGCTTGATCGAGGTCCTTCGCGCCCACCGGGTCGACCGTGACCAGCGGCAACTCCGTCGCGTCCACCCTGGCCGCCTCGAACACGGGTTGCGCGACGGTCTGCTCCACCTCCGTCAGCGCGGCGGTGGGGAACTCGGCGGGAAGGCTGAAATCCTTGCGCACGGCGGCGAAATCGCACAGTCCGTCCGCGGGGCGGCGGGGGTGTGGCGGCGGCCCGGCACCCAGCCGGGTTGCTGCGACGGCATCGGTGCCACCTCGTGGTACCTGTGCCGTCGCCATCGGAGCTCAGTCCTCCTCGGCCCAGCGCCGATCGGCCTCGTCGGCCGCGTCGGTGCGCTCCTTGGCGAGTTCCAGAGCGTGCTCGGCCGTGGCGCGATCAGGGTAGGGCCCCAGCCGGTCGGCGGCGCGGCATCCCGCAGCGGGCTCGACCTGCTGGTGCTTCAAGCAGAAGTACCAACCTTCGCGGGCCATGCTCCGAGCCTCGCACGGGAGACCGCCTCATGTCACGCCGCCGGACGGTTCACACCGGTGATCACCCGCGGCGACCGCCGCTCACCACGCGGGCGGCGGCGGTGCTCCCGGCGCGGGCGGGCGGCCGTCCGGCTGCCTGCGGGGAATGGGGTCCAGGCAGGACACGAGGACCTGCTGGCTCTCCGGGTTCTCGATGCGGCGGCCGTCGCGCATCCGGTACTCCAGCTCACCGTTGTCGCCGACCTCCACGGTGCAGCCCACCTCGGCGAGCTGGTCGTCGTCGAGGTCCACCAACCGCTCGTACCGGGACGGCACCACCCGGTACACCGGCCACTGCAGGTGTCCGAAGGCCTGGTGGAACTCGGCGAGCAAGTGGCGCATGTGCTGCTGCCACGGCAGCGGCATCGACTCCGCCAGCGAACGGGGCAGCACCGCGTACCCGGAGTCGACCCCGTGCCCGGCGCGGGACAGATAGTCACCCAGGGGCGTGCTCGACGCCGGAGGTGCGGAACGCCTCGGAATGGGGTCTGGGGTGAACATGCTTCCTCCCGGTGTAGGGCGCCGCGGGATCCGCACCGCCACGGCGGTGCTCGTCCTGCGCACGCGGCGGAACGGGCCGCGGACCCGCTGCGCCGCCAGGTCGGGCCATCGGACGGCCCCGCCCAAGATTGCCACAGCGAACCGCCTCGATCAGCGGTCCGAACCTTCCGCGCTGCCCGTGTCGCACCGCGCCGGACGGTGCTGATCCGGTTGCCCGGTACCGGCTACACCGGCTGTCGCACCGGGTGACCGGCCGGCTGCGACCCGGCCGGGCCGGGCGCGGGCAGCACGCCGACGGGTTCCCCGGTGCTCGGCGGAACCGGCTGGATCGAGGGCTGCTGCGGAGCGACCTGCGGCGGCGCCGGGGCGTCACCGCCGGGCCGGACCACCGTCGGCAGCAGCTCACCGCCGTCCCACATCTCGGTGCGCTCCACCGATTCACCGGGCTGCGGCGCGTGCAGGATCTGGTTGTCGCCCAAGTACAGCGCGACGTGGTGGATCGCCCCAGGTTCCCGGCCCGCGCCCCAGAACACGAGGTCGCCGGGCTGGGCCTGCGCCAGCGGGATGTGCGCCCCGCCGTCGGTGTACTGGGACCGCGAGTACTTCGGGATGTGCACTCCGGACTCCTTCCAGGCCATCTGGGTGAGCCCGGAGCAGTCGAACGAACTCGGTCCGGCCGCGCCCCACACGTAGGGCTTGCCGATCTGCTGGTCGGCGAAGGAGATCGCCTTGGTGGCGAGCACGCCCGCCGAGGGCAGGTCCTCGCAGCCGCTGAACCCGGAGACCTGGCCTTCGACGCTGACCAGGTGCGCGGCCATCGGCTCCCACTCGTGGTAGCGCAGCGGGTAGGCGGAGCGCTCCACGCGCTGCGCGGCGGTGCCCGGCTGCAGCCCTTCCCAGTCGGGGACTTCCAGCAGCACGTCGTAGAACTTGTTGATCTGGTACTGCACGTCGGTGACCTGCGCGACGCTGCCCCAGCCCATGGAGGGCCGCATCTGGAAGATGCCCAGCGAGTCGCGGTCGCCGTGGGTCAGGTTCGCCAGGTTCGACTCGGTCTTGCCCGCCTGGATCGCGACCTGCCACGCGCGCGGCGGCAGGTTGCGCTCCTTGCCGATCTTGATGATCTCCTTGGCGATGGCCACGGACTCCTGGTCGAGGCTGCTCGCGTCGCTCTCGCCGCGGCCCCTCCCGTCGCCCGACGGGCCCAGGCCCGCGCTGCACCCCGACCAGCTCTGCGCGCCCTGCATGCCGGAGAGCACGATCACGAACGCGCCCAGTCCGACCAGTCCGGCGAAGCCGGACAACACCACGACCGCCACCAAGAGTTTTCGCATGTCAGCTCACCTTGTTGTAGCCGGAGACGCGCCATCCCTGCGGGGTTCTCATCAGATCTACTTCGATGTCGCCGGCATCGGTCGACAACCGGGCGCTCATCGCGTTGGTGGTGGAACGCAACGGCTGCGGCGGTCCGGTGATCGCCGTCGACGGCACGTTCGCGGGGTCCACCGAGGCCATCTCGGTGATGAACTCGTCGGTGGTGTACGGGCGCAGGCCCTCGACCCACTGCGCCGAGGCGGTGCCCGGCGGGTGCGTCGCCCACTTCTTGCCCCAGGCCTCGACGACCTTCAGCCCGGCGGGGTCGGCGGGCGCGGGCGGCGGCGGGGTGTCGGGCACCGAGAACGTCGGAGGCGCGGGCGTGCGAGTCGGCGACGCGGGGGCCGCCTCGTACTGCTCGGTTCCCTGCGACTGGTCGCGGTAGTTCCGCGCAGGCAGGGGCTCGGGCAGCATGAGCCCGATGATCGTCGCGGCTGCCGCGAGCACGATCACCGCGGTCACCAAGTGCTTCGGCGACCGCAGCGGCCAGCCCCACAGCCTCCGGTAGACCGCGGCGCGCCCCCGATGCGTCCGGATCGGCATGGCCCGTTCTCCTTCACCCCGCCGGCCGGGTTCGCACCCGTCCGGCCCGCTCTCGCCGTTGCGTGGTCCTTGCGGAATGGTCTTCGACCGGCGTCTCGCCGGCGGCGGAGCCGCTGAGCAGCGACCGGCTCGAGCAACCGGTACCCGGCCCGCTGCGCAAGCCATCCCGCACGGACGTCTCAGTCCACTGCGGCCGGTCAGTCCTCATCGGCCACCTCCAGTCCGCGCGACGGCCGGTACACGACGTACACCGGCTTGCCCGCGACTACTTCCATGTCGGCGCGGCGCGGCGCGGTCGCTTCGGCCGGGGCGGGCATCGGCGCGTGGTCCGACAGGGACGGCACCAGCACCGGCTCCTCCTCCCGCCGATCCCACTGGGTGTCGGAGACCGGAGCCGTGTCCACCACGCGGCTGGCCCTGCCCTCCGGCAACGCCGCGGCCGGACCGCCCGGTCGCCGCTCCCCCGCGGGGCCGGACGCGGGCAGCGCGGGCGAACCCATGCCGCCGCCGGTGGGTGCGCCGCTGCCGGGCAACGCCGCCCACGGCCCCCCTTGCCGGTCGAGCCGCTGCGCCGTGGCCGACATCGCCTGGTGATCGGCCTCCGGGCGGGTCTGCCACCGGCCGCGCTGACCAGC
Organism: Saccharopolyspora sp. NFXS83; assembly: GCF_026241095.1. Lineage (GTDB taxonomy): Bacteria > Actinomycetota > Actinomycetes > Mycobacteriales > Pseudonocardiaceae > Saccharopolyspora_C. Next base: position 172,669 of record NZ_JAPFGB010000013.1, on the reverse strand, counting down.
GGGGTCCGGCGGCGGGGCGTCCGGATCGGACTCACGCACCTGCTCCCAGAAGTCACCGCTCGGGTCGTCGGCGGGCCTGCTCCCGCGGAACCGGCCGAACACGCCGCGCGAAGCCTGCGCCACGCCACCGGTGCCGCCGACCGAGAGCTGCACCATCTGGCCCATCCGGCGCACCGGCTTGCCGATCATGATGAACACGACCGTCACCAGCCCCGCCAGCAGGATCTGGAGGAGCACGTCGAACGGCGTCGGTCCGTTGAAGATCCACATCAGCACCCAGGTGTGCAGCCCGGCCATCGCGGCGATCACCAGCACGTTCAGCATCGCCGCACCGGCGATCCGCCCGACCGCGCGCAGGATCTGGTGGTTCAGCAACGCCACCAAGCCGATCAGCGGCCCCGCGAGGATCAGCACCCGCAGCAACACCTGCGCCAGCAGGATCGCGGCCTTCGCCATCAGCTGGAACGAGGCGAACGCGAGGCCCTGCACCAGCGACAGCATCGCGGCCCCGACCCGGCTGCCGTCCTTGCCCTGGAAGTAGCCGTAGGCGCTGGTGCTCTGCAACTGGCTCGCGACGTCGGTGAACGCGTCGGTCTTCGGCGTCGCCGGGCCCTTGTCGGCGTTCGCCTCGACCTCCTGCTTCGTCCACGCCTGGGCGCGCAGCAGCTGCGGGCCGAACCGCTCGGCCTCCGGCGCGTCCGGCGCCCCGAACTCACCGCGCAGCCAGTTGTTGTAGACCACCTGCTTGTGCAGCTCCGTCGGCAACGAGTTGGTCGCGTCGCCCACACCGACCTGTTGCAGGAACCCGGACTGCACCACGGAAGTCCCGGTGATCACGACCTCGTCCAAGGCGTGCGTGTAGATCATCGGAGTGAGGTAGGTGGCGGAGGCGAACCACAACCCGGCCAACGCCCACATGGTGCGCTTGCCGATCGTGGCCAGATCGCCCTGCCAGATGTAGCGGAACAGCAGCACCGCCAGGACGAGCGCCGCGACCCCGAACCACGGGGTGAACACGCTGTCGTAGAGCGCCACGGTGCCGGTGGCGATCAGGTCGTCCAGCGGCCCCATGAGGTTGCCGTTGATCAGCGCGTAGTGCAGCCCGTTCGTGGCGCCGACGAGGTTCTTGGACACGTTGAACAGCTCGTTGCCCAGCCACGTGTCGACCAGCGCGTTCGGGTTCATCATGCCCTGCGGCCCGCAGCCCAGGTCGTAGTTGTGCCAGACGTGGCCGGCGTAGCCGAACTCGTCGTAGGGGCTGCCCGGCACACCCGTGCCCAAGGGCGCGCGGTCGATCGCGCCGACCATGCCGGACTGCGGGCGCTCCGGGCTCGGCGGTTCCTTGCAGTCCAAGCCCTGCGCCGAGACCGGTGCCCCGATCAGCGCCTGGATCGCGACCAGCGCACCGACCAGCAGCACCGCCGGACGACGGCCCCTGCGGCGCGCGGTGCTCATCCGCCGGGTCGCCGCCCGCTTCGCGGCCCAGATCACCGCCACGATCACCGCCGCCATGATCGTGGATGCGAGCAGCACGCTCACCGCACTTCGTCTCCGCCTTGACCGGGCCGCTGCTGCGAGCGGTCGGTTCCGTTGCCGCGTTCCTCGCCCGGCCCGATGCCGACGGTTTCGAGTTCGAACTCGTCGAAGCCGTCGATGTCGTCCGAGTAGTCGTCCTCCGGCACCGGCGGCGGCGACGGCCGCGGCGGGGTGTCGGAGTTCGCCGCGCCACCGGATCCGGGCAGCGCGCGCTGGTCCAGATCGGCTTCGCGGCTGCCGGGAGTGGTGTCCAGCGCGTCGCGCAGGTGCTCCAAGTGCGGGCCGCCGAAGTCGATGCGGATGCGTTCCACACCGCCGGCGCCGTCGCCGAAGATGAACTGCCGCGGCGCCCGGTCCCGCTCGGTGCTGTTGCGCGCCGGTCCGGGCCTGCGCCCCAGCGCGGAGACGACCTGCTCATAGCCCGCGCCGACCGGAACCTTCAGCAACCGCAACGCGTCCGCCTGGGCCTGCTCGTCGTCGAGCCTGCCGACGAACACCGAGTCCAGCAGCGACACGAAGCCCTGGATGCGCAGGAAGTCCGCCGGGATCTGGCTCGACAGCAGCACCCGCACGTTCCACTTCCGCGAGTCGCGGGCGAACCGGTTCATCAGCACCCGGCCCGTCGGGACCTCGGACAGGAAGAACGCCTCGTCGATCCAGACGCCCTTGCGCTCGTCCTTCGGCCGCTCGTAGACGGAGCGCTGGGTCAGCCACGCCGCCAGGTTCAGCATCTCCACGCCGAGGGCTTCCGCGTCGGTCCAGTGCTCGCGCCCGACGCCGTCCTTCGGCAGCGCCAGCCCCGCCATCGTGAGCACCGTCAGCCGGTCCTCGCGGGTCTCCGAGTACGGGTCGGCGTCGGCCTCCGGGATGAGCAGCGACATGCGCTCGCGGATCTCGTCGAGGAAGTCGGCGACCACCACCGCGTGCTCGTGGTGCTCGGAAGCGTCCCGGCGCAGCGCTTCGAAGACCATGCCCGGATGCGCGTCCGGCCGGCCGCCCACGGCCCGCACCGCGCGCAGCAGCACGATCCGGGTCTGCGGCAGCCGCGCGACCTCGTAGGGCAGCAGGCCGGTGAGCACGTCCAGCACCAGCCGCCGCCGGGTCGCGGCCGACAGCGCGCGTTCCCGGCGCCAGCTGCGCTCCGGGTCGTCCTCGTCGACGAAGTGCTCCAGCTGCGGCTCCGCCACCACCCGGTACGGGTTGAGGATGCCGGGCTGGGCGTTGAGCAGGTTGATCGGCCGCGCGTACGGCCGCAGCTCGGGGAGCTTGCACAGCTCCGCCAGCGGCCCCGACGGGTCCAGCAGCGTCCAGTGCGCGCCGGCCCGCAAGGTCTTGTAGACGGTGCCGCCGCCGAGGAAGGACTTGCCACCGCCCAGACCGGCGACCATCGCCGTCAGGCCCGAGGCGTCGCGGACCTCCTGCGCCATCCACGGGTCCCAGGCCACCGGGCGCCGGGTCGCGGTGCACGTCTCGCCGAGCAGGATGCCGCGCCGGTCGCCCACCTCCGCGGTGGCCTGCGGAACCGAGGCCGCGGCCCACAGCACCGAACCCCGCCGCATGTACGCGCCGGAGGCCAGCTGCTCACCGGGGATGAACTCGCGGGCCATCGCGTACTGCGCCTCGGGGTGCTCGATGGCGACCTTCGGCTTGTACAGGTCCAGGATCTGCTGCGCGAGGCGCAGCGCGTCGCGCTCGGTCGGCCCGGACACCGCCAGCCGCCACCACGAGCGGACGCGGGTGGCCAGCGCGGTGAACCCGGTGGTCATCTCGTCGTCGATCTCCAGCACCCGGCCCGCTTGGCGGGCCAGCGAGGTCGGCGGCTCCAGGCCGTGCTCCTCGGTGTAGTGCCGGACCTGCGAGCGCACCTTGTTCATCTGGCGCTGCAACTCGCCGCCGACGTCCTCGGGGCGGCGCACGTAGATCCGCGCGGACCACTCGACGGGAGCGGGCAGCCGGTCGGAGTGCTGGATCCACGGGTCGTCGATCTCCGGGATCTGCAGGCCGTGGGTCTGGCCGACGGTCAGCACGGCGACGTGCCGGGTGATGCCCGCGTTGGAGCCGGTGCGCCCGCGGACCGTGGCGGTCGGCGAGTACGGCTCCTGGTACATGTCGGCGGCGTCGGTGAACGACGCCAGGTCCTCGGGTTCCCACTCCGCGCCCGGCACGGCGGGCAGGTTGCGCGGCGCGGGCAGGCCCAGCGAGCAGGACCGGTGCATCAGCCAGGAGATCTCCTCGGCCGTCACCGGACGCCCGTCCAGCCCGGCGGAGCCGATCACCTGGTCCAGGTGCTCGATCTCGCTGTCCAGCGCGACGAGCTCGGCGTCCACGGCCTCCGGGAACACCCGGCGCAGCAGCGGCGCGGCGCGTTCCACGGCGCGGTCCACCACGTTGCGGGTCTGCACCTGGACGCCGAGGTAGACCTCCTTCTCCGCCATGGAGCGGCCCATCAGCTGCTGCTGCTCGCCGACCATGTAGTCGTCGAAGCTCAGCGCGCCGGGGGCGTCGGGCAGCGCGCCGCGCGCGTTGTGCACGTGCGCCTCCGCCCACATCCGGATCGGGTACGGGCGGCTGGTGACCCGCAGGTGCATCCAGCGGCCCTGGAGCTCCGCGTACTGCCCGGCGATGGCGGCGATCAGGTCCTGGCGCTGCGAATCGGAGCGGAAGGACCAGCGCTGCGGCGACAGCCGGTACCAGGCGAACACGTCCTGGCCGGTGCGCAGCAGGTGACCGTCGATCGACCTGGCGGCGATGGAAGGCGTGTAGCTCGGCAACGACTGTTCGTCAGGAAGCCTGCGGTCCTGCCGTTTCGCCTTGCCCCGCGCCTTGCCCCTGCCTTGCGGGGCACGCTGGGGCGCGCCGGGGCCCTGGGGCTGGCGCTCACCGCCTCGACGGCGACCGAACACCGCGAACCTCCTTGCTACGCGCACGCCCGCCCGCGGACTTGGTGCGTCCCGCGGACTTCCTGGTGCGGCGGACTTGCCTGGTCGAACCGCCGGTGGGCTGGCCTCCGTAGGGGGGCCGGCCGGTTCGCCGGGCCTGCGGGGCCTGCCCGCCCCGGCTTCGCCGAGTGGGCTGCTTTGCTTGTCTGGGCTGCTTCTGCTTCGGCCGGGGTCGCTGGGTGCGCACCTTGATCCGGGCCGCGCCCGCCGCCCCGCCGCGTCCGGCGGAACGTTCACGAGGTGCGGTCAGTTCACGCAACCACATCACCATCACGGCTCCCAGCGGCCGTTCGTGGGTGATCCGGGAACACACGATCCGCGTAACGAGGATCGTGATGACGACCGCCCAACCGGTGGAGAACAGGCCGAAGCCGATGTTCATCCGACGTTCGATGGCGAGCACCGCCAGGAACACGATGGTGCCCACGCCCCAGGCGACGTAGCGCGCCCGCCACGGGAACGTCGCCTTGGGCGGGCCGAGCCACACGGCGTCGACCCGGTAGACCTCGTCATCGGTGCGGATCCGCACTGGCGATCACCCGCTGGTGCTGAACAGGCCGGCGATGAACGTGCCGATGTCCACGCCCGCGCCGGTGACCGCGAACCCGATCAGGGCCAGCGCCACGAAGACGCCCATCACGCGGCGCATCACGCCCGCGTTGTCGCCCTTGCCGCCACCGAGCCACAGCAGCAGCAGCGCCACCGCCAGCAGCAGCAGCGGCAGCAGGTTGTTGAGGATCCAGCCGCGGATGCCTTCCGTCCCGAGACCTGTCTGCTGCGCCAACGGGTCGAGCGCGGCCAGCACGTGCACGTGCGCCAACGTTTCCAGCGGCATGGCGGTCATCTTGTTACCCCTGAGTGCGTGAAGGGTCGTCGGGCAGGTACGTCGGCCGACAGGATCTTCCCGACGCGACGATACGAGTAGAACATGACATGGTCACCAGCAGTAGTGGTTGATCCAGCACCACCGGAGACGTCGGCAGGCCGGCTCACTCGCCGAATAGGCCGTTCGGGCTTGACTCGGATGGAGCAATGAACGCGGAGGAGCGAGGGGCGGACATGCGCTGGATCGGGAACCCCTGATCGTTCACTCTGATGCGAGCCCCTTCCTCACGCACAGTGCATGAATCGGCCGGTCAGTGGAATTCGGCACACCTCTCGACGGCGCACCGAAACCCGTTCAACGGACGTCGACCGGCGATCGTGTCACCGCGTCATCGACCGCCACCCGGACGTGATCTTGACTGCATCCAGCGTAGCGGCTCCACCGGTCACCGCCGCGTCCAGGTCGCTCCACGGGCAGTGACCAGCGACCGACTTCGTCACCGTCTGAAATGCCCGGATCCTCAGCGGCGACGAGACAGGCGGCACCGAGCGCGGAGCCGCGGTCGCTAGACTGGGGACTGGTGGATGAGTCGGCCGGGCGGCCGCGTCGCGGGCACCGTCCGCGTCGAGGAAAGTCCGGACTCCACAGGGCAGGGTGGTTGCTAACGGCAACCCGGGGAGACCCGCGGGACAGTGCCACAGAGAACAGACCGCCCGGACGGTTCGCCGACCGGGTAAGGGTGAAACGGTGGTGTAAGAGACCACCAGCGCCCCGGGCGACCGGGGCGGCTAGGTAAACCCCGCCCGGAGCAAGGCCAAGAGGACGCCGATCAGCGTCTGCGCAGGTGTTCGAGGGCTGCCCGCCCGAGCCTGCGGGTAGGCCGCTGGAGCCTGCCGGCGACGGCAGGCCGAGATGGATGGTCGCCGATCGGGACGTCGCGAGACGCCCGGGAACAGGATCCGGCTTACAGGCCGACTCCTCCACCTTTCCCCGCCTCGTGGTGGGGGCTTCGCAGTCTCCCCGGCTTGCCGTGTGGGCGGCTTTGAGGCCTTCCCCGGTTTGGGTGTGTGGTTGCTGTGGTGCGGTGGAAGGTCTTCTTTAGTGATTGCTTCCACGGCTCGTGTTGCTTTGGTGGTTGGGTGGCGGGTTCTCAGCGGCTTCCTCGCTGCGGGATCTTTTTCCCGAGTGGCTCCGCCACGAGGGAAAAAGCTGTCCTCGCGAGGAAGCCGCTGAGAACCCGCCGGTGAGCGGCTTTTCAACGTGGGCTAAAGCGCTTCGCGCTTTACAGGCACGGCCTTCGGCCGCAAGGCAGGCTTCGCTTCGCTCGCCCACTGCACGGCTTCGCCGCAAAGGCACGGCCTTCGGCCGCAAGGCAAGCATCGCTTCGCTCGCCCACTGCACGGCTTCGCCGCCAGGCACGGGCCTTCGGCCGCCAGGCACGGCTTCGCTTCGCTTGCCCTTCGCGGGCTTCGCCGCCTACTGCACGGCTTCGCCGCGAGGATTTGGTTTCGGCGGGCGGGGCTTCGGGACGGATCTCGCCGGGTGGGAGTGGATTGACCGGTTTTCCGGGGCTTGGTGTACTGCGCCGGTGACCACCGCACCGCTGACCCGCTGCCGCTACGTGGACTACGCGCGCGTCAACGGTGCCTGCTGTTCGTCCTGCTGAACGCGCCCGTCACGCTCATTCGCGGCCGATTTCGGGCCGATCGCAGGAAGAACGCGCTCATGTCCACCGTCATCACGGTCTCCAGCAGCCCGCATTCCCTGTCCCGCCTGGAAGAACTGCACCGCGCCACCGGCGACGCGCTGCGCGCCGACGGGTTCCGGGTGCGCGGGCTGCCGCTGAACCTGCTGCCCGAGTCCGCGCTGCTGACCGGCCGAGCCGACGCCCCGTCGCTGCGCTGGGCGCGCAGGCTGCTGGACGGCGCCGACGGGATCGTGCTGATCACGCCGTCCTACGAGGTCTCCGGGAGCAGGCTGCTGCGGGCCTGGCTGGACCTGATGCCCTCGCCCGCGCGGCGCCCGGTGCACGCGGTGTGCCTCGGGTCGACGCAGGCCCAGTCGAGCACCGCGGACTACGCGGTGCGTCGCCTGCTCACCGACCACGGCGCCCACCGGGTGGCACCCACCAGCTTCCTGTTCGACAAGTGGCTCACCTCCACCGCCGAGGGCTGGGACTGGGACTCGCGCGCCGCCCGGCGGCTGGCCGACGGGCTGGCCGCGTTCAGCCGAGAGCTGAACCCGGGCCTGCCCGCCGCCGCCTGAGCCGCGCGGCTACTCCGGCGCGCCCACCTGGAAGTCCCGGAACTGCGCGCGCACGTCGTGGTCCGGGCCCCATTCGGTGGCGTGGCCGCCGAAGAAGGTGGAGAAGAAGATCCCGGCGAACGGCACGTCACCGATCTGCTCGATGCCCACGACGTCGAGCACCTCCTGATCGTCGTAGCGCACCACGATCCGCCCGGTGTCGCGGTCCACGGACTGCTCCACCGCGTGCCACTGGTCGTCGGCCTGCCACTGCCACGCGCCGCGGCCCACGTCCTCGCCGTAACCGTCGCCCAGCGACGGGTCGTAGACGTACACCTCGCCGTCGCCCGCTCGGGCATCGTGGCCCTCGTCGTTGCGCCACATGAACCGCGTCGACCACGCCTGCCCGTGGTTGCCGCCACCGGCCTCGCCCGGCGGGCCGCCGTAGAGGCCGGGCAGCTTGCCGCCCTTGCCGAAGTCGTAGTCGGCCGGGAACCGCACCTGGTAGCTCAGCTTCAGCTCGCGGGCCTGGGACAGGTCCTCGCGCCCGAGGTCGTCGAAGTCGGTGTAGAACTGGCCGCCGCCCTCGCTCGGGCAGTCCTCGCACGACGGCGCGGACGAGCCCTGGCCGTAGAACACCTCCAGCGAGCCGTCCTGGCCGGACATCCGGTCGAAGCCGAACCGCCCGTCGTCGAGCACGCCCCACCGCTGCTCCCAGGACCCGCCGGGGAAGTCCCCGAAATCACCGGTCCACGGTTGCGGCGCCGCCCCGGCCGTGGCGGGCAACGCCACCACCCCGGCCAGCACGAGCCCGAGAATCCCACTGCTGCGCCGCGATCGGCGCGTCCGTGCACTCATCCGCGATCACCTCGCGATGAGCAGATACCCGCCACCCGCCCCGGTCAACGCTCCGGCGCAAACCGGCCAGCCGGGCGACCCGTCCTCAGAGCCGGTCTTCGATCTCCCGTTGTGCGCTCGGTGTCGTCACCTCGACAGCGGCGAAGCCGCTGAGCAGCGACCACCCTCGCGATCGGCACCGCTGAGGTTCCACCACGCACGACAAGATCAAAAACAGGTGGTCAAGCGAGGTGGGAGATGTCGTTGACCAGGCGGACGGAGGCGTTGCCGTCCGGGTAGAACTCGACGATCGACAGCGACGCCAGGTCCAGGTGCAGGCGGTAGTACAGCGACGGCCCCACGTCGAGGCCGAGCCGCAGCAGCGCCTTGATCGGCGTGACGTGGCTGACGACGATCACCGTGCGCCCCTCGTGCCGCGCCAAGATCTCGTCGCGAACGGCAGCGACCCGGTGGAACACGGCCTCCAGGCTCTCGCCGCCGGGCGGTTCGACGGTGGAGTCGCCGAGCCAGGACCCGTGCAGCTCGGGGTACTTCTCCGCCGCCTCCAGGAAGGTCAGGCCCTCCCAAGAGCCGAAATCCGTCTCCAGCAGGCCGTCGTGGAACGTGAGCTCGCTGCCGGCGGCGGCGGCGACGGCCTCAGCGGTCTGCCGGGTGCGCCCCAGCGGGGAGGCGAGCACCGGAGCCGCTCCGTCGGCGGTGACGACGCCATCCATCTCGGCGAGCCGCGCCGCCGCCGCCCGAGCCTGGCGCTCGCCCAGGTCGGTCAGCGGCACGTCGCCGCGACCCGAGTAGCGGCGGTCCACCGACATCGCGGTCTGCCCGTGCCGCACCAGCAGCAACTTCGTCGGCGCACCGAGGGCACCGTTCCAGCCGGTGGGGCGCACCCGGTCCGAGGTCGTCGCGGGCGCGGCGTCGGCCTGCCCGGTGCGCTCGGCGTCGTCGCGGGTGTCCATCGCCTCGTTCGCCAACCGGTCCGCGTGCGCGTTGCTCGCCCGCGGGATCCACTCGAAGGTCACCCCCGAGAAACCGGCGACGAGCTCCTTCGCCTGCTCCGCGAGGGATCGCAGCGCCTCGTGCTTGATCTTCCACCGGCCGGAGAGCTGCTCGACGACGAGCTTGGAATCCATCCGGGCGTCGACCTCGGTGGCGCCGAGCTCCGCCGCCGCGCGCAACCCGCACAGCAGGCCCTCGTACTCAGCGACGTTGTTCGTCGCGACACCGAGCCAGCGCGAGCGCTCCGCGAGCACCGCGCCGTCCGCGCCGCGCACCACCGCGCCGCACCCGGCGGGTCCCGGATTGCCGCGGGAACCGCCATCGGCTTCGACGACGACGCGCATCAGGAATCCTTGGTGCGAACCAGGATCGCGCCGCACTCCTCGCAGCGGACCACGTCGTCGGCGGCGGTGTCCCGCAGCTCGGCGAGCTTCGAGCGGTCCAGCTCGATGCGGCAGGCACCGCAGCGGTTGCCCTGCAGCGGCCCCACCCCGACGCCCTTGGAGGCGCGGATCCGGTCGTAGAGGGCCAGCAGCGGCTCCGGCAGCGCGTTGGCCGCCGACTGGCGCTCCACCGTGCGCTTGGCCTCGGCGGTGTCCAGGTCGGCCATCGCCTCGTCCCGGCTGTGCTGCACGTCGGCGAGCCGCTGCTCCGCCTCGGCGACACCGGCGCGGGCGCGTTCGACGTCGGACTCCAGCGCCTCCCGCTGCTCCATGACCTCCAGCAGCTCGTCCTCCAGGTTGCCCTGGCGGCGGGCGAGGGTCTGCAGCTCGTGCTGCAGGTCCTCCAGCTGCTTGGCGGAACCGCCGGACTCCATCAGCTTGCGGTCGCGGTCCTCGCGCTTGCGGACCTGGTCGACCTCGCCTTCGAGCCGCTTCGCGTCCCGGTCGATGTCACCGAACGAGGTCTGCGCGGCCACCAGCGAATCCCGCTGTGCCTGCAGCTCACGCTCGCGGTGGCCGATCTCCTCCAGTTCGGGCAGCGTGCGGCGGCGGTGGTTGACGCGGTTGAGCTCGGCGTCCACCTCCGCCAGATCGAGCAACCGGCGCTGCACGGCGGGGTCGGCTTTCACGCGGGAGTCCTCCCAGAGTCGGGGGCCGTACCGGCGGCGTGAGCGGTCCACGGGTCGGTGCGGCAGGTGGAGACGAGAACCTCGACAGTATCCGGTAGCGCCGCGCCGACGACGTCGGCAGCCTGCTGGCACCACGGCCACTCGCTCGCCCAGTGCGCCACGTCCACCAGCGCGGGCACCTGAGCGCCGCGGGCGAGGTGCTCACTCGCCGGGTGATGCCGCAGGTCGGCGGTCACGTAGGCGTCGACGCCGGCGGCCTGCGCGGTGCTCAGCTGGGAGTCGCCCGCGCCGCCGCACACCGCGACGGTCCTGATCTCCCGGTCGAGATCACCCGCGCCGCGCACGCCCCAGGCGGTGGTCGGCAGGTTCTCCGCGACCCGCTGCACGAACCGGCCGAACGGTTCCGGCTCCGGCAGCGAACCGATGCGGCCCAGCCCGGTGGCCGAGCCCGGCGAGTGCGGGGCGAGCGGCCCGGTGACGGTGAGGCCGATCGCCTCGGCCAACGCGTCGGACACGCCGACCGCGGCGGTGTCGGCGTTGGTGTGCGTGCAGTACAGGCCGATGCCGGAGCGGATCAGCCGGTGGATCAGCCGCCCCTTCGGATCATCGGCGGGCACCCCGTGCACGCCGCGCAGCAGCAGCGGGTGGTGCGAGACCAGCAGCTGGGCGCCGAACCCCACCGCTTCGTCCACAGTGGCCTCGACGGGATCCACGCAGAACAGCACCCGCTGCACGACGGCCCGCGGATCCCCGCAGACGAGCCCGACCGCGTCCCAGCTCTCGGCCAGCTCCGGCGGGTAGGCCGCCTCCAGCGACTCCACGACGTCCTGAATCCGCACGGTCATCCGAATCGCACCCCTTGGTTCGGTCTTCGCACTATCCGAGAAGCTCGCGCAACGCCCGGACCAGAGTCGCGTTGCGTGCCGCGTCCCGCACCGCCACCCGCAGGTGGTCCGGCCCGAGACCGGGGAAGGTGTCGCCGCGCCGGACCGCGATGCCGCGCTCCCGCAAGGCGTGGCGCACCTTCGCACCATTGTGGACGCCGAGCAGCAGGAAGGACGCGCGGGCGGGCCCTGCCACGGAGATCCCAGGTATTGCGGCCAGTTCCGCAGCGAACCGGTCCCGCTCCGCGGAGATCTCCACGGCGGCGCGTTCGGCCTCCGCGACGGCTTGCGGCGCGCAGCAGGCGGTGATCGCTGCCAGCGCGAGGGTGCCCAGCGGCCAGTGCGGGCGGGGCGCGCTCAACCGGCTCAGCAGGCCGGGTTCGCCGAGCGCGTACCCGGCGCGCAGCCCCGGCAACGCCCAGGTCTTGGTGAGGCTGCGCACCACGAGCACACCCGGAATCCGTTGCGCCGCCAGCGATTCCGGTTCGCCCGGCACGGTGTCGGCGAACGCCTCGTCCACCACGACCACCCGGCCCGGCCGGGCCAGGGAGCGGATCGCCTCGGCCGGGTGCAGCACCGAACTCGGGTTCGTCGGGTTGCCCAGCACCACGAGGTCCGCGTCGTCCGGGACGAGCGCGGGATCCAGCCGGTGGTCGTCGAGCAGCACGCGGGTCACCGGCACGTCCGCGGCGCGCAGCGCGAACTCCGGTTCGGTGAACGACGGGTGCACCACCGCGGCCAGCTCCGGGCGCAGCGCGGGCAGCAGCGAGAAGCACTCCGCGGCGCCCGCCAGCAGCAGCACGTCCGCCGGGTCCCGGCCGTGCCGCTCGGCGACGGCGGCGCGGGCGGCGAGGTCGTCCGCGGCGGAGGGGTAGCGGCCCAGGTCGTCCAGCGCGGCGGCGAGGTGATCGCGCAACCACCGCGGCGGTCGCTCCAGCCGGACGTTCACGGCGAAGTCGAGCAGGCCCGGCGCGGCATCCACGTCGCCGTGGTGGCGCAACAGCTCGTGCTCGTTTCCGCTCGTCATCCCGGGCAGTCTAACCACCGGAAGACGATCTTCGGCGGGCCCGGAGCGCCCCCGCCGGAACGCACCCCCGCAGCCCGTACCGTCGACACCCGACCGCAGCCCCGGAGACCTGGCGCCGGCCCCGAGCAAGCGAAGGAACACCGCACCATGCACGTTTCGTTCATCTGCACTGGGAACATCTGCCGCTCGCCGATGGCGGCGGTGGTGTTCCGGGAGCACGTCCGCCGCGCGGGGCTCGAGGACCAGGTGGAGGTCAGCAGCGCGGGCACCGGTCCGTGGCACATCGGCGAAGGCGCCGACCCCCGGACGCTGAAGGTGCTCGCCGATCACGGCTACCCCACCGAGCACGTGGCCGCGCAGCTCGGCGACGAGCACCTGGACGCCGACCTGCTGCTGGCGATGGACGCCGGGCACCTGCGGGTGGTGCGCGACGCCCTCGGCGAACCGGAGCGGGTCCGGCTGCTGCGCTCCTTCGACCCGGACGCCGCCGACGGCGCCGAGGTGCCCGACCCGTACTTCGGCGGGGACCGCGGCTTCGAGGACGTGCTGGCGATGATCGAGGCCGCGGTGCCGGGACTGCTGGAGTGGACCCGCGAACGGCTCTGACCTGCCACGGCGACGCCGCGCAGCGGCCGATCGGCGTCGCATCGGAGACACTCGGCCGCGAACCGCTCGGCGATCGGAGGGCGTGCGATGGGCGAGATCGACGATGTGGTGCTGCGGTGCACCGGCTCGGTGGCGGTGCGGGTCCGGGAGCTCGGCGGCGGGGACGCGGGAACGTCCCGATCGGTGCTGCTGGCGGACGGCAGGCAGGTGTTCGTGAAGACGAACCCGCCCGACATGCCCGGTGCCGTCGCCGCCGAGGCCGCCTCGCTGCGGTGGCTCGCGGAGCCCGGCGCGCTGCCGGTGCCCGACGTGCTCGGCGACGGCGACCGGCACCTCGTGACCGAACACCTCGCCCCCGGTTCGCCCACCCCGGCGGCGGCCGAGGAGTTCGGGCGCGGCCTGGCCCGGTTGCACGCCGCGGGGGCGCCCGCGCACGGGAGCCCACCACCGGACGGGCCCGCCGACGCGTGGATCGGACTGGCTCCGATGCGCAACGAGCCCACCCCGGACTGGCCGTCCTTCTACGCGGAGCACCGGGTGCGGCCCTACCTGCGCCGCGCGGTGGACACCGGGCTGCTCGGCGCCGAGGACTCCGCGCTCGTCGAACGGGTCTGCGACCGGTTGCCCGCGCTGACCGGCTCCGACGAACCCGCCGCCCGGCTGCACGGCGACCTGTGGACCGGCAACGTGCACTGGAGCGGCGGGGCCGCGTGGCTGATCGACCCAGCCGGGCACGGCGGGCACCGGGAGACGGACCTGGCGATGCTCGCGCTGTTCGGCTGCCCCCACCTGGACCGGGTGCTGGCCGCCTACGAGGAGGTGCGCCCGCTCGCCGACGGTTGGCGGGGCCGCGTCGGTGTGCACCAGCTGTTCCCGCTGCTGGTGCACACCGTGCTGTTCGGCGGCGGCTACGCCCGCCAAGCCGTCGCCGCCGCCCGCACCGCACCCGTCTGACCCCGGTCGTCGCTCGCCTTCGGACGACACGTCCCGGCGTGTGCGGGGCCGCAGTGCGCCGGGGGCGGGCGGGACCGCTGCCGCGGGGCCGCCTACCGTGGAGGCGTGCGCCTGAAGTTCCTGCTTCGACCGGGGTGGATCGGACTGATCCTGCTGGTCGTGCTGTTCGCCACGATGTGCTTCACGCTGCTCGCTCCGTGGCAGTTCGGCCGCGACGACGAGACGCAGGCCCGCAACGACGCCATCACGCGGTCCTTCACGGCGACCCCGAAACCCCTCGGCGAGGTGCTGCCCGCGAACCGGGCGCCCGACGCGTCCACCGAGTGGACCAAGGTCGCCGTCACCGGCGAGTACCTGCCGGAGCACGAGACGCTGGCCTGGCTTCGCTCCGTGCAGGGCGAGCCGGCGATCGAGGTGCTCACCCCCTTCCGCGCCACCACCGGCGAGACGCTGCTGGTCGACCGGGGCTTCGTGCGGCCGGTGGGCACCGACGCACCCGAGTTCGCCGCCGCGCCCACCGGTCAGGTCACGATCACCGCGCGGGTGCGGATGGACGAGAAGGACCAGGAGAAGCGCCCCGTGTTCGAGCGACAGGGGCACAGCTGGACGTACTCGGTGGATTCGCGGGTCGTCACCGACGGCACCGGCGTCCCGCTGCGGCCCGGCTACTTCGCGCTGGTCGACGGGCAGCCGGGCGGCCTCGCCGCGCTGCCGCTGCCGCAGCTGTCCGCCGGCCCGTACTTCTCGTACGCGCTGCAGTGGATCGCGTTCGGTGTGATGGCGATCGCGGCGATCGGATACCTGATCTACGCGGAGCTGCGGCCTCCGGAGCAGACCTCGGGCACGGTGCAGAAACCGCGGAAGATGTCCGTCGCGGAGGCCGTCGCCGAAGACGAGCGCCGAGAGCGCGAGGAAGCGTCCTCCCGCCGCGAGTGAGCCGTCCCTCCCGGCGCCCGCGCAGTGGGTCGGGGCAGGGGAACTTGAGGCGCCGTCCGCCCGGCGGCGAAGCCGATGAGCGGTGACACCGCCCCACCGGTCGAGGTCCCGCTACCGGGCACCGAAGCCGACCGAGTCGAATGCGCGCACCTCAGCGGTGCTTGCCGCCGGGAGGTCGGCGGTACGCGAACGTGATCACGCCGACGACGGCGATGATGGCGAGCGGCAGCAGCAGCCCCGGCAGCGCGGTGGCAAGATCGAGCATGTGACCTCCTCCGGTCCCCTCCACCACTACCTGAGCGGGCCCCAGATCACCTGCTCAGGAGCCTTGCACCCCACGATTGGACGACGTACCGGACACGCACCGTCAGCACGGCGGCTGGTCCTGGGCACCGACCTGGCGAAACCCGGCGCACGAACGAGCGGTTCACCGGCCGCGCGCGCTCAACGCCACGACCGCCGCCGCGGCGAGCACGCCGGTGACCGAACCGACGACCCGCGACAGCTCCACTCCGCGCGTCACGTCGCCCGCGTCGGCGGTGCGGCCCTCCCCCATGATCGGCCGCTGCTCGGTGGTGTGGCCGTAGACGGTGCGACCGCCGAGGCGGATCTGCAGCGCCCCGGCGAACGCGGCCTCGATCTGCCCCGCGTTCGGGCTCGGGTGGGCGGCGGCATCGCGCCGCCAGGTCCGCCAGGCCCCGCCCGCGGAGCCGCCGACGACCGGCGCGCACGCGGCGGTGAGCATCGCCGACAACCGGGCCGGAGCCAGGTTCAGCGCGTCGTCGAGCCGAGCCGCCGCCCAGCCGAACCGCAGGTAGTGCGGGCTGCGGTGCCCGACCATCGCGTCCAGGGTGTTCGCCGCCCGGTAGCCGAGCAGGCCCGGTACGCCCGCGATCGCACCCCACACCAGCGGGGCGACCACGGCGTCGGAGGTGTTCTCCGCGATGGATTCGACGGTGGCCCGCGCGAGGCCCTGCTCGTCGAGGTGCGCGGCCTCCCGGCCGCAGAGGTGGGCGAGCCTGCCGCGGGCCGCGTCGAGGTCTCCCGCGTCGAGCAACCGGCCCATCGCGGTGCCCTCGTCGGCCAGCGAGGCGCCACCGAGCACGACCCAGGTGGTCAGCGCCGTGGTGACGGCTTCCAGCACGGGGCTGCGGCGGGCGACGCGTTCGGCGACCACGCCCAGCGTCGCGGTGCCGCCGACGAGCAACCCGGTGTAGAGCACCCCGGCGCTCCGGCTGTCGCGGTGCAGCACGCGTTCGGCGGTCTGCGCGACGCGGCCGAAGGCAGCGACGGGATGCCCCCGTCGTGGGTCACCGAGTGCGGCATCGGCCGCCACTCCGAGTATCAATCCGACCGCTCGTCCCGCTCTCACCGGTGATTCTCCCCCTTCGTTCCCCCGACCAGGCAGCACAGAACGCTACCGCCGACACAACGACGCACCACGAGCGGCTGCCAGGCGATGAGTCCGCGAACGCTCTTTGATCCTTGTCCTGTCAGCGGCGAAGCCGATGAGCAGCGACCAGCTCGAGCAAGCCGACCACCGGCGGGTTCGCAGCGGCTCCCTCGCGAGGACAGCCATTTCGCTGAGTAGGGAGCTACTTGAGAAATGGATCCCGCAGCGAGGGAGCCGCTGAGGTTCCGCTGAGTGACCCACCACGCAGGTCACTCAGCAGGAACCCTTAGCCGGGCTCTTGACAGGGAGTGTCGGCGGCTCGGGTTATCGTGGCCGACCGTGACGGCCCCGGATCACGAAGCTGACGTGCTGCGCGCGGGGGTGGCGGGCACCGAAGCCGAGTCCGCCTCCTCCGCGCAGGCACCTGATGACGTTCAGACGGACCAGCAGCGGTTGCGGCTGTTCGCCTACTTGAGCGCGCGCGAGCACCGCACCTACTTGGCGGTCATGCGGTTGTTCACCTCGACGCTGCTCGCGGACCTGTCGATCGGCGAGGTGACCGCGGCGCTGGCCGCCGCCGAGCGGGAAGGCCGCATCGATCCCGGCGAGTCCGAGCTGGACACCGTGGTGGAGCGGCTCAAGCAGCTGCGGCTCTGGGGGAACCTGGTGCTGGGCCGCCGCGAGACGATCGCCGCCAGCATCGCCGAGTTCCAGCACGGCAGCGTGCGCTACCAGGTCAGCAAGCTCGCCGTCCGGGTGCAGCGCGACGTGGACGCGCTGCTGCGGGTCCCGGAGGGCGCCCGCGAGGTGTCCCGCGAACTGCTGCCCGCGATCGAACGCGGGCTCGGCGAGATCGGGTCGGCGCTGTCGGCCGCGGTCGCCGCGGAGAGCGCCGAACCCGGCTCGAAGCGGGCACGGCGCACGCGGGAGCGGTTGGCCGAGCACGTCACGACGGTGTTCCTGCAGCACGCCGAACTCGCCGCGACGGTGCGGGACTTCTACGCCTACCTGGGCGAGGTCGTCACCCGGCACCACTTGGCGCCGGACGAGATCTCCGGGTTCCGGAACCTGCTGGTCGAGTACATCCAGATGGTCGTGGAGGACGTGCTGCGGCACACCGAGACGATCGCGGGCTCGCTGGCGGGCCTGGCCGGGGTGCGCGGCGAGCTGATCCGGCTGCTGGGTCCCGCGGACCAGCTGGGCACCGAGGTGGAGCGGGCGCGCGGGCGGACCGCAGCGGACTGGCAGGAGCTCACCGACTGGTTCGTGGACGCCCCGGGGCGCCCGAGCCAGGTGGCGGCGCTGCGGGAGGCCACCGCGCGGGCCATCGGTTCGCTGCTGGCGAGCGTGAAGCGCGCGACCTCCGGTGGCGGTCTGCTGCCGGGCCGCCGGGGCGAGCTGCTGAAGCTGGCGCGCTGGTTCGACGAAGCGGAGCCGCCCGAGGCGCACCGGATCTACGCCGCCGCTTTCGGGCTGTACTCGGCGCGGCACCTGCTGCCCGCGCCGGACTACGACAGCGACAACCACGACGTGCCGTGGCGCGACGGCCCGGTGCAGGACGTGACGGTGAGCGTGCGCAGCCGCGGTGACCGCGGGGCGCGCGGGCGCACCTCGCGGGTGCTCGACGACCCGATGACCGAGGAGTCGCTGCTGGCCGAGGCGCGCGAGGAGGACGCCCGGCGCGGGGCGGCCGTGGCGGAGCTCGCCTCGGCGGGCGACCGGCTGGCCGACACCCGGCTGTCCGGGGAGGCGCTGAGCGTGCTGTGCGAGCTCCTGACCCTGGCGATGGCGCAGCGCGACAGCTCCGACGATCCGGGTTCGGCGCTGGACCCGGTGCACCGGCTGCGGGTGACGATCCGCCCGGAGGCGGGCACGCACACCCGCATCAGCAGCAGCGCGGGCACCCTCACGCTGACCGATGCGGTGCTCGACGTGCACGGCGACGGCGCGATCCCCGCGGAGGCGACCCGATGAGCGCGACCAAGGCCTTCGACGAGCTGTCCTCGATCGACGCCTCGAACGTGGTGCGGTGCGCGCGGGCGCTGCTGCGCCGCCCGCTGCTGCGGGAGGGCGCTCCGGACGGGGACCTGCTGCCGATGATCTACCGGCAGCGGGCGGCCTTGCACGAGGTGTTCTCCTCGCTGCTGGGCTACCGGCTCGTGGTGGAACGCCGGTTCGCCCGGCTCTACAAGGCCGGTCCGGGCGCGGACGCCACGCGCGGCGAGCCCGGCCTGACGCCGCGCGGCTACGCGTACGTGGCGTTGACGCTGGCGACGCTGACCGGCATCGGCAGGCAGGTGCTGCTGTCCCGCCTGGTGATCGATGTCCGCGCCGCGGCCGTGGAGGCGGGCGTGCCGGTGGTGGACGATCCGGCGGATCGGCGCGCGCTGACCGCCGCGCTGCGGCACCTGGTCGCGCTCGGGGTGATCAGCGAGACCGAGGGCACCGTGACCGCGACTGATTCCACCGCGGAGGCGCTGATCACCATCGACACCGACCTGCTCGGCCAGTTGCCCGCCGGGCCGATCGGCGCCTCGGCCGGGCCCGCCGAACTGGTGGCGTCCGCCGCGCAGGCCGGTCCCCGCAGCGTGGAGCACGTGGTGCGGCGGCGGCTGGTGGAGGACCCGGTGGTGCTCTACGCGGACCTGCCCGCCGAGCAGCGGGAGTGGCTGCTGAAGAACTTCGGCGTGGAATCCCGCCTGCTGGAGCGGTTCTTCGGCCTGGTCACCGAGGTCCGCTCCGAGGGCGTCGTGGTCAGCGACCCGGAGGACTACCTGACGGACACGTTGTTCCCCGGCACCGGCACGGTCGCGCGCGTCGCGCTGCTGGCGCTGCCGCGGCTGCTGGAATGCGGTGACCCCAGGGAGCCCGACGGCAGGCACCCCGTGACCTGGGACGATCTCACCGAGGTGTGCGGTGAGCTGATCGAGTCGTACCCGGCGGCGTGGTCGCGGCAGGCCACCGAGGAACCGGCGGAACTGGTGCGGTCCGTCGCGGACCTGTTGCGGCGGCTCGGCGTGCTGCGCGGCGAGGCCGCCGACGGCACCGCCACCACCGGGGAGGATCATGGCGAGCTCACCTGGTGGTTGAGCCCGGCCGCGCACCGGTGGCTGCCGGAACCGGACGCCACGCCCGTGCCCGGGCGGGAGCCCGAACCCGCGCCGGCACCGGAGCCGCCGGGCCTGTCCCTGTTCGACGATCTGGAAGAGGACGGTTCACGGTGAGCCCCGACGACGCGAACGCAGCGGTGCAGCCCGCCTCCCCGGAGCAGCCGGGCGACGCGACGCTGTCCGCGGGACCGGTGCACCGCTGGCGGCTGCACCGCGGCGGGATCGTGAACATCTGGCAGTACGCGGAGAACACCTTCGACCTCTCCGGCGGGCGCGCGATCTTCCAGGGCACCAACGGTTCCGGCAAGTCCCGGACGTTGGAGCTGCTGCTGCCGCTGTGCCTGGACGGCGATCTGCGCCAGCTGGGCTCGAAGGGCTTCGACACGGTCAGCATCCGGCGCCTGATGCTGGACGAGTACCCCGGCGGCCCGAACCGCATCGGCTACGCCTGGGTGGAGCTGCGCCGCGAAACCCCGGACGGCGGCGAGGAATTCCTGACCTGCGGTGTCGGCGTGAAGGCGTCGAAGACTTCGCAGGCGATCAGCGACTCGTGGCGGTTCATCACGGGTCGCCGGGTGGGCCACAACCTGCACCTGGTGGGCCCGGAGCGGGTTCCGCTGGGCCCGGCTCAGCTGCGGGAGCTGCTGGGTGCGGACTGCGTGCTCGACGACCAGGGCTTCCGCGCGAAGATCGCCGCGCAGGTCTACGGCGTGCCCGCGGCCCGCTACGGGGACCTGCTGCACCTGCAGCGGACGCTGCGCAACCCGGACGTCGGGTTGAAGGTGCTGGAGGGGCAGCTGGAGCAGATCCTCTCGGACGCGCTGCCGCCGCTGGAGCCCGCGCTGATCGAACGGCTGGCCAGCTCCTTCGACGACCTGGAGTCGATCCGGGAGAACATCGTCCGGCTCACCGGCGCGGACAAGGCGCTGAGCGCGTTCCTGTCGACGTACTCCGGTTACGCGCTGGGAGCGTTGCGGGAGCGCGCGGAGTCGACGCGTTCGGCCCAGGACCGGCTCGCGGCGTTGCGCAAGGAACTGGCGAAGCTGGACAAGCAGGTCACCGGGCACCGCGAGGAGCGGGATTCGGCGCAGCGCACCGTCGCCGAGCTGGAGCAGCGCGAGGGCACGCTGGAGTCGAGCATCGAGTCGCTGCGCTCGCACCCGGCGTACGCGGAGCTGCAGAACCTGCGGGACCGGGAACGGGTCGTGGAGGGCTCGCGTTCGGCCGCGGTGTCGGCGCTGGAGACCGCGGCGCGGCACCGCGCGCAGGAGGAGCGTTCGGCGGAGTCGGTGCTGGGCACGCTGCGCAGGCTGGTGGGCGACGCGGAGTCCGCGGAGCAGGCGGCGCAGCGGGCGAACCGGCAGCTGGCGGCGGCGGGCTTGGACGGCGATCTGGTGCCGCGCCCGCCGGAGGTGCCGAAGGCGGAGGCGATCAGCACCCCGGACCGGGTGCGGACCGTCCCGGAGCCCGACGCCGGTCCGGTGGACGTGGACCGGCTCAGCGCCCCCGAAGTCGACACCGACGAGCTGGCGCAGCGCTTCCGCGCGGCGGCGGACCGGGCCGCGCAGGCGAGCACGGTGGCGCAGCGCCGCGGCGCGCTGACGTTGACGCTGCACCAGCAGGCCGTGGAGCTGGACCGGCAGCGGGAGCAGGTCACGAAGCTCCAGCAGCAAGCGCGCCAAGCCCAGCTGATCTCGACGGAGGCCGTGGGCCGGCGCAACGTAGCGCAGCAGCGCCTCTCGGAGGCCGCCGACGAGTGGCGGCAGCGGGCGCAGCGCTGGGGTTCGGAGCACCCGGAGTCCGCTGTGGACGATCCGGTGCCGGAGGTGCCCGCGGTGGACCGGCTGCTGGCAGAGCGGGCCGTGGCGCGGGAAGCGCTGGAGCAGGCGCGGCGCTGGGCACGGCCGCGGTTGCAGGAGGCCCGGCAGCGGATTTCGGCGGTGGAGCGGGAACTCGGCGAGTTCCGCGACCGGGTGCGCACGGGCGAGCAGGAGCTCGCGCAGCTGCGCGCCGGGGTGGAGCGCACCCCGCAGCGCCCGGAGTGGGCGGCGGCGGACCGGCCCGAGGAGACGGGCCGCGCGTTCTACCGGCTGGTGGATTTCCGGCCGTCGCTCGACGAGGCGCAGCGGGCCGGGCTGGAGGCGGCGCTGCAGGCGAGCGGGCTGCTCAACGCGTGGGTCTCGGAGAAGGGCACCGTCGCCGAACTAGCGGACGTGCTGGCCGTTCCGGGCGTGGAGGGCTCGGCGGGCACGCTCGCTGACCTGCTGGTGCCCGCACCGGAGCCGGACGGTCCCGTTCCCGCCGAGCACATCGGCTCCCTGCTCGCCTCCGTGTCCATCGTGGACGGTCCGGGCCTGGTGGTGGGCACCGACGGCCACTGGCAGGCCGGGGTGCTCTCCGGAGCGTGGCAGAAGGAATCCGCCGAGTACGTCGGCGCGGGCGCCCGCGAAGCCTCCCGAGCCCGGCGCATCGCGGAACTGGAGGAGGAGCTCGCCGCGCTGCGCGTGCGGATCGGCGAGGTCGAACGGCGCCACCGCGACGCCGCCGAGCACGGCGAATCCCTGGAACGGCACCTGGAATCGTTCCCCGACGACTCCGACCTGGTCACCGCGCACGCCCAGGTCGCCACGGCCACCGACGCGGCCGAGGACGCCGACCGGCACGCCAAGCAAGCCCGCGGCGAGCTCGACCAGACAGATCAGCGCTGGCAGGCCACCCGCTCCGAGCTGGTGCGCGCCGCGGGGGAAGCGGAGCTGCCACCGGAGACGCAGGCGCTGGAGCACGCGAACCGGGCCGCGACCGAAGCCCGCTCGGCGATCGACGCGCTGCACGAGGTCGTGGAATCCCGATGCCTGGCCACGCTGGCCGACCTGCGCGACATCGCGCTGCACCACGACGCCGCGGTGGCCGACCGGATGGAGGCCGAGTCGCAGGCCGAGCAGCGCTGCGCCGAGCACACCGAGCAGGCCACCGGCCTCGCCGAGCTCAGCGACGCCGTGGGCGGCGCCGCGCAGGAGATCTCCGGCAAGGTCGGCGAGCTGGAACGCGAACGGGCCCGGCTGCGCAAGGACCTGCCGACCGCGCGGGAGCGGATCAGCACCGCGCGCGAACAGGTGGTGCGGCTGGAAACCCAGTGGGAGACCAAGCACTCCCAGCTCGCCGGGCGGGAATCCGACGCCGAGACCGCGGCGTCCGCGTTCACCGCCGCGCTGCGGGTGCCGGGGGTGTGGGCCGCGGCCGACGTGCTCCCGGCCGCCGAGGACGGCGCCGAACCCGGTCCGCGCGCCGTGGAACCACCCGGCCCGGCGGAGGCCGCGGAGCTGCTGGCCGCCGCCGCGGACCGCAAGACGGCGGGCGAGACCGCGGTGCTCAACCGGTTCCAGGCGTTGCAGCAGTCGCTCAGCGGCGGCTACGACATCACCGCGGGCGACCAGCAGGGCCTGCTGACCGTCACGGTGACCGGCGAGGAAGGGCCGCAGCCGGTGGCGGACGCGGCCCGCCGGGTCGCCGAACGCCTCGCCGAACAGCGCGGATTCCTCAACGAGCGGTACCGGTCGATCTTCGCCGACTACCTGATCCGCGACCTCGCCGAGCGGCTGCGCGGGCAGGTGACGGTGGCGGAGAACCTGTGCAAGCGGATGAACGAGGTGCTCGACGGCGCCCGTTCCAGCCAGGGCGTGCACGTGCAGCTGGAGTGGGAGCCCTCGCCGTCGCTCGGCGACGACATCAAGCAGGCCATCGACCTGGTGCGCACCCCGTTCGCCGATCGCAGCGACGACCAGGACTCGTTGCTGCGCAAGGTGTTCACCGACCTCATCGAGGCCGAACGCGACAGCGCCTCCGGCGGTTACGCGGAGATCCTGTCGCGGGCGCTGGACTACCGCTCGTGGTTCGCGTTCACCGTGCGCGTGCGCGACACCGGACCGGAGGGCAAGCCCCGCGTGCGGCGGCTGCGGCAGCTCTCGTCCGGCGAGACGCGGCTGATCTCCTACGTGACGTTGTTCGCTGCTGCGGCGGCGTTCTACGACGCGGTGAGCGTGTCCTCCGGCGGGCGCGGGCCGCTGCGGCTGGTGCTGCTGGACGAGGCGTTCGAGCGGCTCGACGATCCGACGATCGCGCGGATGCTGGGGCTGCTGGTGGACCTGGACATGGACTGGCTGATCACCTGGCCCAGCGGCTGGGGCGTGTCGCCGAAGATCCCGAAGATGCACATCTACGACGTGCTGCGCCCGCGCAGCGGCCACGGCATCGCCTGCACGCACACCACGTGGGACGGTCAGGACATGGAGCGCACCGATGGCTGACGGCGACCTCGCCCACGTGTCCGGCCAGGTCCGCGCGGACGTCCACGAGGCGTGGGGCGGTGAGGCGCTGCGCGGGTTCTGGGAGCAGGCACGCGAGGCGCTGGAATCGCCGAAGCGGCCGGACCGGTTCAGCGTCGCGCTGCCTGACGAACCGACGCGCGCCGCGGTCAGCGCGGTGTACGGCCGCGAGCTGTACCTGGGGCATTCCCGGATCATGCTGGTGAAGCTGGACAAGGTGCTGCGCGCCGATCCCCGCTTCGGGCTGCCCCTGCCGCAGGTGCTGGAGATCCTGCACGGCAGGCCCATCGCCTCCCCCGAGGCCGCCCCGGCGCGGGCGGAGGAGTCCGACCCGGCGCGGGACGCGCTGGCCGCGCACGGCTTGGGCGCGGCGGCGTGGGCGGAGCCGTGGGTGCGCTGGCTGCACCAGTACGGCCGCATTGCCGAAGCCGAGTTCGCGCACGTCACCGGACGTGCGGCGACGGTGCTCGCGGCGCTGACGCTGGACCCGGCGGCGACTCCGGCGGTGTGGGTGTCGCGCGCCGAGCTCACCGCGGCCGACGACCCGCACGAGCTCGACAGCGGCGGCGCGCTGAGCAGGATCGTGCTGCGCGCGGCGGCGCTGGCGCACGACATCGAACCGCCGAGCGGCGAACGGGACCGGCGCGCGCTGTGGGAGCGCTGCGGGGTCGCCCAGGACGACGTGGCGGGCACGGTGCTGAGCTGGGCGCTGCCGCTCACCGGCGACGACTCGTGGTCCCTTTCGGTCGGGGCCCGCACCGGCCTGGGCCTGCCGACGCACCTCACCCTCAGGGACCTGGCCGCGGCTCCGCAACGGCTCGTCGAGGCCGGCGCGGTGATCGCGGTGTGCGAGAACGCCCGGGTGCTCGAAGCAGCCGCCCGCGCCGACATCCGGCATCCGCTGGTGTGCCTCGGCGGGCACCCGTCGCCGGTGGCGTCGTCGCTGCTGGACCGGTTGCGCGCGGATGGCGCCCGGCTGCGCTACCACGGCGACTTCGACTGGGCGGGCGTCACGATCGCCCGCTCGCTGTGGTCGGAGCACGAGGTGGGGCTGTGGCGCATGTCGGCCGCCGACTACCGGGAGGCCGTCGACCACGCCGCACGGGACCGCTCGGACCTGCCGAACCTGGTGGGCGCCCCCGTCGAGACCCCGTGGGATCCGCGTCTGGCGGAGCTGATGTCCACGGCTTCCCGTGCGGTGGAGGAGGAAACGGTGCTGCCGACCCTGCTGACCGACCTCCGCGACGCCGCGCTGAGCTGACCGCGCGCTCCCGACGTCGTTCGAGCACGGGCACTCCGCTCACGCCGAATCGGGGTCTCCGCCCAAGTTCTCGATGTTGGTCCGGGTGGCGCGGGTGTGGACGTGGTCGGGGCCGAGCACGCGCAGCATGTCGGACAGCAGCTTCTCCAACTCGGCCAAGGCCGCCCGGGGATCGTCCGCTCGCGCCCGCCAGAACGCGACGTTGTGCCGCGTGACCAGCAGGTCCGGATCGTCGCGCCCGAGCACCTGCGACTCGTCGGACAACAACGCCTCCAGTTCCGCCAGCGCGGTCGCGGCGTCGCCCGCGTATCCACGGCGGACGGCGATGGTGTGCCGCAAGGTGAAGGTGTCCGGATGCCGAGGCCCCATCACCCGGAGCACGTCCGGCAGCAGCTCCGTCAAGTCCCGCAACGCCCCGTGGTCGTCTCCGGCTTCGCCGCGCAGCTTCGCGCTGGTTCGCCGGGTCGCCAGCGTGTCCGGGTGGTCCGCGCCCAGCAGGCGCTGCCGGTCGGCGAGCAACGTCGCCAGCTCCGCCATCGCACCCTCGACGTCCCCGGCGTCGGCCCGGTTCGAGGCCAGGACGCTCCGGGCCTGCAACGTGTTGGGGTGGTCCGCACCCATCACCCGGAGGCGGTCTTCGAGCAACTTCTCGAACGAGCGCACCGCGGTGTCCGCGTCACCGGCTTCCCCTTGGCGGAGGGCCAAGTTGTGCCGGATCGTCAACGTGTCCGGATGGTCGGGCCCCGGCATGCGCAGGTGTTCCGCGAGCACTTCCTCCAGCTCGGCCACGGCGCCCGCGACATCGCCCACCTCAGCCCGGTAGCTGGCGGCCGAGAGCTTGATGCGCCGGCTCGCCCGATGGTCGGCGCCCAGCACCCGCACCACTTCAGGAACGAGGCTCCGCAACTCGGAGACTCCTCGGGCGACGTCGCCCGATCGGATCCGGGACATCGCCAACACTTCCCGGGTGGTGAGCACGCTCGGGTCGTCGGCGTCCGAGATCCGCAGCTGGTCGGTCAGCAGCCGCTCGAAGGCGGGGACCGCCGCGACCACGTCGCCCGCGTCCGCTTCGCACGTGATCAGGCATTTGCGCAGGTACAGCGTTCGAGGATGGTCGGGGCCGAGATGGTTCGCCGTGGCTACGTGCATCCGCTCGTAGTAGTGCGCGGCGGACGCGTCCAGTCCGCTGCCGCTGAGGCTCTCCGCGATCCGGTGCACCACCGGGTGCCCGCCGTGCTCGTAGAGGTGGCGGGGTTCGCGGGAGTGCAGCGCTTCGGCGTTCGCGCGCAGCGCCCGATCCGGGCCGACGACGTGCTCATCCGGTTGCCACACCTCGACCAGGCCGTCGGCCGCGGCGTGGATCGCCCGGTCCAGGTCAGCCCCGTGCAGTTCTTCCCGCGTGGCGCGCTGCACCAGCGCGTGCACCCGCACCGTCCGCTCGTCGGTGCGCGCGTCGTCGGTGGCCAGGTTCAGCCGGTGCAGGCAGCGCACCGCGCTGTGCACCGCCCGCTCGTCGACCGCCGTGCCCGTGGCCTCGGCGAGGTGCTCGCACACCGCCGAACTGCTCAGGACTTCGATCGGGATGCCGCCGGCGTCGAGCAGCGCGGCGATCTCCAGCACCCTCGGCGCCAGGCCCGCAGGGTGCAGCCTGCCCGCCAGCTCGATCGACAGCGACCAGGTGGCCGACACGGTTTCGTGGTGATCATCGGGCAGCGCTTCGGGTTCGGGCAGCACGTCGGCGAGCCTGCGATGCCGGTCGGCCAGCAGTTCGCGGTAGCGGTGGCAGTCCAGGTCCTCGTCGATGATGTACGCCGCGGCCTGGGACAAAGCCAGCGGCAGGTGACCCAGGTCCGCGGCCAGCAGCTCCGCCCCCGCGGCCTGCCGCGGATCTTCGGCCAGCCGCGCGGTGAGGTAGGCGAGCGACTCCGCCGGGACGAACTCGCCCACCGGCAGCAGGCCGCGCCGGTCGTTCGTGAGCGCCCCGTCGCGGCGCCGCGTGGTGACCAGCGTCCTGCCGCGTTCGGTCTCCGGCGGCCACAGGCCTTTGACGTCGCCCGGGCTGCGCAGATCGTCGAGCACGACCAGCCACCGCTTCGGCAGGGCGGCAAGTCCCGCCAAGAACCGTTCCGCACCGCGGCCCGATTCGCCGCCCCCGTCCCAGCCGAGTTCGGCGGCAGCGGCGGCGTAGGCGTTCATGATCGCGGCGCGCGAACCGGCGTGCACCCACATCAGCAGCTCCGCCTCGCCGCGCTCCCACATGCGTTCGGCGCAATCGGCCGCGAGCTGCGTCTTCCCCACTCCCCCCGCGCCGGAGAGCACCTCGGCCGCCGCGGGCCGGGAGCCGGTCAGCACCACGGCGTGGTCGTGCGCGATGCGTTCGTCGAGCCGCGCGGCCAGTTCGCGGTGCTGGAAGCAGCCCGCCCGCGCGGGGACCGCGCCCACGCGATGCGGCCACCGGGGCGCGGACGGCGCGTGGTGGTTCACGACCAGCCGCTCGACGGAGCCCGCTTGCACCACAACGTCGGCGACGCCGTGGAATTCGTTCACGACGGTGTGGTCACCGGGGCACGGCTCGGCGTCTCGGGGTTTCGCACCGGGTTCGTCGGGACTCACGCTGCGCACCTCCCGCGCCGACCGTGCTTCCGGTAATCACCTTTCTACCTGAGGTGATCGCCGTGGCCGGTTCGAGCGCTACGTACCCGGTCGACGACGGGCGGCGGAGCAGGTCTGCTCGTCGGGCGAGGTGTTCCCCGTCGGACGAACTCCGGTCGCCACGATTTCTCGCCGAAGTCCGGAAGTTGCCTGCGGGGGGAAATCATCCGCGGTTGGGGTGGTCGGGTCACGGGTCGGGCCCGATGAGGGCGCGGTGGTGGGCGATGACCTTGCGGAACGCTCGGACGTAGCCCTCCGCCAGATCCGGGTCATCGTGCGGGACGGTGATGGTGAGGGTGTTGCGGTGCCTGCGCTCCGCCCTCGGGTACTGGCCGGCGCGATAGCGCGGCCACCCCTCCGGCAGGTTCGGGAACAGCCGGTTCGGCGCGTCGAACAGCGGGTGCTCGTTGAGCGGGCGGGGCGCCCGCGGGTGGTCGACCTCCAGGCACCCCTCCGCGCGCAGCGCCGCGATCAGCGCGTCCACCGGCAGCCCGCCCAGGTCCTCCGGCCGGTGCAGCAACGCCAGCGCGTACCAGGCGGGCGCCGAACGCGCGGGCACCTCCGGGACGCTGATGCCGGGCAGCCCGCGCAGCTCCGAGATCATGTGCGCGGCGAGCTGCCGACGTCCACCCAACCGCCGGTCCAGCTCGTTGAGCTGGCCCAGCGCCAGCGCCGCCGCCAGCGGATGCATCCGGTGCGCGAGCCCGGTACCGGTGACGACGTAGCGCCGCAGCGGGTGGTCGATCGGGATCTCGCTGCGGCACCGGCCGCCGTCCTGGCTGTGCAGCAGCACCCGGTAGTACAGGTCGTCGTCATCGGTGAGCACGAACCCGCCCTCGCCCGCCGACAACGGCTTCGCCCCGCCCGTGCTGAACGCGGCGATGTGCCCGAACGTGCCGACCCGGCGCCCGCCCACCGCCGCGCCGTGCGCGTGCGAACCGTCCTCCACCAGGCGAATCCCGTGCCGCTCGGCGATGTCGGCCAGCGCCTCCACCCGCGCGGGCACTCCCCACAGGTGCGTGACCACGATGGCCTTGGTGAACGGCGTGATCGCCGCCTCCACCTGGAGCGGATCGATGTTGCCGAGCTCGTCGCAGTCCACCAGCACCGGTTTCGCCCGCAGGTGGAACAGCGGCGTCGCGGTCGGATGCGCGGTGTAGGCGGGCACGATCACCTCGTCCCCGTCGGTGAGCCCGAGCGCGGAATACGCCGAGTGCAGCGCGGCCGTGCCCGAGGACGTGACCACCGCTCGGCGCACGCCGAAGAACTCCGCGAGCCGGCTCTCCAGCTCCGCGACGATGCCGGTGCGCCCCGGCAGCGAGACAGCGCTGTAGAGCTGGGCGGTGACCGCGACCGCGGTGTTGATGTCGACGGGCGGCCAGGGGACCTGCGGGGCGGCGGAGCGCACCACGGGCGGGCCGCCGTGAATCGCCAAGGGGCTGCTCACGTGATCAGATCCTTCGGTTCCGCACCGCGCGAACGCGGCCGGAGGACGTGAGATTGTTGTGCGCGCGAAGACTTCGGAGGACATTTTTCGCTCAGCTACCCGCCATCTGTGTGAAACGTGTTGTCGGCGTCCGGGAACCTCGGTTCAAGGGGACCGCGACGAAGGGGTGTGTGCGTAGGCTGAGCGCCTGCTCACGGTGAGCTCACGCACACGCACACGCACGCCGGACGCGATGGGGATGGTGGCCATGACCGGCCAGGCGAAGGCCGACCTGGACGCGACACCGGAACAAGACGTGTTCGTCGCTGAATTCCGGCGGTGGCGCGACGTTCGCGGCCTGTCCAGATCGGCGCTGGCTCGGGGGATGGGGTACAGCCGGTCGTACGTGTCGAAGGTCGAAAGCGGTGGTGAGCACGCGTCGCGCGAGTTCGCCCAAGCGGCCGACAGCGCCCTCAACGCCGGCGGATCACTGCGCCGGGCCTGGCGGGAGCAGAACACGGTTCCCGCGCCGCGCAAACCCAGCCCACCGCAGCACGCCGCACCGGCCATCGAACCCGCGGGCGGGCTGGTCGTCGAGCACGATCACGCGGAACTGTTCTACGTCAACGGTTCCTACCGCGCCACCATGCGGCGGCATCTGGTCAACAACGGCACCGAGCCGATCACCCGCTACCTGATCCGCGTCTCGGTGGACCGCTTCCCCGGCGACCCCGAACGTTCCAACCGGCTCTACCGGGACAACCCGTTGACCTGGGAGGAGATCGACCTCCAAGCGTGGCACGGGGAGAAGCGCGAAGAACCGATGCGCTGGAGCGTGCAGCACGACCGGGACGCCTTCAAAGAGGTGTGGCTGCTGTTCGCCAACGACTCCGGCCGATTTCCGCTGTACCCGGGCGAAAGCGCGTGGATCGAGTACACCTACACCGTCAGCGACGACAAGTGGGGGCACTGGTTCCGCCGCGCGGTGCGGCTGCCCACGCAGCGGTTATCGGTGACGTTGAACTTCCCGACGGAACTGGACCCGGCGGTGTGGGGGCTGCACACCTCGATGACCGCCGAGTCCATGCCGTTCCACACCGCCATCGAGACCCGACACGAACAGGACCGCACGGTCTACGCGTGGTCGACCGAGGATCCGCCGCTGCACGCCCGGTACCGGCTGGAATGGCACTTCCGCAACGACTCGCCCGCCGCCGTGTCCGGGCCGCCGAAACCGAGCGAGACCATGACGGCGCTGGGCATCGTGCAGGACGGCGATCCGATGCTGCGGCGTTCGGCCCGCCCGTTCACGCTGCCCGACGAAGCCGAGGACGCCCGGCGCGTGATCAACGAGTTGCACTCGGCGACGCAACGCATCTCGAAAGCGCACACCTTCGGCAAGGGCATGGGCATCGCCGCACCGCAGATCGGCATCGAGCGGGCCGCGGCGATCGTGCGCCCGCCCGGCAGCGACGACCTGATCACGCTGCTGAACCCGCGGATCATCGAAGCCGGCGAACAGGGCGACGAGCAGTACGAAGGATGCCTGAGCTTCTTCGACGTGCGCTGCCTGGTGCCGCGGCCGGTGGTGGTGCACGTGGAACACCAGGACATCACCGGGGAACGGCGCATCACCATCTTCGAACGCGGTGTCGCGCGGCTCGTGGCGCACGAGGTGGACCACCTCTACGGCGTGCTGTGCCGCGATCACCTGGCGCCGGACGTCTCGCCGATACCAGTGGAGCAGTACCGAGGCACCGGATCGAACTGGCATTATCCTTCGGATTCCTGAGCCGGTCTTCTGCTCTGGTGGTGGGGTGGCGGAACCTCGGCGGCTTCCTCGCTGCGGGATCTTTTTCCCGAGTGGCTCCGCCACGAGGGAAAAACCGTCCTGGCGAGGAAGCCGCTGAGAACCCGCCGGTGAGCGGCTTTTCGACGTGGGCTAAAGCGCTTCGCGCTTTACAGGCACGGCCTTCGGCCGCAAGGCAGGCTTCGCTTCGCTCGCCCACCGCGCGGCTTCGCCGCCAGGCACGGCCTTCGACACGAGGGAGGCGGGGGCGGTCAAAGGTCACACCCCAGGGAAACTACTCTAAGTAGTTTTCTGTCGCTCGAATTGGGGCTTTATCAAGATCAACGCACGTTTCCGCACGTATATTCGGGTAGTGTGCGGGCGTGTTGCTTGGTCCATCTCACCTGGTGCGAGACCATCGGAACACAGGCTCAGGACACCGGGTTCTCCCTGGCAGACCGGAAAAAGACCCTGAGTCGACGGAGGCGGCCATGTTCACCTTTCCCGTGCATCCCGCGGAACTGTTCACCGAGCGTGCCCGGCAGTTCCAGAGCTGGGGTGTGTCACCGAGCGTGATCTCCCGCGTCCGCGACCGGATCGACGACATGTGGGGGCACGGCCGCACCGGCTGGGTCCCGGTGTGGGCTGAAGAGGCCCGGCGCGCGGAGTCCGAACAGGACTGGGCGCACGCCGCCGCGTGCTGGGGCGCCGCCCGGTTCCCGTGCCTGGCCACCGCGGATCGCCGGGAGGCCTACGCCCGCCAGCTGGAATGCTTCGGCCACGCCTCGACGGGCCTGCCCGTCACCTTCCGCCGCTACGCCCTCGACGTCCCGTACCGGCAGCGCAGCACCCGCGTCACCGCGCACGTCTACCGCCGCCCCCGGGCGGTCAGCGACCAGTTGCTGCTGCTGTGCGGCGGAGTCGACACTTGGAAGGTGGAGCTGCACCGGATGGCGCTGCTGATCTCCCTGATCAGCGGCCTCACCGTCGCCGCCGTCGACATGCCCGGAACCGGCGAATCACGCGTCCCGCTGGCCGCGGACTCGGACCTGCTGCTGGCCGCGACCGCCCGGCAGCTCGCCGACCGGACCCGGTGCTCGAAGACCGCGTTGCTGGGCCTGAGCTTCGGCGGGCACTGGGCGGCGAAGCTCGCGCTCACCGGCCGGGTCGACGCCGCGGTCGACTTCGGCGGACCCATCGGGGCGAACGGCACCGCGGTCGACGTGCTCGGACTGCCGAACGGGATGGCCGGGGTCATCGGCAACGCGCTCGACCTGCCCGCGCTGCCGGACCGGGCCGACGCGGACCGGTTCTCGTTGGAGTTCTCGCTGCGCAGGCAAGGACTGCTGAGCTCGACCTCGGCTTCACCGCTGCTGGCGATCAACGGCACCGGCGACCCGTACGTGCCGCTGCGGGACACCATCGCGCTGGCCGACCGGCCGGCGGCCGAGGTGTGGCTGGTGCCGGGCACCGGGCACTGCGGGCAGGAACGGCTGCCGCG
This sequence comes from Saccharopolyspora sp. NFXS83, assembly GCF_026241095.1. Classification (GTDB taxonomy): domain Bacteria; phylum Actinomycetota; class Actinomycetes; order Mycobacteriales; family Pseudonocardiaceae; genus Saccharopolyspora_C. Next base: position 140,340 of record NZ_JAPFGB010000013.1, on the reverse strand, counting down.
CGTGCTGCCGCCCGCGATCGGTTGGCTGCTCGCGGAGCTCTCCCCCAGGTCCGTCCGCCGCCAGCTGATCTCCCGCGCGCTGCGCGCCTCGCTGGGCGAGACCGTCACCGGGCCCCGGCACGTCGCCGGGGAGCACGAACGCACCGAGGCGACCGGCGCGCGGATGCTGACCGCTCGCCCTTGAGCCGTCCGGTTCACCGGGGCGCCGCAGGGCGGCTCCGGATCTCGCGGCGCGAGGTGCGCGGATGCGGATGCGGCCCGTTCGGCGGCGGCCTAACCTCCGGGCTCATGACCGGTACGGGGTTCACCGTCGAATTCGCCACCGCACGACCCGTGCAGTTGGCGCGGTGGTGGGCGCAGGTGCTCGACTGGGCCGTCGACACCAGCGCCGCCGACCCGGTGGTGCGAGCCGCCGGTCCCGGAGTTCCGCTGCTGTTCACCGGTGCTGCTCAGGAGAAGTCCGGGAAGAACGGCGTCCACCTCGACCTGCGCAGCGAGTCGCACGACCACGAGCGGACCATGCTGCTGCGACTGTTCAACGCGGGCGCGCGCTTCGCCGACATCGGGCAGGGCGAGGACGTGCCGTGGGTCGTCATGACCGACCCGGACGGCAACGAGCTCTGCCTGCTGGAACCCCGGAAGTCCGATGTGGACACCGGGGCGGTGCATTCGGTCGTGGTCGACTCCGCGGACCCGGCGCGCGACGCGCGGCGGTGGACCGAAACCACGTCGCTGATCGTCGTGCACCGCGAACCGCACCTGGTGGCACTGCACTCCCCGGACCGCAGCGGGCCGTACCTGGAATTCCTCAGCGCCACCGGCCCCGGCACCACCCTCCGCGTCCTTCCCCGGCCGTGACGATGCCGCTTCGCGCAGGGTCGGAGTGAACGGCCCGTTCGCCCAACCGCATCGGACGAACGGTCCGTTCACCCGCTCCCAGGCACCACACCGCCCCGAGACAGGGGCTGTCGTGAGTGAACGGCCCGTTTGCCCACGGGGATTGGGCGAACGGGCCGTTCACTCAACCGCTGATCGGGCCCGGTTCGACGACGCGGACTCCGTGCAGGCGGCGGACGAAGTCGGCACCGAAGGCGGTGGACGGGGTGTGCGCGCCCGGACGGGCTCCGCCGGTCAGCAGGCCGCCGACGGCGCGCAGCACCGCGTCCACCGTGAACTCGTAGGTGTCGGGGCCGATCAGCGCCGCCGTCACCGAGCGGCCGGTGTCGTCGGTCGCCTCCGCGAAGACCTCCACCCAGCTCCGCGCCCGCTGCGCCGCTCCGGGCCCGCCGACCAGCGAACCGATCACGGCCTTGCCGAGGCGCTGCGCGACGGGCCGCCCCAGCACCGCCCGGCCGAGCACCGTCGCCCGCGGCCCCAAGCGGTGCAGCCCAGGCAGCCGGGTGAAGGTGGTGATGTTCGGAATGCCGGTGCTGCGGTAGGCCGTGCTGACATCTCCCCACGGCAGCGAGGACACCCGGTGGTGTCCGGACGGGAACGGCACTTCCCGGTGCCGCCAGCCCATCGGAACCGCTCGCAGCGCACCGTCGATGCGAGCCCGCCCGCCGAGCGCGGCACCTTCCAGCGCGCTCTTCAGCGTGCCGCCGCTGATCCCGCCGCCGGACTGGAACGCCAGATCGAGGTTCGTGGCGCCCGGCAAGGCGGCGGCGACCAGCGCGGCCAGGCAGTCGGTCGGCACCACGTCGAACCCCGCGCCGGGCAGCAGCACCACCCCGGCGTCGACGGCGTCCTCGTGCCGGGCGAACGCGGACTCGAACACGTCGATCTCACCCGTGATGTCCACGTAGTGCGTTCCCGACGCCAGGCAGGCCGCCACCATCGGCGCCGAAGTCGCCGAGAACGGTCCGGCGCAGTGCGCCACCACGTCGACGTCGGCCAGCGCCGCCGCGGCGGCGGTCTCGGTGCGCAGGTCGAACACGCGGTACGGCAGCCCCATCGGAGTGGCGACGCGAGCGAGCTTCGCCGGGTCCCGCCCGGCGAGCACCGGTCGCTGCCCCCGGTCGAGGGCGCGTTCCGCGATGAGCCGCCCCGTGTACCCGGTAGCGCCGTAGATCATCCAGGTCACGCGAACCTCCGAACCGTCGTTGCCCGTACAACGAGAACCCGCCATCGCCGTCACGGGTTGCCTTCCGGGCCCGACCTGTCCGCAACCCGCCATCCGGCGAAGCGGTGAACGGCCCGTTCGCCCAACCGCATTGGACGAACGGTCCGTTCACTCCATCCGCCCGGCGCGGTCGTGAGCGGGGCTGGTCCGGGGTGAACGGCCCGTTCGTCCATTCGGATCGGACGAACGGTCCGTTCACCCCGTCCAGCCGGGAGCGACGAGAACGGCCCGCTCGTCCGGCGGGGGAACCGGAGGAGCGGGCCGTCGCGTCAGGTGTGGTCAGAGGAGGCCGAGGGCGGATTCGACGATCAGCCAGCCACCGAAGACGGCGAACAGCGCGGCGGCGCCGTAGCGGATGAAGCGCTCCGGCAGGTGCTTGCCCAGCAGCAGGCCGATGCCGATGGCGAGCGCGTCGGCCAGCACCATGCCGACGGTCGACCCGATCCAGGTGCCCAGCCAGTGGTGCTGCGAGGCGAGGGTGACCGTCGCGAGCATCGTCTTGTCGCCGAGCTCGGCGAGGAAGAACGCTAGCGTCACCGCGATCACCGCCGAGCGGGCGGTGCGACCGGCCTTGCTCTTCTCCGCGTCGGTGAGGTGGTCACCGCGCAGCGTCCACGCGGCGAAGCCGAGGAAGGCGATACCGGCGACCAGGCCGATCCACTCGGTGGGCAGCAGCGCGCCCATGCCGAATCCGAGGGCGACCGAAGCGGCGTGCACGACGGTGGTGGCGAGCGTGATGCCCAGCAGCACCTGCCAGGCGCGGTAGCGGGTGGCGAAGGTCATCGCCATCAATTGGGACTTGTCACCGAGCTCGGCCACGAAGATCGCCGCGGAGCTCACGGCGAAACCGGTCAACACGGTACGAACACCTCTTCCCTGCTTGGACCAGGGCGCGTCACGCCTCCGATCCGATGTGTCTCGGATCGAAGGTCTCGCCCGCCTGCGCATCGAGAGGCTCCGCGACCGGGCGCGCGTCATTGCCGCCAGCATGTCGATCGCGAATTGAGGGCTACTCCCCTTCTGCTGAATAGATTACCCGCCATACCGGAACAATCAAGCGGTCAACCCCGAATCGAGAACGCGAATTCGCGCCGACCACTCGGCCAAACAATTTTTTCGGCGCGCCGCAAATTATTGTTCCGAATTCCTCGACCGGCATTTCCGAGCGGGACGAACAGGCCCCTCACCAGTAGTTTCACCACCTCGGAGGCGCCACCCCCGGAGAGCGGCACCGCCTCAGCGAGAGACGAGGCGCAATGCGGTCGGAACAGGGCGGGACACCAGCATTCCCACCGCCGAACAGGTGTCCACCTCGAGCGGCTCGTGCTCTCCGACGGGCGGCTCACCCAGTTCCGGGCGCCACAGCGCCGTCCGCAACAGCCCCGGATCGGCCAGTTCGTACCCGTTGAACACGCTGCGGAAGTCGTCGGGCGAGCGCCAGATCGGCCGCCGCCCGATCCGCTCCGCCACATCGCCGAACCTGCAAACCTGCTCCGCCGTGGCGGTGACCGTCGACAGGTGCGAGCAGACCAGCGCGCTGCCCACCGAGCACGCGTCCCGGTACGCCGCGACCACACCGGACAGCTCGTCGTCCTCGGTGATGAACGGCAGCGCCGCCATCGCCAGCACCGCGACCGGGCGAGTGAAGTCCAGCAGCCCGGTCACGCCCGGCGCGGTCAGCACGCTGGCCGGTTCGCACAGGTCGGCCTCGGTGACCGTCACCCCGCGCACCCCGTGCAGCTGCGCCTCGGCCAGCCGCACCGTGAACGGGTCGGCGTCGACGTAGGCGATCTTCGCCGCCGGATCCACCCGCTGCGCGGTGCCGTGCACATCGCCGACCGTGGGCAGCCCCGTTCCCAGGTCGAGGAACTGGTCGATGCCGCGTTCGGCGAGGTAGCGCACCGCGCGGCTCAGGAACGCGTGGATGACCTGGATGTGCTCGGCGATGTTCGGCAGCACCGGTCTCAAGTCCTCGGCGAGCCTGCGGTCGAGCTCGAAGTGGCTCGTCCCGCCCAGCAGGTAGTCGAAGACGCGCGCCATCGAGGGCTGCTCCGGCTGCCCCAGGCCCGCCAGCCGTCGTCGCCCGTCCGTGTCGGACGAAGTTCCCATCGCACACCCCCAGGTTCGCGAATTCCCCCAGCCTAGATCGTCGGGGCCCGCCTCGACAGGTGATCGGCACAGGTGCGGCGGGTCACTCCGCACCTCGGGAACAGACGGCGCGGTCGGGCGCGTTGCACGGCCCGGTGCTCCCCCGCCCCTCTCCTCGGGCGGGGGTCACGGCACCAGGTGGTCGCTGTCGCGCGCGTCGGTGACGGCCATGTGGCCGGGGGCGTGCCCGATCGCGAGCGCCGGCCGGGACCGCATGACCGCCGCCTGCGGGGTCACCCCGCACGCCCAGAACACCGGGACCTCCCCCGGCCGGATCGGCACCGGTTCCCCGAAATCCGGTGCGTCCAGGTCCCGCACCCCGAGTTCGGCGGGCGACCCGATGTGCACCGGTGCGCCGTGCACCGCGGGGTAGCGGGAGGTCACCCGCACCGCGGTGGCCACTTGGTCGGCGGGCATCGGGCGCATCGACACGACCAGCGGCCCGGCCAGCGCGCCCGCCGGGCGGCATTCGCGGTTCGTCCGGTACATGGGCACGTTGACGCCCTGCTCGATGTGCCGCACCGGAACACCCGCTTCGAGCAGCGCGGCCTCGAAGGTGAAGCTGCAGCCGATGAGGAACGACACCAGGTCGTCCCGCCAGAGGCCGGTGACCTCGCCGCACTCCTCGACGAGCTCGCCGTCCCGGTAGATCCGGTAAGCGGGCAGGTCGGTGCGCAGATCCCCGGCGAAGATCGACGCCGCCGTCTCGCCCGGTTCGGTCACGTCCAGCACCGGGCAGGAGCGCGGGTTGCGCTGCGCGAACAGCAGGAAGTCGTAGGCGTCCGCGCGCGGCAGCGTCAGCAGGTTCGCCTGCGTCCACCCCGAGCTGTAGCCCGCGGTCGGCGTCCGGAGCCCCGCGCGGAACGCGGCCCTGGCCTGCTCGGGTGTCATCGTCGCGGGCTGCATCCGCTCACCTCTTCGTTGGAAGTCCTGCTGTCACTTGACGAAATCGCACGCGCTGCCCGGGACGGGCCTGGGCGGCCCGGTCCACGTCGGCGGCGACCACCACCGCGATCACCGGGTACCCGCCGGTGACGGGGTGGTCGGCGAGGAACAGCGTCGGCCGCCCCGACGGCGGGACCTGCAAGGAGCCGAGCGCCATGCCTTCGCTGGGCAGTTCCTCGGTGCGCGACCGCGGCAGTTCGGGCCCGTCCAGGCGCATGCCCACCCGGTTGAGGTCGGCGCTGGCCACGAACGCCTCCCCCAGCAGCGTGCTGACGGCGTGCTCGGTGAACCAGTCCGCGCGCGGCCCCAGCACGACCGACAGCTCCAGATCGCCGTCGCGCGCGGAGCGGACCGGAGCCTGGTCGACGACCGGGAAATCGGCGGGCGGCGGGCCGACCGGCAGCCGGGTGCCCGCGGCGAGCCGCGGCGGCCCCAGGCCGGAGAGCACGTCGGTGGCGCGGGAGCCGAGCACCGGCTCCACCTCGATCCCGCCGCGCACCGCCACGTACCCGCGCAGGCCGCGCGTCGGCACGCCGATCCGCAGCGACGCTCCGGCGCGGACCCGCAGCACGGTGTTCACCGGTTCCGCCCTGCCGTCCACGGTCAGCTGGGAATCGGCACCGGTCACCGCCACCGCCACGTCCCGGTCGGGCCGCAGCAGCAGCCCGCCGAACGTGGTCTCGATCGCCGCCGCGCCCTCCGCGTTGCCGACGAGGCGGTTCGCCAGCCGCAGCGAGCCCCGATCGGCGGCGCCGGAAACACCGACCCCGATGCCCGCGTGCCCGGTCCGGCCCAGGTCCTGCACGGTCGCCAGCGGACCGGGCTCCACGATCTCGATCATGAGACTTCCTCGAACCGGACGCGCACACCGGGCCGCAGCAGCGCGGGCGGCTCCCGGTCGGTGCGCCAGATCTCCAAGTCGGTGCGGCCGATGAGCTGCCAGCCGCCCGGCGACTCCCGCGGGTAGACGCCGCTGAACTCCCCGGCCAGCCCCACCGCACCCGCGGGCACGCGAGTCCGCGACTCGCCCCGCCGCGGCACGGCCAGCTTCGGCGAGCCACCGGTGAGGTAGCCGAAGCCGGGGGCGAACCCGCCGAAGGCGACCGTCCACGGGTGCTCGGTGTGCTCGTGCACGACCTCCCGCTCGGTGAGCCCCGTCAGCTTCGCGACCTCCGCGAGGTCCGCGCCGTCGTAGACCACCGGTACCCGCAGCAGCCCGCCGTCGTCGCGGCGCCGCTCGCCGACGCGGACCTCGCGCACCGCCCGTTCGACGGCCGCCGGGTCCGCGCGGTCCGGGTCCAGCCGCAGCATCAGCGTGCGGGCCGCGGGCACCAGGTCGAGCACGCCGTCCGGGGTGGATTCCCGCAGCTCGCCGTGCAGCGCCTGCACCGCGTGCAGGTCGGCCAGCTCCACGAGCAGCGCCGAATCGGCGCAGCGCAGCACCCGCACCTCGCTCACCTCGACCGGTCCGGCGCGAACGGGGCGAGCTCGACGCCGTCGGCCCGCAACCGGTCCCGCACGGTTTCGGCGATCCGCACGGCTCCGGGGCTGTCGCCGTGCACGCAGATCGACTCCGCGGACACCGCGATCTCGGTGCCGTCGACGGCCTCGATCGGCTCGCCGCGGGCGATGCGAAGGCACCGCCGCGCGATCAGCTCCGGGTCGTGCAGCACGGCGCCGGGTTCGCGGCGGGACACCAGGGTCGCCTCCGGGGTGTAGGCGCGGTCGGCGAACGCCTCCCGGAACACCCGCAGGCCCGCGTCGGCCGCCTGCGCGAGCCACGTCGAGCCGGGCAGGCCGAGCACCGCGAGCGCCGGGTCGTAGGAGCTCACCGCTTCGACCACGGCCGCGGCCTGCGACTCGTCGCGCACGATCGCGTTGTAGAGCGCGCCGTGCGGTTTCACGTAGGTCACCGCGGTGCCCTCGACGCGGGCGATGCCGTCGAGCGCGGCCAGCTGGTACAGCACCTCGTCGGTGAGTTCGCGCGGCGGCACGTCGATGAACCTGCGGCCGAATCCGGCGAGGTCCCGGTAGCCGACCTGGGCGCCCACCGCGACCGACCGCGCCGCCGCCTCCGTGCAGGCCCGGCGGATCACGCCGGGGTCGCCCGCGTGGAAGCCGCACGCCACGTTCGCGCTGGTCACCACGCCCAGCAGTGCGCTGTCATCGCCGAGCTCCCACCGGCCGAAGCCTTCGGCGAGATCCGAGTTCAGGTCGATCCGCATGTCCCCTCCGTTCCTGCCCCGCCGGTCACTGCCACAGCTGCGCGATGCCGCTCAGCGAGTTCACCCCGAAGTACAGCGACAGCAGCCAGGCGAGCACGCCGATCACCAGCAGCCAGCGCGGGTAGCGGTACCCGCCCAGCAGATCACTGCGCCGCGCCGCCACCCACAGCAGCACGCCGAAACCGACGGGCAGGATCAGCCCGTTGAGCGCGCCCGCCATCACCAGCAGCGTCGTCGGCGCCTGGTCCAGCACGAGGAACACGGCGGTGGACACCGCGATGAACCCGACGACCAGCCATGTCCGGGCCCGCTCCAAGCCTGCCGAGAACGTCACCAGGAACGACACCGAGGTGTAGGCGGCACCGACGACCGAGGTGATCGCCGCGGCCCACATGATCAGCCCGAACAGCCGGACGCCGATGTCCCCGGCGGCGTGGCCGAACGCCTCCGCGGTGGGGTTGGCGGAGCCGAGCGTGGCGCCCGCCGCGACCACCCCGAGCACCGCGAGGAACAGCACGGCCCGCATCACGCCGGTGACCAGCAGCGACAGCACCGAGCTGCGGCTGACTTCGACGATCCGCTCCGGCCCGGTGACGCCGGCGTCGACCAGCCGGTGCGCGCCCGCGTAGGTGATGTAGCCGCCGACGGTGCCGCCGATGAGCGTGGTGACGGCGAGGAAGTCGACCTGGTCGGGCAGCACGGCCTGCCGCATCGCCTCCCCGACCGGCGGGTCGGACACGATGGCGACGTAGGTGGTGAGCCCGATCATGAGCACGCCCAGCACGACCACGATGCGGTCCATCGCCACGCCCGCGCGCTTGCTCAGGAAGATCACGATGGCCAGCAGCGCGGACAGGGTGCCGCCGATCTTGGCGTCCAGCCCGACCATGGCGTCCAGGCCGAGCGAGGTGCCGGACACGTTGGCCACGTTGAACACGAGCCCGCCGAACACGACGAGGGCGGCCATCGCGTAGCCGAGGCCGGGCAGCACCTTGTTGCCGAGGTCCTGGGCGCGCATCCCGGAGACGCCGATGATGCGCCACACGTTGAGCTGCACGGCGATGTCGATCAGCACGGACAGCACGATGACGAAGGCGAACGCCGCGCCGAGCCGCATGGTGAAGTCGGTGGTCTGGGTGATGAAGCCGGGCCCGATGGCGCTGGTGGCCATCAGGAAGACGGCTCCGATCAGCGCGCCGCGGTGGGCGCCGGTCTTCGTGCTGGTGCCGCTCATGCGTGTCCTTCCGGCCTCCGGGTCGAGCCTCGGACGCGGCTCGCCACCCGTGGTCGTGCGCTGGGGTTTCCCAGTGGTCGCACCCGCCGTGCTCGGCGGTGTCGTCACGATAGGGGTCGTTCAGCGAGGGTTCAATAGTCTGTTCCGACATATCAACGATCCCCTTGTAGGGCGTTCGATCGTTCAACAATCCACCCATGCACCTCGCAGGCTCCCCAGCTGCGAAAATCGGCCGATTGTCGGACACGCCCACAATCCCGGAGGGCTGGTTACACTTTGGTTTCCGATCACTCCAGTCCTTGGGAGAGGCATGACCAGCGCGCAGTGGGTCGACCGGTTGGCAGCGGACCGGTCCCTGCTCGAACGGACCAGCACCGTCGAGCGGGTCACCGACCTGCTGCGGCAGCGCATCATCCAGGGCGAGCTGCCACCCGGGACCCAGCTCTCCGAGGTCAGCGCGAAGGACGCGCTCGGCGTCTCCCGCAACACCCTGCGCGAAGCGTTCCGGCTGCTCGGGCACGAGCGCCTGCTGGTGCACGAGATGCACAAGGGCGTCTCGGTGCGCAAACCCACCAGCGCCGACGTGACCGACCTCTACCGGCTGCGGCGGATCATCGAAGTGGGCGCCGTGCGCAACGCCGCCACCACCAAGCCCGACCTGGTGCAGGCCGTGGCCCGCGCGGTGCGCGCTGGCGAACAGGCCGGCGAGGACGGCGACTGGGGCGAGGTCGGCACCGCGAACATGCGCTTCCACGAAGCGCTGGTCGGACTCGCCGACAGCCCGCGCATCAACGACGCGATGGCCGGCCTGCTGGCGGAGCTGCGCCTGGCGTTCCACGTGATGTCCACCGACGACAAGGGCGAACTCGACCCGCGACGCACCCGCGGCTTCTACGAGTCCTACGTGGAGCGCAACCGCGCCATCGCCGACAAGGTCGCCGAGGGCGAGCTGGAATCGGCCGCCGCCGACCTGGAGGGCTACCTCGCCGACGCGGAGTCCCACCTCATCGAGGCCTACGCCGCCCGAGGCTGAAGCCCTTCCGACCGGGGACGCCGTCGCCACCCGAGCCCCGCAACCGGCCTGCGGAGTCCGCTACCGGTCGCTCCGAACGGACTCCCCGCTCCGGTAAGATCATCACCGCCGTCCCCGTCCGGAGGTGTCGATGTCCGACGAGCAGTCCTGGATTCCGCCCCGGGTGGACGTCACCGTGCCGAGCGTGGCGAGGTGCTACGACTTCGCGCTCGGCGGCAAGGACAACTTCGACGTCGACCGCGCCGCGGTGGCCGCCGCCAACGCGGTCGCCCCGGAAGCGAGCGAGCTCGCGAAGGTCAACCGCTCCTGGCACATCCGGGCCACCCGGTTCCTCGCCGAACACGCCGGGATCACCCAGTACCTCGACCTCGGCGCGGGCCTGCCGACGGCGGAGAACACCCACGAGGTGGTGCGGCGGATCAACGGCTCGGCGCACGTGGTCTACGTCGACAACGACCCGGCCGCCGCCGCGCACGGCCGGGTGCTGCTCGACGACCACCACCTGACCCGCTACGTCGAGGGCGACCTCACCGAACCGGACGAGATCCTCGACCACCCGGTCGTCCTCGGACACCTCGACTTCACCCGGCCGATCGCCCTGTACCAGAGCGCGACCATGCACCACCAGCCCGACGACCTCGACCTGCCGGGCATCATGCGCCGCTACGTCGACGCGCTGCCCGCCGGTTCCTACGTGGTGCTGAGCCACTTCTGGGACCCGGGCGGCGAGGCCGGTGCTCCGGTGCGGCGGATCCGGGAATCGATGCTGGCCCACGGCCTCGACGCCGACCACTTCCGGTCGCGGGAGCAGATCGAGCGCCTGTTCCCCGGCCTGGAACTCGTGCCGTCCGGCCCGAACTCGGCCGACGGCCTGGTACCGCTGCTCGACTGGTGGCCGGACGGTCCCCTGCTCACCGAACCCGGCCCGGTGCAGCGGTGCATCATCGGCGCCGTCGGCGTCAAGCGCTGAGGGCACCTCAGTCGATCAAGCGGCGGCGCATCGCCGTGTAGGCGAGCAGCCACATCAGCCCGGCGAACAGCGCCAGCGCACCCACGTGCAGCAGGTCGATGCCCGGCCGCAGGCCGAAAGCGGCGTGCCGGACGAGCTCCACGCAGTGGTAGAGCGGGTTGAACGCCGCCACCGCGCTCGCCCAGCCGGGCAGCTGGTCGACGGGGAAGAACGTGCCCGCCACCAGGAACAACGGCGTGATCACGGCGCTCACGATGTAGTTGAACGAGTCGATCGAGGGCACCACCGCCGAACACCAGATCCCGAACAGCGCGAACCCGAGCCCGGTGATCAACCCGATCAGCGGCACCAGCAGCATGCCCGGCGCCGGATCCAGGCCGAACACCATCGCCACGAACAGCGGAGCGCAGCCGTACACGCCCGACTTGGTCGCGATCCACAGCGCTTCGGCGGCGACGAGCTCGTGCACGTCCACGGGCGCGGCGAGCATCGCGTCGTAGGAGTGCTGGAACTTGCGCCGCACGAACGTGGTGAACATCCCGGCGAACGCGCTGGTGAACAGCACCGAGGTCGCCACCACGCCGGTGCCGAGGAACTCGATGTACGGCAGCCCGCGAATGGTGGCGATCAGCGACCCGAGCCCGAAGCCGAACGCCAGCAGGTAGATCGTCGGCTCCACCACCGAGGAGAACGTGCTCGACAGCCAGTACCGCCGGAACAGGGTCAGCTCCCGCCGCCACACCCCGGCGAACGCGGCCAGTTCGAACCGCCGCAGCCGTTCGGGCGCGCGGCCCGCGACCCGCGCGTTCGTCATTCCACGGCCTCCCCGGTGAGCGAGACGAACACGTCCTCCAGGTTGCTGACCCGGCGGTGGCCGGGGCCGAGCCGCCGGGTCGTCGCCTCGGACATGCTCTCGGCGCGCAGCACCGACACGGCCGGACCGGTGCGACGCGTCGTCAGACCCGCTTCCAGGGCGATCGCCTCGACTTCGGCGAGCCTGCCCGGCGGGCCGTAGTACTCGACGACGTCCCGCCCGGCGTGCTCCCCGCGCAGGTCCTCGGGGGTGCCGCTGGCGATCACCCGGCCACCGGACATCACCGCGACGGCGTCGGCGAGACGTTCGGCCTCTTCGATGTAGTGCGTCGACATCAGCACGGTGACGCCGTCGGCGCGCAACGCGTCGATCAGCGCCCACAGCTCCTGGCGGACCTGCGGATCGAGGCCGACGGTGGGTTCGTCGAGCAGCACGATCCGCGGCGAGTGCACCAGCCCGCGGGCGATCAGCAGCCTGCGCCGCATGCCGCCGGAGAGCTCATCGGTCTTCGTGTCGGCCCGCTTGCGCAGCTGCGCCAAGTCCAGCGCCCGTTCCACCGCCTCGGCCCGGCTGGCCCGCGGCACCCGGTACAGGTGGGCGAAGACCTCCAGGTTCTGCCGAGCGGTGAGCTCCTCGTCGAGGTTGTCCAGCTGCGGCACCACGCCCATCGCGGTGCGCGCCCGCTTCGACTCGCGCGGCACGCGGAACCCGAGCACTTCGATCTCACCGGCGTCGGCCCTGGTCTGCGCGGTGATCAGGCGCATCGTGGTGGACTTGCCCGCGCCGTTCGGACCGAGCAGCCCCAGGCAGGTCCCGGCGGTCACGGTGAGGTCGAGCCCGTCGACGGCGGTGATCTCGCCGTAGCGCTTCACCACACCGCGCAGCGACAGCGCGGACGCCGTCACGGTCTCGACCCGCTCCCGTGTCGTCATGCACCTACCCCCAGGTGGTCGACGGACTCCGCCAACCGTACTTGCTGACCGGCCTGATCAGGCCGAACGAGGCCGCGGCCACGGGGGCGGGTAGCCCCGGCCCCTCAGCCGAGCCCGGCGAAGAGATCCTCCTCCGCCCCGTGCGGCCCGCCGCCGGGACCGCGATCGCCACGCACGAGCAGGTAGTGCTCGGTCGCGAACTCGGGGCGCCGCACCAGCTGGGCGAAGAACCCGTCGTCGTCCACGTCGACCTGGCTCCGGTAGTGGCGCAGCGCCGCGATCTTCGCCTCGTGGTGGGCGGCGCCGTCGAGCACCGCCGTGATGTCGGCGTCCGGGACGGTGTTGGGCTTGAAGTCGTCGAACCCGGCCTCCCGCATCCGCGTGATGAAGGATTCGGGCAGCACGGTCCAGTAGGTCTTCGGCACGTCCCAGGCCGCGCCGAGCTCCGGGGCGAACTCCGGATCGGCCGCCGGGTCGAGCGCGTCCATCAGCGCCCGGTGCGCGGCGATGTGGTCGGGGTGGCCGTAGCCGCCGAAGTCGTCGTAGGTGATCACGACGTGCGGCCGTTCGGCGCGCAGCAGCTCCACCATCTCGCGGGTGACCTCGGCCGGGTCGGCTGCGGCGAACACGCCTGCCGCGGAGTTGCTCTCCAACCCCGCCATACCGCTGTCGCGCCACCGGCCGGGGCCGCCCAGCCAGTGGTGGCGGACGTCGCCGAACTCGGCGAGCGCGGCTTTGATCTCCCCCCGGCGGTGCTCGCCGAGCGCGTCCGGGGAGTCGCGCAGGTGCGCGAGGTCCTCGGCGACGACCTCGCCGAGTTCTCCGCTGGTGCACGTCACCAGGCTCACGGTGGCGCCTTCGGCGGTGTACCGGGCCATGGTGGCGCCGGTGGCGGTGGCTTCGTCGTCGGGGTGGGCATGCACGAGTAGCAAGCGGCGTTCGCTCATGCTTTCGAGCCTAGCCAACGTCCCCGACAACGCCGCCGGGTTCCCGGCTCTGCGCGGGGAATTGCTCCGCGTGCGCGACGCCGAGCCGCTGGCCGCCTCCGGCGCGGTCACCTCACAACCGGTCGTTCAGCGCGACCCACACCGGACCCGGCGCGAACGGCAGCGGTTCGCCGGAGGCCGTCGTGTAGGTGGTGCCGACGTCCGGGCTGGGCCGGGACCAGCGGGCGTCGAACGCCTTCCCGTCGCGCAGCACCACGGCCCGGCCGGACCCCACGGTCTCCGCGTGCGGCGAGACGCTCCCCGCGCTGTCGCTCAGCGAGGAGTCGCGGACGCGCACCTCCTGCAGCACCACCGTCCCCGCGCCGAGCCGCCCGCTGTCGGTCGCCGCGGCCGGCTCGCCGTCCATCGACACCAGCCACCGCTGCTGCTCCGGCGACCAGGTGAAACCGGTGGACGCGGCCAGGTAGTCGACCTGCGCGGACTCCCGCGGCACGCCGCCCGCCGGAGCCGGGCCGAACACCAGCGGCGCCTTCGGCGACCAGGCCGCTCCCGCCGGGACCTCGTCGGGGCGGACGAACAGGTTGTGCGGAACCGGGCGGTCACCACCGCGGAAGAACGCTCCGGGCAGCTGCTCGGGCCGCACCGGATCCACGGGAGCCGAGTCGAGCTTCGGCAGCAGCTCCGGGGCCGCGCCGGAGAACACCAGCGTCGGCCTGCCGAACTGGGACAGCAGTTCCAGGTCCGTCTCCCGCGCGCTGCGCACCGGCCCCACCACCGGTGGGCGCTTCCCGCCGAACACCGCGACGAGCCTGCTCAGCCCGCCTTCCACCGGTTCCACGACGACCACGTCCGCCGAGCCGATGCCGGTCGGCGGTCGCGCCTCCGGCACGTTGTCGATCTTCACCGCGAGCACCGGCGGGCCGTTGCTCGGTGCACCGGCGGAGGGTGGCTCAGCCGTCGGTTCGGGCGGCGCGGCGCCCTGGGGTGCGTCCGGGGCGCGCTGGGTCCGGGCCGGTTGGCACGCGAGGCCGCCCGCCAGCACGGTCGCCAACACCGCGAGCAGCACCGCCGCCCGCACCAGAACTCCTCGGAATCGCACCATGGCCCACCCCTCACTCGGAGCCCCAGCGTGCCCCCTCTTTCGGGTGACAGGCAAGACCCGCAAGCCCCTGACCAGGTGTTGTTCTTGAGCGAGCACCCCCGAGCGTCACGACTTCCTCCCACGACCAGACCAGTAGCGAGACCAACGCTCCGCCCATCCCGGACAGCAGTGAACGGACCGTCCGACCAACCGAAACGGACGAACGGTCCGTTCACCCCGAACCGACGCCCCGCCGAGCGGAGGCAGGAACGAGTGAACGGACCGTTCGTCCAACGACATTGGGCAGACGGTCCGTTCACTCGACGAGTTCGCCGCCCCGCGAGCACGACCGCAAGCGGAGTGAACGGACCGTTCGTCCAATCTGGTTGGACGAACGGTCCGTTCACCCGAATCCGCCGCAGCGTCGAGGCGGGTGCGCTCGGGTCAGCCGCGAAGGAGCTTGTCCGGTGTGATCGGCAGGTCCCGCACCCGGATGCCCGTGGCGTGGTGCACGGCGTTCGCGATCGCCGCCGGCGAGCCGACGATCCCGATCTCCCCGACGCCGCGGCTGCCCATCGGGTTCGAGTGCGGATCCTGCTCGTCGAGCCAGATCGCCTCGATGTCGGCCACGTCGGCGTGCGCGGCGATGTGGTACTGCGCGAAGTCGTGGTTGATCACGTGCCCGAACTGCGGGTCGAGCACGCTGTGCTCGTGCAGCGCCATCGACAGACCCATGGTCATGCCGCCGATCAGCTGCGAACGCGCCAACCGCGGGTTGACGATCCGCCCCGCGGAGAACACCCCGAGCATCCGCGGCACCCGCACCTCGCCGGTGTCGGCGTTGACCCGCACCTCGGCGAAGTGCGCGCCGAACGAGTGCATCGAGTACCGCTGCGCGTCCGGGTTGTCGGGCATCGCCCCTTCGGCTTCGTCGCCGTCGTCCGGGTCGGTTCCGAACTTCTCCCGGAACCGCCGCGCCGCGTCGACCACGGTCGCGCCCCACGACCCCAGGCCGGACGAGCCACCGGCGACGGTGGCGGTGGGCAGATCGGTGTCACCGATCTCCAAGCGCACGTCGTCCACGTGGCAGTCCAGGGCGTCGGCCGCGATCTGGCTGAGCGCGGTCCAGGTGCCGGTGCCGATGTCGGCGGCCCCGATGCGCACCTCGTACCGCCCGTCGTGGCGGCGGATCGTGGCGGTGGAGCCGGGCATCGCGTGCCGGGGGTAGGTGGCGCTGGCGACTCCCGTCCCGACCAACCAATCCCCGTCCCGCCGGGAATTCGGGGCGGGGTCGCGCTCGGCCCACCCGAACCGCTCGGCGCCTTCCCGCAGGCATTCCGCGAGATGGCGGCCCGAGAACGGCAGGCCGGTCGCTTGATCGACGGCCGGTTCGTTGCGGGAGCGCAGGTCGATGGGGTCCAGCCCGCACGCTTGGGCGAGTTCGTCCATGGCGACTTCGGTGGCGAACATGCCGGGCGCCTCACCGGGTGCCCGCATCCAGAACGGGACCGGTACGTCCAGCGGGACGAGCCGGTGCGTGGTGCGCCGGTTCGGCGCCGCGTACATCGTCCGGGTGCCGACCGCGGTCTGCTCGGCGAATTCCTGCACGGTCGCGGTCTGCTCGATCACGTCGTGGGTCACCACCGACAACGTCCCGTCGCGGTCCGCGCCGAGCCGCACCCGTTGGATGGTGGGCGTGCGGTAGCCGACGAGCGCGAACATCTGCTGCCGCGTCAACGCCAGCTTCACCGGCCGTCCGCCCGCGACCTGAGCGGCCAGCACGGCGAGGACGTTGTGCGCGTGCGCGGTGCCCTTCGACCCGAAGCCGCCACCGACGTGCGGGGCCACCACCCGGATCCGCTCCGGTTCCAGCCCGAGCACCGGCGCGATCCGCGACCGCATCGCGTGCACCCCTTGCGTCGAATCGTGCAACGTGAGGACGCCGTTGCTCCAGGTCGCCATCGTCGCGTGCGGTTCCATCGGGTTGTTGTGCTCCATCGGGGTCGTGTAGGTCTGCTCGACCACGACCTCCGGCCGGGCGGCTTCGACGTCGCCATCCGCGGTGTCCGACGGGAAGGAAGGGTTCACCACTTCCGGCGCGTACAGCGCCTCGTGGTTCTCCCGCAGCACCACGTCGTGCCGTTCTTGCTGGTACTCGACCCGGACCAGGCTTGCGGCCTGCCGCGCGATCTCCGGTGTCTCCGCCAGCACCGCCCCGATCAGCTGGCCGCGGAACGCGATCTCCGGCGACTGCAGCACCCACAGCTCCGCGTCCGAATCGGTCGCCAGCCGAGGAGCGTTCTCGTGCGTGAGCACCGCCGCGACCCCGTCGAGGTCCTCCGCCGCATGAGCATCGATGTACTTCACCCGGCCACGTGCGATCTCCGACTGCAACGGGTGCACGTACAGCGGCGAGCTCGCCGGGTGCTCGACCGCGTAAGGCGCGGTCCCGGTGACCTTCGCCCACCCGTCCAGCCGTTCCAGCGGCATCCCCATGGACCGCGGTCGCAGCAAGTCGGTCATCGCGTCCCTCCCGTCAGCTGCCGCAGCACCGCGACCAGCGTGTTCCTCGCCATCGGCACCTTGAACGCGTTGCCGGTCAGCGGAGCCGCATCGGCCAGCTCGGCCTCCGCCGCATCCCGGAACGCCTCGTCGCCGGCGACCGCTCCGCGCAGCGCTTCTTCCGCCCGGACGGCCCGCCACGGCTTGTGCGCGACGCCGCCCAGCGCGATCCGCGCCTCCCGCACCACACCGCCGTCGAGGTCGACGACGGCGGCCACCGACACCAGCGCGAACGCGTACGTCGCCCGCTCCCGCACCTTCCGGTAGGCCGACCGCGACGCCGTTCCCGGCAGGTCCACCGCCGTGATCAACTCGCCGTGCCGCAGCACCGTGTCCCGCTCCGGTTCGTCGCCCGGAAGCCGGTGGAACTCCGCGACCGGGATGGCGCGCTCACCGTCCTCGCCCTGAACCCGCACCACGGCGTCCAGCGCGACCATCGCCACCGCCATGTCGGAGGGGTGCGTGGCCACGCACTGCCGCGAAGCCCCCAGGATCGCGGCGTCCCGATGATGCCCGCCGATCGCCGAACATCCCGCCCCCGGCAGCCGCTTGTTGCACGGCGTCGTCACGTCCTGGAAGTACGGGCACCGGGTGCGCTGCAGCAGGTTCCCGCCGGTTGTCGCGACGTTGCGCAACTGCCCCGACGCACCCGCGAGCAGCGCCTGCGCCAGCACCGGGAACCGCGTGCGGACCACCGGATGCGCTGCGAGGTCGCTGTTGCGCACCGCCGCACCCACCCGAATCCCGCCGTCCGGCAACTCCCGCACCTCGTCCAGCGGCAACCGGGACACGTCCACCAGCAACTCCGGCGCGCTCACCCCTAACTTCAGGTGATCCACCAGGTTCGTCCCCCCGGCCAGGAACATCGCCCGCGGATTGCCCGCCACCGCCGCCACCGCCCCAGCGGCGTCGGCGGCCCGCTCGTAGTCGAAGGGATTCATCGCGCGCCCTCCCCGGTCCGACGTGCCGCGTGCTCAGCTCGATCGGCCACCTCCCGGATCGCGGCCACGATGTTCACGTAGGCCCCGCACCGGCACAGGTTCCCGCCCATCCGCTCCCGGATCTCGTCGTCGCTGAGCCCGTCGACCTCCGCCGCGACGTCCTCGGTCACGTGGCTCGGCCACCCCTGAGCGGCTTCGTCGAGCATCCCGACCGCCGAGCAGACCTGCCCCGGCGTGCAATACCCGCACTGGAACCCGTCGTGCTCCACGAACGCCCGCGCGATCGGATGCTCCCCCAAACCTCCGGCGGTCGTGATCTCGGCCCCGTCGCACTGCACGGCGAGCGACAGGCACGTCGCCACCCGCCGCCCGTCCACCAGCGCGGTGCACGCCCCGCACTGACCGTGGTCGCACCCCTTCTTCACCGAGATGACCCCCAGGTACTCCCGCAACGCGTCCAGCACCGTCACCCGAGGCTCCACCGCCAGCACGAACAGCTCCCCGTCCACCGTCAACGTGATCTCCATGCCTGGTGCTCCCCTCCTAGACCAGTACCCGACAGGGTGAGCGCCAACCGAGTGGCCCGCTCGCCGCAGCGGTGACGGTGGAGGCGTGTTCGACGGCCCCGGCAGCCCGTTCGAGGTCGCTCTTCAGGGCGGCTCCGGGGATCCGCGAGGAAACTCCACCCGGGGCAGAGCGGCCACCCGTCGCTTCCGCCAATCCCCGAGGGCCGTATTCGAGTTCTGATCGTCGGCGTACGGTGTCGGCCATGGCTTCCCAGCGGCCGTCGGGAGCATCCAGCGAAGGCGTGCGCAAGAGCATGCGGGCCAACAAGGGTCGTGACACGAAACCGGAGCTCGCCTTGCGCAGGGCGGTGCACGCGCTGGGATTGCGCTACCGGGTTTCCACCCGGCCGCTCTCGACGGTGCGTCGAACAGCGGACCTCACGTTCTCGCGAGCCAAGGTCGCGGTCTTCCTCGACGGGTGTTTCTGGCACGGCTGCCCCGAGCACCACACCAAGTCGGCGACGAACTCCGAGTACTGGGCCGAGAAGGTGCACCGGAACCAGGAACGAGACCGCGAGACCGACCGCTTGCTGCGGGATTCGGGCTGGTCGGTCATTCGAATCTGGGAGCACGAGGATCCGGCGTGCGGTGCCGCCGCAGTCGAGCGCGAGGTCAGATCAAGGACTTCAGGACCACGAGACCGTCGGCAGGCACCGCCCTCTTGACGACCGAACAGCTACAAATGAGTCCACAATAGACTTCACCTCACGCCGCCCGGGTCCGGGTGGCGGTGCGGAGTTCGCGGCGTTCGGCCTCGTTGAGGCCTCCCCAGATTCCTGCTGTCTCGCCGTGTTCCAGCGCGTAGCGCAGGCAGTCCTCGCGGACCTCGCAGGACGCGCAGATGCGTTTCGCCAGGTGGGCGGTCCGGCCCTTCTCCGGGAAGAAGGCGTCCGGGTCCGTTTGGGCGCACAGCGCCGATCGGTGCCAGTCGGGCACTTCCACCCGTCCCGGACTCGTTGCGTCGATGAGCCGCATGTCTCGGCCCTCCACTCCCCTCGTTCTTCCACATCGGTGTTCAGGTGTCCTCGCGTTCGGCGAGTTCTCGAACGCAGGACGCGCATCGCGGCCGGTCGGCGAGCGGGTTGCCGAATGCGGGCGCCGTTGCGCAGCCGCATCCGCGGCACGTCCTTCGACAGCGCCGATGCGGACTCGCGGGGCAGCGGAATCCACGCGGTGCAGCACTTTCCGCGCGAGACCGGGCCACCAGCACGGCATCGTTCATGGTCACTTCGTTCGAGCAGGATCCTCGAACCGCCGACGACCGTCCGGAGAACTCCTCGCCAGCAGAGCGGGAAACGCGTTTTTGGTTTTTCGCGCAGCAACGACCGGCCGTCCGCCCGGACGATCGGCGGCGGTTCGGGAAGCCGCCGGATCAGCGGTCCTCAGCATGCCTGGAGTTCACCGGGCCACCACGTTCACGGCACCGCGACGACTCAACGGATCCCGCGTTCACCTGCTAGAACGATCTGAGTCCGCGGTAGGCGCCACATCTCGCGCCGCTCCGGGACGAGCCCGTTTCCGCGCCGGATCCTCGGCACGCGGTCGACCGGGGCGCGGTGCTGCGGTGGGTCAACATCACTCCTGTTCGACGAAGGTGTTCCGCAGCGGGCGAGCGCCGCTGCCCGGTACGGGCGAAGGAAGAGCTCACGTGATGGCGCAACCACTCATCACGGAGCAGAATGAAAGCTCAGATGCCCGAATCCGGGCCGAGCACTCAGCACGTGCGGTCGACAGGTCAATCCGGCGTCAACCGATGCCGTCACTTTAACCACCATAACGATCATTGTCCAGCAGATTATTCGAATCGCGGGGAAGAACCGGAGGACTTTCGACTCTTCTCCCACAGTGGACACCTGATGAACAGCACTGACTCCGCCGATTTCGCGCTGAATCCATCCACGGAGTCCGAGCGCCCAGCGGACGTAGCGCACATCCGGCCGACACGTCGCAGCACACCCCGCCGGAACCTCGATACGCTGCGGTTTCGTTGGCACGCCGCGCAGCGCGCCGGTACCGTGGTTGACGCCGACCGGACGTCGCCGGACGGGGCGGGAGCAGGTTCCGGGGTCACCTGCAGACCATTAGGCGCGCGTCGCCGACGGCGATGCCCCATTCAACTGCGCACCGCGCTGTCCCACCGCAGAAACGGAGATGTGGTGACCATGAGTGGGACACCGAACATCCCGGATGAGCCTTTTCCGCGAACCGGGGCACAAGTGGAGACCGAACGGCTGCTCGGCGCGCTGGCTGCCGACATGCGCGAGTACGCGATTTTCGCGCTGGACACCGAAGGCCGGGTCGCCAGTTGGAACTCGGGTGCACAGCTGATCAAGCAGTACACCAGCCGGGAGATTATCGGGCAGCACTTCTCGATCTTCTACCCCGCCGAGCTCGTCGCGTCCGGCTACCCGGCGTGGGAATTGCGGCAGGCCGCCGCGAACGGCTTCTTCATCGACCGCGGCTGGCGGCTACGCAAGGACGGCACCGCCTTCTGGGCGCACGTCGTGATCACCGCGCAGCGCGCCGACGACGGCCGGCTGGACGGCTTCATCAAGGTCACTCGCGACGAATCCGAGGCCTACGCGCAGCGGGAACGTTCGGACCGGCGGTTCACCGACCTGTTCCAGCTCGCCCCGGCGGGCATCGCGCTGCTGGACCGCCACGACCGGGTCCTCGACGCCAACGGCGCGCTGTGCGACCTGCTCGGCTACCGGCCGCACGACTTGCTCGCACCGGAGCTGATGCACGTCGACGATCCTCGGACCGGGCTGGTCCCGCACGCGGCGCCGGACGACGACGGCAGCGAGCCCGTCTCGCACCGCAGGCTCGCCCGGTCCAACGGTGAGCCGGTGTTCTGCGAAGTGCGGTGCGCAGCCTCGGTGGACTACGACGGCCGGCGCTTCTGGCTGGCGGTGTTCCAAGACCTCACCGAGCAGCAGCGCCGCACCGAGACCCTGCACTTCCAGGCCACCCACGACCAGCCGACGGGCCTGCTGAACCGGCGCGGCGTGCACGAACTGCTGGTGCCGCTGCTGTCCTCGGCCAGCGAGGACGTCGGCGTGCTGTTCTGCGACCTGGACAACTTCAAGCGGTTCAACGATTCGCTGGGCCACGACGCGGGCGATGAGCTGATCAACCTCCTGGCCGAGCGCCTCGTCAACGATCTGCCGAGCTCCTGCACACCCGCCCGCCTCTACGGCGACGAGTTCCTGATCATCTGCTCGGATCTGACGGCGTGCGGCGGGCTCGACACGCTCATCGGTCTCGTCTCGGACCTGCTGTGCGCCGAGATCCCGTTGCGGGACAGGCTGATCGGGGTCACCGCGTCGATCGGCGCGGCGACCCCGCCGGAGGTGGGCACCACCGCCGACGAGCTGATCCGCACCGCCGACGCGGCCATGTTCGCCGCCAAGGAGCAGGGCCACGGCCGCACCGCGCCACCCGCTCCCGTCGGCGGGCTCGCGCTGGAGGAGGACCTCCGCGACGCGTTGCTGCACGACGGCCTCCGGATGCACTACCAACCGATCCTGGCTCGCGACGGGACGATCCTGCTCGCGGAGGCCCTGGTGCGCTGGCCGCACCCGACGCAGGGCTTGCTCAGACCGGACGTGATCCTCCCGGTCGCGAGCCAGGCGAAGCTGCTCGGCGAACTGGACCGGTGGGTGCTGCGCACCGCCCTGCGCGAGGCGAGCCGGTGGCGCTGCCCGCACGGCGCGGCCCCCGGTGTCACGGTGAACCTCGCCGGACTGCGCCCGGATTCGGCGCACTTCCACGCCGAGGTCAGCTCGGCCATCGAGGACAGCGGCATCGAACCGGGCCGGGTGGTGCTGGAAGTCGTCGAGACGGTGCTGGTGGACCTGCCCGCGCAGCCCCGGAAGATGATGCGCCGGCTCAACGACCGGGGCGTGCGGTTCGCGATGGACGACTTCGGCACCGGCTATTCCTCGTTGGCACGGCTCAAAGACCTGCCCACGCAATTGGTGAAGCTGGACCGGAGGTTCGTGGTCGGCATGGAATCGGACCCCACCGATCTCGGCATCGTCCGGGCCGTGATCGAGCTCGCCAGGGGCATGGGGCGCACGTGCATCGCCGAGGGCGTGGAAACCCAGGTGCAGGCCGACCTGCTCAACGAACTCGGCGTCGACGCGCAGCAGGGATTCCTGTACTCCCGGCCCGTTCCGGACGCGCAATTCCGCGACCTGCTCACCGCGCCGCGGTCGATGCCCGCCGAGTGAGGCCGAATTCGATCAGTGGCGATCGGCGCGGAGCCGCCCGAATTGCTCCGATGGTGATCCTGGCGCGGCGCCGACGCCGAAATCGGCGAAGGCGACATCAACCGGCCGAAGAAGACGACAACGGGCGCGGCGGCCCTTTCCCGCGCCTCGGAAACGCACGAGGGCCGCACCGGGATTCCGGTGCGGCCCTCGTCGCGCGGTCACGTCAGCGGCGCGGCGCCTCCAGCGCGAGGCCGGAGCCGATGCCGGTCAGCGAGCGGACCTCCATCTCTGCCTGCTTCGCCGGGTCCTGGTCCTTCTTACCGACCAGCGTGCCGATGAACCCGGCCAGGAAGCCCAGCGGGATCGACACGATCCCCGGGTTCGTGAGCGGGAAGACGTCGAAGTCCGCGTTCGGGAACATCGCCGACGGGCGACCCGACACCGCGGGCGAGAACGCGATCAGCACGATGCACGAGATCAGGCCCGCGTACATCGACCACAACGTCCCCGCGGTGTTGAACCGCCGCCAGAAAAGCGAGTACAGCATCGTCGGCAGGTTCGCCGACGCCGCCAGCGCGAGCGCCAGCGAGACCATGAACGCCGCGTTCTGCCCGATGGCCGCGATCCCACCGACCGTGGACAGCACGCCGACGATCAGCGCGGTGATCCGAGCGACCCTGATCTCCGAGCCGGTGTCGGCCTCGCCGCGCTTGATGATGTTCGCGTACACGTCGTGCGCGAAGGACGCCGACGCGGTCAGGGTGAGACCGGCGACCACCGCGAGGATCGTCGCGAAGGCGATCGCGGCGACCACGCCGAGCAGCGGCGAACCACCGATGCGGTAAGCCAGCAGCAGTGCCGCGGAGTTCTCGCCGCCGGGCGCGTTGGTGATGGCCTCGGAACCGACCAGCGCCGTCGCGCCGAACCCGAGCAGCATCGTGGCCAGGTAGAACACGATCATCGTCCAGGTGATCCAGACGACGGAGCGACGTGCTTCCCGCGCGCTCGGCACCGTGTAGAACCGCATCATGATGTGCGGCAGGCAGGAGATGCCGAGCACGATCGCCATCGCCAGCGAGATGAAGTCGATCCGGGACAGCGAGGTCTGCCCGTACTGCGCGCCGGGCTCCAGCAGCGCCTGCCCGATCGGGCTGTTGTTCGCGGCCTGCTCCAGCAGCGCCGAGAAGTCGTAGGAGAACCGGCCGATCAGGAACACGGCCATCAAGGACACGCAGATCAACAGCAACGTCGCCTTGATGATCTGGACCCAGGTCGTCCCCTTCATGCCGCCGACCAGCACGTAGAAGATCATGATCAAGCCCACGGCCACGACGACCATCGCTTGACCGAATTTGCTCTGCACGTCGAGGAGCAATGCGACGAGACCACCGGCACTCGCCATCTGCGCGACCATGTAGAAGAAAGAAATGACCAGCGTGGTGTTCGCCGCAGCGGCCCGCACCGGACGCTGCCGCATCCGGTAACCGATCACGTCGCCCATCGTGAAACGGCCGGTGTTCCGGACGAGCTCAGCGATGAGCATCAATTCGATGAGCCACGCGACGAGGAATCCGACCGAATAGAGGAATCCGTCGTAGCCGTGCACCGCAATGGCGCCGGCGACTCCGAGGAATGATGCCGCGGAAAGCCAGTCACCGGCCAGTGCGACACCGTTCTGCGCGCCGGTGATATTGCCGCCCGCCACGTAATAATCGGACGCGGTCGCGTTCCGGGTCGACACCCGGTACACCACGAAGAGCGTCAGCAGCACGAATGCCACGAACACGCTGACGGTGGTCGTCGGGTCACCGACGGCCCCCGCCGCGAAGTTGATCGTCATCAGCGGCCGGTCCCTTCCTGCTCCCGAAGGCGCTCGACGAGCGGGTCGATGCGCTTGCGCACGTACCGCCCGTACGCCACGGTGACGATCGCCGTGGTGACGAACTGCAGCAAGCCCAGCACGATCCCCATGTTCACCACGCCGAAGACCGGCTGGCTCATGAAGTCCTCGGCGTAGGCGCCCAGCGCCACGTAGGTGAAGTACCACGCGAGGACGAGCAGCGTCATGGGGAACACGAACCATCGAAAACGACGCCGGAGAGCGACGAAATCGTCACTCTCCTGAATTGCGACGAAATCGGTACCATTCGGGTTGGTGGGGCGCCGAAGGCTGTGCTTCGAGATGTTGCCGAATCTCGGCTCTGGAGGCTGACCTTCAAGCCGACCTCGGCTTCGGTTTTCCGACGTTCGGGTCATGCTGTGGATCCTTCGGGCTTGCTCACGCGTCAAGGAATCAGGAGTCTAGTCCCACGGATGTGCGCGAAGCACACGCGGGGACTACCCGAAGGATTAGCTACATCGCCGCAAACAATTGGTCTCAATATGATCACAACAATGTGAGCGCGAACAGCTCTCCGGATCACTCCGCGTAACCCCCGAAGGGTCGCTTTCATATTGTTCAGTGCGTTTCGTCCGGCTCTCCGAGCCGCTTTCCCGTGCGCAGTAAGGCCCTTCCGCCCCACCAGCGATGATCACTTTTGGTGACGCCTCGCCGAGACCACCGGCCAGCGCATGATGTTTTTTCGCTGATTTCCCGTTTGACCAGGCAGGTAGCATCTCGAATTCGTGCGCCCCGACGTGCCGGGGCGCGTTTCCGGTACCAGACACCGGAACCCCTTGCACCAAGGAGGTTTACTTGTGACAGTGCGTGACGGATTCTCGGTCGTTGCGCCACCGACCTGGAACCGTTGGCTAGTTCCACCCGCCGCGCTGGCCATCCATCTTTCCATCGGGCAGGCCTACGCGTGGAGCGTTTTCAAGAGCCCGCTGGAATCGAGCCTCCAGATCTCCGGTACCGGTAGCGCGCTGCCGTTCCAGGTGGCGATCTTCTTCCTCGGCCTGTCAGCGGCGTTCGGCGGCAAGTTCGTGGAGGCCCGCGGCCCGCGCTGGGCGATGATGGTCTCCACCGTCAGCTTCGCGGCGGGATTCCTGATCTCCGCGTTGGGCATGTACGTGGGCCAGTACTGGCTCGTCGTCGTCGGGTACGGCGTGGTCGGTGGCATCGGTCTCGGCATCGGGTACATCGCGCCCGTGTCCACGCTGATGAAGTGGTTCCCGGACCGTCCCGGTCTCGCCACCGGCATCGCCATCATGGGCTTCGGCGGCGGCGCGATCATCGCCTCGCCGTGGTCGACGGCGATGCTCAGCGCCTTCGGCAAGACCGCGGAAGGCATCGGCACCACGTTCTTCGTGCACGGCGTCGTCTACGCCGTGTTCATGACGCTCGGCATCCTGCTGGTCCGGGTTCCCCCGCCCGGCTGGACCCCTCCCGGCTGGACCCCTGCCGCGGCGGCGAAGAGCGTCAGCACCATCCGCGTTTCGGCCAACAGCGCGATCAAGACGCCGCAGTTCTGGCTGCTCTGGATCGTGCTCTGCCTGAACGTCACTGCGGGCATCGGGATCCTGCAGAAGGCGTCGCCGATGATCCAGGACTTCTTCGCGGACACCAGCACGCCGGTGGTCGTCGCCGCGGCGACCGGCTTCGTGTCCCTGCTGTCGCTGGCCAACATGGGCGGGCGCTTCGTGTGGTCGGCGCTGTCCGACCGCACCGGCCGCAAGAACATCTACCGCGTCTACCTCGGGGTGGGTGCGCTGGCGTACCTGCTGCTGCTGTTCGCGGGCGACAGCAGCGTCGCCCTGTTCGTCGTCGCCGCGATGCTGATCATGTCCTTCTACGGAGCGGGCTTCGCGACGATCCCCGCGTACCTGAAGGACCTGTTCGGGACCTTCGAGGTCGGCGCGATCCACGGGCGGCTGCTGACCGCGTGGTCGATCGCGGGCGTGCTCGGACCGGCCATCGTGGATGCGCTGGCGGACTCCGGTGAGGCCGCGGGCAAGTCCGGTGCCGAGCTGTACACGGTGTCGTTCTACTTGATGACCGGATTCCTGGTGATCGGGTTCGTGGCCAACGAACTGATCCGCCCGGTGAAGGCCAAGTTCCACGAGCCGGCTCCGGAAGCGGTCGAGGCCGCGTCCGACGACGAGACCGGTGCGAAGGACGAATCCGAGGACCAGGTCGCTTCGAAGGACGTGAGCACGTCCGAGGACGAGGCCGAGCCGAAGGACGAGAGCACGTCCGAGGACGAGGCCGACTCCAAGGACGACTCCGGCGACGAGGTCTCCGACAAGGCCGAACCGGCCGACGACGAGGCCGGTGCCGCTGGTTCCGAGGACGAGAAGGCCGACGACACCGTCTCCGACAAGGCCGACGAGGACACCGGCGAGCAGGCAGGCGGATCGGCGGGCGAGCAGGCCGAGGCCGGCGAGTCCGACGAGAAGGCCGGCGACGATGCCCCGAGCACCGAGAAGGCCACCAGCTCTTCCGGCAAGCAGAGCAGCTGAGGGGACAGGCGAGACATGACCGAGCAGAAGACCGCGCCCGAGGGCGGAGTCAAAGTCCGAGCCCTTCTCACCGTGTCCTGGCTGTGGGTGGGCGTCCCGTTCGCCATCGGCGTCTACCAGCTCGTGATCAAGGCGTCGCAGCTGTTCATGTAGTGAACGGCGCCGCGTTGCGAGCAGCGGGAAAGCACAATGAGGCCGACCGTCCGAATCGGACGGTCGGCCTCATTGATCTGTGCTGCGATGACCTAGGAGCGAGGCTCCGCGATCATGCGCTCAGTTCGCCGGAAGGGCGATCAGACCACACGCACGGACTCGGCCTGCGGGCCCTTCGGTCCCTGGGTGACCTCGAAGGAGACCGTCTGGTTCTCCTCCAGGCTGCGGAAACCGGCGGCGTCGATCGCCGAGTAGTGCACGAAAACGTCGGGTCCACCCTCGGACGGCTCGATGAAACCGAAGCCCTTCTCCGAGTTGAACCACTTCACGGTGCCCTGTGCCATGTTGTTCTCCATCCTGGTAGCTGGTTGGTTCCGGTGCCGGTTTCGACACCAGGGTCGCGGATCTCAGACGGCGACTACTCCAGCTACTCCAAAGACAGCAGCGCGCCCGCATCAGCAATCCTGCGAGCGTGCGAAAACACGAACCCAGAAACAACGACCAGGTGCAACACTACACCTCGCCGCGCCACGGGTGGCCCACCGGTGGCTCCACGCAGGCCGCCACACGCCTCAGCCGGTGGGCTTTGCTGGGACTTTGCCGATCACAACCCCGAAAAAAGTGTCCTGAATCACACATTCGGCCGTGTCGGATCCCGCCCAGGTGCCGTCGAGCCGCGGTGGCACCTGGGCGGTGAGCCTCGTTCGGCGAGGCGCTCGACCGTCCCCCGCGGCGACCGGCTTCTCGTCGTGGGTCGGCTCCTCCCGCCCGGACCGGCCTTCCTCGTCTCCGGCGACCACCGGCCGGTCGGTTCGGTTCCGTCCGGCGCGCAGGTGCTGCGGTAGCCGACGACGCCGTCGAACCAGAGCAGGTACTTCCACCCGGCGAACTCCGGCACCTCGCGGACCTCGGCCTTGATCTCGCCCTGAACGCTCTGCTCGTTCCCCGGCGGTCGCTCGTGGCGGTAGGCGGCTCAGCGCGTCGCGGCGAGTCCGCGCTCATCGTGGGTGGCGACCGGCCACGGCCGCCGCGAGTGGTCGAGCGCATGCTCGATCCACGCCAGGACGCCCTCCAGTTCGGCGTTCAAGTCCTCCTGCTCGACCTCGAGGTCCGGCTCGCCGGTGCGCCGCAGGAACGCGGGGAGGTCCTGGAGCCGCTCCCGGATCCAGGCGACGGGGTCGGCGGTAAGAGCGGTGTCGAAGACGCGGTCGCCGGGCTCGCCGTCCCGGACGTCCGGGTGCCAGTGGATGCGGTCGGCGCGCCCCGGTCCGGATTCCAGCAGGTCGAGGCGGCAGAAGGCCGGTCGCACCGTCCACCGGTCGGATGCGTAGATGCTTCCCTCGTGGTGGTCGTCCACGACGCGGAACTCGATCCGCAGCCCTCGCTCCCGCACGTCCGGCCCCGTCCCGGCCGGGTCCCGGAAGTCGACCTCCTCGGCCGTGATCGCCAGCAGCCCGAACTTCCACACCACGTGCATCTCGGCTCCTCCTCGCCCGCTCCCGCCGTCGAACGCCCGCGATGAGGCGCTCCCGCGCGGAACTCAGCCTGTCCCGGCCGGGCCGCCCCCGGCAAGCGCCGGTTCGCGCCGGGCCGGTTCGCGCAGGAAGGCGGAGAGCAGGATCGCGAGCACCGGCACGGTGGCCAGGACCGCGAGCGCGCCACGAGGACCGTGGTGACCGGCGACGACGCCCAGCAGCGGCATGAACAGACCACCGGCGCTGACCGCGAGGCCGAGCGTGACCCCGGCCGCGGTTCCCGGCCTGCTGGGCAGGTAGTCCTGGCCGAGTTTGATCAGCACGGCGAACGGGATGTTCGAGATCAGCCCGACCAGCAACGCCAGCGGCAGCGCGAAGTGCTCGTCGTCGCAGAGCAGCATGAGCCACAGCGCGGGCAGCATGGCGGCGTTGCCGATCTGCACCGTGCGCACCATGCCGATGCGGTCGGCGAGCCTGCCGCCGAGCAGCGTGCCGAGCACACCGCCGCCGAGCTGCAGCGTCAACGCGAGACCGCCGAGGCCGCTGCTCGCGCTCAGGTGGCGGATCCAGTACAGCGCGATGAAGGTGTTCAGCCCGGTCGAGATCGTGGACCGCACGACCTCGACGGCGGTCAGGGTCGCGAACAGGCCGGGCCGGTCCGCGCCCTCGCGCCGGGCCTTCTCGGCGACGGCGACGGACGTGCGGTCGTGGTGGCGCAGCAGGACGAAACCCATGAGCACGGCAGGAGGGATGAACAGCGCGGTCGCACCCAGCCCGAGGTTGTCCAGGGCCGGTGTCACCAGCGCGGGCCCGACGAAGAAGCCGACGCTGCCGCCCGCGGCGAAGTAGCTCATCGCGGTGGCGCTGCCCCCGGCCGCGCAGCGGGCGTCGCGCCCGGCGGGCGGGTGGAACATCGCGATGCCCGCACCCGCCGTCAGCAGCAGCGCGAACACCAGCGGGTAGGACGGCGCGAGTCCGGACAGGCCCGCGCCGATCCCGGCCAGGCAGATTCCCAGCGGTGCCATCCAGCGGAGCCGGTACCGGTCGGCGAGCAGTCCGATCGGCACCTGCGGCAACGCGCTGCCCAACGTCGCGGCGAGCGCCAGCCCTGACGCCTGCACGTAGCTGAAGTCCCGCTGCAGCACGAAGAACGGGACCGCGGCGGGCACGAGGCCCTGGTAGAAGTCGTCGACGGCGTGGGCTCCGGCCCAGAGCCGCATCCGGTGCCAAGGCCCCGGCAGGTCGTGGGAAACGCTGTCGTCCTGGATCGAGGTCACGAGTCCACCCTGGTCAACGGACCGCTGGGCGCGCTTCCCGTAATCTGCCCACCGATGTCGCAGATCCGCCACGCGCCCGTCGCGCCGACCAGCACCCAGTTCCGCGACGGCGGCGACACCATCGACCGGCACCGCCACGACGACCACCAGCTCATCTACGTCAGCTCCGGAGTGCTCGCGATCACCACCGAGCACGGCTGCTGGATCGCCTCCCGCGACCGGGCGCTGTGGGTGCCGGCGAACACCTGGCACGAGCACCGCTTCTACGGCCGGAGCCGGTTCCACACGGCCGGTTTTCCCGTCGGCGGCGGGGCACCGCTGCTCGACGCGGAACGACCGACGGTCATCGCGGTCGACGCCTTGGTGCGCGAACTCCTCATCGCGCTCACCGGCACCACCCTCACGCGGGTGGAGACCCGGCACGTCGAAGCGGTGCTGCGCGACCGCCTGCGCCGGGTGACGGCTCAGCCCGTCGTCCTGCCCACCGCCCGCGATCGGCGCCTGGCCGACGCCTGTCGCCTGGTCGAGGACGATCTCCGCAGGCCACGCACCCTCGCCCAGCTCGCGGGCCAGGTGCACACCAGCGAGCGCACCCTCTCGCGGCTCTACCGCGACGAGTTCGGCATGAGCTTCCCGCAATGGCGCACCCGCGCCCGCACCCTCACCGCGATGATCATGTTGGCCGAAGGCTCCTCCGTCACCGACACCGCGCACGCGTGCGGGTGGGCGACCACCAGCGCCTTCGTCCACACCTTCGCGCGGTCCACGGGCACCACTCCCGGCGCGTACCGCGCGGGCGTGGGAACCGACGCCGCGCCCTAGCCGACGGGGGGCGTGCCGGGTCAGGAGTCGGCCGGGGCCTCGATGCGTTCGATGAGTCCGGACAGCGCGCGGGTCTCCTCCTCGGTGAGCGGTTGCAGCGGGAGCCGCGGGATCCCGGCGTCGATGCCGGTCAAGGACAGTCCGCCCTTCACCGCCGTGGGCAGCCCGCGCGCGACGATCAGGTCCAGCAGCGGCCGGATCCGTCCGAACAGGTCCCGAGCCGTCTCGGTCTCGCCGTCCACGACGGCGCGGTGGAAGGCGCTGATCTGCCGCGGGATCAGGCACGGGGCGGCCGTGCACCATCCGCTGGCCCCGGCCTGGAACGCCTCCAACGCGAGCGGGTTGCTCCCGTTGAAGTACGGCAAGGTGGCGTCGCTGAGTTCGCGCAGCCGGTGCATGCGCGCGATGTCGCCGGTCGATTCCTTGACCATCGTGATGTTCGGGACGTCGCGGACCAGCTCCCACAACGACTCCGGAGCGACGTCGACGCCCGCGGTCGCGGGGTTGTTGTACAGCATGACCGGAATGCTCACGGCGTTCGCGGTGCTCTCGAAGTGCCGCTGGATCTCCAGCGGGGTGAGCTTCCAGTAGGAGACCGGCAGCACCATGATCGCGGTGGCGCCGAGCGCTTCGGCCGCCCGCGCCCGCCGCACGGTCCCGCGAGTGGTCACGTCGGACACGCCCACCACGGTGGGCAGCGCGCCCCGGACGTGCCCGATCATGGCGGCGGCGACCTCGACCCATTCGTCGAAGTCGAGGTAGGCGGATTCCCCGGTGCTGCCCAGCGGGGCGATGGCGTCCGCGCCGCTGTCGACGAGGCGGTCCAGCACCCGGCGCAGCGCGGGGTGGTCGATCGACCCGGTGGCGGTGAACGGAGTCACCGGGTAGGCGACGATCCCGGAAATGGTCATCAGTGGTCAGCTCCTCGCGAGGGGTGTCGGGGGGTCAGATCGCGTCGGGGTGCCTGCGCAGCGCGCGCCGGGCGTAGTACTGGAAGTTCGCGACGCTGCGGCGGGGGCTCAGCGTCCAGTCGTGGGCCTCCTGGGCGAGGCGCGGCGGGAGCGGCTTGATCTCGCCCGCGCTCATCGCGAGCAGTTGCAGCTGGGCGCCGCGTTCGATCAGGTGCGCCAGGGAGCACGCCTCCTCGATGCTCGCGCCCACCACGAGCTGCCCGTGGTGGGCGAGCAGGATGGCCCGCTTGTCGCCGAGCGCGGCGGAGATGATCTCGCCTTCTTCGTTGCCCACCGGGACACCCGGCCAGTCCGGCAGGAACGCGCAATCGTCGTAGAGGGGCGCGATGTCCATCTGCGACACCTCGAGCGGGATCTCCAGCATCGCCAGCGCCGCCGCGTGCAGCGGGTGGGTGTGCACGATGCACTGCACGTCCGGGCGCGCCCGGTAGATCCAGCTGTGGAACCTGTTGGCGGGGTTGGCCATGCCGGATCCTTCGAGGACGGTGAGGTCCTCGTCCACCAGCAGCAGGTTCTGCGCGGTGATCTCGTCGAAGCCGAGTCCGAGGCGTTGGGTCAGGAACGTGCCGGGCGCGTCCGCGCGGGACGAGATCTGCCCGGCGAGTCCCGCGTCGTGGCCGGCGTCGAACAGCGCCCGGCAGGTCAGCGCCAGCTTCTCCCGGTCGGTGCGCTCCGTCGCCGCGAGCTCGGCCTCCATCGAGGCCTCGGCCGAGTCCATCAGGTCCTGCTTTCCCAGGTGCATGGTCATGGCGGCACTGCCCTTCCCGCGTCCGGCCTTCCCTCGTCCGGCCCCGCTCGACTTCCGGGCGGGGCACGGCGACGATATGACACAAGTGTCTTGTCGGCAACTCGTGTCTTTTCACGGGGCGATGGGTACAGTTCCGAGGCCGCTCACGACCGAGGAGGAGAGAGGGTGTCCGCCAAGATCCGGATGTACCGCCTGGGCAAAGGCCTGACGCTGGAAGAGCTCGCGACGGCGGCGGGGCTCACGAAGAGCTACCTGTCCAAGGTCGAACGGGGCAAGAGCTCCCCGTCGATCGCGATCGCGATGCGCATCGCCCAGGAGCTCCAGGTGGACGCGGCGGAGATCTTCGGCCCGACGCCGGGGAATTCCGGCTCGGCGCTGGTCGAGACCGCCGAGGCGCGCCCCGCCGCGCCCGCCCGCGCCGGAACGCCGAGCTACGTGCCGATCGCCGCGACCACGCCGGGCAAGCACATGCACCCGTTCTGGGTGCACCCCGGCGACTCCGGCGACGGCCCCCTCGTCGAGCACGGTGGCGACGAATTCGTCTACGTCGTCTCAGGTTCGGTCGAGCTCACCGTCGACGACGAGGTCCACCGGATGGCGGCAGGGGACACCGCCTACTTCGCGGCGACCCGGCCGCACCGCCTGCGTTCGGTCTCCGGCCCGGAGCGGGCGGTCGCCCTGGTGACCACGACCGTCGACCGGCATCCCCACGGCTCCGGTCCGAGTCCGGAGAGCAGCTCACCGGCTCGCTAGGCCGTCGCGCCGGGTCGACCGACATCGCCGAGCAGGTCAACCGGTGGCGGTTCGACCACGTGATGGTGGTGCGCCGCGCCATGGGCGCCAAGCCCGGCAGCGCCGGTTCCTCCGGGCTGGCCTACTTGGAGAAGCGCGTCCGCCTCGTCGTGTTCCCCGAGATCTGGGAGGCCCGCGGTGCCGTCTAGGACCGTTTCCGCGCACGTTGAGGAGGAGGCGCGAGTCCTGGGCCTGAAGCCCGTCCTCGCGCCGGGCCACGGCAGGTACGGCGACCACCCGCACCACTCCTACGACGCGTGGCCCGCCGAGGATCCGGACGCACCGCTGGTGGTCCTGCTGCACGGCGGGTACTGGCGCTACGACCGGATGCACCTGACGCCGTTCGCCGACTTCCTCGCCCGGCAGGGCTTTTCCGCGCTGCTGCCCGGGTTCCGCCGCTCCGGAGGCGCGGGCGGCTACCCGGAGACCTTCGACGACGTCGCGCGGATCGTGGACACCCTGCCCGCGGACCGGCCGTACGTGCTGGCCGGGCACTGCTCGGGCGGTCACCTCGCGCTGTGGTGCGCCGCGCGCGGACTGCTGCCCGCCGACTCGCCGCGGCGCACGACGCGGCTGCCGAACGCGGTGCTGGCGCTCGCCCCGATCACCGATCTCGACGCCACCCGGCGCGACGACCTCAGCGACGGGGCGGCGCGGCAACTCCTGGGCGGCGAGGAGGAGTTCGAGCGGCGGCTACCGCTGGTCGATCCGGTCACCCCGCTCGACGGCGCCGGTTCGACCGGGTGCGCACCGTGCTGCTGCACGGCGCCGCCGACGAGGAGGTGCCGCTGGAGCAGTTCGCGGACTACGCGGCCGTCCAGGACGACCTGGAGACCGTGGTGCTGCCCGGAACCGGCCAACTACGCGCTGATCGAACCGGAGAACCCGGCCGCCCACCACATCGCCCGAACCCTGTGCAGCCTCACCGGCGAGTGGACGCCGACGCGCGCGGACGGCAGCGCCGCCGGTGCGGTCGTCGCGGAAGCGGCGTCCGCGGAGGCCGACCCGGGCACCGATGCGCCGGGATCATCACCGAGAACGCCACCGGCGAGGACACTGCCGGTACGAGCACGTTCAACGCGGGCACCCGGTCGCGGAGAACGCCGCGGACGAACACCGCTAGGCCGGGATTCCCCGCCACCGCCGGAGATCCCGGCGATGGCACCGCCCACCCGGACACGCCCGACGAAGTGAGACGCGCATGACCACCGCACCCCCGGCACTCGCCGAGCTCGCCGCCGAACTCGACGCCGCCGATCCGCTGGCGCCGATCCGGGACCGCTTCCTGCTGCCCGACGACCTCGTCTACCTCGACGGCAACTCCCTCGGCCCCCTCCCGGCAGCGGTGCCGCCGGTGATCACCGACGTCCTGCACCGGCAGTGGGGCACCGACCTGATCCGGTCGTGGAACGACAACGACTGGTGGGACGCCCCGCTGCGGGTCGGCGACGCCGTCGGCCGCCTCATCGGCGCGTCCCCGGGGCAGACGCTGGTCGGCGATTCCACGAGCGTCCAGCTGTTCACCGCGCTCAGCGCCGCGGCCCGGCTGCGCCCCGGACGCGAGCTGCTGGTCACCGACCCCGGCCACTTCCCCACCGACCGGTACCTCGCGGAATCCGCCGCGCGGCTGCACGGCCTGCGGGTGCGCCACGTCCGCCCGCAGGACCTGGACGGGTTCCTCGCCGCCGAGGGCGAGCAGGCCGCCGTCGTCAGCTACTCCCCGGTCGACTACCGCACCGGCGAACTGCACGACGTGGCGGCGCTGACCCGCGCCGCGCACCGGGCGGGCGCGCTGGTGCTGTGGGACCTGTGCCACGCGGCCGGGGCGATGCCGGTCCGGCTCGACGAGCTCGAAGCGGACTTCGCGGTCGGCTGCGGCTACAAGTTCCTCTCCGGCGGCCCCGGCGCACCGGCTTTCCTCTACGCGGCCCGGAAGCACCACGATTCCTGGGAGACCCCGCTCCACGGCTGGACCGGCCACGCCGACCCCTTCGGCCTCCAGCGGGACTACGCTCCCGCGCCCGGCATCGCCCGCGCCCGCATCGGCACCCCGCCGATCCTGGGCCTGCTGAGCTTGGAAGCCGCCCTGACCGCCTTCGACGGCGTCGAGATGGCCCAGGTCCGCGCCAAGAGCCTGTCGCTGACCGGCTTCTTCCTGCGCTGCACCGCGGAACTGCTGGCGGAGCTGGGCTTCGAGCCGGTCACCCCCGCCGATCCCGCCCGCCGCGCCAGCCAGGTCTCGCTGCGCCACCCGCACGCCTTCGGCCTGGTCCAAGCCCTGA
Organism: Saccharopolyspora sp. NFXS83; assembly: GCF_026241095.1. Lineage (GTDB taxonomy): Bacteria > Actinomycetota > Actinomycetes > Mycobacteriales > Pseudonocardiaceae > Saccharopolyspora_C. The sequence continues at coordinate 104,682 of NZ_JAPFGB010000013.1, read as the reverse complement.
CGGCGCAGCACGTGATCGCCGACATGCGCGCCCCCGACATCCTCCGCTTCGGCGTCAACGGCCTCTACACCTCGCACCAGGACCTGCTGACCGCCGCGACGCTCCTGCACCGCACGACGACCACCGGCGCCTACGACCCCACCCCGCCCGACGCGGGGAAGGTCACCTGACCGGCGCGGGAGGACCCGGCCCGCGCGACGCGGAACGCGGGAGCGGAGTCAGGACTTCTGGGCGGCTCGGTGCAGCTGCACGCAGCACTCACCGGCGCGGGGAGCGAGGGTCGCTTCGACCGACGGTGCCTGCAGCCCGGTGAGGAACCCGGCGAGGAACGCGTGGTTGATCCCGCAGACCAGGTCCGGAGCCTTGCCCGCCAGCGGGTGGAAGGGGCAGTTGAGCAACCGCAGGCAGCCCGGCGCCGGGCGGGCGGGTTCGAAACCGTACTCGGCCAGGACGTTCTCGGCGCAGGTGAGCGCGCGTTCGACGCCGAGCCTGCCGGGGCGGGCGCGCTCCCGCTCGGCCGCGCCGAGCTGCCGGCCGCGCTCGTCGGCGGCGCGCAGCGCGGCCTGGCGGGCGGTCTCCCCCTCGCCCTCGGTGAGCACCGCCTCCAGCAGGATGTCGGCGAGCAGGTCGTGCCGGCGCTGCGGGATGTTGATGCGGATGTCGACGTCGGCCGGTTCGTAGACCTTCGGGGTCCGCCCGACCTTGCGGATGCCGCCCGCCGGTTCGAACCGAGCGGTCAGCAGTCCCGCGTCGACGAGCTTGTCGAGGTGGAAGGCGGCGAGCTTGCGGGAGATCCCCACCGCGGTGGCTGCCTCGTCCCGAGCCACCGGCCGCCGGGCGCGGCGGATGAACTCGTACATCCCGCGACGCAGCTCGTCGTCCAAGACGGCCACGGCCGCGATCGGAAGGCCGGCGTCGCCGCCGAGTGCGCTCATCCCGACACCGTAGCGCGGTTTCACCAACACGAGTGGGTTGAATCCGCCCTCCTCGGCTCCAGCATTGGTGTCTTGCTTCTTCCGGCGAATAAAACTAACGTCTCTTGGTGAAAAAGGAAGCGGCGCAAGGGTCGTCCGAGGAGCGCTTCCCGGTCAGCGCGGTCGTCAGGCGCGGCCTGTTCGCGGCGGGCACCGCCACGTGCGCGCCACTGGTGACCCGGCAGTTCCGACCGCCCTGCCCACCGGGCGGTTCGCCCGTTGACCAGTGAGGACCTCGCCCATGCAACCGGCAGCCGCCATGCACGTCGTGCACGAACCCGACCCCGGCATCGATCTCGTCGCCGCCGAGCAGGCCGCGGGCCGGCTCTTGCAGGCGCTGGGGATCTCCACCGACTCCGAGAGCCTCGCCGGCACCCCGGGCAGGATGGCCCGGGCCTACGCCGAGCTGTTCACCCCGCGCCCCTTCGACCTGACCACGTTCCCCAACGACGAGGGCTACGACGAACTGGTGCTGGCCCGGTCCATCCCGGTCCGGTCGGTCTGCGAACACCACCTGCTGCCGTTCGTCGGCGTCGCCCACGTCGGCTACTTGCCAGGTCACCGCATCCTGGGCCTGTCCAAGCTGGCCCGCATCGTCGAGCACTTCGCCTGCCGACCCCAGGTCCAGGAACGGCTGACCAAGCAGATCGCCGACCGGCTGGAAGAACACCTGCAGCCCAAGGGCGTGGGAGTCGTCATCGAAGCCGAGCACACCTGCATGACCCTGCGCGGAGTCCAAGCCACCGGCGCCTGCACCGTGACCTCCACCCTGCTGGGGAGCCTCCGCGAAGACCCCCGCTCCCGCCAGGAGTTCTTCGCCCTCACCGGCGCCCACACCAGCTGACCCCCTGGCAGCACCCGTCCCCACCGGATCGAGCACCGGGGCCTGGGATCGCTGTTCGCCTCGGGAGCTGCCCGGTGGAGGCCGAGGAAGAAGCCTGGCTTCCCCGCGCCCGGCCTCCCCGCCCAGGAGGACGGGGTCAGACCGCGTTGAAGCGCGTCCCGCCCACCTCTGGCAAGGCGTCGAGAACGCTGCGCAGGTGCTCGCGCATCGCCTGCTCGGCGGCCGTCGGGTCGGCCGAGCAGATCGCCTCGATGATGGCCAGGTGCTGCGGCAGCGACACGGCGGGGCGGCCCGGGTGCATGGCCAGCCGGAACTGGTGGCGCACGTTCTGGCCGCGCAGCCTGCTGAGCACCTCGTGCGCGGTCTGCTGCCCGCTGACGCGCAGGACCAGCGAGTGCAGCCGCTTGTTCAGCTCGGAATAGCCCCACACGTCCCCGCCGGAGACCGCGGTGCGCATCTGCTCGCCGATCTCGCGCAGCTCGGCCTTGTCCTCGTCGACTACCCGCTCGGCGGCCCGCGCCGCGCACAGGCCCTCGACGACCATGCGGACTTCGGTGATCTCGATGGCCTCTTGGAGCGAGACCGCGCGCACCCGTGCGCCGCGGTTCTGGACGCGCTCGACCAGCCCTTCGGTGGCCAGCTGCACCAGCGCGTTGCGCACCGCCGCTCGGCTGGCGTCGCACTGCTCGGAGAGCTCGGCTTCCACCAAGCGCTGATTCGGCGCGAACTCGCCCCTGGTGATGGCCTCGCGGATCACGTCGACCACCGGCTCTCGCGGGGCCGGCTGCTCGGCGTCGCGCTTCGCTGTCGTCACTCGCCCTACCCCGTACCGATTATTGGCAACAATTTTGTGCACCAATCCTAACGGGCAGGGGCGAGCCGGTCATGACGTGCTCCTCAGGCGGATTCGGGGGCGGCGCTCTCGCGTTCCGCCTCGGCCCGCATCCGGATCTTGCGGGTCGCCGGGCCGAACAGAGCCAGCGCGAGCGCACCCACGACCCAGGTTCCGGCGATGAAGTAGAAGACGGTCCGGTACCCGTAGCCGCTGTACAGACCGGCGATGATCAGCGGCCCGATGGCGTTGGACAGGCGGCCGACGCCGTAGGAGATCGACGTGCCCAGCGAGCGGCCTCGGGTGTCGTAGAGCTCCGGCGAGTAGGCGTAGGCCAGCGAGGTGTAGCCGCGCTCGAACAGGTTGACCGTGAAGCCGAACACGACGACCAGCGCGGGGACGAAGGTCAACCCGTACAGCAGCCCGGATCCCGCGATGACCAGGCCGAACACGACCAGGCACCACTTGCGCTCGAACCGGTCGGTGACCTGCGCCGCCAAGAACGAGCCCAGCGGAGCTCCGACGGTGGTCAGCGCGACGAAGAAGATGGAGTCCTCCACGCTGATGCCCTCGGCGGCCAGCAGCGTGGGCGCCCAGGACGAGAAGCCGAAGAAGCCGATGGTCTGGGTGATCCACAGCACCGACAGCAGGACGGTCGGCACGAGGAACTTCTTGTCCTTGAGCACGCCCAGCCCGGGTTTCGTCGCGGTCGTGGCGACCGGTGGCCCGGCGGCGGGCAGTTCGCCGTGCTCGGCCGCGGCCCTGCCTTCCAGGTCCCGCAGGACCGCCTCCGCTTCGTCGTGGCGGCCCCGGGATTCCAGCCACTGCGGGGATTCGACGAGCTTGCGCAGGAACAGCAGGAAGAACACGCCCATGGCGCCCCACAGGTAGACCAGGCGCCATGCCTGCTCCCCCATCGGCACCACGAACGCGGCGATGAGGTTCGTGACCGGGGTGCCGCAGATGCCGATCATGATCACGTAGGCCTGGAACTTGCCGCGCTTGGCCCGCGGGTAGAACTCGTTGATGTAGACGACCGCGACCACGGTCATCGCCGACAGCCCGGCGCTGGTCAGGACGCGGAACAACCCCATCGACGGCATGTCCCAGGCGAAGACCGTCGCCAGCGACCACACGGAGAACCACGTCGTGGTCAGCGTCAGGGTCCGCTTCCGGCCGAGCCGGTCGGCCATCGCACCGGCCACGACCGAGCCGATGAACATGCCGACGAACGACAGCGACGTCACGTAGGCGATGTGGCTGACGTCGGATCCCCACAGTTCGCGCACCCTGGGCGCGGTGATGGCGAAGGTGTTGATGTCGGCGAACTCGAAGAAGTAGGCGAACGCCAGCGCGACCATCGTGGTCTTGTGGAACTTGGAGATCGGCAACCGGTCGAGCCGGTTGGCCGAGTTGGTGGCCCGGTCGGCCGAATGGGCGGAGTGCTGCATTGCGGTCTCCTCGCGGCGGGCGTCGTTGCCCTGCCGTCGCTCTGGTGCGGCTCAGGCCGATTCGTCGGGCCAGTACAGGCGCATCGGGTTGTCCACGAGCAGCGCCTGCCGCTGCTCGGCGGTGACCGCGATCCGGGGGACGTGGTCCATGAGCAGCCCGTCGTCGGGCATGTGGCCGGTCAGGTTCGGGTGCGGCCAGTCGGTGCCCCACAGGACGCGGTCGGGGAACGCCTCGACGACCCGGCGCGCGAAGGGGACGACGTCGGCGTAGGCGTGCCGCTCGCCGTCGAGGGCGGGCGGGCCCGTCCGCGACAGGCGTTCGGGGCAGGAGACCTTGACCCACGCGCCGCTGCGGGCGACGAAGTCGAGGAATCCGGCGAACTCCGGGCCTGCGGGGCCCTTCGAGACGTCGGGGCGCCCCAGGTGGTCCACCACGATCGGCACGGGCAGGGACAGGAAGAACTCCTCGTGGGCGGGCAGGTCCTCGGCCTCGAAGTAGAGGACGACGTGCCAGCCCAGCGGGGCGATCTTCTCGGCGATGGTCCGCAACGTCCGCGTCGGAGCCGCGTCGACCAGCCGCTTCACGAAGTTGAACCGCACACCGCGCACCCCCGCGGAATGCAGGTGCTCCAGTTCGCCGGGCGTCACGTCGGCGTCCACCGCGGCCACTCCGCGGGCTCGGCCGTTCGCTGCCCGCAACGCGTCGACCAGGGCGCTGTTGTCCTTGCCGTGGCAGGTCGCCTGCACGATGACGTTGCGGGACAGGCCCAAGTGGTCGCGGAGCGCGAACAACTGCTCCTTGCCGCCGTCCACGGGGGTGTACTTGCGCTCGGGGGCGAACGGGAACCGCGCGGCGGGGCCGAAGACGTGGCAGTGGGCGTCCACGGATCCGGCGGGCGGGACGAACGCGGGACGGCTGGGGGCCGGGTGCCAAGGCAGCCATCCGGGGGTGACGTGGGGTGTGGTGCTCATCGGGTCTCCTCCTGCTGCCCGGCGGACGGCATGCGTCGTTGCACGTGAGGCGATCAGCCGTCAGTCGAGGTAGGTCAGCCCCAGGGCGTCGAGCTTCGGGCGCATGCCGTAGAGGTCCAGGCCGAGCACGCCGTCCTGGAACCGTGCGCGCTTGCCCGCCTCCCCGGCCTCGCGCTTCTCGGCGGCCTCCGCCACGTCGGCGGCTCTGGCCGCGGGCACCACGACGACGCCGTCGGTGTCGGCGACGATGACATCGCCCGGCTCGACCAGCGCGTTGGCCACCGCGACGGGCACGTTGACCGAGCCCAGCGTGGCCTTGACGGTGCCTTTCGCGTTGATGGCGCGGGAGAACACCGGGAAGTCCATCGCGCGCAGCTCGTCCACGTCGCGGCAACCGCCGTCGATGACCAGTCCCCGCGCACCGCGAGCGCGCAGCGAGGTGGCGAGCAGTTCGCCGAAGAAGCCGTCCTCGGACTCCGTCGTGCACCCGGCCACGACCACGTCGCCGTCCTGGACCTGCTCGGCGGCGACGTGCAGCATCCAGTTGTCCCCCGGCTGCAGCAGCACGGTGACGGCCGTGCCGCAGACCTTCGCGCCCTGGTAGACGGGCCGGATGTAGGGCCGCATCAAGCCGACCCTGCCCAAGGCCTCGTGCACGGTGGCCACGCCGAACTGCGACAGGGCTTCGACGGCGGCCCGATCGGCACGCCGGATGTGCTGGTGGACGACTCCGAGTTCGCGCACGGTGCGGACTCCTCTCCGAGCGGGGTGGTGGTTCAGCGGCCCTGCGCGGTCAACCGCGCGTCCAGGCGCGGGTAGGCGCGTCGCGCGTTGCGCTCTTCGACCGCGTCCAGGGATTCGGTGGTGAGCCCGGCGTTCTCGACGTAGCGGCGGGTGTCGTCGAAGTGGTGCCCGGTGCGGGGATCGATGCCGCGCACCGCGCCGACCATCTCCGAGGCGAACAGCACGGACTCGTGCGGGATCACGTCGAGCAGCAGGTCGATGCCCGGCTGGTGGTAGACGCAGGTGTCGAAGAAGACGTTGCCCAGCAACGCTTCCTCCGGCTCCGGCTTGCCCAGCGCCTGCGCCAGGCCGCGGAAACGGCCCCAGTGGTAGGGAACCCCGCCGCCGCCGTGCGGAATCACCAACCGCAGCCCGGGGAAATCGGCGAACAGGTCGCCCTGCAGCAGCTGCATGAACGCGGTCGTGTCGGCGTTGAGGTAGTGCGCGCCCGTGGTGTGGAAAGCCGGGTTGCAGCTGGTGGAGACGTGCACCATGGCCGGGACGTCCAGCTCGACGAGCTTCTCCCACACCGGGTACCAGTGCCGGTCGGTCAACGGCGGCGAGGTCCAGTGCCCGCCGGAGGGATCGGGGTTGACGTTCACCGCGACCGCGCCCAGCTCCCGCACCGCCCGTTCCAGTTCGGGAACGGTGGTGGCCGGATCCGCCCCCGGCGACTGCGGGAGCATCGCCCCGAACGCGAACCGCTCCGGGTAGAGCTCGGCGACCCGGTGGCAGAGGTCGTTGCAGATCCGCGCCCAGGCGGAGGAGATCTCGAAGTCGCCGATGTGGTGAGCCATGAACGACGCTCGCGGCGAGAACACGGTGACGTCGATGCCGCGCTCGTCCATCTGGCGCAGCTGGTGGGCCTCCACCGACTCGCGGATCTCGTCGTCGCCGATGACCGGACCGGCCGGATCGGGCCGCCGCGACGGGTCGGTCAGCCCGGCGACCTGCGCGTCGCGCCAGCGGCCGAGCGGATCCGGGGCGGTGGTGTAGTGACCGTGGACGTCGATGATCACGCGGAGCGCTCCTTCGCGACGGGGTTCCAGACGGACGACGGGACGAGCACGTCGCCGGACATCAGCAGGCGCGCGGTGCGCAGCAACGCCGAGCGCACGACCCGCTGCGGGTCGGCGGGGTCGAGCACGAGGGTGACGCTGAACTCGCCGGAGGGGTGCTCCACCGAGACGACCGGTTCGGTCCCGGACACGCCGCTCGCGACGTCGTGGGCGACGCTGCCCTCCAGCACGCAGGCCGTCGCGGCCGTGACCGCCGCCAGCACTCCGATGGACCGGTGCGCGATCCGCGGGATGAGGCTCCGAGTGGACAGGCTGCCGCCGTGCCGCGGCGGCGCCACCAGGGTCATCTTCGGGTAGTTCTTCGCCGCGACATCACCGAGACCCATGGCGTGCCCGCAGACCAGGCGCAAGGCCTCCACCTTCGCCTTGAGCGCGTCGTCGCCGTCGATCTCGGCGGGGTCCTCGTAACCGGTGGCGCCGAGCCGTCCCGCCTCGACGATCACCAGCGGCTGCCCGTTGTCGATCAACGTCACGTCCACCGGCCCGATGCCGGGGACCTCGACGGTGTCGCGCACCTTTCCCGTCGGCAGCAGGGAACCCGCCACCGAACCCGCGGTGTCGAGGAAGCCGATCTCGATCGGCGCGGCGCCCCCGCGCACCCCGTCGATGCGCGCGTCACCCGCGTACTCGACGTGCCTCGTCCCGTCCGGACCGGCGGGCGTGCGGATCGCGATCTCGGCGACCATGCCGGTGTTGCGGGTCAGCACGCGAGCGGTGGTGCGATCACCGGCCGGGACGACCATGCCGGTCTCGACGGCGAACGGCAGCACGGCGGCGAGCATGTTCCCGCAGTTCGCCGTCACGTCCACGGTGTCCCCGCCCGGCTGGACCTGCCCGAACGTCCACTCCACGTCGACACCGGGCCGCGTGCCCGGCCGCACCACCCCGACCTTGCTCGTCAGCGGGTGCGCTCCCCCGACCCCGTCGATCTGCCGCTCGTCGGGAGACCCGAGCACGGCGAGCAGCACGGCGTCCCGGGTCGAGAGGTCCGCGGGCAGCGCTCGCTCGTCGAAGAAGGGCCCCCGCGAGGTGCCACCTCGCATGAACAGGCACGGGACCGCGGTCTGCGAACCACGGCGGCGCGACCGCGCGGCGACACCGTCGACGTCGACGGGCATGGCACCCCTCCAAGTCCTCCCAGCACGGCGCCCCTCGCCGGCCTGCTCGGTAACCTAAACGACGAACACGATTGTTAACAATCCTTGCGACAAAATTTCTCGCGGATCGGTCACGCCGAGGCTCGCCCCCTTGCGGACGGCGGACCTTCACGAGGACGTCAAGGAGAACCACGCCGCACACCTGGAGGCGGTGGAGCCGCATCGAACCGCCGTCGCCTCGGCGCGGCGAAGCCGGTTGCGCACCTCGGCGCGGCCTCGGCGGGCACGCCACCTTTGTTGACTGATCGGTCCAGATCGGGCAGAGTTATGGACGTTACGGTCCATAATCGAGGGAGGTGGGCGGCATGGCCGTCCTGACGGACAAGGTCGCCGTGGTCACCGGCGGCAGCAGCGGCATCGGGCTCGCGATCGCACGGGCGTACCGCGACGAAGGCGCGCGGGTGTTCATCACCGGCCGCCGCGAGGAAGCGCTCGACGCGGCGATCGCCGAGCTCGGCGAGGAGGTGACCGCCGTGGTCTGCGACTCCGCCGTGCCCGCCGATCTCGACGCGCTCTACGAGACCGTCCGCGAGCAGGCCGGACACGTGGACGTCGTGGTCGCCAACGCCGGCATCGGCATCGAGGCCGCGTTCGGCGAGGTCACCGAGGAGCAGGTCGACGCCCTGTTCGCCACCAACGTCAAGGGAACGATCTTCACCGTCCAGAAGGCGTTGCCGCTGCTGCGCCCAGGGGCGTCCATCATCTTGACGGGCTCGTCCGCCGCGACGCGCCCGCAACAGGGCCTCGAGGTCTACGGCGCGACGAAGGCCGCGGTGCGCAACCTGGCCCGGGGCTGGGCTCACAGCTCGCGCCAGCACGGCTTCCGGGTCAACGTGCTCTCGCCGGGCATGGTCCCCACACCGGGCCTGCTCGATCTCGTCCCCTCGGAAGCCCTGGAGCAGGCCAAGGGAATCATCCCGCTGGGCCGGCACGGCGAGCCCGAGGAGATCGCGGCTGCCGCGACCTTCCTGGCCTCGGACGCGTCGAGCTACGTCAACGGCTCCGAGCTCGCCGCCGACGGCGGAGCAGCTCAAATCTGATGCCGCGGCCGGGCTGGCGCGGGAGGGCTTCGCTCTCGCGCGCCAGCCCGCGCCTTCGTTCGAACCACGAGCGCCACGAAGAGTCGCGCACCCGCAGCCACCAGGCTCGAACCCTGGCCGTTCACCGGTGGTCGGATCACGATCCCGGCGGATGGCAACGAGGCACGCGACCAGTGGCGATCCACCCGCAGCGCGCGTTCTTCCAGGCGCAGGGCCGATATTCGCCGGAGCACCCCGTCCCCTACGAGGGCAGCAACCGCCCCAGGGCGGACTCGGCCGCAGCAGCGAGCACGTCGACGCCCATACCGGTCCGACCGAGCGCGACCACGCCGAGCTGGGCGGCGAGAACCGCGTAGGCGACCGGTCCAGCATCCGCGCCGGGATCGACGTCGCCTTCGCGCTGGGCCCGCTCGATCGCCTCCGCCAGCACCTCGGCGGTCGCGTCGTAGCTGCGCCGGGCTTCGGCCGCGACATCCGGCATGCTCATCGCCAGCTCTGCCGTGCTGTTGGCCAACAGGCATCCGCGCTGGGCGGACGCCCCGGTGGAGTCGCAGCTCGGACCTCGCACGAACTCGCGCACGAAGTCGACGCCCCGCGACGCGGACGCCAACCGTTCCTGGAGCATCCGAGCGTTGGCGTCGTTGTACTCGCGCAAGACCCGCAGGAACAAGGCGCGCTTGTCGCCGAAAGCTCCGTACAAGCTGCCCTTGCCCAGTCCGCTGACGCGCATGAGATCGTCCACCGACGTCGCCGCGTAGCCCTTGTCCCAGAACTCCTGGCGAATCGCCTCGACGACACGATCTTCGTCGAACTCCCGAGGTCTTGGCACACCGCGATGGTACGGGTTCTTGACCGATCAGGCCAGAAACCCCCGGCCACCCCCACCGGGCTCGCGGCTCCGGTCAGATCACAGCAACAGCTGGCTGAGCGGGTACACGAGGTACCGCAGCGAGTACGCCTCCCACACCGCGCCGACGATGAGCAGCACGAGCGCGGGCAGCGCCAGCAGGCCGATCCGCCGCAGTCCTCGGACGTAGCCCTGGCGTCGGTTCTCCGCCCCGCAGGTGCGGGGGAACAGCCAATGCCTGCCCAAGAGGTACGCGCCGAGCAGCAAGAGCACGTAGGCCTGCAACTCGATGATGAGGGTCAGCGAGTGGGGGATGAGCGCCACCCACCCACCTGGGGAAGTCGGAACCAGCGTGATGCCGGTCTCGACAGCCCAGTACCCGAAGAACGCGAGTCCCGCGAAGGGCACGATGAGGGACGGCACCACGATGGTCAGCAGGCTGAGCCGGAAGAGGTTGACGCCGAGGATCGTGAGCGCGAACAGCGGCGGAGTGTTCACCAGCCATCGCACCAGGTCGCCGGTGCCGTCCGCTTCCATGGACGCGGACTGCGCCGCCTGGAGCTCTGGGACGGCGAGTCCGATCGCGAACCCGATGAGGGCGAGGCCGTAAGCGGCCACGTTGATGACGAGGTAGGACCGCATGTTCTCGCGGATGAGCCGGAAGGGTCGCCGCCGGAACGGCACGTGCGCGGAATGCTCGCCGGGAGTCGGCTCGAAAGTCATGCCCCCATCGCATCCCATCGCCCGACACGCGTGCAGTGCCACGGTGTAACCCGAAGACATGACATGGTGTCATGAACCGCAGTCGGGCGGCGGCCACGAACGCGGAGCACCCAAGAAGATCCTCGTTCCCGCGCTCACCGCGATCATCGTCGTTGGTCGTCCTCGCCCGCATCCGGCCTGGCGAAGGAACTTCCTGGTCGGCGGCGAGCGTGATGACCACGGTTCACGGCGCGCGGACGTCTCTCCACCGCATCGACGACGTCACCCGAAAAGACCGGTCGACGTCAGCACCGAAGCGGCATCCCACTACCGCGACCCGCTTGCCCGTCCGGAATTCCTGATCGACGAACTTCGCAGTTCGGGCACCCGGGCGTCCGCGCGATCCGAGGGGCGCCCCCGGCCCGATCACGCCGAGGGTGCCGCGCGCACCTGCCACCCGGTCAGCGCGGGTGAACACAACGAGGGGAAGATCTGGGCAAGGAAGTGGCTCGACCGCCGTCGCGGGAGCGTTTCGACGCCACGACGAGCAGCGCGGCGAGATCAAGATCGAGAACAGGTTAGAACATGACGCAGCCGGACCAGACGACGGACGGCGGCTCACGCGCTGGACGATTGCGCGTGCTGGTCGTGGAGGACGATCACGCGGTGGCCCAGGTGATCTCGGACTACCTGCAACGGGCCGACTACAACCCGGTGGTCGTCTCGGACGGCATGGTCGGCTTGGAGCTGGCCCACCAGATGGCACCCGACCTGGTGATCCTCGACGTGATGCTGCCCGGTTTGAACGGCGTCCAAGTCCTGCAACAGCTGCGCACCCGCAGTCAGGTGCCGGTGATCATGCTGACCTCGCTGGGCGCCGAGGACGACCGGCTGCGCGGGCTGGGTGCCGGCGCGGACGACTACCTGACCAAGCCGTTCAGCCCGCGCGAGCTGGTGCTGCGGGTGCAGGCGGTGCTGCGCCGGACCACCACGATGCCGGTCGCCCCGGCCGGCGAGGTGGCGCGGGTGGGCGACTTGGAGGTGGACCGGGCCGCGCGGGTGGTCAGCAAGGCCGGGCGCAGGCTGACGATGACGAACAAGGAATTCGACCTCCTGGTGTTCCTGCTGGAGCATCCCGGCCGGGTGTTCCGCCGGGACGAGCTGCTGCGCGAGGTGTGGTCCTACGATTTCGGCGATGCCTCCACCGTCACCGTGCACGTGCGCCGGTTGCGGTCCAAGATCGAAGACGATCCCGCACGCCCCACGGCTCTGGTGACCGTCTGGGGCGTCGGGTACCGGTTCGACCCGCCCGGTGGCGTCGGGGCACCCCGGTGAACGCGGTTCTGATCGCGCTGATCGCGATCTGCGAGTCGGTCGGGGTCGGTGTGATCGGCGCGGCGGTGCTGCGCGTGCTCCGGCGGCACTCGGTCCACCTGTCCTTGGTCGCCGTCGTCGTGATCACCGTGTGCGCGATGGACGCGAGCATGCTCACCATCGTGCTGGTGGGGCAGTCGGATCAACTGCCGGTGTCGACGAACCTGGCGGTGAACTTCGTGGCCGGAATCGTCTCCATCGGGATCGGGGTGGTGCTGGGCCGCTCGGTGGTGCGGGGCAGTCGGCAGCTGACCGACGCCGCGCGAACCTTCGGCCAGGAACAGCACTTCCGGCTGGCTGACGACCCGCCGACCGCGGAACTGGCCGAGCTGGCCCGGGAGCTGCGCGTGACCAGCGCCAAACTCGCGGAGTCCCGGAGCCGGGAGCAGGCCGTCGAGGCGTCCCGGCGGCAGCTGGTCGCGTGGATCTCGCACGACCTGCGCAGCCCGCTGGCCCGGTTGCGCGCGATGACCGAGTCCCTCGAAGACGGGGTGGCCGACGACCTGCCGCACTACTGCCGCAAGATCCGCGGCGACGCCGACCGGCTGACCGGCATGGTCGACGACCTGTTCGAGTTGTCCCGGCTCCAGTCCGGAACGCTGCGCCTGACGCTGCGGGAAGTGGCGCTCGACGACCTGGTCAGCGACGTGGTGGCCGGTCTCGACGTGCTGGCCGGACAGCGCTCGATCCGGCTGCGGCCGAACCGGATCGAGCCGGTGACCGCCGCCGTGGACGACCGGATGATGACCCGCGTGTTCAACAATCTGCTGGTGAACGCGATGCAGTACGCGCCGGCGAACACGACCGTGTCGCTCGACGTTCTGGCCGACCGCGGCTGGGCGATGGTCTGGATCTCCGATCAGTGCGGCGGGATCCCACTGGAGAACATCGGCTCGGTGTTCGATGTGGGCTGGCGGGGCGCGCAACGCGCACCCGGCACGGAGCGGGGCGGTGGGCTCGGACTCTCCATCGTGCAGGGGGTCGTGCAGGCCCACGGAGGCACCGTGTCGGTGCGCAACGTACCGGGCGGCTGCCGCTTCGAGGTCCGGTTGCCGCTGCACGCGCGCTGAGCACGAATGCTCCGCGTCACGGGGAACATTCGTCCATATCGTTTCAGCGAAACCCCGGAAGCCGAAAAAAATTGCATCGGGCAGAGCGCTTTCACTGCAATCGCGAATACCGGCGCGAGCTGAATCGATTTCTGCGAGAAGACCGCGATTGGCCCATCCCCGACCACTCAGCCGGGCGGCGACGCGAGGAATCCAACGTGGACATATGTACATGCCATTCGCGCGTCGGCGACGCTCCGATCGCCCGGCCGGACCTCATCGCCGCCCCGCCCGCAGCCGGGGACGCCGACCATGACGCAGCGGCACACTTCACCGGGAACCGGGCTCGACGCACCGAGCGAGCACCACTCGCGATGACCTCGGATGCGTGGCGGCGAACGACCACAGTGACCATCCACAATGGTGTGGTCGCGCGGCGGGATCACCTGCGCGCCCAGGACGCGCCGAGCGAGTACATCGCCGAGTCCCGTATTGCCCGCTCATGCGCACTCCGCTCAAGAATGCGCCAACCCTGTGCGACCGACCCGACCTCAACAGTGGTAAATTTCCATCTCAGATGGCCAAATTTGCATGGCGTGGAGGTGGCTAGTGCCTCTGTTCTCGGTCAACGACCAGTCCGGAAATTCTCCATCCAGGCGCGATTCCGCTGAGCCCGGCCAATGGCCCGGGTTCGACGAGTCTCCGACCACCCCCCTGCCCAAGATCCGTTCCCGGAGCGGCGAGCGGAAGCGCTTGGTCGTGGCCTGCCTCGTCGGAGCCGCCCTGATCGCGACACCGATCGCACTGGTCGGCCTCGTCAGATCGTCGGTGGTGAGCGCCGGGGCGCCGGGTGTCCTGGGCGAGCCGCCGTTCCCGGCTGTGCTGGAAGAGGACGGATACAAGCCGGGGTATTCGACGCAGCCGGCGGCGCGGGCGAGCCTGGACAGCAAGTGGCGCTTGCTGCACGTGGCCCGGAGCGAGCACGACACCGTGGTGCGGACCCACCAGCTCGTGCCCGCGGAGGACGCCATGTCCGGGTGGACCGACCTCGGCGGGAGCGCCGCGGGGAACCCCGTGACCGTCGCCGACATCCACGGGCGGATGGCGGCGTTCGTGGTCGGCACCGACGGCTCCTTGTCGTACAACCCGCAGATCGAAGCGGACGCCGAGTCGCCGGGCAGGTGGACGGACCTCGGCGGTGCGGGGCTGACGGGCACTCCCGCCGCGGCCCAGGACGCCATGGGCAGGCTGCACGTGTTCACCCGGTCCACCACCGGAGAGCTCTGGGAGACACACGAGGACGTGGCCGGCGAGGGCGTCTGGAGCGAACCGAGGGCGCTACCCGGACCTGCGATCGAGGACGATCCGGCGGTGCACGTCGACGACGAGCACGCGCTGCATGTTTTCGCGCTGGGTCGCAACGGAGTGGTCCGAACCCACGTGCAGTCCGGTGGGGACGACTGGGGCCCGGCGTCGAAGGTGCCCGGAATCGCGGACACCTCACCGGCGGTGGTCCTCGACCAGGCGGGCAACCTGCAGTTGTTCGCGCGAGACCCGAACGGTGCGCTCGTGCAGAGCAGCGAACGCGCCACCCCGACCGACGCGTGGACGAGTTGGCGCAACTGGCGCGAGTGGCAGAGCGGTCCCGGGACGTTCGCCGGTCGGCCGGTCGTCGCGATGGGCGCCAAAGGTGGGCTCGTGGTCTTCGCCCACGACGCCGACGGAGCGGTCTACGAGAGCTTTCAGGTCGAGCCGGAACGCATCGATTGGGCGACCTGGCGCTCCCACGAGGGCGACGTCGTCGAACTGACCGCCGCGGTCAAGGACTCCGTCGGGAAGATGGTCGTGTACGGGATCGGCAAAGACGGGGCCTTGACGCGAGCGCGCCAGAACGGACCCGCGACCGGGCCGTGGCACCAGTGGGCCACGGACCTCGGCGGCGACCTCGCGGCCACCCCCGCGAGCTGAGCCTCACCACCGCTGTCCCGGTCGAGGCTCCGGCGGCACGTTCGCCGTGGCACGAGTGAAGATTCCGCCACCCGCCGCCCCGCTGCGTGCGCGATCCCACCCACCGGAATCACGGGACACGGCCATCAGCGAGTCCGCACCGTCTCGTGTTCACCGGCAGCGTCGCCGGCCCCGGTCGCGAACGCGTCCTTGAGCGCTCCGGCCTCGACCCGCATCGACGCCGGAGCGTTGGGGTTCAGCAGCACGTCGAGGCCGGACTCCGGCAGCCCATCGGCCAGTTCGTCGACGGTCACCTCCACCCACCGCGCTTCCGGCACCCGGCGCTGGTGCGCCGGGGACGTGGCCACGAGCACCGAGAGCACGTCGTCGGGAGAGGTGGTCACCACCGTCTTGTTCTCCTCATCGACCGCTAGCGCCAGCACCACCTGCGAGAGCCGCTCCAGCACCTCGGCGCCGTCGATCCGGTCCTCGACCGCCAATTGGAGGGCGGCGTCGACCGGATCGGTCGGCAGACCTGGCCGGGACGGTTCGTAGCTCGGATTGGCCCGGAACAGGGCCGTCTCGCCGGCGCCGTCCACGAACCAGCCGCCGACCACGGCCGCGGGCGGCGGATCGTCCTCCTGCTCCCAAGCGGGGTCGAGCAGGAAATACCACCGATCGCCCTCCCCGAACTCCGCGCGCTCAGCCGCGTCGGCCAGCGCGTCGTCCCAGATCTGCTCGTCGGTCCTGGCCTGCTCGTCCACCCGGTCTCCTCGGTCTCCGGTTCGCACCCGCTACTCGAAGCGCACGACGTGCAGTCCCAGCGGCTCTTGGTCGAAGGCGGGGAAACCCTGCTCGGCCAACGAATCGACCACGCGCACCCCGCCGTCCCGCTGCGTCGCCACCAGCAGGTTGCCCACCGTTTCGCGCTCGCGGGCGTCCTGGCGGCGAACCCACACCAGCGCCCTGGCGCCCTCCGGCGCCTCCGACAGCTCCGACAGGACGTCGCCCCAGTGCTGGTGCACGGAGGTGCTCAGCGGTTCACCGAGCTCGCGGACCGTGGGCTCGTACCACGCCGCGTTGGCGGGCAGCGGCGGTTCGGGCAGGTCATCGGCACCGCCGTCCCACGTCGACAGGTAGGCCCACGGGTCGTCGTTGGGCAGTCCGAACGGGGCCTCGCCGCTCTCCTTCGGCACCACCAGCGCGGCGTCGAGCATCTGGTCCCGCCAGTCACCCGACTCCAGGAACCGGGGCGTGGTGCAGGCGAACAGCCAGCCCCGCTCCATCTCGTCCGCGGCGTCCGGTTCGACGAGCACCGCGTCGCCGAGGTAGGTGTGGGCCAGCCAGCTCTCCGCCTTGCCGATCGCGGACTCCAGGTCCTCCGCGGCGCCTTCCCACGGCGCTACGGGGATCTCGACCGCCCCGGGCAGCGGACGGTGGAAGCGGGCCACTTCGATCTGCGCGACCTCGTCGTCGTTCAGGCTGGCCAGCGTTCCCTGCTGCCCGTCGAGGACGATGACCTGGTCCTCGTCGTGGAACGCGTACAGCAGGTGCCCGGTGATCTCGACCCCGCCGAGCTGCCTGCGCAGCCACATCACGCCCCGGGTGCCCGGTCCGCCCTCCACGATCATCGAGGTGGCGTCCTGCCAGGTCGAGCAGGTGCTCAGCTCGGCGTCCGGGAAGTGCTTGGCCAGCATCCGGCCCCACCAGCCCGGCGCCTCGTCCATCGGCTCCCACGGCAGCGCCGAAGCCGGGCGGTGGTCCACCGCCGCGTCGGTCGCGATCAGGCAGCCCCGCGCGTTGCTGCGCCAGCGCCACGACCCGGCGCCGGCGTCGGCGACGTTGATGTCCTCGTTCAGCGGTTCCGCGTTGGCCACGGGGAACGGGTCTCGACCGTCCTTGGGTACGGCGATCGTGGCTGCCAGCAGCGGTTCGGAGGAACCGGTCGCGTAGTCGCAGCCGAACAGCAGGTTGCGCTCGCCATCGACCAGCGGCTCGTCGCTGGTGAGGGTGACCAGCCCGCCGTAGGTGCGTTCCAGCCACTCGGCGCCGCGGCGGGCGGGATCGTCGCTCATCATCACCTCGGTCGTTCGTGGCAATCTTCGTTGCCCGGGAAGTCCTCGTCATCGTGGACGGCGAGGGCTCGACCCGTATCGGGTGACGCCGCCCGCAGCGGGGAACCCCCCACGGGCGGCCCGGACCCCGCCAGCCGTTGCCCTGGCTCGCCGTACGCGAGATCCGCCCGATCGGACACCGCGCCGGTGCCCGATCGGGCGGTCCCCACCGCCGGCCCTAGGAAGACTCGTAATCCGAATCGCTCGGTGCGTTCTTGACGTAGTCGACCATTCCCTCGGCATCGTGCCGTTTCAGGCGGAACAGCTCGACCAGGTCTTCGGACAGCTCGACCAGGTCTTCGGGAGTACATGGCTCGCCCAAGTAGGGTTGCGCGCGCACGTACTCCAACGCCGCATGGCGGAGAGTGTTATAGCCGAGGCCGAGTTGCATGACCACCTGGGCATACGAGAGACGACCGGGCCGGTCACTGCGGCTGGGCGCGATTCGTCTGATGACGGAAAGCACCTCCGCATGGCCCACTCGGTAGTGCCGGGCAACATCACGCGCGGAGTACCAGTCACCGTTCCGCAGCGATTCCCGCATGTGGTCGAACTTGATTTCGTCAATCGCGTCTACGGCCTCGTCAAAACTGAGCCGGAAAGCAGTTTTCATGTCAGATCTGGAGGGGCATCGCATGCCATGATCCAGCGTCTCCCGCACGTGGTTTCGCGCGGCGGCGCGCCGGGCCCGCAGCTCCCGCTCCTCGTCCATTCCGAACACCGTGGCCAAGCTCGCCTGCCCCCATGGATTGGCCACCGCGGCATCAGCCACAAACTCCTGCGCCGCGGCATCGATTTGCTCGATCGCCCAGGACCGTCCCCTGTCGTACTTCTCGGCCAGCGCCACGTCGCTGATCGGCAGCTTGAAGTCCGCCGCCTCGCGGACGTCGAGCCGGGCGAGCGCATCGCGATGCCGGTCCAGCGCCTCCTCGCTGAGGCCGTAACGCTGGGCGAACGCCGCGACGTTGTGGGACTGACCTGCGGCGTGCGCATCGTCGAACACGGCAGCGGCGATGGCTCGCTCCGCCACATCGCGGCCGATACCGCGCCTCCGCGCGAGCGCCTCGACGGTGCGCGCAGGCCCGCCGTTGCGCACCACCGCGCGGGCATCATCGCGCGCGGCATGCAAGATCCGGTCCGCACCCCAGCGGACGACCATGTGGTAGCGCTTGGCGAGTTCCTCCGCGGTGTACGGCTCCACGCCGGGCCGGGGAAGCAGGTCAGCCTCCGCCGCGAGATTGATCCGTTCCAGCGTGCTGTTTCTCGGCATCTTCTTAATATGCGTGATGCGACCCAGCGCGAAGGCGGTAAACCTGGGCTTATTGTGCGTAGCGAGATCGCCACCGCGCGGACCGTAGACGGCGATATCCTCCATCCGCTCGTGGAGCCATTCCACCGGCCTGCCGGTGAGCTCCTGCAGGCGGTTGAAGGTATTTTCTTGTCCCAAATTGGTGTTCAGCAAACGCAAGCCCGTGAGCGCGGTCGCCGTCTTCACCAGGTGTTCGGCCTCCGCCTCGTCGATCGCGTACAGCTCGGCCAGGGCCGCAGCCGAATGCCCCAATTGGGCATCCTCCAATATAGCGATACCGATCCAGAACAGTCCGCCTTCCCGGCTATGACCGAGGGATTCGGTCAACCTGTCGAGCTTGCGGTCAGAAGGATGCAGAGATTTCACCCACCGCTTCCATCCATCGGCGTCGAGGGAGCCGAAATTGCGCACCATGCGGTCGCTCGCCACGCGAACGTCGGCAAGAGGATCCGGGTCGAGATGGTGCTCGACCGCCGCGACGCTGATGCCGTACCGCTCGGCCAAGGCGGCGGTGTCGAACCCAAAATCGCGGGCGTCGGCACGGATCGCGGCACCGATGCGGTAGAAACCCCACCTGGAATCCTTGCCGAACCTCTCGCCCAGTTCGTCAGCCGAGTAGGGCACGTGCTCTTGCGCCGCCGCGCGGGCGAGGAGGCTCGCCGCCGACCTGATCTGCTCCGCAGCGTGATCCACGCTGATCTTCAGGCGACTCGCGAAACTTCTCGCGGTGATTCCGCCCACGCGGGATTCGCTGCCGGAGTCGTCATCGGATTCGCTATCGGAGTCGTCATCGGACTCGACGACGAAGTCATCGGTATCGCGCTCGCGCTCGTAATCCATGATGCCGCCGGACTGAAAGGCGTTAACGAGCCGCCTGCGGTGCAGTTCGTCGAACGGAGTGCGCAGTGCCAAGGCCCTTGCCGCCGCCAGCGCCGCGCTCATCTCGTCCGCGCGGATAAAACCGGAAGCGTCTCGCACGCGGCGGGCGGCGGACTTCTCCATCGCGTCCCGGGCCAAGGCGGCGCGGATCTGCTCGTTGGCCCAGTCCGTGGACCTGGCGTAACGCTCGGCCAGCCCTTCGGGATCGGCCATGTTTCGGGGCTCGCCCGGGAAGCTCTGATTGAGGTCGATCACGTCCTGCCGCGCGGCCTCATCGATCAAGTCCGTCACCGTCTCCGGACGCAGGTCGAACTTGGCGGCCACTTGTCGTTGCGTCTCTTCCCCGAACGAGCGACCGGTGCCGACGAACCGCCGAACCAGCGCCACGGCGGCGGCCAATTGACTTCGCGTCTCTTCCCCGAACAGTTGACCGGTGTCGGCGTACCGCCGAATCTGCGCGACGGCGGCGTCCTTCTTGTCCTGCTCGAGCGCGAACGCGTCGCTGATCCGGCGATGAGCCCACCGGATGTCCAGGCCGTAATTGGCGGCCAGTGCTTCGGGGCGGTACCGCTCGCCACGCCCTGCCGCTTCGATCACGTCGACGTGAGCGACGTGATCGATCTGGTCGAAGGCCCACGCTAGTGGTTGGCCGAAGCTCTCGGCCAACTCCTCCGCGGTGAGCGGTCGCTTGTCAGCGGCTGCTGCGCGCACCTCCGCACGTGCCTGCCGGGCCGCCGCCGATACGGTGCCGAGGCCGTCCGCCAACGGCCGGGAAACCCGCCGGAACGGCCACGGCTGCACGAGTCCCGAGGTGTCGCGAGCGTCCTCGATCCGCTCGAACGCCCAACGACGGCTCATGCCGTATCGAGTGGCCAGGTCGGCAACCGTGATGGAACCGCCGCCATCGATGGCCTCCCGCGCGTCCGCAAGCGCGGCGAAACCGATCAACTCCGTCGCACGGGTCAAGGACAAGCCGTACTTCCGAGCGAGTGCGGCCGGGGTGTACGGCCGACCGTCGCGGGCGGCCTCGCGCGCATCGAACGCCCCCGCGATGGCGATGAGCGTAGCCGCCGGAAGCTGGTAACCAACGAGCCTCCTGTTGAGTTCGTGGGGATCGTAGGGGCGGCCGAGATCAGCGGCTGCCCGCACCTCGGCCACCACAGCGGCTTCGAGGAATTTCGTTCCTTGCTCCTCCTCGGCTCCGAACCGCTCGTACAGCGAGCGGGCGCCGGACACGTGACCTTCCCCTGCCGCCCGCAGCTCGGCTCCGAACACATCGACGGCGACGCGGAACACCACGTCCTGCGCCCACTCGGCGTTCCTGCCGTACTTCTCCGCCAGGTCGTCCGGGCTCAGCGGCCGATGCCTTCCCACGGCGGCCAGCACGTCGGCGCGCGCGACGGCGTCGATCTGCTCGAACGCCCACTGTCGGTTCTTCCCGAAGCGCGCGGCCAGGTGCCCGGCGCTGACCGGAACACCTTTTTCCGCGGCTGCGCGAATCTCGTGCTGCGCGCGGGCCGCGGCATCGTCGAGGCCGACGGCATCCACCGACATCACCGCTCGCCCGGCGGGGGCTCCGACCAGCAGCTTCGGATCCAGCTTCGAGCCGGTGAACTCACCTTCCATCGGCTCGACCATCGGCAGCATTCCCACTACCGTGTGCGGGCTCGCGTCAGGCACTGTCGCGCGGTCGCCGTCCAAGAACATGAGCACACCGTCCGGCGAGGTCGCCCCGACAACGCCGTGCAGCATGCCCTCTGAACCGCGCAAGAACACCGGTGCCTTCTGGTTCGGCAACCTGCGCAGGTGCGCGACCACCTCGTCGAACGAGGCCTCAACCCCCTCTGGCGGGTGCTCATGCAACCGCTGCAAGTCGTCGATGTTGGCCCGCACGCCATTCCACTCCCGGTACAGCGCATTGACCTCTCGCTGCCACTGGCGCTCAGGCAATTCCTCCATTCGCTGCGCCTGCTCATCCGACAAGCCGTAGCCCTCTTCGCCGAATTGCTCGTGGCGCGCCCGCAAGGCGTCGATGCGCTCCGCGATGGAGAGGTTGCGGGCACTCCGCTGCCGTTGGGGGTCCGCCGCGTAGAACACCGCCTCCAACTCAGCGAGAGACCGCTGCATGAGCGGCTCCACAACCCGCTGCTGCAGGTGTCCGACGGTCATCGGGCCGTCCGCGTCCATGGCCACCGTCACACCATCGGCCAGCGTCAGCATCGTCGCGATCAGCGACGGGCCGCAACTGTTCACACGCCGGCCTCCCGGGTTGATCCCGAGCAGCGTCGGGAACGTCGCCCTGATGAAGGCATCAGCATCCGCCGGGCTGGCGAAGCTCGCCCTCGTGAGCGCGCCGTTCAGCAGCCTCGGACGCCCGAATTCCGTACCACCTTCCGGACGAACCGGCTCGCCGTCGTCCGGCAGCTCGGAATAGTGCGGAGGCAGCCCCAACTCCGCGTGACTCGGCGAGATCCTGGTGTACGGCGGGGGCACGCCCTGAGCCGGGTTCGCGCCTCCGGACACGCCCGGAACGGAACTCTCCAGCAACCGGCCGAACGGCCCCCGCGACCCCGGCGCACCGGCGGACGTCGGTCCGCTCCGCTCCGGCCGCCGCAGCACTTGAAGGAATCGCTCGCGACGGCTCGACGACGAGCCGCCCTCACCAGCGCGCGCACCGCTGGCGTCAGGCCGCAGCGTCCCGACCACCAGGTCCTGGGGCAGCGGCACGCCCGCCAACGGAGTCGCACCCGAGCCCAAGTTCGGCAGATACCCGACCACCTCGTCCGGCTTCGGCTCGACCTCCACCCCGCGCTGCGGATCCGGCCACCTCACCCGGCCATCAGCGCCACGCTCGATCAGAGCGGCGTGCAGCATCCCCCGCACCTCAGTGCGCAGCAGCACCATGCCCGACGCCCCCTCGGGCTGCCGTTCGACATGCGCGACCAACCGGTCGTAGGACGCCGCCACAGGCCACGCATTGAAAAGATCGCGAATTTCCCGCACCGTCCAGGCGCCGCTCGGACCCGCGGCCACCGTGATCCCGGCGCCCTCCGACTCCCACGCCGCCTGCACCGACGGCACGCAGTTCTCCGTGTACCCCGTCTCACCACTCCGGTACTTCTCCCCGTTCACCCCCGCCAAGAGCGGGAAGTCCCGCGCGAAGGCCGCGAAATCCTCCGCCTCCACCGCATCGAAGCTCGGCGGCTCCCCGGTCGGCGGGCTGTACGCGGGCGGCTCGACCCGCGCCGACGCCGAAGAAACCCTCGGCCCCCGCAACCGCGCGAGCAGTTCCCGGCTCAGAGATCGCAAGCCGCGCCCCTCCAGCACATCGACCAGCGCGCGCCTACCCGACCCGGACGGAACCCCCACCGGGCCGGAAAACTGCAGCTTGTTCTCCGACATCAGATCTAACCCCAAGTCCATACCGGGATGCTCCCGGAGCAGCCCGAGGTCACCGACGACGTTGTCCGGGCGCGCCGGAGCCATCAACCCGGTGTGCGGGTCGAAGAAGTAGAAGGCTTTCCCGCCGTCCTCACTCGGTTTCCTCAGCAGCAGCACGATGTGCAGGTCTTCGTCGCGGTTCTGGATGTACACCGCTCGCGTCACCGAATTCGGGTCATCGCGCATGCTGTCGAGAACCTGGTCGTACGTTGCGCACAACACCCTCGGCGGCCAGCCATTAATGATGCTCCGCGCCATATCGATCTTTAGCCGCGCCGAGGCAAACCGATCCCTGACCGCGTCGCACGCGTCGCGCACCTCTGAGTTGGTTGCATTCGTCCACGTGTAAGTATGCAGGATCGATTCGTCCTCAGCCTCGCGGGCCTGTTCCAACGCGTCGTCACAACGACGATTGGAGAACGGGGCATCCCGCAACGCCGCGCGATGGTCGGGGTCACCCTCGAAGATGACGGCTTCCGCTTCCTGCATGAGATTCGGGAGCAGCAGCTGACCGTGCAGGAGCTCGAACTCCTCTATCAGCATCGCCTCCCCCGACGGCGCCGCCACGGTCGTCCCGCGCTCCGCCGTCAACGCGCCGGCCAGCACGGACCACCCGCCGTTGCGCGTGTGCCCCGGCACCCTCCGGGCATACGGCAACGCGTTGACTCCCAAGAATTCCGCGAAGTGCTTCACCACGAACGCGGCATTCGCGGCATCGCTGTCGAAGTAATCCGCCCCCACCACAGAATCCGCCGCTACCGGCCGCCACGAAGCATCGGTGCCCGGAACACTGATCGACGCCCCGTACTCCGGAGACGCCTCAGCATAATCCGGCAGCCTGCCACGAGAAGTAGTTCTCGGCACGTCGAAAAGACCCCTATCGGCGCCCGCCGCTTCCAGAAATTGGGTGAGCCGAATGTGACCATAAGGAAACTCGCCCAGCCCCCGATCCATCATTTCCTGGGAGGTGAGCCAGCCCGGATTAAATTGCGAGCCCGGCCGCAACCGGGCATACGCAGCCCGGATGCGACTCGCCCGCGGTCGGCCGGGGCCGCCCTCGCGTGAACCGCTGCTCTCACCGCGTGAACCGCTGCTCTCGCCCTCGCGTGAACCGCTGCTCTCGCCCACGGGGTACTTCTGCATCCCGATCAGCAGGTTCCGGTCCAGCGGCGCACCCTCCAGCGGAGTCGCACCCGAAACCCGGAGCGGTACATACCCCACCACGTCCTCCGGATTCGGCTCGTAATCCATCCCGCTCTGCGGATCCGACCACTCCACCCGGCCATCAGCGTCTAGCCCGATCATCATGCCGTGCAACATCCCCGGCACCGGACCGTTCACCAGCGGCATACCAACCGCGCCCTCGGGCTGCAGTTTGGCATGCGCGACCACCGCTTTGTAGGACACCTCCACAGCCTCCGCGCGGAAAAGCTTGTTCACGGCCCCCACCGTCCAGGCGCCGCTCGGATCCGCTGCCACCGTGACACCCGTGGCACGCGACTTCCACGCCGCCAAAACCGACGGGACGCAGTTCTCCGTGTACCCCGTCTCACCGCGCGCGTACCGCGCCGCGTTCACGCCCGCGAGCTCCGGATAGCGCGACCGGAACTCCGGGCTGCCCGCCCACGGTCCCCGGCCATGCCCACCGGAATCGACATCGTCCGAATCGGAACTGCCGGAGTACTCCGAATCGGAGCTGTCGTCCCGCAGCAAGGGCCGCTGGCGACGCGAGCTCACCGGCTCCGGCCCGGATTCAGGTGCGGAGGTCTGATTCGGCACCCGAGGGCTCCGGGAGTCCTCGGTCGTGTTCCGCGTCTCGGCGGGGAAGAGCTTTGCGTAGGCACCGCGCACGGCCTTCGGCGTGGCGAACAGCGCCTCCAGATCGGCGTGGTCGCGTCGGATGCGCGACGAGTACGCGAAGAGTCGGCCGTCGGACATGGTGACGAGATCGTCGTTCTCGTCGGTCTCGAAGTCCGCTACGTCGCGCTCCGCCTGGTGCAGCTGGTGCAGCTCCACGAACGTCCGTTGCACATCCCGCACCGCGTCGTCGGAGAGCCGGGCGGGCAGGCCCCGGCCCGGTAGGTCCCGGCCGGTTAGTCGCAGCGCTGTGCGCGCGACGAACTCGAACACCGAATCCGCACCGGCGAACCCGTCGTGGAAGCGCCCGATCGGATCCGACGCCACCAGCACCCGAGCCGCGTCCAGGTCGTCTCCGTCGAACAGGCCGCGGTAGCGCCCAGCGAGTTCGGACGCCACCGCGTGGTGCGGCACCACGTCGAGCCGCCGTTGGTGCGCCGCGGATTCGTTCGCGATGAGCTCCCACTCCTCGCTACCCGGCGCTACGCCGTCGACGAAGAACTGCTCGGGCGGGAACTGGTCCTTGTACTGCTCGTACCGACCGGCCAGCTGCCGCCGCCCGCTCTCGGATCCGATGCCGCGGAACAGGATCGCCTTGACCACCGCGTCCACCGGGATCACCCGGCCGGAATCCGATTCCTCCCGCGCCAGCTCCAGGTACCGCCCCAGCGAACGCCGCACCCGCTGCCGGTGGACGCTGGACCGCTCGCCGCCGAAGTGCGGCCCGTCCCGGTGCAGGAGCTCCGGCACGTGCTCACCGACGGCCGCGACGATCCGCTTCGGGTCCGCCTGGCCTTGCCACCGCGCGGTGATCGCCGCACCCGCCGACCGCTGCCGGGCCCGCTGTTCCGGCAGTTCCGCCAGCAAGGCGGCGAATTCGTTCTCCGCGCCCTTGGCCGTGATGCCGAGATCGCCCAGCATCCGGCCGTGATCCTCGGCCAAGGCCACGACGATGGCCGCCTGGTCGGCCCAGGGGCGCACCGTGCGCTCCATGAAGTCGTCCAGCTCGCACGGACGCGCCGGCGTGCTTCCGTGGTGATCGGCACAGGAATCCAGCCGGTCGCCGAGATCGTGGTCGTCGAGGAAGTCCCGCAGCTCCTCGGTCCGCTCGTCGATCGGCACGACCGGATCACCCTCGCGCAGTTCGACCGCCGCGTCCCGCCGCGACGGGGACACCAGCTCCAGCCAGGTCGAGTAGTGCTGCCGCAGCCCTCGTGCGATCCGGCGGGATTGCCAGGTGGAACCGGTCTCCAGCTCTTCCAGCGACGGCCAGGCCCGCCAGTTAGGTGCGAGCTCGCGGTCGGTGCGCGGCACGCCCAACCGGTCCCGCAGACCGTCCACGTGCTCGACCGCACCCGCCCAGTCCCCGCGCAACAGCCCGTCCCGGCCGGTGCCCGAGGTGTAGGTGACCATCGAACCCGGCACGAGCTCGCGCGCGAGGCCGGGCAGTGCTTCCTGCGGGACGGTGAACAGGTTCGGCCCCGCCTTGGGCCACACGTTCACGGTCCGTCCGTCGTGCTGGTGCGGGAACTGCTCCCGCGCCGCCGCATCGGTGCTCAACTTCCGCACCACGTCCAACGGCGCCAGGTACGACCGGATCACCGGCGGATTCACCGACCGCCACGGCAGCACCTCACCCAGCACGTCCTCAGCCGCCGACAACAACTGCACCGCCGAGAGCGGACGTCCCGCGATCACCGACAACGGACGCCCGACCTGCGAGGTCAGCACGGTGATCTTCCCGGTCACCGGATCCTGCTGCACATCACCCACCGACGCCGCGGTCGGCTCGTTGCTCAGCACGTCGAGCTGCGGCAACTGCGCCGCCGACACCACGGTGTACAGCCGCACGTGCGGCTGCCCGCCGAAGGTCTCCACCTCGAACTCGCCACGATGCACCACCGGCGGAAGCGGCCGGTCACGTCCCGGCTCCGGATCCGCGAGCAGGCCGGGTCGGCTCGGACCGGGATAAGACACCCCGGCCACTCCCAACCCGGGTCCCGATACCTGTCCCCGCGGCACCACCGGAGCCACCGACGGCGACGGCTGCGCGGAAGCCGGGTGCGACCGGTAGGCCGGGTTCCGGACGTACTCGACCCGGCCGTCGTCGTACCGCAGCTCGACACCCCGGATGAACTCCGGCCGGACGCCGCCTGGGAAAACCACCTCCTGCTGCTTGGGCATGGCGTACCGGTTCAGCGACGTCACCAGGTCGATCCCGCCGGGAGCATCGATCTCGAACACCTGGATCCGGTCGCTCTCCCGGATCTCATCCTCGAAGTCGTAGCGGTGATCACCCCATTCGGCCGAGAATTCCTTTCTCCGGCTGACCGAGACGAAAGACGTTCGCTGGCCCAGCGTCGCCTGGTAATCGTCGAGCGAGGACGGCAGCACCGATTCTTCCCACGGGACGACGCCGAGCCGGAAGACCGCCTGGTAGGGCCGGTCGTCCTCCCGGTAGAGCAACTCGTCGTCCGTGCGCCACAGCATCCCGCCCGGACCGGCGGAAAGCTCGATCATCCGCAAACCGGACGGATCGACCGGGCGCACCGCCGCGTCGAGCGCGTTCGCCGGACGGATCGCCGAGACGCGGCGACCCGGCACATCGAACTCGGCCGCCGTGTCACTGAAGACCGAATCCTTCACCCTGATGTCGGACTTCTTCGCGAGGAACCTCTCCAGCGAGCTGGACACCTGCGCGAATTCGGATTCGTAGGAGTCCTCCAGGCTCTTCAGCCCGCTGTAGAGCTGAGCCAGCGACGCATACCGATCGGGGTCGATCGGCTGCCCGGAAATCGCCTCCGCCCGCCAGGCGTACAGCTCGGCGAACAGGCGCCGGAAACCGCGTTGGATGCGCAGGTGCGCTCCCCGGTGTTCGGTGCCGGCACCGATGTCGCCGAGCGTGTCCCCCATCTGGTCCAGCCACGACTTCGACCACGTCGCATGGTCCACCACGTCGTGGATCAGCCACTTCAGCCTTCTCGTCGTGGGCTGGTCGGGGTGATCCACCGCGGGGTTGATCTTCTCGACCACGCGGTGGCCGCGTCTCCCTAGTTCGAGTTCCCGCTTCAAGGTCTCGACGCGGTTCTCCAGCACGTAGGGCTGCCGGAGGGACCGCTCGGCGCCGTGCTCGGCGTTCCACTGCTTGAGCAGGTTCACGCCGCGGTCGAGGAGGTCACCCCATTCCCGCTCGCTCCCCCTGCGGTCCTGCCCGTCCGCACCGCGCCAGATGTGGGTGCTGTCCGGTTCGCGGACCGCGAGGTAGTCGTTGACCTCGGCGAGCATCCGCCGGAGCCGGCGCTCGTTGAACCGGGCGACGGGATCGTCGTCGTCCGAGCTCGGTTCGGGGGCGTGCTGGCCGGTGGGCTCGTGGTCAGGTCCCCGATAGGACGTCGGGGAAGCCAGCGCACCCGAGATCACCCGGCCGAGCTGGCTCAGGTGCCGCGACCGCACGTGCGGGGCCACCGTCAGGTCCCGCGCGTCGATCCCGCCCATCACGTTGGTTCCGGTGTTGTGCGCGTGCCGCATCACACCGCCCCACTCCGCCATGTGCCGGGCCACCAGTTGCTTGTGATTGCGGATGTGCTGGAGCAGACCGGCGGGCAGCCGCCGCTCGCCCGCGTTCTCATCGCGCAACCCGAACCGGTGCAGCACCTCGTGCGCGTAGATCAACGGCGACTTGCCCACCGGCAAGCGGTCGTCCTGCGCCCGCGCTCCCGGCGAGGTCACCGCCATCCGGCGATGCGCCGAATCACCTGCGGCGCGCTCGGCCCGCACCAGCAACCGCTCCCCGGCCAGCTCCGCGCCCTCCGGGAACAGCAATCCCTGGCTGTTGACCAGGTAGTTCACCCCGAACACCGTCGACCGCCACACACCGTCGACCTGCTCATCGGTGACACCCGCGGCCGGATCGAGATCGAGCCGCAGCGTGCCCTCCACGACCCGCTCGCCACCGACGTCGAAACGACGCACGTCGAAGTACGCGCGCGGCCCCTGCCCCACCGGGGAGAACGGCAGCCGGAGATCGGCGTCCACAGTGGCCACCGCCGCCTGCTCACGTGCCGCGTCGTACTCCGCGACGTCGAAGCCCGCGCTGCGCGCCGGGTGATCCTCCCGCAGCCGCGGGTCAGGGTGGATCGGCCAAGACCCCTCCACGGACGACGCGATCCCGGAAAGCCGCTCGGGACCGAGCACGTCCGCGCCGTCCTCGGCGGGAGGCGCACCGAGTCGCTGGAGAACACCGTCGAGCAGTTCGTCACCGGTGCTGTCCAGCGACCACTGGCCGTCCGACGCGGGCCCGTCGACGACGGTGAACCCGGCGTGCGCCGCGCCGCCCGCCCGGTCATCGCGCTGAACGTCCAAGACGAAACGCGCGCCGGCGAAGTCACCGGTCGGGAACTTCGTCCCCGCATCGTTGACGCGTCGCTCGGCCGCGTCCAGCAACGACCGGTGCAGCGCCGCCACCTGATCCGGGCGCACCCCCGCACCAGGACGCAAGCTCAGCCGCACCGTCGCGGCGAGGAACCGCTCCCCACCCGACGTGACACGACGCACCTCGAACGACGGGGCCAGCCCGTCGGCCGACACCACGTGCACCCGAGCCGACCGCCACTCCGGATCCTCCGGCGACACCCGCGCATCCTCGACCGCTCGATCCGCGGACGGGGACGACGGCTGCGCTGCCGCGTCCCGCGTGGAGCCTCGCGGCTCGTCGCCGGCCACCGGGTCGTCCTGGCCGTCTTCCTCGGCGCGATCGAGCGGCGCCGAGTCGGCGTCCGAATCCGACACGTCCGCACCGGGAGCGGAATCCGCGACATCACGCCGGACGGCGGTGTCGAAGTGCTCCGAGAGCAGCCGCGTCGCCGTCTCGTCGTCCAGGCCGGAGCCGTCGTCTCCGGTCAGCAACCGGATCAAGTCCTCGCGACCGGCGTGCCTGGCGAACGGGCCGCCACCCGCCGACCGGTCGAGCTCTCGCGCCACGGCCAGTTCGTGCTCGTCCAGGTTCCGGTCGGGCGCCAGGCCGTACAACCGCCGCACCCGGTCCTGCTCGGCCGCGTCGGCCTCGCCCGGCTCTCCGAGTTCCTTGCCCAACTCGACGGTCAGCTCCGGGCGCGCGGATCGCAGGTCCGCGGCCAGCTGTTCGGCCTCGGCACGAGTGAGGCTCGGCTGAGTGCCCTCATGGGCGCTGACGCGTCCCCAATTGATCACGACCTTCTCCGCGAAGGACAGGTCCAACGGGCCGTGGATCTGCGCTTCCAGGTAGTCGTGCGTGCTCGGCCCCGGGGCACCCGCCAGCTCGGGGTCGTAGCGGAAATCGGTGGCCTCGGCCACGAGGTGCCGGACCAACTGCTCGTCGCCGTAAGCGAGCAACGTGTACAGGTGCTCTTTGTCGGTGTACTTGACCGTGTTCGCGTTCGCGTCGTCGCTGAGCGCGAGACCGGTGTCTCCGGGCGTGAACGTGGTGCGAGCACGGACGTCGTCGTTCCAGTGCAGCACGACCGTGCCCCACTGGACGGCGGTGCCTTCGGTCCGGTTCGGCGGAATCACCGCGCCGTAGCGCGGCATCTCCGACGGATCCGCGGCCGTCGTGCCGTCGCCCTGCTGGAAAGCGGAGGAGTAGCCGAACCACCATTCCACGTTGGCGCGATGACTCGCGTCGGTGCCCTCCAGGACACCCCTCTCCCACCCGTTCTGGACCGGCTGCCCTTCGGCGAGCAACCGCATCAGCGGGGCGGGCCCACTGTTGCCGTCGGACGCGAGCGCGTGCGGGAACAAGTTCTGGGCGATGGGCCAGGACTTGAGCTTCTCGTGCGCGGCGGCGGCGATCTCGGCGCGTGCTTGCTCGCTGTCCGGGTAGGACGCGCCGAACCGCTGGTTGAGCCGGCGGATGCGGGTGATGGCCCTGCGGCGGTCGCGCTGGTGGAATTGCGCGCCGCGCAGCTCGGCGGCCATCAGGGCCCACGACTGCGCCGGGGTGAGCTGATCCCAGCCCTGCCGGTAGTTCGGCGATTCGGGGTCGCGCGCCTGCGCGAGCCGCACCACCTCCGCGCCGTCGGGCACCATCCAGCGGTTCTCGTTCTCCGGATCCTCGAGGTCGTCCAGGTCCCGGCTGCGCATGCCGAGCGGGAGCGTGCGCCCCTCATCGAAGCGGACCTCGATCTCGTGGTCCGAGGCCGGGTCGGCCTGAACCGCCGGCGGGGAGGCCGGATCCGCTTCGGAGTCCTCGCGGCCGAGCTCGCCTCGCGGCGAGGGCTCCTGCTGGTCCGAGGGTTGATCGAAGACCGGGTCCGAATCCTGTCGGCTACCCGGGCCCGACCAGATGGGGTGCTCGGCGGATTCGACGAGGAGCTCGTTCTCGTCCTGGTTCCCGGTTCCGGAAAGCTCATCCCGCTCCGAAACCTGCGCCCGGTCGTGCGCGTCGGAACCCGGAACCTCGAAGCCGAGGTCGATGAGCCCCTGCCGGTCGACCAGGAGCGGAATCGGGTGGTCCCTGCCGGTGCTGATCGGTTGGTTCCACGCCGACGGGTTGCCCTTGCCCCGGTAGCTCGGTTCGAGCCTCCACCGGGGAACCGCCGAGACCAGGTACATCGTCCGATGCTCGGTGTTCGCGGCCTTTATCTTCGCGGACAACGCCGTGGATTGCTTCCGCTTCCGCTCACCGCCGACGTTCTCGAAGTCAGCGGCCTGCTGGATGGGCCGGAAGTTCGAGTCGTGGATGTTCTGCTCGCGGAACTGGAGCGTGAAGGTGGTCCCCCAGTCGAGCCCTTGATCGGCAGCCCACTTCACGAGGCGTTCCTCGACCGCGCTCGGCTTCAGCGAACCGTCTATGACCTGGTGCAGCTTGCGTTGCGTCAACCCCGCCTTGAGCACCACCCGGGCGAGGGGCCCGCTGGTCAGCTCGGCCTGGTAACCCTGCTCGGACATGCTCGCGGACAGGTTGGTGCGCAGCTTGTCGACGTGCATCTCGGTCAGCAAGGAGTACGCGTCGCCGGGACGGAGCCGGGGACGGCCCTCCTGGTCGCCCCCGAGGACGAGGCCCTTCAACACCGCGCGCAGGTTCGGCGCCTCGAAGCGGCCGACGTGGACGGCGGCGTTCGCCGAGAATCCGAGCGGCACTCCCCGTTGCCGCTGGTCGTGCCGCAGCGAGAAGGACTGCTCCGCGAGCGGTTCCGGCGCGGGGGAATCGAGCGGGACGGTCTCCTCGACCGGCACCGTCGAGCGGATCGCGTCGGGCACGGTGAACCTGCCCGACCACGGCTCGCTCAGCACCGGGGAGTTCAGTCCGGAGAACCAGTCCGGCAGCAGCTTGCGGTACGCGCCCGGTGACGCGTACGGGTAGACGTCGATCTCGACGTCGAGGTCGTGGACGAACTGGTGGCTGGAGCCCCGCTGCTCGGCGAACGCACCGGTGGTGTGCTCGCGCACGTGCTCCGGCTGGCTCACCGTGTTGTAGGTGACCGCGCCGCCGGGAGCGAGCACAGCCGCCGGAGCCCCGTTCTTCGCCGGGTAGGCGATGACGGCGGCGGTGAGCGTGCCCAGGAAACCTCGCGTGTCGTACTCGCGCTTCTGGCGGGTGAGTTCGTGCCCGGCGGAGCGCTCCGGCGCGCCGGGGTCCGACCGCTGTTCGATCGTCTGGTGGTAGTGACCTCCGCCCAGGTTGCCGCGCACCACCACGAGCTGCTCGACCCGGCCGAAGGCCTGGTCGGTGACCACCAGCAGCGGCCACCCTCCGTTGATCATCTCCCGCAGCACCGGGTCGCCCTTCAGCGAACCGAGCACCGGCCACACCGAGTCCCGCATCATGCGGTCGTTGAGCGAGTCGAACAGGCGCTGAGCGGGCGGCGGGGTGACCGACGCGTCCGCCTGGCGCAGCGCCCGCAGCACGGCGGCCACCGACCCGAACGGCGTGGTCGTCGACCGCCCGGCGGCCCGCGACCAGCGGGCCAGCTCCCGGCTGATCCCGTCGGCCAGTTCACCGCCCGCCTTCAAGCGGTGCGCGGTGATGTCACCCCTGCCACGCCCGACGTCGTCCGGCGGCCGAACCGCGGGGGCCTCGCGCGGCGACTCGGCCCGAGGCCCGTGCTCGCTCGGCTCCGCTTCCCGATCCGATCCCGGATCGTCCGACCGCGGGTTCGCGACCTCGGCCTCCGCGAGCCCGGCGAACGGCAACGCGTCCGGCGACTCGGGCCGAAGCCCGTCCCGGTCCTGCTCCGCCGGAGCGCTCTCCGGCGTGGTCTCCGCCGGGTCGGAGGCTCCCCGAGCACGGCGGTACCGCTCGGCGTCCTCCGGCCGCAGCTTCGCGATGTCCGCCTCGGCGAGTTCCCCGACCTGATCGATCGCGCTGGCCGGGACCCACACCTGGGCGTAGCCGGGCTGCTGGAGCGACTTGGTCGCCCGCACCGGGGTGCCGTCGTGCAGCCTGCGGAGGGTGCTCTCCCAGCGGCGTCGCACCGAGGTCTGCGCCGTGTGCGCGCCGTCGTAGCGGATCAGGTATCCGCGTTCGTAGTGGCCGGCCTCGTCGGTGCTCTTGGCGATGCCGGTTTCCGCCTTGCCGGAACCTCGGGTGTAGGAGAGATCGGCACCCGCCGCCGCGCCCACGCTGAATTCCTTGTTCACCGGGAAGAACGCGAACAGCCCTGCCCGCAGTCGGCCCCTGAGCGACTTCTCCACGCTGACCGCGCGGGCGGTCTCCGAGGCGCTCTTGTCCGCGAACCAGTGGTGGTCGTCGACGCGGAGCGGGGTCGGGTTGCTCAGCCGCGTCCGCAGCGAGATGTCCCCGTGCAGTTCGCGGGTACCGGCGAGCCCGCCGTGGTTGTGGGTCTTGAGCTCACGGCGGTCGCCGAGCAGCACAGCCCCGCTGAAACCGGCCATCCGCTCTTCCGGCGAGCTGAAGACCTCCAGCCCGCCCAAACCGGCGTTGCGCTCGTTCAGCGCGTCCTCACCGGGCTCGTTCGACCGGCCCGCGTTGAGGCGCAGCCAATGCCGCCGGTGCTCGTCGAACCGCGCGGGGGTGCGCCCGATGAACGGCAGCTTCAGCCACTCCCGCCACCGGTGTGTCGGGATCCCGCCCAGCATGTCCGCCGTGGTCCGCCGCAACCCGGGCACCGGGGCCAGCGAATCCAGGTCGTAACCGGCGGGCAGGTCACCTTCGCGCCCGTGCTGCTCGGCCGCACCGTCCTGCCAGGTGTGCTCCGGTGCGTCGTCGCGGGGCGACTCGTCGAGCACGGTGCCGGGCGAGTCCGACACCTCCACGTCGACGGCGCCGGTGACGGTGGGCAGCGCCCTTCCGGGGTTCGACCAGGTGCCACCGAGGCGAGTGGTGAACTCGGCCGGGTACCCGTACCGCCGCACCCGGCCCTTGCCGGGGAACGACTGCTCATCAGCGACCTTGCGCGCGATGGTGTCCCCGGCGAGGTTGGTGTGTTCCAGGACCGCCCCGGGTAGGCCGGGCCAGAGGTTGTCGACGTAGCCCATTCCGGCGACCCCACCGGCACGTGTCCGGTCCTTGTCCTGCCCGGTGATGCGCTGGTGGGTGGAGACGAGGTTGCCGCCGATGGTCGTGCCGGGCTCCTCGACGGCGGGCTTCGCCCGATCGAGGTCCATGGTCCCGTGGAAGAACACGTCCGGCGCGGCGTCGTGCAACGCGCTCAGCGGGAACCTGACGCCCTCGCCACGGGCGATCTCCCTCGCGTGATCCTGGACGAAGCGCCGCATCCGCTGGGCGAGGCGCGGCAGCTCACGTGCGGCCACGTGTCCCTGGACGGCCAGTTCGGACAGCGCGGGGCCGACGAGCGCGTCGACGGTGGCCTTCGGCAGGCGGTGGACCGCGTCCACCCGGTCCGGGGCGTTGCGGGCCTGGTCGGCGTCGGTGTCCTGCTCGGGAGCGGTCGTCGGCGTGGTGGAAGCGCTGTTGGTCCACCCGTGCTGTTCGGCGTTGTGCGGCTTGAGCCGGCTGGTCACCGTCCCGGCGACCAGGGTCGGATCGCCCGACGAGCCACGGACCTTACGGGGCACGACGTCGACCACGAACTTCAGGTTCGCCAGGTGTTCGTCGAGCGGGCCCTCGTACTTCTCCGCGGTCTCGTGCTCGTGGCTCCCCACTGAGGCGCCGCTGTGCATCTTGGCCCGGATCTCCTCGCCGGTGGGGCCGAACAGCAGGCCGGTCACGCCGGTGACGTCCCCACCCGCGACTCCGCCGCCGCCGCCGTGCTTGAAGGTGATCCCTTCCCCGGACGAGATCTCGCCGCCGGTCACCTCCTTGCGCATGAGCATCGCCTCGGCCGTGGCTGCCCGCAGCGGCCGGACATCGGCGAGTCCGATGAGGACGTCGACCGGCTTGCGGACGTTCGCGAAGTCGAAGGCCTTGCGCAGCACCTGGCCGCTGAGCAGCGACTTGCCATCGTCGCCGAGTTCGGTCAGCACGGTCCGGAACTCGAGCTCCGCCGGGTCGTTCGGGCGGAAGTCGCCACCGAGCTTGTCGCGCACCGCCTGGTAGATGCCGCCGACGCCGGAGAAGCCGACGTGCTCGACCGCCTCCGGATTTCCCATCCGGGGACCGCCTTCGGGGTTCAGCTCCGCGCGCCGGGGCCACTTCAGCCGCAGGTCGACCAGCGCCTCGCCGGAGTACTTCCGGGTACGGCGTCCCGCCGAGGTCACCGAGATCCGGTAGCGGGCCTGGTGCGAGGCACCGGTGACGGGCAGGTCCGGTTCGATGATCTCGATCGACGTACCGCGCTTCGCGGCGGAGCCCATGCTGGACCCGCGCTGGTGGGCGGACCCGGCGAGCTTGCCCGACACCGCCACGAACGGCGTCGGCACCCGGACCGCCGCGGATTCGGTGCGCGCCTTGGCTCGGCTGCTGGAGACCTGGTGCAGCACCCGCTCCCGGCCGCCGGAGGTCCGCACGTCGCCCCAGCCCGGCAGCGGGCTTCCCGGCTCGGACAGTTCGGTCACGTCCAGCACGACGCGCGGGCCCCGGCCGAGCTTGTCCCCGAGGTCCACGATGTGCAGACCTTCGAGACCCGAACGGAAGTCGTCCTTCAGGTTCTGGTCCGAGAAGGCGATGTCGACCCGCTCGTCCAACTTGGTGTCGTCCGACTGCGGGTCGCGCACCAGGTCCTTGATCACCGATCGGAGCCGGGTGCCGTCGATCTCGCCGTCGACCTCGGGTCGTTCGAGCAGGGCCTGCTGGACCATCGAGCTCTGCGGAGCCGTGTCCTGCTCGGCGGGGTCCTGCTCGGCGGGGTCCTGCTCGGTGGTGTGGTCGGCGGGGTCCTCGGGGATCGTCTCCAGACCGCCCTGTCCCACGCCGCGCCCGGCGACGACGCGATCGCCACCTCCGCCCGGCCGCGTCGAGTCCGACTCCGCCAAGTCCTCCCGCGCCCGGGCCAGCACCTCCGAAGGAGACTCGGGCTCCGGTCCACCGGCCTGGTCAGCGGTCTCCGGCTCGGCGGACTCCGTCGCGAACGTCGTCAGCTCGTCCGCCTCGACCCCGTCCATGCCCAGCGGCGTCTCAGGCCGGTGACCTCCCTCGCCCTCCGGCTCGGCGGTCGACGACGGACCGCCACGCGGCGCGCGCAGCGGATCGAACTCCAACAGGGCGAACCGGGCCCGCTGCTCGTCCGTACCGCGGTGTTCGGTCGACGGTCGCGGCGGCAGTCCGTGCACCCAGTAATTGCGCTCGATCTGTCGCAGCTCGTACTCGTCGTACTGGGACTCCAACCACGGCTCGGACGGGGCCCGCATCGGGTTCCGGGCATCGGCCCGGGAAAAGCTGCGGAAGCCGCGGTTGTTCGAGACACCGACCACGAGGTGGTTCTCGTCGAAACTCAGGTGCAGTCCCAAGATGTCCCTGGGGAAAACCGCCGGGAACGGGAATCCGGCCGAACGCAGCTGTCTCATGAAGTAGAGCGCGTGCTGGTTCTGGGTCATCGCGCACGCCATCGCGAACAGCGAGCCCTGCCGGTTCAGCGAGTAGGCGTCCTGGAAGTACCGGGAGTGCTGGTGCACGATGGCCGCGCTCTGGCCGCCCGCGACGACCTCCATCGGCTGGTTCAGCGCCTTGCGGCGCAGGTACACCGCCCCGGGGGGAAGGCTGAAGTGCGCGCCGTCGGAGTCGGACCGGAGGTCGGTGACGATCGGGTACTGGTCACCCCAGAGCGGCTGCACGGTGCCGTGGGGCCGGTCCTGCCGCAGCGCGTCCGCCAGGTCCTCGACCGGGGTCGTCCGCACCACCCCGTCCATCAACGGCATGCCGACGCTGGTGTAGAAGTCCGCCAGCGGAGTCCGGACGAAGCTGACGCCGATCGGGACCCGGCCGCGCGGATCGAACCGGGCCTGGCTGAAGATCGGCCGCTGCTGCACGAGATTCGGGCGGAACCAGACTTCCTCCCAGTACGACATCCCGTCGGAGATGAACTCCGACTCACCCCGCACCAGACCGAGAGCCTCCGGTGAGACGCTCGGCCCCGCGCTCGGGCGCGTGTGCTCGCGTTCCCGCCGGGTGTCCTGCTCGAACCCGGTCTGCCGGCGGCGGGGACGCTCGTGCCGGGGCCGCGTCCCGGCATCAGGGGCGGTGCCCCGACGCTCGGGGGGCCGGCGTCCGGCTCGGTGGGAAGGCCCAGGACCGGCACCGTACTCCGCGTTGAATTGGGCCCGGATTTCATGCAGCTTGAGCATGTCGTCGTACCTCGCGCGCTGCTCCGGATCCGACAAGACCTCCCATGCCTTGTTGATCGCGACCGTGTTGGCCTCCGCCGCCTCCCTGTTGCCGGGGTTCTTGTCCGGGTGGTTCGCCAGCAGCAGCTTGCGCCACTTCTTCCTGATGTCGGCGATCTCCTCGTCGCGCTTGGCTCCCAGCACGGCGTAGTGGTCCGTGTTCGACGCCAGGTTGGGGTCCAGCTCCGGCTTCGGCTCGGACTTCTGCTCCGGCTTGGGTTCCGGCTTCGGCTCGGACTTCGGTTCAGGCTTCGGATCCGGCTTGGGCTTCGATTCCGGCTTCGGCTCGGACTTGGGCTGCGGCTTGGGCTCGGGCTGCGGTTGCGACTGGCGCTTGGCCTGCGGCTCCGGCTGGGGCGCAGGCTTCGGCTCCGGCTTGGACCGCGCGTCGGCCTTCGACCGATCCCCCGCGCTCCGCCCCGCGTGCTCCCTGTCGTACCGCGCCCGCTCCGCCGAGTCCGACAACACCCAGAACGCGTCCTTCGCCTCCTGGTAACGCCGCTGATCCTCCGCGGAGAGCCGCTCGTCCTGCGGATAACGCAGCTCGATAGCGCGCCACGCTTGGTCCAGCTCCCGCTGGGAAGCACCGACCTTTACGTTCAATGCGGCGTAGAGCTGATCAGACGGACGCTCCTGCCGCTGCGCCTCGGGCTTCGGCTGTTCCTTCGGCTGCGGCTTCGACTGCTCCGCCTTCGGCTTGGGCTGTTCCGCCTTCGGCTTGGGCTGCGGCTTGGGATCGGGCTTCCGCGCGGGCTCCGC
>NZ_JAPFGB010000013.1:39589-66319 GCF_026241095.1 Saccharopolyspora sp. NFXS83 | reverse complement strand
TCCGCCTTCCCCTTCCCCTTCGGGTCCACCGACGGCTGCGGCTTCGGGTCGTACCTCGACGGCTCCGCCTTCCGCTGCGGCCGGGACTCGGGACGTGCACCAGAGCTCGCCTCGGCCGCGGACTGAGCCTGCGCAGCAGACCTCAACTCCGCCACAGCACGCTCGATCTCATTAGCCCGCTCCGGCTTTATCCGCCCCGAATACCGCAGACCCGCCAGCGCACGCTCCAACCGATAGACCGGCGCACCCCGCTCAACGCCCAACTCGCGATACATGTCACCCGAACCCGAACCCACCTCAGACCGCTCGGGCTTGGGCTGTTCCGCCTCCGGTTTCGCCTCCGGTTTCGACTCCGGCTTCGGCTCGGATTGCTGCTGCGGCCGGGAGCTCGGCCCCGGTTCAGGGCGGGTTTCCGGTCGCTGTTTCGAACTTCCTTCGGCCCGCGCCCCCGGCCTGCTCGCGCCAGGCACTTCCTCGGCGTCGGAATCAGAGTCGGGATCGGCGTCGGAGCCGGGGTCCGAGGACACGTCGTCGTCGACGTCCGACTCCACGGCGAAGTCCGGGCCGACCTCGGCCTTGTGGTCGTCGTCGATGTTCTCGGACTCGTGCGAATCCGGCCGCCCGTCGGGATTCCCGTCAGCACGGCCAGCCGGTGCGGGCCGGGGGGCGCCTCCGCGCTCGATCTCCGCGAGTTCTTGCGCCGAGTACCGGGTGGAGGCGAGCGTGGTCTTCTCGACCACGTATCGGGTCTTGCGGACCGTCCGGGGGAGGAAGCTGCCCACGGTCTCGGTCTCCACTCGCCTGCGCACCCGGAAGCGCACCAGGCCCCGGTTCTCCGCCACCGCGAATCCACCATCGGGCAGCAGCGAGGACCGGTCGCTGCCGACGAACACGTCGACGTTGTGCCCGAGTTGCGCCAACCGCCGGGTGAAGTCCGCGACGAGCTTGTCGTTCTCCGGTGTATCGGTCAGCAGCAGCAGCTCGGGCCTGCCGCCCGAGTCCCGCGACTCGTCCAGCAGTTTTAGGAACCTGTCGCTCTTGGCCAGGTATTCCGCAACGGTGCCGGCGCTCACCCGGGCGCTCTTGACGCCGCTTCCACGCTCGATCGGAAGCTCGAACATCCCTCGGGCGTTGCCGATCGGCAGCACGACGGGCTCGCCGGAGAACACCTCCACCTCGCTGCCCCGATAGGCCGCCGCGGCACGAGTGGGCTGCCCGGGAACCGTCCGCAGCACGCGGATATGGCCCGCGTTCTTCGCCCACCTCTTGACCCGCTTCGCCCTGTCCGAATCGGGCTCCAGGGAGATCCCCACCGGGTAATCGCCACCGGTGCGCAAGGTCTCCCGTTCGACGTCCTTGCGCCGGAATTCGAACGAGCGCCCCCGCGAATCCTCGGCCCTGAACGCGGGCCGCGGCTTGCGGCGGCTGAACAGCCCCGCGCCTCGGCCGGTGGGTCCGGAGGGCGCGGGTTCGTCCGCGGCCTCCAGCGGAGCCGGCGACAGGTGCAGCACCTTTTTCGACGTCACCGGGGCGATCCACACCTCCAGCGGATTCGTGCTGAGATCCGCGAACCACCCGATCTGGTCGTCCGGGAACACCGGCCGGCCGTCGATGTTCTTGACCCGGAAGAAATGGCCATCACCATCGCCCTGGTCCCGGTGCACCACGGCTTGCGAACCCTCCGGCAAGCCCTTGACGTACTCCCTCACGCCCGCATAACCGTCCGGCTGCCAGGAGAACTCCAGCCCCGTCTCGGCCTCCACCTGCTGCCGGTAGATCGGCCCGCTCGGCGCCGCCGTGAACTCACCGGCCCGCTCCGGGTGGTTGTCCGCGTTCACCCCCTGCACCGCGGCCACCGCGCAGTTCGTGTCGGCGCCCGGAACACCGTTGAGGTAGTTCGGCAGGTTCACCAGGCCCAGGTTCGGCACGTTGTCCCGCAGGAAATCCGCGCCGGCGACGGGATCGTCGGCGTACGTCTCCGCCGACACCACGCCCGACAGCCCACGTTCACTGTGGTCACCGGGCTCAATCGGCACCTCAACCGACTCCGCGCCGCCCCGGTCGTCCCGGGTGACCGAGTCCGCCGTGGCCTCGTGCAGGGGCGGCCTGCCCCGCGCCGGACCGGCCGTGCCGCCCCGGCCGGTGGGCTGCCGCGAATCGGCGGGGCCGTCGCCGCGGCCGGACCGGTCCCGTCGCTCGCCGCGCGAGGAGTCCCCGCGCACGACGTCGTCGTAAGCGGGAGGCGCGGCTCCGGGCTCGTACAGGGGAGGCGCCTGGACGTGCCCCTCCGGCATCTCGTACGGCGGAGCCGGATCACGGAGATCCTGCTCCATCCCGGTCTCACGCGGCGGTTCCGTCTCGAGCGCCCGCGCGAGAATCCGCGGGGCTTCCGTCACGTCTTCCTCTACCGAATCCGGCAGGCGGCGCTGCCGCTCGCTATCGCGCACCGCATCCGGATCACGCTCCGGCCTGATCCGCGCCGTATCGGTCCGCAACGTGGGAATCGTCCGGGCACCCGATCTCCCCGGAGCGGACCGACGCGAGTTGCGCTCGACAGATCCGCCCGCGTTCTGTCCCTGCGCGCCCTGCTCCACCGGCATGTGGGTAGGCGCCATCACCCGGTCGGTCGGCGCCGGCGCGAACCGGACCCCCGTCGAAGGCGTGCTCGTGGCCCCCAGATCGCCGGCCTGCCCGTCGAAGTACGCGACCCAGCCGTGCAGGTCGTGCGCCGTGATGAAGTGCCCGACATCCGCCCGCTCCTGGAAGACCAACCCGTGGGGGGAGTGCAGCTGCCGCGTGAGGTAGTCCTCGATGTGCGCATAACCCTGGGCCTCGTCGAATCGCAACCCCGCGAGCCCCGCGAGCAAGCCCTGGTTCACCGGAGCGCTCGGCCTGGTACGGAACTCACCCCGCCTCGCACGATGCGGGAAGTTCCTCGAATTCAGCGTGTTGATCGAGGCCGGTCCGCAATTCGTCCGGTGTCCGGGGACGTTGCGCTCGAAGTTGTCCCGGTTCACCCGCAACTCCGCGGGGAAATACCTCCGCACGAACCGGTCCCGCCGAGCCGGATCGTCCGCGAAGGTTTCCCGGGAGATGACCCTCGGCCGTCCGGTGGTGTTCGGCGGGGCTTGGGCCAGATCGTCGTTGATCTGGTCGAGCAGGGCTCTCGTGCGAGCCGCGTCGGCCTGCGACGATTCCGCGGGCACCTGCGACGGATCCACCGGCGCGGCACCGCCGTACCGAGCGCCGTACGAATTCGTCCCGTAGTCCCGATAACGAACAGTCCCATCCGGATGCGAGACAGAACCGTCCGAATAAACAAAGGTACCATCCGAATAAACAATGGTACCATCCGGATAAGTGCAGGACCCATCCGGGCGAGAAATGGCGCCATCCGAATAAACAATGGTACCATCCGAATAAGAAATGTCGCCATTCGGAAAATGAATGGTGCCGTCCGGAACAAGAACCCTGCCGTCAGGGAGACGATGA
This sequence comes from Saccharopolyspora sp. NFXS83, assembly GCF_026241095.1. Lineage (GTDB taxonomy): Bacteria > Actinomycetota > Actinomycetes > Mycobacteriales > Pseudonocardiaceae > Saccharopolyspora_C. The sequence goes on along the minus strand of NZ_JAPFGB010000013.1, from coordinate 62,827 downwards.
GTATGATTCGGATAGTAAACGGTACCCTCAGGATAAGGGCCAACGTCAGCCCAATTGTCCCCGGGATCCGTGGGGTCTGGATCCGAACTTGACACCTGCGGCAACTCCCGACGAGGAACACGCGCAGCCCAAATCTGATTCGCCCACGAAACACTCTCCCTCAGGTCACCCTGCTGCGAATCGAGATGCGTCAGAAAACCAGGATTCCTATGAACCGACCAGGCATGCGCCAGACCCGGGCCAAAACCGATGACCAAAAAACGACTACCTTCAGGATCGCCCGCCGCGAACCTGCGAAGACTATCAGCACTATTAAACTTCACGAAATTCAGCCGAGTTCGATGAGAGATTTGCCCCAAGCTCACCCATCCATCCGGCCTAGCCTGGAATTCACCCTCCGCGGCCCGCTGCGGAAAAATTTCCGCATTCAGTCCAGCGATCGTCGCCGGCACACAATTCGTTCGATATCCACGAACGTTGTTGTGATAATTGCTGCTATTCACCCCGAAGACCCAGGGGAAATAGCCATGCAAGAAAACGTTTCTACCGGCAGGATCGTCAGCAAAAGATGCCGCGGTAACGACCGTAACGCTGGGAGCCGATCTCGAACTCCTGTTACGCCGAGAACTACTCGCGCCGGACCTCGATCCGGACCCCCGGTTGCCCGAACTCCGCGAACTACTGCCGACCAACCATCCGGCAGGATTGTCCGACCCACGTTCGCCTTGGACACCGTGCCGCGCTGAATCAGCTTGCTGCATCGTATTGCGAGTCGCATCGGCCGGATCGCTGTCCCCGTAGGCGGGGTGAACACCAGACTGCCGGGGGTGCCTTGCCTGATCGACGTCGCCGTCGTTCTCGCTGACGGGCTCGCGGAGCGGCTGCTGAGCGCCACCGATCGGGGAAACGACCGCCGTGCGATCTCCCGGCATTTCGTGGTCGTTGCGCGAAGTCTCAGCGGAGGACTGTTCCGGAGCCGAGATCGACAGCGCACCAGTGCGCTCCGAGGCTGCGCGGTAGTGCAGTGCCTGCAGGACCTGGTCGTTGGCGGGATCATGCGCATTGCGGTGGGCTTGCTCGACGTAACGCCCCAGTGGGGAATCGGGGTTCCTGAACTCACGCACCGCATCGGCGATGGGCTGGACGTTCTCCGGCCTGGGCGCGTTCGGCGCCAAGCTCCGCAGCCGTTCACCGACCCGCGCTCGTTCGTCGCGCAACGCTCCCATGACCCGGTCCAGGCCGTCCGCGGTCAACGGCATCGGGAGCTCCGCGTTCCGGAACATCCACCGCGTCTCCACCGGGGTGTCCACCATCCGGCCGACCATCCCGGCCTCGCGCCCGCCACCGAGCGCCTCGGTGACCTCTGCTCCGCGCCCGTGCAGGAGTCCGAGCATGTGGCCGAGGTCGCCGACGGTCATGCCCGAGTCGTCCGGGTTCTCCTCGACGTACTCGCGGAGCGTCCCCAGCGACTCCAAGGCCGTGTCCGCGTTCATCGCCCAGATCAGGTCGTTGTCCTCGCCGAGGAAGTCGGCCGTACTGCGCGCGTTCTCCTGCCCAGTGGCGGCAGCGATCCAGTCCGTGCCACCGGCCAGGCTGTGGGTGACCGAACTCAACCTGTCGGCCGTATCAGGATCATGCCGGGGATAGGGGGTGCTCTGGTCGTACAGCGACAGGTACGGCCGACCGACGAGGGCCGCGAGGTTCGTGACGTTCGCACCCTCGACCACCGCCGGTAGGTCACCGAGCTGGAATACCTGCCAGAACACGTCCTGCGGCAAACCACCGGTGCTCAGGACGAGCACATCGTTCGGCCCCAGCGCGTCGACCACGTCGCGCACATCGCCGTCGGCCACGTCGGCGTAGGTCAACCACGGGGCCTGGTGCCGGGGCACGTACTCGACCTGCGAATCGGTGATCTCCAGCATGATCGAAGGGCGGCCCGAGTTCGACGCGTGAATCGCCTCCGCCAAGTGCGCGGACATGCTGGGACGCACGAACGGGTCCACCTTCACCATGCCGTAGATCGGCATCAGGTCCGCCCGCGCAGGCCCGGTCACCGCGTCCACCACCGCGTTCAAACCCGCGACTCGCTGATCACCCCGCATGTGCTCGCCGATGAAGCGCTTGAGCTCGGCGGGATCGTCGATGCGCGGCACCTCGAACCGGTACATGGCTTCCGGATTGATCCGCTCGTCGAGATTGACGATCGCGGGATCCGCGTCCGGACCGGGCCGCGACAGGTGCACGCGAGTGCTCTCGTCCCAGCGGTAGGGCTTGAGCACGATCGCTTCGTTCGCCTCGAAACGGTCGAGGAATGCCGCAGCGTCCTCGACATTGTCCGGGCCGATGGTGTCGTCCGCGGCGCTCAGCACAACGCGATCACCGGCACCGCGCCACTCCGGCGAACCGAGCTCGACCACCCGCAAGCCATCGTCATCCCCGATGAGCCGGCGAACTTTCGCGATCGGCTCGGAATCCCCCACGAGCGTGATCTCGCCGCGCACGCCGAGCCCTTGCAACGACTTCGCCAACGTGGTCGCCGCGGCCTGATGACCGAAGCTTCGGGCATCGGCCACCGCGATGACGACGCCGTCTCGATTCAGGTCCGCGACCAACGAAGCCGGCGCTCGTCCCGTCAGGTCGCCCTCGGGCGTTCGGTTCGCCTCGGACGCCTCCGGGGGATCACTCGGGATCAGACCGTAACGGGTTCCCATCGAGTCGGAGCCGGCGCGATTCGGATAAGAAACGGTTCCATCCGCATGCCGAATAGTCCCATCCGGATATTCAATGGTCCCATCCGGACGCTGGACGGCGCCATTCGCATACCAAATAGTGCCATCCGAATAATTAATGGTTCCATCCGGATGAGTGAAAGAACCATCCACATGAGAAATGGCGCCATCCGGATGACTAAAGGAGCCATCCGCATGCTGAACGCCGCCATCCGGATAGTGAATGGTGCCGTCCGGAGGAAGGATGGTGCCATCCGGGAAACGGATAGTGCCATTCGGATGGTAAGTGGTACCCTCCGGGTAAGGGCCGGATTCAGCCCAACGATAACCAAGGTCCCGCTGCGGGTCGAGATCACGATCTCCCACTTGCGGCAACTCAGCACGAGGGGCGCGCGCAGCCCAGATCGGAGACGACCCCGAAATTCCCGGCAACTCGCCACGCTGCGAGTCGATATGCACCAGCATCGTGGGGATTCTGTGCGCCGACCAGGAATGCCCATCATTATCGAGGGATCCCCTGTTCGGGGAAAGAATAGCAAACCGCTCGCCATCAGGCTCACTCGCCGCGAACCTGTTGAAACTATCGGCGTTGCTGTACTTCACAAAAGTCAGCCCAGTTTTATAGGCAGCCTTCGGCATGCTCACCAAACCACTGGACCTGGCTTCGAATTCACCCTTCGCCGCACGCCGCGGGAAAGCATCCGAATTCAGCCCGCTGATCGTTGACGTGAAGCAATTCGTTTTATGTCCGGCTTCGCCTTTATAGTACTTGTACATATTCACCCGGGGGACCCAGGGGAAATATTTGTCCAGGAAATCCTGCTGGCCGCCGGGATCATTCGCGAAACTTTGCCCGTCAACAACCGTCACACCGGGAGTCGATCGGGAACTCCTGTCACGCCGAGAACTACCGGCACCGGACCTCGATCCAGAGACCCGGTCACCCGAACGCCGCGAACTACCTCCCACCAAAAATCCCACGGAATCGTCCGGCCCAGGCTCACCTCGGTCACCACGCCGCGCTGCATCGGCTTGTTGCACCGGATTGCGCGTCACATCGGCCGGATCGTTCTTCACGGGGGCGGGATGAGCAGGCTGTTGCGGGGCCCTTGCCGAATCGACGTCGCCGTCGTTCTCTCTTGCGGGCTCGCGGAGCGGCTGCTGAGCGCCGCCGATCGTGGAACCCACGTCGCCACGCCGGACCGCCTGGCGGTCTCCCGACGATTCGTGGTCATTGCGCGGGGGCTCGGCGACGGACTGCTCCGGAGCCGGGACCGACAGCGGATCGGTGCGCTCGTGCGGTGCCTCCCGCTCCAAGGTCAGGTCCGGACCGGAGTTCTCCGCGAGCGACGATTCGCTCGCCTGCTCCTGCTCCTGCTCCTGCTCCTGCTCCTGCGTCGAATCGCCCCTGGCCACATCCTGGCGCCGGGTGCCCGGTCCGCCACGGGTCGCGCTGTTCGCCGGTGCCGACGCGGCATCCCGGTGGGCAGCCGACGTGGTGGTGGTCGTCTCGCCACGGCTGCCCGGAGGCATCGCCGGGCTGGTCATGTCCTGTCGGCCGGAGTCCTGCTGCTCCGCCACCGGGCTCCGCGCACCGGGCTGCTCGTTCCGCTGATCGGACTCGGTGCGCTGCGGAGCATCCTGCTCCAGGTCGCGAACCGGCTGTTCCACCGGACGCTGGTCCGGGTTCGACTGGCCCGGCTCCTGCCGGGCGACGTCCGGATCCACCGAGCTCGGCCGGGCCCCCGAGTCCGGGCCGGTCCCCTGCACGGGCTGGCCCTGCGGCGCGAGCTGCTGCTCGCCGGGCACGTCCCCCTGGGACTGCGGCACGACGGTGTTGAACCCGAGCAACCCGCCGTCCGGGCCGGTGCCCTGCTGCGGCGCGGTGCCGACCGGCTGGTGCGAACCGCCGACCGGCTGGTGGGTAGCGGCGGGCGGCTGGGAACCGGCGGGCGGCTGCTGGGAACCGATCGGCGGGGACTCGGCACCCGGCTGCCGCGACGGATCCGCATCGCCTCGGGGCGGTGTGCCGACCTCCTGCTGGGGAACCTGCTGTTCGCCCGGCGAGCGGCCCGGCACGCCGAGCGGTGGCGCCTCGGAGTCGTGCGGCGTCGCGCCACTCTGGCCCTGCCCGCTCTCCTGCCGTGGCGCGTCGACCGGGGAGTGGTCCTTCCCAGTGCCCTCTCCGGCAACGGGAACGCCCTGCTCGGACGGGCGCTGCGCGGGATCGACCGGCGGCGTCTGCCCACCGATCTGCTCCTGGCCGCCCGGCGAGTCGAACGCCGCAGGCGGCGTCTGCCCGCCCACCGGCACCTGCCCACCCTGCGGGGCGTCCGCCGCAGGCGGCGTCTGTCCACCCACCGGCACCTGCCCACCCTGCGGGGCGTCCGCCGCAGGCGGCGTCTGTCCACCCACCGGCACCTGCCCACCCTGCGGGGCGTCCGCCGCAGGCGGGGTCTGTCCGCCCACCGGCACCTGCCCACCTTGCGGGGCGTACGCCGGAGGCGGCTCCACCTGGCCGGGCGACTGCTGCGGAGCCGGGGTGTAGGCCGGAGGAGGCGCCTGCCCCGCCACGGGCGCCTGCTCGGGTTTCGGCGTGTAGGCCGGGGGCGGTTCCTGCCCGCCCACCGGCGACTGCCCTGCGGCCGGAGGCTGGCCCTTGCCCGGCGCCTTCTCCGTGGACGGGGAATAGGCGGGCGGCGGCGTCTCCGACTTCCCCGGCGAGTGGCCCTGCGGCGACGTCCCCGGCTTCCCGGGCGAGTGAACCGGAGCCGGGGTGTAGGCCGGGGGCGGTCCGGCGGACTTCTCCGGAGCAGGCTGCGGCGACGGGTCCTCCGATTTGACCGAACCCGGCGGCGGCTTCTCCGAGGGTTCCTGATCACCGTCGCCCCGGTCCTGGGGCAACGGCTTGTCGGGAACGTCCACCACGGTGTTGAGATCCGGCGACCCATCGCCGCCACCGTTGTCCTGGTGTCGGTTGAGTTGTTCTTCCGTCTTCTCGTGCGACCAATCGTTGCCGAACTTCGAGCTCGCGCCCTGGACGATGCTCGACGTGGCGGTGCCCCACAGCGAACTGAGGCTACCGCCCATGATGAGCGTGGTGGCCACATCGACCGGAAGCTCCGAAAGGGCACCGAGAACGCCGGAACCCAGCGGCGTGTTGACGAAATCCCTCGTGTGCTTGTTCAGCCCGGCGAGCCAATGCATACCGCTGTGCATGAACGAAGCGGCCCCACCCGCTGCGGCGGCGACTAAGAGCGGATCGGTTTCTACGCGGTCTTTCTTACCCTGCAAAATCGTGACGCCCTGGGGGAAGAGGGTTTGAATTACCTCCTCAGCAGCCTCCTCCAACGCCTGCCATGCGGCATTCACGTAATTGGCGGCGGTGTTCGAGAAAACCTTGTGGAAATCGAGGATTTCCTGCAGCATCTTGCGCCCGAGCAGGATTCGGGCGGGGATCCAGGCGGCGGTGACCCCCAGGGCCGCGTAAAAGGCGAGTTCCGCGGCCAGCTGCGCCCCGACGAGGTACACCTCGTACCAGGCCTCTTCGGCGTTCACCCCGAACTCGTCAGCCATGTCGGCGGTGTAGTACATCGCCGCCACCTGCTGGTCCACCGGAGCGGTCAGGTCCCTGGTGTACTGGTAGAAGGCCTGAGCGGTCTCGCCTTCAACGCTGTCCAACGCCCCCGCGGAAAGCGCGTGGAGATCGGCGGCCTCCTGCTGGTACCCGTCCGCGTTCGACCTGAGCTCACTGCTCATGGAATACATGGACGGCGCATCGACGTCCGGCGGGTTGATACCGATGAGCAACGTCGCGAAGAAGTCATCGGCGTCCATTGCTCAACATCCCTCCGAAGGAACAGCGACTACTGCTGAGAACACAACTTCCCCCGGTCGCGGGCGCCAGGGGCCGAGCCCGCGACCCCGACCGGGGAAACCATCACCAACCGCCCGAACGTCCCGGTGCTCGGCGCGCCACTCACTTCCGGGCGGTCCGGTTGCCGACCCGACCGCTTTGCCGAACCGCGCGTTCAGCCCGTCCGTCGGGGCGCTTCTCGCCCCAGGGCGGCTCCTGAACCACGAGTGCCCGCATGCCGCCCTGCGGGGTGCGGCCCCTGCCGCACCCGGACCGTGCCGCCTGCCGGCGGCGAACCGCCCCGCGACCACCTGCTCGGACTTCCGATCGGCGGGAAAGGTGATCGTGTCGGGCGAACGGACCGGGATGCTCTAGTAGTTGGGGGGTTGACCACGATTCGGCTCACCCGCCGAACCGAACTCGGACCCACCACCAACACCCTCGCCGGAGCCCTCCTCCGGCGACACACCCTCGGTCCTCGGCATCCACATCCGAGCCTGGGACAACGGCATCACACCGTCATCCCCCGGATCCGTGACCTGACCTTCCGGCATCTTCCCGGCATTGGCGTTCTCCCAAGACCCCACACCCTGCGATCCCGGATTCACCTTCTGGTCGATGATGTTGGGGAGCTCACCACGATTCGGCTCACCCGCCGAACCGAACTCGGACCCACCACCAACACCTTCCCGCCCACCGGACCCCTCTTCCAGTGACACGGACTCGCTTCTCGGCATCCACATCCGAGCCGGAGAAAACGGCATCACACCGTCACCCCCCGGATCCGAGACATCACCTTCCGGCACCTTCCCGGCATTGGCGTTCTCCCAAGACCCACCCTCCGATCCCGGATTCACCTCCTCGCCGATGATGTTGGAGAGCCGACCAGGGTTCGGGTCACCGGCCGAATCGAACTCGGACCCACCACCGACCCCGTCTCGCCCACCGGACCCCTCTTCCGGTGACACGGCCTCGGATTTCGGCATCCACATCCGAGCCTGGGACAACGGCGCCACACCGTCACCCTCCGGATCCGTGACCTCACCTTCCGGGTCGTCCGGCTTCACACTCTTGGAGAACCGGGACGACGGCGGCCCGAAGGAGTCCGAGGGCGGCTGTCCCGGCGTGGGCTGCCCGCCATGATCCGTTTCGCTCATGAGGTTGTAGGTCAGATCGTCGGCGCTGTCCCGGGAACCCCCGTACATCTCACCGTTCTGCCGCAGCCCCATGCTGATGGCATCCATTTTTCCGCTGATGCCGAGGACTCCGCCGGTGTAGGTCTGCATCCCCTTGTCGAACGAGTCGCGGAACTTCTGGCCCTCCTCGTCGTTGCCGAAGCGGTCGGAGTACCGCAGCGAGATGTCGCCTGCTTTGTTGGCGACGTTGTCCAGCCGGCTCTTCGCGTCGGCGTAACCGTCACCGCTGCGGCCCAGCCGCTCGGGGTCCACCCAGAACGAGTCGCTCATCTCCCGTGCTCCTCCAGCAGAGCTGCACGGCGCTTCTGCATCTCGGCGACCATCGGGGGCAGCTCGGGCTGGGGCATGGACGCGACGTCGATGTCGCCCTTCAGCATGGCCTTGGGGTCGAGGCCCTCCGGCAACGACGGGGCGATCACAGCGGCGGTCTGGTCGAGGGCCTTCTCCCGAGCCGCGGCGATCGTGTCGGTGATCAGCTCGGCCAGCTCGTTCTTGGGCAGCTTGCGGTAGGTGCTGGTGGGGAAGTGCAGGTCCTGGAGAACGCCCTGGCTGCCCACGGTCACCGACACTTCCCGCCGGGGGGACACCACGGTCGCCGACAGCTCGCGCAGCCGCTGCTGCATCTCACCGACCTGGGAACGCTGGCGCTCGAACTCCTCTTGCAGCATCTCGACGCTGCGACGATCCGGTCCGGACACGACGACCTCCTGAAGACGATTGTTTTCACTGAACCCGATGCGTTCCCGGCCTCCGAAGAGCGGAGACCGAGTCGGGGAACACCGGGCACCCGGTCTGCCCCGACGTCTCCGGTTCACCCCACCGACGCCAGCCCGCCGCGCACCGGATCGGCCTGCTGGCGCAGCCCGGACAGGTCGGCGAGGGTGAGCGTGCGCGATGCGGCCGTCCGGGCCAGGTACCGGGAGAACTGGTGCGCGCCGTGCACGGTCAGGTCCCCCGAGTCCGCGAAGTGCTCGCGGACCGCCGCGCACACCTCCTCCGGCACCTCGTGGCCGCGTTCGCGCAAGTACCGGACCGCGATCGCCGCCAGTTCGGCGGTGGAGTAGGGGCCGATCTCCCACCGCCGGCCGAAGTGCTCCAGCAGCTTCGGCGCCCGCGCGATCAACGCGTCCAGTCCCGCTCGGGTGCCGGTGAGCACCACCACGAGGTCGGCGGTGTGCTCGCGCAGCGCGGCCTGCAGCGCCTCCGCCTCCTCCGGCTGGGCTTCCCCGGCCGCATCGGCGTCGACCACCAGAACTCCGCCCGAGGCGTCCTGGAACGCCTTCTCCACCAGGCTTTCCGCCTGGCCGGGCCACTGCGGACGCAAGTCCGCGGCCAGCGCGGCCCGCGCCAGTTGGCCGACGGGGACCAGCCCCAGTTCGGAGAGCCCCTGCGCGTAGAGCCGGGCGAGTTCGGACCGGCCACTACCGCGCCGCCCGACCAGGACCGCGTTGCCGTGCTGCCCGACCGCCCGGCGGCTGTTCTTGCGCTCGCACAGCGAGACCAGCGCCGAACCGACCGCCTGCCGGGACTCGTCCATCCCGCTGAGCTCGGAGATCCGCCGCCAGGTACGGGTGGCCTGCAAGGCCGAACGAGGGTCGTCGGCGGCGTCCGGGCCGCCCGTCGACTGGGACGGGAGCTGCTCCAGCATCGCGGTCTGCGGGGCGATGTCCGCGGCGGTCAGCCTGCTCAGGTCGGAATCCCGGGCCGGTGGGCGCTGGGCGAGCCGCGAAGCCTGGAGGCTGATCATCTCCTCGAAGAGCTTGCGCGCCACACGGCCGTTGCCGAAGGTATCCCCCTTCGGGACGCGGGTGAAGTAGTTGGTCAGCTCGTCGATCGCGTCGTCGGTGAGCTCGTAGTAGTGCTTGCGGCACAGGTTGCTCGCGATGGTCACCAGTTCCTCGACGCTGTAGTTCGGGAACTCGATGGTCCGGGTGAACCGGGAGGCCACACCGGGGTTGGACTCCAGGAACCCCTGCATCAGCTCGGAATAGCCGGCGACGATGACCACCAGCTCGTCGCGGTGGTCCTCCATCATCTTCATCAGCGCGTCGATGGCCTCTTGGCCGAAGTCCGGACCGACACCACCGCTCTGGGCGTTGAGGGTGTACGCCTCGTCGATGAACAGCACGCCGCCGATGGCCTGGTTCACCAGCTCGGTGGTCTTGATCGCGGTCGAGCCGATGTACTGGCCGACGAGGTCGGCGCGGGCCGCTTCGATCATGTGGCCCTTGGACAGGATGCCCAGTTCGGCGAGGACCGCGCCGTAGAGCCGGGCCACGGTGGTCTTGCCGGTGCCGGGCGGACCGGCGAACACGAGGTGCCTGCTGATCGGCGGCATCGGCAGGCCCTTCTCCTGGCGGACCTGCGACATCCGGATCAGGTTGATCAGACCGCGGACCTCCTGCTTGACGCCCTGCAGGCCGATCAGCGAGTCGAGCTCGGACAGCGGTCCGTTCAGCTCGGCGCCACTGGCCCCGAGCAGCGAGTCGCCGGCCTCGGGCTCCTCTGGTTCGGGCGCGGGGCGGTCGGCCTCGTTCCTGGTGCCGCGAGGCGACTGGGACGAACCGGTCGCGCCGTCCGTCACCAGGCCCTGCACGGTGATCCGGCCGTCGTCCTCCGGACGCCGGACCGCGACCCCGCCGCTGCCCTTGACCACGCACCGGTGCAGGGAGACCGCCTCCGCGGTCTCCAGGTGCGCGCCGTCGCCCGCGCTGTCGAGCACCTCGCACTCGTCCAGCCGCGCGCCGCCCCCGGCGGCCACGTGCACGCCGTGCCCTCCCGCCGAGCGGATGCGGCAGCTGCCCGCGTGCACCGAACCGCTGTCGGTGATCAGCACGCCGTCGGCGAGCGCCTCGACGATCTCGCTGTCGCTCATCGACACCTCGGCGCCCCCGACGCGCAGGCCGCCGCCGCGCAGCAGGGCCGAGGTCAGCTTCGCCCGGCCACCGGTGAGCACGACCGCGGCTTCGGTGCCCGTGGTGATGCGCGTGTCGGTGATCGCGACCCGCGCGGACTCGGCCAGCTCCACCGCGGCGGAAGTACCGGTCTCGATCGAAGCGTTGTCGACGACGACCTCACCGGTGCCCGTGAGCAGCACGCCGGAACCCGAGTCCGCGGTGGCCCGGAACGCGGCGAAGTGGCAGCCGGCCGAGGAGGACAGCCGCGCGATCGCGTCGGTCGTTCCGCGCACCGAGGTCTTGTCGAACCGGGGAGCGGCTTCGCCCTCCACGACGATTCCCAGCCGGGAGTCCTCGACGACGCACTCGAGCAGCCGGGGAGCGGCTCGCCCGGTCACCTGCACCCCGCACCGGGCGGCGGAGAACGTGCACCCGCGCAGCAGCGGCCGTGCGGCCTCGGTGATGTACGCGGCCTGGGCCGCGGCCCCGGAGAACCTGGAGTCCGAGATCTCCACCGAGTTCCCGCCGGTCAGGTAGAGGTCGACGTTCACCCCGTCGCGCACGTCGAGTTCAGTGGCCTTGAGGGTGCCCTGCTGCTCGACGACGAGCGCGGGCTTGGCGGCCTCGGTGATCGTGCCCCCTTCGAGCAGGCACCGGCCGCGTCCGTTGACGCAGATCCCGTTGCCGCCCGGACGCCGCACGACGAACCGGCGCAGCGTCAACGCGCCGTCCTCCCCGACCACCACGGCCGAGGAGGCCACGTCGACGACCTCGCTGTCCTCCACCGTGCTGGCGACCGAAGAGGTGATCACGATGCCCGCGCCGCCGGTGCTGGTCAGCAGGCAACCGCGAGCGGCCACCGAGCCGGTCCCCCTGGTCAGCAGGGCCGACCACGACGAGCCGGCGATGCGGCAGCCGTCCAGCGCGACCTCGCCGCGCCGCACGTCGACCGCCGGGTAGCGGCCGTCGTCGCAGACCAGCACCAGTCCGCGCAGCTGGGCGCCCTCGGTGTCGACGACCAGTGCGCTGTTCTCGGCGGCGTGCACCTCGACGGTGCCTTCGCCGTCCTCGGCGGTCAGGTTGACCATCCGGTCGATGACCAGGTTCTCCTGGTACCTGCCGGGCCGGATGCTGATCGTGGCTCCGTCGTGGGCCGCCGCGAGCGCGGCGCCGATCGAGGGGAACGCGCCCGGTCGATCTGCTCCCACCACCAGAAGTTCGCGGTTCATCGACCTTCCCCTCTCTGACAACCCGTGCTCGAACCCGCTGTGCCGTTTTCACCGCATGCCGCCGGGCCGCCGTCCCCGCTGCCGGTACCGCCGCGGGTTCTCAGCGGTCGGCTCGCGAGGGCGGCCCCGGCGCCGCGTGCGGCCGGGGCCATCAGGCGCGGACCTCGGGACGAGGCGACCGGTGCGGTCGCCCCGCCGTGCGAAGCGGGTCCGGGACCGGCATCGCTACACCAGTCCCGGTAGTGCGCCGAACCGGCCGCGCGCCGACTCGCCGACCGCGCCACTGGGACGGGCGCTCGCCCACCGCTCGACGCACCGCCGCAGCGAGGTGCTCGCCAACTCGTCCAGCGAGGCGCGCTCGGCCACCCGGCCCTGTTCGTCCACTTCGGAGCTCGCCAGCTCGCGCAGCAGGACCCGTCCCCTGGTCCCGTCCTCAGCGGGCTCGACGACCTCGAGGATCTTGAAGCTGGTGCCGGGGACGAACACCACGCGGTTGTCCGCCCGGTCGGCGTCGTCGAGTTCGAGCAGCTTCGTGCGCCGGGCGGTCATCGACCACACCAGCACGTCGATCTCACCGACCTGGTCCGCGCTGGGCTCGGTCAGCGCGTGGGTGAAGCCCCACTCGGTGACCAGACGGCGCTGCCGGTAGAGCTCCCACTGCGCCGAGGACGGCGTCGCGCTGAACACGGTGGCACCCCGGTGCGAGGGCAGCTTGCTCAGCCCGGAGACCACGCACCGCGCGAAGGGGACGTGCGGCCCGTTCTCGGCGGCCCGCAGCGAACCGTCGATCGCCTCGCCCCGCGCGGTCAGGTAGAGGCGCACGGCGACGGTGTCGGTGAGCACATCGGCCGACGAACGGGGGTCGCCTTGGAAACCGGGGTGCTCCGAGAGGATCCGGGAAACCGAATGGGCCATGGCGTCGAACTCGCGGCTGAGCGTCCGGCGCAACCACGTGCGCTCCTCGGTGATGCCCTGGGCAGGCAGCAGCGCCGACGCGTTGGCTTCCGGCACCGGTTGCGGACGGGGTTCGGCGGGCGGCGCCGACCGGTTCGCGTCGGGAGGCGAGGTTTCCGGCGCCGGTTCCGGCGCGGGTTCCGGTCCCTCGGTCGTGGCGGCGGGCTCCGGGGCGTCCGGCACCTCCGGCGGTTCGCCGACCTCAGGAGTCGGTGAGCTCTCCAGCCGGAGCGGCATCGCCGAGACCGGTTCGGCGCCGGAGGACGCCGCCCCGGCCGGTGAGCCGAGGACGGGGGCGGGGGCAGGCCGCGCACCGGACTCCGCGGCGGCGTCGGCAGCGGGGACCGGGTCCGGGGCAGGAGCGGGAGGCGGCGACGCGACGGGAGCGAGGTCGGGGACCGGGCCCGGAGCGGGTGCCGAGGCGCCGGAGGCGGAAGCGACCTCCCCGGGTGCACGGGACTCGAGTCCGGGTCCGGGGACGGACCCGGGGAGGGGCCCGGGGACGGGTCCAGGGAGGGGGCCAGGGACGTGCCCGCCCGCCGGAACCGGCCCGAGCGCGGTACCGGATCGGCTCGTCATGGCCGATGCCGCCGCGAAGTCGGGTGCGGGCACCGAGATCGGCGGGAAACCGGCCGGGGGCGGCGGCGAGCTCACCGCGGGTGGCTGCGCACCGGCGACCGGGGAGAGGAACTCCGTGGCGGCCTCCGCCGAGGCGGGGCTCAGCGCGGACGCGTGCCCCGGCCCGGTGCCCAGTTCACCGCGGGCCGCTCCGGTGACGCGCGCGACGCCGCGTCCCAGCTCCGAGGCGGCCACCACCCGGCACCGAACCCGGGTGGCCGGGTCAAGCCGGGCCAGCACGTCCTCGGCGAGCAGCCGCATGCGGGCCGCCAGCCGCTCGTCCGTCGCGTCGAAAGCCAGGACGTTGAGCTCGGGGTCGACCGGCGCGGCGCGCACCGCGACCGCGTTCTGCGCGTCCTGCGGCGGGCGCACCCACAGGCCCGACTGCACGACCTCCACGACCGCGTCCGGGGTGTACCAGTACACCGCCGGAGAGAGCTGCTCCAAGCCCTCGAACGGGATCCGGTGGCTCAGCAGTGCCGGGGCTTCCCCGTGCGCCGCGTGCCCTCGGGGCACGTAGCCGATCTCGCGGGCGAAGGCGTGCCAGCCCAACGTGCCGTCCGCGCACATCGTGTAGATCTCCGGCGCGTTCGGGGAACCCACCGGCATGCCGGTGTAGCAGGCGACCCGGGTCTGCAGGAGGTCCGCGAGCGCCTGGCCCAGCGAGTCGCCTTCGGGCAGGTGCACCGGGCCGTACTGCACGAAGCGGACCCGGTCGCGCACCGAGGTGTCCAGTCGCCGCCAGAAACGCACCACGTCGTCGAGCGAGAGCGCGGGCGCACCAGGACAGCCCAGCACCACGGTGAGCACCTCCTGCTGGCACGGCATCCCGCTCGCCAGCCGCTCCCAGTGACCGCTGAAGGCGGCGTCCCGGACCGCGGGGTGGATCCACACCCCGCCGGGGACCGGTTCGGCGACGCCGACCGCGCTGGTGGGCCAAGCCTCGACCAGGCTGGAGTCCCACAGGGGCCGCGGGAACCGCTTGGCCTCCCACTCGGGTGCCTTCCCCGGCCGGAACCGGACCCAGCCGCTGCCCTTCCCGGCGTGCACGAACAGCGTCCCGCCGGTCCCCCGGAAGATCACTCCGTCCGGGGCCACCACGGTGCGCCCGAGGCGTTCCGAGAGCCACTGCCCGGCCAGCGCGGTGGCCTCCCGGGACCGGCCGCCCAGCACCAGCCGGACCCCGCGGCGCCGCTTGGGCAGCAGCGCGGCCACGGAGTCCCACGCCGAGATGGGCATCCCGCTGGGCAGGTCGACGACCACCATCTCGTGTTCGGCGTCCGGAGCCACCGCCAGGGCCATCTCCTGAGCTTCGGTGGTCATCCGCCGCTCCGCGCACACCACGAGCGCGTTGCCCACGGTGTGCTTGGTCAGCGGCATGTTCGGTTCATCACGACGACGCCTGGTCAGCGGAGGCAATGCGGGCATCAGCTGGTCATCCCTTCTCGCTCACGCCCATCGCGGCCCGGCTGAGCACCGGTCCGGTCGGCAGGGCGGCGAGCAGTTCGTTCGCGATCGGGCGCACCGGCGCGCTGCCGAAACCGAGGGCCTGCATCGACTCGTCATCCGGCATCAGGTGCTTGGTGCCCTGGTCGGTGATGAGGTACCGGTCCGGCACCCGCTGCCCGGCGGGCAGCGGCAGCGCACCGGCCACCAGCCCGGTTCCGGGCCGCACGTTGACCGCGCCACCGGGCGCCGCGGCCTGCCGGGGCGCGGCGAGCACCACCTGGCTGCGGACCTGGGTCCCGGCCGGGTTCTGGCGCAGGCAGAGCGCGTCAGCGCTGCTCCGCCAGCCCGCACCGCTGAGATCGGGGATGCGGTCGAACAGCGACCGGTCGGCCGAGCGCGGCGCCGCGGCCACCGCGGCGGCACCGATCCGTTCCGGCGCGGGATTTCCGGGCCGGGCCGCGAGCAGCGCGAACTCGGTCATGCTCAGCGGTGCCAGTCCGTCCGCGCGGAGCACGAACCGCTGGACCTCGCCGTTGGCCGCCTGCTGCTCGAACAGCTGCCCCACCTGGCGCGGGGCACCGCCGACGGGCGGCCCGGCGGAGCCGGCGCCGTCGATCGAGGCCGGCTCCAGCACCGGCCCCGCGGGCACCTCGTCGAGCCACCACGCCGGTGCCGTCGGCGGACGCGCGTTGGCCATGCCCAGCGCGATCTGGACCGACGGGTCGGCGATCCGATGCTTGCGCCCCTGCCACAGCAGGTAGTCGGTGCCGTCGGCCGAGCGCACGGGAAGGTACTGGTCGGCGGACATCTGCCGAGAGGAGGACGTCGGGTCGAAGTCGAGGTTGAACCGCCCGGGTGCGGCTCCGGTCTCCGCCCCCGGCAGGCAGGCCAGCCAGTGCGAACCGGCCAGGTCCTCGACCGGCGGAAGCGTCTGCGGTGCGTCCGGAATGCCGATCGGACCACCGCGCGGAGCGTCCACGAGGGACGCCTGCGAGATCATCTGCACTTCGGATCCCGCGCCCTGCAACAACTTCGCCGAGGCGTAGTTCAGCGTCGGGTGCAGCACGCCGCCCGCGTTGACGAACCTGGCGCCGGTCTCCTTCTCCACCACGATCGCGCCTTGGGCCTGCCACTTCTTGCTGCCACCGGGGACGAAGAGCCCGTAGACGCCGAAGCCGACGCCGATCAGCAGCGCCAGCACCACGCCGACGATCAGCCCGGTCTTGGCCCGCTTGGCCGGCACCTCCGCGCTGGCCGGGTCGGCGAGCACCAGGGCCGAGCTCATCCTGCCCATCAGGAACTGGTAGGCGTGGACGTGATCCCGTTGGGTCTGCACCGCTCACCCCGCCAATCCGCGCGCCCACGCGTAGAGCTCCAGCAGCTGGAACAGCAGCGGGAGCACCGCGATGGCCGTGCAGGTGTCGAAGATGTTCGCCAGGTGGCCCCAGATCGGCAGCATCCGGCGCTGCAGCGGGCGCAGCGCCCCCAGCACCAGCGCCAGCAGCACCAGGAGCAGACCGATCACGAGGACCGCGCGCCAGCCCGCGGAGAACTCCCGCGCGAAGTCCAGCGCCACCAGGGCCAGCCCGCTCGCGCCCGCCGCCACCAGCGGCACTCGCTGCCAGACGCTGAACAGAGCCCGCGAACGCAGCAGCACCGAGCAGGACAGCACGCTCACCAGCGCCCAGGTCACCCATCCGGTTTCGAGCATGATCAGGGGGAACGCCGCGACGAGGACGGCCGCGGCGCAGACCATCGCGGCGCTGAGGTACCGGTCGGCGTGGCCGGTGCGGGAGGTCACGTCCTCGGCCCCGGCCGGATCGATGTCCTGCTGGAGGTCCGTGGCGTTGCGCGGGAGTTGCGGTCCGCGCAGGAACGCGGCCCGGATGGTCACCTTGGGCGCGAACAGCACGACCCCGAACACCACGGCGGCGAGCACACCTGCCGTCTGCCCCGGGCTCAGGCCGAAGCCCAGTCCCAGCCACACCCCGCCGTGGACCACCACGGCCAGCAGCAGGACCGCGAGGAACGGGCCGAACGGGACGGCCCTGCCCCCGAACCGGTGCAGCACCAGCAGGACGACGGCCGCGAACGCCGCGCACCAGGTGCCCACCAAGAGGCCCGGCGGCGTCGGCACCGCCCCGCCGGGGACGCCGTCGGCGGCGATCAGCCCGGCGATCCCCGCGTAGCCGCACCCGGCGAGGCCGATGAGCCGGGCCAGCGCGACGTCCTTGAGGTTCTTGGCCAGCGGCAGCGCACCACCGGTGAAGATCAGGGCCAATCCGGCGGCGAAGCCGGCGTGCAGTCCGGTCGGCCCGTCGCCGAGCAGGACCATCGCGAGCAAGCCGATGAGCGCACCCGAGAGCACCTGGAACAAGCGCGGGCCGAACTCCGGCCGCCACCGGTCCGAATGCTGCTCGACACTGGTGGCGATCCCGTCCGCGAGATCGTCGAAGTCCAGTTGCGGCAGCGGATCGGCGGCCGGGCGCAGGTACAGCTGCTCGCCTTCCAGCCAGTCCAGCGCCTCCGGCGTGCCGTCCGGGTCCAGCGGCGGCTCACCGAGCCGCTGCAACACCCAGGAACCCGGCGCGTCCTCGGCGGGCTGCCGCCAGGTGTGGCTGAGCAGCACCGGCAGCAGGTCGGCCACCGGGGTCGACACGGGCACCGCCAAATCGGCCTTGCCGTCCGGGCCGAACACGGTGACCCTGCACAGCTCCGCGGCCCTGGCGCTGGTCATCGGTTCTCCTTCCTGATCGTGCTCGTCGGCTGGGCGGCCGTCGCGAATTCGTCGTCGACCAGACCGGTCTGGATGAGTTGGATGCCGCGCCGGGTGACCAGCTGGGCGCGGCCGGGAGGCAGTTTGCGCGGTTTCGCCTCTCCGATGAACGTGCCCTCTTCCTTGGGGTAGGAGAGCAGCAGCGAGGGGGTGCCGAGCTCCCAGAGCCTTCGCAGCACCGGGTCCATCATCGCCCGCATCGCACCGGAAGTGCTCCTGGCGACCACCAGGTGGAGTCCGATGTGGACACCTTGCGGGATCATCGAGAGCAGCGGGTCCAGCGCCGAGCCCATCCCGCCGCGGGTGAGCAGTTCGTAGTCGTCGACGACCAGGAACAGTTCCGGGCCCTGCCACCAGTCCCGCTTGCGCATGCGTTCCGAGGAGATCTCCTGGCCCGGCACCCGCTTGACCATCGAGGCGGCGGTCTGTTCCGCGAGCCCGTGCAGCGCCTCGGAGTTGACCCCGAAGCCGACGTTGTACTCGGCGGGCACCTCCTGGTCGAGGTCGCGTCGCGCGTCGCCGAGCACGATCTTGGCTTCGTCGGGGCCGTACCGTTGCCGGATCGAGCGCAGCGCCAGGCGCAGCAGGTTGGTCTTGCCGGTGGCGCCGTCGCCGAAGACCATCAGGTGCGGCTGCGCGTGGAAGTCGTGCCACACCGGCTGCAACCGCTGCTCGTCGTGGCCGATGCACATCCGGAACTCCCGCTCCGGGGCGGGCAACTGCCGCGCGGGCAGCCTGGTCGGCAGCATCCGCACCGGCGGGGCGGGGTCTCCGGGCCAGAACGCCCGCACCTCCTCGGTGACCGTCTTGGTCGCCTCGGAGAGGTCGTCCACGTCGGAACGCCCGTCCAGCCGGGGCAGCGCGGTGAGGAAGTGGTAACCGTCCGAGGTGATCCCGCGGCCCGCCTGGTTCGGCACGGTCGCGGCCTTGCGCGAACCGAACTCCGATTCCATCGAGTCGCCGAGGCGCAGTTCGAGCTTGGTGCCCAGCAGGTCCCGGAGCCAGGTGCGGATCTCCGACCACCGGGTCGCGGCCAGCACCAGGTGGATGCCGAACGACAACCCGCGGGAGGCGAGCTCGCCGATCTTCGTCTCCAGTTCCTGGAAGTCCTGCTTCACCGTGAACCAGCCGTCCACGACGAGGAACACGTGCCCGTGCGGATCGTCGACCTCCCCGCGCTCGCGGGCCCGCAGATAGGCCGAGATCGACTCGAATCCGTGCTCGGCGAACAGGGACTCCCGGCGCTCCAGCAGCTGGGTCAGCTCGGCGATGGTGCGCACCACCCGGTCGCGTTCCATCCGGGTCGCGACCGATCCCACGTGCGGCAGTCCGGACAGCGACATGATGCCGCCGCCACCGAAGTCCATGCAGTAGAACTGGACGTCCCGCGGGGTGTTGTGCAGCGCCAGCCCCAGCACCAAGGTCCGCAGCAGGGTGGATTTGCCGGTCTGCGGCGCGCCGGCGATGCCGACGTGACCCTCCGAACCGGACAGGTCCGCGGTCATCAGGTCCCGCGACTGCTCGTAGGGCCGGTCGACGACGGCCACCGGAACCCGCAGCGGGTTGCGGCTGCCGGTGGGCTCGACGGTCATGCCGCGGGTCGGGTCCGGCACCACGCTGGGCAGCAGGCTGTCCAGGCTCGGCGCGGCAGACAGCGGCGGCAGCCAGATCTGGCGGGCGGGCGGCCCCGAACCCTTCAACCGTCCGATGAGGACCTCGATCAGCGACGGGGCGTCCTCACCGGACTCCTCTTCGGGGCTCGGCTCCGGATCCGGTGCGCTCTGCTGTTCCTGCTGCCGGATCTGGTGCAGGCTCGGATAGGGCTGCGTGCGGAAGGAGACGACCTCGGAGAACGCCCGCTCTTCCGAGGTGGCCGGAGCGGCGCCGTCGCGCTCCGGGCAGGGCCCGGAGACGTACGCGCCCTTGAACCGCACCAGCGTGGTGGTGTCGATCTTCAGGTAGCCGTTGCCCGGGTCGGACGGCAATTCGTAGGCCTTGGCCTGGCCGATCACGGCACGCGACTCCATCGAGGAGAACGTCCGCAGCGCGATCCGGTACGACAGGTGGCCCTCCACGCGGTGGATGCGGCCCTCGTCCAGCCGCTGCGAAGCCAGCAGCAGGTGCACACCGAGGCTGCGGCCGAGCCGCCCGATGGAGACGAACAGGTCCATGAACTCGGACTTGCTGGCCAGCAGCTCGCTGAACTCGTCGACCACCAGCAGCAGGTCCGGGAACGGCACCAGCTGGGCACCTCCGGCCCTGGCCTTCTCGTACTCGAACGACGAGGAATAACCGCTGGCGCGCAACAGTTCCTGGCGGCGCACCAACTCGCCGTTGAGCGCGTCCTGCATCCGGTCGACCAGCGGCAGTTCATCGGCGAGGTTGGTGATCACCGCCGAGGTGTGCGGCAGCTCGTCCATGCCCAGGAACGTGGCGCCGCCCTTGAAGTCGACGAGCACCAGGTTGAGGATCTCCGACGAATGCGTCGCCGCGAGCCCGGCCACCAGGGTGCGCAGCAGTTCGCTCTTGCCGGAGCCGGTGGCGCCGATCAGCATGCCGTGCGGGCCCATTCCGCCCTGGGCGGGTTCCTTCAGGTCCAGCTCGACGACCTCGCCCTCGGTGGTGACCCCGATCGGCACCTGCAACCGCGAGCGCTGCGCGGCGCGGGGCCGCCACTGCGCCGGCACGTCGAACGTGCGCGGATCGCGGATGCCCAGCAGCGTGGTCAGTTCGAAGTCGCTCTCCAACGGCTGGTCGACCACGTCCACCGAACCGCTGGTGCGCTTGGGCGCCATCGACCTGGCCAGCGCCTCGGCCTGGATCAGGCTCAGCTGGTCGCGCCGGGCCGTGCCGGTGGACTCCCCCACCGGGAAGCTCACCTCGTCGTCCTCCACGGTCAGCCGGAGAACCTTGGGCCCGCCGGGCATCCGCCCGGACAGGTCCAGCAGCACGACGTTGCGCAACCCGGTGTCGAGCAGTCGCGAGGACTCGGGGATCTCGGTCTGGTGCGCGACCACCACCACGAAGGGCTCGACCACGCCCGGGCGGCTGCTCGGATCGTGGTCGGGCCGGTCGGTGATGTCCGCGCCGAGCACGTCCAGCAGCTCGTCGTGGTCGCAGGCGAACAGCCGCAGCGGACCCGCCGCGTCGTGCGCGGTGGGGTGGGCGTTGTGCGGCAGCCACTTGACCCAGTCCCACTCGGGTTGGCAGGTCTCGCTCGTCAGGACCGCCACCCGCAGTTCGTCCGGCGAGTGGAAGGTCACCAGCTGGCCCAGCAGGGACCGCACCAAGCCGACCACGCCTTCTTGCGCACCGGCGAACTCCACGCTGGTGAAGCTGCGCAGCCCCACCGACATCGGAATCCCCGACACCGTGCCGTAGGCCTCCTGGAACCGCCGGAGCGAGACCGCCGCCAGCGGTTCCAGGTCCTCGATCGGCTTGGTCGACGGTGCCGTGTACTCCACCGCCGCGGCCTGGGTGCCCAGCCCGATCCGGGCCCGCCCGAAGTCGTCCTGGTTGGCCCGCCGCTCCCACAACCGGGGACCGGCGGCGATCGACCACAACCAGGACGGCGCCGGGTTGCTCCACACCACGGCCCGCCGCTGCTGGTCCGCGGACTCCCGGGCCTTCTCCCGCAACTGCGCGATGTAGCGCAAGAAGTCGCGGCGCTCGGAAGCCATCTTGCGCTTGCGCTCGGCCGCGTTGCGGCCGAGCTGGGTCAGCACCATGACCAGCATCGCGACCGCCATGCCGCCGCCCATGATGTACATCATGGGCGAGCTGCTCCGCGACGAGACCATCATGATCATCGCCATCGAGCCGATGCCCATCGGCACGATCATGGCCACCGATCGGAAGTCCATCGCGGCCGGTTCCTCCATGACCGGAGGCTCCTGCAGCTCGACCGTGCCTTCGGGCATCTCCGGCCCCGCGGCGCGCGGCGGGCGCTTCACCGTGACGGTGCTCATGGGTTTGCCTCGTTCGTGTCGACCGCTCCGGACATCGACCTCATCCCAGCGCCCCCGGCGGCGGTTTGGCGGAACCTCCACCCCAGGCAGAGTTATCCCTCACGAGAAGGTCTGAGCTGGAACGCTCCTTCTCCTCCTCCGCGTCCGCCTCGGCTTCCGCCTTGGCCTTCTCCTCCGCCTGCCGTTCGGCTTCCGCTCGTTCCTCGGCCCGCATGGCCGCCAGCTCCTCCGGGGTGAAGTCCGGCCCGCCGCAGCGCGGAGGTCGCTCCTCCGTCACCGCGACCCGCCGGTCGCCGCCCAAGCTCGCGCGCCGCCAGGCCGCGTAGCCCGAATCGCCAGGGGTCTGCTCGGCTTCCCACGGGGTGGTGTCCCGCAGCGAGTGGTCCGGGGCGGGCCGCTCGCGATCCCGATCGGCCCCGTTGGACACCGGGAACGGGAGCAGCCAGGGCAGGCCGCCAGGGCTGTCCCACGCTCCGGTGTCCTTGGCCACGTCGTCATGACGCACGACCGGGACGTGGTCCTGCGGCAATTCCGGCTCACCGGCCTCGACGGAGGACGGTTCGACCTCGTGCGCGGCGGGATCGACCGGCGCGGCCGGGGCACCGCCACCGCCACCGGCGTCGGCGGGGACGTCGGCGTCGGCGTCGGCGGGGACGGAATCGTCCGGCAGCGGCTCGTGGGTACCGGGCCGCTCCACGGACCGCTCGCGCTCCCGGTTCGGGCCGAGAGCGCCGAGCGGCGGCACCACGAGCGGCACCACCGGCACGCCACCG
Source organism: Saccharopolyspora sp. NFXS83 (assembly GCF_026241095.1). Lineage (GTDB taxonomy): Bacteria > Actinomycetota > Actinomycetes > Mycobacteriales > Pseudonocardiaceae > Saccharopolyspora_C. The sequence continues at coordinate 40,379 of NZ_JAPFGB010000013.1, read as the reverse complement.
GCCACCTGGCCGGTGTCGCTCACCGGCGTGGGCGGATCGGCCCGCTGCTGCGGCGCGGGCGGTGCGGACGGCACCTCGGCCGGAGGCAGCGGCACGGACGGAGCTTCCGGCTCACCGGCCGGCGGGCCCGCGCTCGCCCACGGCTCGCTCCCGGCATCGAGCAGCCCGGAAGCATCGGAACGCTCGCTGCCGCCACCGCCGAGGCCACCGGCGCCCGGCGGCATCATCGGCGGCATCATCGGCATCCCACCGCCCACCTGCTGGCCCGGTGCCTGCTGCTCGTTCTCGTCGAACGCGTCGACCGGCGAGGCCTCCCCCACCGGCGGGGCACTGATCGGCGGCGCGCCGAACGGGGCCTCCGGATCACCCGCAGCAGGACCGGAACCCGCCCAGGGCTCGCTACCGGCATCGAGCAGCCCCGAAGCATCGGAACGTTCGCTGCCGCCACCTCCGGCGCCACCGGCGCCCGGCGGCATCATCGGCGGCATCATCGGCATCCCACCGCGCTGATCCTGACCAGGCGACTGCGGCTGGTCCTGACCAGGCGACCAGTTCTCCGCAGGCGGAGTCACCGGCGGCTGCCCCACCGGAGGAACGTCGACCGGTGGCGCGCCGAACGGGGCCTCCGGATCGCCCACAGGCGGACCGGAACCCGCCCACGGCTCGCTCCCCGCATCCAGCAGGCCGGAAGCATCCGAACGCTCACCACCGCCGCCGCCACCTCCGGCGCCACCGGCGCCCGGCGGCATCATCGGCGGCATCATCGGCATCCCACCGCGCTGATCCTGAC
>NZ_JAPFGB010000013.1:0-39489 GCF_026241095.1 Saccharopolyspora sp. NFXS83 | reverse complement strand
CAGGCGACTGCGGCTGGTCCTGACCAGGCGACCAGTTCTCCCCAGGCGGACTCACCGGCGGCTGCCCCACCGGAGGCGCACCGCCCACCGGCGGCGGGCCGCCCACCTGCGGCGCATCACCCACCGGAGGCGGGCTCCCCACCGACGGCGGGCTGCCGACCCGAGGGACATCCCCTACCGGCGGTGCGTCGCCGACCGGCGGCGGAACAACGGCGGGATTTCCCCCAGGTTCCCTGGCACCGGGGCGGGAACCGCCGGGCGGACGACCCACCGGAGGAGGTCCGCCGACCGGCGGCGGAGCGCCGACCGGCGGCGGCGTGCCCCCGGGACCGCCCACAGGCGGCGGCGTGCCCCCCGGACCGCCCACCGGCGGCGGACCGCCCACCGGCGGCGGCGTGCCCACCGGCGGCGGCGTGCCCCCGGGACCGCCCACAGGCGGCGGCGTGCCCCCTGAACCGCCCGCAGGTGGCGGCGTGCCCATCGGACCGCCCACCGGCGGCGGCGTGCCCACCGGTGGCGGCGTGCCCTCGGGACCGCCCACAGGTGGCGGCGTGCCCTCCGGGCCGCCCACAGGTGGCGGCGTGCCCTCCGGACCGCCTGGGGTCTCAGGCGGGGGTTTCACCGGCGGTGGCTCGTTCGGCGGCGGCTCGTTCGGCGGTGGCTCGTTCGGCGGCGGCTCGTTCGGCGGCGGCTCAGGCGGCGGCTCGTTCGGCGGCGGCTTAGGTGGCGGATCCACCGGCGGCGGCTTAGGTGGCGGCGGCGACGGTGTCTCAGACTTGACCGGGTCCGGGGTGACGACGTCGTCCTTGCGCCAGTCGTAGTTGGAGGAGACCTGGACGATGACCTGGCGCATGGATTCGGTCATGGCTTTGACGACTTCCTCGTCCTTGCTCACCATGACCTTGTTGTCTTCCATCTTCGGGGCGACACCGCGCTGCAACGCGAGGTCGGCGTAGTAGCGGTCGTAGTAGTCGACGGTCTGCGCGCCCCAGGCGAGGTAATTGCCGTTCATCCGCAGCGTGTCTGAGATCGAACCGCCCGCCTCGCTCTCCAACGCCCCTTCGCTGAGCAGCCTTGCGTGCGCATCGATGTTGTTGGCGAACGTCTCCATCTTCGCCAGGAAGGCCAGCGCGGCAGGCCCTTTCCAGATGCCGTCCGGACCCGCGGTGGCACGTGCCTGGTCGCGGAGGCTCTTGGCGACGGTCTCCATCGTCTGCCGGGCGAAGTCGAAGTTGTTGGCGGCCTGCTGCAAGGTCACCGGGTCGACCAATCCGCGCAGTCGCTCGTCCTGATCCCCGATCACGGCGGCGCCACCGGTCAACGCGGCCTTGATCCGCTTCCAGTCCCACTCGTTGAAGTTGTCGTCCCCATCAGCGGTGGCCTTGGAATCAGCGAACACGGAGTGCTTGTCATCATCATCCGTCGTGGTGTTGCTGCTGTCGTCGCCGTACTTTTCCTGATGCGAACCCACGCCTGCTCCTACTGCCCCTGAACCGCTGATGACACGAGATCACCCCGTCCGGGAAGATCTCGGATTAGTCCACCCCACCTGATCGAATGCGCGGACCGATGCCTACCTCATCCACACCATGACGCCGGCTACGACGCCGTCCTACTTGCCCGACTCCGTTTCACCGATGTAGGAGTACGCCTTCGCCATGATGGCGTCCAGATCAGTACCGGCGATCTTGTTCAGGTCTTCGGCTTCCTCATATTCCTTCAATACCCGCGCCAAGTCCTCTTCCAGGTAGTCGAAGCCCTTCTCGGTGTTGTGCAGGAAGTCGTAAACGGCCGTCTTGAGCCCGACGGAACCGTTGTCCCCACCGGAGCCCATGACCCGGTCACGAAGCCGGTAGGCATTGGCGAAAGCCCCCGGCAGGATTTCCACGTCGCTGACGTAGTCCTTCGCCGGGGTGATCATGGCTTTCAGCTTCAACATGTTCTGGGCGAAGGCCTTGAGCGCCTCGGTGCTCACGACGACCTCGTCGCCTTCCTTGCCCTTGTTGTCGTACTTCGGAACCTTCGGCGGGTCCTCCACATCCGGGGGCGTCTCGTCGTCACCGAGCCCCCAGTCGAGCTTGTCGACGTAGTCGGTGTCCTCGTTCGGGCCTTCCCCTTCACCATCCGGCTTGGGGATGTCCTCGGCCTTGCCGTTCTCGCCGAACCGCGGGTCGTCCTTGTACTCCTCCTTCAGGTCGAGGTACTTCTCCCAGCTGTCGTCGGTCTCCCCCGGACTGCTGGTGTGACCGAGCGCGGCGGCGCTGCCGCGCGCCTGGATGAGATCCCGCTCATCCTCGGTCATGTACCCCTCTTCGACGAATGCGTCGATCTTGTTCCAGTCGGCGTACTCGGTGTCCTTCCACGCGTCGCTTTCCAGCCAGTAGTCGATTCCCTGCTTGTCACCCATGATGAACTCCCTGATCTCATTGCCCGGAGGTGGCTCCGATGGCCACGGCGGTGGCCGCCGGGAAAGCCGGGGTCACTTTCCCGACGGCCGAACCACAGCGCGGTACCGGAATCGCTCAACCCCGGGTCTGGTCCCAGATCTGCCGAGCGCGCTGCTCGGTCGTGCCGTAGTTGTCGGAGATGTTGAGCAGGGTCTGCCGTCCCGACTGCAGGTACTGCGGCATCAGGTTTGCCTGCTGGTTCCACGCCGCCTTGGCTTCCCAGTAGGCGTTCTGCGCGTCACCGGTCCACTCCGAAAGGCTGGCCTCGACGGACCGCTCCATTTCGGTGAGCGCCGAGCGGACCTTGTTGTTGATCGCGTCCATGTCGTAGAGAGTCGCGTCCGCGACGCTGAAGTTGAAACGATAATCAGACATCTGCACTCCTCATCAATCCGCGCACGAGCGGATTCATTTCATTGCGAAATCGACGAAGTCGCTCAGACTCCCGGCAACGGGAGCGCGGAACTGAAAGAACCGGCCTGGCTGGTCGCCTCGTCCTCGGCCGCCACGTAGTCCTTGGAGTTGATCCCCATGACCTCCATCATGCCGATCAACTTGTTGATCACGATGCTGAAGGACTTCTCCCAGTTGTCCATCGCCTGGTTGAAGTTCCTGGAGGCGTCGCCGTGCCAGCTCGTCTGCAAGGTCGCCATCATGGTGTTGACGGCCTGCATGTCCCTGGTGAAATCACTGGCGGTATCGCTGAACTTCTGCCCCGCGGACTGCATCCCGGGGGTCGAGGTCTGCACCTGCTGTGCCATTCGAATCTCCTCCCACTCTGCTCGGCGCGCACCGCACCGGAGGATCGGCGCGCGTGCGCGGGCATCCGCAAGTCTCGCCGTCGAATTCCGCGTTGGGAGCCGACGCGGGCGACCCGTACCCGAACGCTCAGCACTGCTGCCTACTCGGGCACACCCACCTGGCCGCAGCACGTTTGGTGGCGGATTTCCCGATATATAAGGGATATCGATCGCCGATGTGGAGTCCGGACTGCACGGGCCGAGGAGGTGTGGCGTCCTATGGCGCTCGGAGCAGGTCGGGACGCGGTGCGAGCCCGGACCGAGGACAAGGTCGTGTCACTGGTCAACGCCGAACGCACCAGACGCGGACTGAACCGGCTTGAAGGTGACGAGCGGCTGCGCCGCTCGGCGCGACGGCACAGCGCCGACATGGCACAGCGGGATTTCTTCGCGCATCAAGGTTTTCGCGGTCCATCGCCGTTCGACCGGATGCTGGCCGAGGGGTTCGAGGAGCCCGCCGGGGAGAACATCGCCGTCGGCCAGGAAACGCCGGCCAGCGTGGTGCGCGCCTGGATGCAGAGCATCCCGCACCGCGAGAACATCCTCAACGGCGAGTTCCGCGCGATCGGCGTCGGACTGCACATCGGCGGCGGAATTCCCTGGTGGACGCAGAACTTCGGCTACTGAGCCGCGCCGGCGCGCCGAATCCGGCCCACCACGTTCACGGCGCCCGGTCGCAGCCGTCCACGAACTCGGCGGCGCCCCACCACTGCCCCAGGTGGTCCGCGATGGCCTGCGCGTACACGCACACGAGTTGGTGCCGCGAGCTGTAGCGGTTCCAATTCCGGTTCACCTCGGACGGCGCCGCGGAATTCGACTCCTCCTGATCCAGGGCGAGGTCACCGGCGCACTGGGCGCGCAGCACGGAGCGGTGGGCGAGCCGCACGGCGTGCGCGGAACTCGTACCACCGGTGAGCGCGAGCACCCTGTCGAGCTCATCTCGCTCCAGCAGCCGGGGCAGCGAGTCGTTGATCCAGTTCTCACCCCAGCACCGGAGCCGGGCTCGCCGAACCGGCCACAGTGGATCGACGCTGTCGCTCCCGCGCCCCCGTGGCGTCCGGCTCGGACTCGTGGCGGCCACCCGCCACAGCTCGGTGTCCGGTTCACCGGCGGCGGCTTCCAACGCGAGCTGCGCGGTGTCGACCCACCAGCCGACCCACAGGACGTAGTTCGAGAACCACATCTCGCGAACGCCTTCGGACTTGAACCACAGGTCGCGCCTCATGTCGTTCAGCGGCGCCACATCCGACTCGGTCGGTTCGGCATCGTCGGGTGCCGGTGGCACCGCGCGGACCGACTCGGCCCACTTCGACCGCACCGCGGCCACCGCCGCCGCCTGCTCCGCCATGACGGCCAGCAGTTCGTCGACGCGCAGCCCGGCCGGACCTCCCCGCGCCAAGACGGGACCGGTCACTTCATCGGTGATCACGGAAGACCTCATCGAACCTCGTCCTCGCCATGTCCGGCCGCGGATCCGGGCGTTCGCCTGGTGCGGACCGGCCATGCGGCATCGGCTTCACGAACATCCCGGACAACCGGGGCAACACCGCGACGGGGTGTCGAGCGTCGTCCCCGCACGTGACCGGCCGGGCCCGGTACACCGGAGGCAGGGTCCACTCGAGAGGACCCGGAAGTGCGCTCGTTCGCTGAAAACGCGGTTGAGGAAGAGCTTCTCCGAGTTCGCGGCGAGACCACCACGACGCGTTTTCACCGGCGCCGGCACGTCTTCCCCAGGCCCGTACTCCTTCCCAAGAGCAGGGACTTTCCAGTCACTGCCGTCGACGAAGCGGTCGGAATACGGAAGGAACCTGTTCGCCATTCTCACTTCTTTCGATCGTCCGCCACACCGGACCGTCCGCGCGCGTCGAGAACTCGTTCCCGAGCGAACTCACTTCGTCAATTTACCCGCATTCACCACCGACTGAGAGGCGTCACGGCATAGAGCGCGCGTCCAGGCATCGAAATTGCCCGGAAGGGCATCATCGGACCGAAATTCTTCGCCGCCGCGTCGCACCGTCGAGCCGTGCGCAGAAATCACGTCCTCACTCAGGACGATCAACCGGGCACGGGCCGATGACGTCTTCGCCATGCCGCTGATCAGCACGGATACTCTCGAGACACGCCTCCCGACCGGCACGCGGTTCGATATCGGACGAACCGAGGAGAACAGATCACCACGTGACCCGCCCGCACCGCACCGGGACGTACAGTTCCACCATCGGCTCGGCTCAGTGCGACCTTATCCGGCCACGAGCGACCTTCGAGGGAATGTGGCGACTATTGGCCAGACCGGCGAGTCGTCCGTCGCGTGGACGTCATCACGTCCGCCCGAATTCACCCGGCTTCCGTTCGCCGGCGAACATCCGTGCCACGCTCGGTTCACGATCGCGACAACGTGCCGATCGTCGCGACCACCGTCGGTCATCTCAGACCGATGGACGCAAGGAGCTTGAAAGTGAGAAACAGGTCCAGGAGATGACCCAGCAGAAAACCGCTCAGCAGGACCACTCACACGTTCGAGGACCACGCATCCTGATTCTCGAGGACGATCCCGCGACCTCCCAGGTGATCACCGGTCACCTGCACCGGGCCGGCTACACCGCGTTGGTCGCGTCCGATGGCGTGCTCGGCTTGGAGCTGGCGCACGAGATGAGCCCGGACCTCGTCGTGCTCGACGTGACGCTACCCGGCCTCGACGGCACGAGGTTCTGCCTGGAGCTGCGAACCCGGAGCCAAGTTCCGGTGATCATGTTGACCTCATTGGACGCGGAGGAGGAACGACTGCGCGGACTGGAAGCCGGCGCGGACGACTACCTGACCAAGCCGTTCGACCCGGTAGAGATGCTGGTGCGAGTCCAGTCGGTGCTCCACAGGACGAGGGCCAGACCTGCGCCGTCGCGGAACGTCCGGCGCGCGGGCGACCTGGTGGTGGACCAGTCCGCGCGCGTCGCCAGCAGGGGACGGCGACGGCTGGCGTTGACCAACATGGAGTTCGCGCTCCTGGTGTTCCTCTTGGACAACCCCGGCCGGGTGTTCCGGCGCGATGAGCTGATGCGCAGCGTGTGGGGGCGCGACTCCGGCAACGCGTCGACCGTGACCGTCCACATCAGACGGCTTCGGGAGAAGATCGAGCTCGATCCGTCCCGCCCGGAGATCCTGGTGACCGTGTGGGGCGTGGGCTACCGCTTCGACCCTCCCCGCACACCGGACCGGCTCCGTTGACGGCGATGGGGCGTCGCCGCATGGGCTCCGGAGCACCGCGCTACGTCGAGCGGATCCGTACGCGACGGGCGCGGTGGCCGTCCGCGTTCTGGTGCTGCGCGCGGCGGGGTTCCGACGGGACGAGGGCGGTCGTCTTCCCGTGATCGCCCGGCGAGGTACCGCGCGGGCGTCCACGCCATCCGCTCCGATTCCAGGGCACCGGGGCGAGCAGGAGATCCGGCTCGGCATCGCGCCGGTCCTCCTCGCCGCTCAGCTCCGGCCACCGCTGCGCCGCGGCGTCGTGCGCGTGGACCGCGAGCGTCGCGCAACCGCACGAGCATCCCGCACGGGCAGGTTCCGAACCGTCGGAGGCCTTGCTCTCACTTGATCCCCGGAACGCCCAGGCGGAGGGGGAACGCCGGCTGCCGACCGCGCCGGGACCCGTTCGCGGCGCGTTCGCCACCGCCACCAGCTCCACTCGGGACCGGCAACCCGTCTTGGCGAACAGCCGGGTCAACTGGCTCTCCACCGTCTTCTCGGTCAGTCCCAGCTTCGAACCGATCTGCCGGTTGGTGAGCCCCGAACCGACCAGGCCGATGAGCCGGGAGTCGGCGACGGACCAGGATCGCGTTCGTGCGGCGGATCGCGGAGACGGATCGGATTCGTCCACGACGGAGTGCGGTTGCGCGGACGTCCGCGCGCCCGTCACCCGCGGGGAGGTCAGGCTCGCCACCACGTCCCGTTCCTGGCGAGCGAGGGCCGTCGCAAGAGCCGGGCAGGCACAGCGCAGCCTCCCTCCGGCCCCCACCAGCAGCCCCTCCTCGACCAGCTCGTCCACCGCGCGTTCGCAACTCGCCACGTCCTCCTCCAGGACGTCGGCCACCAGCGGTAGGTCGTCGAGGTCGAGCGCTCCGAAAGTCGCCGCCGCCACGAGCAGTCGCGGTGGGAGCGAGCCGAGCCGACGGGCGCGCAGCACCACGCCGTGGTCCGCGGGAAGAGCGATATCCGTGCCCGGAGCCAAGCGGTGGTCGACGATCCGCCCCCGGTCCCACAACTCCTGCACGGTCGCCAGCACGGCGCCCGGATTGCCGTAGAGCGGCCCCAGTGCCCCGCGCAGCGCCTCGCGGACGCCCTTGTCCAGCTCACCGCCCGCGATCGTCGCGACGTCCTCGTCTCGCAGCGGTTCCAGGTCCAGCACCTTGTCCGCCAGCTCCAGCACTTCACGAGCGACCGGCGCGGGTTCGGCACCGGTTCGCAGGGAAGCGACGACCAGGCAACCCGGCCGGCGGGCGGCGAGCAGCAGCGGGACGGGGTCCTCGATCTCCAGGACGTCGTCGACGAGCACCGCGGTCGGTTCGGCACCACCCATCCGGCTGAACACCCGGTTGAACTCGGCCACCACGGTGGCGAACCGCGTGTCCGGATCTTCCGGATCGCGCTCGTTCAGCCGCGTCAACGCGCTGATGCGGTCGATCAACTCGGGCCCACCGGACCGGTCGAAGTCCGCTCGCAGCGCGTCGACCACCGCATCGACCCCGTAGCGCTCACGTCCCGCGCGCACTTGGGTCACCCGCGCTCCTCGGGACAGCCAGCGCCGGGCAGCGGTCTCCAGCAACCGGGTCCTGCCGATACCGGGCGCGCCGCGGACGACCAGCAGCCCGCCGGCCTCCGCACCGGACGACAGCGCTGTCCGCAATTCCGCCAGGGCCTCGTCCCGGCCTGTGATCGCCACCTGTTCACGCACCATGACCGCTGTCCTCCCGCACCACACCGTCGCGCCGCCTTCGACGCGTTCGCTGGACGGGCCGCAGGTTATCGCCGAGATCACCGGAAAAGCAGGAGCCCAAGACTCATGAATGACACATTTCAGAACGGTGTAAGAAGTTCTAGTCAGCCAATATTCGCGCAAGAATCGCTTAAGACTCTTGTCATCACGTGAATGCGACCGGTCCCGAGACCGCTGGCAATACTGGGACTGTGCTCACTCCTCGACCCACACACCGATCGGCCGACTCGGCGAACTCGACCTTCCCCGATGCGCCCGCCCGGCGCACGACCTCGCGGGGCAACGCTGCCCGAGAACCCCGGGCAAGTGCCCCTTCAGCCGTCCGCGGCGAGGTCGTCGACCGGATCGTCGACGTCTGCACGCACCGGCCGGACCTCCCGCTCGTCATGCTCACCGGCCCCGCCGGGATCGGCCGCAGCAGCGTTCTCGCGCAAGCGCGCCGGCGGATCACCGACGAGCACCTGGCCACGGCGACCGTCCCGATGCCGCGCAGGGAGTGCGACGCGGCGCACCTCGCGGCCCGGCTCGCCGACGAGCTCGGCGCGCCACCCGTTCGCGGCGACTTCGCCTCGGCCGCGTTCCGGCGGCTGTCGGCGACCCTGGCCGGGCGTCACGAGCCGCTCGTGGTCTTCCTGGACGACGTTCACCGGATCAGCCCGGAATCCGTCGGGGCCGCGATGTCGTTCCTCGGCGCGCTGGCAGGCACCCGGATCACCCTGGTCTGCGCCGCCCGCACCGGTACCCATGACCGGACGAGCCTCGATTCGCTGCGGCAAAGCGGGCTGGTGCACGAAGAACGGCTCCGCCCGCTGGGGGAATCCGAAGTGGAGCGGATCATCGCGGAGCACCTCAACGCCGCCCCCGCCCCCGGCGTCGCCATGGCACTGCGGAACTCCTGCCGAGGACTCCCCTCCGTCGTGCACGCCGCGGTCGAGGGATACCTGGCGTCCGACCGCGTGCGGGTGGTCGACCGCCGGACGCACCTGGTGGGGGACCGACCCCCGCGCGTGCCGAACACCCACCCGCTGTTCGCGGACCTGTGCGAGCCGAAGTCGCCGACCTGGGCCGTGCTCAAAACGCTGGCGGTGCTGCATCCGCTGGGCGAAGCCGCCCCGTCGCTGATCGCGGAATGCGTCAGCCACGGCGAGGACAAGGTCGTCGAGATCCTGCGCGGGCTGGCCGAAGCGGACGTGCTGCTGCCCGGCCCGCGGCCGAATTCCTGGCGATTCCGCGTGCCGATGCTCGCCACCCTGCTCTCGTCCTGCCTGGGCCCGTTCGAACGGCGCAGGGCCGCGCTGCTCGCCGTGACCGCCGTCTGGAACGGCGAAGCGTCCTGCGCGGACCCCGACTACCTGCCCGAACGACTGGTGGACGCGGACAGGCTGGTGGATTCGGAACGGGCGGCCTCGCACTTGATGGCGCGCAGCGCGTCGGTCGCGAACGGTGACCGCGCGCAGCGATGGCTGTCCGCGGCGACCAAGCGGACCACCGATCCCGCCCGCCGAGCCGCGGCACTGCACCAGCAGGCCGTGTCGTGCGCGATGCGGCAGCGGTTCGGGACCGCCTCCGACGCGGCCGTCCTCGCGCTGAGCACGCTCCCGGACGAGCTCTCCGCCGATGCCGTGCAGCAGCTGCAGCTCATCTACGTGGCCGGGTTGGCCGCCGACGGCGACGCGTCCGGGCTGCACGAGTTCGTCCTAAACGGCTGGCGATCGATTCCCGGTGATGACGCGGCCCGGGGCGTGACCCGCGCCGCCGCGCTCTGCCTGCTCAACCGCTGGTGGGACGCCCACGAGCAGCTCACCGCCGAACGCGGGCGGTGGCGGGCGGACGGCCACGGCACGGCCGCGTTCGGCCAGGCCATCAGCCGAGTGGTGGCGTCGTCGCTGGGGCTCGCGCCCCGGACGGAAAGGGCCGGGACCGACACCGCTTCGCCGGTGACGCGCCTGCTGGCGAGCGCGCTCCAGTTGCGCGACGAAGCGGAAGGCGGCGGGACCGGGATGCCCGAGCACTGGGACGAGGCGCTCGACCGGGCCCGGTCCACGATGGCCGTGGCGACGGTCCACGGCCAGACCCCCGGGCGGACGACGACGTACCGGGCGATGGCGACGATCCTGACTGCCCGCGGCCAGCTGAACAGGGCGCACGCCGTGCTCGACGAAGCTCGCTCGCAGCACCTGATGCTGCCGCACCTGCTGGCGCTTCCCGCCGCCGACCTGGAAAGCACGCTCGGCGCGCACGACCGCGCGCGAACGATCGCGGAAGGAGGGCTCGCTCGCGCGGCCTCGGACGGTCTCATCGTCGGCACCGACGACCTGTGGCTGCGGTTGGCCGCATGGGAGTCGCGGCACGGGACCCCGGCGGAGGCGAAGAAGTGCGCGGAGCGGATCGAGCGGATCGCGGAGCGCTTGGGAACCGTCTCCGCGCGACGCAACCACCTGCTCGCACGAGTGCTCGTCGAACACGATCCGGCTGCCGCGAAAGAAGTCATCGAGCTCGCCCGAACGCGTCGCCGGAAGGTCGAGTTCGCCTGCACCGCCTTGGTCGTGGCCGAAAGCGGACTCGGGGACCCGAGCCTGCTGCGGGAGGCTTACCAGACCTTCGGCGGGGTCGACGCGCTGATTCCGCGAGCGCGGCTGCGCCAGCTGATGCGCGCGCGCACCATCGCGGTTCCCGGCCGGAGCGCGACCCTCGCCGAGAACGAGCGGTTGCTCGCGACCCTCGTCACCGACGGGCTGACCAACCAGCAGGTCGCCGTCGTCCTGGGAACCAGCGAGAAGAGCGTGGAAGGCCGGCTGACCCGCTTCTTCCAGCGCACCGGATACCGGTCACGCGCCGAGCTGGCGACGGCGACGCTGCGCGGCGCGACGGCCGTGCCCGCGTGAGGATCCGGCTCGCGGCGGCGGCTTCGGGCGGGGCGAAGTCGTTCACGGCGGAGCCCGGCTATCGGCGGGCGGTTCGCGCCCTCAGCCGTGGCCGGCGACGAACGGTCCTTCCCCGCGCGGCACCGATTTCGGCGCACCGCGCGGGGATCCGGCACCCTCGCATGCTCGTTCGCGCCTCGCGTGGTTCTAGATGATCCCCGTTCGCATCGCGTATGCGACCAGCTGCGGACGATTGCGCAGGTTGAACCGACTCGTCATGGCGTAGATGACGTTCTTCACGGTGCGTTCCGAGTAGCACATCCGAGTCGCGATCTCCTCGGTGTCGCACCCTTCGGTGAGCAGCCGAATGACGTCGACCTCCCGGCTCGTCAGCCCGGAAGAGTTCAGGCCACGCGGGGTCAGCACCTCTTCTTGGAGATTCTGCACTTGGCGCAGCAGATCACCGAGCAGGTTCGGCGGCAGCAACCCGCCGCCTCCGGCCACGACGTCGATCGTGCTGATCAGCCGTTCCTCGGTGGCCGCGCTGCGGTGCAGCACCGCGACCACGCGGCACTCGACCGCGCCCAGCAGCTGAGTCCGGTCGAGTTCGTTGGTCACCAGCACCATCGGCGCCGAGCACTGGGCGGCGGCCCGGCGCATGTTGACCATGATCTCCGGGGTGACCCGGTCGGCGGCGACCACCAGAACATCCACGTCGGAGGGCAGCTCGCCCGTCGCGACGAACACGTCCAGGCGTCCCATCAACGCCTGGGTCAAGCCGTTCAGCGTGATGGGATCAGCCGCCCATGCCGCGACCCGCACACGCTTCGCTGGCTCTTGCGCGTCGTGCCAGGCCGACGACGATTGTGCTGATTCGGGCTGGGAAGTCATCCGCGATCATCCTCCGAACGTGGAATGCGAACAGTTCGGTTGCGCCGCGTCCCCGAACGCTGCCCACGACGGGCAATCCTCGGCAACGCGCGACCACCACAAGTCTCCGCAGTCCATGCCGGTCGATCCGAAATCATTCTCGGGAAACCGGGATTCCCCCCACTTGAAGCCTGCTGCAGACCCTCGCCAGACATCTTCGGCGAACCGATCGACAAGCGGGCATGAATCCTCTCACATCGGTGCGCAGGGATCGAGAAAACGACTGTGCCGTTGCCACGTGGTTCACGGCAACGGCACAGCCCGGTCGTCGATCAACGCCCGATCAGAACGGGTGGAAGCTCGGCCCGTCGACGGTGGCGATGTTCAAGCCGGCCCGCCCGTCATAGGTGACCGGGCCGATGACGGCGCCGCCGGACTGGCGGATCTCGACCGGCTCCGGCTTGTCGCCGACGAGGTCAAAGTCCACGCACTGGCCGCTGGGGACGACTGTAGTGGCCATCCCGCCGCGGTCCGGGAACGCCGCGTAGGAATCGTAGGAACCCTTCGAGCACAGCTTGAAGACACCCGGAGTGGCGGCCTGCGCGGTCCCCACCGTCGCCATGGCGAGTGCGGCTCCCACTGCCGCGGTGAGCGCCATTCCACGCCCCATCCGACGCCGCGTTACCTGCTTCATCGAATATTCCTTTCTTTTGAATTCCTCTGTCCACACAGAGTGTGTCAGATGGAACGATGATCGCAGTTCCACCACTTCGAATCGATCACCTACGGGAAAACGCCTTGCCTGTTCGCGCATTTCACTATCACGACAGCGACAGCAGAATCCATTTCATCGTTCTTAAATCAGAGTTTCCAATTTCAGCACACTCACATGCCGAGGAAACTCCACGCGAGAACGGTCGCGACTACGCGCGGACCGTTTCCACGGTGCCGCGAGCGGGATTGCGATAGTGCTGGTCCCCGCCGAGGAGCCGGACTCTCACGGCGCAACTCGCACGTTCGCCCGCCTGTCGGACTCGTCCCGGCCCGAAACAGCACGTGATCACAGAGAAGCGATTTCCTCGAACGACCCGGAACCACGGCAACGGATTCACCGCGGCCCAGCCGGGTCCCCAGGAAGGTCGAACCGGTAGCCGACACCCCACACGGTGACCAGGAGCTCGGGCCGCGACGGTTCGTCCTCGATCTTCTCCCGAAGCCTCCGCACGTGGACGGTCACGGTGGACGCATCGCCGAAGTCCTGTCCCCAGACCTCCCGCATCAACTCCTCCCGCCGGACGACCCGTCCAGGATTGGCCAGCAGGAACAGCAGCAGCTCGAACTCCATGTTCCGCAGGCTCAGCTCCCGCCCGCTCTTGGTGACCGTCCGCGCCGGCGGGTCCACCACGAGATCACCGGCGCTCAGCGCCGTGGAGGACGACGGAACGGTCGTGCGCCGGAGCACGGCCCGGACCCGCAACACCAGGTCGCGCGGACTGAACGGTGTGGTCAGGTAATCGTCCACACCGGCGGCGAACCCGCGAAGCCGGTCCTCTTCCTGTTCCCACGAGGTCAACATGATCACGGGAACTCGGCTGCGGATGCGCAGTTCCCGGCAGAATCGGATGCCGTCGCCTCCCCGGCGCCTCAGATCGAGCACGACCAGGTCCGGCATCAGCCGCCTCGCGAGCTCCAACCCCGTCGCAGCGTCCATGACGACGACCGGGAGGAAATCCGCCTGCTGCAGCGAACCGGTGATCACCTGGGCCACGGCGGAGTCGCCCGCGAGGACCAGGATCCGGTGTTGCGCTCCGGAAGGGCGGGCCCCCTCCGCCGGATCCGCCTGCGGAGTTCGCGCGGTCATCCGCATCGTGATTCCTCCTCGTCGACGTGATCGAATCAGTCCAGGACGGCCCGGCAAGACGCCCGGCGGTGCGCGGAAGGACGCCGTCGGGCACCTGACCGGATCGGCCTGAACGAAGAAGAACCCATGACGCAACGTCACACTCAACCTCAGGTGTGCCGTGACGGACGCCACAACTAGGGAGGATCAAGGAACAGACCCTTCCTGACCAGGTGTGATGGATACCCCTCGCAGGGCGATCGAGCACGCCGTGACGGCCGGTCGCGCCCATCGGCCGCCCCTGCCGGTTCGATGTGGATCCTGCGTGCCGCACCGGCGTCGATCCGGCCTCGGTCGACCAAGCGACGGTGCCAGGATCAGCGGGCTTCGAGCACACTGGACAGGTCGGCCGGGCAGGCCGCCACGACGCTCGACCATCAGCTGCTCCAGGACCCTTCATCGACATGGTGGCAATTCGACCCTGCGCTTCATCGCAGTAGAGTGCGCGTGAACGGCACAGTGACGAGGGATCACTTCCACATGTGACGTGATGTCACTATTTCGATGCGGGCGCTTGGGGAATCGTCGAAAACCATGAAAACGCTGGACGTCATCCTCAACCTAGTGACCATCGTCGCCGTGACCGTGGTCCTCGCCTACTTCGGACTTCACTTCGACACCGGGCTTTTCACCATCCTGCCCGAGGGGATCACCGCCTTCTTCCTGCAACACCAACCGCTGCAGTACGTGGCGCTGGGTGTGCTCGTCGTGGCGCTGCTCGCCAAGGCCCCGGTCGGCAAGGCCATGAAGGCGCAGAGCGGAAGGGGTCGAGACTGATCATCGACGACCACGGCTTGGACGGCCCACGCGCCGTCGGGCACGTACGACGGAGCGCGATGCTCACCGCGGTCTCGGCGATCGCGCCGCTGTGCGTCGTCGGAGTCGTGCTCACGGCGACCTCTTGGTGGGAAGCGCTGATCGTCGCGGTAGGGCTGCTGCTCACTCTCGGCGTGCTCAAGGAGTGGAGCCTGGACGGCTATCCGCGCCGCGCCGTCTTCGCTCTCATGTTCACCGGCGCGAACTGGCTCGTCGGCGCCCTCACCACCAGCAGCCCGATCAACTTCGTGCCGTTCTCACTGGTGGGCGCGCTACTACTGGCCAGGTTGCGGAGTCGGCGGCTGCTCTTCATCGGGGCCTTCGCCTCCGGCGTCGCGGTCTTGGGCTCCACGTCCTTGGTCACGCACGCACCGACGTGGCCGCTCGCCGGTGCCTACCTCGGTCTGCCCGTCATCGGCACGCTCTTCATCGTCGGCGTCATCATCACGAGCGAGCAGGCGTGGCTCATCGCGCGCCGCCTCGAACGCGCGCAGGAGACGGAAGCGGAACTGGCCATCGCGCGCGAGCGGGTGCGGTTCGCGGGCGATCTGCACGACATCCAGGGCCACTCGCTGCACGTGATCAAATTGAAGACCGCTCACGCGCAGACGCTGGTCCGCACCGACCTCGACCGCGCCGATGTCGAACTCGTCGAGATCCGGCGTCTCGTCGACGACGCCATCGCTGGGACGAGGGAACTCGCCTACGCGCGGCACGAACTGAACTTGGCCACCGAACTCGAGAACGCCAAACGCATCTGCGAGGCGGCGGGGATCGCCGTCGAGGTGCACCACAACGCGGGGGGCCGGTCACTAGCGCACCCGCTCCTGGCGCAAGTGTTGCGCGAGGCCACGACGAACCTCCTTCGCCATGCCCAACCGGAAACCGTCTCCATCACCGCGTCGAAGACCCGGGTGGAGATCGCCAACGACGGAGTGACCGCCGAGCCGGATTCGGACCTGCGCGGACTCGCTCGGCTACGCGGCCGATTGGAGTCGGCGGGAGGCACCTTGCGAATCACGCGAACGCCGGAAGTATTCGCACTCACCGCGGACCTCACCCCACAGCACGCCGATGCGTCTACCGACCACGATCGGGGCCAGTATGACCAGCGATGACCCAATACGGGTCGTCCTCGCCGACGACGAGAAACTCCTGCGCACCGCGATGGCATCGCTACTACCCCTCGACGGCACCATCGTGGTCGTCGCGCAGGCCGGGAGCGGTGCCGATGCGGTCGACACGACCCTGCGGCACCGTCCCGACGTGCTCGTCATCGACCTTGAGATGCCCGGCATGAGCGGCCTCGAAGCGGTCGCCGCGATCACCGAAGAGCGCCCGGAGCAGGCCGTTCTCATGCTCACCCGACACGCCCGGCCAGGGGTGCTGCGACGGGCGTTGAAACTCGGCGTGCAAGGGTTCATGAGCAAGAGCGCCGATCCCGAAGAGATCGTCGAGGTCGTCCACGAATTGCACGCGGGGCGACGTTGGATCGCCTACGAAGTCCTCGAGGCCTCCGTCGTCGATGATTGCCCCCTCACCGACCGCGAACTCGACACCCTGCTCGAAACCCGCGAAGGCTATTCGGTGAAGAACATCGCGAGCAGACTCCACCTCGCCCCCGGCACCGTGCGCAACTACCTCTCCAACGCGATGCAGAAGACCAATACCCGAACTCGGCACGACGCCGCCCGCCTCGCGCGCGAACGCGGCTGGCTATGAATATTCCTCGCCGTGACACGCCGGCCGCTCGAACACCGCCTCTTTCGCGATCAGCGCCCCACGCTTGATCCTGCTACGGCGAGGCGGCGGACAGGTCATCGGGACATCTTTACCCACGGCACAACTCGAAGGTGTCCGCCCCCGGGTGAAAACCTGATCACACGCCTCCGCCTTCTCCCGGGTCACCGTTCTGTTGCCGCGCACCGTCCTCACCCAGGTCGCCGGCGCGGATGCGCCAGAGCACGGACGGGATCTCCGGCCCGTTGGGACCGAACCGGCGCACGAAGTCCCCGCTGGGGTCGTACCGCATGCCCAGGCGGCTCATCACCCGTTCGCTCCCGGTGTTCTGCCTGGTGGTGAAGGCCACGATCTCCGCCAGCCCGAGCCGGTCGAACCCGTCCCGCAGGACCGCGCGTGCGGCCTCCGTCGCGTAGCCGCGCCCCCAGGCGCCCCGATCAAGGCGCCAGCCGATCTCGATGCACGGGGTGAAGTGGCTGTCGAAAGCCGGCAGACCGAGTCCCACGGTGCCGATGGGCCGCGCGGTGTCAGCCAGGCAGACCGCGAGCATGCCGAATCCCTTCGACTCCAGTTCCGCCGTCCAGCGGCGCACCGTCGCGTCGCTGCAGGCAGAGTCGAGGACTCCGCCGAGGTGCCGCATGACCACGGGGTCGGCGTGCCACGCCCGTACCGCGTCGAAGTCGGCGGGCTCCCACGGGCGCAGAACGAGCCGCTCGGTCACTATGCACGGCTTCTCGGGAAGCGATGCGGTCTGATCGGAGATGTCACTCACGGCAGGCAGCCTTTCAGTCCGGGAGGAATCGAGAATCTTCGTAACGTTGCGCCGACGCGACATCCCGCCCGTCGACGCACAATGGGCGACATATCTTCAGTCAGTAATGTCAGCGGACGGCACAGCACCCTGTGCCAGGGGCCGGAATCCTCACACCCACACCGCAGCCGACACGGTCCTGCCGCGCCTGGAAACCGTTCTCTGCCACGGGAACGATTCGCCACCGAGGTCGAGGAGGTCCTCGCATCCTCGTGCCGTGGTTTCGACCTCGATGCCCGCAGATCATGTCGCGAACTGGTCACACGGACGAGGACAGCACACGACGCCGCAGCAACGCGTCATCGGCGGCGCGGTCTCGGTCGGTGTAGCCCAGCAACGCGACGGAGTGGCGTTTGCGCAGGTCGCTTTCCCGGGCGGTGGGAACGAAATCGGCCCGCCAGGCCGCTTCCGGGACGCCACCGCGCAGGTCGTAGGTCTCGACCGTCCCTTCCCGCAGCATTCGCAACCCCGAGGGGCGCAATCCGGCCGCGGGCAAGCGGGTACGCAACCACCCCGGATTGGACGCCCAGTGCAGCCGGCCGAACTGGTCACGGGCCACGGCCAGCGGGCTGAGCGCGGCTCGGGCGAGGTGGAGGCGGATCGGATCACGAAGGTCGACCCAGACGAGCGCGGTACGGCCGACCATGCCGGTGAGCAGGTCGCAGATCGCCGCGCGATCGTCGCCCACATCGGACAGCGCGGCGAGCAGGAGTTCGGTATCGAACTTCGGCCGCGTGCGCGGCGGCGGAGCGGGGAGCGTGTCCACGTCGACGTCGCCGTTGTGGGTGCCGACGACGGAGTCGACCAGCAGCGGGCTGGTGTGCTCCAGCGCGTCGGTCGCCCCCTGAGTGCGGAACCGGGTGTGGCCGAGCACGACCGCCGCGCGGTTCAGGTCGGCGGCCAGGTCCTCCGGTGGGGTCGGCGGGCTGTCGTCGTCCTCGACGCTGCTGCCCCACGGAGCGGCGGAGGACATCATGTCGAACGCTCCCGGGGTCTTGACGATCCGCAGCCGCGACGTGCGCAGGTCGGCAACGGCGGCCGGTTCCACCTCGCGGGGCCCGGGGCCGCCGTCAGTCGCGGGGAACAAGCACGCCACACCGGCGCCGTGGACGCCGCGTTCTCGGGACGCCAACCCCAGTGCCCACGTCAAGGCGGAGATCGTCCCCGGATCAGCCCCTCCGGGGACGGTCCCGGCACTTCCGAACAGTCCGCACACGTTCGCTCCTACTTCCAGGGGCCCGTCGCCGGACCCCTGGTCGTCGTACGGCCGGTGGTCGGAGCGTGGTTGCTGACGACAACGCCGCAGACGATCAGCAGCATCGCCGCGCCCTGCACCCACCCGGCTCGCTCTCCCAGCACCAGCCACGCCGCCAGCGCGGTGGCGACCGGTGTGAGGTAGTAGATGAACCCTGCGCGCGAGGCGCCGATGACTCCGATCGACCGGTTCCACGCCGCAAAGGCGACCGCCGAGGACAGCACCCCGACGTACAGCAGCGACCACAACATCTGGCCGTCCAGGGGCATCCGGCCGTCCAGCAATAACAAGTCCCCGAGATACAGCGGCAGCAGGAACAGCGTGCCGACGCCGAAGACACTCGCCAGGAACACCGAATTCCACAGCTCAGGTGGCTTGCGGCGCACCAGCACCGAGTAACCGGCGAAGGTCAACGTGCCCAGCAGCATCCACAGGTCACCGGAGTGCAACCGCAGACCGGTCAGCGACCCTCCGGTGATCAGCGCTCCTACCCCGCCCAGCGCGATGACCATGCCGACCAGCTGCGGACTGGTGATCGGCGTGTTGTCCACCACGCGCGCGAGCAGCACGATGAACACCGGCGCGGCCACCGCCAGCAGCGCCAGGTTGGTCGCCGACGTGGTGCGGCCCGCGATGTAGACCAGAGTGTTGAACGCGGTGACCCCGAGGAACCCGGTCAGGCACAAGTACCTGACATTGGCGCGGCACAGCCGCCACTGGGCCAGGGGTGCGCGGGCGACGAAGGGCACCAGGACCGCGGTGGCGATCGCCCAGCGCCAGAACGACAGGGCGACCGGGGAGATCTCATCGCGCAACCCTCGGGCGGCGACGAAGTTCCCGGCCCAGATCAACACCGCCAGCAGCGCCAGCCCGTAGCCCCACCAGGGCGCACGCGTCTGCCCGGTCTCCGTCGACCGTCCGGTGCGGACAGCGGCGTCCTGGCGCAACAAAGTCATGATCTCTTCCTCCGGGCGGATTTTCCTGTCATACCGACTCTTCCGACCTCCGCGTAGGCACGGCGCCGGTTCAACTCGGGGCGGAAAGAGTCGTCGGCGGGCCGTACCACCGCCCGCAGCGACACCGGGTGCCTGCCGGAGTACCGCCGCGGCGCGAACTCGACGGTGCGCAGCACGCCGTGGTGCACCCGACCGCGAATACAGGGGCTCGTCGTCGTCGTCGGCAACGGTCGCCGGACGACGTTGTCCAGTACCGCGCCGAAATCCAGCCTCGGGCCGGTGCGCACACCGTCGCGCCGATGCGCTCCCAGTCGGCCGCGCGAGAGGCGAAGCGGCCATCGGGAGCGAAGAGGACGGTGCCGCCGTCGCGGATGACGCCATCCGCGTGCCCGAAGGCTTGAATTCCCTGCTCAACATGGAACGAGCATTGCGTTCAGGTAACCGGGTGCGGCTGCTCCACCGCAGGAACCGCCCTCGGCGGGAGGGTCTCGGCCGGAACGGGTGCCGCGGCCGGAAGGTCACCGAGGACGTCGCGGGCTCGGCGCGGGTGGTACAGCGTGTGCATCGGGTGCGGACGCCCGGCCAGGGCGTTCAGCACGGCCTCGGCGACGACCGGGGCCTGCGCGAACCCGCCGGTGTTGTGCCCGCCCGCGACGACGAACGCCCCGTTCGTGGCGGGCAGCGTTTCGAACAAGCCCAGGTTCGATGCGGTCCACGGGCGCACGCAGAACCGCGCGTCCGGATCGCCGGGGGTGATTTCGGCTGCGGCGTAGGCACGGGGGAACAGCCGTCGTGCCGTGTCGGCGATCGCGGCGTGGATCGCGGACAGCTCGGCCCGGTCGATGTTCGCCGGGTCCGCGCCGGTGTATCCGTAACCGGAGCCGAATACCAGCATCTCAGCGCCGTGCTCATCGCGGGCGACGGTGACGTTGGCGTCCTCGGCGACGTGCCCGCGACGAGCGACCTTGAGCGAATGTTCCAGCAACGGCCGACGATTCGGTACGGTCAGCCAGCAGCCGAGGACGCCGTGGATCTGTCCGGCGGACTCGGTGTTGGCCAGCATGTTCTCGCCGTGCACGCCCGGGGAGACGACGTAGTGGTCGGCGCGGTGAAAGTTCCCGCGGGCGGTGAGCACTCCGGCCACCCGGCCGGCCCGGTCGCGCAGCGCGGTCTCGGCCTCCTCGTCGAACGACAGCCGCGCTCCGGCGTCTTCCAACTCGTCGAGCAACCGGGCGATGAGATCGTGCACGTTCAGCGTGAACCCGCGCACGAGCACGCCGCCCGCGTAGGCGTCCGGCGCGGCCTCCGCCAGCGCGGGGAACTCGGCGCGTACCCGGTCCGGGGCATAGCTGTCCAGCAACGCCCCCGCGTCGCGTTGTCTGCCGATCCCTGCGGCGAAGTGGTCGGCATCCTCGTAGAGCCGCAGGATGTCGTGCCGCAGGTACACGTCGTCGAAGGACGCCGGATCGGCCGCCATCCAGTCAGCCCACAGCATCCCGCTGCGACGGTTGAGGTCGAAGATGTCGGTGTTGTAGGCCCGCGCCAACCACGGCGGAACCCGCCGGAACTCCTGGATCCACGCCCGCTCGGCGGGCCCGGTGTCGGCGAGGATGTTCCACCCCAGCTCAGACGGCGGGCGGTCGAACAGAGTGTTCGCCTGATCCGGTGGGACGGGAACCTTGTCGTGGTAGTCGTCGGCCTCGGTCAGAGTGAACATGCGGGCGTTGTGGCCGCCACGGCTGCAACCGTATGCCGGCCACTCGGCATTCTTGCGCGGGTCCGGCGACCGTTCCAGCACCGTGACCCGGTACCCGTGCCGGACCAAGAGCGACGCGGTCACCAGGTTGACCACTCCGGCGCCGATCAGCAGGACGCTCTGATCGGCCCCGTCGCCCGGCCGCCGGTGCGGAATGCGTGCCGCCAACCCCGACCAGCTGTCCTCGACCGGCGGGGCCGCGGTGCGCCGGGCCAGTAAGTACCGCTCGGCGACGGCCAGCGCGCGGAACGCGGCGTCCGCTCCAGCGGTGACGATGCGCACCGCGACCCCTCCCGCCGCGTCCGCTCCGGCGGCGTTCACCTCATCCGCATCGTCCACGACGCGCACGCACACCGTCGCTTCAGTCCCCATCACCGTGCGCCATCGCGCGAGAACGGCGTTCGGCAGCGTCGCGGCGGTGACGACCACGTGCGGCCGCAGCTCGGCGATCGCCGAGCCCAGAGCCGCCGCAGCCACGACGTCCCCGGTTTCCGCCCCCATTAGCGCCAAGTCGGGGCGGCACCAAACATCGCCGCCGATCAGCGAACAGCCATATTCCACCGGGACGTCGCAAAGAATTAACGCACGCATACGAATCGCACTAACCTCCGACAAAGCGGATCAGGACAGCCAAGTGACGCCCGAGTCGGTAACGACGGGGATCTCACGAAAACTACTCACATTGGCGAACTGTAAGCACGTGCTATCGAGCAGGACACCTCCGGGAGGCGACCTTGCGCGGGAGTTCCAGTGGCGTGCCCGAAAGGGTTGCGCTCTTCCTTCTTCGACGAGGATGGCGTTCTGCCGCTGCAGTCCCCGGCCGGCGGGTGCCTTTGGACAATTCAGGGGTGAACCTCTGCTACCCCGGTAGAATGCGCTGCGCACCACTACCGTGGCTGCGCCGTTCGGCGTGGACCGCTGGACACACGGTGCGCCGTCGAACAACGCCGTGGTCCCCGGCTCCAGGCGGGACCGTGGCCCGAAGCGTCGGTGGCGCCGCCGTCGTTGCCGCCCGGCCCGATCGGCAGCGCAGGCGCGGCCTAGCGAAAACTCGGGCGCGGTGGTGTTCAGCCCCCAGTCCGCGGTGATTCCCGGAATCACCCGCGATATCACCGGTGCGGCGCATTCGCTCGGCTTCGGATCCTCATGAGTGCAATCCCTGCGGCGCACGGGATCGGGGAGTCGAGCCGGTGGCGGATCGCGTTGATCGACGGTTCGAAGATGCGCCGCATCGATGCTGCATGTCACAACCACGTGTGCCGAAGCATGGGACCGCTCGGCCGCCCACGTCCACGAGGAGCTGCCGGGTCGACCACCAAGAACCGGCGGTCGACCCGGCAGCCTGCTACTACGCCCACAGCTCGAGGTGGTGAACCAGGACGATCTGGGACACCGCCTCGGTCATCGAGTCATTCGTCGTCGTTGTAGCGCTTGGTTGCGGCGAAAGCCGTACCCGTCAAGTTCGCGCCGATTGGAGTCTGTGTCCAGCGCTCCAGTTGCTCTTGGCTCGTGGCCAGCTTCAGCAGTGCGACGACGTCGGTGGCGTCCGGTCGCTCCGCGAGCACGCAGCCAATGACCGGCTCACCATGCGCTCCCGTCGGATAGCCCGCCTCATCCCTTTCATCCACCTCCCATCGGTGCACAAGAAACACAGTCGTCGTGTCACCGAGCAGCTCGCGAGATCGAGACGACCCGCCAAGCAGAATGCCGTAAATGCTTGTCACAGCACTATGGCAAGCACAGCATGAGCCGTCCGTACGACCTCTTGCTTGCTCCGCTCGTGCCCCAAACCGCCAGCTAGCCCGTCGCCCCGACCACCGGCAGAAAGAAGCATCCTTGCTCGTCAGAATACCTACGGTAGGCGCAGCTGGATTCGAACCAACGACCCCTTGCAGCCGCAACGGCACACTCAACACCGATCGCGGCGTGAGGCAAGCCACCGTCCGGGACGGTCGAGCGCGCTGCCCCGGCCGACGCCGAGGGATGGCGGATCACCTCGATCAGCCGGACGCCGCACGGTGCTGGCCGGCCCAACGAAAATCAATGCGACCTAGCCCGATCGCCGACGCAGCGGGGGAAGACGACCTGGGCAACATCGACTTTCTCGAACGAGCAGGCAACACCTGGCGGCTCGGAGGCGACTGGGGAGAAGTACGCCTCACCACGGCCGCCGCACCATCGATCACCCTGCCGCGGTGAACACGTGCGATCTCACTGGACGTGACCAGTGATCGACGCCCTGGCGCTCACCTCGACCACGGAGAAGCGGGCGGATCAACTCACACCCGCTCACCCGCCGCATCGACGGTGGCCCGGGAGACGGACGTCGCCCCGGGACGGCTGTGAGGCCGGGCAGAGCCGAACGCACCGCGTGCGATCGCGGCACACGGTGCGTTCGGCTCTGCAGCAGGGCTGCTCTGAACTTCTCCCAGCTGGACGAGACACCGCCGTCGACGCGCGTCAGCAACCGCTGCACCGCCGGGAAAGTTCCTCCTCGGAGAGGTCCGCAGCAGCGGTCAGCCGACCTCAGCCGTGGTGAGCCCGTGTCCGACCGCCAGATCGACCGCGGAAACGTAGTCATCAGCCGCAATGGGCGCGCGCAGGAGTTCGGGAGTGAGTTCGAACGCGTCCACGAGCATCGCCGAGTACGGCAGGAGCTGTTCGCACAGCGAGTCGATCTCGCGAGGCAGTCGCTCCACCTGGTCGGGGCGCACAGCTCCCCGCGCGAGGTACCAGCCGCTGTCCCGGTCGATTTCGCCGAGACCGTAGATCTTCGACAGCAGTTCCAGCGCAGCACGGCTTTCCGCGATCCCGGCACCGCCCGCCACCACCGAAAGCCGCTCCAAGGCCAGTCTCGCACCGCGGGTCCGAGCCATCGACATGGCAGTGCTCATGTTGTCGTTCCAGCGGGCGTGCAGGCTCTGCCCCTCTTGGGCCTGTGCGGACATCTCCTGTTGCGCTTCCCAGCGCAGGCTTTCCTCGCGATACCGCAGCAGGTCACGATGAAAATCGCAGTCGTCGAGGTCAGCGGGCGCCGGCGGCTGGGGAACCGGCCTACCGTGTCGTGCGGTCATCAACTGGCTGGCCACCGTGGCGAGCAGTGGCAGGTTGTCCCCCTCGGCAGTGACCACGCCTTGCGCCATCGGAATGTAGTCCGCGATTCGATTGATCGAGAACATGCCCTGTGCACCGCACCGCTCCCGGCAGACGTGGAGGACCTCGGACATCTCCCAGCTCGACACCACCTTCGCGATCGAGATCAACTGGTTGACCTCGGTCCGGTTCCCCTCGTCACAACCGAGGTACTCCCGTTTCACGTGATTGAGCAGGAAAGTCATCGCGTAAACACGGGCCAGCGCGGTGAACAGCGCTGTCTGCTGACTGCGGAACGCGATGATCGGCATCTCGCCGTTTCCGGGCCCGGCCGTCAGACGTTGCCACGAGTACCGGATCGCGATGTAAGTGCTGGCCCGCCCAGCTGAGACCAGCGCACCGCTCAAACAGATCCGCCCCGGGGTCACCCTGTCCAGGACGCGCAGCACCTGCCTGCGCTTGTTCTTCACGATGCTGCGGAACTCTCCCTCGGGGGTGAGTTCACCCATGTTCCCGGTCAGCAGATTCCTGCGCGGAATGCGGACGTTCTCGAACCGGGTCACACCGTTGTCCAACGCGAATCCGGGCTTCTCCGGAAGTCGCTCGACGTGAACGCCCGGACGCAGGCCGTCCCGGTCGGAGATGCGCACGATGAACGGGAAAACGCCACGGTCGACCCCGGAAACATCGAGCCGCGCCAGCACCACCGCCAGCTTGGGGATGTCGGTGATTCCGGTGTTCGGCATGAACTTCTGCGCCCGAGCGTTCGGGGTGTTCAGCACGAACTCGCCATTCGCGTGATCGTAGACCGCCACGGTCTCCAACGCTGCAATGTTGTTTCCATAGCCGAGTTCGGTGGCGATCAGCAGGCCAACCGAGGACATGCTGCTGAGCTCTTCGAGGTAATCGTCGAGGTCGTCTCGTTCCGCACTGTGCGCGAGAATGGTCCCCATGCACAGGTTGTAGTGGATATTCAGCACCGGAAGAGTGGTGGTATCCGCCAGGCACGACCACTCGCTGATCGCGAACATCCGCTCGGGGTCGCGCACCAGCTCACCGTCACGGCCCGTACGGTCGTGCAGCCAGCGAGCCCGCTCGTAGGACAGCCGCCCCGCGTCCAGGGCCGACAGTCCCGGCCGCGAATCGAACAGCGGGCGCTCCAGCTCGGTGCGCAGGTCCTCGTGCAGGCTCGCGAACTTGCCATCGAAGATGAGCGCGACGAGCTCGTCATGGGCGTCCGTACTGTGGTTTTCGGCCTGCTCCAGGCGTTCCACGGAGCGTGTCATGGGGATCCTCACCGTTCTCTCAGACGCAGGCGAACGCCAGAACCGCGTTCTGCCCGCCGAATCCGAATGAATTGCTGAGCGCCACGCGGATTTCACCCGCCCGCGCCGCCCCTGCGACGAGGTCGAGGTCTACCCGTGGATCCGGATTCTCCAAATTGGCAGTAGGGGGAATACACGCGTGCTGGAGCGCGAGGATGCTGTAGGCGGCTTCGATCGCGCCGGCGGCACCGAGCGCATGTCCGGTCACGCCCTTGGTCGAGCTCACGGCGGCATGGTCACCGATGACCCGCCGAATGGTCGCTGCTTCGGCCACGTCGTTGAGAGGCGTTGAAGTACCGTGAGCGTTCACGTGCTGCACCTCCTCCGCGGTGAGGTCGGCATCTTTCATCGCGGTTCGCAGCGCCTGCTCGGCCCCTGCACCGTCCGCATCCGGCGCGGTGATGTGATGCCCGTCGGCGGACGCTCCGTAACCGACGACGTGGCCCCGCACCCGTGCCTTCCTGGCCTGGGCATGGCGTTCGTTCTCCAGGACGAGCACGGCGGCACCTTCGGCGATGACGAAACCGTCGCGTGCCTCGTCGAACGGGCGGGATGCCGCCCCAGGATCGGAATTGTTCCTCGACAGGGCCCGCATCCGGTTGAAGGCGGCGACGAACAGCGGAGTCACCACCGCCTCGGTGCCACCGGCGATCACGATGTCGGCCGCACCGGAGCGGAGGAGGTCGCGAGCCGTGCCGATTGCGCTCGCGCCGGAGGCACACGCCGTGCAGACCGTCAGGTTCGGCCCGCGGGCACCGAACTCGATCGCCAACCGGCCAGCGGCCATGTTGACGAGCCCCATCGGGAGGGTCAGGGCAGAGACTTTCGCCGCACCCCGTTCGAGGAGCCGGGTCTGCTGGTTTTCCATCGTCGAGCTGCCGCCTGCGCCGGACCCGAGAACGACGGCGACGCGCGAGCCGTCCCAGCTCTCCGGGGAGAGTCCTGCATCTCGGATGGCCTCGCGGGCCGCTACCAGGGCGAACTGCTGATGCCGATCGAGTTGCCAGGTCTTCTGCTCGCCCAGGCTCGCGGCGGGATCGAAGTCAGGCACTCGGCACGCGAAGTTGACCGGGAGGCCGTCCAGCTCCGGATCGACGGCCGCCGTCGGCCGCCCGGACGTGACGCGATCCCAGTTCGCTTCGATCCCGGTGCCAGCGGGCGTGATCAACCCCAGCCCGGTGACCGCCGCGGCGAACCCAGGCATCAGGCGGCCACGCCTTTTTGCTTCAGCAACTCGGCCAGATCGGCCAGTGTCGCTAATTTCTCCATTTCTTCATCGGACACCTCGATGCCGAAATTCTGCTCGAGGATTTCTCCGAGTTCCACCTGCGCCAAGGAGTCCAAGCCCAGGTCGTCGAACGACGCGTCAGGGCTCACGTCATCGGGGGCAACTTCAAACCGGCTGGTCAAGAGTTCCCCGACACGGCTGATCAGTTTTTCCACCATAGCCTCTTTTTCATCGAATCAGATAAAATCAGAATGGACTCGTAGTCACGACGTCTGGCCACACGAGCACTGTCGAGCCCCATGAAAGCCCCGCTCCGAACGCGGTCATCAACACGCGGTCACCCGGCCTCAGGTCGCCATTGGCGCAGGATTCCGCGAGAACGAGAGGGATGGAAGCGGCCAGCGTGTTCCCGACCCGGTCGATGTTGGCCGGGACCCGGTCCTGCGCAATACCCAGGCGCTGCGCGACCGACGTGAGAATTCGAATGTTCGCCTGGTGCCCCACGAAACGATCCACATCCGCCACCGCCCAGCCCGCCCGGTCCAGCACGGTGTTCGCCGACGCCGTCATTCGCGCCAGCGCGTGTTGGAAGATGGCCCGCCCGGCCATCGACAGGTACCAGTCCTCTGTTGGCACGTCGTCGTTGCCGAGCCTGGTCGACGCGCGCTGCCGGGAACCACCGGCCGCGACCGCGAGCAGGTCGGCATTCTCGCCATCGCTGCCCAGATCGAACGGCCCGATCGCGCCCGGTTCGTCGGGACTCCCGCGGCGCAACACCACCGCACCAGCGCCATCACCGAAGATCGGCGCCGTCGCCCGGTCCTCCGGGTTGACGAACGTGGAGAACGCTTCCGCACCGATGAAGAGCACCGTCTCGGCGACGTCGGCGGCAATGAGCCCCGCGCAGGTGGCAAGCCCGTACACGAACCCGCTGCAGGCGGAAGTCAGGTCGAAGGCGGCGACCGCACCCACGCCCAGTCTCGACGCCACCTCCGGCGCGCCCGCCGGACAGGTCCGATCAGGCGAGGTAGTGGCGATGACGACCGCATCAACGGATCGCAGGCCGGCCGACTTCAACGCTCGTTCGCCGGCTTTGACCGCGAGATCCACTGTGGCCGCCCCGCCGGAGACCTCGCGGCGTTCCCGGATCCCGGTGCGACTCTCTATCCACTCCTCAGTGGTGTCCAGTCGCGAGCACAGGTCACCGTTGGTCACCACCGACGGCGGCAGCCATGCCCCCAACCCCGCAATTACAGCACTCGCTGCCATCTTGTTAACTCCATCACTCCACCGGTAGCTTCTTCACCGAGACGGTCAACAGGAAAAGAAACATCGCGCGACCAACGGAATAACTGACGATATTGCAAACCTCGCCAGGAAGTGCGCGCAGGCCGAACACAAAGCCGTCGTCACACGTTCATCGGGCTCGACAGCTGCACCCATACGACATCAGTTGGCGACGTTCGCTACGCGGTCCGCCGATTTCGACACCAGTGTCCTGCATTGCCAAGGCATGAAACACGGCAACCGCAGCGAACTTCTCGGTGAAGTCGCCGCGGCTCGAGCCCGCTCCGACGACACCGGTTTCGTCACTTTCAGTCACTTTATTTTCACAACATCAGCACCGTACCCGATGTCCACATCGGACAACAAGAGCTCCGCTCGCGTGACTGACGTCACGTGACTTTCCGTATATCTCAGATACCCGAACCAAATTCTCGGCCACATTTTCACCAGGGGATGCACCGCGTGGACACCTCGACGCATCTCCGTAAACAACTCGGAAATAACACCCGAATTGATATCCCAGGAAACCGCCACCGCTGGCCCGCACGCAGGGCACTGACGCACAATCCTGGACTTGACGATTTCATGAGGAGTTCACCGCACACTCGCGGGCGATCAGGCCTTTTCCATCCGCGTTGCCCGCGCCGAGGCCACCTCGCGGAATGCCTGATGGTTGTTGGCACTCCGAGCGGAAGTGCACGTTCCTTCCTCGTCATCTCGCCGAGCTGATACACGGGCGGGCATCATCGCAATGCTCTCCGGCCTTGTCCCTCGGCTGCGATCTCCACCCATTCCACGTAGAGAGCGTGCGCGACTTCAGCGAGAACGCGCACAGACCTGCGTGCGGTACGCACGGCAGGACGTGCCGCCGGTTGTCCGAGCCCCCGCCGCTCGGCCGGTCCGGGGCCGCACCCCCTCCCGGCCCGCACCACCGACGCGGGCACCGAACCGACGCTCGTCGGTCGTCCTACGCGGAAGAACAGACGGATGGCGGGTGACCCGCACCATGGTCGCCGGGCAGCATGCCCGTCATGACCACGTTTCCCACAATGGACCCCGAGCTCGCCGCCGCGGCGGCGATGCTGCCGAAGCTGGACTTCGCCGACCTGACCACGGCTCGGGAACGCTTCACCACCATGACCGAGGCGATGCTCGCCGCGGTCTCGTACGAGGGGATCACGTGGCGCGAGCTGGCGGCCCCCGGCCCGGAGGGTGCGCCGGACGTCTCGATCCGCTTCTTCACGCCGCCGGACGCAGCGGAACGGGACGCCCTGCCGACCTTGCTGTGGCTCCACGGCGGCGGGTTCGCCATCGGCCAGGCCAAGGTCGAGGACCCGCTTTGCATCGACCTGGTGCAACGGCTGGGCATCGCGGTCGCCAGCGTCGACTACCGGCTCGCGCCGGAAACCCCCTACCCGGGTCCGCTGCAGGACTGCTACGCCGCGCTGCGGTACCTGCACGCCAACGCAGCCGAGCTCGGCGTCGACCCGGAACGGATCGCCGTCGGCGGGCAGAGCGCGGGTGGCGGGCTGGCCGCGGGGACGACGCTGCTGGCGCGCGACCGGGGCGAGGTCCCGGTCGCCTTCCAGCTCTTGGAAATCCCGGAGCTGGACGACCGGCTGGAGACCCGGTCGATGGTCGAGTTCGTGGACACCCCGATGTGGAACCGACCGAACGCTGTCCTGTCGTGGCAGTACTACCTGGGCAGGAACGGCACGGCGGCGGAATCGGACGCCGAGGTCTCCCCGTACGCCGCCCCGGCGCGGGCGCAGGACCTGCGCGGCCTGCCCCCGACCTACCTCTCGACCATGGAGCTGGACCCGCTGCGGGACGAGGGCATCGCTTATGCGACGGCGTTGCTGCAGGCGGGCGTCAGCGTGGAGCTGCACTCGTTCCCCGGCACGTTCCACGGTTCCTCGCTGCTGTCCACCGCGGCGGTGAGCGTGCGGGGCGCCGCGGAGGTCATCGTTGCGCTGGCAAGGGGCTTGCAGGTGGAACAACGCTCCTCGTAGCGTCACCGCGTGCAAGGTCTCACGTACCGGCTCGCCGAACTCGACGCGGGAGCGGCGAGCTCGGTCCGTGATCGACTACTTCGACGCCCTGATCCGGCACCGCGCCGATGTTCCCGCGGCGGTGCGCGCAGCCGCCGTGCTCGGGGAGTGCATCGTCGGGATCAGCCTGGTCCGCGACGGCGGTGCGCCGGTGGACCTGCGCTGCGGTCCCGGCGGTGGACGGATCTCCGCGGCGGGCGGCGAGCCGCGGGTGGCCGAGCGGCTCGCCGGCGACGGTCTCAACGGGCTGGTGTGGATCGAACGCGACGGCAGCCCCACCCGCTCGACGCGCTTCTGGTGGAGCGGCTGGCGCTGACCGTCATCGCGATCGCCTCGAGCACCGGCTGGCCGGCGCTGACCTCGTCAGCTCTTGCACACTGTCGGCCCGCCACGGCAGGGGATACCGGCCTCGACGCAGGAGGCTCCCGAACAGAACCACTACGGACTGCCAGCTGGCCTGGTGTTGGCACTGGCCTCGATGAAGGACGGTTCCCGGAGGGAACCGCAAGATGTCCAGCAGTGACGACGGCGGGGAAATCGGTTGCTGTCGCCTCGATGAGCGAGAAAAGCCCGCCGAACTGGTCATTTGCACCAAATCAGCGGGTTTCCCCTACGGTGGGCGCAGCTGGGTTCGAACCAGCGACCCCTTGCTTGTAAGGCATCAGTGGCCCAGCGGTGTGCGTGACCAGGAACTTCCAGGTCACCGGCGAGCGTCCGGCCCACAGTTAAGGGTTCGCAGAAAGATCTTGCTCAGCGCATCGGAAACCTCACCTGAAAAGACCAGCCGATGCGCAGCACCAACGCAGCATCCCACAACGGCGAGCACCACGAGCCCCGCGCATGCAAGGTGCCCTTCCGGACAGCTTCGGAGCGGCTTCCAGGAAGCGCTGTGCTCACCTCCGTTATTCCTGCCCACCGACGAGCGCTATAGCCAAGGTCAGGCGAGCTCTCAGGCCTTCGCAGACGCCGGACTTAGCCATCCGACCAGCAGGAAGGCGGCATGTTTCCCAGCGTGGACCCAAAGGTGTCGTCTGATCACCTTTTCGGTCTCGGTGTCCCGCTCAGACTCTGGCCGCGCCAGGTATCACTGGTGTAGGCGTAACCGACCAATCCGCAAGGCGTCGAGCTCGATCTTTCGGCGTGGACCGCCCAAGTCGAGCACTGGACCGCTGACGAGCCAACATCGACACGGGCGTCATCACTGCGACCCTAATGAGCGAGGCCAACGACGACAAACGCGCAAGCGTCGATACGCGCGTGCTTACGTCCAAGGTGGTCGCACTCGGAATTTTTCAAGCACCGATTTTTTTCAGAAACGAGCTCCCCCCGGAGCGTCCACGACAATTTAAACGAATTGGCCGGTCTGAGGTTGCACGGTTACGCCGAAGAAATCGCCGAGGCCGTGCACTTTCTCCGCGCACCCAAGAGTCCAGGGCGCGGGTTGCCGCGAGTTCCCCATCGCCGACCGGACAACCACCACGCCCTTCGGCGCGTCCAGCGGACGACGGCTGCAACGCGTCGGGTCACCCGTCGAAACAAGTCGAACAGTGCCAAAGGCACACTCCCCGGCGGTATCCGAACCGCCACAGTGAAGGTGATCATGCAACAGTACGGGCAGTTGACGTTGTCGCGGCGGCAGCTGGCAGCATTGCTGGCATCGGCTAGCATCGGCTTGGCAGGCTGTGAAGCTGAACGCTCCCCAGTCAATTCGTCGCCAGCGCCGCGAAAGGCGGGCGAACCGGTTAAACCGGGTCCAACGGGGATCCCGGACGGGGTGCTGGGGGCGAACTTCAATGGTGCAACGGACACAGTGACCTTCCCCGAGCTGGAAGCGATGAACAGCAGCTGGCTGCGCGGCTTCGTCACGATGCACAAGACCGACCAGGGCGACCCCGCTCAGCAGCCCGAGCTGCGCCTGCTCCTGGAGGCGGCGGACCGGGGCTACGGCACCGCCCTGTCACTGAAGTTCCAGAACAGCGATCGCCCACTCCCGCGCCCCGGCAGCCCGGCGATGAACGCCGACCTCGCCCGGCTCGACAAGGTCCTGCCAGCGGTCATGGACCGGGTGGAGCTGCTCTGCGTCGGCAACGAACCGTTCCTGGAGACTCGTCGATCCGACCGAACGGAGCGGCTCAACGAGTACTACGAGATTCTGACGCGGCACGTCATCGACTACCGGCGGCGCCACTTCCCCGAGGGCTGCCGCACCCACCTGTTCCTGGGCGCGCTGAACCACCTCGACCGGCCTGACGAGCAGACGAACGCCACCGCCCGCTGGCTCGACTTCGCCCGGCGCACCCCGGAGATCGAGGGCGTCGACATCCACCCCCATGTGGACGCGCCGGAGGGCACCAACGCCTACCTCGACTACGTGCTGCCGAAGCTGCGCGGCGACCAGCGAATCCTGGTCACCGAATTCTCCTTGGTGCTGTTGTGGAAGAAGCAGCTCCGCAAGCCGGTACCGGCCGAGTACGCCCGGCGGTACGGCTTCCCGGCTGGAACTCCGGTGTGGAAGGCGGTGCGCGCGGCGATCGACACCCCGGTGCCGCAGCGGCAGTGGAACGACTTGTGCTCGATGAGCCCGTGGTACGAACAGCACAAGCACTTCCTGCGCGATCAAGTCCAGCTGTTGCGGGACACGGGCAGGCTCGCCTTCGCTTCCTACGGCATCGCGCAGGACGACCCGATGGTGCAGGGCTTCAACGCGGACAAGACGCCGTGGCTGTTCAACAGCGTCTTCGCCTCCAAGACCGTCCAGCCGGGACCCGACGGGCTACCCGGCCGCGGCTACGCCTGGATCGACCAGTTCCAAACTCTGCAACGCCCGCAGGACAACCGCCCCACCAGCTGATTGCGGACAGCCCGTCCGGATCGCGCGGGTTCACGCGTCCCCCTGCTCGTTCCAGTGCGGTTCGCCGAACGACCACAGCCCGGCCGGCGCGTACCCGGCCAGGCCGGATTTCACCAGGCACTGCTACGCGATCCCTTGCGGCCCAACTGATTCGGCAGTACCGCGACGTTCTGCGCTCCAAGGGATCGCGCAGCGGTCGACGGCTCACAACACGGATCCGGGGCTCCGGGACGGACCGAAGAGGACGACGGTGAGGGTTCTCGGTGCTCCAGGCGGTTCATCACCGTCGTCCAGGAGGATTCCGGTTTCGTGGGCAGGCAAAGTTTCCCCTGGTCTAGGCCGTCAGCCGCCGAGCACGACTGAATCGAGGTCGGAGCCGACGAGGACCGGGCCGGTCCAGCCGCCGTCGCGCACCTCCTGCTCGTGGGCGGCGCGGTCCTCGTCGCTCTCCGGCGCGGGGATGAGGTGGTTGAGCACCAGCTGCCCCACTCCGGCCTTCTCGGCCAGCGCGCCGAGGGCGACGGTGTCGGCGTGGTAACTGAAGATCGTCTCGAAAGCGGAGCCCTCGACGTACGGCGCCAGCGAGGTGGCGCGGCAGGCTTCGTGCACCAGCACGTCGGCGCCGCGCGCGAGGTCTTTGGACCTCGTCGTAGACGCGGGTGTCGCCGGAGACGACCACGACCGCGCCCGGCGTGGTGATCCGGTAGGCGTGACGGTGCCGCCCGCTGATACGGACGAGCGGCACCGTCGACCGTGTCAGCCTTGCTTCAGCAGGTCCTGCATGGTCTTGATCTCGGCCTGCTGACTGCTGATAATCTGCTCGGCCATTTGCTTGGCTTCGGAGAACTGACCTTGAGCCAGCTCGGTCCGGGCCATGCCCACCGCGCCCTCATGGTGCTTGATCATCATCTCTAGGAACATGCGGTCGAACTCGGCGCCCTTGGCTTCTTGGAGCGTCTGCATGTCCTCCGGGGCCATCATGCCCTGCATGCCGCCATGTTCCATGCCTGGCATGTCACCGTGGTCCATGCCGGACATGCCGCTCTGCGGTGCCGGGGCTCCCCAACCCTTTAGCCACCCGGTCAGCGTGTCGATCTCCGGGCCTTGGGCGGCTTCGATCTGGCGAGCGAGGTTCTTCACCTGCTCGGACTGCGCCCGCTCCGGTGCCAGTTGCGACATCTTGATCGCTTGAGTGTGGTGGGGAATCATGCCTTGCGCGAAGGCCATGTCGGCATCGTTGTGCTGGCCGGCTTCGGCAGGCGGCTGCGAGGCACTCGGCGGAGTGCCGTGATCCATGCCGGGCATGGCTTGATCGGAGCCGGTACACCCGGCGAGCAGGACAGCCGCGACTGCCGCTGTGATCGAAACGCCCGCTACGCGAATAATCTTCATTCTGAGGTTCCTTCGTCATGCGTATTCAATGCGATTTCAACCTGAGCACGTGCCCGCAACAGTCCCCGTGATCGTTACGGGAGGCGGATGCTCACAGTCGAAGGACGCACAGCTCGGCAAGTCTTCGAGGAACCGGCGGTGGAGGTCGGGCGCGTCCGATGCTCGTCGGGGTCGATGCTCGAAGCGAAGCAGTCGCGGGCAGGGTCCGCAGTGCCAGCGACGCGATGGCGACAGCGGCGGCTCCTGCCAGGACCGCTAGGCACAGGTGCAGCAAGCCGTGTTCCATACCCGACTTGTCGCCAGCGGAGACGACAGGGACATGGGTGGCCGTATCGCCACCGACACTGGCTGACATGGGCTGGCCCGGCCCCGCGGATCGGTGCTCGGTGCTGACCGCAGGCGGCGTACCGTGCGATGGCGTCCCGTCGGCATGCGCGATCGGCGCGTGGTGCATGGCCACCACACCGAAGGCGAGCAACAGCAACAGCCACCACGGGCCGGACACTGACCGGGTTCGCACGACCTCCATCCTAAAGCGCTCGCACCTTCGTGGTGTTCGACAAGCGCTGCGCGAGGTTGCCGTCTCCTCAAGCTGCACGACAGCTCACTTCACCCGGGAAGGTGCCGAGGGTGCGCAGCACCAAAGACGGATGGGGCTTCGGCCCAAAAGTCGTTGCCTTGTAGGGCAGGCGGCTGCCCGCTGCCGCTGCGGCCTGCAGGCTTCGTTGGGTCGGGGGCATGACGAGGATGGCGAGTCCGCCGTGCTCGTGCACCCGGCGCACCGCGCAGGTGGCGCTGGGCTCGTAACGGATGTCCTGCTCAGGTACCGCCCACACCTTGTTGATCAAGGAATCAAGCACGGTGAGATGCATGGTTCGAACAGGATCCGGCAACCGGCCCACAGCGTCGTTCAGGAATCCCGGATGCGGATCAGTGAGCAGAAATGTTTCCTGCCGTGTGGCGATAATGAAAGCAGGCCCTCGACGAGCGTGTGCCCGGAGCACATCGATCCACTCCTCCAGCGGGCCTCTCAGCGCCGTGATCCGGAAGCACCTCGCCGCCGCTGCAAGGATGTGGCGGGGATTCACGTAGGGCAGTTCGCGGTGCAGAGGTCCCATCTGCAGGGGGCTGTACTGGGTGTCGACGAGAACGCCCGGCAGGTAGTCCCATGGGCCGCGACCATATCCGGCGGCGTAGAGCTGCCTACGGAACTGCCGCGCCGCGGTGTACCGATGATGGCCGTCGGCGATGAACGCCGGCCGTGTCCGGAGCTCGTCGGTGATCGCGGCATGCGCCGCACTGCTCTGGACACGCCAAACGCGGTGTTCCTGCCCGTCTGTGGTGAACAATTGGGCAACCGGCGCGTGTCGAGTCGCGGTGTCGAGGTGTTCGGTCGTTCGCCCATCACCGGAGTACCCGAGCAGAATCGGCGGGAAATTCATGCCGCTGGCTCGCATGAACTCGGCCATGTCCTCCGCTCGAACGGGGCTCACGTCCTCGTGCGGCAGCAATCGGCTGTCGAGGTGCACGGCCGATATCAAGCCGCGTTGCCATCCCAGCGGCCCGGTTTGCTCATAGGCGTACAGGGCCTCCTGGGGCTGACGGACGACTACGCCGTTCCGCTTCCACTCGTCCACGACATGCACGGCTCGCCGGGCATCCGGCCTGCCGTCGGTCCGGTCCCACGGTGTGGCGCGCCGGTCGGCGAGGCGATGCAAGCGCTCGGGCGCGAGCATCCATGCGCCGAATGGACGCACGTTGACGCCAGGACAGATCGAGTTGGGCCCCTGCGTGGTTTTGCTCGGGGCATCCACGATCGCGGGTTCAACAGCGGGAAGCTGAGTCGTCTCCTCCCCAGTCTCGCGATCGTGACCAACACTGCCTGCAGCGGCGTGTTTCTCCGCGCGGGCAGGACCGAGCGCAAGCACGCAGGCCAGGCCGGAGGCGGCGGCCATCACGAGCACAGCACCACTGACGGGCATCGTTAGCACCAACGGCCCCGCCAACAAGGGTCCGGCGGATTGCCCGATCAGCAGGAAGCTGTTGGCCGTGCTGACCAGCGAACTCTTCCGTTCCTCCGGTGCATGATGGCTGAAGTGCAGGAACAGCGATTGAGCGAGCGCGGCGAAGCAGAACCCCTGCACCAGACGTAGCGGGATCACTGCCAGCGGTCCCAGCGGAAGCACCACCGCCGCGATGCTGACAGCGCAACCGCCCGCCGCCAGGGCAAAGGCACGGACGGGGCGGCCGGTGACATCGTTGCGCTTACCCCACCAGAACGACCCGAGCAGCGTGGCGCCCCACATCACCGAATGGAGCACACCCACCCACAGGCTCGCGGAGTTCGGCGCGGTGACGATCCCGCTGACGTGTTCGGCGAAAACAGGAATCAGCCCGTAGACACCGAAGTAGACGCCAACGGCAGCCAACGCCAGCGGCACGGCGCCGGGAACGCTCAACACGCCACGCCGGTTCTTCCGCGACCGTTCACGTCCGCTGGGCCGTGCTCGCTCCGGTTCCCCTAGGCCGACGGCACAGCCCACGGCAAGCACAACCGCAGCGACGGCTATCACGAACATGAGCTGCCGCAAGCCGCCAGCACCGACGAACAAGCCACCGGCGATCGGTCCGACCAAGGCCCCGGCGGCGGTCGCGCTGAACGATTTGCCCAGCGACGAGCCACGCTTCTTATCCGAACCGGCTGATCCCGCGAACGCCGCGGCGGCCTCGACAACCCCACCAAGGGCGCCCTGCAGCAAGCGGCCCGCGACCAACACCACTGGGCTGAACGCCAAGGCCATGACCACCATCGCCGAGGCCAGTCCCAGCAGAGCTCGCACGACCATCCACTTGCGGCCGACCCGATCACCGAGTCGACCCCACAACGGGGTCGCCACAGTCAGGGCCAAGGCCGGGGCGGCGATGGCCACCCCAGCCCACGTCTGCGTTTCCGCGACTCCCCGGATGCCCATGTCCTTCAGGTAGAAGGGCATGATCGGCACCAGCATCATCAACCCGGCGGTGTTCACGAACTGTCCCGCCCACAGCAACATCAAGTTCCTGCGGTGGACGTTCAAGGCTCGTTGCCTGGGAACCTGCTCTCGTGGGCGGGTCTGGAGTGTGCCGGTCACGTGCTGACCGCCGTTTCCGTTTCCTGCCACGGATCACGGAGGCTGGCGACCCACGCATCGTCATAGACGAGATCGAGGTAGCGCTCACCTCGATCGGGCAACACCGTGACCACCCGCGCCGGATGGTTGAGCCGTGACGCCAGGTGCTCGATCCCGGCGACGACCGCACCTGACGACCCTCCTGCGAAGATCTTCTCCGTCGACAGAAGGTGCCGGCACCCGGCTGCCGACTCCGCGTCACCGACGTGCACCACCTCGTCGATCTCCTCAGCATTGAGGATCTCGGGCACACGACTGGCACCGAAACCAGGCAGCTGGCGTGGCCCGGCCTGAGCGCCGAAGATGACCGACCCCACGGCATCCACCGCCACCACGTTGAGTTTCGGATGTTCCTGCCGCAGCCGACGCGCGATGCCCTGGATGGACCCCGTCGTGGACACCGCCGCCACCAGGTA
Organism: Saccharopolyspora sp. NFXS83; assembly: GCF_026241095.1. GTDB lineage: Bacteria > Actinomycetota > Actinomycetes > Mycobacteriales > Pseudonocardiaceae > Saccharopolyspora_C. Next base: position 1,474 of record NZ_JAPFGB010000013.1, on the reverse strand, counting down.
GTCGACCGTGCCGTCGATGGCATCGAGGATTTCCTGCCCGGCGGTGTCGTGGTAGGAGCGCCAGTTGAGCTCATTGGCGTACTGGTTCACCAACACCGCGTTTGAGGCGGCATCGACCAGTTCCCGTGCGCGACGGACTCGGGTGTGCAGGTACCCACCTGCCTCGTCGGGTTCGGTCACCATCTCCACGTCGGCCCCGAACAGCTCCAGCAAGCGCAGATTGGCCTGTGACGTTTTGGGGTCGACCACGGCGGTAAATGCCAACCCATGCAGGCCGGCCGCCATCGCCAACGCGATTCCGAGATTGCCGGAGGTGCTCTCTACCAGGCGCATTCCTGGGCGCAGGGCACCTTCTCTCAGGCCCTGCTCGACGATGAACCGGGCGGGTCGATCCTTCATGCTGCCGCCGGGGTTGAGCATTTCCAGTTTGGCGATCACCTCTACGTCGGGGTCTGGGAAACAACGGTCGAGACGGACCATCGGGGTCGATCCGACACAACTGATTACCGAATCATGGATCACTGGGAACCTCCTGAATACGGCGCGTCCATGCGCAGCCGCACTCGCTGAAAGACACGTTGCCAAGAGACAAGCAAGCGGTCAGCGCCGCGAGACATCAGTGCGATTCAAAACCGAACATAACGAGAGGATTCGAGCAGCACTGCGGTCCGCCCAGCGAAAAACGCAATCCCACAAGGCGACATGCCCTCGCCACGGAAGTGGCAGAATTTTGGGATACGCCTACGAGGCGCGCGACGCTGCGAGTGAAATCAAGTTCGGGCGATACACACGCGTGTCAGAAGGTCCACCCCAGCAGGTCGCCAAAGCGGGCGTGAGCACCATCCGCGGTGACACGACGGCGACCGCGGCAAGACAAGCGAATCCGCCAGCACTCCAGCCACCAAAACGACCAGAACGCTTAGACCAAGCTTCGTGAACTCGTCATCCCAGAAGCGACTCGGAACGACGTCGGCATAGCTGGGCACAGCGTGGCACACCGGCTCCCCCTGGTGAGGACCGTGACCGTCGCCGGCGTGCGCGTGACCGGCACCACCATGATCTGGAGCCGTTGCCTGCCGCTGCTCTACATGGGACGCAACACTAGCCGGAGCAGCAGGCCCGGACATCACAGCGTCATGCGCCGGCGTGCCGTGGGCGGGCAACAAGACGATCTGCAACAGGAGAAACCCCAGCAGCGCCACCGGAAGCGCGACGAGCGCGGTTCGGCGGCGTTTCCAGGCGATGAACTCCTTCACGGACGCCACCCTAGCCACGTCACCGCCAGCCAGTGCACTCACCTTGCCGTGTCTCACACGGCGAACCGCGATCCAGCGAACTCCCACACATACTGCGATCGAAGGATTACCGGCTGCCATCAGGCCAGCGCCGGACGTCGATGAGCTTCCCCCGTTTGTCCGGAGGCTTCCGAGTCTGGTCTGCTCGTGCAGACCGAGGAAGGAAGTCGTTGTGGCAG